>CAVWIJ010000032.1:0-7126 GCA_963754985.1 uncultured Holophagae bacterium | reverse complement strand
TCGCTCGACTGGGTGGACCTGGAACGCCCCGGCTACGACTTTCTGGCCACCGAGACCGGCGAGCTGCTGGGCTGGTGGGCGCGGGAGGCGGCCCGCTACGGGGTGGAGATCTGCTGGGACGCGCCGTTCTCCGGCAGCCAGGACCTGCCGAACGGCACGGTCTGGCTGCTCGGCCAGGACTTCGGGTGCGAGTTCCTGGTCGGGGCCGACGGCGCGCGGTCGAGCGTGGCCCGCGACCGCGGCCTGGACGCCAACCAGGAGCTCCTCTCCGGATCGAGCTGGAATGCGTCGGCCTCGGCGGCGTCGCCGAGGACCGGCTCCACGTCATCCTCGACTCGGAGCTGGCGCCGGGCTATATCGCCTGGATCGTGCCCGGCACCTCCTGCTACCAGGTGGGCCTCGCCTGCCGCCACCCGCACCGTCCCGACCCCGAGCGCCTGGTTGCCGCATTGTCGCGGCGCTTCGACACCCACCACATGACGGTGCTCGGCCACCGCTGCGGTTGGATCCCGGTTGGTGGCCCCCTGCGCCGGATCGGCGATGAGCGCAGCCTCCTCGTTGGCGATGCTGCCGGCTGGGTGTCGCCGTTGACCGCGGGCGGCATCCACACCGCGATCGAGTGGGGCCGTCTCGCCGGCATCGCCGTCGCCGACCACCTGCTCGACGGCGGACCGTTCCCCCACCAGGCCATGCGGCGCGCTGTCCCCTCCTCCCGCTGCAAGCGCTGGCTGCGCCACGCCTTCGACCTCGATCTCCCGAACCCGGTGTACGACCGGATCCTCGCGAACCCGCTGATGCGCGAGCTCGCTCGCCTCGTCTTCTTCCACCACCGCGGCGTGATGTCGCGCGACGCCTGGCGGGAGTGGATCGACCGGGTGCAGACCGCGTCGTCGCGAGCGTGATTGCGGACTGAGGAGGCAGCTCGGAGCCCGAGAAACCGCACAATCGGCGCCGACAGTTGACGCGAGCTCACCACATGCGATCAACCGGTAGCCCTTCTTCGGAATGGTTTCGATGTAGCGCGGCTGCGTCGCATCGTCCTGGAGCGCCCGGCGGAGCTCGTAGATGCGGCCGGCAATGGCACCGGACGAGACGAACTCACTGCGCCACACCGCGTCTTGGAGCTCGGAGCGGCTCACCAGCTCGCCGACCCGCTCGGCCAGGCACAGCAACACGTCCATGCACCTGGGTTCGAGCCGCACCACCGCGTCGTCCCGAGTGATCCGGTTCAGGCTCGAGTCCACCAGCCAGTCACCGACGCGGAACCGCATTCGGGGCTGAGAGACCTGCTCGATTGTGATCGCCATTCTGCCCGTGTATACGGCGCGCCGGCCTCGCGCGTTGGTCGCTCGGCAGGCGAAATGTCTGCCCTACCACGTGGGGACGTCGCGCCAGCCAGGGAAGGGGCCGAGCTCGATCGTCCAGCCGGTGTCCGAGGCGGGGTCGCGAACGGCGCGCAGATTGGTCAGCGAGCCGAGCTTGGCGAGAGCTCGTCGTGGGGCAGGGTGTGGAGCGGCGGCTTCGAGAGATCCGGCATCGGCCACAGGAGAATCTCGTCCCCGCTCGCCGAGGCGATCCACCTGCCGTCCGGCGAGAGTGCCACTGCGGTGACGAGGTCGCTGTGACCGAGGAGCAGGTGCGGCTCCTCGCCCGTGGCCCAGCCGACCCGCACCGCGCCGCTCGAGTCGCCGGTGGCGATCCGTTTCCCGGTCGCGTCCATCGCCACGGCGCTGACCCCATCGCCGTGGCTCGTGATGCGCCGCAGGTCCGCGCTTGACGAGTCACCGACGAGCAGCGTGGTGATCTGGCCATCCCAGCAGCCGGCAATCATGCTGCGGCCCGAGGCGTCGACCGCGACCTGGCTGTACCTCCCGAGAGTGCCCATGCCGGGCTCACCGCAGACCCTGGTCGTCTTACCGGTCGCGAGATCCCAGCGCTCGACGCCCTCGTAGCTGCCGGAGAGCAGAGATGCCGTCGGCGGCGATCGCGAGCGTGTCGACCCCGTCCGCCCACGGATTCTGCGTCTCGCCCTCGCCGCACCGGGAAGCTCCGGGTCGCGCCCGAGCGCAGGTCGGCGACGTAGATCACCATGTCCTTCGACTCGGACGCGTAGTTCACGCCGAGGGCCGCGAGCCCTGCGCGGGTGTCGAGGGCGCTCGCGAAGAGGATGGCCGGGGGGATCCCCTCGAGCTTGCGTGGCGCTGCGCCGTCCGGCCACACGAGAAAGGCCCCGGCTGCCGGCCGCCGCCACCAGCAGGGTGTCGCTCGTCGCGTCGGACGCGATGTCGTGGCACCAGTAGTCGATGCCCAGCGGGACCAGGTGTTGGCGGCCGTCCTCGGCCGACAGCGGCCACAGTCGGGCACCGTCGAAGCCGCACGACGCGAGGAATCGCGAGTCCGGGGTGAACGCGAGATCGAGCGGGCGCTGGGTGTGGCCCTCCAGCACCCGGGGGTACGGCGAGGCGAGCGACCACAGGAAGAGCTGCCCGGAGATCCGCCCGGCTGCGGCCCACCGGCCCTGCGGTGTCGAAGGCGACGGCGCCGCAGGTCTGGTCACCGGACGCCAGCAGGAGCCGGGGCGCCGCGTCCGGTGGATCGGCGAGGCTCCACACCAGCGGCCCGCTGCCGTCCGATGCCCACCCGAGCCTGGAGCCGGAGGCGTCGAAGCCGAGAGCGGAGATCGCGGTCGGCGCCGGTGCGTCGAGGGTGCGGACGGGCCCGTCCCCCGCGAGCGGCCAGACCCGGAGGCCACCCTCCTCGTCGATCGAGGCGAGGCGGGATCCGTCGGGAGCGACGGCGAGCTCCCGCACCTTCGCGTCGTGGGAGCCGAGCTCGAGCTCGCGGCCCGCGTCCGGGCCGGCGAGGCCGAGCACGTGCACCGCGCTGATCATCACCGTGCGCGAGGAAGCGCAGCCGGGGGTCCAGAACCGCCGGTCGGGGGCCGACGAGGTCGACCCGAAAGCCGGGCGGCGGCTGCCAGCGCGCGACGAGCCGCGAGGAGTGGTCGCGAAGCGACCAGACGCGGACGGCACGGTCGGTTTCACCCGACGCAAGGGCCCCGTAGGTCGCGACCGTGTCGTCATCGAGCACCAGCAGCGCCTGTCGCCTCGCCCGGCAGGGCGTCGAGCTCGTCGACCGCGGAGTCGAAGACGAGAATCTCGGATCGCCGGGGAGCCAGGTCAGCAGGCGATCACCAGCCGGCGTGAACGCCGCCCCTCGAGTGTCGAGGGTTACCGGCAGGTCTGCGATCCGGATGGACTCACCCCCGTCGTCTGGGAAAACCCTCAGCTCGGTGGTGAAACCGGAGCAGGCGAGCCGGCGGCCGTCCGGACTGAAGACTGGTCGGAGGCAATCCACGCCGTCCCGTGCGACCAAACATCATGGGCGGCCCAGCCCACAACGCCTCGACTGCGAGCATGCGAGCCTCGACGGAGTCCACGACCTCGAGGCTCGTTCGGGCGAAGGCGAGCGCAGCCGCTGGGTTGCGCTCCAGCTCCAGCCGGCCGAGGGCAATCAGCTTGCGCGCCTCGGCGCGGCGGGTCTCGCGGGCGCTGCGCAGCCACAGCAGGGACAGGGCGGCCGCCACCGCGACGAGCACCGCCATGGCAGTCCCCACCGCCAGCTTCCGCCGGCGACGCCGGCGCCCGGCCAGCTCGGTCATCGCCTGGCCGAACGCCTCCTCGAGCTCGGACAGGCCACCCGGGTAGCGCGACCGCCAGACCTGGTACTCCTGGTACGAGGTCCCGGTCCACAGGAGGTCGTCCGGCCTCCCCCTCTGCTCCCACGATCGCGCCGCCTGGCGGAGCTGATCGCGGAGCTGCGCGGCGTCGGCGTCCTGGGTCTGCCAGCGCACGAGCCGCGGCCACTTCGCGAGCAACGACTCGTGCACGATCTCGACCCTGCTCGTCGGCTCCCCGTCCCCTTCTCGGAGCTCGAAGGAGGTGAGGAGCCGGGCGTCGATCAAGGTACGCAGCACCTCGGCGGCCGCCCTCTTCCTGTCATCCTGAGCGGAGCGGCCCTCCGAGGGCCGCGGAGTCGAAGGACCCCCCGACGCTTGGAGAGACTCTGCGGTTGGCAACGCCGTCTGTAGCCGGTGGGGATCCCTCGACTCGCTTCGGCCCTTCGGGCCTGCGCTCGCTCGGGATGACAGGGGACTGTCGAAAACGGACAGCAGCTCGTCCACACTCGCGCACGGCGCGCGTCCCCTGCGCCGTCACCAGGTTGCGGAACAGCTCCCGCACCACCGGCAGGCGATCGGGCCCGATCGCCTCGAGCGTCGCCTCCGCGTGCTGGGCGAGCGCCCCGCCGACACCCCCGATCTTCTCGTAGGCCTCCCGCGTCAGGAGGCGCCGCTCCCGGTCCCGCAGCTCCCACAGCCGCGACACCGCAAACGCGAGCAGCGGCAGCGCCCCCCGCTCCGCCTCCACCTCCCCCACCATCTCGTCGACCAAGCCCTCGCTCTCGAAGCCGTACAGCCGCCGCGCCGCCGGCTCGGTGAGCGCCCGCCGCAGCTCCCTGCCGGCCGGCGGGCCAACCGGGGTGAGATCGCTGAAGATCGGCTCGAGCTGCGGGTGGCGATGGCAGGCGAGCAGGAAGTCGTCCCGCAGCACCAGCACCACGTGGATCCCGGCCGCGTCCACCAGCCGCCGCAGCAGCTCCGCGAAGCGCGCGCGCACCGGCTCCGGGTTGAGGGTGAAGAGCTCCTCGAACTGGTCCACGACCAGCAGCGCCTCGTCCCACCGGCCCCGCCACCGCGCCGCCACCGCCAGCGCCATGTCGGGGTCGTGGAACGCCAGCAGCCGCCGCATCTCCTCGGCGTCGCCCATGAGGTCCGGCGCCAGCGCCCTCGCCACGGCCAGGAGCGGGTCCTCGCCCGGCTTGCACACCACCGCCCGCCAGCCGGGAGGCGCCCTGGCCACGACCCCGGCCCGCACGAGCGAGCTCTTGCCCGCGCCCGAAGCGCCGATCACCGCCAGCAGCCGCCGGCTCGTGATCTTGCGCCACAGCGCCGCGATCTCGGACTCGCGGCCGAAGAAGTCCCCGGCGTCGGCCTCGGTGAACGAGGCAAGCCCCGGGTACGGCGGCCGCTCGTCGCTTCCCTCCTGCGGCCCCGCCGCGAGCACCCCGGCGTCGGCGTCCGGACCGGCGCTGTGGCGGACCTCCGCGATCAGCCGGTAGCCGCGCCCGTGGATGGTCTCGAGATAGCGCGGCTCGCGGGCGTCATCATGCAGCGCCTCACGCAGCTCGGAGATCCTGCCCGCGACCGTGTTGTAGGAGACGAACTCGGTCTGCCAGACCGCATCCTGGATCTCGCGCTTGTCCACCACCTCGCCGGCTCGCCCGGCCAGGTAGACGAGCAGATCCATGACCTTGCGCTCGACCTGGACCGCGGCGCCGCCGCGCGAAATCCGGTTCAGGCTCGGCTCGACCAGCCAGTCGCCGAGCCAGAACCGGGCCCCAGGCGCCGAGACCCTCTCGATTGTGGTGGCCATGCTGTCGCAATTATACCCCGGAAGCCAGGGGGCGCGCCGCGCCGGCGGGCCCGCCCCGCTCGCCACGACGACCCGGGAATCGAACGATCTTGGTCACGGCCTCCCCCGCCCTCCCGGTTGAGGGGGTGAGAAGGTGAGAGGGTGAGACGAGCCCGACCACCCCCTTGTCACCCTGAGCGAGCGTCCCGGTGCGGGCGCTCCACTTCCGCGTCATCCCGAGCGAGCGAGCAACGCGAGCGAGTCGAGGGCTTCCCTCAGCGAACGACCGCCGTTCCCCTCACCGCTCCCCTCCGGAGACCTCGGGAGATCCCTCGACTCGGCCCTGTGGGCCTCGCTCGGGATGACACGAGCGCGAACGACCCATCCCACGGCCTCGCTCGGGATGACACGCGAACGAGCCGCGAGTGCGACCACCCCCTTTGTCACCCTGAGCGAGCGTCCCGGTACTCGTCCGAGTGCCGGGATGCGAGTCGAAGGGTCCCCCGAATCCCAGCCTACGGCACCGTCACCGTCCAGCCTGCGGTGTCGCCGAACTCGAAGCCGTCGTAGAACACGCCCGGGCAGCACTCCGAGGTGGCCCGGCGGAAGCTGAGGCCGGGTTGGTCGGCGTACCACATCGTGTACTCACCACTGTCCTGGTCTCGAAGGACGGCGGGCTGACCGCTCCGTCCGCCGACGACCGGGTTCCACGGGTACCTGGTCCACTCGATGCCGTCCGACGACACGGCGTAGGCGATGTTGAGAATGCCGGGGGTGTCCTCGTCCGTGGTGTACCACAGGTGGTAGCCGATTCCATCAGACACGACGTTGTGGTTGATGACGTAGAAGCGATCGTTCCCCGGTCGAGGCCCGAGGACCGGCTCCGGGTGTTTGGTCCAGGTCAGGCCGTCGTCGGACCAGGCGTAGCCGATCCGCCAGTCGTAGTCGCCAGGACTCACGGTCCGCGCAGCGATGTACCACATCTCGTAGACACCGTCATCGCGGACGATGACGGTGCACGGAATCACGAAGGTGTCGTCGAAGGACCCGGGCGGGCCGACGTCGATGATCGGATTGTTGCCAACGTACTTGGTCCACACCGAGCCGTTGGACGAGGTCGCGTAGCCCACGCGGACCACCTGACCGTCAGCGCCCCCGTACCACCACCGGAACCCGGACGCATCGTGAATCACGGCTCCGCTGGCCGCACCGAAATCGTCCCACGCGCCGGGCGCGCCGGGGTCAGCACCGGGTCCGGCTCAACGTCCCAGGTCCGCCGTCGGGCGAGGTGGCGTGGCCACCCTGGAAGTTCTCCGCCGACGAGCTCGCGACCCGGCCGAGGTAGTACATGTGGTAGATGCCGTCAACCTCGACGACCCCGGCGGGGTAGCGCTGACCGTCCCAGTCCCCGGGGTTCGGCGGGGGAACCACCGGGTTCACCGTGCCGTCCACCCACTCGCTCTGGGCCACCGCGAGGGCCGGCGCCGCCAGAAACGCCACCAACAGCATCACAGTTGCTCGGACTCTCATGACGCACTCCTTTCGTTCGGGTTTCTCTCCTCAAGCTGGGTCCCCGAAGCCCGAAAGTCGTGCGGATGAGTTTCGGAAAAGGTGCGGATTCGATTTCCCGGTGGAAATCGAAAAAGCGAGGGGCC
>CAVWIJ010000031.1:0-7141 GCA_963754985.1 uncultured Holophagae bacterium | reverse complement strand
GGACCGCCTCGTGGCCGGGTCACGCTGGAGCGACAGCGGTCACGTCTTCGCGACGATGCTCGGCAAACCGCATCACGCGGCGACGATCACGCGGGCCTTCGACCAGGGCCCTCGCTCGCGCCGAGCTCCCACACACCCGCTTCCATGACCTGCGTCACTCCGCGGCGACGTTCCTCTTGTCCCAGGGCTTCGGCCTCGAGGACGTCAAGAACCTCCTCGGTCACAGCACCATCGTGCTGACCTCGAACACCTACGGTCACGTCCTCGAGCAGCGCCAGCAGGAGATGGCGCGCGGGATGGACGCGGTGCTGGGAGGATAGGACGTCAGCTCATCACGGGGCGCCCACTCGTAGGGCTGCTGCGAGCGCTTCTGCGACAGGGAACACCAGTTCGACGGGACTCCCGGCTGTGTTGGTCAGCACCGAGATCACCATCCCCTCGCTCGGCAGTGCGGACAGGACGGAGGAGTAGCCGCCGTCGTCCCACCCACCGTTGCCGACCGCCGTGCGTGCCAAAGCCTGGGGCAAGTGGTGTCTGGTCCAACACCCCCAGCCCGTAGCGGTCCTCGTCCGCGCCACTCCCGAAGTCGGTCATGGCCAGCAACGAGTCCTCCGTGAGCAGCTGACCGCCGAAGAGCAGGTACCCGAACAGCGCGAGCGCTCGCGAATCGCTGGCCATCCCACCGGATCCGCTCCCGTTGCTGGCCTGTGATCGGTTAGGAAGGTACCCGCCACCAGCGGCGAAGCCCGGGTTCACCCGTCCGCCGATGAAGGGCAGCGCGAGCGGCCCGTCCGGACGCTCCTCGGGCTGGTACACCAGCCTGGCGAGTCGCGGGTCCGCCAGGACGCCCGACCGCAGCGCCGAGGCCACGCTCATCCCGGTCGTCTCCTCGATGACCAGCCCGAGCAGCATGTAGTTGGCGTCCTCGTAGACGAAGTGGTCGCCCGGCGGTGATCGATGCGCTGGTACGCTCGCGAGGACCTCCTCAGCAGTCCAGGCACGCAGTCGGGTCGGCAAGGACGTCCGGAGCCGTCGCGGAGAGGGCTGGGTCAGGAATCCCGCTCTCCATCGCCAGCAGGTCCGCCACGGTGGCCCCATTGGTGTCAAAGCGGAAACCCGACGGCAGGTGATCCGCCACCGGGTCGCTCGAGCGCGAGTCGACCTTCTTCAGCCAGACGCATGACCTGCGCTGCCACGACCGTCTTGGTGATGCTGGCGATGGCAAACTGCGATGACGGTTCGAGCGGGTGCACGCCATCGGCGGTCCCGGCGGCTCCCGACCAGGTTCCGACGCCGGGTGCCAGCACCGTCGCCGCGACGCCCGGCAGACCTCGGTCGACCGCGGCATCGAGGACCCCCTGCAAGGCTGCCGCGATCGCGTCGGGCACAGGGTCAGTCGGTACCTCCGGGAAATGCCCGAGCCTGGTCGAGGCGTCTGATGCCGGCGCGCGTTCCGCTTCGGCAGGTGCGCTGCCGGTGACCGAGGACGCCGAGGCAGGAACGACGCTCATGACCGTGAGCCCGAGTGAGACGAACACGGTGATCCATCCGCGGCGGAAGTTCGACCGCGTCCGCTGATAGCCCATCATCGACTCCTCCATCGTCACTCCACGAACGCTTCGTTGGGGCGTGCCGGCACGTCACGGACCGGTCGACGCCGGCTGCCAGTCGCCCCAGGCGGTGCCGGCCACGAGCACGAGCCGATCCGATCCGTCGGTCCTGATGCTCTGAAGCGCGGCCTCCCCGTCGGCACCCGTCACCGACAGCAAGACTCGGTCACCGTCTGGCGAGAACCGGAGTCGGAACCGCCGAGGCCGGCGGTTCCGACTCGAGGAGCACAGTCGCCTCTCCGCTCGCGAGGTCCACGATCAGCACCCTGGTGAGCGCCGGCGATCCTGGCCCGTTGGAGGCCTGGTATGCGATGCGATCTCCGTCAGGCGACCAGACGAGGTGAGAGTAGGCCGCGACACCAGGCAGCAACCTTCGTCGCTCTGGGCCACCGACCGCCGCGATGCTGAGTGACCCATCAGCGTCGCGGAACACGACCTGGGTGCCGTCGGTGGAATACGTGGCGAGCCGGGCCGATCGCGGATCGTCCTGCGAGAGCCGGGTGGGTGCGCTCCCGTCGAGCGGGAGACGGGGCAGCGTCCGTACGAGCTCCGCCGCGAAGAAAGCCGAGGCCGACTTGAGGATCTCGTTGGCTCGTCGGAGCTCGCGGTTCTCCCGCTCCAGCTCGGCGATGCGCTGGGCGTCCTGGCTGGTGGTGCCGGCTCGCTGACCCCGGTCGATCTCGGCCTGGACGACCCAGCGGCGCAGCGACTCGGGGCCGACGTCGAGCTGTCGGGCGATGCGGGTCACGGTGCCCTGGCGCTCGTCGCCCCGGTCGAACGACTCGAGGACCATGCGGATGGCGCGCTGCTTCAGCTCGGGTGGGTACTGGCGCGGGCTGGCTCGCCCGGTGGCGCCGGTGTTCGTGTCTGCCATGACTCCATGTTCCTCCAACTGCTGGAGTCTCCATCGAAGTCAGGACGGTTCATCCAAGCGGCAGGTGGATACCTCGTTGTTTCTGGCAATGTGTGAGGTCTGTCACCAGAACGAGGCGACGGGGCGGGCGACCGGAGTCCCGGCACAAGTAGGCGCGGGTCACCCGCGGGACGGGCACCCGCTGAGGACGCGTCGGCCCGAGGGGCGGATACTGACCCCCGTCCGAGAGCGCAGTCGGAGGCGAGGATGGACGGATCAGCAGCCACGAACAGCGCACCAGACCGAGCGGGTGGTCGGGGCAGGCACGGCGACGCCGGGCATGGTCCGGGAGGTGGCGTTCGCGGCGACGACCGGTGGGTCGGCTACGTCCGCAGCGAGGCGGGGGTCAGGAGCGGCTGGCACCACCACGGCGAGACGGACACGTACTTCTACGTGCTCCGGGGAGCGATCGAACTGGAGTTCGGCCCGGGTGGCCGCGAGCGACTGCGGGTCGAGGCGGGCGACTTCGCGCACGTGCCCCGCGGTGTCATCCATCGGAGGGGACGACGCCGAAGCGCCGGCCGAGCGGCCCTCGTGCGGCTCGGATCGGGCCCGCCGTCGTCAACGTCGAGGCCCGGAGCCAGCGGCTGGCTTCGTAGAGGCTGCTGCGCCCGGCTGCGCTCGCGTTCGCCGAACCGCCGACCCTCGCCACCGCGTCCTGGGCCCACGAGACCCAGTTGCGCGGGGTTCAAGAGTCGGAGGTCGGAACGCCCTGGTGGACATGAGGAGAGGCTCGCCCTTCGTGCACGGCCCGCTGATGAATCACTAGCTGCGTCGAACTTGACCGACCCGACCTCCACGTTCTTCAGTTGCCGCTTGAGCGCCGCCGGCACGACACCCTGCGAGTGGACCGTGGCGCGGATCTTGAACGAGACGGTCGTCGCGTACAGGTTCCCGACCCGAAGGGCGTAGTAGACGCCGACGGGCTGGCCCACGATCTCGATGATCTGGAAGTCCACGAACCCGGTGGATGTCGGGATGACATGGAAGTCCACGTCCGCACTTCGGCTGAACGGCCCAACATCCGCGAAGGTGACGCTGAGGTAGGCGGGGACGAGCGTGTACTCCTTGACGATGCTACTCACGAAGGCCCCGTTGTCCACGCCGTCGGCGAAGCCCGCGGGCTTGTTGGGGATGGCGTTCCAGTCGGCGGGGCCCGGCGGGTCCCTGGTCTCCCTTGGGTCCCTGCAGCCCTGGCCCCTGCGGTCCCGCCGGTCCCTGCTGGCTCCACTTGATGAACCGCTCGCCCTTGGCGCACTTCACCTTGGGGTAGTTGATGAGCCGCACCACGCCGCTCGACTTGGTGAGGCAGGCGTAGTACGTGCCGTTGCCGTTGGGGATGGCGGCGTACACGGTGCCGACCCCCAGGGCGAGGACGACGAGCAGCGCGACGAGCGGACCGAGGTAGGGACGGATGCGGGAACCCGACATGGCTCTTCCCCCCTGTGGGCGGTGCAGCGCAGTGCGGCCATGTCTGGCGGGCCGCGTCAGCGCCTCCCGCTCATCCGCTATGACGCCACTGCCTGCCACGGGGTTCAAGAGTCGGAGGTCGTGAAGGTGGGCGCACAGCCACAAGCACGCTGGATGATGCCGGACACGAGTGCAAGGCGGCGTGGCGCAGATGCCCGCGTACCGTCTCGCCGTGAGGTCACCCCGCGAGCTTGACGGCACCCAAGAGGAGACCCCGCCACTCTTCGGGCGGTGCGCTACTCGGTCGCCGGCACGCCCTCGAACGTGATCGACCGCACGAGCGCGTCGATCGACGTCAACGGCGGGGCGAAGTCGTCCGGCGCGGCCTCGTTCAGCGCCTGGACGCTCTCTTCCAGGTAGGCAGTGTAGCGCTCGGATCTGGCGATGCGCTCGGCGTCCTTCGCCGTGACCTCCTCCGGGAACATGCTCGCGTCGACGACGAAGTCGGCGGCGACGTACCACGAGCCGTCCGCGCTCAGCCCCTGGAACGTGTACCAGAAGTCGCCCGACGCGAACGGGGAGATGTCCTGGCGGAACGCCGTGACGTAGGCGATGCCGGCCACCTGGGCGTGTCGACATACTGCGCCCGGACGCGGATGACCTGGGCTGCGGGGATGTCCGGCATGAACGGCAGCGGATCACCGCGCCGTCCACGGCCACTTCCATGTACGCGGCGAGGTCAGGGCGTTCGGCGAGCAGTGACGTCAGCTCGTCGAGCTGCTGTGACGACTGGGTAGCCGTGAGGTCTGCCGTGCGGTAGAAGCGGACCACTCCCGGCGCGACGCCGACCTTCGGGGTCTTCGCCCCCTCGGCGCGAGGGCCGTAGAGCGTGAACGCCAGGTGTGCGACGTCCGCCTCGAGGTGGCTGCTCGACATCGCTCGGCTGGCCGGGGACCCGGGTGATGCTCGCGCTGCTTCCGAGCACGTCCTCGAAGCTGAACGCGACGCCGTCGAAGGCGACGGTGCTCGTGGCATCCTGCGACACGATCGGCCCGGCGCCACCACCAGACTCACCGGACATCAGCCGCTCCCGCGGCCCACAGCCCACGCATCGCTGTCCCCTCTTTCTCATGCGCGGGTCGGGTCCGCCAGTGGCTCGGCGCGATCCCGGCGGCCAGGGTGTGGGCCGCGCCTCATCGCCTCCCGCTCTGCTGGGTATGACGCCATAGGGGTAGCAGTTGGTGCAAGAGGCGGAGGTCGTGAAGGGGGCCCCGCCGACTACGAGACCGCCACTATGCAGCAATGGTGCAGGGCCCATCGCGTCATCCGGCCGGCGGGCCCAGGGCCCAAGCTCGTTCGGTCCGTTCAACGGGTGCCATGCCCACGCTGACGTCGACCCAAGAAACGGGCCTGGCGGTCTCTCGGTGGGGTTCCACCGCGTCGTGCTCACGGCGGAGGGTACTTGAACGCCTCCCCTCCCCGAAGAGCGCCCGACACGGCGCCAGCTCGAGGTCCGGCATGGGTCCGCCTCCTCGGGGACTCGGGGCAGCGCCCCACGCAGGCGTGTCACCATGAGGCCCCTGTCCCGGTCGTGTCAAGCTCGGCTCGCCGGCGCCCGACGCGCCGCCAGCTCGAGGTGCTGCGCGCCTACATCGCGGCCGGCTCGATCTCGGCCGCGGCCCACGAGCTCGGCATCAGCGAGACGACCGCTCGGCAGATCCCATAGGGTCTTGTCAAGTCCCTGATCCCCACGCCGGGTCGAAGTCGGTCCCGTTGCGCCAGACGCCCCAGACGATGCTGAGCGCCTTGCGCATGCAGTGGCCGAGGGCGTTCATCTTGCTCTTGCCGGCGTCGCGCTTGCGCTGGTAGTGGGCCGCGATGACCGGGTTGTGGGTGACGCCCACGACGGCGATGCGGTAGGCCGCGGCCCGCAGGTGCGCGTTGCCGGCCTTGGACATCCGCCAGGCGGTCTCGGGGTCCGCGCCCTTGCGCCCGGAGCTGCGCTCGGCGGGATGGACGCCGGCATAGGCGAGCAGCTGGTCGAAGGTCTCGAACCTGCCGATGTCGCCGATCTCGGCGATGAGCACGGCACAGGTCGCCGGACCGACGCCCGGGATGGTCTGCAGCCGGCGGGCCAGCTCGCCGTCGAGCAGCGTCGCCACGTGCGCCTCGGCGGCGCTCGATCTGCCGCTCCAGCAGGTCGAACCGGTCGAGCAGCAGGTCCACCTCGAAGGCGACCTCGGCCGCCAGCTCGGGGACCGCGATGGAGTCGGCGGCGAGATCGTGCAGGCGCTCGGCCTTCGCCATCCCCGAGTCGTCGCTGGCCCGGGCCCTTGTTGGCATCGGCGAGGGTGCCCGTCCGCCGGCGCCGGGCGGCCTCCGCCGTGGGCGCGAGGCGCAGCACCTCCCGGGCGGTCAGGCAGGTGGGGTCGTCGAAGACCTCGCCGAGCTCCGGGAAGCCCAGCTCCACGAGCCGGTGGAGGCGCTGGCAGACGCGGGCCTGCTCGGTCACGAGGGTCATCGCGAAGCGCGCCGCCTGGCGCAGCTCGACCCCGGCGAAGGGATCGCGCACGGCGGGGGCGTCACGCATGGCCATCTCGGCGAGGCTCCGGGCATCCGCCGGGTCCGACTTGGTGCGACCCAGGCGGCTCTTGGCGAAGTATCTCGCCGCGAGCGGGTTGACGAGGGCCACCGGGACCCCCTGCCGCGCGCAGGTGCGAGGCGAGCGGCATCCAGTAGTGGCCCGAGGACTCCATGGTCACGAGCGTCACCGGGTCGGCCTGGCCGTCCGAGCCAGGCGTCGAGCGCGCGGAACCCCGCCCGGTCCTGGCTCACCCGCAGGATCTCCCGGTCGGCCCGGGTCTCCCCGCTCCGGCAGCGGGCCACCGCGTGGCTCCGTCCTCCGATGTCGATGCCCACCGTGCTCATCCGGGCAGCCTCCTTCCGCGGACCACCCAGGGGTGCCCGCTCGTCCCGGCCGACGTCTGCTGATGGGTCCCAGCTCGATCGCGGCGGCGGCCCACGAGCTGGGCATCACGGAGACGACCGCGCGACAGCACCTGTCGGGGCTCTACCGGCGGACCGGCTGTGTGAACGTCGCCCAGGCGGCGTACTGGCTCGGCCGCGGCGATCACGTTCCAGGCCAGTCCGGCCGGCGTCGCGAGGAGGTCCTCCAGCGGGTCCGGATGTCGCCGCTGCGCGAAGTCGG
>CAVWIJ010000030.1:0-249665 GCA_963754985.1 uncultured Holophagae bacterium | reverse complement strand
CGCTATCCGGCGGCCGGCGACTCGAGCGTCCGCGTGCAGCAGCTGCTCGAGCTCGTCAGGCGGTCGCGGCAGGTCCCCGGGAGTGAGAGCCACCGCCGGCAGCTAGACCAGCCGCGCGCCGACCTCGGCGAGGACGTCCTCGAAGCGCTCCTCGAAGCGGCCCTGGAACGCCGAGTGCAGCGCCGCCACCCGCTGGCGTTCGAGCTGCGCCAGGAAGCCCGAGCCGACGCTGCGGGTCCGGTACCGCAGCTCCGAGGTGCCGAGCCAGCTGATCCGCGCCACGATCTCGCCGTCGACGAAGCGAACGCTCACGTGCGCCTCGAGCCCGCGCTCCGCGAGCGCCTGAGTGACGGTGCGGACGAAGCTCTCCGGCGTCGAGTCGAGGACCTCAAACGAGTGCACCGGCGCCTCCCTCAGCCTGCCGAGCAGCGAGCGGATCAGGTTGGTCTTCGAGAAGTCGCCGCAGGACAGCAGCATCATCGCCCCCTCCGAGCCGAGGAGACGGCGCCGGATGGTCCGCGGCGCGCAGCCGTTCGCGGCGAGCGACGCCGCCTGCCCGCCCAGCTCCTCCCAGAACGCGATCCGGCGTTCGATGGCGCTCCGCGCATCGGCCACGATGCCCGCGTGCGAGCAGATCACGAGCTCGGGGTCGAGTGCCTGCAGGCGCCGCAGCGACGACAGGATGGTCGCGGCGTCCTCCGACCTGCGGACGTGGGTGACTCGGGTGCTGATGAAGAGGTCGCCGCTGAACAGCCACCCCCGCTCCTCATCGAACAGGCAATGGTGGTCGGCGGCGTGGCCCGGGGTGGGGATGGCGCGGAAGCTGGAGCCGCCGATCGTCACGACCTCGCCGTACGGCCTGGCGGTCGCGCTCCGCGGCTGCCCCCACACCAGCCGCCGGTACCACGGCAGCCGGTAGAAGGCGCCAAGGATCGGGACCGTGCTCGCCGGCGCCCAGATCTCGAGACCCAGCCGCTCGACCAGGACGGCGTCACCGCCGGTGTGGTCCTCGTGGTGGTGCGTGTGGACCACCCGCCGCACGCCGCGGTGGCTGCACCAGTCGGCGAGCTCGTCCGCGGTCGCCGGGCTCCCGGAGTCCACGAGGGTGTCGCCGAGCAGGTAGGCCGACACCGAGTGCAGCGACCGCCCGCCGAAGCTGCGGGCCATCCAGAGGCGTGTGATCTCGCCGTGGGTGGAGACCTCTAGCATCGGGCGATTCTACCAATGCCATTCACCGCCGGCGGTCCCCCCCTGGGGACGGCCGGCGGTGAATGGCAAAGGGCGCGGCCGAAACCGCGCCCAAAACGGACACAACGAACAGAAGAAGGAGTAGGTTACTCGGGCGCGCCCGCCGGCTTGAACTCGTGGATCGCCGCCTTGTTGGTCTTGTTGTCGGCCAACGACACCTTCTTGGCGTGGTCGACGCCGGTGTGGCAGCCGTCGCAGGTCGCCTGCGTCGGGATCACGAGGCCGTTGGCGACCGCCGCCGCCTGGTCCTTCATGACGCTCATCTTGCGATAGTCGTTCCCCGGCCCGTGGCACGACTCGCACTGCACGCCCGCCATCGCCTCGTCGCCGTTGGTGGCGTGGCACTTCAGGCAGGTTGCATCGTAAGCACGCTCCGTCGAGGCCTTGGCCTTCTCAGTCGCCTTGGCGTGGGTTGTGGTCTCCCAGGAGGCGTACTGGACCTTGTGGCACATCTTGCACTTTTCACCGCCGACGTAGGCGTGATCCTGCGCCGAGGCATACACCCCGACCATCACCACCGCCGCCAGCACGGCGATCACCAGAGCCGTCTTCTGCTTCATTCCGATCCCTCCTTTGCCCGCGCGCCGCCGCGCTCGGCGGGGCCCGGGGTCGCATTCGCGTCGCCTACTCTGCGGCTCGCGGCCGCGGGCGACGCCCGTGGTCACCGATTGCAACATGTCATGACGATTGTGTCAATCGTGTCACAGCCCCTCTCGGTCCAGCGCGCGCTCGACCACCTCGAGCGGCTGCGCAAGCCAGCCGTCGGTCGCTGCCCGGCGCCCGGCATCACACCCTCTATACGGTCATGCGGTGCTGGACGTTGGGGGAAACAGCCACGGCTCGGCTCCCCGCACCCCACCTTCGGGCTCATGGCAGCGCCGGCACCGCGCCTCGTAGACGTCGGCCGCGCCCACGACGACCTGCTCCGCGGACGCGGTCAGGCGCTGGGTGTAGGCGGCGGGCGCCCCGCAGCGCGAGCAGATGGCGCTGATCTTGTCGACCTTCTCGGCGATCGCGAGGATGGTCGGCATCGGGCCGAACGGGATCCCGCGGAAGTCCATGTCGAGGCCGGCGACGATCACCCGCTTGCCGAGCGACGCGAGGTGGCTGCACACCCGCGGCAGCTCGTCGTCGAAGAACTGGGCCTCGTCGATGCCCACCACCTCGGTCCGCGGATCGACCCGGCTCAGAATCTCCTCGGCCCGCTCCACCACCTCGCACGGGATCCGCCACTGCGAGTGCGACACCACGTCCCGCGGGCTGAAGCGGTTGTCGAGCGCCGGCTTGAAGACCTCGACCCGCTGGCGAGCGATCGCCGCCCGCCGCAGCAGGCGGATCAGCTCCTCGGACTTGCCCGAGAACATGGGCCCGGTGACGACCTCGATCCATCCGGAGCCGGGACGAGCTGGGTTCATGGCGGCTGCGACACTCCGCCGCACAGCTTAGCGCAGCGGCTGGAGCTTGCGGAACGACGAGCTCCTGACAGGAACTCGGAATGCGTCATGACAATGTCGTTGCGGGGCCTTACATTGAGTGCGCCAGCTCCGTATAGCGGCAGGGAACGACCATGCACCGCCAACAGCAGGTGAATCCTCGTTGCGACGCTCGTCGTCATCGGCGTGTGTTCTCTCGCACCGACCACGGTCGCCGCGAGTTGCCCGGAGTTGGTCGGTCGCTTGCACGGGGGCCACCTCCCCAGTTCGGTCGCCGTCTCGGGCGGCCTCGCGTACCTCGGGAACTCGTTCGGACTTCTGATCGCGGACGTCTCGGATCCGTCGGCGGCGCAGGAGGTCGGCGAGATCGGGTTGGCTCAAGGAGCCCTGGGCCTCGCGGTGTCGGCCCACTACGCGTACGTCGCGAGTGGAGGCCTTCGCGTCATCGACGTGAGCACGCCATCCCGCCGGTCCAGGTGGGGTCCATCGACACGCCGGACTACGCCATAGATGTCGCAGTGTCGGGCGGCTACGCGTACGTCGTGGCCACCGATGAAGTCTTCGGGTGATCGACGTGAGCACGCCGTCGGCGCCGGTGGAGGTCGGCTTCGTCGACACGCCGCCAGGCATCGCCGTGCGGTGTTGCGGTGTCGGGCGGCTATGCGTACGTCGTGGCCGAGCGAGGCAGGTCTTCGGGTGATCGACGTGAGCACGCCGTCGGCGCCGGTGGAGGTCGGCTTCGTCGACACGCCGGTTGATGCCTTCGGCGTCGCGGTGGCGGGCGGCTACGCGTACGTCGCGGCTGGGGACGCTGGCCTTCGGGTGATCGACGTGAGCACGCCCTCGGCGCCGGTGGAGGTCGGCTTCCTCGACACACCGGGCGGGGCCCTCGATGTCGCGGTGTCAGGCTGTTACGCGTACGTCGCGGACTCCGACGCGGGTCTTCGGGTGATCGACGTGAGCACATCCTCGGCGCCGGTCGAGGTCGGCTTCATCGACACGCCAGGGTGGGCCGACGATGTCGCGGTCGCGGGCAGCTACGCGTACGTCGCATCGGATGACTCGGGAGCTGGTGGTCTTCATCTCATCGACGTGGGCGAGCCGTCCTCACCTGGTGGAAGTTGGGTTCCTCTACACGGTGAGCTCGGCCAGGAATGTCGACGGTGTCGAACAGCAGCGCCTACGTGGGTACTCGGGGCAGGTACTTTCCTGGCAGCCTTCGTGTCATCGACGTGGCTGCGCCGCACGCACTGGTCGCGATGGGGTCGTTACCCGAGATTGGCAACATCGCTGAAGTCGCAGTGGCGGATGGTTACGCCTACGTCGCGGAGTACTACCACGAATTCTCCGTGATCGACGTGAGCAAGCCGGCAGCGCCGGAGGTGGTTGGTGAGCTGTCGTTCAACCCCGCGGAGGAAACCTGGGGTGTCGCTGTGTCGGGCGACTACGCTTACGTTGCATGGTCCGATCGGCACACTGGTTTGGAAGGTCTTCGAGTAATCGACGTGAGCGCGCCGTCGGTGCCGGTTGAGGTTGGCTTGATCTACACGGGAGGGCACCTCGCAGCCGATGTCGTGGTATCGGGTGGGTACGCGTATGTCGCGGGAGAATTTCCTCACGGTGATCGACGTGAGCACACCGTCGGCGCCCGTGGTGGTGGGCTTCGTCGACACGCCGACGGCCTGGGATGTCGCAGTGGCGGACGGCTACGCCTACCTGGCGACAAATACAAGCCTCCGTGTGATCGACGTGAGTGCGCCAGCCGAGCCGATGGAGGTGGGCTTCATTGACACGCCGGGCAGCGCCGTGGGTATTGCGGTGTTGCATGGCTACGCATACGTTGCCTGGATCGACAGTGATTCGCAGAGAGAGGGAGGTCTCCGTGTGATAGACGTGGGCGTGGCGTCGGAGCCCGTTGAGGTTGGTTTCTACGACACTCACGGGTGGGAGCTTGGTGGTTTCTTTGATGGGGGACGTACAAAAAGTGCTGTCGCGGCGTCGGACGGGTACGTGTACGTCGCGGCCGGCGAAGCCGGGTTGTATGTCTTCAGGGACTGCGCACAGGGCCCGCCGCCGGACGGTCGCGAGTGCTTCATCCCGGCGGCGGCGGTGGCGGCCGGCGCCGAGGGCGCCTTCTTCTCAACCGACGTCGAGATCAACAACACCGGGACTGACGAGGCGGAGGTCACCTTCCAGTGGCTGCCTCGCGGCGAGGACAACTCGGAGCCCATCGAGTCCGTGCCGATCGCGCTCGCGCCGGGCCAGAGCTTGCGCTGGGAGAACGTGCTCACCGAGCTCTTCGGCCTCGTCCCCGATTCGGTCGGCGCGCTCAAGCTCGTGGCGAGCAGGCCCTCTGTCATCGGGATGAGCCGCACGTACAACTCACCCGAAGGCAAGGCTGCCGGCACCTTCGGCCAGGGCCTGCCCGCCATCCGGGCGACCGAGATGATCTCCGGCACCGACGCTCAGCGCATCATCTTCCTGAGTGACGGCCCCTCCTCCAGGGCCAACGTCGGCTGCGTCAACGGCTCGAGGGAGCCGGTCCGGATCAACATCGGGGTCTTCGACGACGAGGGCACGTTCCTCGAGACCAAGACGATGGACCTGGGGCCCTACTCCAACAACCAGATCAACCGGATCTTCCTCAATTACAGGCCGATAAACGGTTACGTCGACGTGTGGGCCGACCGCGACGATGCCCTCTACTCCTGCTACGGGTCCATGCTCGACAACCTCACCTCGGACCCGACCACGATCCTGCCGCAGGTACCGTCGGACGACGTCAGCTTCATCCCGGCCGCGGCGCTCGCTGCTGGCCTGGAGGGCTCGTTCTTCCTGACCGACGTCGACCTCAACAACGTGGGTTCGACCGACCTCGCCTACCAGCTGCTGTGGCTGCCGCGGGGGGCCGACAACAGTGACCCGGTCCACAGCGATCTGTTCTCGCTCGCGCCGGGCGCCGACGTGCGCTACGCCAACGTGCTCGATCAGGTCTTTGGCCTCGAGCCGGACCAGGTGGGAGCCCTGGCGATCGAGGCGAGCGGCACCGATCTACTCGCGATGAGCCGGACCTACAACCTGCCGTCGGCCAAGGTGGCGGGGACCTTCGGCCAGGAGCTGCCGGGCATCCCGGTCGACAAGATGATCCCGACCGGGGTCAAGAAGCGGATCATCTTCCTGAGTGAGAACGACGACGTCCGCTCCAACGTGGGCTGCATCAACGGCGTTGGCACCGAGGTCGCGGTGCAGATCGAGCTCTACGACTCGAATGGAGTCAAGCTCGAGACCAAGTACATGGTGCTGCCGCCGTACTCCAACCGGCAAATCAACGGCATCCTCCAGGACTACGCACCAATCAACGGCTACGTCGACGTCAGGACCTCCACCCCGGATGCCGTGATCTACTGCTACGGCTCGGTGCTCGACAACCTGACCTCGGACCCGACCACCGTGCTGCCGCAGTGACCTTCGGCTGAGGCCGAAGGTCACCCTGAGCGAGCCCGCGCAGCGGGCGAGTCGAAGGGTCTTCCGAGGTTCTTGTGTGGCGATGAGGCCGGGCTGTCCTCGGCGGCCCCGGCCCGAACTCACCGTCGGCAGCGATAGGTGGCCGTGCCCGAGAAGGTCGCATGCACGGTGCCAGCCGGGCAAGAGAGGGGGTCGGACGAACTTACGGCCGCTCGCTGGCGAGGGGGGTCACTGAGCCCGGAGGGCTCGAGAAACGTCATCCCGAGGAGCGCAGCGACGAGGAATCTCCCGAAGGAGCGAGCGTCGACCGTTTACAACGCTCTGCCGGTGACCTCGCCACGCTCCGGGTGCCAGGTACCGCCATTCGCCCCCAAGCGGCAATCGCCGCACCTGGCACCCGGCGTGGTTCCTCAGGAGCGAACCGCGACCGCGCGCGGGAACGGGGACGGGAACGGAGCGGGCGGGGGCCCTGAAACCTAACCCCTTGCCCCTTCCCCCGCCGTCTCCTCCCACGTCCGCACCGCGCGGCGCAGGTGTGGAATGACGATTGAGCCGCCGACCACGAGGCCAACCGCCAGCACCTCCTGGAGCTCGCCGTCGTTGACCCCCTGCTCGCGGCAGCGGCCGACGTGATAGGAGATGCAGTCGTCGCAGCGCAGCACGAGCGACGCCACCAGGCCGAGCATCTCCTTGGTCTTGGCCGGCAGCTCGCCATCGCGGTAGGCCTGGCTGTCGAGGCTGAAGAAGCGCTTGATCTCGAGGTTTGCTTTCGCGAGCACCAGCTCGTTCAGCGCCTCGCGCTCCTCGGTGAACTCCTGGTAGCTTCGGTGCGTCATCTGCACGCCTCCCGCTAGCAATCGGACGGGATCGGGCCTCGGGCTTCGAGCTGGAGTCCGCAGAGGCGTTCATCGCTGCGGGCGGGCGGGGACCGATTCACGATGCCGCTATCCGCTGATCCGATCGCTCACTTGTTCAGCATGTGCACGGCCTTGCCGAGGGCCGCCTCGACCGCCTCCTGCAGGGCCTCGGACATCGTCGGGTGGGGGTGGATGGTGAGCCCCACATCCTCCAGGAAGGCGCCCATCTCGAGCGCGAGCGTGGCCTCGCCGATGAACTCCGACACCCCGCGGCCGACGGCGATGATCCCGAGCAGCTGCTTGGTGTCGGCGTCGCCGATCGCCTTCACGAAGCCCTCGGTGGAGTCGAGCGACATCGCCCGCCCCGACGCGCTGAAGGGAAAGGTCCCGGTCACCACGGCGTGCCCGCGCTCGCGGGCCTGCTTCTCGCCGAGACCCACCCAGGCGACCTCGGGATCGGTGTAGATCACGGCCGGGATGCCCGCGCTGTCGAAGGCGGCGGCGGAACCCGACGATGACCTCGGCGGCCACCTTGGCCTCCTGGTAGGCCTTGTGCGCGAGCAGCGCGCCGCCGACCACGTCGCCGATGGCGTAGATCCCGGGGACGCTGGTCTGCATCTTGTCGTTGACTTTGATGAAGCCCTTGTCGTCGGTCGCGACACCGATCGTCTCGAGGCCCAGGCCGGCCGAGTTCGGAACCCGGCCGGTGCTGACCATCACCACGTCAGCCTCGACCCGCAGCTCGGACTCCGGTCCCTGCGCCACCACGACGCCCGGGCTCCCGGGCTCGAAGCGCTGCGCGCTGTGGCTGAGGTGGAGGTCGACCCCCAGCTGCTCGAGCCGCTTCGCGAGCGCCCTCGCCACCTCCGGGTCGAGCGCCGGGGCGAGCTCGGGCAGGAACTCGATGATCGACACCTTGGAGCCGAGCTTGGCGTAGACGCTGCCGAGCTCGAGGCCGATGTAGCCGGCGCCGATCACCACCATGCGCTCGGGAATGGCCTGCAGCGACAGCGCCTCGCTCGAACCGATGATGGTCTGCCCGTCGTACGGGAAGCCCGGGAGCTCCATCGGGCGCGAGCCGGTGGCGATGATCGCGGACTCGAACTGGATCTCCACCTGTCCGCCCTCGGTGGCCACCGACAGCGAGCGATCACTCGTGAGCTCGGCACGGCCGTGGAGGATCTCGACGCCGTTCTTCTCGCACAGGAACTTGACCCCGCCGGTGAGGCGGCGGACGATCCCGTCCTTCCACTTCACCATCGTCGGCAGGTCGACCGCAAGGCCCTCAACGGTGATGCCAAGGCCGGCGGCTCCGCGCACCTCCTCGGCGAGGTCGGAGGCGTGGATCAGCGCCTTGGACGGGATGCAGCCGACGTTCAGGCAGACTCCGCCGAGGCGCTCGTCCTTCTCGACGAGAATCACGTCCTTGCCGAGCTGCGCGGCCCGGATCGCCGCCACGTAGCCGCCCGGGCCGGCGCCGATCACCACCACCTGGCAGCCGCGAGACACCGTTCCGACGACCATCACAACCTCACCATCAGGAGACCCGGGTCGGAGACCAGCGCGACCAGGTCGCTCATGAAGCGGGCGCCGGCGGCACCGTCGATGTAGCGGTGGTCGAAGGACACGCTCAGGTACATCATCTTGCGGATCGCGATCGCCCCGTCGACCACCGCCGGCCGGTCGCTGATCTTGTGGAGGCCGACGATCGCGAGCTCGGGCTGGTTGATGATCGGCGTGGCGAAGACCCCGCCGAGCGGGCCGATGTTGGTGATGGTGCAGGTCCCGCCCTTGAGCTCGTCGAGGGTCAGCCGGCGCGAGCGGGCGCGCTCGGCGAGGTCCGCGACCTCGGCGGCGAGGGTGACCATGTCCTTGTGGTCGGCGTCCTTGAGCACCGGCACGATGAGGCCCTCGGGGGTGTCGACGGCGATGCCGATGTTGTAGTACCGCTTGAGCAGGATCTCCTGGGCGTCCTCGTCGACGCTGGCGTTGAAGATCGGGTGGCGCTTGAGCGCCGTGATCAGCGCCTTGATGAAGAACGGCAGCAGCGAGAACTTGACCCCCGCCTGCGCCTCGATGACCGGCTTGACCCGGCGGTAGTGCTCGACAAGCTGGGTGACGTCCGCCTCGTCGACGTGGGTGACGTGCGCGGCGGTCTGCTTCGAGGCGCGCATCGCATTCGCGATCACCTTCCTCAGGTGGCTGATCGGCAGCCGCTCGACCTCGCCCTCGACCGTGGCGGCCCGCCGGACCGGCGGGGGCCGGGGCGGCAGGCGCCGCCGGAGGCGCCACCGCCTCGCCACGCGCCGCGCGCTCGACGTCCTCGTCGGTGATGCGCCCGCCCGTGCCGGTTCCGCGCATCGCCGACAGGTCGACGCCGAGCCTGCGGGCGAGGGCTCGGGTGCGCGGCGTCGCTGCCGGCCGCCTGGCCGGAGTCAGCTCCGCTGCCGCCACCGCCGGGCGCGGTCCGGCGGCAGGCTCGGGCGCCGGAGCCTCCGCCTCCTTTTCAGGAGCCTTCTCGCCGGCCTCGCCGATCGTCACCAGCGGATCGCCGACGTGGATGACGGCGTCGGCGGCGGCGTGCAGCCTGATGACCATGCCGGCGCGCGGGGACGGCAGCTCGACCACCGCCTTGTCGGTCTCGACCTTGACCAGCGCCTCGTCCTCAGCGACGGTCGCGCCCTCGGCGACCAGCCACTCGACGATGCGCCCCTCGTGAATCCCCTCGCCGACATCCGGAAAGCTGAAGACGTAGGCCATGTCCCGCACCATCCCTGCAGCCGTCAGAACGACAGCGCTTTGTCGACCGCACTGACGATCCGCTCGCGGGTCGGCAGGTAGAGCTTCTCGTTCTGCGCCAGCGGGAACACGATGTCGAAGCCGGCGACCCGCTGGACCGGGGCCTCGAGCTGCAGCAGCGCGTGCTCGTTGATCTGGGCGACGATCTCCGCGCCGAAGCCGTTGGTCCGCGGCGCCTCGTGCACCACCACCGCCCGGCCGGTCTTGACCACGCTCGCGATCAGGGTCTCCCGATCGAGTGGATTGAGGGTGCGCAGGTCGACCACCTCGGCCGAGGTGCCGCGGTGCGCCAGAACCTCGGCGGCGTCGAGGCAGACCCGCACCATCGCCCCCCACGAGATGATGGTCACGTCGCTGCCCTGCCGTGCCACCTCGGCGGTGCCGATCGGCACGGTGTAGCCTTCAGTCGGCACCTGCTCGCGGAAGGCGCGGTAGATCCGCTTCGGCTCGAGGAACAGCACCGGGTCCTCGTCGCGGATGGCCGCGATCAGCAGGCCCTTCGCGTCGTAGGGGTTGGACGGGACGACCACCTTGATGCCCGGCGTGCTCAGGAACAGGCTCTCGTAGCTCTCGGAGTGGTGCTCGGGCGGGTGGATGCCGCCCCCGTACGGCATGCGCACGACCATCGGCAGGTGGAGCCGGCCGCGGGTGCGGTTGCGCAGCCGCGCGGCGTGCGCGAACAGCTGGTTGAGGGCCGGGTAGACGAAGCCCATGAACTGGATCTCGGCGATCGGCCGCAGGCCGGTGGCGGCGAGGCCGATCGACATGCCGATGATGGCGCTCTCGGCGAGCGGGGTGTCGATGACGCGGTCGTGGCCGAACTGCTCGAGCAGCCCTTCCGTGGCGCGGAACACGCCGCCGTCGATGCCGACGTCCTCGCCGAGCACCAGCACCCGCGGGTCGCGCGCCATCTCGTCGCGCATCGCGTCGCGCACCGCCTGGGCGAGGGTGAGCCGCTCGGTGGCAACCTCGGGCACGGCGCGCAGGCGGCGCCCGTCGGCCTGGCCGTGGGCTGCCGGGTCGGTGCTCATCCCCTCACCTCCTCGACCAGCGCCGCCATCTGCTCGCGCAGGTGCGGGGGCATCTCTCCGTACATGTGCGTGAACAGGTCTTCGGGCGACTGCGGCGGCATCGCCTCGAGCGCCCGCACCTGCTCGTCGACCCAGGCGTGAACCTGCTCGACGAGCTCCGCCTCGCGGGCGTCGTCCCACAGGCCGCGCGCGTCGAGGTACAGCCGCAGCCGCACGATCGGATCGCGCGCCTGCCACGACGCGACCTCCTCGTCGCTGCGGTAGCGGGTGGCGTCGTCGGCGGTGGTGTGGTCGCCGATCCGGTAGGTCACCGCCTCGATCAGCGTCGGCCCACCCCCGCTCCGGGCCCGCTCGAGGGCCTCGGTGGCGGCGGCCCACACCGCGAACACGTCGTTGCCGTCCACCTGGAGGCCGGGGATGCCGTACGCGTGCGCCTTCTGGGCCAGCGTCGCCGAAGCGGTCTGGCGGTGCAGCGGGATCGAGATCGCCCACTGGTTGTTCTGGATGACGAAGACCGCCGGCACCTGGAAGACCCCGGCGCAGTTCAGGGCCTCGTGGAAGTCGCCTTCGGAGGTGGAGCCGTCGCCGCCGAACGCCACCGCCGCGGCCGCCTCGCCGCGCAGCTTGAGCGACAGGCCGACCCCGGTTCCGTGCTGCCACTGGCTGCCGACCGGGACCGCGACCGGGAAGCAGCGCACGCCCTCCGGGAAGCAGGAGCCGCGCTCGTCGCCCGCCCAGTAGGCGTAGATGAGGTGGCCGGGGACGCCCTTGAGGAGCATCACGCCGTGCTCGCGGAACGCGGGGAGCAGCCAGTCCGACTCGGTCATCGCGTGGCCGACCCCGGCCTGCACCGCCTCCTGGCCGCGGATCGGCGGCCAGGTCCCCATCCGCCCCTGGCGCTGGAGCTTGAGGGCCTTGTCGTCGAACGCCCGCATCCGGACCATGTCGCGATACATGGCAAGCACCCGCTCGTCGTCGAGCCCGGGCATCAGGGCCTGGTCAACGGACCCGTCGGGCGCGAGGATCTCCAGGCGCTCCGTGATCGCTTCATACACGCGGGTTCGCGGCATGCCTCCTCCTGCTGTCGCGTCTCACCAACCAACATCGGCCGCGGGGCCCTTATTTCGATTCCCGGCCGGGCGGGCGCCTCAGCCGTCGGCACCCGGAGCTGTGAGCGGCGCCCACCGCGGGAGGCGGTACACCGCGCGCAACTGCTCCGGGACCTGTGGCGCGCTCAACGGGCGTGGCGCGAGCCCGAGCCGGCCGGCAAGGGCCGCCGCCGCGAGCCGGCCCAGCTCCCGCCAGTCGCCGCCGGCGAGCACCGGGGACAGCGCCGCACGGACCCTCTCCGGCGCGACGCGGAACAGACGGCCATAGAGCTCGGCGTCGAGCCCGAGGAGCACCGCGGCGTGGATGAGCACCGCGCCGCGGCGCCGCGTCTGCGCGCAGCCCACCGCCTTGCGGCCGCCGACGAGCAGGGTGTCCGCGAGCTGATCCTCGAAGCAGATCGGCGAGCGGACCCTGGCCGCGTGCGGGGCGTCGTGCGTGCGCTCAACGGCGGCGCCGGCGGCGCGCAGCGCCGGGCCGAGCGCGTCCAGGAAGCGCCCGTAGAGGCTCACCACGCCCTCGGCCCAGGCGTGGGACGACGGCAGCGCCAGGGAGAGCCCCAGGTCGCCCTGGTGGATGACGCCGGTGCCGCCGCTGAGCCGGCGCAGGACCGGGATGGCGAGGGCGCGGCAGGCCTCGAGGTCGACGTCGGCGGGGTCCTGGGCGTAGCCGAGCACAACCACCGGCCCCGGCCACGACGTGAAGCAGGCGCACGGGTGGCCGGCGGCCGCCCGGTCGAGCATCCACGCCTCGAAGGCGAGGTCGTCGACCGGCGACCCGCTCCCCTCGTAGACCTCCAGGACCGCAGCGCTCATCATCACGCCCTCTGTCCTGCATTGAACCGCAAAGCCGCCAAGAACGCAAAGGCCTGGATCCCGGACCTGTGGCGAGCACGACCCTTCACCCTTGCCCGTACCCGTGCCCGTGCCCGTCTCCGCGCCCGCTTCCGCTTCCGCGCCCGCTTCCGCGTTCGTCTCCGGGCCCGCATGTCACTGCCCAGTCCCCAGATTGAGCCCGCATGCCGAGGTTGGAGTGGCGCGCCGTCGCCAGGACCGTTTGCTCAGAGACGGTGCCGGGAGCGGGAACGAGCATAAAACCGGTGGCGGGCGGGGAAGCGGGCGCGGAAGCGGAAACGGGGGTCAGCGGGTGACGATCTCGTCGAGCTCTGCGAACTCGACCGGCCAGCCCGCCGGCAGCAGGCTGCGGAACTCCTCCGAGGCCAACCAGCGCTCGTCGCCGAGGTAGGTCGGCACGACCAGCCTCGGGAAGCGGGCGACGAGCTCGCGGTCGGAGACCGTGCGCCGCCGCTCGAGCTCGCGACGCCGCCGCTCGGAGGCCGGCAGGCCGGCAAAGAAGCCGTGCGCGGCCCGTAGCTGCATGAGCAGGTGGCCGTCGTCGAGGCGGGGGCTCCCGGCGGAGCGGCCGAGCAGCAGCCGGGCGAGCGCGCGCCGGGCAGTGGCGAGCGCCCCGTCGTCCTCGAGCCGCCGCCGCCACCGCTGCCGCCAGCCAGAGGGCGCGGCCGTGAACGGATCCGTGACCCAGCGCGCCCGCTCGGGGTCGGCCTCCGCGAACGCCACCAGTCGGTGGAGGTAGGTCAGGTAGACAGCCGGGCCGAAGGCAGCGCGACACTCGGCGTCGGCGCAGCAGTGGAACACGCGCAGCGCGTTGCGCTCGAAGAGCACCCCGCGCGTGAACGCGCCGAGCGCCGACGAGGTCGCCGCCCCGCGGTGCCTGGCCACCGCATCCGGGGCCGCCACCACGTGGCGACCGGTCGCCCACAGCCGCCAGCCCAGCTCGACGTCCTCGAAGTACGCGAAGAGCTCGGCGTCGAAGCCGCCCACCGCCTCCCAGTCGCGGCGGCGGACCGCCAGGTTGCCGCCGCAGGCGAAGGGCAGGGCCTCGCCCTCGGCCGGCGGGTCGAGCTCCGCCGACCGGACGGCCCTGCCCGACCTGGAAGGCGTGGGCATCGAAGGTCAGCCGGCCGCGCACGAAATCGTGACGGCGGCCGTCCCAGCTGAGGAGCCGGCCGCCCGACGCGGCGGCCTGTGGGTGCCGCCCGAGTGTCTGCAGGTGCGCCTCGACGAAGCCGTCGCCGGCCGCCGCGTCGTCGTTGAGCAGCAGCAGCACGTCGCCGGAGGCGGCCGCGGCGCCCAGGTTGGCGCCGCCGGCAAAGCCGACGTTGGACTCGGAGCGGATGACGCGCGCCCACGGGTAACCGCGGGCGGCGACGGATCCAGTCTCGGCCGGGGCGCCGTTGGCGACCAGGATCACCTCGACGTCGCTGCGCCCTGCGTAGCACGTCAGCGAGCCGAGGCTGTCGGCGAGCCGCTCGCCGCCGCTGTGGGTCACCACGATCACCGAGGCCTTCACCGTGCCCCCCGGATCCGGCGCAGCCGCCGGAGCAGCCGATCCGTGACCGGCTCGCGCGCCCGCGAGGCTTCGGGAGCGAGCTCGACGAAGCGATCCCGCTGCGGGTCGCGCCTCGGCCGCGCGGCAAAGTCGAGGAGCGGCGCGGCCACCCTCCCCCACGTCCTGTCCGCGGCCCACCGGCGCCCCGCCTCGCTGGCGAGGTGGCGCCGGTCGGCATCGAGAAGCAACCGTCGCACCGCGGCCGCCAGCGCCCCGGCATCGCCGGCCGGGACCGTCTCGCCGGCGCCGGTCCGCTGCACCACCTGCGCCATGCTGCCGCCCTCGGTCACCACCACCGGCAGCCCGAGCCACAGCAGGTCGACCAGCCGGGTGCGCAGGCTGAGGTCGGTCTCGAGGCCGGGCCGGTGGGTGACCACCGCGAGATCGCTGGCCTGGGCGAGCTCGAAGCGCCGGTCGTACGCCCGCCACGCTTCGAAGCGAACCTCGCGGCCGAGCCAGCCGCGGTCGCGGGCACGCTCGCGGGCCCGGGCGGCGGCGGCCAGCGGCGTCAGCTCGGGGTGCGGGTGCTCGACGAAGACCACCACCGTGCGGGCGTCCTCCGCGAGCAGGCGGGGCAGCGCCTCCAGCACCAGCAAGGGGTCGTACCAGTCGTAGATGCCGCCGAAGTAAAGAACCGGGGCGTCCTCGGGGACGCCCGCGAGCACCTCCCGCCGCGGCGACGGCGGCGGCGGGTCGCCGTCGGGCGTGCCGAACGGCAGCTCGACGATCAGCCCGCGCAGGGACGGGTCCTCCTCGGTGGACAGCGGGTTGACCCGGCCGAGCGCGGTGAGCCAGCCGAGGTAGTAGAGGCGCTGCTCCTCCGACGAGCACAGGAAGAGGTCGCCGCGCGACATCTGCAGCCGCCACGTGGCGTGGTCGGTGCGGTAGGGCTCCAAGCCGAGCTCGCGGTGGTAGTGCAGGTTCTCGATCAGGAACGGATCGTAGAGGTCGACGACCACCGGCAGGTCGTCGCGCTGGGCCAGGAAGTGATTGCCGAGATGGCCGTGAAGGAGGACCCAGTCGTGGCCCTCGGCAAGAGCGCCCAGCCGGTCCGGTTCGCCGCGTAGTGTGCGGATCCGGCCGTCGCCGAGCTCGGCCTCCTTCGGATCGTTGGGCACTGCCAGGGTGACGGCGTGCCCGGCGTCGGCAAGCACCCGGGCCAACGCCACCAACCGGCTGCCCACCCCGGCGGTCAGGCGTCGCACCGGCTCCGGGCAGATGACGAAGGCGCGGCTCACCGCTCCAGTCCTCCGGGCATGGCGCGATGGTAACAGAAGCCGCCCACCCAACCACCCGAAGGAAGATCGCAGATTGAAGACCGAGGAATCGAGTGGACGGACCGCGGTGCCCGGCCGGCGATCTTCGATCTGCCATCTTCATTCAATGTGCGTCGTACTGCTACTATCTCCGGCATGAAGCCGATCAGTCGATTGCCCGGAAAGACGACCGACGTCGTCGCGCAGAAGGTGCTGGTGATCGCGCCCCACGCCGACGATGACGTCCTCGGCTGCGGCGGCCTGCTCGCCAAGCTCGCCGCCCGGGGAGCCGCGATCCACGTCCTCTTCCTGACCGACTCGAGCGGCGGCGACGAGGTGACCGAGCACCAGCAGCAGTACGCCGAGCGCCGGCGCTACGAGGCGCGCGCCGCCCTCGAGCTGCTCGGCATCACCAGCATCGAGCACCTCGACCTGCCCGACGGCCGGCTCGACCAGTTCATGGGCCTCGCGGCCGGCGCCATCGAGCGCACGCTGATCGAGGTGCGGCCGGAGCTGCTGCTGGCGGTGTCGCCGCTCGAGGTGACGAGCGACCACCAGGCCGCCTTCGCTGCCCTCCACCGCACCTTCTCAGGGCTGCGCGGCGGCGGCGAGCTCGACGCGGCAGTGGCCGAGCTCAAGATCCTGCTCTACGAGATCAACCACCCCGGCTATCCCGACGTGCTGGTCGACGTCAGTGCCGAGATCCAGGCCCTCACGGAGGCGATCAAGAAGCACTCGAGCCAGCTCGACCTGCACAACTACCTCAAGGCGGCGATCGGCATCCGGCGCTACCGGACGCTGTCGCTCCCGACCAGCGTGACCGCGGCCGAGGGCTTCCGCGAGCTGCGGGCCGCGGACTTCGTCACCCACAGCGTCGCCGGCATGATCCGCGCGCTCGGCGGCTGCCCGGCCATCCACGAGCGCGCGGAGGGCCCCCGGATCAGCGTGGTCGTGCGCACCAAGGACCGGCCCGAGCTGCTGCGGCAGGCGCTCGGCAGCCTCGCGGCCGGCAGCTACCGCAATCTGCAAGTGGTCGTGGTCAACGACGGCGGCGAGACCCCGGAGCTCCCCGCCGGCTTCCCCTTCGAGCTCACGCTCGTCGACCTGCCCGTCAACCGCGGCCGAGCCGGGGCCGCCAACGCAGGGGTCGAGGCGGCGACCGGCGACCACGTAGCCTTCCTCGACGACGACGACCTCGCCGAGCCCGAGCACCTCACGACCCTCGCCGGCCTCGCCTCGGCCGAGGATGCCCGCGTGGTCTACACCGACGCCGCGGTCGGGATCTACGAGATCGACGCCGGCGAGGGCTGGCGCCAGGTCGAGCGCCGGCTCCCCTACAGTCGCGACTTCGACCCCGAGCTGCTGCTCTTCGACAACTACATCCCCTTCAACACGCTGCTCATCGAGCGTTCGCTGTTCGCGCAGGCCGGCCCCTTCGACCCCGAGCTGCCCTTCTTCGAGGACTGGGACCTGCTGATCCGGCTGTCGCGGATCGCGCCCTTCCACCACCTCGCCCAGGTGACCTGCGAGTACCGGCACTTCCGGGGCGGCGGGCTTCACATCTTCGGCGAGCGTCCGTCGGTCGACCGGCCGGACTTCCTGGCCACCAAGGGTCGGGTGATCGGCCGCTACCGCGAGCTCCACACGCCGGAGCTGCTCGCCCGGGTGGTCGCGCGGCTGCGCGACGAGGCGGTCGCGACGGGTGAGGCGAGCGCGGCTCGCGCGTCCGAGGCCGCCGCGCTGCGCCGCTCGCTGGCCGCCGCCGAGGAGTCCTACCACCGCGTCAATGGCGAGCGTGACAGCGTACGGATGGAGCGCGACGCCGCCGCCGCCGAGCGTGACCGGCTGCGTGAGGAGGTCGAGCGCTGCCTGCGCCAGGCCGCCATCTTCGACGCCCGCGTCCGCCAGCTCTTCGGGGATGAGGCGCTGCTGCGCGGCACCATCGGCGAGACCGAGGAGCACCTCGCTCGCACCTACCGGGAGATCGACCGCCTCAACGCCCTCATCCGCGAGATGGAGGGCACCAAGGCCTGGCGCCTGCACCGCTTCGTCGACAGACTGCGCGGACGGGGCTAGATCCGGATCAAGCCCTCCACCCGCTTCCGCGCCCGCTTCCGCTTCCGCGCCCGGAGCAAATTGCCCTCCACCAACATCGCGCCGCCGAGGACAAACAGGCCGCCACGCTTCGGTGTTACGCTGCGTCAGCCCGACACGGAGGCTGTCCAGATGCGTCGTTACCGCCCGCTGCTCCGGGTGCTCGCCCTGATCGCTGTGACCCTCCCCCTCGAGCTCGCCGCCGTCGAGCCATCGACGCCGTTCCTGGAGCAGTGCGTCGAGCGCTTCCAGTCGGACGGGACGCTCGACCTCGGCGATGCCCGGCTCGCTGCGGCGCGGCTGATCCCGCTGCTGTGCGAGCGCTTCGAGTTTCAGCCGGCGTGGACCGATCGTGCCGTGGTCGAGCAGCTCCTCGACGGCGTGCGCGGCGCCGCGAGCCACGGCCTCGACCCCGCCGACTACCACCTGCGCGCGATCGAGTCGCGGCTGGCTGCAGGCGACTGGCAGTCGTCGGACCCGGTCGCCCGCGCCGAGCTCGAGCTCCTGCTGACCGACAGCCTGGCGAGGCTCGCGTTCACCCTGCACTTCGGCAAGCTCGACCCGGAGCAGCTCGACCCGGTGTGGAATCTGAGCCGGGAGTGGAGCGGCGCCGACCCGGTCGGCCTGTTCGAACAGACCTTGCGGTCCGGCCGCATCCGGGAGTTCCTCGAGGCGGCACCCCCGCAGTACCCGTTCTACGGCCGCCTGCGGGAAGCGCTGGCACGGTACCGCGCGATCGAGGCGGCGGGGGGCTGGCCCGCGCTCCCTGACGGCGAGGCCCTCAAGCCCGGGGCCTCCGACCCGCGAGTGCCGGCGCTTCGTCGGCGGCTCGAGATCGAGGGCGACCTCGCCCCTGTCCAAGCCGCGGACTCGACGCTCTACGATGCTGAGGTCGAGGTGGCGGTGCAGCGCTTCCAGGAACGCACCCGCCTCGATCCGGACGGGGTGCTCGGCAAGCGGACCACGGCCGAGCTCAACGTCCCCGTCAGCCGCCGCATCGAGCAGCTTCGCGCGAGCCTCGAGCGAGCCAGGTGGGTCATCCGCGATGTCGAGGAGGACCTGCTCGTCGTCGACATCGCCGGCTTCAAGCTGCACCTTTTCCGTGACGGCGAGGAGATCTGGGTCACCCGGGTCCAGGTCGGCAAGCCCTACACCTCGACGCCGGTCTTCAAGGCGGCCATGACCCACCTGGTCTTCAACCCGACCTGGACGGTGCCGCCGGGCATCCTCAACAAGGAAGTCCTCCCCGCGGTGCGCAGGGACCGGTCCTACCTCGCCGCACACGGCATGAGCGTGGTGCGTTCCGACGGATCGATCGTCGACCCGTCCACCGTCGACTGGAGCGGCCGCTTCCCGTACTCCATCCGGCAGGAGCCGGGGCCGAAGAACTCGCTTGGCCGGGTCAAGTTCATGTTCCCCAACGAGTACTTCGTCTACCTCCACGACACACCGTCCAAGCAGCTCTTCGACCGGGCGCAGCGGGCCTTCAGCCACGGCTGCATCCGGGTCGAGGACCCGCTGCGCCTCGCCGAGCTGGTGCTCACGGGCACCGCGGGATGGGACCGCGCCGCCATCGATCGCACCGTGGAGTCGAAGCAGACGACCACCGTGTTCCTGACGGAGCACCTGACCGTCATGCTCCTGTACTGGACGGCCGAGGTGACGAGGCAGGGTACGGTGCTCTTCTCCCCGGACATCTACGACCGCGATCGCGCGGTCATCGCGGGGCTCGACCACCCCTTCGAGTACCGTCCCCCGCGGGGCCTGCCCGACGAGCTGCGCTAGCCCGGATATCTCACCGACTTTCTACTGCGGCCGGCGATGCGCCGCACTCAGCGGGCTTTCTCGCCTCGGGGTGCTCGACGTACTGTCAGTACGCCTCCGCGCCCCTCGGGTCGAAATCCCCACTGCGCACGGCACCTCGCCGCCCTCGCTACGAAACCCGGTGAGATATACGGGCGAGGAGCGTGTGGGGCAGAGGCCCCTCGGCGCACGCGGGTCGCAGGCTTTGGAGTGTGCGTGCGGCGTCGCGGTCGCTGGCTGGCCTGCGCCCCGCGCGCGCCGAGGAGGATGCGCTGCGCGCATCCTGACGACTCAAAATCGTCGCCCAGCGAAAAGCCTACCGGGTGACCGGGATTGCTGAGGCGGCGAGCTTCGCGGCAAACGGCGGCGCGGCGGCCGCAGCGTGGGCGAGGTATGGCGAGCGCTGGAGCCAGCCGTCGTCCGGGAAGTAGGTCCAGATGAGCGATCCGTCCTTGATGTCGTCGATGAGCTGTTGGGAGATCGCCGGCCGGACCGCCGGGCAGCCCCAGCTGCGGCCGATCATCCGCTCCTGCGCGCGATCGCTCGTCACGTAGTCAGCCGGATGCACCACGATTGTGCGCTCGCGCGCCGCATCGTTGATGCCCTGCTCGAGCCCATCGAGCCGCAGCGAGTAGCCGTGCTGCCCCTGGTAGGTCTCCGCGGTGCGGAACAGGCCGAGGCTGGATTTCTTGGTCCCGCACTGGTTGGAGAAGGCCAAGGCCCGCTCCATGTCGCCGCCCGAGCCGGTGGGGCTGCCCATGCCGTGGGCCACCCACTCCTCGTGGAGCACCCGGCCGCTCGTCATGTCGATCACCCACATCCGCTTCTCGTACGACGGCAGCTCGTAGTCAATGACCGTCAGGCGCGGCCGCTGGACCTGGCCCTGCTCCTCGGCCTGGGCATATGCCGCCAGTGCGAGCTCGAGGACTGCTGGACGCAGGGCCGCGGTCTGCCGGAGGATCGCCGACGCCCAGGAGCCGGCCGGATCCCTGCCGGCCTGCGGCGGCGCCGCGAGCGCGAGGCCTGGAACCAGCACGGCCCAGGCCAACGCGCGCATCCCTGCCTTGAACACGGGCGCGATTGTAGGCGATGCCGGCACACCGGGGGAAGCCCTAGCCCGGATATCTCACCAACTTTCTACTGCGGCCAGCGATGTACCGAACGGACTCGGGAGCGAGTACGCGTTTCCGCCACCTCAGGCGGCTCTCGACGCCTACCCTGGCGAGTACGCCTCCGCGCCCCTCGGGTCGAAATCCCCACTGCGCACGGCACCTCGCCGCCCTCGCGACGAAACCCGGTGAGATATCCGGGCTAACGCCGAGGTTGCGGGTGACCCGGCGCACGGCGGTCGGTGATCGAAACGGATCGGGAACGGGCGGGGACGCTAACCCCTAGCCCCGCACCCCTACCCGGTAGGCTATGCTGCGGGCGGTCCTCGACGACCGGAGGCCACCGTGATAGCCGACCGATCCACCCGCCGCCCGTCGAACCCGCGTGCGGTCGCCGCACTGGCGGCGACCGCGTGGATCCTCCTCCTGCCGGCGACCGCGGTGGCGGACCTCCAGGGCCCGGTGAGGCCAGTGGTTGTCGACACTGACATGGGCGTCGACGATGCGGTTGCGCTGGCGCTGGCGTTCCAGAGCCCGCAGCTGCAGATCGCGTCGATCGTCGCCTGCGAGGGTGCGGCCGGCCGGATCGCAGCGGTGCACGGCGTCGAGCGGATGCTCGACATGTTCAACCGGCAGGAGATCTCAGTGTTCGCCTCGGAGATCTCGAGCTCGCCACCAACACCGTCCTGCAGGGCGCACGCCGAGGAGCTGCTCGACGCTGCGTTGCCCGAGACCTCGGTTTGGCTGCGGTTGCCGTTCGCGCCCGAGGCCTATCGTTCCCTTGCCGGCCCGACGACGGTGGTGGCGCTCGGGCCGCTGACCCAGCTCGCTGCCGCGCTCCAGGAGCGCCCTGAGCTCGCTCCGGCGATCGAACGGGTCGTGGTCGCCGGTGACCCCGCCGACCGCGACGCCTGGAACCTCGCCCGTGATCCGGCGGCGGTCCGGGCGGTGCGGCATGCTGGGGTGCGCCTCCAGTTCGTTGCCGCGCGCGGCCGGGCCGCCACGCCCGGAGCGTGGCATGACCTCGGCCAGCCCGGGTCGCGCAGCACCTCGCTGGGTGACGCCTTCCTCGACCGCCTGCTCGCCCAGCCGACGGCGCGCGAGCACACCCCGGCAGCCTCGCCCAGCTCCACGACGAGCTCGCGGTGCTGTTCGTCCTCGAGCCGCAGCTGTTCGAGGCCTCGCGATCCGGCGACGTGTTCATGCCACGCGAGGAGGTGGACGTCGGCGGCCGGCTCGCCGAGCTCATGAGCCGCGGCCGCCAGCTCACGCAGCCGGTGGTGCTCAGCAACCGGTCGGTCCCGGACGTGATGCTGCAGGACGATGTCAGGGCGCGCCGGGACGCGATCGTCGCCGCGAACGGCGAGGACGAGTGGTTCGCCGAGCTCCTGCTCAACGAGCTCCACCAGCACCTCGGCGCCTACTCGATCCTCGGCGTCAAGATGGGCCTGCGCGCGGCCGAGTTGCTCAACGCGCCGCGGCACGCGATGGCGGTGGTCTCGCACGCTCCGGCGACGCAGCCGGAGAGCTGCCTCAACGACGGCCTGCTGGTCGGCACGGGCTCGACCCCCGGCCGGGGGCTGTTCGTGCACGAGCCTGGAGCGGCCGGCACCATCGAGGCGAGCTTCGCCTACAACCGCCGCCGCGTGACCCTGCGACTGAAGGACTCCTATCGCGACCAGATCCACGCCCGGATCGGCGGGCTGCTCGGGCAGTACAGCCTGGCCGACCAGGGCTACTGGGACGGCGTCCGCGCCTTCGGCCTCGAGATCTGGCAGAACTGGCACCGCCTCGACCTGTTCGAGGCCAGCATCGAGACGATCGGCGCTCCCCCTGCGGCCCCAGGCGCGCCCAGCCCGGCCCAAAGGAGGCAGTGAGCCTTCCTTCACGAGTCGAGCCCGAGCCGTCCTTGTGCACGACGTGCGAGGGCCCTTTTGAACCGCGAAGAACGCGAAGCACGCGAAGACGAGGGCAGACGGGCGTTCGAACAGGTCGGCACATGCGTGGTCGATTCTGCAATAAGAGTCCATTGCGCTCTGGGGCCGGGGCCTCTCGAATCCACCTACGAGCACTGCCTCGCGTACGAACTCCGAAACGCAGGGCATTCGGTCGACTGTCAGGTCACCGTTCCAATCAAGTACCGTGAAATCAAGGTCGACGCTGGCTACCGACTTGACATGCCCATCGATGGTCAAGTGGTCATCGAAAACAAGGCAACTGAGCGCATCCTGGCGATCCACGTAGCGCAGCTATTAACCTATCTTCGCCTCACCGACCTGAAGCTCGGCTTCCTGATCAACTGGCACGTCCCCCTGATCCGAGATGGTCTCCATCGCTACGTAAACAACCTCTGATTGCACTCTTTGCGCACTTCGCGCCTTGGCGGTTCAACCATCCCGTCGTCCTCGACGGAGGACGCTCGGTTCAAGGCCAGCGGTAGACGACAGAGTTGATGTTCATGCCGGCTCCGACCGAGGCCATGACCACGACGTCGCCGGAGGCAAGCCGGTGGCCACTGAGCTCCTCGCGCCAGATCAGGTCGAGCAGGGTCGGCACGGTCGCCACCGAGCTGTTGCCGAGCCACGAGATCGTCATCGGCAGGATCCCGTCCGGAATCTCGGAAACGCCGCAGAGGCGGAACAGGCGCTTGAGGATGGCGTCGTCCATCTTGTCGTTGGCCTGGTGGAGGAGCACTTTGCGGACGTCGCCGAGGGCCAGCCCGGCCCGCTCGAGGCTCTGCCTGACCACTCCCGGAACCGTGTTGAGGGCGTACTCGTAGAGCTTGCGGCCGTACATCTTGAGGAACAGCCGGTCGTCCCCGGACCCGGGATCGTACGACTCGCCCATCCACAGCAGGCGCGCGTGGTCGATGGTGTCCGAGCGGGTGGCGTGGGCGAGGATGCCGACCGGCTCCTGCCCGGACCGCGCCTCGAGCACCGCCGCGCCCGCACCGTCGGCGTAGATCATGCTGTCTCGGTCATGGGGGTCCGACACCCGGGACAGCGTCTCGGCCCCGATGACGAGCGCGCGGTTGGCGTCGCCCGAGCGGAGGAAGTAGTCCGCCTGGATCACCGCCTGCAGCCAGCCGGGGCAGCCGAAGGGCAGATCGTAGGCGACGCACGCCGGGTTGGCGATCGCCAGCCCCTGTTTCACGCGGGCGGCCAGGCTGGGAACCAGGTCGGTGCGCCGGTTGTCGGACCGGACGTCTCCGAAGTTGTGCGCGACGATCAGGTAGTCGAGGGTCTCTGGGTCGATCCCCGCCGACGCGATGGCCTTGGCAGCCGCGTCCGTCGCGATGTCCGAGGCCACCACCCCGTCGTCGACCCATCGCCGCTCCGAGATCGCGGTGATCTCGCGGAACTTGTCGATGATCCTGGGGTTGTCCGCCGGGTCGCAGGGCGCGCCGTAGTCCAGGTAGAAGCGGTGGTCGAGGAAGTCCTCGTTCGGGACCCGGCGTGCCGGGATGTGGCTGCCGGTTCCGGTGAACACGGTGCGACGTTTGGGGTCCGTCATGGGAGGCACACTTTACACGAGTCGTCGCGACAATTCGCGCAACGCTCGCGGGCGGCCTCCGGGATCAGGCCCACTCCTCGACCCAGCGCACCAGCACCGCCACCGCGAGCAGCCGCTCGCCGAGATCGGCGCGGCCGTCCTGGTGGGTCGTCCAGGCGCTTCGCAGCAGCGCGCCGTCGAGGCCCAGGCGGCGGGCGGTCGGCCCGAACAGCGAGCCCTCGATCGTTCCCCGCAACGGGCCACGGAGCCATCCTGCCAGCGGCACCTCGAAGCCCCGCTTGCGGCGCGGCGGTGGCGGTGCTCCGAGCCTGTCGATCGCGCCGCGGAGCACGCGCTTGCCCCGGACCAGCCCGGGCGGCAGCGAGAGCAGGAACTCGACGACCCGGTGGTCGAGCAGCGGCACCCGGACCTCGAGCCCGTGGTGCATGCTGGCCCGATCGACCTTCGCCAGCATGCGATCCGGCAGGAAGCTGAGCATGTCCAGCAACCTGTAGCGCAGCCAGCTCGGTTGGTGGTCGAGGCGCGCCAGCAGCTCCGGCGGCCAGACCGGCGGCGCCTCCTCGAGGCCACACAGCTGTGCCGCCTCGGCCGCCGGCCACACTCCCTGCAGCGCCTGGTAGGCGCCCCAGCGCTCGCGGCACGCGAGGGCCGAGGCCAGCTTGGCCACCCAGCGCCGGGCGGGAAGGACCATCGGCAGGATGGTCCGTACGACCCCTGGCGCCCGTCGCCAGCCTTCGAGGTTTGCCATGAGCTTCAGTCGCGGGTATCCCCCGAGCAGCTCGTCGCCGCCGTCGCCGGACAGCGCCACCGTCCACCGCTGCCGGGCCGTACGCGACACCATCCAGGTCGGCGCCAGCGATGGGTCGGCGAGCGGGTCGCCGGCGATCCGGGGCCAGCCGGCGAAGACCTCGAGCATCCCGGCCGGCGTGCAGCGCTCGCTCGCGTGGTCGAGCCCGAGCGCCTGGGCCGTACGGCCCGCCACCGGGCTCTCGTCGTCGCCGCCGGCGAAGCTCACCGTCAGGGTTTCCGGCCGCGCGCCAGTAGCCGCGGCCGCCGCAACCACGGCGGTCGAGTCCACCCCGCCCGACAGAAAGCAGCCGAGCGGGACGTCGCTGACCAGCCGGCACCGCACGGCCTCGCGCAGCAGCTCCGCCAGCCGCTCGTCGGCGTCGCCGATCGGTTCCTCCCCGCAAGGCTGCACCCGGTCGAGCAGGTTGTACCAGGGCCGGACCGAGGTCCTGCCGTCTTCCGCCTCGAGCAGGTGACCCGGAGGCAGCCGCCAGACCCCCTTGGCGAGCATGGTCCTTCCACCTGGGTAGCCCTGCTGCAGCCAGCGCGCAACCGCGCTCCGGTCGATGTCGCGACTGACCATCGGGTGAGCGAGCAAGGCCGGAACCTCGGAGGCGAAGGCAAGCCCCCGCGGAACCGACCCGATGAACAGCGGCTTGATGCCGAGGCGATCGCGCACCAGCAGGAGGCGCCGCCGGCCGGGGTCCCACAGTCCCAGCGCGAACATCCCGACGAAACGGTCGAGGGCCGCGACTCCCCACCTCGCCAGCGCGGCCAGCACAACCTCGGTGTCGCCGGTCGATGCGAAGGTCACACCTTCGCCCTCGAGCTCGCGGCGGATCTCGGGGAAGGAGTAGACCTCGCCGTTGAACACCAGCACCAGCCCGGAGGCGTGGACCATTGGCTGGTGGGCTCGCTCCGAGGTGTCGAGAATCGCCAGCCGGCGGTGGCCGAGCACCGCCACCCCGGTCGGATCGCGCCACAGGCCCGAGCCGTCTGGACCGCGGTGGGCGAGGCGCTCGGACATCCGCCGTACCGCCGCGTCGTCGGCAGCCCCGTTCCAGTCGATCCAGCCGCAGATCCCACACATGACACGAGGATACCTGCTCCCCCGCCCTCTTGCTTCCGCTTCCGCTTCCGCGCCCGCTTCCGATTCCGAACGTCCCCCCGGCTCATCCCGTGCTCGGTACCACCGTCACACTCGGCACGCGTGCCGCAGACCGAGCCGGTCGCGGAAACGGAAGCGGGCGCGGAAGCGCGGTGGTTGGGAGCCTCTTGCCTACCCCTTCTCCCGCGGCCGCGTTAGGATGCACCGGTGGCCACGAAGACCTCGAAAAGGAAGCGCGAAATGCGCCATCGAGGTGGTGCCGGGCTCCTGGCCGGTCACGCTGCTGGCGCTGCTCTTCCTGCTGGTGCAGCTGTTCTTCCTGCCCGGCGCCGCGAGCGCCTTCCGCCTGCCCAAGGAGGCTCTGGCGATCGCCGGCATCCTGGTCGTCGTCGCGCTCGCGCTGGCGTCCCGGCTGCGATCCGGCGATGTCGCGATCGCCCGCGGGCGGCTGGCCGTCACTCTCGCTGCCTTGCCGGTGCTTCAGGCCGTCTCGGCGCTATGGGGCGCCGACCCCCGCCGCGCCCTCGCTTCGGCCGCGGTGAGTGCCACCTGGATCGCGTGCGCGTTCTGGCTGGCGACCCTGGACGACGGCCAGCGCCGGAGGATCGCGGCGCTGGCGGCGATCGGCGCCGCGCTCTCCGCCATCGTGCTCATGCTCCAGGCAGCCGGGCTGCCGTTGCTCGTCGTCGGCACCTCGCAGGGTAGCCGCTTCCGCCTCAGTGGCCTCGCCGGCAATCCGGCCGACTTCGCTACCAGCGCCGTCCTGCTGCTGCCCTTCCTGCTCGCGGCCGCGTCGAGCGGCAGCCGGGGCTGGCCGCGCTGGTTGCTGGCCGGCGTGCTGGCGATCGCGGCCGCGGTTTCCCAGACCTTCACCGGCTACCTCGCGCTCGCCGCGATGGCGGCGGTCTGGCTCGCCCGGCGGCGATCGCTGAAGCTGTGGCTCGCCACGGCCGCCGTGGCCGTGGTCGCCCTCGCCCTCGCACTCGGCAGCGGACTCGGCGATCGGGTGCGTCGCCAGCTGCGCCAGGCGGAGCTCGGCGACTGGTACTCGGTGATGTCGGCCCGCAGCGACGGTTGGACCGCCGCCGCCGAGATGGTTCTCGGGCAGCCAGTCCACGGGGTCGCCGCCGGGCACTTCACGCACGCCTACTTCCCGAGCCGTCTGGGCTGGCTCGAGGCGCGATCCGCGACGGGGCGGCGCGGCGAGCTCGCGACGCACTTCGAGTGGGCTCACTGCGATCCCCTGCAGCTGGCGGCCGAGCTCGGGGCAATCGGCGGCCTGTGGGGCCTCGCCCTGGCGTGGTCGCTCGTCCGCACCAGGCCTCGCGGCGATCCGCTGCCGCCGCTGGCGGCCGCGGCCGTGGCGCCCTTCCTGCTCCTCCACTACCCGACCCACCTCGTGCTGGGTTTGATCCCGATCACTCTCGTGCTCGGCCATCTGCTCGCGGCTCAGCCGACATGGCGCCTGCCCCGCCTCGGCGGCGGGTGGCGGGTCGCGCTCCCGGCCCTGCTCGTGGCGACGGCAGTGGCCGGCGCCGCCTGGCAGCTGCACCGGTTGGCCCTCGACGTCTGGCGCGCGGACCTCGACCTCAGGCTCGTTCAGGCCCACGGGGCGATGGAGCCGCCACGCCGCGTGCAGCTCGCCTCGGCGATCGAGCGGCAGGTGCTCGAGCGGATCGAGCGCCTGCCGGGCGCCGCACCCTGGCTGTGGCGGGTCGTCGGCAAGGCCCGCCTGACCCGCGACGACGCGCGCGGCGCAGAGCAGGCCTTCCGGGAGGCCGGTGCGCTGTGGCCGCACGAGGAGGCCGAGCTCGGCCTCGGTCTCGCGCTTGCGGCCCAGGGACGGCGCAGCGAGGCCCTCCTTTCCCTAGGACGGGTCTGCCGCGTCAACCCGGCGCTCGCCCGGCAGCTCGCGGACCCAGACCTGCGGCGGGCGGTCGAAGAGCTCAATAGGGCGCGGAGGCGGGCGCAGGCGAAGGAGAGGGGTTAGGGGCAGGTCCCCCGCCCGCTTCCGCTTCCGAGCCCGCTTCCGAAGTCAAGAGACTCCCGCTCGATTTCGAGTACCCCGGCACAGCTGAGCTCCTTGGTTGCATTCGGTTGAGAACGGACGCGACCGCGAGCATCGCCTCGGGAGCGGAAGCGGAACCGGGCTCGGAAGCGGTTCGCTCCAAACGCCTCCATCGGCGCTACCGCGTATTCGATTCTCTCCAGGGGATATAATGAGAATGCAAGACTTGGGGCGCGGCCCCGAGCCCCGAAAGGGGCAACCGGGTGGGAGACCACGGAGGTGCCGGCCCCTCGTCTTGCGATCTCAGGTTCCCGCCCCGCCGTCGATTAGTACAGGCCGCCGGTCATGCCGGCAATCGCCTGGCGCTCGCAGCGGTCGCGGCCCACGAAGTCGCGCGGCCACTCCTCGGTGCAGCGGCTCCTGATGGCGTTGAACGCTCGCTCGTCGATGCGCTCGGTGAAGCTGAAGCGGTGCTCGATCGCGAGCAACGCCGCCTGCTGCCGCCCGATGCAGCGATCGTAGTCGGGGCCATGCGCCGCCCGGGAGTACGCGCCGCAGGCTTCTGCCATTGCCTGGCCCGCCGTAAAGGGGTCGATCGAGGGCGACGCCGCCTCATTTCCCTCGACCCCGACCTCGCGACGTAGCCCGGCAAGGGCGTCACCAACCTCGCGCTCTCCGGCTCTCATATGGTCGAAGGCCTTACTGAACACCGGGCGGTCGCGCAGGATCGCCCAGCGCACGATGCCCGCAGCCAGCTGATACTCGCGCGCCGCCTCGACCACCTTGTTCAGTGCATCGACGTATCGTTCCGGCGCCTCGACAAGCTCGAGGCTGAAGCGCGTTGTGTCGATCTCGGCGAGGCCGTCGAGCATGCGTCGCCGCCAGTCCGGATCGAAGAAGGCCAAGCCCGAACGGCTTTCGTCGAGCACGGCCGAAGCCGCGCGGCCTCCCTCGAGCAGCTGCCCGGTGAGATCGACAAGATCGCTGCCGGTCGCGCCCATTCGGGCCCCTGGCACCCCGTCCTCCGGCTCGACGATTACGAGCTGCTCGCCCGCGGGCCGCTTCAGCTTGATCGTGCCGGCGACCTCCGACAGCCGCTGCTCGGCCGGGCCGGCCGTCACCCACAACGCGATCAGGGTGACGGCGAGCCCGATCTGCCGTACTCGCGTGCTGGCCATCATTCTCAGTCTATCAGGCCCCACAACCCGCGGGCGACGAATGCCGCCGCGGCGGACGCTCCCGGCGGCGAGCCCGCCGTACTACCATGGCGCATGCCTGAGGAGGGCGTCGTCATGGACTTCACCGGCAAGCGTGTCCTGGTCACCGGCGGGTCGCGGGGCATCGGCCGCGCGATCGCCGCCGGCTTCGCGGGACGGGGCGCCCGGGTCGCAATCAACTACCACTCGAGCCGGGCCGCAGCCGAGGAGACCCTCGCGGCTCTGCCGGGCGGCCCCCATCTCGTGGTGCGAGCGGACGTCACCGATCCCGCCGCGGTCGAGCGGATGGTCAGCGTCGTCGTCGCCGGCCTCGGCGGCCTCGACATCGTGGTCAACAACGCCGGCATCTGGATCGACCACGCCCTCGACGAGGTCGATTACGAGCAGTGGCAGGACGCCTGGCGGCGGGTGCTCGACGCCAACCTGGTCGGCGCCGCCAACGTGACGTACTGCGCGGCCCGCCACATGATCGACCACGGCGGCGGCCGCATCGTCAACGTCTCCTCGCGGGGCGCCTTCCGCGGCGAACCGGACGGGCCGGCGTACGGCGCCAGCAAGGCCGGGCTCAACGCGATGAGCCAATCGCTGGCGAAGCGCCTGGCGCCACACAAGATCTTCGTCGGCGTGGTCGCGCCGGGCTGGGTGGAAACCGACATGGCGGCCGGATTCCTGGACGGCCCCAACGGCGACGAGATCCGCAATCAGAGCCCGCTCGGACGGGTCGCACGACCGGAGGAGGTCGCCCAGGCCGTGCTCTTCCTCGCCGCTGACGGCTCCGAGTTCTGCACCGGCGCCATCATCGACGTCAACGGCGCCTCGTACCTGAGGACCTGAGCGCGGGCCGGGGCCGAGCGGCCGCCGTATTGACCGTCGAGCCTTGCCCGGGCGTCAGGGCACGACCGCCGTCCATTGTCCGAAGCCGCCGAGATCGAAGCCCTCGTCGAGGATGTAGTTGCCGCCGATGCGGTGGATGTAGAGGTTGCCGTCGCACGGGCGCGAACGCGACCACGACCCCGCCGTCGCCGTCCGACACCATGCTGGTCGGAATCTCGCCGTAGGTGTTGACGCAGCCCGAGTACACGGTCCGCCCCTGACCCCACATCGCAGCGCCGTCCGCGCCGAGCTTCTGGACGATCAGCCCCTGGACCTGCGGGCGTAGCCCGCCGGTAGAGCACCACGAAGCCGCCGTCCGTCGCCCGCACCACGTCCATGGCCTGCGGCGCCGAGCTCGGGTCGGCAAACACGGTCACGCCGTCTTCGCCCCACAGCAGGTCGCCGGTCGCCGACACCCGCTGCGCCCGCACCGAGCCCTGGGCATCGTTGAGGTTCCAAACCGCCACGGCGCCGCCGAGCCGTCGGCTGTCGCGGCGAGCTGCTGCGACCACGACCACCCGGTCCCGGTGAGCGTGTCACCGCTGAGCTCGACACCGCCGGCGGCCCACTGGACAGCGCCGCTGCCGCTGATCCGCTGCGCGTAGGCCCGCTGGACGCCCTGCGCGATCGTCCAACCAGGCCGCGACGACGCCGCCCGCGCCGTCCGCCTCCGCGTCGACAGCGTCCGGCGGACGTCGGCGAATCTCCCAGCAGCTACGGCACCCCACGGTGACTCCAGCGTGTCGGGCTCGGCCGGCCACGTCACCTCCGGGTCCAGCACCTTCCGCGCGACCACGTCACGCCGAAGTGTTGTATCCCCACCTGATCCACGCGACGATCACGGAGTCGTCGCCGCCCGGCTCCACGCCGGGGAGGAGCCGCATCTCCCCGCCACCGTCATCGCTGGGCTCGTGAAACCACCCGGTGCGGTGGCTTCCGTCCGCAGCAAGACGCGTCACGAAGTAGGCCCGCGTGCCCCACGCATGACCCGGCACCCACGCCCCGCCCTCGCTGTCCACCGCCGGTCCCCAGCCATGACCGTACACGTAGGGCTCGGACAGGAAGCCCCTCTGGTCAGCGAGCGGCACGGCGGTGTCGCCGCCCTGGATCGGCAGCGCCCGGGTTTCCCCAGCCGACCGAGCCGTCGGCGGCGACCCTCGTGAGAAAGGTCAGCTCCGTGGTGGTGGCCCACGAGTCATTCCACGAGATCAGCACGCCGCCGGCGAGGTCGTGGGTCGCGCCGACGATCTCCTGGAGGTGTCCGAGGAGCGCACCCGCCGGTCCCTCAGCCACTACCCGACCGTTGACCGGCCACAGCGCATCGCCGTCGCTCGTGAACTTCTGGGCGTAGACGTCCACCGACGGCAGGCGTCTCTCGTCGCGCCAAGCCACGACGAAGCCGCCGTCCACCTCGACCAAGATCGGGAAGTGCTGCACGCCGTCCAGGGTGCACACTGGCGTTCGCGCCAAGGGGTCGGGCGACCAACCGGCCTAGCCGCTGGCCGCACCTCCGAGCAGCCCGATGGACACCGCCACGATCACGATTCCGCGAGTCGAATGGAGCTCCGCCATGGCCACCTCCCGACAGCGCTTTCAGTCGTCCGGCTGCATCCGCCGCCCTGTGCTCAGTGCGCCCACTATAACGAATCCGCCCAGGCTCCGTATATGGGTCCAGAGGACCCGACCATGCGCCCCTGGACTCCGATCGCCGCCGCCATCCTGCTGGTCGCTGCCCTGGCATCCGCCGAGCCGCCAGAGGCACCGGCGACCGGCGCCGCGGCCGAGCCCTGGGCCTGCCGCGAGCTCTGCGGGATGAGCTGCGAACGCGAGCTCGAGGAGTTCCTCCAAACCGCCGAGGTGATCGGCATCGAGGACATCGGCGACGGCATCACCCATCCCCGCAGAGTCATGTTGCAGAAGGACGGCCGGCACGCTCGGGCCATCTTCAAGACCGTCGACATCACCTCGACCGAGCTCCACTACACCAATCGCCTGGAGCAGGTGTTCACCGACCGCTACGTGTACGAGGTGGCCGCCTACCGCATCGACCGCATGCTCGGGATCGGGCTGGTTCCGGTGACCGTGCTGCGCACGATCGACGGCGAGCTCGGATCGCTGCAGCTCTGGATCGAGGACGCGATGCCGATGCAAGACGCCGTCGACCACGATGTCCCGGTCGGCGACACCGAGCTCCTGCTGCAGCGGCTGATGCTGATGTACGTCCTCGACGCCATGATCTACAACATCGACCGTAACTTCGGGAACATCCTGGTCCGGCCCGAGCGTGACCACCTGTTCCTGATTGACCACTCGCGGAGCTTCCGCACCGCGAAGAAGCTGCCCTCCCTCAAGGAGGAGCGGCCGATCCCGGTGCCCGAGCGCGTGGTCCGCGGCCTGCGAGAGCTCGATCTCGAGGCGCTGTCCGCCGAGCTCGACGGCCTCCTGAAGCCGCAGCAGATCCGGGCCATCGAAGCGCGGCGCCGCCTGCTGCTCGAGGAGCTCTCCCACCGCGGCGTGCTGCCCGCCGTCGGCTGAAGGCTTGCCTTCAGGCCTCGATCACCGCTAGAATGACTGTTTTGAAAATTTCTTCCGCCAACCCCCTTGACATCCGAGTTCAATGGGGTACTTTTTGAATTGATGAACGGAGCACTCGCTTCCGACGAGCCTCCCAGTAGGCACGGCGCGACCAGCCGGGGATACACAAGTCTCCGGTGGTCCGCCGACGGCGCCTTCACCGGCGCTCCTCCCCCCAACCATCCCTGCGGTGGTTCCCCCCTAACGGCGCCGCCCACCCGGCGTCGGGGATATTTTTTCCAAGGGTAGGCAGGCGATGGCCACGCGCCCCGGGGGGCATCTCGTGCGCAAGGCGCAACTCTAGTCCGGCACAGCGGACCGGCCAGGCGAGTTGCCGCCGCGCTGAACACTTCCGTTACCGACATGGAGGACTTTTCGATGTCATCGAGGACAGCTCCCGCTGCCGCCATGGCCGCGGTGGACCGCCGACAGCGTCTCTGCGACGTCTTCGGCGAGGAGTACAACCCGGACTCGTGGGCCGACTGGCGGTGGCAACTTCGTCACCGCCTGACCCGCCCGGAGCACTTCGAGCGCTACCTCGAGCTCACCAGCGCCGAGCTCAACGGGCTGCGAATGGGCATCGAGCGCTTCGCGGTTTCGGCGACGCCGCACTTCGCGTCGCTCATGGACCCCTTCGATCCGAGCTGCCCGATCCGCCGTCAGGTCGTGCCCACCGACCACGAGTTCGTGGTCCAGCCCGGCGACATGGAGGACCCGTGCGGCGAGGACGAGAGCTCGGTGGTCGACGGGCTGGTGCACCGCTACCCCGACCGCGTGCTGCTGCTCGCGCTCGACTCCTGCGCCGCCTACTGCCGCTACTGCACCCGCTCGCGGCTGGTCAGCCAGGGTGACCTCGAGCCGCTGCCGCGCCGAGTCCAGGCCGATCCTCGAGCTACCTGCGCGAGCACACCGAGGTCCGCGACGTGCTGCTCTCGGGCGGCGACCCGCTGCTGATGTCCGAGGACCGCCTCGACAGCCTGCTCGGCTCGATCCGCGCGATCGAGCACATCGAGCTGCTGCGCATCGGCAGCCGAGTGCCCGGCTTCCTGCCGCAGCGGATCACCCCGGAGCTGGTGGCGGTGCTGCGCCGCCACCGGGTGTGGCTCTCGCTGCACTTCTCGCACCCCGCCGAGCTGACTTCCGAGGTCGCGGCGGCCTGCGACAGGCTCGCCGACGCCGGCATCCCGCTCGGCAGCCAGACCGTGCTGCTGCGCGGCATCAACGACGACGCCGCGGTGCTCAAGCAGCTCTTCCACGGGCTGCTCACGATGCGGGTCCGGCCGTACTACCTCTACCAGGCGGACCCGGTGGTCGGCACCGCCCATCTCCGCACCTCGATCGCGAAGGGGCTGGAGATCATGGGCCAGCTGCGCGGCCACACCAGCGGCTACGCCGTGCCGACCTACGTCGTCGACGCGCCCGGCGGCGGCGGCAAGATCCCGCTCCAGCCGGAGACCGTCGTCAGTCGCGACGGCGGCTCGTGGCGGCTGCGCAACTGGGCGGGGCGCGAGTACACCTACCTTGATCCCCCGGAGGTGGAGTAAGCCATGGGACTCGAGATCGGTCTCTGCTACGACAGCAAGGAGGAGTACCTCGCTGCCGGCTACTCGAAGCTCCAGGTCGCGGAGTTCGACGACGAGGGCGTGATCGCCGGGCTCGAGGAGTCGCTCGCGCGGCTCGGCCACCGGGTCGAGAGGGTCGGCCGCGGCCGCGCGCTGGCGGCGCGCCTCGCCGCCGGCGAGCGCTGGGACCTCGTCTTCAACGTCGCCGAGGGGCTGTGGGGGCGCGGCCGCGAGGCCCAGGTGCCGGCGGTCTGCGAGCTCTTCGACCAGCCCTACACCTTCGCCGACCCGGTGACCTGCGGCATCACCCTCGACAAGGGCCTGGCCAAGCGCATCGTGCGCGACGCCGGGATCTCCGACCGCCCCCTTCGCCGTCGTGCGCTCCCCGCAGGACGCCGACCGGGTGGAGCTCGAGGCGCCGCTGTTCGTCAAGCCGGTCGCCGAGGGCAGCTCCAAGGGCGTCAGCGCCCGCTCGATCGTCAAGCGCGACGAGGGACCTTCCGGCCCGCTGCCGCGAGCTGCTGCTCGACTTCCCCGGCGGGCTGCTGGTCGAGGAGCTCCTGCCCGGGCGCGAGGTCACGGTCGGCGTGCTCGGCAACGGCGCCGACGCCCGCGCGATCGCGGTCATGGAGGTGGTCTGGACCGCCCGCGCCGAGAGCCGCCGCCTACACCGCGCTCAACAAGGACGAGTACCTCGACCGATGTCAGCTACCGGCTGGTCCAGCGGCGAACCGCTCGCCGACGAGGCGGCCGGTCGCGCCGTGGCGGTGGCCAGGACGCCTCGAGTGCCGCGACGCCGGCCGCGTCGACCTGCGCTGCGACGCCGCCGGCCGGCTCGCCTTCCTCGAGGTCAACCCGCTGCCCGGGCCTCCACCCGGTGCGCTCCGACCTGCCGATCATGGCGCGGCTGGCTGGCATCGGCTACGACGAGCTGCTCGGCGCGATCGTCGGCGCCGCGGTGGTGAGGGCCGGGAGTGTGCGAGCGCGCCGCGTAGCGATCGCCCACAACGCGGTCGAGCGAGGACGACGACCCGTCGACCGCGCGACGTGCTCGCCCAGGTCGGCGCTGGTGCGCGCCGCGCCTCGACGGCCTGGGCATTGCCCACGGTGTCGTCGCGATCGGCGAACGGGGCGTCGACCCCGCGAGCCATCGACGGCGCCGCGGTCGTGTTCAACCTCGTCGAGTCGCCGCCGGGCCGGCCCGCCTTCCAGGTCGAGGCCGCCGAGGCCTTCGAGAGGCTCGGCGCTGCCGCTCACCGGCTCGTCGGCAGCCGTGATCTCGGCTGACCACCGACAAGGCGGCGACCCGCGAGCGGCTGCAGCGCGCGGGGGTGGCGGTGGCGGCGGGCGGCGTGCTCGACCCTGATCACCCGGAGCTGCTCGACCGCGTGCCGCCGCCGTGGATCCTCAAGCCGGCCCTCGAGGACGCGTCGCTCGGCCTCGACGACGGCGCGGTGACCTCGGACCCGGCCGCCGCCGCTCGCCCGCGCCCGCGAGCTCGCCCGCCGCTTCCCCGGCCAGCCGCTCGCTCCTCGAGCACCTGCTGCCGGGCCGCGAGTTCAACATCGCCCTGCTCGCCGGCCCCGACGGGCCCGAGGTGCTGCCTCCGGCCGAGATGACCTTCGTCGACTTCCCGGCTGACCGGCCGCGCATCCTCGGCTACGAGGCGAAGTGGGATCGAGGGCTCGTTCGCCTACCGGCACACCGTGCGGCGGTTCCTCGACTGGTCGCGAGCCGCAGCTCGCGAAGGAGCTCGCCGCGATCGCCGCCGCCGCCTGGAGGGCCTGCGGGCTGGCCGGCTACGCGCGGGTCGACGTGCGCCTCGGACGAGGACGGGCGTGCCGTGCGTTCTCGAGGTCAACGCCAACCCGTGCCTCTCGCCGATGCGGGCTTCTGGTCGCGGCGACGGCTCAGGCCGGCCTGACCCCTGACCAGGTGGTGGCGCGGATCCTCGACGCGGCCGGGTGGAGCGCATGATCGCGCGCGGCAACGTCCGGCGAGCTCGTCGATCCGGCGCGGATCTCCGCCAGGCCGACCGGGAGCCGGTGCGCGCCGCTGCTCGAGGGCACCGGCTTCTTCAACCGCGAGGAGCTCGAGGTGGCGATGGAGCTGGTCGACGACCGGCTCCGCCACGGCGAGGCCAGCCACTACCGCTTCCTGGTGGCCGAGCTCGACGGGATGGTGACCGGCTACGCGTGCTGGGGACCGATCCTGGGCACCGTCGAGTCGGCGGACCTGTACTGGATCGCGGTCGATCCGTCAGGCCCAGGGCCGCGGCGTCGGCCGGGCGCTGCTCGACGAGGCCGAGCGCTGGATCGGCGGCGTCGGGGCGGACCCGGATCTACCTGGAGACCGCCGGTCGGGCGCAGTACCAACCCGACCCGCGCCTTCTACCTCGCCTGCGGCTATCACATCGCGGCCGAGCTCGAGCACTTCTACGCGCCCGGTGACGCCAAGGTGATCTTCCTGCGGGTCCTCGGTCGCCCGGAGTGACTCGGCCATCCGCGCGAGCGAGGTCCCGGGTGCGCCTCGTGGTAGGGAATGTAGATTTCTGAGATTTGTTCTCATTGATTGGACGCACTGAATCTGCGTCGTGTGCTTCCCCCGCCTCTGTCGCGAGGCCGCCACGATGGTGCTCAAACGTGCCGGCCTTCACCCGATGCCAAGCGCAACCTCATGCCTCATCGACGGCCGGAGTCGGGCGAACGACTGGCAGGCCAACCACTCCGCATTGACGCCGTTTCCAGGCGTCACGGACTCCGTCGTCTTGGTCTGACCGGTGGCTCACATGGCGGGATCCGGCCCAGTTTCGCGTACATCACTATGAAAGGAGAGATCACATGAGCGCCCTGCATGACCTTTTCAGCTCCATCGCCGAGATCATCCGACTCGGTGCCTCGCTCGACCTGAGGGAGGTGTCCTTCGAGATCGACGCCGACGACATCGAGCGTGACCTGAGTTACGGCCGCTGACGCCGGCAGCCGGGGCTCTGGCACCCGCCGCACCCCGCCCCCCGCGCGTCGGGGGGCGCAGCGCGGGCCCGAGACGTCGGCTATGCTTGCCGCCGATGGCCGCAGCCCCGAACCGCTTGGCGTACTACGATCGCCTGTCGGCGAAGAACAAGGCGATCTACCGCCGCAGCGACGTCATCACCGGGGTCGAGCTCCCGGACGCATCTCTCCTGCGGCTCGAGTTGCGCGCCGCAGCCGACGCCGCCGCTCGCGCCCTCGAGGCGGGCAAGCCCTCCCGGGTGCGCGCCCAGGCGCAGCGGATCTGCGACCTGATCACTGCCACCCTCGACATCGAGCGGGTGGCCGTCAAGGTGCTGCGGGTGCGCCCCCAGCGCAGCTCCGGCGAGCTGCACGGCCTCTACACCCGTGACGACGGTGCCGAGCCGACGCTGCGCGTGTGGATGCGGACGGCCCAGCGCGCCGACGTGGTCAGGCCGCGGACGTTCTTGCGCACGCTCGTCCACGAGCTCTGCCACCACCTCGACTACGCCCACTACCGGCTCGGCGAGTCCTTCCACAACCCGGGCTTCTTCAGGCGCGAGTCGAGCCTGATGCGGCTGCTCACGCCGGACGGACGAGCCGGCACGGGCTTCGAGGCGGCGTCCGTTGTACGGGCGGCCCGACCTTCCGTCGACGCCCCGCCCGTCGACCCGGATCAGCTCCGGCTTCCCGGGTTCTGAGAGAATAGCCGGGTGAGCCCCCTCTTTCTCGCGGTGCTGGCGATCGTCGCCGTCTTCGGCGTCGTGTCGGTCGCCCGCTGGCTGCGGATGGAGGTCGAGCACCGCCGCCAGCCGCGGCGCGGCCGCAGGACGCGCACGGGCCGTACGCCATGATCCGATGGAGTGTCTCGCCTTCCTCGTCGTCGCGGGCATCGTCGCGGTTGCCGTGCTTGTGGTCTTCCTGGGCAGGGTCAAGTGTCAGTACTGCCGGAGGCGGTTGGAGAAGGACTCCATGGCCTGCCCGCGCTGCCGGCGCGAGCTCGCGCCCGAGTTCTGGAGGCGGCTTCTGTGAGAGACGGTTCGAGCCGTCCCGGCTCCGGACGCCCGCCCGCGGACGGCCCATCCGCACTCGGTAACCGGGTGGCGACCGCCGGCATATCGCAGCCAGCGAATTCGAGATCTCGTCGGGGGGGTGAGACGATGAGCCGGGCCGTGCCCACTGTCCTGATCGTGTTCCTGCTGGCGGCCGCGCCGGCCTCGGCGGCCGAGCCCTTCGTCCAGGAAAGCTGCCCGTCGCCCGGCGCCGACAGCCGGCTCGCCGATCTCGCGATCAGCCCATCCGGCAAGTATGTGGTGGCCGGTGAGACGCGAGAGCTCCCGTATGGGGGCTCGCCATTCTACCCGCTGGTGCTCGAGAAGCCCGCGATCGACGGAGCCTGGCAGAGCCTCAATGCACCCAGCCTCGGGGAGACCTGGCACACCCCCTCGGTCGTACTTTACTTGCCCGAGAGCGGGCTGGACGAGGACCTCGTGGTCGTCGGCGACTATCTGCCCGACCCACTGCTCGGATACCCGGACGGGATGGTGCTGCGGTATCACCGCGCGACGGCGAGCTGGGACGTCGCGACCTTCGCGATCCCGGGCTACCTGTTCCTGTTCGTCGCCGACGCCACCCTCGACCCGGACGATCCCGACCGGCTGCTCATCGCCGGCACCAAGGGGATCGACGACGGCGCCGGGTACTGCTTCCGATTCGAAGCGATGCTGGTCGAGTACCGCATCAGCACCGGCGACATCACCGTCCTTCCAACCGCCACGCTCGGCGCACTCTCCTCGATCGTGCCGCTCGGCGGCGGGCGCTTCCTCATGGTTGGCCGCGCTGCGGATGAATGCGACGTGCTCCCCTACCCGCTCGTCCTCGAGTGGACGGGCTCAACCGAGCTTGTCCGGCCCAACCCGCCACCCCAAACGCCGGGTGCGGTCTACTCACTCTTCTCCGCCCTTGCCCTGCCCGGCGGAGGGGTCTTCGCCGTCGGCGTCGAGACTCCCAATGGCGGCTCGCACTTCAGCACTCTCGGCTACCGGTACGACCCGGTGAACCTGGTCTGGCAGTCGCACAAGCCGCTCGACCCGGACCAGTCGACCCACCCGGCCGGGTTCACCAACCAGCTCTACGCCCTCGCGCAGGCGGCGGACGGCAGGATCTTCTCGGCCGGACGGTCGCACTACATCGACAGCGAGGGCCTCCACCACTTCCTGGTCATGATCCAGAGCTTCGACGGTTCGCACTGGCGCCTGCACCCGGTGCCCGACGAGTTCAGCCAGGGCTGGGGCAGCGAGGCGGGGTCGATCCTCGCCACCACGGCAGGCGACGTCGTGTCGGTCGGTCTGTACGACAGCGGAGACTTGCGTGACCGGACCCTGGTCCTGAGGGCAACAACGGGCCCAGCGCTCTTCAGCGACGGGTTCGACGGCGGCGACGCCTCCCTGTGGTCAGCCACCGTTCCCTGACGACCGCCCCTGCGCGACGGCGACGCCTCAGCCCGCGGAACGGGGGTTGGCTTGACCGGGGTCACACCAGGCGAGCTGTGCGATGACGGCCGGAGGCATGTCGGGGCACAATGAACCGACGACTGCAGACCGGTGTCGGCGGAGAGGAGGATCCGGTATGAGAGCTTCCAAACTTCGGAGTGCATGCAGGGCATTCGGCGTCGCGCTGGCGCTGGTCGCCGCCGTCGCACCCGCCGCCGGCGCCGAGCCGAGCTTCGGCGTCCACGCCGGGGTGTGGACCGACGACGGCGAGCCGGTGGTGGGCGTCGAGCTCGTGCTGCCCTTGGACAACCCGCGATGGGCCATCGTCCCCAGCGTCGAGTACGTGCCCGGGGATGGCGTCGACCGCTGGATCGTCAACGCGGACGCGACCTATGACCTCGATCTCGATACCAAGGCGGAGGTCTGGGTGGGCGGCGGTCTCGCGGTCCTGTTCACCGACCACGAACGCCACGGCAGCGACACCAACGTGGGCGCCAACCTGCTCGCGGGAGCCGGCATCGACACCTCGAGCGGCCTCTTCCCCTACGTGCAGGGCAAGGCGGTGATCAGCGAGGACAGCGCGCTGGCGCTGGTGCTCGGCCTGCGCTTCTGAGCCCGGGCGGCCGCCGGGCCCCGATCCGGGATCCGTCCTCGCCAACCTCCTCAACCGGCGCGGCCGCGAATCTCGCATTTTCCGGCGGAGGCCTGTACCATGGCCTCAGAACCGATTGCAGGTCCAGCTCGTAGGAAGTCCCAAGGGTTGTCCGTTGTGAGCGTGAATCCGTGCCCGCGACTGCCTCATCCGCGCCGGCGGCGTTGGCTCGCGGTGCCGCTTCCCGCCACCCTCGCTGCGTCCGAGCCTCCGCCGACGAGCGGAGCTCGGACCACGGAGCCGTCCCCGCGCTCCGACGCCGGCCGCCGGAGACCCGAAGCTGCCCCTGATCGCACCGCGGAAGTTCACTCCCGTATTGAGGAAGGAGAAAGGCGAATGGTCAGACGGAGTGCTCTTGTCGTTGTCATCGTCGGACTGCTGCTCGCAGCCAGCATCCCGGCCCTCGCGCAGACCACCACCGGCCGCATCCTGGGACAGGTCGTCGACCCCAACGGCGAGCCGCTGCCGGGGGTGACGATCACGGCCGCGAGCGGCGCGGTCATGGGCGGCAGCCGCACCGCGGTTTCGGGCGACACCGGCGCCTTTCGCTTCGCCGCGTTGCCCCCGGGCACCTACGACGTGACCGCCACGCTGGCCGGCTTCAAGCCGCAGACCATCACGGGCCTCTCGGTCTCGGTGGCCGGCACTGCCCCCGCCGACTTCACGCTGCAGCCCGAGTTCTCCGAGCAGGTGGAGGTCACGGCCGAGACGCCGCTGGTCGACCTCGCGGCCTCCGGGCCCACGGTGGCCTACGACTCCGAGTTCCTGAAGAACCTCCCCACCTCCCGGAACTTCTACGACATCATGGCGGTGTCGCCCGACGTCAGCCTGGCGGCCGAGGACGAGGACCGGCTGGTGGCCGGCGGCTCCAACGTCCAGTCCAACAGCTGGTTCATCGACGGCATCGAGACCAAGGCCCCGGAGACCGGCACCGCCTGGATCTACGTCAACCCCGACGCGATCGAGGAGGTGCAGATCATGCACATCGGCGCCCCGGCCGAGTACGGCAACATGCTCGGCGCGGCGCTCAACGTGGTGACCAAGTCCGGCTCGAACGAGTTCAACGGCGGCGTCAATCTCTACTGGTTCGACGACTCCCTGGTCGACTCGAGCATCGACTTCGACTCCGAGTTCCCCGAGTACCACATGGATGAGTTCACGGACGCGACCGGCGTCCTCGGCGGTCCCTTCATCAAGGACCGGCTGTGGTTTTTCGCGTCCTACGAGTACTACCGCCAGAACCAGACTTTCCCCGGCGCCGACCCGAGCGACTCACCGACCCAGTACGCGGACCGCAGCTCCCTCAAGATGACGGCGCAGCTCAACGAGGAAAACCTGATCGAGGTCAAGGGGTCGTACGACGACTGGGGCTACCCGCCGCCGGCAAACCCCTACTACGAGCCATCGGCCCAGGCCGGCGAGAAGGGCATCGACAAGTCGTGGGGGATCAACTACCAGTCGATCTTCTCGGATCGCACCTTCTTCGACGCGCGGTACACGGGATTCAAGGTCGAGGACGCCCAGTTGTCCGAGACCGGCAGCACCGAGCCCGCCTACATCGACTACTCGCCGCCCGGCGGCGGTCCGACCGTGTACTCCGGCGGCGCCTGGTACCCCTGGAGCTACGACACCACCCTCGACCAGGTGAGCGCCTCGGTCAGCCACTTCGCCGACGACTTCATCGCCGGCGACCACGACTTCAAGTTCGGCATCCAGGCGAGCAAGGGCGACGCCGCCACCAAGGTGGCGCTGTCGGCGACCGGCGCCTACTACTACCACTACGCCTACGACTACTACGGCACCACCTATGACTACTTCTACAAGGTGGAAGGCCTGCCCTACTTCTACGGCCAGGAGCAGGAGTCGGTGTCCGGCTTCGTCGACGACTCGTGGAAGCTCGGCGATCGCCTGACCCTCAACCTCGGTCTGCGCTACGACCACCACAAGGGCGTCATCCCATCCTTCCCGCGCCTCGACATGAACGGCGAGGAGACCGGCGAGACCGTTCCCGGCATCGATCCGGTCTTCACCTGGGATCACGTGTCGCCGCGCCTGGGCTTCGCCTACGCTGCCGGCGCCGAGCAGAAGACCGTGATCCGCGGCTCTTTCGGCGTCTACTACGACGGCAACGTCGGCGGCAACTGGAACTACCCGCCGCCGGACTTCCCGACCCAGGTCGCCTATCTCGGCGAGTCCTGGGAGGGCCCCTGGGACGAGGAGCCGGCCTGGGATTGGAGCCCGGGCGAGCTCAGCGTCGACCCCGACCTCAGCGCGCCGCGCACCCTCCAGTACTCGGTCGGCTTCGAGCACGCCTTCAAGGACAACTACTCGATCGGCGCCACCGCCCTCTACAAGGACACGACCGACCTTGTCGGCTGGGAGATCCTGGACGACGGGGTCTATGAGGAGATCGAGTTCACCGACCCCTTCACGGGAACGACCTACACTCTCCTCGACCCGGTCGAGCTGCCGAGCGTGCGGCGCGGCAACCAGCCGGGCTTCACCGTCGACCCCGACGTCGACGAGTACTGGCAGGAGTACTGGGCACTGATCCTCACCTTCAACCGGCGCTTCGCCGGACAACTGGGGCATGTCGGCGTCCTACACCTACTCGGAGTCGACCGGGCTGATCCCGGCCATGCTCTCGCAGTGGCAGTTCAATCCGCTCTACGGCAGCCGGCTCGGTTCGGATCCCAACCAGTTCCTCAACGCCGACGGCCAGCGCCTCCAGGGCGACCGGCCTCACATGTTCCGGGTGCAGGCCAACTTCCTGCTGCCGTGGGAGATCAACCTCAACACCATGGTCAACCTCCAGAGCGGCCGTCCCTACAGCCGGCAGATCGAGGTGCCGACCCAGGGCCGGCCGGCGGTGATCATGGCGCCGGCGAGCGACGACCAGCGCCACGACTTCCAGTACCAGTGGGACCTCAACGTCGGCAAGCGCTTCCCGCTCGGCAAGGACGTGGACCTGCAGCTCGACCTGCAGATCCTCAACGTGCTCAACGACACCCCCACCGACTGGTGGGAGACCGTCGTGCTCTCCGAGGGCGACGACTTCGTGCCCAACACCTGGGTCAAGCCGCGCCGCTTGCAGCTGCACTTCGGGATCGAGTTCTAGGAGCGACGGGTCGCGCGCACACCGGGCGGCGAGGCGACTCGCCAGCCCTTGTTCGTTGTTCTGGCTTCCGAACAACGAGGCTCCGCTCGGTCGAGGAAAGGGCGACCGAGCCGCAGCGCCATTGCTGTCATGCTGAGCGAGTCGCGCGTGCCGCGCGACGAGTCGAAGCATCCCCCGATGGCACCGGAGGGCCCCTGGTGGTGCGAGGATGAGATCCTTCGACTCGACCCGTTGGGTCTCGCTCAGGATGACAGTTTGAGGGAAGGCCTCGCTCGGGATGACAGCTTGAGGGCAGGTGCGGCTCGCCTCGAAACGACCGCCCACCCACCACACGGGGAGTCGTTCAGGCTCCTTGTCTGCCCTCACGGACCCTGGAGTGCTCAGGGTCCCATTCGCCCGGATGCCGCGAGGAGCTCCTGCAGCTTCGCGTGGGGCAGGGCCTTCGCGGAGCGGCCCTGGTCGCCGGCCATGTCGCGCGCGGCCACCAGGGCATTGACGATGGCCTCCTCGGTCGTCTCGACGGCCGCGACGAACAGCGGGTCGATCTCGTCGTTGGGGACCGAGCGGTGCGACAGCAGCTGGTCCGTCCGGCCCAGCGACTCGTCCGCGGTCGAGAAGGCGATGAAGATGTCGCCCGAGCCGTTGTGGGCGACCGCGCCGTTGCGGGCGAGCCCGAGCGCCGCCCGCCGGGCCACCCGCTTGAGCTGGTGCGGCAGCAGCGGCGCGTCGGTGGCGAGGACGACGATGATCGACCCGTCGCCGGTGGGAATCGGATCGGGCTGTGAGTAGACCCGGTGATCGGGCAGTGCGCGGCCGACCGGCACCCCGGCGATGACGAGCTCGTCGCGCATCCCGTAGTTGGCCTGCACCAGGGCGCCGAGGGTGTAGCCGCTGCCCGAGGACATCGACCACCCGCGACGCGGTGCCGATGCCGCACTTGAACTCGTAGCACACCATGCCGGTGCCGCCGCCGACGCTGCCCTCGGCCACCGGCCCGCCGGCCGCGGCGTCGAGAGCGGCCTCGGCGTCGGCGGCCGTGACGTGGAAGCCGTTGATGTCGTTGAGATGGCCGTCCCAGGTCTCCGCGACGACCGGCAGCGACCAGTAGTAGCCGGTCGCGTCCGGGCCGGCCGTGCGGATCCGCCACGCGATGGTGGCGTCGCGGACCACGCCGACGCTGTGGGTGTTGGTGAGCATCACCGGGCCCTCCGAGCTGTCCCGACTCCTCCACCCAGGTCGTGCCGGTCATCTCGCCGTTGCCGTTCAAGGCGAACCAGCCGGCGAACACGGGCCGCATCAGGCTGTCGCGCCCGCGGGGCAGGACCGCGGTGACGCCGGTTCGCACCGCGCGGCCGTCCGGCAGATCCTCGATCAGGGTCGTGTGCCCGACCGTCACGCCGGCGACGTCGGTGATCGCGTTCCAGCGTCCCCGGCGTGCCGTCGAAGGGGACACCGAGGTCGCGCGCGCGCGGCGGGTCGGCCGCGAGCGCGGAAGACGTCGTCGCCAGCAGGACGAGAATGATTCGCAAAATGCAGCGCATGGCGTATCCTCCGTCCGAGCCTTCGATCCGTGCAGGAGCGATCATGGCACCAACGCACCGCAATGTCGCGCTTCGAGCCGCCAGCGCTCGAGGCATCGGCCGTGGCATCCTGGTCCGCGTGGCATGCCTCGTCGCCGCAGCCGCCGGGGGAGGCGCTCCGGTGACCGCCGCCGACTCGCCGCTCCGGCTGCCGACGGAGGTCACGACCCACGGCGACGGCCGGATGCCGATCCAGAAGCTCTACGCCAGCTACCTCCCGCTGGTCGACGCGGGCTGGCAGATCGATGTCATCGCCGAGTCGAGACCTCCGGGCACCACGGCCGCGCTGCCGATCGTCGCCCTGCGCTCCCCCAGTCCCGGCCCGGCGGTGTGGATCCTGACCGGCATCCACGGCGAGGAGCCGGCCGGTCCGAACGCGGTGGCCGCCGCGATCGACGAGCTGGCGGCGCTCGGTCAGAAGGTCCCGGTCGTGCTCGTGCCCCTGTGCAACCCGCAGGGCTATGCCCGCAACTGGCGCTACCTCGACCTGCCGACCTTCTCGGACACCCAGGACGGCCAGAGCGTCGGCGACTCGTCGCACCTGCTGCCCGATCCGGAGCAGCCCGGCCGCGCCCGAGCCGCCGCCGCCTCGAGCCCGGAGGCGGACGCCCTCACCCGCTACGTGCTCCGGATGTCGGCGAGCTACCCCCCGCGGGTGAGCATCGACCTCCACGAGGACGACCTGGTCGCGGCCGGCTACGTCTACTCCCAGGGCGAGCTCGGGGTCGACGACCCGCTCGCCCGCGAGGCGGTCGCGGTGCTGCGCGAGCACGGGATCGCGATCCAGCTCGGCGGCGAGACCCGCTTCGGCGAGACCATCGAGGGCGGCATCATCGGCCCGGTCACCGACAGCTCGATCGACGAGCTGTTCAGCGCCAGGGAGCTCGTGGTCGACGGCCGCCCCCAGCCGGGACCGGCGGCGCGCACGGTGCTGGTCTTCGAGACCCCGGCCAAGGACCTGCCGCTCGAACGCCGCGTTGCCGCCCACCTCACCCTGCTGCGCCGCCTCGCGGCGCTGCTCGCCGCCCGGCCGGAGCTCTGACGATGGAGCGGCGCGACGACCCCGAGCTCAGCATCGTGCCCCTGGAGAGTGCCACCGCCCTCGCGGCTCGCTTCTACGCCGATCCCTCGGTGCTCGAGCACGAGCGCGAGCAGGTCTTCGCCCGGAGCTGGCAGCTCGCCGCCCACGCCGGTGAGCTCGCGGGGGCGGGAGACCACGTGGTGTGCACGGTCGCCGGCGTGCCGGTGCTGATCGTGCGCGGGGCGGACGGCGTCCTGCGCGCCTTCCACAACGTCTGCCGGCACCGGGCCGGGCCCCTCGCGACCGCGAGCGGGCGCGGCGCGACCACCCTGCGCTGCCGCTACCACGGCTGGACCTACAGCCTGGAGGGTCGCCTCCGCGCCGCGCCCGAGATGGACGGCGCCCTCGGCTTCGAGCCCGGCGCCATTGCCCTCACCGCCGCAGTGCTCCGCGAGTGGCAGGGGCTGGTCCTCGTCGCGGTGGCCGGCGAGGCGCCCGCCTTCGAGGCCGTGCTCGGAGGCATCGCCGAGCGGATCGCGCCGGTCTCGACTCGCGCGCGATGAGCTTCCACCGCCGGGTCGACTACGAGGTCGGCTGCAACTGGAAGGTCTACGTCGACAACTACCTCGAGGGCTACCACCTGCCGCACGTCCACCCGGGCTGTCGAAGGTCCTCGACTACCGCGCCTACACGACCGAGCTCGCCGAGTGGTGGTCGCTCCAGCATTCGCCGCTGCGCGACGCCGGGGACATCTACGGCAATGGCAGCGCGTGGTACTTCTTCGTCTATCCCAACCTGATGCTCAACATCATGCCGGGCAGGCTGCAGACCAACGTCGTGGTGCCGCTCGGCCTCGACCGCTGCCGGGTGGTGTTCGACTACTTCTACAGCGCCGGGGGGTTCGCCCTCGCCGACGAGGACCAGCGCTTCAGCGACGAGATCCAGCACGAGGACATCGCGATCTGCGAGCGGGTCCAGGAGGGTCTGCGCTCGCGCAGCTACGTGCCGGGGCGGCTCTCGCCGCGGCGCGAATCGGGCGTCTGGCACTTCCAGAATCTGCTGCGACAGGCCTATCGCCGCTCCTGATCCGGAAAGGGGACGCGTGCCGGCGGCCCTCTCTCGGTGACGACCGTGCTCAGCTGGTTTCGGTGCGGCCGTCGCCGGCGCCACCACAGGTAGGCCGGCACGCCGGCGGCCAGGAAGAGCAGGCCGAGCAGCGACTCGACCGGCTTCTCGACCAGCGTGTTGGCGAGCAGCAGGATCGAGGCCAGCATGAACAGCACCGGCACCCACGGGTAGCCGAACACCCGGTAGGGGCGCTCGGCGCTCCGGCCGGCGCCGCCGCAGCACGATCACCGCCGCCGGCGGTCATGGTGTGGAAGAGCAGCATCGCGAACACCACGTAGGTGTAGAGCTGCTCGTAGGTCCCGCTGAGGGCCAGCACCACCCCCCACAGGCTCTGCGCCCACAGGCTGCGGCCGGGGGTGTGGAAGCGCGGATGCGGGGCGGCGAGCGAGCGGAAGAACACGCCGTCGCGCGCCATCGGGAAGTAGATCCGCGCGCTGTAGAGGATGGTCGCCGACAGGCAGCCGAAGGTCGAGACCAGCACCGCGAAGGAGAGCAGCCGGCCGCCGAGCGGGCCGACCAGCGCGATCGCCGCGGTCTCGCCGATCCGCCGCGTCGCCGCCATCTCCTCGAGGCTGAGGGCGCGCAGGTAGACGAGGTTGACCAGGGCATAGAGCACCATCACGATGACCGTGCCCCACACCAGCCCGAAGGGCAGGGTGCGCTGCGGGTCCCGCATCTCGCCTGCCGCGAAGGTCGTGCCGTACCAGCCGTCGTAGGTCCACAGCGCGGCGATCATGGCGACCCCGACCCCGGCGAGGAGGGGCACGTCCGGCAGCGGCCCGAGCAGGGACACCGACCCCCGCGCCTGGACCGCGAAGGCCAGGACCGCGAACGCGATGACCGCGCCGATCCGGAACACGGTCAGGAAGTTCTGCACCCCGGCGCCCTCGCGCAGGCCGACGTAGTTGACGGCGGTCAGCACCAGGATGGCGAGCGCCGCCGCCACCTGGCCGCCCGCCAGCGTCCAGGTCCACGAGCCCACCGGCACCGACAGCAGGATGTTGTCCATCGCGAAGAAGGGCGCGAAGCTGCCCAGGTACTCGCCGAAGGCGACCGCGATCGCGGCGATGCCGCCCGACATGACGATCAGGAAGGCGGCCCACCCGAAGAGGAAGCCCCAGAAGCGGCCGTAGGCCTCCCTGAGGTAGAGGTAGATGCCGCCGGCGCCCGGGAACATCGACCCGAGCTCGGCGTAGGTCAGGGCGCCGGCCAGGGTGAGGAGCCCGGCCAGCGCCCACACCACGAGGATCATCCCCTGGTGGGGCAGGACCCGGGCGATGTCGGCGGTGGTGATGAAGATGCCGGTGCCGACCACCGAGCCGATGGTGAGGAAGGTGGCGTCCCAGCGGCCGAGGCCGCGCAGGAGGCCCTCCGAGCTCAGCTGCTCGCGAGGGTCCGGGCTCGCGCCGGTGCCGCCAGGCGTGCTCATGGGCCAGGCACCAGGGAGGCGGCGCGCCGCGTCGCTTCGGTGGCCGCCCGCAGGCGTTCCGTCAACACCCCGAGCTGGCGGCGGGCCTCCGCCCAGTTGCCCGACTCCGCAGCCTCGCGAACCCCGGGCAGCGACATCGCGGCGTAGGTGTACCGCGGCGCGTAGAGGCAGTGCTTGAACCAGGGCCGGCCCGGGATCCCCTCCGCCACGAGGAGCTCGCGCTCGATCCTGAGCAGGGCGTCGTTCAGCTCGGCGACCGAGCTCGCCGGAAGATCCTTCCCCGAGGTCAGAGCGCCGTCGATCTTCCGCTGGAGAGTCTCCGCCTCGACCTGCCACGCGCCGACGGCAGTCGCGGCCGCCGTGAGGTCGAGCTCCTCAGCGGCTCCGCGGCACCGTGCCCAGATGCGTCGAGGAAGCCGCGCACGGTGGTCGCGTACTGGCGGAGGTCGTAGGCGTGCACGTCGGCGTTCGCGAGCCGCAGCGCCAGCCGCCCCCAGACCTCGACCATCGCCGTCATGTACCGGTAGCCGGGGTCGCCGAAGTGCTCCATCCAGTACCGGTCGTCGTACCGGGAGTGGTAGACGCCGTACGGCCCGTCGAAGTTGAGGTCGGCGATCGGCACTCCCAGGAAGTTGAGGAAGACCGTGTAGTCGGAGCCGCTGCCGAGGTCGTTGTCGATCAATGGGGCCGGCGCTTCCCCCTCCCCGGCAGACGACGCCTTGCGAGCCGTCCACGCCTCCAGGAGGCTGCGGCCGCTGTTGGGATCCACCACGTCGCGGGCAACCTCGAGGATCGTCGGGTTGAGGCTCGCCACGGCGCTGGCCTCGAAGTTCGGGCCGCTGGTGGAGCTGTCCACGTTGAGGTACGCCACCGCGCCCTTGCCGAGCTCGGTGGCGAACTGCTCACCCCACTCCGTGGAGCCCGTCAGGTGCCACTCCTCCGCGTCCCAGCTCGCAAAGACCAGGGTGCGCCGCGGTCGCTCCCCGGCCCGCGCCAGCTGGCCGAGCACCCGCGCCGTCTCGAGCAGGCTCGCCGTGCCGCTCGAGGGGTCGACGGCGCCGTACACCCAGGCGTCGCGGTGGTTGCCGAGGATGACCAGCTCGTCCGGCGCCTCCGAGCCGCGAATCCGTCCCTCGACCACCCAGATCGGCCGCGTCGCCGCCGTCCATGTCGATCTCGACGTGCAGCTTCGCCGGGCCCGGGCCGACGTGGTAGGTGATGGGCAGCGCCCCGTGCCAGGACGGCGGCGCCACCGGCCCGCCGAGGCTCGCGAGGATCGGCTGCGCGTCGCGCCACGACATGGGCACGGCGGCGATGCGCGGGACCGAGCGCGCCTCCGACTCGGCGATCCGCTTCGCCCCCTCCACCGACGGCCAGCCCGGGGTCAGCGGGTCTCCCGGAACGATGAAGTCGTAGCTGATCGCCCCGCGCTGGATGTGGCTCTCCGGGCCCCAGGGGCCGCGCGGGAAGACGTCGCCTTTGCGGTAGCCATCCTCCATGGGATCGGAGTAGATGATCAGGGCCGCCACCCCGCGCCGCTGCGGCCTCCCAGGCCTTGAAACCCCGGTAGCTGTACGGCATCGAGTAGCGCACGATGGCGATCTTCCCGCGGGGGTCGATCCCCTGCGCCTCGAGCCAGTCATAGTCCTCGGGGTTTCCGCTGTGGGCGTAGATGACCTCGGCGGTGACGTCTCCGGACGCCGACATGCCGAGGTACGTGGGTCCGACGTCGGCGGCATCCGAGTCCTTGTCCTCCGGGTAGCCGTCCTCCTTCAGCGCGAAGCTGCGCGCCTCCGGCGCGACCATCGACACCGCGACCTTGCGGGGCAGCGGCAGCAGCACGTCGTAGCGGCGGATCGCGACCTCCTCGAGGCCGTACTCGACGAACCGGGCCCGGACGTAGTCCGCGAGCTCCCGGTTCCGCTCGGACCCGGACGGATGCGGCGCCTCGGTCAGGACCCGGAAGTGCCGTGCGGTGCTCGCGGGATCGAGGAGGGCCGCCAGCCGTCCCTCGAGCGCGCGCTGTCGGTCGCTCGTCGCGGCCGCGAAACCGGGGATCGGGCCGCGGTCCGGTTCGGGCTGACCGGCGGGCGCCATCCCCGAGCCCGCGATCAGCAGGAAGCCGACAACGGACAGCCAGGGCGCCTTCATGGTCCCTTGGGCCCCGCTGCCGTGGCGCCGTTGAGGTAGGTGTCGAACCAGGCGAGGAAGCGCCCGTACAGGTCCTTGAGGTAGGACGGGGTCGCGAGCTCGTGGAACTCGCCCGGGTAGACCACCAGCTCGGTCGGCACGCCGCGCCGCTTGAGCGCCTGGTAGAGCTGCTCGGAGTTGACGATCGGCACGTTCCAGTCCTGCTCGCCGCCGACGATCAGGGTCGGCGTGACCACCTTGTCGACCTGGAAGTAGGGCGACAGCTTCTGGTAGAGCTCGGGGTTCTCCCAGGGCAGCCCGAGCTCGTACTCCCACCACAGCTGGTACTCGTCGTGGCCGTAGTTGACGATGTAGAGGGCGGTGCTGGCGCCGGTGTAGGCCGCCTTGAAGCGGTCGGTCTTGGTGATGACGTGGTCGGTCAGCATGCCGCCGTAGGACCAGCCGCCGACGGCGAGCCGCGTCGGGGTCGGCGTAGCCGCGGGCGATGGCGTCGTCGACCGCCGCCATCACGTCCTCGAAGTCCCGCTCTCCCCAGTGCCTGCCAGATCGCGGTGCAGAAGCCCTGCCCGTAGCCGGCCGAGCCGCGCGGGTTGGCCATGACCACCACGTAGCCGGCGCCGGCGAAGAGCTGGGCCTCGAGGTGGAAGCCGAAGTCGTACTGCATCATCGGCCCGCCGTGGATGCGCAGGAAGGCCGGGTAGCGGGTGCCTGCCACGAAGCCCGGCGGCTTGACGATGAAGCCCTCGATCTCGGTGCCGTCCTTGCTCGGGAAGCGCACGTTCTCGACCTCGCCGAGCCGGATCTCCGCGAGCACCGCGTCGTTGGTGTGGGTGAGGCGCTCGAGCCGCCCCTGGTCGAGGAGGAAGACCTCCGGGGGAAGCTGCGGCTCCGAGACGACGGCCGCGATCTGACCGGCGGGGCCGACGTCGAACTCCCCCACCCAGCGGGGCCCGCCGATCGCGTGGTCGAGCGGGCTGCCGTCGACCGGCACCCGCGCCAGGTACTGCTCGCCGCTGTCCTCCACGGCCGCCAGGACCGCGCTCCCGTCCGCCGAGAACGCCGGGTAGAAGGTGTTGCGGTCGAGGGCGCGGGTCAGGACGGTGGTCGCGCCGCCGGCCGCAGGCGTCACCGCGAGGTGATTGAAGGCGTAGACGATGGCCGCGACGTCGGTGGCGGTGGTGTGGGCGATCAGGGCGCCGTCGGGCGAGAATGCCGGCGAGGCGTCCGGCCCGGGGTTGGTCGTGACCTGGAGCGAGCGGCCGCTCCTCGGCGGTCGGGTCGGCCGCGACCACCCAGATGTCGGTGTTGTAGTTGCTGTCCGGGTCCGCGGAGCGGTTGCTGGTGAAGGCGATGCGGCGGCCGTCCGGCGACCAGGCGGGGTCGGTGTCGTCGTAGTCGCCCGAGGTGATCTGGGTCATCGCCCGGGTCGCGACGTCGAGCAGGTAGAGGTGGGTGCGGTGCCGGTCGAGGTAGCCGACGTAGTCGAGCTTGAACTGGCGGCGGTTGATGACCCACGGCGGCGGGTTCTTCGGCGCCTTCTCGCCCCGCTTCACCGCCAGCTCCGTCGGGCGTCGGGTCCTGCAGGACGAGCACCATGCGGCGGCCGTCCGGCGACCACTCGTAGTCGCGCACCTCCTGCGCGGTGTCGGTGAGCTTCACGGCCTCGCCGCCCTCGCGGTAGAGGGTCCACACCTGGGCCTCGCCCTCGTCCGGCTCGTCCAGGAAGGACAGGAAGCGGCCGTCCGGGCTCCAGCGCGGCTGCGAGGCCGACCGCGTCTCGGCGGTCACCGCCACCGGCTCACCGCCGGCGGTTGGAACCATCCAGATGCGGGTCTTCGCGGCGTCCTCGGTCGAGGTCCGAGGTGGTGACGGTGTACGCCACCCAGCGCCCGTCGGGGCTGATCTGCGGGTCGCCGACGAGCCGGATGCGGAAGGCGTCGTCGACGGTGAGGTTGCGTCGCGCCGCGGCGGGCTCCGCTGCTGCCGCCGCAGGCGTTTCCTGGCCCGCCGCGAAGCCGGCCGTCATGGCGATCGCCAGAGTCAGGCTGCCGGCCCACACGCTCGAAGCACGGTGTCCCATCTTCGCTCCTTGCCGGCGGCGCCGCCCGTGGAGCCGGCGCTCGCCGATTCTCGTGCCTTGGGTGTTCACGACTGCGGATTGTAGCTTTCCGGACGCCTCATCCGGGGAGAATAGTCCTTGACATCGTCGCTCACGCAGCTCGAGGAGCCCGTGGACGATCGCCCACGATCCCGAGGAAGCCAGCATGACCGAGTTCCTGGAGCTCGCCGAGGCCGTCCGGCGCCACGTCAGGCCGGGCTGCTCGGTGGCGGCGGAGGGCTTCACCCACCTCATCCCGCACGCCGCCGGGGCCGAGATCATCCGCCAGGGGATCCGCCACCTCCGCCTCATCCGCATGACCCCGGACATCATCTACGACCAGCTGATCGGCATGGGCTGCGCCGACGCGCTGGTCTTCTCGTGGGGCGGCAACCCCGGGGTCGGGTCCCTGTTCCGACTCCGCGACGCCTACGAGACACTCGGTGCCGCACGCCATGGAGTTCGAGGAGCACTCCCACGCCGCGATGGCCAACGCCTACGCCGCCGGCGCGGCCGGGATGCCGTGCGCGATCTTCAAGGGCTACCGCGGCACCGACTACCCCGAGGTCAACCCGAAGATCCGCTTCATCGAGTGCCCCTTCTCGGGCGAGCAGCTCACGGTGATCCCGGCCCACCGGCCGGACGTGTCGATCATCCACGCGCAGCGCGCCGACCGCGAGGGCAACGTCTGGATGACCGGGATCCTCGGCGTCCAGAAGGAGGCGGTCCTCGCCGCCGCGCACAGCATCGTGACCGTCGAGGAGATCGTCGACAGCGTCGACGAGCGCGGCGGCGGCACCGTCATCCCGCACTGGGCGATCGACGTCGTCTGCGTTGTACCGCTCGGCGCCTTCCCGTCCTACGCCGAGGGCTACTACGACCGCAGCAACGCCTTCTACCAGCGCTGGGGCGAGATCAGCAGGGACTACGACCGCTTCCGCGACTGGATGCAGCGCTACGTTGTCGAGAGCGACGACTTCACGGACTTCCTCGCGAAGCTGAAGGCGGACGGCTATGTCTGAGCCGGCCTACCACCCCGAGGAGATGATGGTCGTGGCCGCCGCGCGACTGCTCGAGCCCGACGACGTGGTCTTCATCGGCATCGGGCTGCCGAGCAAGGCCGCGAACCTCGCCCGGCGGACCCACGCCCCGAAGCTCGCGATGATCTACGAGAGCGGAACGCTCGACACGACGCCGACCGCCCTGCCGCTGTCGATCGGCGATCCGGAGCTCAGCCGCACCGCCCGGGCGGTCGTGTCGGTGCCGGAGATGTTCAACTACTGGCTGCAGGGAGGCTGGATCCGAACCGGCTTCCTCGGCGCCGCGCAGATCGACCGCTTCGGGAGCCTCAACTCCACGGTGATCGGCGACTACCGCGCGCCGAAGGTGAGGCTGCCCGGCGCCGGCGGGGCGCCCGAGATCGCCGGCTTCTGCCGCCGCACCCTGGTGCTACTCCGCCAGAACCCCAAGGCCTTCGTCGAGACGCTCGACTTCGTGACCACGGTCGGCACGCGGCGCGGCGGGCGTAGCCGGCAGGAGCTCGGGCTGCCCGGCAGCGGCCCCCAGGCCGTCATCACCGACCTCGGGATCCTCGAGCCGGATCGCGACAGCGGCGAGCTGGTGCTGACCACGCTCCACCCCGGCGTGACGGCCGAGGACGCGGTCGCGGCCACCGCCTGGCCGCTCCGGGTCGCGGCGACGCTCGCGGCGGACCGAGGCGCCGACCGCCCGGCGAGCTCGAGGTGCTCCGCGCCCTGGCCCCGTCGCAAGAGTCGAACATCGGCGGGCTGATCGGCGCCGCCGGGAGGCGGCTGACCGGGCGGCGACCCGGTGAGTGGAGGTCTCATGCGCGACGCCTTCCTCTGCGACGCGATCCGGACGCCGATCGGCCGCTACGGCGGCGCGCTCGCCGGCGTCCGCACCGACGACCTGGCGGCACTGCCGATCCGCGCCCTCCTGCAGCGGCACCCGGCGCTGGACCCCGCCGCAGTCGACGACGTGGTCTACGGCTGCGCCAACCAGGCCGGCGAGGACAACCGCAACGTGGCACGAATGGCGCTCCTCCTCGCGGGACTGCCGGTCGAGGTCACCGGCACGACGGTCAACCGTCTCTGCGGCTCCGGCATGGACGCGGTCGGCATCGCGGCGCGCGCCATTGCGTCCGGCGAGCTGGACCTGATCATCGCCGGCGGGGTCGAGTCGATGTCGCGGGCGCCCTTCGTCATGGGCAAGGCGGACTGCGGCCTTCAGCCGCGAGGCGAAGATCTTCGACACGACCATCGGCTGGCGCTTCGTCAACCCGCTGCTCGAGCGGCAGTACGGCGTCGACTCGATGATGGAGACGGCCGAGAACGTGGCCGGGGAGTTCCGGGTCTCGCGCGAGGACCAGGACCGCTTCGCCGCCTGGAGCCAGGCCAAGGCCGAAGCGGCGAGGACCGAGGGAAGGCTCGCCGAGGAGATCGTTCCCGTCACCCTGCCGCGCCGCAAGCAGGACCCGGTGGTGGTCGACACCGACGAGCACCCACGGCCGGGAACGACGGTCGCGGAGCTCGCGAAGCTGCGGCCGCTGGTCCGTGAGAACGGCACCGTGACCGCGGGCAACGCCTCGGGGGTCAACGACGGCGCCTGCGCGCTCCTGCTCGCGTCTCGCGCGGCCGCACAGCGCCACGGCCTGACGCCGCTCGCCCGCGTAATGACGGTGGCGACCGCCGGGGTGGCCCCCCGGATCATGGGCTTCGCGGCGGCGCCGGCCGCCGAGAAGGCCCTCGCAGCGAGCCGGCCTGCGCCTCGCCGAGATGGACGTCATCGAGCTCAACGAGGCCTTCGCCTCGCAGTCGCTCGCGGTCACCCGGAGGCTCGGCCTCGCCGACGACGATCGGCGCGTCAACCCGAACGGTGGCGCCATCGCCCTCGGCCACCCGCTCGGAATGAGCGGCGCGCGGCTCGTGACCACGGCCCTGTACCAGCTGCTGCGCAGCGGCGGGCGCTACGCCCTGTGCGCCATGTGCATCGGGGTCGGGCAGGGCATCGCCACGATCATCGAGCGCGCCGGCGACCGCTCCTCGACCGCCGCAGGAGCCTCGGCGCCATGATCCCGGAGCGGCGCAGCGTGCTGCACAGCTGGTGCGTCCAGTCCGAGTGGAACGCGCCGACGATCACTGGCGGGAGCGGGGCCTGGTTCTGGGACGATGGCGGCCGCCGCTACCTCGACATGAGCAGCCTCGCCGAGTGCATGAACCTCGGCCACCAGCACCCGGCGATCGTCCACGCGATCCGAGAGCAGGCCGAGCGGCTGTGCTTCGTGACCGCGGCGTGGGGCGCCGAGCCGCGAGCCCGCCTCGCCGAGCGTCTGCTCGAGCTCTCGGGCTTTGCGGGCGGCAGGGTTTTCTTCACCCTCGGGGGCGCCGACGCCAACGAGCACGCGGTGAAGTTCGCCCGCCAGGCCGCCGCCAGGCCAAAGGGCTGGATCATCACTCGCGACCGCTCCTATCACGGCGCCAGCTACGGGGCGGCGGCGCTCTCCGGGGACTCCAGGGTCCGCCACCACATCGACCCGGGGGACCTGCGGGTGGTGCACGTCCCGCCGCCTTACGCCTACCGCTGTCCGTTCGGCTCGACGTCCGATGCCGAGTGCGGGGAGCGCGGCGCGCGCCAGGTCGGACGCACCATCGACGAGCTCGGCGCCGGGCAGGTGGCCGCTGTGCTGATGGAGCCGAATGCGGGCACCAACGGCATCGTCCCGCCGGACAGCTACTGGCCGCTGCTACGGGAGGTGACGCGCGAGCGCGGCGTCTTCCTCATTGCCGACGAGGTGATGAGCGGCTTCGGCCGCTGCGGCGAGTGGTTCGCGTGGCAGCGATTCGGCGAGACCGGCCGTCCCGACCTCATGTGCCTGGCCAAGGGCCTCACCGGCTCCCACCTGCCGCTCGGCGCGGTGGTGCTGTCGCGAGCGGTCGCGGCCAGCCTCGAGAACGAGATGCTCGCGACCGGCCTCACCGCCTGCGGGCATCCCCTGGCCTGCGCCGCCGGGCTCGCGGCGCTCGCCGCCTACGAGGACGAGCGGCTCATCGAACGCTCGCGCAGCCTGGGCGCCAGCCTCTACGCCGAGCTGTGCGCGATACGGGAGCGGGTCGGCGTCATCGGTGACGTGCGCGGCGGGCACGGGCTGTTCGCCGTCGTCGAGCTGGTCCGGGACCGGGCCACCCGCGAGCCGGTGTCGCCGTGGCCCTCACGGCACCCCTCCCTCGCCGCGTTCGTCGACCGGGCCCGCGAGCAGGGCGTGTCGTTCGCCACCCGCGGCAACCTGATCATCCTCGCACCGCCGCTCGTGATCGAGGAGCGCGACCTGATGGACGCCCTCGCGCTGATGGAGCGCCTGCTCGCCGAACTGGAGTGGCCATGACCTTCACGCTCACCTACTCGACCATGTTCGATCCCCCGGAGGAGATGCACGCGCGTTTCGAGGCGGCCCTCGCCGAGCTGCGGGCCGGGCTCGGCGCGTTCCACGCCATGCACATCGACGGCGCGGAGGTCGTGGGCGCGCAGAGCGCGCCAAGCCACAGCCCGGTGGACCGGCGGGTCATCCTCGGCCACTTCCCAGTCGGGAATGCCGCCGACGTCGACCGTGCGGTGGCGGCCGCCAAGCGGGCCTTCCCGGCCTGGCGCGCGACCCCGTACCAGGAGCGCATCCGGCTGGTCCGGCGGGTCGCGGCCCTGATCGAGGAGCGGGTCTACGGGATCGGCGCCGCGCTCGCGATGGAGGTGGGCAAGAACCGCATGGAGTCCCTGGGCGAGGCGCAGGAGACCGCGGACTTCTTCACCGGCTATGCCGCCGAGCTCGAGCGCAACCACGGCTACGACCTGACGTTGCCCGACGATCCGCTGCCCAATCACCGCTCGCACAACCGCAGCGTCCTCAAGCCTTACGGCGTCTGGGCGGTGATCGTGCCCTTCAACTTCCCGCTCGCCCTCGGCGGGGGGCCGGTCGCCGCGGCCCTCGTGACCGGCAACACCGTGGTCCTCAAGGGCGCGACCGACACCCCCTGGGCCGGCCGCCTGCTCGCCGACTGCATCCGCGACGCCGGCTTCCCGGACGGCGTCTTCAACTACCTCACGGGGCCCGGCAGCGTCGTCGGCGAGGCGCTCATCCACCATCCCGACCTCGCTGGAGTCACCTTCACCGGCTCCTACGAGGTCGGCATGCGCCTCTACCGAGCCATGGCCGGCGGTGCGTACCCGCGGCCGTGCATCACCGAGATGGGCGGCAAGAACGCCTGCATCGTCACCGCCCGGGGCGATCTCGAGCGGGCGGTCGCCGGCATCGTGCGCTCCGCGTACGGGCTCACCGGCCAGAAGTGCTCGGCCCTCTCCAGGGTCTACGTGGAGGAGAGCGTGGCCGGCGAGCTCCTCGAGCAGGCTCGTGAAGGCGACCCGGGCGGTCACGGTGGGCGACCCGACTCGCCGCGAGGTCTGGATGGGGCCCCTGATCAACGAGGGAGCGGCCCGCAGCTTCGCCTCCTACTGCGACCAGCTCGAAAGCGCCGGTGGCCGCATCCTGCTCGGCGGCGAGCGCCTGGTCGACGGCGCCCTCGCTCACGGCCACTTCGTGGCGTGCACGGTGGCCGAGGCGCCGCCGGATCACCCCCTGTTCCAGGTCGAGATGTTCGCTCCGATCCTCATGGTGTGCCGGGTCAAGGACTTGCGCGAGGCCGTCGCTCGCGCCAACTCGAGCTCGCTCGGCCTCACCGCGGGGTGCTACGGCAGCGAGGAGGAGGTGCGCATCTTCCTCGACACCATCGAGGCCGGGGTGCTCTACGTCAACCGCCCGCAGGGCGCCACCACGGGCGCCTGGCCGGGCTACCAGGCCTTCGGCGGCTGGAAGGGCTCGGGCTCGACCGGCAAGGCGATCGGCTCGCGCTACTACCTGCCGCTGTACCTGCGGGAGCAGTCCCAGACCGTCGTCGAGTGACACGAGCCGCTGGCGCCGAGCCGGGCGCGAGGGAGGCCACGTTCTCTTCGGCACGTTTCTTCGCCGCTTCGCGTCTCGCGTTCAGATCGTCCGCGTACTTCGTGTCGCTGACAGTTCAGCATGCGCGCTGTTTCCGCGATCTCTGCGAACTCCGCGGTTCTCATGCGTCACGTCGGGCGTCGGAAGCGGAAGCGGGCGCGGAACGGGATCGCGATCCACTGCCCCACTGCCTCACTGCCTCATTGCTTTGGCAACCGGAGAACGCGGCTGCCTGCTAATCTGCAGAAGAGCAACAGGATGAGAGGAAGCCCATGACCTACACCTACGCAGTGCTCGGTGGCGGACGGCAAGGGACCGCAGCGGCCTATGACATGGCCAGGTTCGGCGACGCGAAGGCGGTCCTGATCGCGGACATCGATCGAGCGGCCGCCGAGTCTTCCGCCCAAAGGGTCAATGAGCTCATCGGCTCCAGGGTCGCGAGCGGGGTGGTGCTGGACGCGGCAGATGAGGGTGCTCTGGCGCCCTTTCTCGCCGGCGTCGACTCGTTCCTGTCGGCCGTCCCCTACTGGCTCAACCCTGCGATCACGAGGGTCGCCATCCGCTCGCGCGCGTCAATGTGCGACCTCGGCGGCAAGACCGATCTGGTGCTGGAGCAGCTGGAGCTGGACGAGGCCGCCGCAAAGGCCGGCATCGCAGTGGTGCCCGACTGCGGCCAGGTCCCCGGCATGGGCACCTCGCTCATGGTGTACGCCATGTCGCTGCTCGACCGGACCGACCACGTCTTCATGTGGGACGGCGGCAACGACCAGCACCCGCGCCCGCCGTTCAACTACATCTCCACCTTTCACATCGCGGGGCTCACCAACGAGTACTACGGCGAGGCCATCTTCCTCAGGAACGGCAAGGTCACCAGGGTGCCGACGTTCGAGCGCGAGGACTACGAGGAGGTAGACTTCCCCGCGCCCATCGGCACCATGGAGGCCTTCGTAACCGGCGGCGGGACCTCGACCGCGCCCTGGACCTTCGAGGGGAAGCTCCAGACCTACCAGAACAAGACCCTGCGTTGGAAAGGGCACTTCGAGCAGTGGAAGTTCCTCATCGACACCGGTCTCATGGACCTCGAGCCCGTCATGATCAACGGCGTGGCGGTGGTGCCGCGCGACGTGCTCCACGCCTGCGTGGGGCCCAAGATCACGGCCGGACCGAACGACCGCGACTTCGTCATCATCAGGATCAAGGCCATCGGGGAGAAGGACGGCCGACCCGCCGAGGCGACGGTGGAGCTCTTCGACTCCTACGACGAGGCGACCGGATTCTCCGCCATGGAGCGGACCACCGGCTGGGACGGCGCCATCGTCGCCATCATGAACGCTCACGGCGTCACCCCGCGCGGCGTGAAACCGGTCGAGATCGCGGTCCCGGTCGAACCCTTCGTCGCCGAGCTCCGCCGCCGCGGCTTCGCCCTCACCGAACGCGTCGACTTTGCGTAAGTGAGGCAGTGAGGCAGTGGGCGGTGAGGCAGTGGTTCGCGGCCCTGGCCATTCCCGTTCCCGTTCCGCTCCCGTTCCCGAGAGGCGGGGCTCGGGCCTCGGATGCTCGCGGCGGACTCACGGATGAACCGCGAAGGCGCCACGAACGCAAGAAACGATGCACGGATGAACCGCGAAGACGCCAAGAACGCGAAGAGCGCAAAGAAGAACACGTGGAAGGTTGCGTCTTTGCCCCGCGCGAGACCCTTGTGTACGCGTGGTCGATTCGGCCAGGAATCGAACCCTCGGACTACGCCTCACTGACGTGCTTCCCAGATAGTCAGTTCACGATTGAGAACATCGCAACATCAAACCACCGTACCTGGCACGGTTCTTGGTTCATCTGTTAGTAAGCTCACTCCACTTCCCAGCCTACGTATTCGCGTCCTTCGCGTCGTGGCGGTTCAGTGCGCCGAAGACCGTCTCCGCGTGCTCTGCGAGCTCCGCGGTTCCGTCACTTCGCGTGCCTTCGCGTCTTGGCGGTTCAACATTCGCGGGCCGTCTCCGCCCTCTCTGCGCGCTCAGCGGTTCAAAATTTGGCCGGTGGGTGGTGCTGTCCGCTATCAGCTATCCACTATCCGCCATCCGCCATGCGCTGCTCGCCCTGCCCCACTGCCTCACTGCCCCACCGCCCCGCTTCGCCGGATGACCCTCCCCGGAAGCCGTCCAGTCGGCTGGCCGTCCTGCCAGACCGGCCGGCCATTGACCCAGACGAGCTCGATGCCGAGCGAGGTGCAGTGGGGATCCTCCGGGGTCGCCCGGTCGAGCACGGTCGCGGGGTCGAAGAGCACGAGGTCGGCGTGTGCCCCGGCCTCGATGAGACCACGGCCCTCGATGCCCAGGTTGGCGGCCGCGCGGCCGGTCATCTCGTGGACCGCCTCCTCGAGGGTCAGCACCCGGCGCTCCCGGACGTAGCGGCCGAGCACGCGGGTGAACGAGCCGTAGCCGCGGGGATGGGCGCCGTCGAGCTCGCCGTCGGTGCAGAAGCAGAGGAACGGCCAGGTCATGAGGCGCTCGATGTCGCGCTCGTCCATGCTCACGGCGATCACGTTCTCGATGAGCTCGTCCTCGACGTCGGCACCCTTCGCCGCGCGCATCGCCTCCGCCTCGCGGAGCAGATCGAGGAGGGTGTGTGCGGGATCGGTGCCGCGAAGCGCCGCGATCTCGGCGACGGTCTTCCCGGCCAACCGCGGGTCCGGCGCGAAGAACGGGATCAGCATCTCCTCCGGCGACGACAGCTCGTCGACCACGAACTGCGCCGCACCCAGGTCCGAGAGATCGCGGCCCGGAAAAACCGACATCAGGGTCGACTGCCAGTAGGTGTAGGGGTAGATGTCCGCCGTCACCTCGACACCCGCTGCGCGGGCCTCGTCGAGGAGGGCGAGGAGCCGGTCCGCCTGCCCGTGCAGGCTGCGCATGGCGAGCTTGACGTGCGTGATCTGCACCGGCAGACGGGCCTCGCGGCCGATCACGAGGATCTCGTCGACCGCCTCCCAGAAGCGCCGGTCCTCGCTGCGGATGTGGCTGATGTAGCGGCCGCCGTGGGCCGCGGCGACGCGCGCGAGCGCCACCACCTCCTCTGTCGTCGAGTAGATGCCAGGGTCGTACTCGAGGCCGGTGGAGAGGCCGAGCGCGCCGGCAGTCATCTCCTCCTCGAGCAGCGCCTCCATGCGCTCGATCTCGGCGGCCGTGGCGGCGCGGGTGGAGTCCTCCCCCATCACCTCGGTGCGCAGCGTGCCGTGGCCGGCGTACGAGGCCACGTTGATGGCCGCGGGTGCGGCCTCGAGCCGGGCGAAGAAGTCGGCGAGCGGCCGCTTCGACTCCCCGTCCTGGCCCACCACCACGGTGGTGATGCCCTGGTTGACCGCGGCCTCGGCGTCGCGCAGCTCGAGGATCGCGTCGTCGGCGTGGCTGTGGGCGTCAATGAAGCCGGGTGAGAGCACCAGCCCCCGCCCGTCGACCACCGGCTCGCCCGGCGCGGGCTCGAGCTCGCCGACCGCTGCGATCCGCTCGCCCTCGATGCGGACATCGGCCGCGAACGCCGGACCGCCGCTGCCGTCGACCACGGTGGCGTCGGCGATCAGCGTCGAGTCGGGTACAGGAGGTCGACGATCCGACCCGCGTACTCCTCGCTCTCGAAGTCCTCGATGTTCGACAGGACGATGACGGTGGCCGGCGCTCGGGAAGCCGGCCGAGGTAGTTCGAGAAGCCGAGCCAGTGGCCGGTGTGGTGGACCCGCCGGCCGAGCCCGCCGTAGTCGCCGAGCCGCCAGCCGAAGCCGTATGGGTAGAGCTCCCCGCCGGTCAGCTCGACCGGCGTCCACGCCTCCTCGAGGGTCGACCGCCGCACCAGGGTGCGGTCGTCGAGGGCGCGGTCCCAGCGCGCCAGGTCCTCGACCGAGGAGTAGATGCTGCCCGAGCCCACGATGTGGTTGAGCGGGTGGTGATCGAGGATCGCGAAGCCACCGTCCTTCCGCGTGTAGCCGAGGGCGCGGTGTGGGATCTCCGGCTCGCGAGCTGTCGCGCACAACCGTGCTCGTCATTCCCAGCGGGCTGGAAGATGGAGTCGGCGAGAAAGCGCGCCGAAGCGCTGCCCGGAGGCCCGCTCCACCACCAGCGCCAGCATGTCGTAGCCGGGGTTCGAGTACTCGTAGCGCTCGCCCGGCGGGGAACAGAGGCTCGCCCCACCCGGCCAGGAAGCGCATCGCCTGCTCGGTGTCGGGCATCGTGCCCGTGGACTCCTTCTCGAGAGCGTCGTAGTAGTCGGGCAGACCCGAGGTGTGGGTCAGCATGTGGCGGATCGTGATGGCTCTTGCCGAAGCGCGACAGCTCGGGCAGGTAGCTCCACCATCGGGTCGTCGAAGGCAAGCCGCCCGCGCTCGGCGAGGATCATCACCGCCATGGCCGTGAACTGCTTCGACACCGACGCGAGCTCGAAGGTGGTCTGCGGCGTGATCGGCTCGCCGGCGCTCGAGGTCGGCGTAGCCGTACCCGGCCGCGTGCAGCGACCTCCCCGTCCCTGATCACCATCACTGCGGCGCCGGGGGAGGCGCCCGCCGTCACCGGCGCGAACAGGGCATCGATGCGGGCTGAGAGATCACGCGGTTGGATCGAGCGAACCGAGCTTCCGTCGCAACCCACCAGCTGCAAGCAGGCAACAACGACGAGAAACGGGAGGGCGCGCGAATGCGGACCGCGACGCCCGCCAGCGTTGAACCGTGGCGACACCATGAACTCCCTCCGTGATGCTCGCCCATTCTATGACGCGACGACACCACCTTGGCGGTCGGAGCCGACATGGCGGGCACCGAGTATCAGGACGCCGGGGGCGTAGGTGCACTTTTGGAGGGGGTGCGCTCGTTCTACCGACTCCTCCTCTTCGTCTACTGCTTGACGAAGACGTACTCCAGGGTGTCGATCCACTCCGGGCGGACGGTGAACCTGAACTTCGTGACCTTGGCCTGATCGTCGAGGTCGAAGTAGACCAGGCTCTGGTCCCAGACACGGTCGGTCCAGGTGCAGAGGAAGGTGTCGAGCTGCCAGTGCTCGAGCTTACCCGTGATCCTGGGGTGACCCTTGGGGTGGATCGTGAGCGCGCCGTCCTCGAGCGTGATCTCCGCGTCTCCGTACACCGCGCTCGTGTACTTCCCGACGTAGTCCTCGACGGGACGGGACGGGCTGGTTCCCTGGACGCGCGCTTCCTCGCGTGCCGCCCTCTCATGCTCCTGACGGCCGCGCACCTGCTCCACGAGCGGGGCGTAGCTCTTCTCCAACTCGCGATCTGGAACGCCGAGGAAGGCGTCGATGACATGATTGACGACGGCGCGGTGGAGGGCATGGCTGTCGAAGTTCGTCATCACGGCGACGCCGAGCCTCTCCTCCGGAAGAAACGCCACGTGCGAGATCATCCCGTCGAGCCCACCGCCGTGCGAGACCACCAGCCGCCCCTCGTAGTCGGACAGGCCCCAGCCGAGGCCGTAGGCCGAGAAGTGGGTCGACGGGTTGAGCTTCTTGCTCCGTTCGTCGACCTGCAGGAGGTTGTGCGGCTTGCGGGTTTCCGAGATCACCGCCGGGTCCACCAGCTGCCGGCCGCCGTGCGACCCGTTGCCGGTCTGCAGGAGCAGCCACTGCGCCATGTCGTTGGCGCTCGAGTTGATCGAGCCGGCGGGCGCCATGTTGTCCACGCTGTCGTTGGCGATCGGCACCACTTTCCCGTGGTCGAAGCCGTGCGGCGTGGCGACGTTGGCCGCGCTCGCGAGCTCGGCGAGGCTGGTGCTGCTCCGGCTCATCCCGAGCGGCTCGAAGAAGCGCTGCTCGATGAAGTCGTCCCAGCTCGTGCCGGTGACCCTGGGAATGATCTCGCCGGCGACGAGGAACATCGAGTTCGAGTAGCCGAAGCCGGCCCGAAAGTCGTAGCCCGGCTCGATGAACCGGATGCGGCGGATGATCTCGGCCCGGTCGTAGATCGAGTTGAAGGACGCCAGGTCCCCCTGGAAGGTGGCGAGACCGCCGCGGTGGCACAGGAGGTCGCGGATCGTGATCTTGCGAGTGACCACGCGGATCGTACATCTGGAAGTCCGGCAGGTACCTGAGGACCGGGTCGTCCCACGCGATCTTCCCCTCCTGCACCAGCAGGCCGAGCGCCGTGGCGGTGAACGCCTTGGTGTTCGAGCCGATGGCGAACAGGGTGTCGGCGTCGACCTTCCCGCCGTCGCCCGACGTGGCGAACGCCGAAGCCCTTGGCGAAAACGACCTCTGTCATCCTTGACGACGGCGACCGCCGCGCCCGGGACATCCCAGAGCTTCATCGTCTCTTCGACGTACGCGTCGAGCCCGTCAAGGGGATCGGGTGCGACCTGCGCGAAGGCCGCGCCCGCGGCAACGATCGCGACAAGCGGCTGCGGCCCACGTGATACCGATTCGATTGCGCCTCACTGGGTTTCTCCTTCCGTTGACTCGGGCGCCCGATGGCCCCCGAGAGACCGATGCCGAGCACCGCAACCGTTCGCGTGCCGTCGACGCTCCTTGAGCTCGACGCCGTCGATGGCGCCGCCACGCTGGAGGGTCAGGTGACGGCCACATGCTCGCAGCCGTCGAGGAATGCCGCGTCCACCACGGCGCCGATGCCCGGATCCTCCGGCAGCGTGATGTTGCTGCCGTCCCACCGGGCGCCGCCGACGATCGGATCCTGCTTGAGCTGAAAGTGGCTGTCGAGATCCACGTATCGGATGTTGGGCCTGGCCGAGACCAGGTGTGCCGCCGCGGTCAGGCCGAGGCGGGTCTCCAACATGCAGCCGAGCATGCACTTGGCGCCACATGACTCGGCCACGGCGTTGATCTTGAGCGCGGTGTGGATGCCGGCGGACTTGGCGAGCTTGATGTTGAAGAAGTCGCAGCAGCCGCCGGCCGCGAGCTTGAAGGCGTCGTGGTGATCGAAGACCGACTCGTCGGCCATGATCGGAATCGACACCCGCTCGCGGAGGCGGCGGAAGTTCTCGTAGTCCCAGTGCGCGATCGGCTGCTCGCAGTACTCGATGTTCGCAGACTCGAGGCGAGTCAACACCCGGACAGCGGTCGGGAAGTCCCAGCCCTGGTTGGCGTCGACGCGCAGCGGCAGCTCATCGCCGACCGCCTCGCGAATCGAGCGGATCCGCTGCACATCCTCCTCGGCTGTCGTCCCCAACTTCACCTTGAGCGCCGAAACTCCGCTCCGCTTGAGCTCGGCGGCCTTGTCGGCCATCACGGCCGGCATCGTCGATCCCGATCGTCACGTCGGTTTCGAGCTGCCGCTTGCCGCCTCCAAGGAAGGCGTACAGGGGGAGCCTGGCCACCTGCGCCGCCACGTCGTAGAGCGCCATGTCGAAGGCCGACCGCACGCTGGTGTTGAAGGCCAGGAATCTGCCCATCTCGGTGACGCGACCCTCGATGTCGAGCGGGTCCCCCCGACGACGAGCCTGTGCGAGGTCCACCGCCGCCGCCGCGTTGATCGCCTGGGTGTCGCCGGTGATCCGGGAGAGCGGCGTCGCCTCGCCCCACCCGGAGACTCCCGCGTCGGTGTTGATCCGTACGAACAGGTACTCGGCCTCGGTGATCACGCCGAGCGAGATCCTGAAGGGAGCGATCATCGGGATGGACGCCTTGAAGATGTCGACCGAGCTGATACGAATCTCTGTCATGTCCTCTGCTCCTTGTCTTTCGCCGCCGGATGACCGGCGAGCGTCATTTCGCCATCGGGAAATGTCACGCGGTGGTCCTCTCGGGCCGCCTCGCCCTCCCCCAGAACGTCTGCACGACCTCGGCCGAGGGTGGCGGCGTGGCGAGGCTCACCAGCACATACACCACCGCCGACGTCACGATGCACGGGAACGACGGATGCATGCCCAGCAGTCCGATCCCGGGCGCGACCGTGAAGGCGAGGACGTACAGGGTCATGCCGCAGATGATCGAAGCCAGCGTACCCCACGCGTTGCCCTTCCTCCAGTACATGCCGATCACGATCGGCGCGAGCGCGGACGAGGCGAGCCCGCCCAGTGAGAACAGGATGATCCACTGCACGAGCGTCGGCTGGGTCATGGCCAGCGCGATGGCGGCTCCAATGCAGGCGGCCATCGTGACCCTGGACAGGGTCTTCATCTGCGGAGGTGTGAGCTCGAGTCCCAGCTCCTGGACCACGTTCCTGGCGATGCTCGAGGTGATGACGATCGCCATGGCGGCGACCGTCGTCTGGATCCCGGCCACGATGCCCGCGAGCACGATGCCGGCGAGCGGGCCTGGAAGGACGTTCATGGCCAGCCACGGCGCGATCTCGTCGGGGACCTCGAGGTTCGGGACGATCGCCCGTCCCATGACGCCGGCCACACACAGCAGGAGGGTCCAGATGAAGACCAGGACCGATCCCAGCCATATCCCGCGCTTCAGGGCCTTCGTGTTCTTGTAGCTCAGCGCGCCGAGCATGCCGTGGGGCGCGCCGGCAATGAAGTAGCCGGACAAGCATGAAACCGAGAAGATCAACGGCCACGGGAACTCGCCGAGCATGGTGGGCGACAGGAACTTTGGATCGAGGGCCGCGATTGCCTCGGTGGATCGTTCGAAACCGCCGGCGTGCCGGTAGGTCCCGACGAACAGGAGCACGGTGCCAACCGTGATCACGATGCCTTGCAGTAGAGTCGCGACGGCGGTTCCGCGCATGCCGCCGAGTACGCAGTAGACCAGCACCACCCCGGATCCCAGCGCCAGCGAGGAGAAGTAGCCCATGCCGGTCATCTGCACGATCACCCGCGCGGCGCCCACGAACTGGGTCGCCATGTAGGGAATGAGCAGCAACGCGACCAGGGCTGCCATGACGAGCACGACCGCCCTGCTCTGGTACCGCGCCTTGAAGACGTCGAGGTAGGTGATGACGTTCGCACGCCGTGCCACCAATCCCACCATGATGCCGACGGTCGCCAGCAGCATCAGGCTCAGAAAGGTCTGCGTGATGTTGATGAGGACCCACGAGTAGCCATAGGCGTAGCACATGCCGGGTCCGGCGATGAAGGTCCCGGCGCTCGCCATGCCGCTGGCGATGATCAACGCGACCAGCACCCCGCCGAGGCCCCGCCCCGCGGTGTAAAACTCCTCCTCGTACTTCGCGATCGGCACCTTCTCGACGATCCGGTAGGACCAGAGACCGATCGCGAGCAGCACTCCGGTGTAGGCGAGGAACGCAACCAGCGCGAGGTTCATGGCGCGCCCTCCTCGTCGTCCGAAAGCGAAATGTCGGGGATGCCCTTTTCGACAATCGGGATCAGCGCCACCACGAAAGCGCCCGGCACGATGATGCACGACAGGGCTGCCCACCGTGGCAGGCCGAACAGCAACGGCTCGCTCGCAAAGGCGGCCGCAACGACCAGCGTGGCCGCCAGGTACACGGAATAGAAGGTCCACGAGAGCACCAGTCCGCGGCGCGCCACCCTGATCCTCGGGTCCTCTTCGAACTTCATCTCTGACCCCCCTTGCATCCGGTCGGTGGTCGAACGCGTCGACCGGTCGGTAGATCCTCTCAGATCACAACCTCGACCATCGATCCACTGTCGATCCCCGCCTATGACACCGTGACGATGGGAAGATCACGCATGGTGACAAGTCCGGGACTCGCTCTCCGCGTGCGGCGAATCGCGTTGACCGCAATCGCGACCGTCGCCAGGTCGCCATTCGTTCCGCGGAGCCTGACCGAGAGGTCCGGGCAACCCGAAACCGTGATCGCGTCGTAGGCCGGCTCCTCGTCCAACGCCGCCCGGAATGTCAGCGACAGGAGCTCGCCGTCATCGGAGTACGCCCGGCCGGTCTGGTGCAGCCCCCGCACCAACCCGGGCTGGACATCGAAGAACTCGCTTCGCACCGGGGTCTCCGCCACGATGGGCTCGACGTGGGTCTCCAATCGCATGAGCTTCTTGCCCAGCGTATCGAAGAGCATCGCGGTCGACTGGACCAGGCCCACGTGACCCATCCGGCCACCAGCCATTTCTCGTTGGAACGCGTCCACCGTCAGGCCGCAGCCGATCTTGGCCTGGAACGGGCCCCGTCGCTGGCTCGCGTTTACCACACGGGCGATGTCGATGTGATCCACACGCTGCGCGATGGAGGTGAGGAACAGCGGCAGAGCGTCCATCAGAAATCCGGGGTTGACGCCGGTTCCGAGCACTGTCTTCCCGGCCCTCCTCGCGACGCCGTCCACCCGGGCCGCCTGATCCGGGTGGTCGAGCCAGGGGAAGATCAGCTCCTCCGACGTGGACACGATGTCGAATCCCGCTTCGAGGATCTCGACTAACTGGTCGATGAAGAGGTCGAAGAAGGAGTTGGTGGTGTGGACCACTACCTCGGCCGGCGCGCTGACCTCGGCCAAGCTGGCCTTGATTTCGATGCCCAGGCTGCGACCAAGGCCAATGAGCTCGCCAACATCCCTGCCGATCTTCGCAGGATCGATGTCGACGGCCCCGACGAGCTCGAGGTTCTCGCGCTCGTGGACCAGCCGGGCGGTAGCGCAGCCGATGGGTCCCAACCCATACTGGATCACCCGGATGACGTCGCTCATCCCCTCACTCCTCCTCGCTCAACGACCGATCGGACCCGTCGTCAAGTGACGCTTCACGCGGCGCGCCACCCTCCGGCACGCTTCCCTGAGAAGCTCCATGTCGTCGGAGGTGTGGGCCGTGGCCGCCGAACCGTGGCCCTGCACCATGTGGACGCCTTCGAGCAGCATCGCCGGGCCGAGCACCTGGGTCCGCAACACCACGTCGCACACCGCCGGTGAGAAGGCGGCCTCCGGCGAGCTGATCGTGGTGTCCTCCCGGTACGGGAAGTGCACCATGCCCAGCGAGCTGCCGTACGGCAGCTCCGGGCCGTCCCCGGTGCAGAGCGCGAAGATCCCCTCGGCGGCGAACCCCGAAGCGAGGGCGTCGCGCATCTTCCGGCCGAGCTCGGACAACCTGCTGTAGACCTCGTCCTCGTGCTCGATGAGGTAGCTCATGTAGACCTTCGCAGCCAACATCGACGCCGGGTGCCCGCAGTAGGTCCCGCCGAGCACCGCCACCCTGCTCCCGGATTCACGCCCGACCAGGCGCATCACATCTTCCCGGCCGGCAAGCGCCGCCACCGGCATCCCGCCGCCGATCGCCTTGCCGTACACGGCGAGGTCAGGCGCGATCCCGTAAGCCGCCGCGAGATTGCCGGCTCGAAATCGAAAACCGTTGACGACCTCGTCGAGGATCAGCAGGGCACCATACTTCTGTGTCAGCTGACGAGCCGATCGGAGGTACTCGCTGGTCGCGGGGATCAGTCCACCGGCACCGATCAGCGGCTCCACCACGAAGCACGCGACTCGGTCGCCGAAGCGCGCGAAGTCCTGGTGAAGCCGCTCCGGGTCGTTGAACGTGGTGACGATCACGTCGTCGGTGACCGCCGCGGGTAGTCCCGCGGTGTCAATCCCAGCAAACCCGACGCCGCCTTCGGCGCGGTAGAACGATCCCTTCAGAGACCATGGATGGGCCCCGTGCCAACCGCCGCCGACCTTCATCACCAGTTCGCGGCCGGAAAAGGTCCGGGCCAGCATCACCGCGTACATTCCCGCCAAGGTGCCGCTGGTCGTCAACCGCACCCGATCGGCGCCGGTGCTCCGGCACAGGATCTCGGACACTTCCGCCTGGAGCCAATCCGTCATGCCCAGCTGCAGCCCGAAACCGTCGGCAAAGCCACGCGCCAGCGCGGACGTGACTATCGCGGGGTTGTGGCCCAGGACGTTGGCCATGTGTCCCTGCCAAAAATCGAGGATGGCATTCCCGTCCTCGTCGCTGACCCATCCCCCGCTCGCCGTGACGATTCGGGGCGGAAACGGTCGCACCAGCCGCAGCGGGTGGCTGCCGCCGTCCACCAGGCTGCAGCACGCGGCCCGCTGGAGAACGGCAGAGCGAGGGAAGCGCTCTGCGAACTCCTCCTCCAGCTCGTTCATCAGCCGACCGTAGTCTCTCGTCGTCATGACGCTATCCCCGCTCACGTGTCCTCGGACCGAACTCAACCCACAGCGGCCGCTGATCTCTCTCGGAGGTATCGCCATGATGCTCGCCGCCGACTCGGGCCACTCGCTGGCCGGCACACCTTGGCAGCGTCGCGTGCAGCCATCGCCCGCCTTCGGTCGAAACGCATCCCGAACCCCCGGCTCGACCCCTCACCTCGCGTCGCGCTCAACTCATCCGTACTGAACGCCGAGGATGTTCCAGAACCAGTAGAACCACACGAGCCCGATGGCGGCCAACGCGAACAGCGTGTAGTGCACGCGCCGGAAGCGGGTCCAGTACTTCCCCTTCCAGACCAGGACGGCGAATACCGCGACGCCGACCGTCAGAATCGAGGTCAGGATCGGCAGCATCAGCGCCGCGGTCAGGGTCGGCGGGTATCCGGAGAAGAGCTCCTCTCCGGCCGCGCTGACGATGATGGTGACTGCAATGAGGAAGAGGAGCGTCAAGGCGCTCGTGAGGGCTGCCAGTCGGACCGCCCATCGCGCACCTCGAGGATCCAGCTTCCTCGCCTTGCGGTGCCGGAAGGCGCTCACGAGCGTCGTCAGGCACAGCACCACAGCCAGAACCACCAGAACGTAGTTGAATATCGGGTCCGTGTACCAAGCGATCCGGTAGGTCGGCATGAACGGGAGCATCGAGAACGACATGTGGGTGACCCGACCCTCCGGATCCTCCGTGAATGCCAGGGTCATCCCGCCGTCGATCTGCCGAAAGAAGCCCGGCTCGACCTCGACCCAGTACCAGGGATCCTCCAAGACTCCCGAGGTCATGAGCGTTCCCTTTGGGGTCACGGCGGCCGTAACGACGCTCGGAAGCGTCATCAGCTTCTCGAGGCTGCTCCAGTTGTGGCGCGTGAATCGGTACTTGCCGGCGTACTTCTTGCCGCGCTCGGCAAAGTCCGCCGGCGGCTCCGGGAGCTGCGGCTCCTCGCACGGGAAGTAGCGCTTCACGAACGCCTCGACGAGCTCGATCCGCGCGAGGCCGCCCTCGTTCACGTAGGAGACGAAGAGCCCGACGTTGTGCTCGGTGAGCAGAGCGAGGTCGCTGTGGAAGAAGATCGTGTCCCCGCCGTGGCCGATGAGGTGCTGGCCGCAGACTTCCGACTCGTAGAAGCCGTGCGCCATGCCGGGCAGCCGCGGATCGGGGGCGTAGAGCCGGCTTTGCATCTGGCGGGCGGTTGATTCCTGGAGGATGCGCTGATCGCCGTAACGCCCGAGCTGCAGGTGCGCGATCATGAAGCGGGCCATGTCGGTCGCGGTCGACGACAGCGCCCCCGCCGGACCGAAGTTGCTGATGAGCTCGAAGTAACCCGGCTCATAAAGCCCGGCCTTCCGCCGGTAACCCACGGCCATGTCGGGCGCCAGGTTCTCGGGCAAGGGCTCGCGGAAGCTGGAGCGTTCCATTCCGAGGGGCTGGAAGATGTTCCTCTCGATGTACTCCGCGAACGGCATCCCCGTGATGTCCTCGATCACCAGACCGGCCAGCGCGGTGCCGTAGTTGGAGTAGGACGACCAGGTCCCCGGCGGCCGCACCCGCGCCGGGATGTGCGCCGCCAGCGCCTCCCGCATCGGCATCAGCCCGACTCCTCCTTGATGATGAGGAAGCCGAGCGCCCGCGTCCTCGAAACCGGCGCGTGTGGGTGAGGAGGTGCTTCATGGTGATCGGCTCGGGGTAGGTCGCCGGAATCTTGAAGCTCTTCAGGTAGCTGTTGACGTCGGCGTCGAGGTCGATCTCGCCGCGCTCGACGAGCTGCATGACCGCCGTCCACGTGAAGAGCTTGGAGGTCGAACCGGGCCGGAACAGGGTCTTCGTCCGCGTCGACCGGGATCTTCTTCTCGCGGTCGGCGAGGCCGTAGCCCTTGGCGAAGAACAGCTCGCCGTCCTTGACGACCGCGATCGTCGCGGCCGGGATCTTCCGCGATGGCAGGTGGGCCGCCATCATGCCGTCGATGAACGCCTCGAGCTCCTTCGGGTCCGATGGACCGACGGACGCGGTCGCGGGCACGGTTGCGCTGTCCTCGACGGGCGCAACCGCGGTGGTCGCCGCGAAAAGAGCGGTCGCGCCAACGAGCACGACGGTCGCGATTGAAAAGGCTGCGCGAACGTTGACAATGGTCATCGATTCCTCCTTCGCTGAATGGACCATGAAACGAGACCCGCGGAGTGACCTCAGGCCGGGGTCACACCTCCATCATCAGTCACTCCCCACCCATCGCCAGTGGGGCCTGCACACCCACAGGCGATGCCAAGCCCGTGAAAAGAACCTCGGTCACGCGCCGCCATCGACGACAGCACACGCGAGCGGTTCGACCGACCCACAGCGCCCTTCTCCCTACCAGCCACCGCTCTCACCCCATTCGGAGATCACAGTCGCGATGCGATTGGATGCGTTGCGCCAGTTCGTCTGAATCGCCCGCTGGGCGCGATCCGCGTCCCCATCGCTGATGGCGCGGATGATCACCTCGTGCTCGACCACCGACACCCCGAGCTCGTTGGTGAGCGCCGTGACGTACAACCTCGCGTAGCGCTCTGCCTGCGGCTTGATGGCATCGTGGAGCGCCAGCAGCCGGGGAGGCGCGGAGCCGACGACATAACGGCGGTGAAACGCGGAGTCGAGCCGGTACGCCTTGTAAGCATCCGGCGGCGTGGCCTGGGATTCCTGGAGCAGCGCGCCGTTGAGCTCCTCGAGGGCCCCAACGAGCAGCGCCCTCTTCTCCGCTGCCATCTGGGCAGCGTAGTGACCTGCCAGCGCCTCGAGCTCCCCGACGATATTGAAGAGATCCGCTACGTCGTCGACGGTCATCGGTGCGACGACGAGGCGCCGTCTCTCGTCGCCCTCGCTTCCCGCAATCGCGTAACCCTCCCGCTGGAGGCGATTGAACGCCGAGCGTACCGGGGTCCTGCTCACGCCAAGACGCTCGGCCACGATCGTCTCGACGAGCCGCGTCCCCGGGGCCAGTCGACCCGACACGATGAGCTCGCGGAGCTCCCGGTAGACCATGTCCGGCCGATCCTGGGCCTGGTCTCGCTCCTGCTCAACCGTCGGAGTTGCTCTCGACATGACTCGGTCCTCGTCGCTCATCCCTGGAGGCCTGCCAGGGTCGAATGCTGCGCCGCCTTCCAAGGCTCGGGGCATTCCCTTTGTATCCCTTGACGGATCCATAACTGGATGCTAGCGTAGTCCACAGGATTATGCAAGCAGCGTCCGAGTCGCTCGCACCGGGTTCGGCGGGACGTGACCGCCGGTGGAGCGGGGAACCCACGGATCCGCACTGGCTCGGGGGGGACGGAGCAGTCTCCCCTGCCTGGTGCATGAACTTCAACGAGGGAGGATAAGGCGGTGGTTGCATCTGTTCATCACGTTGTTTGTAAGGGCACGTCTGACCTGCGAAAGCGCAGCCCGGGGGTGCGTCAACTGGCCGTAGTTGTCGCGCTCGTGATAGTCGCCGGCGGTCCCGTCGTGTGGGCCCAGACGACCGCCACCATCCAGGGGACGATCTCGGATGGAACCGGCGCTCCCCTTCCCGGCGTCCAGGTCACGGTCACCGGCAGCCAGGGTTCGGGAACGGCCATCACCGATCCCAGGGGGTCTTACACCGTCCCAGGTCTACCGCCCGGGACCTACCGCATGACCGCATCACTGAACGGCTTCGCTCCCGGCGAGGCGGAGCAGATCGAGCTCGCAGCCGGCCAGACGCTGACCCTCAACGTCACCCTTGAATCGCTCACATTCGGCGAGGAGGTCCTCGTCACGGCGGGCAAGCGCACGCAGACTCTGCTCGAGGTACCGGCATCGATCACGGTGCTGTCCGGGGACACCATCGAGCAGAATGCGCGTGGAGAACCTCGTCGACTTCGTACCCCTGGTGCCCGGCCTGAACATCTCGACCGCCACCGAGGGCGTCTCCCGCATCACCCTGCGCGGCATCAACACCGGTGGTGTCGCCGCGACGGTCGGGGTCTACGTCGACGACGTGCCGTTCGGATCGAGCACCGGCCTGGCCAACGGCGCGGTGCTGGCCGGCGACTTCGACACCTTCGACATCGCGCGGACCGAGGTGCTGCGCGGCCCGCAGGGCACCCTCTACGGGGCGAGCTCGCTCGCCGGCGTCTTCAGGTACATCACGAACCGGCCGTCGACGGCGGGGACCGAGGCGAGGCTCCTGGGTTCGCTGGAGACCGTCGAGGACGGCGACCTCGGGTACTCCATGAAGGGGATGGTGAACGTCCCCGTGGGCGAGAAGGTGGCGATCCGAGCCAGCGGGTTCTACCGCTTCGACGACGGCTTCATCGACTCGATCGGCAACAACCCGATCCCCAGCCTGACGAATCCCGCCATCAACATCGTCGACGGCACGCTTGTCGAGGAGAACCTCAACTCCGTCGACGCCTTCGGAGGGCGCTTCGCCGCCCTGTTCGAGCCCTCGGATGAGTTCTCGCTCGTCCTGATGGCGCAGACCCAGGACATCCAGAGCGACGCCCCCAACGAGGTCGACGCCGACCCGGTCACCCTCGAGCCGCTGAACTCGGACCCGGTGCAGTCTCGCTATCACGCCAACACGGTCGACACCAAGTACCAGATCTTCAGCGCGACCGCTGACTGGAACTTCGGCCCGGCGTCGCTCGTCTCGGTGACGAGCTACGGCACCTTCGAGCAGGACCTGCACATCGACGCCGCGTGGGCGACGGGGTTCACTGGTGGTCCGGCCTTGGCGTCAGTTCGTGACGTACTACTTCGGCAACGACGAGACGCGACCGCTGAGCTCCGTCCTGCCGCAGACGACGAGCACCGACAAGTTCACGCAGGAGCTGCGACTCGTCTCGCATGCCAACGAGACTTTCGACTGGTTGATCGGCGGGTTCTACACGAACGAGGAGTCCGAAATCCTCCAGCAGATCCTCGCCGTCGAGGCGGGCACGGACACCCCCGCCGCGGGAATCCCGGTCCTCGCGGACCTCGCGCTGCCATCCGACTACGAGGAGTTCGCCCTGTTCGGCGACGCGACCTGGCACATCACGCCGGACTTCGATCTGTCGTTCGGCGCGCGCGGAAGCTGGAACGACCAGACGGCGTCGCAGTCGGCCGAGGGGCCGCTGGTGGGTGGGTCGGCGCAGTACCCCGAAGCGACGCTCGTCGGAGAGCCCATTCACCTACTCCGTCTCACCGCGCTACGAGCTGTTCGAAAACTCCGCGATCTACGCTCGCGTGGCAACCGGCTTCCGGCCCGGCGGGCCGAACGTGCTGCCGCCCGACGTCCCGCCGAACACGCCGCTGACCTATGACTCGGACAGTTTGACGAGCTACGAGGCCGGCTTCAAGACGAGTGCCGAGGGCGGCAAGTACGCGCTCGACCTCGCCGTCTACTACCTCGACTGGGAGGACATCCAGCTGTACGCTCTGGTGAACGGCTTCGGGATCAACGCCAACGGCGGCACGGCGGTCAGCAAGGGCTTCGAGTTCACCGCATCGGTCGTTCCGACTGCCGGCCTCCAGCTCTCGCTGAACGGGTCGTACGCCGACGCCTACCTGACACAGGACACCGATCCGATCTTGGTGGGCGGCATGGACGGCGACGCCCTGCCGTACGTCCCCGACTGGAGCTTCGGCTTCCTGGCCGACTACGAGTGGACCGTGCGGAGCGACTTTACGCTCGGCGTCGAGCGGCATCGTGGGCTACATCGGCGAGCGAGCGTTCGATTACATGGCTCGAGATGCCGACGGCGACCTGCGCACGCTCGACGGCTACGTGACGCTCGATCTCCGGGCAGCCGCCTTCATCGGCCGCTGGACCTTCGAGCTCTACGGCAAGAACCTGACCGACGAGATGGGCATAACGTCCGTCGACACCGGCGGCGGCTTCCCCAACGGCGCCTACGGTCTGGGCCTGATCCGGCCGATGACCATCGGGGTTTCCGTCGGCGTGAGGTTCTGGGGTTCATAGAGTCGCTTCGTTCGTCAAAGGCCCGTTCCCGGGCCGCGGTTTCGTTCGACCGCCGGGGTGACGGCCCCGGCGGTTTTCTGTTGCGGGTCAGACGGCTAGGGTTTCTCTGCCGGCGGCGCGTTCCGCCGAACGAGCTTGGCGATCCCGACGGTCATGAGGGGTACGAAGTAGATCACGAGGATCCCCCAACTGATCAGGCCGTAGCCGCGAGCGACCAGGGCGATGATGCCGAATCGTGCGAGGACGAGGCTCAAACCGAGCAGGGCGGTCGCGACCAGTGGACGCTGCCAGCTCGGGAAGTTGCGGCCGGAGGCGGCCAGCGTGCGCTGGATCCTCTCGTTGACGCCGTGAATGAAGCCCACGCCGGTCTGCACCAAGGTGCCGAAGAGCATGATTACGAAGATCACGAGCAGCCACGGCACCTGCGCCCGCTCGAGCACGTAGACGACGGGCAGCTCCTGGGCGACGACGCCGGGATACGCCGCGAGGATGGCAACGTAGAAGAGGGCGGCCGGAAGCAGGCCGACGAATGCCGCAATCACGCCCGCAGACACCGCCTGACGCCTGGTCTCGACATGGCGGACGCAGAACAGGATGGCCGGTATCACGCACATGTTGTACAGGCCGTACTTGAAAGCTGCCACTCCCCAACCCGGGAGGATCTCGCCGCGCGAGAGATTGGCGCTAATGTCCTCGCCGAAGCGCAGCACGGCGACCACCAGGAAGACGAGATACACGAGGTAGATGACGATCGACCACACCGAGAACGTCCGCTCGATCAGCCCGCTGCCCTTGAAGGTCAGGAAGCCGACCGCGAACAGCATCAGGAAGACCCCGATGGCATAGGGAATGCCGAAGTAGTCCCTCAGCAGCACGCCGGCGGCCGAGCCGACCACAGCGAGCACGATCACCATGAGGACGAGGTAGAAGAGCTCGAAGATGATCCAGTACCGGCCCAGCAGCATTCGAAGCAGCGACCGGTAGTCATAGGTCTCGAACTTCCGGGTGAACTCGAAGGTCACCGCCAGGATGATCGCCCACACCGGCACGGTGACGACGAACATCCCGAGCAGGCCGCCGATGGCTCCGAAGCGCATGAAGTACTCGACGATCTCGCGGCCGGTGCCATAGCCGCCACCGATAACGACACCCTGGAAGACGAGCCCCGGCATCAGGTACCTGCGGAATGTTCCTGCACTCACGGAACTCTCCCGGGAGCGTCAGCTGGACGGCCCCTATGTGGTGAAGTCAGTCCCAGACAGCCTGGCGACCCCCGTCGTCGTGGAGCTCGTTACCTCGCCGGCTCCGGCACGAGGATGTAACCCAGATCAAGCTCTGCGGCGAGCGCGTTGAGCCTGCGCAGGTCCTCCCGCAGCAGGGTGTCGAGCTTGGCCTCCTCGGCCGCCAGCTCGGCCGCGAGCTCGGCGGCGACCTCCCTCATCCCCTGCGTGGGAGGGCCATCGTGGTCGTCCGAACCCATCAACAGCCAGGCGAGCTTCGAGTACAGCTTGGTCCCGCCGTCGCGGCCGGCCAGGATGTCGTAGTCGACCTCGGCGCCGGGGTTGTGGATCGCCTCCTCGACGCCGTCGAGCCGGGTGCTGAGCTCCCGGCCGAGCGCGATCAGCTGCGCGGCCCGAGGGTCGGGCGCAAGCAGCGCTTCCCGGCCCTTTAGCTGATCGCGGACGCTGCGGACCGTCGCCACCATGTCGGTGATCCGGCTCAACCGCTCGCGGAGCTCGAGGGCGAAGGCGAGCTGGGCCTCGAGATCGGCCGCCGCAACGGTGCTGCGGGGGTCCGGCTCGACCCGCAGTGTCTGCGTCCAGGAGCTGCCGTCGACGTTGAGCCGCAGCGTGTAGTCCCCGGGCAGCACCAGGGGGCCCGGGCCGGGATCGCCGGTGTCGATGCGCCCTCCGGGAACCCACCGCGCTCCCTCGTGCCGGAGGTCCCAGACCGCCCGGTTGAGCCCGGGCTCGGCCTTGAGCTCGGGCTTGGGCTCGCTCTCAGGGTCCCAGTCAGGATGGTCCGGCGCGGTGCGCAGTGGCTTGAGGACGCTGCTCAGTCGTCGTACCAGCCGGCCGCCGGCATCGAGAATCTCCAGGCTGATCTCGCCCTTCGGGCTTTTCGGCGAGCGAGTACGTGATGAGGGCGCCCCGCGGCGGGTTCTCGCCGGCGCCGGCGCGGCTGCCGTAGGGCGCGGCGGCGACGCGCCAGCGAACCGCCGGCGGCGGCGCGAGGAGGTGGACGGGCTCCGCCGCCGCCGCGGCCGACCACTCGCGCACCGGCGTCAGGTCGTCGAGGATCCAGGCCGAGCGGCCCAGGGTGCCGACCACCAGGTCGTCGCCGGCCACTACGAGGTCGACCACCGCGACCGTGGGCATGTTGAGGCGCAGCGACTGCCAACTGCCGCCACTGTCGCGCGACACCATGACCCCGCGCTCGGTTCCGAGGTAGAGCACGCCGCGGCGGCGAGAGTCCTCGCGCACGACGTGCAGGTAGCTCTCCTTGTCGAGGCCGCCGGTGATGGGCTTCCAGCTCCGCCCGAAGTCGGCGGTCGCGAACAGGTAGGGCGTCTCGTCGTCGAGCCGGTGCGCGTCCACCACCACGTAAGCGGTGCCGGCGTCCCACCGCGAGGCCTCGATGCAGCGCACGGTGGCCCACTCGGGGAAACCGGGCGGCGTCACCGCTGTCCAGGTACTGCCGTTGTCGCGGGTCACGTGCACCAGGCCGTCGTCGGTCCCGGCCCAGATCAGGCCCGGCTCGAGGGGCGACTCGGCAAGGGCGAAGATGGTGTCGTAGATCTCGACGCCGGTGTTGTCGCCGGTGATCGGGCCGCCCGACCAATCCTGCTTCCCCGCCTCGTCGCGCGTCAGGTCCGGGCTGATAGCTTCCCAGCTCTGCCCGTCGTCCATCGTCCGGTAGAGCTGGTTCGCGGCGTGGTAGACGACCTTCGGGTCGTGCGGGGAGACCAGGATCGGGGCGGTCCACTGAAAGCGCAGGCGGAGGTCGGCGGCGCCGTGACCGTCGCCGTCCACGGGGTAGATCCCGACGTGCGGCGCCTGGCCGGTGCGGCCGTTCCAGCGCGACAGGAAGGCCTGGTACTCGCCGGCCCACACGATGTCGGGGTCGCTCGGATCGGCGACCACGTGGCCGGCCTCGCCGCCGCCCACCGGGTGCCAGTCGGAGAGCAAGATACCGCCGCTGTGGAGGCTGTTGCTCGGTCCGGACACGGTTCCGAGGTCCTGCACGCTGCCGAGCACCCGGTACGGCACGCGGCTGTCGACCGTCACGTGGTAGAACTGCGTGATCGGGATCGGCGGCCGCGCCCAGGTCTCGCCGCCGTCGCGGGAGAGGGAAACGCCGGCGTCGCTGCCGGCGATCAGGCGCTTGGGGTCGGCGGGGTCGATCCACACGTCGTGGTAGTCCCAGCCGCCGCCCTTGACGGCGCGCACGCTGCGGCCGCCGTCGATCGACTTGAGCATCGAGACCTGCGGGAACCACACCGTGTCGGCGTCGCTGGGGTCGACGGTCAGGGTCGTGTAGTACCAGGCCCGCTGGCGCAGCCCGCGCGAGGCGTTGACCAGGGCCCAGCTCTCGCCGCCGTCGTCGGAGCGGAAGAGCCCGCCGGATGAGGCCTCGATGAGCGCGTACACCCTTCTCGAGTCGCTCGGCGCGACCCGCACCCCGACCTTGCCCCACGGCGCCGCCGGCAGGCCCTTGCCCTCGAGGCGCCGCCAGCTGTCACCGCCGTCGCGGGAGACGTAGAGGCCGCTGCCCGGGCCGCCCGATGTCATCGTCCACGGCTGCCGCCGCGCCTGCCAGAAACCGGCGAAGAGAATCCTCGGGTTGGCCGGGTCGAAGCAGACGTCGGACGCCCCGGTGTCGGCGTCCACGAACAGCACCCGCTGCCAGGTCGCGCCGCCGTCCGTGGTCCGGTAGACCCCGCGCTCGGGGCCGGGCCCGAACGGGCTGCCGAGCACCGCCGCGAAGGCCACACCCGGGTCCTGCGGGTGCACGATGATGGTGCCGATCTGCGCCTCCGCGCTCCACACCCGGGTCCATGTGGCGCCGCCGTCGGTGGAGCGGTAGATGCCGTTCCCCTCCGCCACGTTGCCGCGGATGTTGGCCTCGCCGGATCCCACCCAGACCACGTTCGGGTCCGATGGCGCAACCGCGATCGAGCCGATCGAGGACACCGGCTGGTTGTCGAAGACCGGCTTCCAGTCGGCGCCGCCGTTGGTCGACCTCCAGACGCCCCCCGCCGCGGTCGCGGCGTAGGAACGCAGAGGGTCGCCGGGCACACCCGCGACCCGCGCGACGCGGCCGCCCAGGGCGGGGCCGATGAGGCGGTAGTCGAGGCCGCGCAGCGGGTCGCCCGCGCGCTCCTCTGGGCCAGCGCTGCCCGCGACGACAAGCGCTGGTAGCAGGATCATCGCCATTCCAACCAGGGTCCGGCGTACGGTGTTCATGGACATCCCCCAGAATTCGCGTCGGCGCAGGATCGCAGGCATCATAGCTCGCCCGGGTGACCGAGTGTGGAGTGCGCCCCGTCTCGATCCGTCGCGGGGCGGGGTTCGTGGCATGATGCCGGGAGCGCAGGGTCTGCGCAGGCGATGGCCGAGGGGCTCTCGACAGAGGGTGCCCGCACCGCAAGGAGGCTCGGATGCGAATCGAGAGGGTGCTGATCGTCGGTGCAGGAACCATGGGGCAGCAGATCGGCTTCCAGTGCGCCATGCACGAGTTCGCCACGGTGATCCACGACGTCAGCGACTCAGCGCTCGAACGTTGCCGGGCCGACCATCGCCGCTTCGCCACCACCTTCACGCGCGAGCGCGGCGCGTCTGCGAGCGCCGTCGAGGCGGCGCTGGCACGCCTGGCCTACACCAGCGACCTGGCAGCGGCGTGCCAGCACGTCGACCTCGTCAGCGAGTCGGTACCGGAGGTCCCGATGATCAAGACCGAGACCTATGCCCGGCTCAACGAGCTCTGCCCGCCGCGCACCATCTTCACCACCAACTCCTCCACCCTGCTGCCGAGCCAGCTCGCCGAGGCCACCGGCCGGCCGGCGCGCTTCCTCGCCCTCCACTTCGCCAACCCGGTGTGGGAGGCCAACATCGGTGAGGTCATGGCGCATCCGGGAACCGATCCCGAGGTTTTCGAGCAGGTGGTCGACTTCGCGAAGGCCATCGGCATGGTCCCGATCCGTCTCGAGAGGGAGCAGAGCGGCTACGTCATCAACTCCCTGTTGGTGCCATTGCTCGCCGCCGCTCAATCGCTGGTCAGCAACGGCGTGACGTCGCCCGAGAACGTGGACAGGACCTGGATGATCGCCACCAAGATGGCAGCCGGGCCGTTCGGCATCATGGACCGGATCGGTCTCGAGACCATTTACAACGTGACCAGCCACTGGGCGGAAGTGAAGCGTGACGAGCAGCTCCGGCGGAACGCGGCCTATGTCAAGACGCGCTTCCTCGACCGCGGCAAGCTGGGAGTCAAGACCGGGGAGGGTTTCTACACCTATCCCGAGCCCGCCTTCCGCAAGCCGGGGTTCCTGTCCGAGTGAGGCTTACGGGACCGTCACGCTCCACGCCGCGGTGTCGCCGCTCTCGAAGCCGTCCGCGAACATCGGGCACGGTCCGCTGAAGAATCGAACCACGAACGGCACGTAGTTGAAGGTGGTCCCGTTCAAAGCCTGGCCGACGACGGTCGAGCCGTCAGGGGTGATCGCGGTCGCGCTGAGCAGCAGGACGTCGGGCGGGATGGTGACGCCGGCCTCGGTCAGCACCACGGTGAGGTCCCGCATCCGCTCGCTGCCCGGGCAGTAGATGGCCGGGTAGACCACTCCCCAGGGCCCCATGCTCCCGCTCCACCCGACCACGATGCCGCCGTCCGAGACGCCGTTGCCCCCGGCGTTCTGCTCGACCTGGAAGGGATCGAAGTCCTCGATCGGGAGCACGTACTGGAAGCCGGGCCCCTCGCTCCAAAGAAACGCCTTGGTCACCGTCCAGGGTGGGATCGGGAAGCCGCCCGAGTCGAGGAGGAGCGCCTCACCGGCGAGGCGAGCGCCGTCGGTGGAGACGCCGGAGACCTCGCCCATGGTGTACGGATCGATGAAGAGGTCAGGCGCACCGCCGCCGACCCAGCGCACCGGCCGCCGCATCCCCCAGCTCTCGTGCTCGAAGAAGCCGCCGATCACCGATCCGTCAGCCGAGATCGCGGAGGCCCGGCTGCTCGCCCCGACCGGCTGGCCGAGCCCGACCATGCCGCCGGCCTCGGTCCAGCGGAAGGCCTCGGCGCGGTAGGTGTCGCCGTGCCAGGCGAGGCCGACGATCACCGAACCGTCGCCGCTGATGTCGTAGCCGGTGCTGCACTGGGGAAGGGGATCCGGTGTCGGCGGCACCGCCGGCAGGCAGCCGAGGAAGGTCCAGCCCCCGGCCTGGGTCCAGCGGGCCGCGGAGACGACGTTGTTGACAGTATCGACCAGGGTCGACGCGATCGTCGAGCCGTCGTCGGACACGGCGGCCTTGATCGTGTACAACCAGTCGCCGGTTCCCACAAACTCGACCCCTCCGGCCGCCGTCCAGCGGAACACCCGGCCGTCGCTCGTGCCCACAACGACCTGGCCGTCCGGGGTCAGGTCCTGGGCCGCCACGCCGCCGCCGGCGGCCGCCCCGTCGAGCAGGATCAGCTCCGCCTGCTGCGCCCCGGCAGTACCCGCACCGGTGGCAATGACGAGAGCGGCGATCAACCTCAACCACATCCTGAATCCCATGACTCCACTCTTCCTTTCGAAATCACCGCGGCGGGCCAGCGCGTGGCTCCCTCGTCCCTGCGGTCCTGGCGGCGAGCCGGCATCGCTTCGATCGTCGAGCTCGTGCGAATCACTGCGACCGGATCTCGGTTGTCCGGCGGGTCAGTCTACGTGCGTGCCGGAGGGCACGCAAGCTTCTCGGTGCCGTTTCAGTAAAATTACCTGTGGCGCTCGCGAGAGCAGGCCGCATGGCGCGCGAGCGCTACCATCGCCGGCGACTCAGGCGGGGAATCCCGCCGTCCGAAGGAGGCTGTTGTGAAGACGATCCGCATGGAGGAGATGAGCTGGCCGGAGGTCCGGGCGGCGCTGGCCGCAGGATTCACGACCGCGGTGGTTGCCGTCGGCTCCACCGAGCAGCACGGACCACACCTTCCGACGATGACCGACGCCCGGATCGGCGACGCCACGGCGCACCGGGTCGCGCTGAAGCTGGGCAGTGCCCTCCTCGCGAGGACGATCCCGGTCGGCTGCTCGGAGCACCACCTCGCGTTCGGCGCCACGATCTCGCTCAAGCCGGAGACGCTCAAGCTCATCGTGCGGGACTATGTGGACAGCCTCGTCCGCGACGGGTTCGAGCGGATCATCTTCCTGCCAAGCCATGGCGGCAACTTCGGGCCCCTCGCCCAGGCGATCGAGGACGCGAGGAAAGCGCACCCGGGCGTCGAGGTCACCGGCTACACCGATCTGCTGGGGATCACGGGCTTCCTGCACCGGACCGCTGCCGAGCTCGGCATCACGGAGGAGGAATGCGGAGCCCACGCCGGTGATGACGAAACCTCTCTGATGCTGGCCCTGGAGCCCGACCTGGTTGTACGGGAGCGCTTCGCCCCCGGCTATCTCGGTCCGCTCGGGGAAAAGGAGATCCAGACCATCTTCGAGAGCGGGATGCCCGCGCTCACGGCGAACGGGGTCCTCGGCGATCCGCGGAGGGCGTCGGCGGAGAAGGGCGAGGTCTACCTCGAGAAGCTCGCGAGCTTCCTCATCGAGCAGGTCGGCTGAGGAGCGTGTGGGGCAGAGGCCAACCCCAACGACCCAGCAGAAGCGCCCACAGGGGCATATGCCCTGCAGCGCTCCTACGGGACCGCCGCGCTCCACGCCGTCGTATCGCCGCGAGCCCGCAACAAGAAAGGGGCCGACAGTTGTCGGCCCCGCTGGACTCCGTCGGTCGGGTATCGACCGGGTTAGATGCGGCGAAGGACCGCGATGCCGATCCCGAGGATCATCAGGACGAGGCCACCAGTCCCACCAACGGCAGCGAACTTGCGGTGTGGGGAAGTGCGGTGGGCGGAGCTTCCGCCTTGGGCGCCGGGGCTGGGGCCGGCTTGGGCGCCGGAGCCGGAGCCGGCTTGACTGGGGCTGTGCCGGCCACGCCGATGTCGGTCTCCGCGACCTCCTGAACATCTTCAGAGACGATGTACGCGGTGATGTACTGGCCCGCCTGGATGTTGGTGTAGGACACCTCCTGGCCGTCGGCCATGAGCTTGACGTTCTCCGGGACCTTGTTGAACTGCTTGTACTTCCCATCAGGAGTCTTGATGACGATCGTCTGGCCACTGCGCTTCACGACGTAGCCCTTCTTCACCTCGGTGACCTGCACCGTCACCGGAGAGGTGGTCGTGGCGATGGTGGCTGTCAGCTCGGTGCCCGGCACCAGACCGCTCACCGGGACGTTCTGCCCGTTCACGTTGAACATGAAGCCTTCCGGCACATCGATGTCTTTGTGTTCCCCGTTCGCCATCTTCACGACGAGGTGGTTGCCGTAGACCTGGATGACGGTGCCTTGCTTGACCTCGTACGAGGTGGTCTGAGCGCCGGCGATCACCGCTCCCAGAACCATGGCCGCGATCATGACTGTGATGACTCTGCCCTTTCGTGACATTGCCCTGCTCCCTTTCGTTCGTTTCTATCTGTTGATCATCGGACCACCACTCTCCCGGCCCGTCCCAGTACCACCGATCTGCCTCGACGAATCCCGCGATGTCGGTGAAGAAAGCCTACAACCGTTGAAGCCATATCCACATCCGTATTTCCTACATCCGTATTTCCTACGGAGAGCGGGTTCCACCCGGTCGCTGTCGGGGAGACACGTTCGGACTGTCCGGCCCGGCCAGGCGCCACCGGTCCGCAGGTCAGCGCGGGTCCAGCGGGCCGGCTACGGGATGGCCGCGCTCCACGCCGTCACGTCGCCGGACTCGAAGGAGTCGGCGAAGATCGACGGGTCGACGAACTCCACCGCCAGCCCCTTGATGCAGAAGTTTGCCGAGTCGTTGTCGACGTAGAGGTCGTGCCAGCTGCCGCCGCTGCGGTAGAAGCTCTGGCCGGGGTCCGCGGACGAAGGTACCCACACCCGCGCCTCTGACCCGAGCAGCACCGGCACCTCCGAGGAGCGGTCGAAGGGATGGCCCCCGGCCGACAGATCGAGGTAGATGTAGAAGTCGTTCCCGGCCGCCAGCGCCACCGGCAGATCCAGGTCCACGGTGTGGAAGCCCTCGTCGGCGATCGTGCCGCTGGTGGTCGACAGCACGTCACCGAGCTCGCCGCCCTCGAAGCGGTCGTACACGGTCACGGTGTAGCTCACGTCCTCGGCCGCGGTGAAGAAGCTCACCGCCGCGAGCTGCTCGTCCGCCGCCGCGGTGAAGGCGTTGAAGGCCTCCGCTGACGTCGGTTCGGGTGTCGCGCCAGCCGTGGTAGTCGTGGCAGTAGACGCGGTCGTACTGGAAGGGCTCGACCTCCTGGAACGAGATCGCGCCCATCTCCGGGTGCTGGCCGGCCCACTTGTCGTAGTACGAGATCCAGAAGTACCCGTCGTAGCCCCACCAGGTGCCCCAGCTGTTCTTGACGAGCCAGGCGCCCGGCAGCGGCGCCTGGGTGACTTTGCGCGTCGTCCCAGCCGACGATCGCCACCGCGTGGTTGGGATCCATCGTGCTCGACGGCGGCTGGTAGTGGATGTAGTTGCCGTCGATGAACTGCGCCGTCGTAGGCCATGCACGTGCCCATCACGCCGTAGTCCATGACCGCGGTCTTGATGGCGTCGATGTTGCTGAGGTCGGGCTCGGCGACGTACCAGGCGATGTGGCGCGGGTAGTAGTAGTGGAAGCTGGGGGCGCTGCGCGGCGGCGGGTTGTTGTACGACTGGCCGTCGACGTCGCGCACCGCACCCTCGGCGCGAGTCAGGTAGGCCGAGGTGACCCGGTAGTCGCCGCCCATGTGCACCTCGAGCCCGGTGCCGGTCGGCGGGTCGACGTCGTCGTTGTTGTACTGGTTGAAGCCGTTCCACCAGTCGAGGTGGTACTCGGCGAGGTTCGGCTCGCCGATCTCGCCCGCGGCGGCCCACGCGCCGGTCATCAGCAGGTTGCCCTCCATGGCGGCCATCGCCCCGTGGGTCCAGCAGGTGCCGCCCTGCTGCTCCTTGACCGAGGTGACGTAGTTGACGCCGCCCACGTCGCGCAGGTCGAAGCTGCTGGGCAGCTGGGCGGTAGCCAGGGTGGCAGTGGCGAGAATGACGGCTGCGGCGGCCAACGTTCGCTTCATGTGCGCCCCTCCGAGGTCGGCGGCGCGCCGGCGCCGCCTCGACCCGCTGCCCAGTGTAACAGCGCCTGCCAGCGCCGTCTCAGGAAGGCGACGACCCGGACGAGCGGCGACGCGGGTTGCGCCGGGAGCCCGCCGACCGTGCAGCTCGGCTACCTGCCGCGGATGTCGATCGGTCATACCTCGGAGGCGCGGATCAGCGTGCCCGGCCTCGAGTTCCGCCCACTGGACACGACCTACCTCGTCGGCCGGGAAACCGTCCTCATCGGTCGCCGCTCCGAGATGGTGCCGTGGCGCCAGCGCCTGGTCGCGGGAATGTCGCTCCGCCCAGGCGGCCACCCGCTACTTCACCCTGCCCCCGAACCGGGTCGTCGAGCTCGGCTCCCAGATCGAGCCCTGACGGTGCCAGGTGCGGCGGTACTGATCGTTCCCACCGTCACGTCATGACCACACCACCTGCCACTCTGCGGGGACGCCACTGCCCCGCAGTCGTGATAACATTTCGGCAACGTACGCAATCAGAGACCGCGGGAGGCCGACCATGAGCACGATCCGCGTCGCCGTCGTCCTGGCCCTTTCCTCGCTGCTGCCCGCACTCGCGCTACCAGCCAATGTTCTCGACCTTGCCCGAGGGCACGACACCGCCATGGCGGCGGCTGTCCAGGCTGTGCAGGGACCGGGCGCGCCAGGCTGCGTACCGGCCGCCCAGAGACAGGCTGCCACCGACGGCGCGGGCGAAAGCTGGACCACCATCGGCTCCCTGACCGACCCGTCCAACCCCGGCGCCCAGGCCTTCAGCGACATCCTCTCGGCCCGGGTCGAGCAGGAGGGCGGACTGCTGCGCTTCGTCATGGAGATGCGCGGCGACATCCCGACGCTGCTGCCGCTGCCCACGGACAACATCACCTACCTGTGGCTGGTCGACGCCGACCGCAACGGCGCCACCGGCCAGCCACACGGATCGTTGGGCAGCGAGTTCAACGTTCGCGCGGTGGTCAGCGAGCTCTATGGCGGCGGTTGGGTGGATGTCACGGGAAGCCTGCCCGGCGGCGGCCCCGGCACGGTCACGATCGCCGGCAACCAGATCACGATCGAGGTCGGCCTCGGCCAGATCGCCGCGCCCGCCGAGTTCGATTGGCGCTGCGCGACCTTCGAGACCATCAACGGCGTCCCCGGCAGCGGCAACGGGGCGGAGACGGTGGTCGCGCTGGTGGTGACCCTGCCAGCCCCTCCTGCCCCGGCCGAGGTGCGCTCGCTGCCGCCGCTGATGATGCTGTCGCCGGCCGGCCCGACGACCGGGCAAATGACGGCCGAGCTCCTCGATACGTACGGCCACCTGCTGGCCAACGATCCCTACCATCTCCAGTTCTTTGGGCCCGCCGACACCAGCGTCGCGTCGGTTGACGACGGCGGCACGGTGACTGTTCACGGCGTCCCGGTCGAGTTCGGGGACACCCCGTACATGACGCTGGCCGCCGACGGCGTCGCCTCGGTCAATGCGACCGTTGTCCGCAGCACCACCACCAACCTCGGCGTCGACCACCGCGACTACCCGTCGGACCGCATCGCGTACTACCTGCCGGAAATGGTCGAGGGCGTCGACCTGAACCAGATCACGGAGAGCTACGACGTGGTCCTGGCGACCGAGGCCGCGTACCGTCTCCAGCAGGTGGCGATAGGTGGCCGTCCCTTCGGCGGCGGCCATCAGTACCTGGTGCTCGACGTGTCCGACGACGCGGACACCGTGCCGTGCGGCCTCAGCGGCAACCCGGTGCGGCTCGGCTGGACCTACGGCGTGCCGGTGCACAACAGCTGCTACATCGTGAACGATCCGGCCAACCGTGTTCCGCAGTTCTTCGTCATATTTCACGAGCTCGGGCACAACTTCACGTGGGCCTCGACCGCCTTCGCGACGTTGGTTGGAGCCTCGACGGACTTCGGCTTCGTCTACTCCGAAGGCTGCGCCTCGCTGGCGGCGATGTGGTCGGGATGGGAGATCGAGTCCTGCCCGAACGTCATCAGCGACGCCGGCACGGCCGAGGTCAGCGCCCAGTTCTCGTCGCTGCGGAGCTACTTCCTCTCCGAGCTCGCCGCCTACCAGGGGGCCGGCGCCAATTACGCGACCATCGATCCCAACGTGGTCGACGGCATCTTCTTCGACCTCGGGGACCAGTTCGGCGCCGAGTGCTGGTACGACTTCTTCAGCCTGTTCGCGCCGATCGGCGACCCCCTCCCCTGCTCGGTTTCCGGCACCGACCAGCAGGCGACTCTGGTGGCCGCCGCGTTCAGCGCCTCCACCGGCCAGGATCTCCGGAGTCTCTTCGAGACCAGCTACGGCTTCCCGATCGACGACAGCGTATGGCCCACACTCCTGGCCTGCGCCCAGCAGAAGATTTTGGCGCGCACCTTCGACCAGCAGGCGATCTGCGAGGCTGTGGTCACCCTGTTCGCCGACGGCTTCGAGTCCGGCGACACCTCAACGTGGTCGGCCGCCATACCGTAAACTTCTTAGGGTCTCGCGACGGGCTGTTGGCGAGCTTGACCATCGGTTGGTGAGCCACCATCGTCGCGACCCACGGAGGTCGGCATGACAGCTCCGAAACAAGTGGCCCGGCTCGCAGTCGCCGCGGCCGTCGCCTGGTGTCTGCTCTCGACGCCCGCGCGCGCGCAGGATTGCCCGCAGCAGGTTGGCCGCTCGCCGTATGGACCGGCCTACGCGGTCGCCGTCTCGGACGACGACGTCTACCTCGGCAGCGGCGCCGCGTTGATCGTGATCGATGTCTCCGTCCCGTCATCGCCGCTCCTCGCGGGCTGGGTCGCACTGCCGGACGTCGTCCAGGACGTCGTCTTCTCCAGCGGCTACGCCTACGTCGCCGACGGCTCGGCTGGCCTCCGTGTGGTCGATGTCTCCGACCCGTTTGCGCCGGTCGAGGTCGCATTCGTCGACACACCTGGCCATGCGATCGGGGTCGCGGTCGCGGGCAACCACGCCTACGTCGCCGACGACTACGCCGGCTTGCGGGTGATCGATGTCAGTGCTCCATCCGTCCCGGTCGAGGTCGGATTCGTCGATCTGCCGAACGAGGCCGTCGGCGTCGCGGTGACCGGCGGTCATGCGTACGTCGCGGGCTGGGAGGCCGGCCTTCGCGTGGTCGACGTGAGCAACCCGTCCGCGCCGACTGAGGTGGGATCCGTCGACACGCCCAACTACGCCAGCGCGGTGGCGGTCTCCGCCGGCTTCGCCTATGTCGCGGATGGCGTCGCGGGCCTGCGGGTGATCGACGTCAGCAACCCATCGGCGCCGAGAGAGGTGGGCTCTGTCGACACGCCCGGGTTCGCGTACGGGGTCGCGGTGTCGGGTGGCTCCGCCTACGTCGCTGACTGGGAGGCCGGGCTCAGAGTGATCGATGTGAGTGTCCCGATGATTCCGGCCGAGCTCGGCTCCATCGATACGGCGGGCCCTGCATGGAGTGTCGCGACAGCGGGCACCGTGGCCTTTGTCGCGGCGCAGGGCGGGGGGCTCCGCATCGTCGACGTGAGCGCACCGTCAGCGCCGGACGAGGTCGGCTTCGTCGACACGCCCGGTTACGCCAGTGCCGTCGCGGTGTCCGGTGGCTACGCTTTCATCGTGGATGACGGCTCGGGCCTGAGGGTAGTCGACGTGCGCTCGCCGTCCGAGCCGGTGGACGTTGGGTATGTCGACACCCCGAGCTACGCGACCGCCGTCGCGGCGGCGGGAGGCTATGCCTACGTGGTGACCGACGATGCCGGGCTGCGGGTGATCGACGCGCGCAACCCGGCCGCTCCGGTGGAGGCGGGCTTCATCGAGCTGCCAGGCCAGCCCCTCGGCATCGCGGTCGCGGCCGGCTACGGGTACGTGGCGGCCGCAGGCGACGGGCTGCGGGTGATCGACCTCAGCCGGCCGTCGACTCCGGTCGAGGCGGGTTATGTCGACCCTCCGGGCTACGCCTTCGACGTCGCGGTCGCGGACGGCTTCGCCTACGTCGGATTCGCCGACTACGACGCCGGCGCGGCTGGCCTTCGAGTCATCGACGTCCACATGCCTTCCCAGCCGCAGCTGGTGGGCGTCGTCGACCTGCCGGGAACGGCGACCGATCTCGCCGTCGCGGGCCGCTTCGTCGTCGTTGCCGCCGAGACGGGGGGCTTGCGGATCGTCGACGTCGGCGCCCCGTCGGAACCGGCGGAGGTGGGCTTTCTGCTCCCACCGGGCGGCGCCTACGCGGTCGCCGTGTCGCGCGGCTACGCCTACGTTGCAGCCGGAGAGGGCGGCCTGCGGGCGGTGGACATCGGCACGCCGTCGGCGCCGGTCGAGGCCGGCGCCTTCGACCCTCCCGAATGGACGGAGGATGTCGCGGTCTTCGGCGGCCACGTGTACGTCACCGGCGGCGATGCCGGGTTCGCGGCCTTCAGGGACTGTGCCGGGGGCGTCTTCCCGGACGGTCTCGCGTCCTTCATTCCGGCAGCAGCGATCGCGGCCGGCGCACAGGGTGCCTTCTTCCAGACCGACCTGGAGATCAACAACACCGGTCCCGAGGAGGCGCAGCTCTACCTCCAGTGGCTGCCCCGCGGCGAGGACAACTCTGCGCCGGTGAGCTCTGACCTGTTCACACTCGAACCCGGCGGGAGCCTGCGCTGGGAGAACGTCCTGACCGAGCTTTTCGGACTCGGACCCGACTCGGTCGGCGCCCTCAAGCTGCTGGCAAGCACCGGCTCGGTCATCGGAATGAGCCGGACCTACAACTCACCCGAAGGCAAGGCTGCCGGGACCTTCGGGCAGGGCCTGCCCGCGATCCGGGTGACTGACATGACCGCCGGCACCGAGCCGCGACGCATCATCTTCCTCAGCGAGGACGACGACTCCCGCGCCAACGTCGGCTGCGTCAACGGTGCGAGCGAGCCGGTCCGAATCAGCATCGGGGTCTTCGATGACGAGGGCTCGGCCCTCGAGACCAGGGCCATGAGCCTGGGACCCTACTCGAACAACCAGATCAACCGGATCTTCCGCAGCTACGCACCGGTCAACGGCTACGTCGACGTGTCGGCCGACAGCGACGACGCGATCTACTACTGCTATGGGTCGATGCTCGACAACCTCACCTCCGACCCAACCACGATCCTGCCCCAGGTGCCATCGGACGACATGACCTTCATCCCGGCCGCGGCGCTCGCCGCCGGGCTCGAGGGCTCGTTCTTCCAGACAGACCTGGATCTCAACAACGCCGGCTCGACCGACATCACCTACGAGCTGTGGTGGCTGCCGCGGGGAGCCGACAACAGCCAGCCGGTTCACAGCGAGCTGTTCTCGCTCGCGCCGGGAGCAGGGGTCCGCTACGCCGACGTGCTCGACGAGGTCTTCGGGCTCGAGCCGGACCAGGTCGGCGCGCTCGCGATCGAGGCGAGCGGGATCGATCTACTCGCGATGAGCCGCACCTACAACCTGCCATCGGCCAAGATCGCCGGGACCTTCGGACAGGAGCTGGCGGGTATCCCGGCCGACCGGATGATCGTCTCGGGGGTGAAAAAGCGGATCATCTTCATGAACGAGAACGACGACGTCCGCTCCAACGTCGGCTGCCAGAATGGCGGCAACCAGCCCGTCACCGTCAACATCCAGCTCTTCAACTCCGCCGGCGAGTCGCTCGAGACGAAGACCATGAACCTGGCGCCCTGGTCCAACAATCAGATCAACCGGGCGTTCCGCAACCACGCGCCGATCTCGGCCGGCTACGCGGACGTTTGGACGACGACGCCGGACGCGACCGTCTACTGCTACGGCTCGGTGCTCGACAACCTGACCTCGGACCCGACCACCGTGCTCCCGCAGTGACCTTCGGCCTCAGCCGAAGGTCACCCTGAGCGAGCCCGCGCAGCGGGCGAGTCGAAGGGTCTTTCGAGGTTCTTGTGTGGCGATGAGGCTGGGCCGCTCCTCGGCGGCCCTGGCCGAACTCACCGTCGGCAGCGATACGTGGCCGTGTCCGAGGGGTTCGCATGCTCGGCGCCAGCCCGATGCCAGCGCTGCAGGGGGCCGAATCTTGCCGATTCTGGATGCCCATCGCGGAAGGCGCAACTCCGGCGCTATCATTCAGGGGTGGCTGGGGGAATGAACTGGGGGGCTGTCATGCGTCGGTTCACACGAGGACGCGTGAGGTACTCGCTGATCGCGTCGTCAGCGCTCGTCGTTGCGTGGCTGTCGTTGCCGGTCGCGGCGATGGCCGCCGACGCTCCCTCGATCGACCCGGCGTCGGTCGAGCGGTTCGCCGGCCTGGCCCTGGCCTGCGTCCACCAGGAGTACCCCAACAAGATCGGTCACGTGATGGCATCCGACGCCGACGTCGGGCCGCCGCGAGAGCTGACCCCATCGTTCTACGGCTGCTTCGACTGGCACAGCTGCGTCCACGGTCACTGGCTGCTCGTCAGGCTCGCCAAGCTCTACCCGGATGCTGCTGTTCGCTCCCGCGGCCCGCGCGGCGCTCGCGACGAGCTTCGCGCCGGAACGGGTGGCGGTCGAGGTCCGCTACCTCAACGGCCCGGGCCGCGCCTCCTTCGAACGTCCCTATGGCCTCGCCTGGCTGCTCTGCCTCACCGATGAGCTCCGCTCGTGGCCCGACGAGCAGGCGCAGCAGTGGGCCAAGAACCTCGCCCCGCTCGAGCAGGCCGCCGCCGCCCGCCTGCGCGAGTGGCTGCCGAAGCTCCACTACCCGATCCGCACCGGCGAGCACAGCCAGACCGCGTTCGCATTCGGCCTGGTGCTGGACTGGGCAAAGACCGCCGGCGACACCCAGATGACCGAGCTCGTCTCCAGCGTCGCTCGCCGCTTTTACCTGAGTGACATCAGCTGTCCGTTGAGCTACGAGCCGTCGGGTGAGGATTTCCTGTCGCCGTGCCTCGCCGAGGCCGACCTCATGCGTCGCGTTCTCCCTCCTACCGAGTACGCGACCTGGCTCGGAGGCTTCCTCCCTCAGATCCCCACGACGCCAACTGCGGCGTGGCTGCCCGTCGGCGTTGTCACCGACCGGGCCGACCCCAGGCTCGCCCACATCGACGGCCTCAATCTCAGCCGTGCCTGGATGCTCGAAGGCATCCTGGCCGGGCTGCCCGGCAGCGACCCGCGCCGGCCGGCCTTGAAGGCGGCAGCCGACGCGCACCGCACGGCCGGTCTCGTCGCGGTCACCGGCGAGCACTACGAGGGTGGCCACTGGCTCGGCACCTTCGCCACCTACCTCGTCACGGCGAAGGGCGAATAGACGGCACGGCCACGCCACCGGGACCCGCACAGATACACGCGTGCGGCTCAGCCCACGCCCGCGCCCGCTTCCGCTTCCGATACGGTCTCCGTGTCTCTGCCACAACCCGACGAAGGGCCAGGTGTTCATTCTGGTGGTTTGGACCGCTTCCGCTACCGCATCCGTGCCCGGATGTTTGCGGAGTATCCGAAATCCGGGTGCGGTGCCGGTACCCGAACAGTTTCCCGATCCTGGACCGCCATCCGGGCGCGGGCGGGGAAGCGGGCGCGGAAGCGGAGGGCGACCGCTTGCGTTCGTTGGCGGCCGCGATCACTTGGCAACGGTGGTTCCATTCCGTACCATTCAGGGAGCCACGGGCTGCGGGGGCCACCCCGGCTCCAAGGGAGGACTCATGAACCGCGCCGCCACCGTGCTGCTCTCGTGCCTGATCCTGGCAACCTTGACCGCCTCGGCCGGGCCGCCTCCCGCAGTCACCGAGGCAGCGCCGCCGGTCGTTCCGCCCGGGAGCACCGTGGTGCGAATCGCCAATCCGGACGCGTTAGGTCCGGGCGCCCCTGCCCCGGCTCCTCCCGCTGTCGTGCGTGACCTCGGCTCGGGCTGCAACGGCTCCTGGCAGGTCAACGGCGGCACCCCGGCTCGCGACTGCCGCTCGGACGAGCTCGGCCCTACGACCGCCGATCTGCTCTGGTCCGACGGTCGCTACTCGCTCATCGCGTGGCAGCCGTTGACCGACGGCGGCCGCGTCTTCATGGTCCGCCAGACCCAGTTCGGCAGCGCACCAGAGGGCTCGCCGGTGGTGGCCATGGACCTCGCCACCGGCGCCGAGCTGTGGGCGGTCCACATCCCGTACGAGGCCGGCGACTGGACGACCTGGATCGCGGCCGCCCACAGCGGCCTGGTCTTCGCGTCCCGCGCGGGCAACGGTGCGTCGGTGTCGGCGAAGATGTACGCGCTGAGCCAGGAGGACGGCTCGGTGGTCTGGCCCTCGACCGACGACGTCGACTCCGGCGCCTACGACGGCGTGGTCCTCGCCCCGGACGGCGACCTGTTGGTTGGCAACTTCACCAACCTGATGCGGATCGACGCCGAGGACGGCTCCACCGTCTGGAGCGTGCCCAGGCTCTGCTCGGTCTCCTCGAGCTGCGGCCCGGCCACCTTTGGCGACGCGGTCTACGTGGCCGACGCCACCGGCGGCGGCCACATCATCGTCCGTCACGACCTCGCCACCGGCGCGGCCCAGTATGAGAGTCCGGTGATGTCGGGCTTCACCCTCCAGAACACGCCCTTTGTCGGACCAGACGGCACGGTCTACCTCTCCCGCACCCAGAACAACATATCCACCGACTACTTCTACGCCTTCGAGGACACCGGCACCGCCCTGGTCGAGCGCTGGCACGTGCCGGCCGCCTGGACCACCTTCACCGAGCACGCGGTCACGCCCGACGGCTCGCCCTTCATGTTCGCTCCCGGCTACGAGCTGGTTCGGCTCGACCCGGTAACCGGCGGCACCGTCGACTCCGCCGGCATCTTCCCCGAGTGCTGGTACGGCGTGCGGATGGCGACCGACGGCAACGGCACCTTCTCCCTGGGCAACGGCGCCTTCCCCCCGGACCAGGGCCGCCTGCGGGTCTTCGACGCGAACCTCGACCCGCTGTGGGACACGGAGGTGGACAACATCAACATCGGCGGGCCCGCGATCGGCCACGGCGGCGCGCTGGTGGTGTGCGGCATCAACACCGACGTGCGGGTCTACCGCCCCGAGCCCTCGGTGCCGGTCTGCATGCCCTTCGCCGACGGCTTCGAGTCCGGCGACACCTCGGTCTGGTCAACCACGATGCCGTAGCGCCCGACGCAGCAGACGTCACCGGCCTCAGGTGCCGACCCCGGAACGCGTCAGGACGCCAGGGACGTCGCCGCCCTACATGGCCGTCGCGAGATGGTGGACCAGCCCCGACGCCACCGCACCGGCCAGGGCGAAGCCGACGTAGAGGACGAAGACCCGCCGCTGGACCAGGCCCCACACAGCAGCCATTGCCGGGACGGTCGTCATGGGTCCCGCGATGAGGAATGCCAGCGCCGCGCTCGGGTCCATGCCCTGAGCGAGCAGCGCGCCGACCAGCGGCAACGCGGCCAGGTTGCTGGTGTAGAGCGGCACCCCAACGAGCGCGGCGGTGAGGATCGCGAAGCCGCTCTCGGCCCCGACCAGGGCCATCACCCACTCCTGAGGGACATAGAGCACGAACAGCGCCTCGAGGACCAGCGCGATCGTCATGAACTTGGCCACCATGGCGCTGGCTTCTCCAGCCTCGCGTGCCAGCCGGCGCAGGAACCGCAGCTTGCCACCACCACCGTCAACCCCAACCGTCGGCGGCGCGTCGCCGCACCCACACCCGCCGGGGCTCGAGCTGCGGTCCGTGAAATCAACTCCCTGGCTTACAACGCGCAGCGGTAGGGCGCCGCGCGCGACGAGCGGCGCCGGCTGACCCGGGGAGGCGCAGCATGCCTGGGTGACGAGCGCGGGCTGCGGCGAGAGGAGGCTCATGACTCGCGCCGCTGCCTGCCGCGCCTGCACGATGAGGGGACGGTGGGTTCTCACTCGCGGCGAACGCACGATCGGACCCGCGATCCAGCCACTCGTCACGGCCGCGTGGGTGATGAAGCCAGCCGCCAGGCTCACCGCCAGGGTCGCCAGCAGGCGCCACAGGGCCAGCTTCCAGCCCAGGGTCGCGACGCTGAGGAAGAAGATCTCCGGGTCCATCGACGGGGAGGCAACCCAGAACGACATGACCGGCGCCAGCGGGACTCCTCCGAGGAGCAGGGAGGCAATGACTGGGATGACGCCGCACGAGCAGAAGGGACTGAAGGCGCCGACCAGGGTGGCCAGGATGATGGCCGGCACCGGGCGCGCGGCGAATGCCGCGCGGATGTAGCGAGCGGCTCCCGCCATCTGGACGGTCACCGCCAGCGGGATGGTGAGGAGGAGATAGGGCCACATTCGCAGCAGGCCGCTCACAACCTGGTCGGCGATGGCAGCGGTGGTGTCAAGCATGGCGCATTCCTTTCATCGTAAAACAACGATCGTTCACGGCAAAAAAACACGACCGATGTCAGAAGATCTCCCCGACCTTGTCCCTGAACCAGCCAACGGCTTCGCGGCTCAGCTCATAGCAGGTAGCGGGCCCCTCGGTGGTGCCGACGATCCAGCCCGCCTCCCGCATCAGCTTGAGGTGCTGCGACACGGTCGCCTGCGCGATCGGCAGGGCGTTGACGATGTCGCCGGTGATGCAGCCCGGGTGGGTGAGGAGGAACTTGAGGATCTGGAACCGGATCGGGTTGCCGAGGACCTTGAACATCGTCACCAGCCGCTGCTCGTCGCGGCCGTCGATGTCGAGCGTGCAGCACGCCTCCGGCCAGCCTGTGCGCCCCGGTGTCGTGCCGGTTGATGCTCGCGGTCGTTTCATCGTAGAAATACGATATTATCTTCGAAGCCAGATTGTCAACCCCCTCGAGTCCACACGCCGCGATGAGCGACGGTGACGGTGCCAGACCGTCGACCTGCGAGCTCACGGAAGCACCGTGCGCGGCCGGAGTGCGGCGCGTGGAGGCCTCCTGGATGGCTGAGACTCATCGCCGAGGCCCCTCCGTTCGAAGATCATCCTCGGGGACCGCAATCAGGTCGAGGCGGGAGGCCCCCCCTCGTGGCGTGCCCTCCGACCCGGAATATCGGCCGGCAGTCGGGCATTCATGTGCCCGGAGCCGTGACCATGCGTCGATCAATCAAGGGGTGCATCACCCTGGGGTGCCTCGCCATCGCACTCGGGCTCGCGGGCCCGCAGGCGGCCGAGGCCTGCTCGATCTGCCGCTGCGGCGACCCGGCGTTTGCCGCCCTCGGGCTCGACCTCTTCAATCCCGGCCGCTTCAACCTCGCGCTCGACTGGGATCGCTTCGAGAAAGAGCAGGGCTCGGGAGAGCACGAAGAGAGCCTGGTGGAGGACCGTTTCACACTCACCGCGTCGTATGCGGTGAGCGACCGGCTGACCCTGCTCGCGCGCGTCCCCTGGAGCTCGCGGGAGCTCACCGCGCCCGAGCACGAGGAGCTCAAGCACGGCGAGCTCGAGCAGGTCTCGACGTCCGGCCTCTCCGATCCGGAGCTCTCCGTCAACCTGCGCCTGTGGTCCGCCCCGATCACGTCCGCGGTCGGCAGCCGAGCCTGGATCGGCGTGCAGGCCGGCGTCAAGACCGACTGGGGCCGCAACGAGGTCACGCAGGACGGAGAGCGCATCGACGAGCACGCCCAGCCGGGAACCGGCTCGACCGACTGGATCGCCGGCGCGGCCGGCGTGTATGTGCTCGACCCGAAGTCGACGCTCTTCGCCTCGGCCCAGTACCGGCACACCGGCACCAATTCCTACGGCTACCGGTACGGCAGCATCACTCTCGTCACCGCTGGTCTCGAGCGCTCCCTCGGCCGCGTTCTCGACGGAGTGCTCGAGGCCGACTTCCGCGACGCCGGCATGGACCAGGTCGACGACTCCGGGGCGCACGACCCGGACACCGGTGGCCAGATGCTGTACGCGACGCCGCGGCTCCTGATCAGACTGTCGCCGGCGCTGGTCGGCCGGGTGTCCGCGCAAATCCCGGTCGCGGAGGACCTCTCTGGCGACCAGAATGAACACACCGTCTGGAACGCCGGCATCACCTGGACCTTCGGCCTCTGACGCCTCGGCAGGGCTCACGATAGGCAGCCTGGAAGGCTGCGCTACAAGGCCGCCTGGAAGGCTGCCCTACAAACTCCCCTACCACACCGTCTCGAGGTCCTCCTCGGCGAATCGCCAGGCGTCGCCGTCGAGGACCATCTTCACCTTGCCCTCGACCTTGTCGCCCATCCAGTCCTTGCCGGCGACCGTCAGGAAGGCGTAGCCGTCGAACATCTGGCCGCCGGTGACCACCATCTCCTGGGGCGCGCTCTCCTTCGCGCTGTCCAGGGTGTACTGGCGGTACTCCTCGGGCGTCCCCGCGAGCTCCTCCGCGGAGGCCTTGTCGGCGTGCTTCAGGAGTGTCGCGAAGTCGCCCGCGCGCTGGGCCTCGACGTACGCCAGGTACGCGGCCCCCGCGGCGCCGCCATCCTTGCCGAGGTCCGCGCCCTTCGGCGGCGCGGGCAGGATCACGGCCTCAAAGCGCAGGTCAAAACTGATCGGCGTGTCGCCCAGCGACTTCTCGCCGGCGCTGTGGACCCTGCCGCTGATGACGTCGGGGCCCATCTTCTCGAGCTCGACGGTGCCCTCGTTGAAGCCGTAGTTCTTCGAGCCTTCGTTGATGTACGCGTAGATCAGGGAGAACTCGCCTTTCTCGTCCAGGGTGAGGATCAGGTAGTCGCCCTCGATCCCATACCGTAGCGACTCGTCCGGGTCGAGCGCCGTGGCGAGCCCTTCGGTGCTGATCGCCGACGGCGCCATGTAGACCTGGAGGATCTTCGCGCCCTTGTTCCAGATGGCCGTGCTCTCGTTCCACATCGCGACCGCGGAGGTCGGCGTGACCGTGTCCTCCCCGACCGTGAGGCTCCCCGACGCTTCCTCCGCCGCCGCCACCGGCGACAGGCACCAGGCAACGACGAGCACCAGACCCAGCACGCCGGCTTGACGCATCGTTCGATCCTCCCACCAGCCCATTTGCGGGCATCTGCGCGAACGATAGCAGACGAGACCCTACGAGTGACGGCGGAGCAGCGTATCCGCCCAATCCTCACACGGGCCAGCCCTCTCGGTCCTGATCCATACCGCGCCCAGCGGTGGCGTGGCGACAGAACCGACCTCAGAAACGGAACAGCGCGAGCCAGTATGAACATCAAGGCTCGCCCTCGTGACCGAGGGCGAGCCCGAAATCAGCACGCTCATTGCACCGTTCCGCTCGCGCCTGTTCGCGATCGGTCGGCGGGCGCGGGCGCCCCCGCTCCAGCGGCCAGTGCGTCCCGTGCGGACTACTCGACCGACAGGCTCTGCAGCTCGACCGGGATGACGATGTTGCCCGACACCTGCATCACCGTCGTCCGTCCCCAGCCGGCATCCGGATCCCACGCGCCCAAATACCAGCCGTACGTCGTCACCCCATTGAAGTCGATCTGCCCCGAGATGCCCGGGTTCAGGTAGCCGAACCAGAAGGTCGAGCCGGCCGGGATGACCACGTTGGCGGTGGAAACGTCGACGTAGGTGTAGGTCGTGGGCGGCATGGTCGCAGGGTTGGGATCGACCGGGGTGAAGCTGCCCGAGAACTGGGGCGAGGTGTAGTTGGTCGGCATGGTCGGGCCCACCCACACACCCCAGGACGAGCTTGGTCCGCCGCAGGGAAAACCGAGCTCGGTCAGGACGATGTCCTGCCCGAGAGTGTTGGTGGTCATGACGATGAAGTACTCCGCCCAGCCGTCGAAGCTGCCGCCGGTTGTCGGCACCGTGTTCATGGCGCCGCCGCTGCTCCAATCGAAGTCCGCCCGGACTTCGCTGGGCTGGCTGGCCACAGCGGGCGCCTTCTCGGGCAGGGTCGACCCGTCCTTGCCGACCACTCCGGCGAGCGCCGCTGCCGCGACAGTTGTAATGACCACCACAAACGCCAATTTCTTCATCATTCTCCCCTCCTCGTGTCGCGGGTCCCCTTGACGATCAGACCTACGGCAGACAGACGCCGGGCCCCTCTGTCGCAAGATCATATCATGCCGGTCGCACATAACCTCGGTTTCGATGCCACCCTGGCGAGAGGCTTTACGGCAGCTGAACGCCTTCCCCAACCACGCGATCGAAGGTCGACAGCCGCCGTGGCGACCACAGCCCACGGTCATCGGGGACGAACGGTCGCCAGGGGTAGCGGTACGGCCGGGGCGAACCCGTGACGCGCCACGATCGTGATCCGTGCGAGAATTCGACCGACGACATCCGGTGTTAGGCAACCGAGAGGAACCCACCATGAAGCGCACAGCTCCCGAGACTCCCGGCCGCTCGCGGGCCCTCCCCGGTGTCCTGACCCTGTTCCTGCTGGGCTCGATCCTGCTGGCACTGCCGGCCCGGTCCGACGCATCGCAGTGCTTCTACCCCTACGTGCCCCGGCCGCTCGAGACGTCACAGGAGATCCGGGAGCGGCTCGAGGCGGACGGGCTCTGGCGTCCGAGCCGCACGGTGGGCCGCACCCCGCCGATCAACCCGCAGGTCGGCGACACCTGGGACTGGTACATCTGGGACCTGAGCGGCTTTCCGGAGGCCACGCTCAAGCCCTGCACCGTGCGCGGGATGGGCGCCAACAGCTACATCGTGGTCGACGACGACGAGTGGAACGTGTCGATCAACCAGACCGACGTCGACCGCATCGTCACCTACTTCGAGGAGCAGAGCCTGGGCTCGTTCCCCGACCTGGGGATCTGGGAGCTCGACACCTCCCACTTCGGCGACCCGCCCAATCCGCTCGACGGACTTCCCCGGATCTTCCTGCTCTACTATCGCTTCAACATCGCGGCCGACGGCTTCTTCTGGATCTACGACCAGTTCCCCGACGGCACGCAGCCCTTTGCCAGCAACGAGGCCGACGTCGTCTACCTGGCCACCGACAGCTCCGGCGGCGGTCCGTCGACCGACTACATGCTGGGCGTGGCCGCGCACGAGTTCCAGCACATGATCCACTACAACCAGGACTCGAACGAGGACACGTGGGTCGAGGAGGGGCTCAGCGAGCTCGCGATGTGGCTGTTCGGCCACCCCGACGCGATCTCCGGATTCAACAGCAACCCCGACAACAGCCTGATCGTGTGGGGCGCCGAGTGGGCGGACTACATCAAGACCTACCTGTGGACGCTCTACGCCTACGAGCAGTTCGGGGGACAGCCGACGATCTGGGACCTCGTCCACCACCCGGCAAACGGCATGGCCGGCTACCTGTCGGCGCTGACCGGCCAGGGCTACGCGGTCACCATGGAAAACGTTTTCGGGGACTGGAGCGTGGCCAACTTCCTCGACGACACGGCCGTGCAGTCAGGTCAGTTCGGGTATACAGGCGATGACCTGCCGCCCTTCGTGCCCTTCCGCACCCACTCGAGCTACCCGGACGCCGGGACCGGCAGCGTCCAGAACTGGGCGACCGACTACATCCGCCTGACCGGCTTCGTCGGGGCGCCGACGCTGAGCTTCGACGGCGCCGACAACCGCGACTTCCGGGTGTCGGTGATGGCGCTCGACCCGTCGCTGCCGACGCAGGTGGAGTGGGTCATGCTCGACGCCGCGAACAACGGCCTGGTCGAGTTCAGCGCCGCCTCCGGCTACGCCGAGGTCATCGTCTCGGTGGCCAACGTCTACCCGTCGACGAGCGCGAGCTACAGCTACACCGTCGGCGACGAGACCCCGGCGACCCTTCCCTTCGAGGATGGCTTCGAGTCGGGCGACACCTCGGTCTGGAGCGCCACCATCCCCTAGGCCAACCGGGCGAACCAACGACAAGGGCGCGCACAGGGGCCCTTGCCCTGCGCGCGCCCTGTAGAAAGGCGTAATAACCCTGGGTGCTGCCGCCGACGGCGGGGCGCCCGGTTGGCGCTGCTACTTGGCCTTTTCCAGGCCGACGTCCGCGATCGCCTGCTGGCAGGCCGCAGTGACCTCGGCCTTGTGGTCGAGCAGGCAGGTGCCGACGCGGCCCTCGCCGAGCTCGACCTGTGCACAGTACTTCATAGGTCGTCCTTGCACTGGGTCGCGACGTGGGTCACGGCTGTGGCGAACGCGTCAAGCTCGGCCGCCGCCTCGTACAGGGCGTACTGGCAGCGCCCGGACAGCTTGTCCTCGTGGGCGTAGAAGCAGGCGAGCAGCCGGCCCTCTCCCAGGGTCACCTGGCTGCAGTACGCCTTGATCTCGGGATCGCAGGCCGTCGTCACCTTGTCGACGATGCTCTCCTGCGCCCAAGCGCCAACCGCGCCGAGCAGGATCAATCCGACGATCGCCACTGTCATCTTCGCTCGCATCTCGTTGTCCTCCGTTCGTTTCTCTGGTTTCTGGAGCAGCCGATGCCGTCGCTCCGACTGCTCCGCACGAAACGATAGCACAGCAGACGCCACGTGCCCTCGGTTTCTCAGAGCGCCACCAGGTCAGTGCCAGCCGGCCGGGACGCCAGGGGCCTGGGCACCCGGCCCCGCGCTGCTATCCTGGAAAACGGCTCGCGCTCGGGGAGCGAGCTGGATGCCGACCGAAGCGGAGGGTGGAGCCGTGAGGTGCTTGAACGCGCACGCCGCGTGGAAGCGATGCATGGTCGCGCTGGCTCTCGGAGCCGCGTTCGTCGCGGTGGCCCGGCCCGGGCTGGCGCAGGCGCCGGCGGCGACGCCGGAGCCGTTGACCTTCGACCAGAGCCGGTCGGTGTACAACCGCATGCTGAAGCCTGCGGAGCCTGCCGACGGCGTCGACTGGGAAGCGCGGGTCGACGCGCTGCTCCATGAGCAGCCCGGCGACGTCATCGTCACCGCGGTCGGCGACATGATCTTCAACCAGCAGATCACCACCCTGCCCGAGCCGCACCACCGGCAGCTCCTGCGCCTCATGCAGGAGGCCGACATCGCCTACGGCAACCTCGAGTTCTCGATCAACGACCGGCCCGAGCTGCAGCGGGTGTTCTACAACTTCCGCACGCCGACCAGCTTCGTCTGGGAGCTCGCCGCGACCGGTATCAACCTCGTCAGCATGGCCAACAATCACTCCCTCGACTTCGGGCCCGAGGGTCTGCAGGACTGCCTGAAGGCCCTCGACCGGGCGAGCATCGGTCACGCCGGCGCCGGCCTGACACTGGCCGAGGCGCGCGCGCCCGAGACCGAGCGGGTGCAGAGCCAGACCACCCGCTTCGCGCTGCTGTCGACCATGCGCTACTGGACCGTCGAAGTACCGCTGCGCGGACCCCACCGGACCGTGCCTCGCGACCATCGACCCGGCCGAGATCCTGGTCGCGACCGCCGACGGCGGGACCGAGAAGGTCGAGGGGCCGCTCGCCGCCGACGTCGCGGCGATGGAGGACGACATCGTCCTGGCGAAGCGGCACCACAACGTCGTCATGGTCTCGATCCACAACCACGACCGCAGCCACCACCGGGCCTACGGCATCCAGGACACCACCCCGCCCAACGACGAGATCATGTACCGCCGGGCGATCGACGCCGGCGCCGACATGGTCATCGGCAGCGGCCCGCATGTCCTGCGCGGCATCGAGATCTACCAGGGAAAGCCGATCTTCTACAGCCTGGCCAACTTCATCTACCAGTACCGGACCCCGGAGGTGATCCCGGTCGACCTCATCCACCAGCGCGACGGCGAGATCGCGCGGCCGGCCAATGTCTCGGTCTACGACCGGCGGGACGCGCCGGAGACCTTCCAGGGGATCATGCTGCGGATGACGATCAACGCGGAGAAGCTGACCCGGGTCGAGCTGATCCCCTTCACGATCAACGACGAGGGTCCGCTGTACGGGGTTCCGCGGCTGACAAGCGCAGCGCGGGGACGCGAGATCATCGAGCTGCTGCAGCGGCTGTCCGAGCCGTACGGGACGCGGATCGTCGACAAGGGGTGGTACGCCGAGGTCGATCTCCAGTCGAATCCCATGTAGGCGTGGCACACGAACACGGGCCGCCCTCGCGGGCGGCCCATTCGGTCATGGATCGAGGCCAGGCGGGCGCTACTTGCTAGGCGTCACCGCCTCGTGGCTGTGCCGCCCCGGCGCGCCCTTGAAGGCAAAGCCATCCACGCCGGGAAGCGACAGCTCGGCCAGGTAGTACGTGCCGTCCTCGGTCTTGTCGAAGAACAACTTGGGCTTCTCGAGCCCCCGGTCAGCGAGGCGGGTCACAACCGTTACCTCGGTGCCGGCGCCGCCCTTCGGGTCCTTGATCACCACCCGATCGCCGTTCACCTGCACGACGTAGCTGCCCGCCGGCATCTCCTTTCCGTCCACCATGAAGGCGAAACGGAAGTTCACTTCCACCTGGTCCCCGGCCCAGGCCAGAGTTCCGGCCAGCCCGAGGATCATGACGACGACGGCTACAAGCTGTTTCCGCATCGTCTATCTCCTTTGTTTGTTGGGTTTGAGGGCGCTCCCTGCAACGCTCCTCGATCCGGTTGTTCGAGGTGTTTCTGCGACCACGTCTCAATCAACCGTCGCCTTTGGGAGCGTATTCCGACTCAAGGCGTGTTCGCATCCGACAGGATGCGCGGAGCGCATCCCTCTCGGCGCGCGTGGGGCGGAGGCCAGCCAGCGACCGCGACGCGTCACGCACTCCCCGAGGCCGACGACCCGCGTGCGCCGAGGGGCCACTGCGGTGCGAACCCCTAGCGGTCGGCGAGCAGCCAGGCCGTCGCCAGGGCGAGGCGGGCGACTCTCTGCACCTGCTCGGAGTCGAGGGACTCGGCGGTGTCGCCGGGCTCGTGGTAGGCCGGGTGGAAGTTGCCGAAGAAGCGGATGAAGGGCACGCCGGCGCGGGCGAAGTCGCGGTAGTCGCTGCCGCCGAACCTGCCGTCGGTGCGGTCGAAGTGGAGCGCGAGCCCGGTCCCGACCGCTGCCCGGCGCAGCGCCGCGTCGAGCTCGGGAAGACCGGCCGGGAGCCCGAGCTCGATGAAGTCCACCGAGTCGATCGCGGTCAGGGCCTCCCTCCCCTGCTCGAGGCCGGTGTCCGCCAACAGCTTCGCGATCTCCTCCGGCAGCCAGGGGTGGCCGATCATGTCGAGATTGAGGTAGGTCGTCCGCTCGAGCGGCCACACCGGGTGGCGGACGTAATGTCCGGAGCCGAACTTGCCCTCCTCCTCGCCGGTCCAGAAGGCGAAGGCCAGCGTGCGCTTCGGCCGTACCGGGCTCGCGGCGAACGCCTTCGCGATCTCGAGCAACGCCGCCGACCCGGAGGCGTTGTCGTCGGCGCCGGGGAAGATCACGCCGCCCGTGCGGCCGAGGTGGTCGAGGTGGGCGCCGATCATCACCACCTCGTCGCGCAGCGCGGGGTCGGCGCCGGGGATGACGCCGACGACGTTGCGGCTGTCGAGCAGGCGCTCACCGCCGCTCGCGCCGATGGTGGCGGTGACTCCCGGCAGCAGCCCGTGCGGCGCCGCGGGCATCGAAGGTCCGGTCACGGCGCTGGCGCCGAGCAGCGCCTCGGCCAGCGCGACCGATCCGACCGCCAGCGGCGGCCCTTCGGCCGCGCTCGCCGCGGCATCGACGGGCAGGAAGAAGCGGCGGATGGCCTCGCGACCGTCGTCGAGCTTCTCACTCCAGCCCTCGCGCTCGATGGTGAGCACCGCGACCGCGCCGAGGTCGCGCGCCAGCTCGAGCCTGGCGACGTAGCGGTTGTCCGTGTCCTCGTCGTTCCAGCGGGTCTGGAGCTTCGCATCCTCCCATTCCGGCCCCGTTGGCAGCCCAGCGAACAGCAGGACGATCCTGCCCCGCACGTCGAGCCCACGGTAGTCGTCGTGGCCGAGGCCCGGTTCGCGGATCCCGTAGCCGGCGAAGACCACCGGCGCCGTGATGCTCTGCGGCGCCATGTAGGGCAGCAGACAGTCGACTCCAACCGCGAACGTGCGGCTCGCAGCTCTGTGTCGCCGCCGCGGCGCTCCACGGTCACGGCGCCCTGCTGGTTCGTGATCTCGCGCAGCGGCACCACCTGGAAGTGCGCGGCCGCGCCGGCGGCCGGATCGCCGCCACCCGGCGCCGCGATGCCGGCGAGCGAGAGCGAGGCCGCGACGTACTCGATCGCGGCGTCGAGGCCGCGGTCGCCGAGGCCGCGACCCTCCAGGCTCGGCGAGGCGAGCACCCGGATGTGCGTGGCCAGCGCGGGCGCGCCGACGCCGGCGACCGCGGTGGCGAGCGGCTCGGGAAGTGGCTCGACGGGCTGCGGGAGGACGAAGTCCTGATCCGGCGAGGACGCTGCTTCGCCAGCCGGTCCGGCTGCGGCGGCCGGGACGGCGAGAGCGAGGAGGAGGCCGAGGAGCAGGGTCAGTCGTTGCATCGGGTTGCCTCTCTGGTGGTGGACCGCCTGCGCGCCGCGCGGCGACGGGCTGATGACCGGTAGGCGCGATCGACCGTGGCCATCGCTCAGCGCAGCCGTTCGGAGTCGATCGTGAACCTCTCGCAGTCGCTCGGAAACCACGGTGACGCCGATGCCGGGGCCGTGCGGCACCTCGATGAAGCCCTCGGCGTCGAGCACCACCGGCGGCTCGACGAGGTCCTCGGCGAAGTAGCGCCGGGTCTCCGAGGTGTCGCCGGGCAGCGTGAAGCCGTCCACGGTCTGCAGGTGGATGTTCACAGCTCGGCCGATGCCGGTCTCGTCCATGCCGCCCGACCACACCGGCATGCCGTGGGCCTTGGCGTAGTCGACGATACGCAGCGACTCGAGCGAGCCCGCCGACCCGCCCCTGCTTGAGGTTGAGGACGCGGCAGGCGCCGAGCGCGATCGCGGTGGCGGCGTCGTCGAGGTCGTGGATCGACTCGTCGAGGCAGAGCGGGGTCGCGAGCCGCCGCTGCAGGATCGAGTGCTGGTAGATGTCGCTGTAGGAGAGCGGCTGCTCGATCATGGTCAGGCCGAACTCGTCGAGCCGCGCGAGGTGGCCGGCGTCCTCGAGCGTGTAGTCGCCGTTGGCGTCGACCATGAGCGGCAGCTCCGGGAAGCGCTCGCGGACGGCGCGCACCCAGTCGACGTCCTGGCCGCGCTTGACCTTCATCTTGACCCGGTGGTAGCCGGCGGCGACCGCCTCCTCGACCGCGGCGAGCAGCGCCGCCGGCGTTTCCTGCAGGCCGATGCTGATGCCCGACGGGATGCGGCGGCGCGGGAAGCCGAGCAGCTCGTGGAGCGGGCGGCCTGCGCGCTTGGCGATGAGGTCGACGAGCGCGTTCTCGACCGTCGCCTTGGCCATCTGGTGGCCGCGGACGCGGCGGAAGCGGCGGTCGAGCTCGCCGATGGTGATCCCGGCCTCGACGAGCGGGAGCAGGAAGTCCTTGATGCAATGTGCGGGCGGTGACCGTGGTCTCGGAGGCGTAGTAGGGTCGGGGTCGGCGACGCACTCGCCCCAGCCGGTGACGCCCTCGGCGTCGAGGCGCAGCAGCAGCGCCTCCTTGGCGGTCCAGACCGCGCTCGAGATCGCGAAGGGAACGACGAAGGGCAGGCGCACCAGCAGCAGCTCGATGTGCTCGACGCCGCCGATCGTCTCGTCCGCGAGGCCCTGCCACGATGGGGTCGGGTCGTGCATGGCGCTCCCCCGTCACCGCGACCACGCGCAGCACCGGCAGGGTGCCGTCGGCGCCCACCAGCGCGCGATACGTCGGGTACTGGTAGAGGCCGTAGAGCGCGGCCGGCTCGAGCACCAGCGCGGCGCGCACGGCGGCCTCGCCCTCGAGCGGGACCCACAGGCTGCCGGCGGCGAGCTCGACCGCCGCGGGCTCGCCCCGGCTGACGATCTGCCGGCCCTCGTAGCGGCTGTAGACCTCGTCGAACTCCTCCTCGACCCGGAGCAGCGTGCAGGTCTCGGCCACGACCGAACGCGGCGCCGCGAGCTCCTCGAACGGGATGCCGTGGCGCTCGAGCAGGACGCGGAACTGCGCCGCCGCCGGAGCGGCGACCGCGTAGCCGCGCGGCGTCGGCACGCTGCGCTTGACCGCCATCGTCGGTCATCAGGTTCGCGGTCGGGACCTTCAGCGCGCGGCCGGTGGCGATCTCGATGACCGGGAACTCGGTCACCGAGGCGTCGGGGTTGACCCAGAGGTAGTTGGTCGGGAGGAAGGCCGGCAGCGGCCGCTGCCGCGCCGCGCTCGATCGCGGCGAGATCCTCGGCGCGGTGGCCGTCGCCCGCGAGGATGCGCGCGGAACAGCGACGAGGTAGGCGTCGACCCGGTTGCCCAGGTCCTGGTCGCGCTTCCCCTCCTCCGCGTGCCGCGCCGCCGCCTCGATGATGAACGACAGCCCGCCGTACATGCCGAGGCCGTTGAGCCCGCCGTCGATGTCGGGCGCCGAGTGCCGCTGCTCCTCGTCCGGCGGCACGCCGCCGACCCAGTAGCGCAGGAAGGGGTGCCCGGCACGCGCCTCGGCGTCGGCCGCCGTGCCCAGGAAGCGCAGCGCCGCCTCGCGGACAGCGCGGTCGAAGAGCGGGTTGTTGAGCGAGTCCATGGTGATGTCGGGCCACTTCAGCCAGCCCCGCTCCAGCCAGCCCGCGGAGTCGCGGCCGAACTCGTGGCAGTCCACCGCCACCGCGGCCGCAGGCGCCGGGCCAGTCGGTGCAGCGCCTGGGTCTCGGGCTGCTCGAGAGCGATGTGATCGCGGTTGAGGTCGGCGCCGGCCGCGTTCTCCCGGGTGTTCGCCTCCGCGCCGTCCGGGTTGACCATCGGCACCACCCACAGGTCGACGTCGGCCGGCAGCAGCTCGGGATCGCGCGCGATGTCGCGGACCAGGTAGAGCAGCGCGTCCTTGCCCGAGACCTCGTCGCCGTGCTGCTGGGCGTAGAGCAGGATCCGCCACGGCCGGTTTCCGGCGCGCGTTCAGGTGGACGACGTAGAGCGGGCGGCCGGCGGTGCTCGTGCCCTCGACCGAGACGCTGACCCCGGACGTCCCGTCGAGCGATTGGAGGAAAGTCTCCATCTCAGCGAAGGAGATCGTCCGCTGCAGGCTGCGGTGGTCCGCGGAGAGGGTCCCGTCCGCGGCGAGAGCCGGTCCCGCCGCCAGGGCTGCGGCGACCAGGAGGGCGGCACAACACAGGAAGCGCATGTGCATCGCAGTTGATCCCCTCATCGAAAACCGTACACGCGGGCCGCGTTGTCGTGGAACACCGCCTGCCAGTGCTCGCGCGGGATCGCGCTTGCGAACGCGCGCAGGTAGGGCGCCATCCGGACCAGCGGCCAGTCGGTGCCGAACATCAGCTTCGTCGGATCGTCGACGTACTCGAAGAGCCAGCGCACCGGCGCCACGAGCTGGGTCTCGACGATCTCAGGGGGGACCGCCGCCAGGTCGCCGATCAGGAACGCGGAACCGTCGATCACGACGTTCGAGTTCTTGTAGGCGACCTCGGCCGCCGACTGGATCCACGGGTTGCCGGCGTGCGCGAGCACGAAGGTGACATTCGGGTGGTCGACAGCGACCTCGTCGATCGTCAGCGGGTCGGCGTACTTCAGCTTCGCCGTGCGCGAGTCGGTGTCACCGGTGTGGAAGACGACCGGAACGCCGAACCGCTCCGCGAGACGGTAGGCCGGCTCGTAGGCCGGGTCGTACGCGTACTGGTGGACGTAGCCGAGGTAGACCTTGATGCACCGGTAGCGGCCGGACGCGAGGTCGGCCTCGAGCGCGCTCTCGTCCACGACCGCGTCGAGACCGACGCAGTGGACGACGTTGCAGGTCGCCGAGGTCGGCCCAGGCATCGCCGGCGTGGTTCATCGAGACCGCGCCGACGACGTGGTTGGCGCGCATCTCCTCGGCCAGGCCGTCGCGGCTGTCCATCGCCTTGCTGTCGGGGTCGAGCCGGTCGTAGAAGTCGGTGTGGATGTGCGCGTCGATCACGGCGAGCGGGCAGCTCCGCCGCATCGTGCGACCCTGCCGCCCGGCGAGGACGCGCATCCGGCGGCCGCCGCGACGGCGAGCGCGGCGATCACGACAAGCGGGGCGGCGGTCGCCCTCATGTCCGGCCTCCCGTCCGCCGCATCAGAACGGGCCCCAGTGCACCAGCACCGGCGGCACCAGCAGCAGCAGGCTCAGCGCCGACCAGGACGAGCATCAGCGGCAGGAACCAGCGGGCCCAGGTCTCCCACGGGATCTTCGCCATCCCGAGCACGCCCATGGTGACGGCCGAGGTGGGCAGGATCGGGTTGATGAACTCGCAGAGCTGGAAGGCGTAGACCATGGTCTGGCGGGTCAGCCCGACGAGGTCGGCGAGCGGCGCCATGATCGGCATGGTCAGCGCGGCCTGGGCCGTGCCGGAGTGGATGAAGAAGTTGATCACCGACTGGACGACGAACATCACCTGCGCGGCCATGACGCCGGGCAGCCCGCAGATCGCCTGCGAGCTCGCGTAGAGGATGGTGTCGAGGACCATGCCTCTCGCGGGCGATGATCAGCAGCGCCCGGCCGCAGGCGATGATCAGCGTGACGGTGACCATGTCCTTGGCCCCGGCGACGAAGCTGGTGGCGATCTCGCTCGGCCGCAGCCCGGCCACCGCGCCCATCAGCAGGCCCATGGCGAGGAAGAGCGCGCCGATCTCCTCGATGAACCACTGCTGCTCGAGGATCCCCCAGACCAGCGCCACCATGCTGACCAGGAAGATCGCGATCACCGCGACCCGCCGGCCGGTCCACGGCTCGACCGTCTGCTGTCGGTGCGAGTGCGGAGAGGTCGCGGGCGCGGTCGAGCTCGTAGACCGGGCTCGACTCCGGGCGGCGCTTGACGCGCGCGGCGTAGACCATCACCCAGGCGATCATCACGGCGGTGCCGACGAACCAGGTGAGCGACGCGGTAGCCGAGGCCGGAGTAGAGCGGCAGCCCGACGAGCCCCTGGGCGACGCCGACCGTGAACGGGTTGAAGAACGCGGCGGCGAAGCCGGCGGCGGCGCCGAGGAACGGGATCGAGACGCCGACGATCGAGTCGTAGCCGAGCGACAGCGCGAGCGGGACGAAGATCAGGATGAACGGGATGACCTCCTCGGCCATGCCGAAGACCGAGCCGCCGAGCGAGAAGATGATCATCAGCACCGGGATCATCAGCTTCTCGAGCGCCGGCCGCGTGGTCAGCGCCGCCGTGATCCGCCGGATCGCGAACTCGATCGTGCCGGTGGCCTGGATGACGTTGAACGCGCCGCCGATCAGCAGCAGGAAGGCGATGATCAGCGCGCCGTCGAGGAAGCCGCGGATCGGCGCGATCATCAGCCACTGCGGGCCGAGGTGGACCTTGTCGACCTGCTGGTAGGTGCCGGGGACCGTCACCTGCCGGCCGTCGCGCTCGACGCGCTCGTAGGTGCCGGACGGGACCACCCAGGACAGCACGAGCACGAGCACGATCAGGCGATCCACGATCACCAGGGTGTGGGGCATGCGAAATCTACGCTCGGTCGCGGCGTCGGCCATATCTTCGATGCCCCCTCCTGCCTGTGACGAGACTCCGGTTCGATCGGCGTCGGCCCGGTGTGGCACGCGCGCCGGAGTGCCGCCGCGATCATAGGAGAGCCCGCAGCCCAGCGGCAACCCCGCGCCACGGCGGGGAGCTTCAGAGAGTGGCGAGCAGGTCGGCGAGCAGCACGATGCGGCGGTCGAGCGAGCGCAGGTCGAGCCACTCCTCCCGGGTGTGCATTCCGTCGCCGACCGGGCCGAGCCCGTCGACCACGGGAACGCTGACGGCGTCCGCCAGGTAGTTGGGGAAGGAGATGCCGCCGCGGTCCTCCTCGACCTCGAGGTGGAAGCCGCGCGCCGCGGCCAGCTCGACCGCCCGGCGGACCAGCGCCTCGCCCGGGCCGTGCGGGTCGACCGGCGGCACCGACGCGCCGGAGGTCAGCGTCGCCGTGACCTCGTGCTCGACCGCGATCCTCCCCGCGAGGTCGCGCAGCTCGGCGATCGCGGCGTCCCCCTCTGCCGCGGCGAGAAAGCGCGCCTCGCCCTCGGCCACCGCACGGTCGGCGATCACGTTGCGCTGGCGCGAGCTGCCGAGAAGATCGTGGCACTCGGCGAGCCGGTCGACGAAGTCGGCCGTGCCCGCCACCAGCCGGCTGACGTTGACCGTGCGGCCACGGCCGGGGCGGGAGAGACGCTGTGCCTGGAGGCACCAGTCGGCGGCCGCGGCCAGGGCCGAGCGGCCGGCCCAGTAGGCCAGGCCGGAGTGGGCGGCGCGGCCGTTCACCTCGAGCCGCCACTCGCTGAGCCCGCGCCGGCCGGCGACCAGCGTCTCGGCGTCGCCGCGCGCCTCGCCGGGCTCGAGCACGAGCACCGCCCGGGCCCGCTCGCTCCAGCGGCGGACGACCCGCTCCGAAATCACGCCGCTCGCCTCCTCGTCGGGCACGGCGAGCAACGTCAGCCCGTCCGGCAAGGACTGCTGCCTCTCGCCGCCATCAGGTCGAGCGCGGCGACGAGCATGGCGAGCCCGCCCTTCATGTCGAGCGCGCCGGTCGCCGTCAGACGGTCGCCGTCGAGCCGCGGCGGGATCGCCGGCAGCACCGTGTCCATGTGACCGACGAGCAGGAGGCAGCGCTCGGCCGCGGCCGGAGCGCGGGCGATGAGGACCGGCTGGAGGCCACCGTCGGCCCCGCGCTCGAGCTCCGTTGTGCAGGCAAGACCGTGGCGGCCGAGCTCCGCGCTCAGGCGCGCTGCGACCGCTCCGACGCCGCCGGCATCGCCGCTCGGGGACGACACCGCGCACAGCTCGACGAGGAGCTGTCGCGCGCGCCCCGAGATCTCCCGGGGGAGCGATCCGTCATCCGCTGCCATCGACCCTCCGATCCGCGCGAGTCTACACCGCTGCGGCGTAGCTCACCCGGCAAACGTCGTGGAGATCCGGGCGTTTCTCTCGATTCTTGCCCACCCTGACGTCATTTGAGGCAAGATTTCGGTCGATTCGAATACGTGCTGACCACTTCTTGCCAGGAACCGCGAAATTCTCGAAGGGCTCGTCCACTCGCGCACGGCGGGTCTCACCGGCTGGCAGGCGCTCGGACGTCCGCTGCAGCGACCACCACGCTCCGGGTCTTCAGGTCGAAGACCTCACCGCGCAGGAGGATGTGCGTCGTGAGGCCATGCACGCCCAGATCGTCCTTCCCGTTCTCGCCAGGCCGCCGACTCACCGTGGCGTGGCTCGCATCGAGCACCATGACGCACCGCTTGCCCAGCACCTCGAAGGTCCCGTCCGGGCGGACCCACACTGCGGTGTCCTCGTCGACGCCCACGCCCAGCACCTCTGGGTGCTGGAGGATCACCGAGGTCAGCCGGTTGGAGCGCTGGCGGGCGATGAAGTGCTGGTCCACGACGACGTCGCGGAAGAAGCCGAAGCCCCGCCACAGCTCGACGCTGCCGGCGCGGATGACCGTGAAGTCGCCTTCGCCGGTGATCATCAGCGGGCTCTGGCAGGCGGTGCCGGCCGAGGTGCCGCCGACCACCGCGCCGCGCGCGAAGGCCGCGGCGATCGCGTCGCCGACCGGGGTGTCGAGGATTGCCCGGGTGATGCGGGTCTGGTCGCCGCCGCCGAAGAAGATGCCGCCGGCCGCGGCCGCGAGCTCGACGAAGTCCGGTCGCGCCGCGTCGTCCCGGTTCTTGATGTCGAGCGTGACCACGTTCGGGCAGCCGTAGGTCTCGCGGAAGAGGTCGGTGTAGTAGTAGCCGACATCCGAGTCGTCGGACGCCGTCGGGATGGCCACCATCGGCGCCTGCGTCCCGCCGGCGAGCTCGATGAACTTGGCCATCGCGTCGTCTGGCTTGTCGCCGCCGCCGATCAGCACCAGGTGGCCCTGCGGCGGCGATTGGGCGACGGCGCCGGCGGCGACCAGCACGACGGCCGCGAGCGAGCTCAGGAACCCGGCTATGAACCGCATCGTCGCACCACCCTCCTCAACCGGAAGCGGGACTCACGAAAAGGGGCGGCCGGGAAGCGGCCGCCCCTGGGTGACAGGTGTTTCGCCGTTAGAACGACAGCCGGAGCCCGGCCCGGATCTGCCGCGGCGCCTCGATGTCGAGCGGGTCGCCATAGGAGCTGCGCGGGTACCAGCCGTCCGCGCCCTCCGACGGGTAGTAGTTGGCGTAGCGGGCCGAGACCTCCCGCACGGTATCGGAGTTGGTCACGTTGAAGCACTCGAGCGAGGCCGTCAGCGTCATGCTCTGGGACAGGTTCGCGTTCCACGCCAGCCGCAGGTCGAGCAGGCTGCGGTCGTCGAGCTGCTGCGAGCCGCGCGGGGTCAGCCAGATGTAGTTGCCGGTCGACGAGTTGTAGTCGAGCTCGTAGATCCGCGCGTACGGCGTCCAGTACCAGCCGGAGAGGAAGGTGTACTGCCCGCCGAACTCGAAGTTGAGCGGCAGGTTGACCGAGCCGGAGAGCTTGTACTCCCACTCGCTGTACTTCTCCATTTGGCCGGTGTCGTTGATGAAGCCGTTGCGGTCCATCCACTCGTACTCGTAGGAGTTGTTCTTGAGGATGTTGCCGTCCATGTCGGTCCACACCAGCGAGCTGCGCATCTGCCAGCCGTGCGAGTAGCGCTTCTCGAAGCGCAGAATCGCGGCCTGGTAGTCGCGGTAGCCGCCGGCGTCGGTGGTCAGCACGAACTCCGGCTCCGACAGCAGGTTCCACAGGGGCAGATCGCCGCCGAACGGGTTGCCGGGGGCGCCCAGGAACTCGTAGTCCTCGTTGGTATTGATCATCGCCATGATGCTCTTGAAGCTGCGATCGATGTAGTCGACGCCGATCATCATCTCCTTGCCGAGCTGCTGCTCGAAGCTGATCAGCATCTCATCGACGTAGGGGTGCTGGGCCGTGCCCATGGTTCCCATCGCGGCCACCGGCTCGCTGCAGTCGGTGTAGTCCTGGGTGTCCTCGCTCCAGTAGCACTCCGTAGCGGGTGGCACGCCGTTGCCCGACACTTCGCGGTCGTAGAGGTAGGTGAACATCTTCTCGTGGTAGCGGCCCCAGTGCATCTTGAGCGCGGTCCGCGCGTCGCCGAAGATGTCCCACACGAAGCCGATGCGCGGGTCGAAGAAGTCGTCGTCATAGACCGAGGAATCTCCATGCCCGTCCTGCCAGCCTCCGTCGTAGGCCCCGTAGCGCAGGCCGAGGTTGATGGTCAGGCGGCTGATCCGCATCGAGTCCTGCGCAAAGAGCGCCATCCCGGAGAACTCAGGGTGCTGGTTGTACTCGCCGAAGCCGATGTAGATCGACGCGTCGGTGCTGACCGCGCACGAGGGGTCGGCGAAGTAGGCCTCGGACGAGTCGCAGACCGTCGAGTCGTCGTAGTAGGAGAAGCCGCCGTTGCGTGTGTCAGACGTCGGAGGATCTGCCCTCCTCGAACAGCACGCCGAACTTGAAGGAATGGGAGTCCTCGGGCATGATCCACCCGTCCTCGAACAGGCTCCACGTGCCGTCGAGGGTGAGCACGCGGCGGTAGCCGAGCTCGGTAAACTCGGCGTTGCTCCACCACAGCTCGGTATCGTAGTAGTCGTTGCGGGCCGGGACGTCGGAGCCGTTGTAGGGCAGGTAGTCGTCGCGGCCGTCATAGCCGGTCGCCTTGATGGTGAAGAAGTTGTCGGAGTTGACCAGCGACTCCAGTGCTGAGGCCGAAGGTCACGCCGGGCGCATCCTGCTTGTACGACGCCTCGGGCAGCGTGTACGCGTCGATCCCGCGACGCTCGTTGACCAGCCCCTCGTACTCGCCCATGAGCATGAGGCGGGTTGCGTCACTCGCCTGCATCGTGAGCTTGCCGAGGAAGCGCGGGATCTCGCGGTCCGAGGTATCGGTGGCGCCGACGGGCGTCGTGATCTGGTTCCAGTACTCGAACGAGGCGAAGTACCACAGCTTGTCCTTGACCACCGGGCCGCCAAGGCTGAGCGCGGCGTCGTAGAACTTGAACTCGTCGTTGTCGTTATCCGGGTCGTTGTCCGCAGTCCACGACGCCGGCTGGTAGTAGAGCTCGAGCTCGCCGTGAAACTCGTTGCCGCCCGACTTGGTGACGCCGTTGATGATGCCGCCGGTGAAGCCGCCGTACTCGGCCGGCGCGCCGAGGCCGCCGACCTGGATCTCCTCGAACCACTGCACGGCGGGCAGGATCCAGTGCTGGCCGGCGCCGGCGTCGGCGACGTTCACGCCGTCGAGGGTGAAGGCGTTTTGCTGCTCCTGGGTGCCGCCGTAGGCCAGCATCGCGCTGCCGCTGGACTGGCCGTAGTCGATGTTCACGCCCGGAGCAGAGCGGATGATGTTGTAGTAGTTGCGGGGCAGCGGCTGGGTCGTCAGAAAGTCAGCGTCGAAGCTGTTGGACACCGAGTTCGCCACCACGCTCACCAGGGGAGCTCCCCCGGTGACGACGATCTCCTCGGCCATCTCGCCCATCGTCATCGCGAGGTCCACGGCCAGCGCCTGGCCCAGGCTGACGCGGACGCCATCCTGGCGCGCCGTCCTCATCCCGGCGAGGCTGGCCTCGATGGTGTAGCTGCCCGGCGGCAGCGAGGGGAAGCGGTAGTTGCCGCCCTCGTCGGTGACAGCCACCATCTGCCCGGTGATCAGCTTGTCCGACGACGCCGTCACCGTGACGCCAGGCAGCCCGGCGCCGTCCGGGTCTGTGACGATCCCCCGCACGCTCCCTGTCACGCTGCCCTGGGCGCCGGCCGGGGCTGCCAGGGCGAGCGCCACCAGCACCAGAACCGCCATTCGCAGCACATCACGTCGCATATCTCCTCCTTCGATGCCGCACCGTGCGGGCGCGGCACTGCGATGCGCGATCGTTGAACCCTGAGGGGTGTGTCGGACAGCGTCGATGCGGCCACGAGCTCGCCGAGAGGAGCGGCATGCGCGGCGAAAACGCCAACCACGGCTGGAGCTCTCACTCCAGGGGCTCAGCCTCGCCGAGCAGTGCCGTGTATAGCACAGCCACTCACACGTTCCGACGATGCGACGGTACGTTGGCTTCGAAGCCGCTGTCAAGCAAGGACGGGCGGCCTTCCGGCACCCGCGAAGATGCGGTCTCAGCTCCACAGCCAGGCGGCGCCGCGCACGCCGCTGGAATCACCGAAGCGGGGCCGCAGCAGCGGGGTCTCGACGCTGTCCGAGAAGACGTGCGGGCCCCAGAGGCGGGGCAGGGCCTCGTACAGCCGCTCCAGGTTCGAGAGGCCGCCGCCGAGGACGATGACGTCCGGGTCCAGCAGGTTGATGACCTGGGCCAGGCCGCGGGCGAGCCGGTCCTCGAGACGCGCAGCGCTGCCTCGCAGCGCCTCATCCCCTGCCGCCGCGCGCCGTGCCACCTCGCTGGCGGGCAGCTCCGGTCCGCCGGCCGCGCGCAGGTCGCGGCTGAGGCCGGTCCCCGAGACCCAGGTCTCAAGGCAGCCGGCCTTGCCGCAGTAGCAGGGCGGGCCGGGCCGCTCGTCGTCCCGGGGCCAGGGCAGCGGGTTGTGGCCCCACTCGCCGGCGATCGCGTTGGGGCCGGTGAGCACCTGGCCGCGCACCACCACGCCGCCGCCGCAGCCGGTGCCGATGATCACCCCGAACACGACCTCGGCGCCCGCCGCCGCGCCGTCGGTGGCCTCGGACAGCGCGAAGCAGTTGGCGTCGTTGCTGATGCGCAGCGGCCGGCCGAGACGGAGCTGGAGGTCCTCGAGCAGCGGCATGCCGTTGAGCCAGGTGGAGTTGCAGTTCTTCATACGACCAGTGACCCGAGACACGGCGCCGGGGGTGCCGAGCCCACGCTGCCCCGCGCTTCGAGCTCCCGCTCGGCAGTCTTCGAGAAGCCCGGCGACCGCCTCGACCGTGGCCGGGTAGTCGGCCTTGGGCGTGAGCGACCGGCGGCGCAGCAGCTCCCGGCCGGCCCTGTCGAGGGCGATCAGCTCGATCTTGGTGCCGCCGAGGTCGATCCCGAAACGAAGCGCCGCTGTGTCGACTCACGATGCCATTTTCCTTCACCTCACCTCTCCCCGTGTCGGGTCCGGGAGTCCGCACGCGTCGGCGTCGTGACAGCGGGAGCCCCGCAGCGGGCCGGGCTGGACTGCGGCCGCATGGCGAGCCGCGCTCAGGACAATGCTCGCGAACATCACGGGTCGGCCGGCCGACGGAAGGGCAGGTCGGCGGCTCGCTCAACTCGAGACGGCGCGGCGCGACGCACCGCCCATCACGGGGCGAGAGAACGCCCCGTCGATGCTGCTTCGATCGGAGAGAGCGTGATCGCACCACGAGCTCGCATGACGGTCGGCGTGGCTGGGCGCCGCGGCGTCAGCGGGGCGCGCGACCGGCCTGCGCCGCGCTGATCGCCTCCCGGATCCCCTCGGCGTCGCCCTTCCAGTGGCCGTGGCAGACGATCGGCTGCGAGCCGCCCGTGGTCTCGATGATGACGTCGGCGAAGAGAAGGCCGGCGCTCACCCGGACCGAGGCGATCTGGTCAATCGAGATCGTCTGCTCCTCGTGGCCGACCCACTTCGGTGTGTACCGGATCACCTTGGTCGGGTAGACGGCGATCTGGGTCGGGAAGATGCGGTTGCCGGAGGTCCAGCGGGAAGCGGTGAACACGGCGGCGTCCTTCGTGAACGGGCGGCTGAACATGACGACGAATCCTCCAACGAGCAGAGCGAGGACAGCGAGCGTGATGGCGGCGAACGCAAGCGCTTTTCTCATTCGAACTCTCCGCGCCCGACTGTCGGGATTGGGACCTTTCCTGCGCGCCGAGTCTAGCACCGGACGAGAAGGGGGTGCGACGGCGCCAGAGGACGGCGCGGCCACAGCGAATCGACGAACGGGAGTCCGCACTGGGGTGATTCCTCGTCAGAACCCGGCGCCGACGGGTGCGCTGATCCCGGCGTCTCGCGAACCGCGTGGTCGCACCCGGCGGATCGATCCGAGTACCATCGATTCAGATGAGACTCCGCCTGCGGCATGTCGGCGTCGGCCTCCTGGTCGTCGCAGCCCTCGTGGCCGCCGGCCTCTGGCTGGCCCGCGACCTCCCCCGCCTCCGAGTCGAGCGCGCGCTGGCGCAGCGGTTTCGGGGCGAGGTCCGGGTCGGTCGCCTGCAGGTGAACGGTCTCCACCAGGCGGTGGTCGAGGGCCTGGAGGTGCGCCGGAGCGCACTGCTGCCCCAGCTCGAGTCGCTCACGGTCGCACGGGTCGAGGCCGACGGACCCCTCCTCGAGATGGCCCGCGGCCGATTCGAGCGGCTTCGTCTCGACGGTCTCGAGGCCGTGCTCACGCCCGACCCCGGTCGCCCCGAGCTCGGACCGGCGACGCTCGAGGCCGGTCTGCTCGAGGTGCCGGGCGCCAGGATCACGCTGCGGGCTGGGGACGACACCACCACCCTCGCACTCGACGCCCACCTCCGCGACCTCGGCGGCGCGGTTTCCGGCGAGGTCCGCGTCGCCGGGCCCCGCCTGGATCTCGCCACGCTCCACGCCCTCACCGGCGCCCCGGGGGAGCTTCCCGCCGGGATGGTCCTGGAAGGGATCGACGCGACCGCGACATCTCGAGCCTGGCGGCCGGGCGCGGCTCTCCGCCGCCGCCGAAGCGGTCACGATCCGCCGCGGCGACCGGCAGGTCACCCTGGATCGACCCCGCGTGGAGGCCCACGCCACCCTGACCGATGGGCAAGCCGTCGTCACCGTGGTGCCGGCACTCACCGCCCTCGGGCCGGCCCGAGTCGAGCTCGCCCTCGCCCTGCACCCACTCCGGCTCGAGCGCCTTGACGCCCGCGCCAGTGCGCTCGAGCTCGCGGCTTGGCTCCCGCCACTGCCCGGCGGCGTCGAGCTTGCTGGCATCGCCGAGCTCAGCGTCGAAGGCTCTCCAGCTGCAGGGCTCCGAACCCGGGTCGTGATCCCGCAGGCGACCGTCCAAACGCCGACCGTCACCCTCGCTGCGGCCGTCCGCCTCACCGGCACGCTCACCATCGATGGCGGAAGCCTGCGCGGGCCGGTCGAGGCCACCGTCGAGCTCGAGTCGGGCACGAGCGGCTGGCCTGCCCTCCTCCTGCCGGCGCGGCTCACCGCAGGTGGCGATGCGATCCTCGGCGCGCGGTCGGGGTTCGCGGGCCACCTCGAGCTCGCGACCGCCGCGGCGGGAACGATCGCCGTCGAGGGCACGGTCGACGTCGCCGATCAGGCGGCGCTCGACCTCGCCTGGCGCTGGCAGGGAGGCGACGTCGCCAACCTGGTCGAGCTCGCCACCGCGACCGGCGGCCTGACGCTTCCTGCCGGATACGATCTGGACGGCAACCTGTCCGCGAGCGGCGTCGTTTCTGGCACGCTCCAGGCGCCCGTCGTGACTGTCGAGGTCGCCGTGGATCAGGCACGGGCCAGACCGACGGACGGCGGTGCAAGGTGGTCGGCGATCGTTCCGCACGCCGTGCTTCAGCTGGCCTGGGATCCGACGCACCCGTGACCTCGAGGTCTCGCTGCCGGCAACCGCAGCCGTCGTCCACCTGCCGCCCCTCGAGCCGCTCGAGCTCCAGCTCAGCGCCGAGGGCTCTCTCGACCCGGCCGCGCGCTTCGTTCGCCTCGGCCGGCTCGAGCTCGAGGCGCCCGGCGTCGGCCGCGCCCACGCCACCGGCTCGGGCGGCGGCGCGACGCCCTTCTCGGCCCAGCTCCACGTCGACGTGGCGGAGGTCGAGCGGGTACGGGCCACGCTCAGCCCGCTGATCGACGCTGTGCCGGACGACCTCGCTCTCTCCGGCGCCGCCGCTGCCGACCTCGCCATCACGCTGAGCGCGACCGGCGCCTGGACCGCAGCCGGCCCCGTCACCCTCCGCCAGGCCGGGTTCACGTCGACCGATGGCGCCCGCATCGCCGAAGGGCTCTCTGGCCTCCTCGAACTCCAGGCGGCAGGCACTGGGAGCACCGTGCGCGCCCGCGCGACCGGCGACGCGGGCGGTTTCCAGCTCCTGTGGGGCACCCTGTTCGGTGACTGGTCACAGACCAGGTTCGGCCTCGAGCTCGAGCTCGACGCGGAGCGACCCGCCGTCAGCTCGGCCTGGAGCGGGCAGGCCGGAGCCACGCTCACGTCACCCGGCGACCTGCGCCTCCAGGCGAGCGTCAACCATGCGCCCGGCCGCCCGCTCGCCTGGAGCGCCGAGCTCGCTGCCGGCGACCTCGCCGCGGTGCTCGACGGCTCCCTGCGGGCGTCCCCTCGCCGGGTCGCTCCCGTCGCTCGAGGGGATGACGGCCACCGGCAGCGTTGCCGCCCGCCTCGAGGGAACGCTCGGCCCCGGGCGCGGGCAGCGCCCGCGGTCGCGTCCAGATCGGCGCCGCCGACCTGGGTGGTCCGGGCCTCGAGATCCGAGGTCTCGCTGCCGACCTCCCGTTCGACCTGTCCTGGTCGCGGCCGGACCCGGCCGCAGCGCTCTCCCTCGCTGGCCCGCGCCTGGTGGGCTCGCTGCGCTTCACGTCAGCCGCAGCTGGTGGGCTGAGCGTGCCGGCCACCGTGGCCGGGCTGGTGGTCGAGGCCGACCGTGTCACCCTGGACCAGAGCCTTGCCATTCCTCTCCTCGGAGGACAGGTCGAGCTGGGTGAGCTGGCCCTGGCCGACCTGATGCGCCCCACCCGCCACCTCGCGACCTCCGTCGAGCTGCGCAGGATCTCGCTCGCCGAGTCGAGCCGGGTGCTCGGCCTGCCGCCCCTCGAGGGCTCGCTCGACGGCGCCTTCCCGCGCGTGCGCCTGACCCCGACGACCCTGCACGTCGATGGTATCGGGCAGCTGGCACTGTTCGGGGGCAGGGTCGAGGTCAGCGCGATCAGCGGCCAGGAGGTGCTCGGGCGCTACCCGCGCCTGCTCTTCGACGCCCGTCTCGTCGACCTCGATCTCGCCCAGCTGACCCAGACCTTCGACTTCGGCAAGGTCACCGGCATTCTCGCGGGCGAGCTGAGCGGCTGCGAGCTCTTCCGCTTCGTCCCGGTGCGGTTTGCAGGTGAGCTGCGCACGGTGGCAGTGCCGGGGGTCCCGCAGCGGATCAGCCTCAAGGCGGTCAACAACATCGCCATCGTCGGCACGGGCAGCGGGATCAGTGACCTCGGCTCGGGACTGCTGCGCCGCTTCATTTCCAGCTACCCCTACGAGGCGTTCGGGGTCTCGATGGTCCTCGAGGAGGACCGTTTCCTCCTGCGCGGGCTCGAGCGACGGGGGGAGCGTGAGCTGTTCCTGCGCGGCAGCCTCCCGTTCCGCCTCGACGTGGTCAACGTCGATCCCGGCTCGACCGTCTCCTTCCGAACCATGGTCGACCGCCTGCGCAACCTTGACTTCTCGGGCGTCCAAACCCAACCTTGAGGCGGGGAGGAACCCACCATGAGATCGTGGCTGGCGCTCATCGCCCTGAGCCTGCTCGCGCTCGTCGCCTGCATCACCATCAACGTCTACTTTCCGGAGGAGGCGATCAAGGATCTGTCCCAGCAGATCGAGGCCGAGGTCGAGCAGCAGGCGGCCGGCGAGGCGGCGCCTGTCGAGCCGACCCCGACCCAGACTCCGGCCGCAGCCGGCGGCTCTCCGCTGGCCGCTTTCCTGTCGCTCGGCGCCACCAACGCATGGGCCGCCGAGGAGGAGGTCGCAGCGCCCGAGATCACCAACCCGGCGATCCGCACCATCATCGCCTCCCGTGCGGCGCGCCTCTCCGCCCTCAACGGTTGGAAGGCGAGCGGCGTGATCGGCGAGAACAACCAGGGCCTGGTCGAGGCGCGCAGCCTGGATGCGGTGCCCGGGCTCAAGGAGCGGGCCGACGTCCAGCGCCTGATCCGGGACGAGAACGCCGACCGGGAGCAGCTGTACCGCGAGATCGCAGCGGCCAAGAACGTCGAGCTGTCGCTGCTGCCCAGGATCCGCGAGACCTACGCCTCGACCCTGCGCGACAAGGCCCACCCCGGCGACTGGATCCAGCAGCCCGACGGCGCGTGGGTGCAGAAGAAGTAACGCCTCAGCCCGGATATCTCACCAACTTTCTACTGCGGCCAGCGATGTACCGCACTCAGCGGTGCTTTCTCGCCTCGGGGTGCTCGACGTACTGGCGAGTACGCCTCCGCGCCCCTCGGGTCGAAATCCCCACTGCGCACGGCACCTCCCTGCCCTCGCTACGAAACCCGGTGAGATTTCCGGGCTAGACGGCTGCTGAGCCGGTTGGCCCGGTCGTCCCGACCTGGGTGGCCGGCAGCTGTGCGGAGCCCGACGGCGCGTCGCCGCCCGCGCCGAGCACGACCCGCACCTGGTGCGTTCGCCCATCGTCCGCGAGAGGGATCGCCGCCGGATCAACCGGGGAGCCGTCGAGCTCGGCGCTCGCCACGCCCCGGCAGCGCGGCTCCGGGTTGTCCACGATGATCGTGTAGTTCGTCGTCCCGAAGCGCCACTCGATCGAGTAGGTCGGCCACGACGACGGAATGCACGGGTTCAGCGCGAAGAATGCGCCACGGCGCTGGAGCCCGAGGATCCCCTCCATTCCAACCCGGTACATCCAGCCGGCCGAACCGGTGAACCACGTCCAGCCGCCGCGCCCCCGGTGCGCCGGGTGGTCGTAGACATCGCCGGCGACCGAGTACGGCTCGGTCATGTACTGCTCGACCTGGCTTGCCGTTCGCGAGTGGTTGATGGGGTTGAGCATGTGGAAGAGCTCCACCGCCTCGTCGCCGTTCCCCAGACGCGCGAGCGCGAGCACGACCCACGCCGCCGCGTGGGTGTACTGCCCTCCGTTCTCTCGGATCCCCGGGATGTAGCCCTTGATGTACCCCGGCTCGAGCGCGCTGCGATCGAAGGGCGGCGCCAGGAGTAAGATGACGCCCGAACCGCGCCGGACCAGGTGGGCGCGCACGGCGCTCATGGCGCGCTCGGCACGGTTTCGCGGCGCGGCGCCCGAGAGGACGGCCCAGGTCTGGGCCACCGAATCGATCTTCCCCTCGTCGTTCTGGGACGACCCCAACGGCGCACCGTCGTCGAAGTACGCGCGGCGGTACCATTCGCCGTCCCAGCTTTGCTCCAGCATCGTTCCCAGACGCTCGCGTTCGGCGCGGTAGCGCGCCCCCCGGGAGGTCTCACCCCGCTCCTCGCACAAAGGGGCTAACTCCCCCAGAACGGCGTGGAGGAACCAGCCGACGAAGATGCTCTCCCCGCGACCCTCGGAGCCGACGTTGTTGAAGCCGTCGTTCCAGTCGCAGCTCCCGATCAGCGGCAGGCCGTGCGCACCGGCGGTGAGCGCCCGATCGACGGCCCTTGCGCAGTGCTCGAACAGCGTGCCCGTCTCGTCGGATATGGCCGGACGTCCGTACGCCTCGGGGTCTCCGGGCGGAACCGCCGGCGCTTCGAGGAATGGCACCCGCTCGTCGAGGACGGCGCGGTCGCCGGTGGCCTTGACGTACTCGGCAGCCGCGTAGGGGAGCCAGAGAAGATCGTCCGAGCAACGCGTACGGATGCCTTGCCCACCCGGGGCGTTCCACCAGTGCTGAACGTCCCCCTCCACGAACTGGCGTGCGGCCGCTCGCAGGAGGTGCTCGCGGGTGAGGTCCGGCCTGGTGAACATGAGCGCGAGCACGTCCTGGAGCTGGTCGCGAAAACCGTACGCGCCGCTCGATTGGGAGTAGCCGGAGCGCGCCCAGACGCGGCACGCCAGGTCCTGGTAGAGCAGCCACCTGTTGACCAGGAGGTCGAAGGAGTCGTCGGGGGTGGTCACGCGCACGGCGCCCAGCGTGTCATCCCAGGACGCTTCCACTCGGAGAAGCTCGGCCTCGGCAGCCGCCGCACCGTCGTCGCCCGCGAAACGCCGCAGGAGGGCGCGAGCCTCCTCCGCGTCCCGCCCTTGCCCGAGGAGGAACACGACGCGCCGCGTCGCGCCGGGCGCGAGGTCCACGACCGTCTGCAGCGCAGCGCACGGGTCGAGGCCGGCGCCGAACCGATTCAGCAGCAGCGGCTGGCCGAGCGCGGCCGCACGCGACAGTGAACCGTTGCGGCCGAGAAACTCCAGACGGTCCCCCGTAGCTGAGAGGAGCGGCTCGCTTGCGGCGGCGAACGCGACGGGCCCCCTTTCCGTGCTGTACAGGTTGCGCGCCAGGACCGCGCCGGTTTCACCGTCGCGCTCCGTCGCGACAAACCTCGGGCCACTCGCGATTGGCGGGCCGAGCGACCATTCGGCGTACGAGAAAAGGGTGAGGCGCCGCGGCCGGTCGGAGCGGTTCGTCAAGGTCAGCAGAGACAGCTTCACGGGCTCGTCCCGCGCCACGAAGACCGCCAGCTCTTGCGCGATGCCGTGAGCGGCGCGGGCGAACCGCGTCACGCCCGCAGCGTGGCGCACTACCCAGCGCGGAGAGTGCCGCGTCCGCCGCAGGGGCGCCGGCGTGGCGCCCCACAGGGCGCCGCTGTCCTCGTCGCGGACGAAGATCGCCTCGGCGGTCGGGTCGGTGACCAGGTCGTTCGCGAACGGCGTGAGCCGGTTCTCGCGGCTGTTCTCGGACCAGGTGTGGGCCGCCCCCGAGGTGGTGACGATGCTCCCGAAGCGCGGGTTGGCAAGAACGTTGGTCCAGGGAAGGGGCGTCTCCCGCTCGCCCTCGAGGACAACGACGTACTCGCGGCCGTCCCGCGTGAAACCGCCGAGGCCGTTGTCAAGGAGCAGCGGCGGTAGCTCCGGTTCGCCTTCCGGCCGCTCCGCGTCCGGATCCTCGTCGACGGGCACACTGCGCAATGGCAGTGGAGGCTCCGCCTCTGGGCGGTCGAGCTGCTGTTGCAGGGTGCCGCGGTCTCCGGTGAGGACCGCCTGGGCGACCGAGCTCAGGAGGACTCTCTCGGCCTCCGGCATCGAGTCGCCCTGGAGAAGAAACACGCCGCCGGGCTTCCCTTTCCAGGCACTCCACGGGCCGGCGTCGACGAGCTGCTCGAGCTGCTGATTCAGCTCTTCGCGGTAGCTTGCCGAGTGCTCGTTCAGGATCACGGCATCCGCCTTCAGCCCCTTCAGTCGCCAGTGCTCGTGAGCGACGAGGATCTCCCGGACGAGCGGCACGTCGTCCGGCTCCTTCACGCGGACGAGGACGATCGGGAGGTCGCCCGAGATGCCGAACCTCCAGAGCCCACCCTGCCCGAGCGTGTTCTTCGCCACGGTCACGCCGTCGGCCCGGAGGGATGCGTCGGAGAAGAAGACACGGGAACCCAGCCGTTCGGAGAGCTCGGCCTGTTCGGCGGAGATGCCAAGATGTCGCTGTGACATCTGCGCCTGCGTGAAGGCCAGCGCGAAGGCGCGGGCGGCGACGCCGTGGTCGTGGTACTTCTGTGCGCAGGCGTGGGCGGTCGGCTCGTCGGCGGCAACGCCGGTCGTGAACGAAACGCGGGCGAACCCCCCGGGTGCAAGCCGCAGCCGGGTCCGCAGGCTCAGGATCGGGTCGAGCACCGCGCCGGTCGTCCCCGAGAGCGGGCGCCCGTCCATGGCCAGTGGGTCGTCGGGGCCGCGCCCGCGCCCCAGGAAGCGCATTCGGTCGGTCTCCCACTCGACCTGCGCCTGCATCGGCCCGTGGATGGAGAGGACGTGGAACATGACGAGCACCGGATCATGCGCGGCGCGCGGCCGGCGCCGCGCCAGGAGCGCCGTGTTCTCCGCGATCCACTCCGTCTCGACGAAGAGCTTCCCAAATGCGGGGCTGGCGACATCTTCAGCGACGGACCCCAGACCCACTTCGACGTAGCTCGTCAGCTCGATCTCACGGGGGCGGTCGCTCCGATTCGTCAGCGAGACGCGCCGGACCTCGGCGTCGTCCCCTGGTGAGACGGCGACCTCGAGGCGCGTTGCGATGTCGTGGTCGAGCCGCTCGAAGGCTGCCTTCTCGGCGAGGAACTCCACGAGGTAGCTGTCGGGCTCCCTGGCCGTGGGCTGGTAGCCCGCGGACCAGACGGCGCCCGAGTGAACGTCGCGCAGATAGACAAACTGGCTTCCGGGATCGCGGGTGCGGTCCTCCCGCCACCGCGTCACGGCGCGGCCGCGGCAGAAGCTCGTCCCGCCGCCCCCGTTCGTGACGATCGCGACATAGCTGCCGTTCGAGAGGATCTGCGCGCGTGGGTACGGCGTGTGGGGCGAGCGGAGGCGACGCGGAGGGCGCGCGAGCGCCGGTGGTTCGGCTCGGGCCTCCTCGGCCGGACGCGGTTCGATGATGGGCGCCTGGCGTGGGATCCGCTCCTGCAAGAGAAGCTCGGTCGCCTGGATTCGCCGGTCCGCATGGAACCGGTCGACCATCACGTCGCCCAGAAGAACGTTGGCGATGGCGACCAGTGTCATCCCCTGGTGGTGCGCCATGTGGGTCTTCACGATCACGCCGCGACCGGGTCGCACGCTCGGAAAGTCGCCGTCCTCGAGCGGCTTGCGCGCCGTGTAGTCGATGGCGTCGTAGTATCCGAGCGGCCCCTCGGCTCCCTCGCCTGTCAGGCGCCGCAGGTTCCGAGCGGCCTCAGCCGGCTCCAGGAGAGCGGCCAACGCGGTCGCGTAGGGAGCAACGACGAGCTCGTCGCCCAGCCCTCGCTTCAAGCCGAGGCCCGGGACGCCGAACTCCTTGTACTGGTAGTTGCCGAGCCGGTCGGTCAGATCGTAGGCGGACTCGGAGATTCCCCATGGAACGTGCCACTCGCGACCGTACCGGATCTGCCGTCTGACGACCATCCTGCAGCTCTGGTCGAGAAGCGTCCCCGGGTAGCTTCGCATCAGCAGGAGCGGCATCAGGTACTCGAACATCGTCGCGCTCCACGAGACGAGCGTCGGGACGCCTTCCACGCTGACGACGAGCCGTCCCAGGTGGAACCAGTGGCTTTGCGGGACGTCGCCCTTGGCAATGGCGAAGAAGCTCGCAATGCGCGACTCCGAGGCCAGGAGGTCGTAGTAGGCGGGGTCCACTCGCCCCGGCCCGCCGGCGTCGGCCATGCGATAGCCGATCGAGAAGAGCTGGCGCTGGCGGTCGTAGAGGAAGGCGAAGTTCATCCCGTCCGCCAGGGCCGCCGCGCGACGGGCAACGTCGGACAGGCGTGGTGCCAGGTCCGGTCGCGACCCGCCCAACCGCCGGCACCCTTCCGCCAGGGCGAGAAGCGCCCCCGCGAGGTTGCCGCTGTCCACCGTGGACACGTAGCGCGGGAGGAGCGGTGAGAGGTTCTGCGTGTCGTACCAGTTCAGGAGATGCCCCTCGTGTCGCTCGAGCCCTTCGACCGTGGTCAGCGTCCGGTCGAGCCTCTCGACCATGGCGTCCGCCGGCAGCAGGCCCAGATCGTGCGCCGCGAGGGTGGAGAGGAGGCCCATGCCCACGTTGGTCGGCGAGGTCCGGTGAGCCACCCTGGGCGCTCGTTCTTCCTGGACGTTGTCGGCAGGGAGCCAGTTGTCCTCTGGGCCGGCCAGGGTCTCGAAGCAGAGCCACGTCTTCCGTGCCACCTCCATCAGGAGATCGCGGTCCGCAGGCAGGAGCTCGCGCCGGCGCAGCACGATCGACCGGCTGAGCCAGTACGCGCAGGCGGGCGCCGCCGCCCACAAGGCGAGGAACGGCAGTGCCAGGGGAAGAGCGCCAGGACGTGCGGCGCTGGTGGCGGCGAGCAATCCAAGGGCCGCAATCGGGCTCGCGGCCATCTCGACGAAGAAGGCGCGGATCCCCTCCTGCAGAAGGCCAGCGGCCCGGGCCGCCTGCGCGGCAGCCGTCTCCCACTCGAGGAGGCGGCGCTGCGTGATGACGAGCCGGACCAGCGTCAGGGCGATGGCATGCACCATCTCCCAGGCGTGGAACGGGAGGAAGACCAGCGTCAGGAGCGCCTGCGCGAAGGAGGTGCTCAGATCCTCGACGAGGCCGCGAAGGTGGACGCGCGCCGGCTCGTGCGCGGGGGGCCGCTCCAGGAGGTGGACAAGGGAGGCAATGAACGGGAAGGCAACGACCGCGAGACCGCCGAGGGTCCAGACGAGCGGGCTCCCCGGCAGGAGGGTCCACGCGGCCCCGAAGAAGGCGAGGAGCGCGGGTGGCACGAGGCTGCGCCGGAGGTTGTCGAGGATCTTCCACTGACTGATGAGCGGGAGACGGTTCTTCACAAAACCCTGTGGTGTCGGGACCACCGGGAAGAGCCAGGCGAGGATCTGCCAGTCGCCGCGCACCCAGCGTTGCTGCCGCCGCGCGTGTGCGAGGACGTTGGCGGGGTAGTCGTCCACCACCTCCACGTCGGAGACGAGCGCGGTGCGTGCGTACAGCCCCTCGAAGAGATCGTGCGACAGCAGGGTGTTGTCGGGGACGCGCCAGCCGACGGTCGCGTGGAAGGCATCGACGTCATACAGTCCCTTGCCCGTGTAGACCCCTGCGCCGAACAGGTCCTGGTAGGTGTCCGAGACCGCCGTCGTGTACGGATCGACGCCGGTGTGCCCGGCGTACACGCGTGCGAAGAGCGACCCGGCGGCGCTCGCAAGGTTGACGCTCACGCGCGGCTGGAGGATGCCGTAGCCCTCCGTGACCCTCCGGAGGGCGGCGTCGACCACGGGCCTGTTGAGCGGATGCGAAATGACCCCGATCAGTGTCCTCGCGGCGCCCCTCGGGAGTCGCGTGTCGGCGTCCAGGGTGAGGACGTAGCGCACCGAAGGGAGGATCGAAAGGTCGCCGATCTTGACGGAGAAACCGGTGTCGTCAGGGGAACGCAACAGGCGGTTGAGCGCTTCGATCTTCCCCCGCTTGCGCTCCCACCCCATGAAGACGTCCTGTTTCGGGTTCCACTGGCGATCGCGGTGGAACAGGAAGAAACGGTCGTTCTCATCGGGGGCGTGCCGGCGGTTGAGCGCCTCGATACCGGCCACGGCTGCGGTCAGGATCTCGTCGTCACCGGCCACCGAGAGCGTCTGCGCGTCCTTGAAATCGCTCAGGACCGCGAAGTGGATCCGGGGGTCGAGGTTGCCGAGCGCCTGCACCTCCAGGTGCGCCAGGAGCCGGTCGACCTCCCCCACGCTACCGAGGAGCACGGGCACGACCACCATCGTGCGGGCGCTCTCCGGGATCCCTTCGCTGAAGTCGAGGCGGGGAAGCCGGCGCGGTGGCACGAACGCCGCCACGATGCGCTGAACGAGGAGTACCGCGAGCTCGCTCGCGGGCAGCAGCGCGAGCAGGGCCGCGGCGGTCGCCATCCCGGCGGCGCCCGCGGCGCCGGCGTACGCATACGCACCGAAAACACCGAAGCCGGTCAAGAGGCCGATGCTGCCGAGGTACGCAGCGGTGGCGTGGGCGAAACCCCACCTGCGAAGCCGCTGATCGAGGCGCGGACGGTACGCCACGTCGATCTCGAGGCCGCGCCGGCCCGGGCCGACGAGGTGATAGCCGACGTGCGCTGTCCGGTCGCCGATACCCTTCTGCTCCGCGGCCGCGCGGGAGCTTTCGACAGTGCGCAGGGCAACTCGCACCTGCGCCTCGCCGGTGGGCTCGGCGAGATCCTCCACGGCGTGCCGGTAGCGGTCGCGGCTGGCGAAGTCCATTCGCGGGTAGACCCCGGCCGGGTCCCGCCGCAGGACCTCCTCCATCGGGCTGACCAGCTCGACGAAGCGGCTCCAGTCGTGCGTCGCACAGAACCTGAGGCTGGTCACCGTGTTGCCGGTGGAAACCTGATCGGTCGCGTGGCGCTGGTTCTCGGAGCGGACCGCATCCTCGGGCGTCGTCCCCTGCGCGGCCAGCGCCTGCTCCACTGCTGCGGCGAGGGGAGACACGCGGGGGTCGTACTCGCGCATCCGCTGCCGGAGCTGCGCCACGAAGGCGCTCGGGAGCGGGTCGGGCAGAGAGCCGGGAGGATGGCCGTGCTCCAGCCGCGCGAGAGCGAGGTCCGCCTCCAGGCGTGCCCCGCGCCCTGCGAGCATTCCGTCGGTCAGGAGCCTCAGGTTCTCGATCAGCGCGAGCTTGAGCATGCTGGGCCACGCCCAGAGCTCGCCAATCGTCAACGGCGCAATGGTCTGAAAGGCGAGGACGAAGCGCGTGAGCCGGCCTGCATCGAGCCGTCCGTCGCCGTGCCGGATCAGCTCGAGCGCCATCGCATGGATGCGGGCCTTGCCCGAGAACTCGCGTGCCGCGAGCTTCGGCAGCTTCCGGTAGTACCGGGCGGGGAGGTCGTGCCGCACGGCGCGCGCCTCCGAGACGACGAGATGGAAGTTGTCGAGAAGCCACTCGGCGGCCGGCGGAACAGCGACGCCCTGGTGGACGTCGTCAGCGAAGCAACGGTAGGCCGCGTTCAGGACACGGATGTTCGCGTCCAGCCGTGGCAGCACATCGTGCCCACCCGCCCGCGAGGCAGGTACCAGCGTCAAGCCGGCGGCGAGCGTCTTCGCTCGCTCCTCGAGGCCCTCGAGGCTCAGGAGCTCGCCCCTGAGAGGCATGGCTCCTTCGAGACGGCGCCGTCCGAACACCGTTCACCCCCTGCATCGTCTTCAACATCTCGCCGGCGCCGTTTATTGAGGTCTGGCTGATCCCATGTCCGCGACCAGGAGCACCGCAGGGTTGGGCGGAGCCACTGTCCCCCTGCCCATCGTTGCCGGGACGGACGCTCGCTTGACGCCCGGCCACCTTTCTTCCTGTGCGCATCTCAATACTGCTCCTCCGCCCCTCCAACCGTGAAGCGCACTTACTACCCGGGAGCAGGACTGCGCCGTGAGTAGTAACTACCCCTCCGGTGACCGTCCTCGAACGTCGACCCTCGTGCCGCCGGCACTCAGCGTGTCTGGCACCGCACGACGACGCCGAGGCCGTCTCCAAAACGGATTCCCGACCTGGACCCGAAACAGTCCCCCGAGTGAGGAACTCGCACCTGACCCGACCTCCCCCGGCGGTCACGGCAGCAACCAATGTCACGGCATTCGGTGCTATGTTTGTCTCATAGCATCCGCCCCCGGGCCGCGCTCCTCGAGGTCCGAAAAGCGACCGGGGGATGGTCCGGAGGCGTCCGTGCTGTCCGTCGCAGCGTGAGGAAGGTCTGATGAGGAAGTCGCCGGAACCGCGAGGAACGACGAACGGCCGCAGCGAGGAGGTCGCCGCGCTGCTGACGGCGGCGCGCGCGGTGCTCGAGAACCGCGCCTTCACCGACGCCGCGAGAGCGATCCTCGCGGCGTGCAAGGCGATCCTCGGCGCGGATGCCGGTTTCGTGGCCGTGAGCTCGCCGGGCGGGAAGGGCCTCGAGGTCGCCTGCCTCGATCCCGGCAGCCTCGGGCTCAACTCCGCTGCCGGCCTGCCCGCGCCGCTTCGCCGCCTCTGCGCACGCGCCTCCAAGGCTCGGCCGGGTCGTCATCGCCAAGACCTGGCGAAGGGCGCGCCGCAGGCACCCCCCGGTGACGATCACGTCGCCCTGGAGAGCGCGCTCGTCGCACCGGTCGTCATCGCCGGCGACGTCGCTGGGCTCGTCGGCCTGATCAACAAGCCCGGGGGCTTCTCTGCGGCCGACTCCCGACTCGCCGAGGTCTTTGCCGAGATGGCTGCCGTGGCGATGCTCAACAGCCGCACCGTCAACGGTCTCGAGAAGAACCGGAACGCCCTCGAAGCGCGAGGTGCGCGAGGGCGCCACCCATCTGCGCCAGGCCGAGGAGAAGTTCAAGACGCTGGTCGAGAACCTGCCCGACGTCGTCGCGCGCTTCGACTCGGATCTGCGCCACCTCTACGTCAGCCCTGCGGTCCAGCGCGTCACCGGCCGCCCGTCGCAGGACTTCGTGGGCAAGACGAACCGGGAGCTGGGGATGTCGTCCGAGCTGATCGAGGTGTGGGACGCAGCCCTGCGGAGGGTCTTCGCGACCGGACGGCCCGAGAGACTCGAGTTCGCCTTTCCGGCGCCGGATGGGACGCGGCACTTCGACTGCCGGCTCGTTCCGGAGCCCGGGCCAGGGGGCGCCATATCGTCAGTGCTGAGCGTTGCCCGGGACGTGACCGACCGGTGGCTCGCGTACGAGGCCGAGCGGCGCGCCCGGACCATCGCCGACGCGCTGCGCGAGGCGACCGTGGTGCTCACCCGCAGCCTCGACCGCGAGACCGTGCTGGTGACCCTGCTCGACCGCCTGCGACGGATGGTCCCTTTCGACCGCGCCAGCGTCATGCTCCTCGAGGAGGCGTCGCGGGTCTCCGTCCGGGCCGTCTTCGACGGCGACCGCGTCGTTCCCCTGACGCCCGAGGAGCGATCGGAGTTCGATCCGACCGACCACCCGATCGTCCACGGCATCCTGACGACCGGCGCCGCGGTTCTGATTCCCGACGTCCGCGCCCACCCCGACTGGAGCCTCCCAACGGATCGCTCGTCCGAGGCGAGCTGGATGGGGGTCCCGCTGTTCGCGCGCGGCGACGTGGCCGGGTTGTTCTCGCTCTCCAAGCGCGAGGCCGGCTACTTCAACGACGAGCACGTGAGGCTGGCCGAGGCGATGTCGTCCCAGGCCTCGGTGGCCGTCGAGAACGCGATTCTCTTCGAGCAGATGCAGGCATCGACGGTGCGGATGAAGTCGCTGTCACGCCGCCTCGTCGAAGCTGCAGGAAAGCGAGCGGCGCAACATTGCCCGGGAGCTTCACGACGAGGCGGGTCAGGCCCTGACATCGCTGCGCTTCGGACTCCGCCTGCTGGAGAGGGAGATCGACGAGGGCGGAGAGTGTCACCGGACGGGTGGCGGAGCTCATGCAGAGGACCGACGCCGTCATCGACGGCCTGCACCGTCTGGCCGCGGACCTGCGACCGGCGAGCCTCGATCACCTGGGGCTCGAGGCGGCCCTCCGCCAGTACTCGCGGTCGGCCGGGTCCAAGTTCGGCCTCGCGGTCCGTTTCAAGGCGCGCGGGTTCGCGAGCGAGCGTCTCCCGACGGCGGTGGAGACGGCTCTCTACCGCGTCGTCCAGGAGGCGATGACCAACGTCGTGCGCCACGCCCGCGCGACCCGAGTCGACGTGCTGGCGGAGCGTCGCGGCGACCGGGTCATGGTGATGATCGAGGACGACGGCGTCGGGTTCGAACCGGACCAGGTCCAGCGCGGGGATCACTTCGGTCTCCTCGGGCTGAGGGAGCGGGCCGAGGCCCTGGGCGGGACCCTGACGGTGGAAAGCGCGCCCGGGGCAGGTACCACCGTCGTGGTGGAGGTGCCAAGTGCCGATCCGCATCCTGATCGCTGACGACCACGCCGTCGTCCGTTCCGGCCTCCGGGCATTGCTCCGAGCCGACCCCGAGCTCGAGGTCGTCGGCGAGGCGAAGGATGGCACGGAGACGCTGCGCCTCGCCGAGACGCTGCACCCCGACATGGTCCTGCTCGACATCACCATGCCCCCCGAGAACGGCATCAAGACTGCGAAGCGGCTGAAGGAGAAGCACCCGGAGCTCGATCGTGCTGTTCCTCACCATGCACGAGGACGAGAGCCTGCTGCACGAAGCGCTGCGCGCGGGCGCCGCCGGCTACGTGATCAAGCGGGCCGAGGAGTCCGAGATCATCCAGGCGATCCATGTGGCGAGTCGTGGCGACATCTACGTGCACCCCGCGATGACCCGCGCGCTCCTTCACCAGCCCGTCACGACGGAGCACCGGCGCGGCTTGCCGGTGATCGCGCTGACCCGCCGCGAGCTCGACGTCCTGCGCCTCCTCGCCAAGGGAAACACCAACCGGCAGATCGCCGACCTGCTCGGCCTCTCGATGCGCACCGTCGAGAACCACCGTGCCAACCTGATGGGCAAGCTCGGGCTGGTCAGCCGGGTCGAGCTGGTGAACTACGCCGAGGAGCACGACCTGCTCTAGGAGTTCGCACCGCATTGGCCTTTTCGGCGTGCGTGTCTGACCGAGTTGTTGTCGGACGGCCACTGCGGTGCGAACTCCTCAGGATGCGCGCAGCGCATCCCGAGGAGCGTGTGGGCAGAGGCCAACAGAATCGACCACGTCAGGAGCGCGCACAGGGGCCTATGCCCTACACGCTCCTAGTCGTCGATGACGAACGTGACCATCATGTTGACCTGGAACTCCGTGATGAGCCCGTCCTTGACCCGCACCTGCTGCTCCTTGATCCACGCGCTCCGCACGTGGCGAAGCGTCTTGTTCGCCCTGGCGATTCCCTGCTCGATGGCATCCTGGAAGCTCTTGGTCGAGGTCGCGCTGATCTCGGAGACCTTTGCTACTGACATCTCATCCTCCTTGTTGTGTCCGCGGTCATGGGATCTCCGGGCAGCTCCCCACGTGAATCGAGGCCTCAACTGCCCGAAATGCTCGAATGCAACCAACCTGTGCCGCAGCAGCCGTCCGTGAGGACGAGCAGGTTGGCCGGCAGCGCAGTCATCACCTCCGTCGGGAGAACAGGTGAATGATCGCCACGAAAAGGGCGGCGCCGATGATCGACCACAGGACCGGGAACGGATGCCCGCCGATGGTGACCATGAAGGGCTCTGGGAGCTTGAGCGCCCGAGCCACCCATGGCCCGAGAAGGGCCCCGATGAAGCCGAGGACGATCGAGACGATCAGCCCGCCGCGAACGCTCCCCGCGATGGCCTTCCCGATGGCGCCGCAGACAGCCGCGATCACGAGGAGAAGCAGGAGTGACGGTAGTGACATTGTCATGGCAGGTTCCTTTCGCGTGCACATCAGGGAAAGGGAGCACGAAGTTCCTTTCTCCACCGCCGTCTCGAGCCCTCCTCTCGCCGAGCGGGGGAGGCTGTCGAGAGGGACTGGTCCGCCCTACTTCTTGATCGCCTTGGCAACCCCGTCGACGAACTCGCCGACCTTTCGACGCGCCTTGCCGACGCTCTCCTGGACCGCGCCCTCGGCTCGCTGCCGAGAGCCCTCCCGCTCCAGCTTGCGGTTGCCCGTGATGATGCCAGCGGCTTCCTTCACCCGCCCCTTGAGCTTCTTCACCTTGCCGCGCGTTTCTTGCTGTTCCCATGGCGTCTCCTGTGCGGATCCCGAGGATCCGTGTCGTGGCCGTGCGCTGCGTGCACGGCCGTTTCAGAAGGTCAGTCGTCGATGCTCGGCGCTCCGAAGGTGAGGCGCGGGAAGTACGTGCGCAGCGCCTCCATGACCTTGATGACGGCAGCGTTGGATCCCGACTCGCGGTCGCTGTCCTGGAACCGGTAGCGGTCGCCCTTCACGATCTGGAAGTTGATCTGGTAGCAGAAGTTCTCGGGGGTTCGCGCCTCGCACGTGAACCACACCTTCTCGAGGCCCGTGGTCTGGAACGTGAAGTTCTTCGTGGGGTCGCGGCGATCCTCCCAGGCAGAGGGTGTCACCCTGCATGACCAGGCGACCGTCGCGATCCTTCTTCGCAGAACCTCGGTTTCACCAGCACCAGGTCGTCGAAGACCAGCTCGGCCGGAGCGGCGGCCGGCGCGGCCGGGGCCTCCGGCGGGGGTCGCCATCAAGGCCGCGATCGTCGACTCCTGGGCGCCGTTCTGTTTGAGGTAGAGAAGGTCATTGACTGAGAGGTTGTACGCCTGGCCTGACTGCCTCACCTGCTCGGCGATGATGGACTCGGACATCCCCGACTTGATCAGGCGCACGAGATCGACCAGGCGGGCATCGTCGGGCTGGAGCGGCACGGGCGCCGGCGTGGGCGCCGGGATACGGGCCCAGATCGCGGTGATGACAGCTCTCCGGCACGCCTGCATTGCGCAGCGTGACGATGTCCCCGGCCGTCATGGCGATGGTATTGGCCGGGTTGTTGACCATGGTGATGATGCCGTCGGCCGAGGCGCCGGACTGGTGGGCCGCCAGGATGGAGTTGACCGTCAGCTCCTCCGCGCCTGCCGCCACCGCGACGAGCGCCAGCAGAGCCACACCGAGAAGAGCCCCAACGACTGCGCGTTTCATGGAACACCTACCTTTCCTTCGATACATCTCAAATCTAGTCCCCTGGCGCCCCGCCGTGAAGCGCACTTTCTACCCGGGAGCAACGCCGCAACTCGGGTAGAAAGTACGCTTTCAGGTGGGAGGCCGGGGGACTACCTTGAAGCAAGAGATGAAAGGAAGGGAAAAGTCATGAGCACTTCCACGCTGATCATCGTAATCGTGGTGTTGGTCATTCTGTTCGGCGGTGGCGGCTTCTACTGGCGCAGAGGGCGCTAGGGCTCTACGATCCTGGGGTCAGCTGCCCCCTCACGCTTCGCTCTGCGAACTCCCCCGCCGACATCGACATGACCGCGGTGGGAGCCAGCAGGGCGGAGTTTTTCTGCCACTTGGAGCTGCCCCGTGGCAGGCGGACCTGGCCCGCGCTGTGTCCCACCGACATTGCTATCGACTTCAGGCGGGTGGGTGACGCCATCCACGGTTGAGCGGCAAGCCAATTGGAGAACCACCCAGGCGTGCGATCTCTCGGCCGCCTCCACCTCGCTCTGCCTTGGTCGTGTGCACCGTTGCCGGTTCAGGCGCCTTTGCGCGCGCTTGTTTGCAGCTCCGAGAGCTGCACCAGTTGCTTCCCTTGGTTTTTCCCCTGCAGCATTCCGATGAAGGCCTGCGGCGCGGCTTCGATGCCCTGGGCGACGTCCTCCCGGTACTTCAGCTTCCCCTGCTTCAGCCACCTGGCCAGCTGCTCGAGCCCTTCGGGGAAACGCTCGGCGTAGCCAGAGACCAGGAAGCCCTGCACCTTCGCCTGCTTGACGATCAACTGACCCAGCCAGCGCGGCCCGAACTCAGGCTCCTCCAGGTTGTACTGCGAGATCTGCCCGCAGACGGAGATCCGCGCCTTCACGTTGATCAGTCGCATGACCGCATCGCTGATGGTCCCGCCCACGTTGTCGAAGTAGACGTCGATGCCGGCGGGGCAGAGCTCCTCGAGCCTGCCGTAGCAGTCCGCAGCCGTCCTGTAGTTGAACGCGGCGTCGAAGCCGAGCTCGTCGAGCAACCACGAGATCTTGGCGTCGGAGCCCGCCACTCCCACGACGCGGCACCCCTTGATCTTCGCAATCTGGCCGACGAGCATCCCGACCGCTCCTGCCGCCCCGGACACCACGACGGTCTCCCCTGGTTGCGGGTCACAGATGTCCAGCAGGCCGAAGTACGCCGTGAGCCCCGGCATGCCCAGCACTCCGAGAGCCGTCGAGATCGGCGCGAGGTCGGGGTCGATCTTCCTCAGCTCGCGCCCCTGGACGACGGCGTACTCCTGCCATCCCAACATCCCTGCGACGGTGTCACCAGCCCGAAACTCCGGGTCCCTCGACTCCACCACGGAGGCGACCGCGCCGCCGGTCATGACTTCTCCGATGGCAACCGGCCGGGCATACGGATTCGGCATCGCTCATCCGTCCTCGCATGTAGGGATCGAGCGACAGGTAGATCGACCGGACAAGCACTTCGCCGGCGGCAGGTGAAGGCAACGGAGAGTAGACCAGGTGAAAGTCTGACACCTTGGGAAAACCCACCGGCCGTGAAGCGAGTGTGATTTGCCTGTTCACTGTCGCCATGGGGTTCGAACGTCCTTCCTCTGCAAACCTGGCGGCCCCTGGAGACCGCGCGGCCAGGCGCCATCGTGGGAGTCAGGCGCCGATGGAAGAGCAGCTAGTCCTTCCTGCGAAGAAGGAGCAGAGCCCCGCCGACCACGATCGCGCCGACACCGGCCCACACCGGGATGTTGACCGTCTCCTTGTCCTTGACCGACACCTCGATCGGGCCGATCTTGGTGTCGTGGGTCGTCTTGGTGTAGGTGATGCCGCCGTACACCAGCCCGATGATGCCGGCGACGATCAACAGGATTGCCACGATCTTGAGTGCGCTCATTGCTGTTTCCCTCCAGTCCCCGCCGGGCCTGGCGCCTGCCGGCGAGGAGTTCGTTGTGCCACATCTTTGACGCCGCTCATTCCGTGCGCGAGGCGCTCGTCATCGTCCTTGATGTGTCCTCGAGTTGAGGCGAACCCTCAGCCACCTGAACTTGTCTTCGATCGCGTCTGCGTATCGCAGCGCACCTTGATCGAGGTCACCGAGTCGTCGCCCACCTTCGAGCCACGCAAAGCGTCCATGCTGGAGCTGACCTCCGTGTACGCACCCTCGTAGTTCAAATGCTGGTACAGCCTGGCCTGGCAACCGCGGCTGACGCTCACCGAGGTCGCCTGGTCATCGCCGACTTGTGAACCCCGCAGATCGGGCACGTCACTGGCAAAGGCCTCGCTGACTCCGGTGAAGTTCAGATCGCGGTGCAGCGTCACTCCACGGCTGACCGAGCTCGCGCCGGAGCCCCGCTCATCGTCCCGATCGTCGTTCCATCCCCAGCCATCGCACCGCACCTGGAGAGAGGTCGCCGAGTCGTCGCCGACCCTCGAGCCACGCAGATCGGTCATGCTGGAGCTGACCTCCGTGTACGCACCCTCGTAGTTCAAATGCTGGTACAGCCTGGCTCGGCACCCCTGGCTGATGCTCACCGAGGTGGCCTCGTCGTCGCCGATTCGCGAACCCCGCAGGTCGGGCACGTCGCTGGTGAAGGCCTCGTTGACTCCGGTGAATTTCAGGTCGCGGTGCAGCGTCACTCCGCTGCTGTCGGAGCTCGCGCCGGCGCCCCACTCATCGTCCCGATCGTCGCTCCATGCCACGCCATCGCAGCGCACCCGGAGAGAGGTCACCGAGTCGACGCCTGCCTTCCAGCCACGCAGATCGCCGATGCCGCTGGTCACTTCGACGTAGGCGCCCTGGTAGTTCGGCTGCTGGTACAGCCTGGCTCGGCACCCGCGACTGACGCTCACCGAGGCTGCCTGGTCGTCGCCGATTCGTGAACCCCGCAGATTGGGCATGTCATTTTTGAAGTTCTCGCTGACGCCGGTGAAGTTCAGACCGCGGTGCAGCGTCACCCCGTGGTTGCCCGAGTCACCCGCTCGCGCCGCCACCGTATCCGACCTGTGCAGATCCCCCGCCGCATTCAGCGTCGGGAACATACGAGAAGGCTGCGTAGCGGTTCTTGGCGCTGCGCACCGACACACACCTTCCGGAGCGGCTCTCCGTCCAGTAGCTGAACCCATTGGCGCCCGGTTCGACGGTGCGGACGAAGGAGTAGCCTCGTTCGCGCATCTGATTGTCTCCGTGACGTCCTCGAACTCCGATCAAGTCATGGAGATTCCCAACGGGTTCCTGAGCGAAGAGAGTCGCTGCTGCGGCAACGCCTACGACGCAGGCAAAAAGCCCGGCGATTGCTCTTCTCATCTTTCGATCCTCCCTTGTTCCTCGTGTGTTCCTGACCAGCTCTACAGGACCTGCGACTCGAAGCAGCCGAGACGCGTGCTGAGGACCCGGCCGCCGTTCGGGGCGGCTCGGGACCTCATCGCGCCTTGCCCTCACCAGGACAGCGACCGCCGCCGCCCCACGACTTCGTCGCCGGCGAATCGCGCTAGAGGACGCGTCGTCCGGAGACGAGTCTGACGATCAGAATGATCACCGCCACCACCAGCAGGATGTGAATCAAGCCGCCCATCGTGGTCGAGGTGACCATGCCAAGCAACCACAGCATGAGAAGAATGACCAGAATCGTCCAGAGCATCACAGTCCTCCAGTCCTGCCGAACCTAGTGCTTCGATCGTGCCGACGATGAGCTCGTTGTGCACGTCCTTGACGCCGCTGGTGCCGCGCGCGATGCGCTCCGCGTCGCTCTTGATCGTCTCGGAGCTGACGCGGCCGATCAGCGTCACCACCCCCTGCGAGGAGCTCACGTCGATGTCCCCGGCCTTGATCTCGGAGTTGGCGATGAGCTTCGACTTGACCTTCGAGCTGATCATCACGTCGTCGATCCAGCTGCCGACCGTCCGCTCCCCGACCGTGAGGTCGTTCACGACGCCGTCCACGCCCTCCGTGCGCCACGCGACCCGCCCGGCCTCTCGGCGAGCCTCCTCCGTGTCCACCACGCCGGTCAGGTACACGACGCCCTCCCGGGTCTGGACCTCCACCTGCCGCGCCTTCACCTTGTCGTTGGCCTCCAGCGACGTCTGGATCACCGACGTGATCCCCGAGTCCACCTGCCGCGTGTCCTTGGGCACCATCGAGGAGGCGCACCCGGCAAGCGCCAGCAGCCCGACACCGACCAGAGAGCCTGCCACCACAACGAATACCCGTTTCATGAGATACCGTCCTTTCGTGAACGTGTCTCGAATCTAGTCCTCGGATCCCCCGCGGGAAGCGCACTTACTACCCGAAAGCAGGACCGCGACATAGGTAGAAACTACCCCTCCCTTGATCACCCTCGCGCCGCCGCGGGGTACGCTCACGGTTCGGGTCCTACTCGGATACGGGCTGGACGAATCCGAGAACCGCCGCACCGGTTCCCACGAGCGGCGCTTCGGGGTCGCGCCCCGGCCACTCGACCTCGGCGCGGCCCAGCTCCGGCACCGCCAGCATCGCCAGGTACTGGTCGATCCCGTCCTCGATCTCGCGGGGGAAGCGCGGCGCCTGACCGACGAGCTGGTCCTCGTAGACGCGGAGCATGATCTCGCGGAAGATCGGCAGCGCCGTGCGCCCGCCGGTCTCCCTCTGCCCCAGGGGACGATTGTCGTCGAAGCCGATCCGGACCGCCACGGTGATCCCCGATGTCCCGTAGGTGGACCCCACGAACAGCGCATCGCGGAAATCGCTGGTCGTCCCGGTCTTGCCCATCACCGGGATCGGGAAATCGCGGGCGGCGAGGCTGTGGGCGGTGCCGTCCGGGAGACGAACCACGCCCCGGAGCCCCTCCTGGATCGAGCGCAGGGCCGCGGAGCGGATCTCCCGCGCGCCCCGCGGCGCCTCGTACAGCCCGTCGCCGGAGACGTCGGTCACGCGGTCGATGACGTGCGGTTCCGCCAGGACGCCCGAGGCGATGGCGCGATAGGCGTCCGCCAACTCCAGCAGGCGCACCTCCGATGCACCGAGCGCCGTGCTGCAGGTAGGGCTGCAGCGGGGTGCGGATCCCCATCTGGTGGGCGGTCCGGATCACCCTTTTCACGCCGATCTCTCGCGTGATCCACACGGCCACGGCGTTGCGCGACTCGGCCAGGGCCTGGCGCATCGGAATCGGGCCCTTGAACTGGTTGTCGTAATTGGCGATCCACTTGATGCTGTCGTCGCTTTCGACCGGCACGCCGATCGGTTCGTCGGGCACCGGGGTGTCGAGGCCCATGCCCGACTCGAACGCGGCCAGGTACACCAGCGGCTTCATCGCGGAGCCCGGCTGGCGCAGCGAGCCCGTGACGCGGTTGTAGTCGGAGTAGCGCGCATCGACGATCTCCGTAGACCCGCCGCCCGCCGGCCTCGGCCAGGATCGCCGCGTCCGCGTTGCCGAGCACGACCACCGAGCCCTGGATCAGCCCCTTCCCTTTGGGGTGCCGCTTCTCGTACCGGGCCAGACCGCTGCTCGAGGGCCTCGTTCACGATCGTCTGCACGCGCGCGTCGACCGTCGAGCGGACCACGATCCGCCCCTGGAAGAGGTCTTCGACGCCGAAGCGACCGCTCGCCATGCCGGGTCAGCTCGTCGAGGACGTGCTCGATCGCGGCCGGAGCGTCGGTCTTGATCGGGCTGAGGGGGGCGACGCGGATCGGCTCGCCCTGGCAGCGCTTCGCGAGGCTCTCGGGGATGTACCCGTTGCGAGCCATCAGGGCGAGAATCTGGTTGCGGCGATCGAGCGGCCGCTGGTTGCCGGGCACGGGGGCGTAGTCCCGTGGCGCCTTGCTGATCGCGGCCAGGAGCGCCGCGTTGCCCGCGTCGTCCGGCGTATAGCTCGACAAGGTCTTGCCGAAGTAGTACTCGGACGCGGCGGCGAAGCCGTAACGGCCGTTGCCCAGGTAGATGAAGCTGGCGTAGCGCGCGAAGATCTCGCGCTTGGCCTGCTCCTGCGATCCATACCGTCTGCGCATCTCCTTCTCGAGCCAGAGCGTCAGGCGCACCTCCTCCATCTTTCGAAGGAGCTTGTTCATGGCGGAGGCTCCCAGGACCACGGAGAGGAGCCGGGGCGGGGCCAGGCCCGCGTGGAAGAGCGCATCCCCGTCGGGGCGGCTCGTCAGGTCCTGCAGAAAGTAGCCGCGGACGAGCTGCTGCGTGAGCGTCGAGCCCCCTTGCGGCAGGAGCAGCCGCAACCCGTGACCGCCCTTCCTCCATTCGGCCAACGAGCGCGCCGCCGTCTTCTGGACCACCCGCGGCAGGACGCGGTAGTCCACGCCGGAATGGGAGAAGAAGCGCTTGTCCTCGGCCGCCAGGATCGCCTGGCGCAGGATGAGCGGCACCTCGTCGTAGGTCACGACCCGGCGGTACTCGCGCGCCAGCTCGATCAGCACCTTGCCGTGAACGTCGCGGACGACGCCGGTCGTGGGGGGCTCGAACCGGATGAACGACTCGAGGTCGGGCACGCCGCCGCGGTCGAAGTACACGTGGTGGACCAGCCACGCCGCCGGGACCAGGAGCAGCGCCACGGGAACGAGTGCAACGGCGAGAAGCACGGCACGGCGCCGCCGCATGGCTTTCAGCCGTGCGGCCAGGCGGCGGGCGACGCGCAAACGCGCAAAGCCGGCCCGCTGCCGCTCACGGACTGCGTCGGGTGGCCTCGCCGCCTCCGTGCCGGCCGTCTGGGGCGGAAGCGCCGGTGCGTTTCGATTCATGAGAGACCGTCCTTTGCCGAACGTGTCTCGAATCTAGGCCTCGTGCACCCCGCGGGAAGCGCACTTACTACCCGACAGCAGCATCGCGACGTGGGTATTTACTACCGCTCCACCGCCTCGTCGCCGGCTTGAATCGGGGAAGGGAAAGACGATCGTGAGCCGTTCCGGTCACGCGGAGCTCGGGCGCCGGCGCGCGACCGCCGGTGGCGCCGTGTCAGCCGGATCACGGCATCGTCGCGGACCACGCCGTCGTATCGCCGGAATCGAAGCCGTCGTCGAACAGCCCGTAGGAGATCGTCGGGTTGTCGAGGCCCAGGTTCCAGCCCTGGAAGATGAAGAACATCGTCGGGTCGCCGTAGAAGAAGCGGAGCTCGACGACGTTCGTGATGACCTGGTTCCAGTCCGGATCGGGCGGGCTCGACGACCCGAAGGCCAGCGTCGCCCAGCCGGCCGGCAGCGAGGTCTCCTGCGAGGGCACGTCGAAAGAGTAGGAGATCCAGCCCTCACCGGGCAGCGGGACGTTGGCCAGGCCCATGAGGTAGGCGGCCCAGTCGTCGTCGAAGTTCCCGGGCGTGCCTTGGTCCGAGATCAGCATCAGGGTCAACGGCCGGCCCTCGGCGCTGAAGTCGACCGAGAAGGTGATGAGGTCGATGCCGATCCGGCTCACTCCGAGCTGACGGAGATCGCCCGTGAAGATCGACGGCTGCGAGGTGCGGGGCTGGGGCGCGAAGGTGTCTACGAAGGTGTCGTGGAGATAGGCGCCGGGGTTGCCCCCGCTCGCTTCGATGACCTCGTTGCCGGTGCCGAAGGTCCAGCCGCCGACGTTGCTGCCGCCGTCGAAGGTCTCCGTGAAGGTCTCGGCCATCGCCGGCGCCGCTGCCAGCGACCAGGAACAACCCAAGGAGACACTGCTCGTCCATGGTTGAGCCTCCGCCGCATCGGCGATGACGTATTCTCCGCGTCATAACAGCGCGCGGGCCCGACACGTTCCACCCGGGTGCGGCCGGTGGGGCGGTTGAAGTGACCACGGTCAGGGGCGTGCCCAACCCGCGATGCCCGAACGCCTCATCTCCATCAGCCGGCCAAAGTGAATGTCGGACAGGGCGTCCCAGCGGATCCTCAGGGGGCACCCGCGGCGGCCACGACCCGGAAGCCGACGTCGTCGCGGCGCTCGTCCGGCAGAAGGACGTCGCGGAACCAGGACCGAACGCGGTTGGCATGGACCAGCCAGGAGCCGCCCCGGATGACGCGGCCCGGTCCCTCGGATGGCCCGCGCGGGTCCGTGACCTCGCCGCTGGGGTACGGACCTTTCCAGTCCTCGCACCACTCGTAGACGTTGCCCAGCATGTCGTACAGGCCCCAGCTGTTGGCCTGCTTCTGAGACACGGGATGGGTTCGACCACCGCTCGTGGGTTCATACCATGCGATGTCGGAGAGATCGCCGTACGCATCCCCGGAGGTTCCGGCGCGGCAGGCGTACTCCCATTCGGCTTCGGTTGGTAGGCGGTACCGGCTCGTGCCCTCCTTCGCGTTCAGCACCCGGATGAAGTCCTGCGCGTCGAACCAGCTCACTTGCTCCACGGGCAGGTCGTCCCCTCGGAACCTCGACGGGTTTCCCCCCATCACAGCCTCCCACTGCAGCTGCGTCACTTCCGTCGTGGCGACGTAGAAGGTACGGCTGATGGTCACCGAATGGGCCGGCCGCTCGTGAAGCTCGGCGTCGAGGGCGGTCGATCCCATGGTGAAGGCCCCGGATGGGATCGGCACGAAGTCGATGCCGATGCTGTTGGTCCAGCGATCACCCGTCGGGCCCTGCGCCTGCAATCCGCCGCTGGGGCCGCCGGAGGCGTCTTCCGGCTGCTCCGCTATGACGGCTGCCGTCACAGCGACCAGAAGAACCAGGGCCGGGGCGCCACGATGCAGCATGTCTGCCGTCTCCAGAGTATTTGATCCCGAGCCGCGGCGGCCGCTGGCGCGACCGTCACGACGGCGCCATACGCCCCCTCACGACTTGCGCGCGATGAGCACCGTCCACAGCAGGTGTCGCCAGGGACAGTCGACGAGCGCGAAGCCGGCCGCGCGCAGCCACCCGACCTGATCCTCCAGCGTGGCGTGGTGGTCATGGTGGTCCTGGTGGCGCATCCAGCTGTCCCACTCCTCGGCAGAGCACCCCAGCCGGAACGCCTCCTCCTGCCAGCGACGCATGTGCGTGGCATGAATCGCGTCCGAGGTGCCGCGGAACTGGTCCGAGTAGGCGAGCACTCCCCCGTCGCCAAGCCAGGCGGCGACCTTGCGGAACAGCGCCTGCTTCGCGGCGTCGTCGAGGTGGTGGATGGCGATGCTCGACACCACGAGATCGACGCTGCCCACATCGAACTCGATCTGCGCGAAGTCGAGGGTGTGGTAGCGGAGCTGGGGCGCGCCCGAGAACCGCCTCCGGCAGGTCTCGATCATCTCGGCGGCAAGATCGACCAAGTGGATCTCGGCGTTTGGGTACCTCTCCACGATCAAAGCAGACAGATCGCCGCCGCCGCAGCCCAGCTCCACGATTCGACGGGGTCGCAGGTCGTATGGGATGTAGTCGATGAGCGTGCGCAGCATCTCGGCGTAGCGCGGCACGCAGCGCTGGATCGCCTCGCTATAGCGTGGGCTGAGCCGGTTGTAAAAGGCCTCGACGCTGCGCTCGTCATTCGGCATCCGTGTCGCTCCCTGCTGCACCGCACTACGCACTATGTCACAGCAGGCTCACGTCCGCCGAAAAGGCCAAGGCGGTACGAACTCCTACCGTTGACACTCGTCTCAACGCATGCAAGTCTCAGGCGCGAGAACGGGGACGACATGCTCGACATGAGGTGGATTTCGTAGGAGCTGATTCTCAGCGGCTGACGCCGGGTGGTGTGCCGCCCGGGCCCGCCTGTAGCGAACGGAGGCCATCGTGAGCTGGTATCTCTGGGTGATTCTGGGCTACCTCCTGGTCCTGGCCGGCTTCAACCTCTATCGCGCCCGCCAGATCAAGACGCAGGACGACTACATGGTCGCGGGCCGCAAGCTCTCGCTGACCACGATGGTCTTCACGCTCGTCTGCACGTGGATCGGCTCCGGCACCTTCATCGCCGGTGCCGAGTACGCCTACTACGCGGGCTGGAGCTCGATCTGGATGCCCGCGGGCGCGTTTCTCGGCATCGCGATCATCTACTTCGTGGCCGCCCGCATCCGCACCTTCGGCCAGTACACCGTGGGCGACATCCTGGAGGTCCGCTACGGGCCCGTCGCCCGGATGTTCGGGGCAATCGCCCTGGTCGTGGCCTTCACGACGATCGTGGCCTACCAGTTCCGGGCGGGTGGCTACATCCTGAACGTCGTGACCGACGGCCGCGTCTCGCTGGAGGTGGGCCAGGCCATCGCCGCGGCCTTCGTCATCACCTTCGTGGCCATCGGCGGGATGGTGGCGGTCGCCCACACCGATCTCCCGAACGGCATCATCATCGTTCTCGCGTGCTGCCTCGCGCTGCCGTTCGTGGTCGTGGCCGCGGGCGGCTGGTCCGGCATCACGCAGGCCCTGCCGGCCGGCCACTTCGATGTCTTCTCCGCGGACTTCGGGAGGTACCCGGCTCTGAAGGGACTCGCCTACTTCCTGTCGACCCTGCTGCTGCTGATGGGCGTCCAGTCGATGTACCAGAAGTTCTACTCGGCCAACTCGGCACGGGACGCCAAGCGCGCGGTGGCAATCTGGATCGTCGGGACGATCGTCGTCGAGACCGTGGTCATCGCGATTGCGGTCTTCGCCGCCGCCTACAACGTCCAGCACGCCACCAACTGGGAGCCCCGCACGATGGTGCTCAACGCCGCCCGCCACATGGTGCCTGCGCCGGTGGGCGTCCTGCTGCTCGCCGCCGCCTGCGCGGTGGTGCTTTCAACCGGCATGAACTACCTGCTCTCCTCCAGCTCGAACGTCATTCGCGACGTCTACCAGCGCTTCGTCCACCGGACGGAGACCCCTGATCAGGCAAAGATGATCGCCCTTCAAAAGGTCTTTGTCGTGGTCCTGGGCGCGGTCGCGTTCTGCTTGATCTTCATCCCGACCGTGCTCGGGCTGCCGATCTCCGTCCTCCAGTACTCCTACTTCGCCTACACGGTCTACGGCGTGGCCGTGACCCCCGCCCTGTTCGCGGCCCTCACCTGGAAGCGGGCGACCCGGCAGGGCGGTCTCGCGTCGATCGTCGGCGGCTTCGTGACGACCGTCTTCCTCGAGCTCGTGCTGCCGCGCGTGGCGCCGTCCGTGATGCAGGCGGCCCAGGGTCAGACCGGGGCGTCCGTCTTCGGGTCCGATCCCTGGGGCATCCCCTCGATCTACCCGGCTGCGATCATCTCAATCGGCCTGCTCGTGGTCGTGAGCCTGCTGACCCCGCCGCCGACCGAGGCCGAGCTGAAGCCGATCTTCGGGGATTCCAGCAGCAAGGCCTGAGCCCTCAGTCATTTGCGGCCTGACGACCGGGAGCCGGGCTGACCGCCAGGCGCGCCAGGATCGCGGACGTCTGCTGCGCGGAGCCGCGTGGCAAGTCAATTCCGCACATTTTCCGCATCTTTTCCTCACGACTTTCAGGCCACCGGGACCCATGTTGAAGGGGACCAGACAACCTGGAAGGAGGATAGGCCCATGCAACGCGCGTGGCTCGTGGCCAGTGTCGGTGTGTTTCTCGTGATCGGTGTGAGCGTCCTCGCAGTGCCGGCGCTCGCCCAGAACTGCCCGGAGCTGATCGGCCATTGGCCGTACGGACCCTCGTTGGCGGGTGCCGTCGCCGGTAACTACGCCTACTTCGGCAGCGGCAAGGCGCTGATGGTCGCCGACATCTCGAACCCGGCGGACCCGGTCAGGCGGTCGGCGACGTCCGCGCCGCCTGCCGGGGCCGTGTAGACGTTGCGGCCTCGGGCGGCTACGCCTACGTCGCGGACCTGGAAGCGGCGGCTTTGCGTGATCGACGTCTGCGCGCCATCGGCGTCCGGTCCAGGTCGGGCTGCGGCTCGAGACCACGGGTGCTGCTGGGGCGTCGCGGTGTCCGGCAGCTACGCGTACGTCGCGGACGAGGTGCGAGGGCTTCACGTGATCGACGTCAGCACGCCGTCCGCCCGGTGGAGGTGGGCTTCGTCGACACGCCGGGTATCGCCTGGGGCGTCGCGGTGTCCGGCGAGCTACGCCTACGTTGCGGACGTTGCTACGGGGCCTTCGGGTGATCGACGTTAGCGAACCCTTCGACGCCGCATCGAGGTGGGCGTCGGTCGATACGCCGATGTGGCGCGTTGACGTCGCGATGGCAGGCGGCTACGCGTACGTCGCGGACTGGAACCGGCGGCCTTCGCGTGATCGACGTCTCCGACTCCAGCTCGGCGCCAGTTCGAGGTGAGCTCCCTCGCGACGTCGCCGGTCTGCGCTACGGTGTCGCGGTCTCGGGCAGCCGATGCGTACGTCACCACCTTCACTACCCCGGACTGACGGGCCTCCGGGTGCCTCCGCCGGATCGACGTGAGCCACGCCGTCCGCGCCCTACGATCACAGCTTCGCTCGATCGACCTCCCGGGCGCCACCTTCGCCGTCGACGTGCCGGCGTCTACGCCTACGTCGCCGACTACAATGGCGGCGTCTGCAGTGGTCGACGTCAGCACGCCGACCATCCACCCCGTCCCGTGGCCGTCGTCGACGTGCCCGGACGTGGCCCATGGACGTCGCGGTCGCCGGCCGCTACGCCTACGTCGCGGAGTGCGACCGCGCGGGACGGCCTTCGGGTGCTCGACGTGAGCACGCCGTCTGAGCCGGTCGAGGTGGGTCATGTCGACGATGCCGGCCTCGTCCCTGGGCATGTCGCAGCGACAGGCGAGTTCGCCTATGTGGCGGCCCGGGACGGCGGGCCTTCGCGTGATCGACGTCAGCACGCCAGTCCGCCCCGGACGAGGTCGGCTTTGCCGACACGCCGGTGGCGCCTGCGGCGTCGCGGTGTCTGGCGGCTTTGCCTACGTCGCGGACGACAGCGGCGGCTTGCGCGTGGTCCGACGTCAGCACGCCGTCCAGCGCCGATCGAGGTCGGCTTCGTCGACACGCCGGACATCGCCCATGGAGTCGCGGTTGCGAGCGACTACGCGTACGTCGCGGACGGGTACTGCGGGCCTTCAGGTCTTCGACGTGCAGACGCCGTCCGGCCCGTTCGAGGTGAGCGTGCGTCGACACGATGGGCAACGCGTACGACGTCGTGGTCGAAGGTGGCTACGCCTACGTCGCCGGTGCCGGTGTGCGGGCCTGCGGATCTTCGACGTGAGCAACCCATGGCCGCCTGTCGAGGTGGCGTACTCTTCACTCGCCGGGCGCCCTGCAGGCCTGAGGCGTCGCCGTGACGGCGGCTACGCCTATCTCGCCGAAGTCAACGCTGATGAACGGAGGGCATCTCCGAGTGATCGACGTGAGCAGCCGACAGCACCCGTGGAGGTGGGACCTTCGACTCGGTCGGAATCCTTGCTCACAGAGGCTCACGGTCGCCGTGCGGATGGGCACGTGTTCGTCGCGGCCGGTCCATTCGGGTCTGTCACGTCTTCGACGACTGCGGGACCGCTCTTCACCGATGGCTTCGAGTCCGGCGACACCTCGGCGTGGTCGGCGATGGTTCCATAGTCGACCCGCGACATGCAAGTCACACGCGCGCCCTTTGGGGCGCCAGTTGTTACTCGCAGATAGCCTGGACCAGGGGCACCCTCGTCTCGGTTGCCGTCCCGTTGAAGCAGCCGTACAGGGGCGGCTCCGTGGACATGTCCTGCGCCGGATCGAAGAGCTCAAGCACGTAGGTGAGTTCCACGTGGTCGCAGTCCACCATCGACGCGGCGCCGCTCGCCCGTGCGACGTAGAACGGGAGGCCGCCAGCATCGAGGCCGTATGCGATCCAGGTGTATTCGTAGGTGTACCGGTTCACCTTCTGCCAGACTCCGACCGCGCTCGTCGCGCGGACAACATCGGGGAAGAATCCCCCCAAGGTCGGGTCAATCACGCTCCATTCGAGCGTGAGCTGCCCGACGGTGGCGTTCGGCCCCGGGTTGTCAGTTGCCATCCAGGTGATGCCCGAGTCACCAACTCCAAACCATGTACCCACCCTGGAGCAGTTGTTCGAGCCCCCGCCGATGCCGTCGCCGCCCGCAAACGCTGGAGCTGCGAAGACTGCAGCCAGAACGATGCTGCTCGCGAAAACCCTCTTCATGTCCATGAACTCCTCCTCGCTCGATCGATGCCACCTTCGCGTGGTGCAACCGTCATGGCTCGACGCGTCCAAGGATTGACGTCAAGGAGCATCACGGCTTTACCGGCCTCGACTGCCACGATGGAAGCTGATGCACGAAGTGCGACCCTGACCGCGGCGGCCCCCGAGCGAAGCGCAGATCGCGCAACCGCATCCCCACTGAGGGAGAAGCTGGGGCCAGCGGTGGCGACATGAACATCGATTTTTCCGATGGGCTCAATATGGGGCCCCTGCGCACTGCTGTCAACCTGAGAGTCCTCGGGCCGACACCGGGCTGTGGGTCGTCGGACGCTCGTCCCTGTGCGCGGACGTGAGTCGTTTCGCACTGTCTCAGACGTCTCGCGGTGTCTCATGAGACGCATCTGGCACGGACTTGGACTGCCCTGAAAAGCAATCTAAACCATTCTGCAGAAAGTACGTTAAGGCAAGCGCGCACGATCGCTCCGCGTTCGGCACGCATCTTGCAGCCTGCGCATTCCGAGCCAGGCCAACTCGGGCGTGCTGCGGTGGGAACGGCGCACTCTCACGTCGCGGGTTCACGGTTGGTGACCCGTTATCGGGAGATTGCAGGGGGCCTGCCCCGGGACGATCGCGGGATCGTCGGACCCTCCGCTGCGAGGTGAGATTGTGGTGCCGGCCGCCGACATTCTGGATTTGATTGCGGCAATCCACCAGGCTGGACTCGAGCCGAAGGGATGGTCGAGCATCATCGTGAGGATTGCGGAGCTGGTGGGGGCGTGCTGCGGGAGCTTCCACTTCCTCGACCGGGCGACCGGGCGCCTCGACGTGTTGGGGTCTCACGGATTCGACCCTGCGGCGTGCACGGGGTACCAGGAGCACTACTACCGGATCGATCGGCTCACCGAGGCCGTGCTGCGGTTCCCACCGGGGCTGTGCTTCGTCGGCCAGCAACTGGTCGACCTGGAGGACTTCTGGGGCAGCGAGTTTTACACGGACTTCCTGAGCCCGCTGGGGATGTGTCACTTCGTGGGGGGACGCACCCTGGACGACGAGGGTGTCGCGGCGATGGTTGGCTTTCACCGCCCAGCCGACCGCGGCCCGTTCGACCCCCGCGACGCCACGAAGCTCGGCCTGCTGTTCCCGCACCTCGCACACGCCTCCCTGGTCCACAGCCGGATGACCGAGATGCACGCGCATCTCGAGGCGCTCAAGAGCATCCACGACCGCTGGCCGACCGGGGTGATTCTGACTGAAGCCGACGGCGTCGTGGTGTGGTGCAACCGCACGGCGGAGGGGATCCTCCGTCGCGCCGACGGTCTGCACATGCACAGGGGACACCTGATGGCCGAACAATCGGACGCCAATCGCGAGCTGCGAGAGCTGCTGAGAAGCGCGGCGAGCAGCAATGGGAATGGGCACCACGGGGGCGTCACGGCGGTGCCCCGTCGATCCGTTGCCGATTCCTACTCGGTGCTCGTCGCCCCGTTGCCACCCCACAACGGCACTCCGAACGACATTCTCAACCGGCCACTCGCGGTGGTCTTCCTGTGCGATCCGGCGCAGTTGGTCAGGACGCCGGCCGAGGCGCTGCGGCGCCTGTACCGGCTGACACCGGCCGAGGCACGTCTCGCCGAGGCGCTCATGGCTGGTAACCGGCTGCGTGACGCCGCCGACCAACTCAAGATCACCGAGGACACTGCCCGCTCCTACCTCAAGCGGGTCCTTCACAAGACCGGCGCTCAGCGTCAGTCTGACCTGGTCCGAGTGGTTCTCTCGGGACTGGGTCCGCTCGCGGCCGTCGCGGACGATGCCCGTCCGCTCGTGTCCACGTAGGAAGGAAGCTCCCCGAAGACCGCCGCTAGATGGCACCTGCAGCGGGATCGACGGACCGGATTCGCCACGTCGCGTCGGGTTGCCGGACGCACGTGATCGCGTAGGTGCCGCTCCTCCCGTCCTCTCCGGCGAGCCGGATCGTGTGGACGACGCCTGTGGCGTCGAGCTCGCGCGGTTCCCCGACTGATTCCCAGCGATCGTACGCGGGGACAGGATTCGCCTCGCCCTCCCGGGGGTCGACGTACAGCCGGCCGATCACGCTCGGCTCGCCGAATCGCCATGCCGCCAGGAGCGAGTCCCGCACTGCCTCGGAGGTGTTCCAGTCGACCGCATCCCAGAAACCGTCGCCCCCCCGAAGCCGGCCGCTGACGTAGATCGCAGCTGAGCGGAGCTCCGGAACCTCCCGCAGCCTGTCGACGCAGGTCACGCCCGCTCGACCCAGCCGCTCGAGGTGGCGCTGCGCTTCGCGCGCCTCCTCGCCTCCGCGATCGAGGCTCCGCAGTAGCTCGCCGCTCATTTCGCACAGGCGCAGGTGAGCGTACCCGGCCGTCCAGCTCGAGGTTGCAAACGCGCCGTCCGGCAGCTCGCCGACGGCATTCAGGTCCGCTGGCACGATGACCGCGGCCAGCCCGCTGGTCACGAACGCTCGCGCGTCGGCCGCCGTGGCGCCGATGCCGATCGCGATCCGCGGATTCGCCTGGACGAGCTCCCGGACCTGCTTCGCCAGGCGCTCGTCCGGACCGAGCGACGCGGCGTCGGCCGCGACCAGGAGGAGCGGCCCAGGGGGGAGGCCGCGCCGTTGCATCCAGGCCTTGAACCCGGGTACCTCTCGCCCCTCGACCTCGGTCAGATACACGAGCTGGTGCCGCTCAGCGAGGTCCACGAGCACCGTCGAGCCGGAGGCCTCCCTCGACCCGGCCACAGTGCCCGGCGCATCCTCGGGGCCCGATCGCTTGGCGTCGAGCTTGACGAGCAGGAGAGGCCGATCGGCCGGTGGCACCACGATATCCATTCGAGCCTGACCAACGGAGGCCCGCCCCCGCCCCAGCCGGGCGCCGACCTCGAAGGTTCCGATCTCCGCAGCACCCGACCACGCATTCGGGCTCCACACGAGGGTCGCGCGACCCTCCCCGTCGGTCTCCGCCGTCCCGATGGGTGCGGGATCAGCTAGCCGTTGCCCGCCGACCGCGTACAGGAAGAACTCCACGGATTCACCCGCCGCTGGCCGGCCCGGGTCCGTCCCGCCCGGCGCCTCTTCGACCCCAACGTTCAACGTGACGGCCGCGCCCGGCACACCGAGCACGTCCGAGGCGTACATCAGCACTGCACGATCCTCGCTCGCGCCCGCCGCAAGGAGCCGGGCGCTGGCCCCGATCAACAACACCATCTGCAGGGTCCGCTTCATTGGTCGACTCCACTGCCTGCCGGCATGCCTCGCTCCGCGAGTGCAGGCCTCGCACGCATCCGTAGTTTCTGTCCCGATCCGTTCTTCAGCTGCCCCCATTTGGGGGTAGCCGAGTCGAGTAACCTATCCGATACTGAGTATCAAAATGATCCCTGTTTCAATTCCTGGACGCGCGCAAACACCGACTGCCACGAAACGTGGCAGGAAAGAAGGAGTGCCTGTGAAACCGAGAAACCCGCTGCTTCACTACGTCGCTGTTCTCTGTTGCATCGCGATGATCGGAGCCGTGGGGCCGGCCCTGTCGATCGAACTCGACGGCGACCTCATCGATGGCTCCGACAACCGGTGCGATGACTTCATGCTCGACTCCGTGCTGTCCGGTCTGGACTTCCTGCCCCTGATCGGCGGCCTGTTCGCGGACCACGATATCCCGGACCCCGCCTGGGTGCTGGTCCGCAAAAGCGACGGCGCGCTGCCCGAGTTCCGCTCGGCGTCGGGCACCGTTGTCCAGAGCTACTTCGCCTACGAGGACTACCCGGACGTCCACGACTCCCACGACTTGACGATCGACATCCACCCCGATCCCGTTTACCTCAACTCCCCGAGCCTCCCCCTGCTGTCCAACGGGAACCACGACAGCAGCGGAGAGGGGCCCACCATCGACGGGATCTTCCCGAATCCCGCGTACTCGCCCGACACCTTCCACGTCGAATGGGAGGCGGGCATCCTGGCCAACGAGTTCACCGGGGAGGGCTCGGCGCACTTCTTCCCCAAGTGGGCCTGGCCGAGCATCGGGGACCGGGTCTGGGTGAACGGCTCCTGGATCTTCGACTGCGGTCATCCCAAGAAGCTCCCCCTCACTCCCGACGAGCTGCAGGCCTGTCAGGACTTCGTGGTCCAGTTTCCGGTGTTTACCTACCCTGACGACTGCGACGGCCTCATCGAGCAGCGGCAGGCGACCAAGACCGAGATCCACCCGATCCGTGCCATCGCGTCGATGCGCCAGCAGGTGGCCACCCCACCCGGGGGGGCCGCACCGATCCCGGTCACTGCGACCGACCTCCACATCCATGGTCAGGGCGGAGTGATCACCGACATCCTCGCCTGCGGAGGGAGGGTCCTCCTGGACAACCGGACCTGCCCGGGATCGTCGTCGCTGAGCGACGCGGAGGCGACCGAGTGCGGGCCGGCGCTTGACTACTTCAACGACCTTTTCAATCTCAACATCCCGTTTCCGGAGGGCTGCGCATTGTTCTTCGGCGTGCCCGGCGAGACCCCCAAGGGCTGCGACAGCGACGGCGGCTTCTTCGGCATCGATTACCCCTGCCATGACGTCGTCAACGACCACGTCGGCGTGCCGATCGACGAGACCTTCGACTTCGAGGTCTGCCTGCCCGCAGCGCCCTCCCGGACGCGGTACCGGTCACCTGGTACGAGGACGGCCCCGGCAACACGGTGAGCTCCGTCCAGCCGCAGATCGCCGTCGTCGACGTCGGCACCCCCGGTGTCGACCCCTGCGCCGACGGCGTCTTCGGATTCGAAGAAGCTCCAGGTGACGATCCCGCTCGCGGGGACCGGCGTCCTGCGCACCGACGTCTTCGCGCGCAGGATCCTGGCGGGTTGGGCCGCGCCGCCCGCGCGGCTGCTGCGGCACTTCCGCCTGACCCTCGAGGGCGCGCAGTTCAACACCGACAAGGATGATGACTTCGGCCTCGGGAGCACGAACTCGGGCGAGATGTCGTTCTTCTTCGTCAGCATCGACCGCAGCCCGGATGAGTGGCTCCGCCTCTCGGACCACGCGCTGGCCTCCGGCGGCGGCACCCTCCTGCAGAGCGTCACGGCGCCCGAGCTGGTGCCGCTGGCCGGGGCGTACTTCGACTTCTACGTCGAAGATGGCGCGCCGTTTACGATTCGCGGCACCGGCTTCGACGGAGGCGTCGGCGAGGGGGCCTTCGACCCGACTCAGGACTGTCTCGACGAGCACGTCGGGCACCACGACTTTTCAGAGCACGTGGACTTCACCGGGCTCGATTTCCCGGACCTGTGCATTTCCTGGTTGGCGGTCGATCCGGGCAGCCCGAACAACGATCCCTTCAAGGACATGGAGGTCACCTTCACGCGCGATCCGGCGACCGGAGACTACGGTGTCGGGTCGGGTGTCGTTCCGTGCCTCCTGAGATGCGACGTGATCCTCCAGACCGGCGTCGCCCCCGTCCGCTTCAACGACATCCCATGTGACGGACCCGAGCGCGACGCGTTCTCGCGGAGCTCGACAACCTCCCCTACCCTTACGAGTTCGACAACTGGTATGAGTGGGAGCTCAACGTATTCCTCGAGGAGTTCCCCGTGGACAGCGACGGCGACGGCCTGCTCGACAGCGACGAGATCAACGTCCACGGCACCAATCCGCTCGACCCCGACACCGACGACGACGGTTTGACCGACGGCGACGAGGTCAACGTGTACGGCACCGACCCGCTGGACGCGGACACCGACGACGATGGGCTCACTGACGGCGACGAGGTCAACGTGTACGGCACCGACCCGTTCGACCCGGACACCGACGACGACGGCCTCATGGACGGCGTTGAGGTCGCGACGGGAATGGACCCGCTCGACCCCGACACCGACGACGACGGCATTCCCGACGGCCGGGACCCGGACTTCATCGAGAACTTCATCACTGCTTGCCGGACGAGGCCTTTCGGAGCACAGGACCGGGGACGCGCACGGCGATCCTCGCCCACCTCGACGCCATCGAAGCGCGGATCGCCGCCGGAGACATCGCGACTGCGCTGCAGCAGCTGTCCAACCTCCGGAGGCACATCGACGGCTGCGGCGCGAGCCCCGATACCAACGACTGGGTCGCTGGAGTGCGCGGCCCAGATCCAGTTCCGCGAGTACCTCGACCTGCTCGTCGCCAACCTGATGGCGCCATGACGGCGGCGAGCGTGGCAACAGGAATCTGTTCGGTCACCTCAACGCCGAGCGGGATCTAGGGAAGAAGACGTTGGGAGGGGCGCGATTCGTCGCGCCCCTCCCGGCGCGAAGGCGAGTGCCTCGCCCTCCCGTGCCGCGCGACCGCTCTCTCCCTCCAGCGGAGGTCGGGGCTGCCCTCGGTGGAATCGTCGGCGCTTCACACATTCCTGCGTCGAGGCGGGTCGCGTATGATCGGTGAAGCACGCGGCCTGGGCAGTCGAACGGGGCACCGGTGATGCCGTCGCCGACCCGCCGACCGACGACGACCAGGCGCAGGGAGGAACTCATCATGGACATCACCTTCGCCCCGGACTTCGCCGTCGATGACGCGAGCTGCAAGGCAGGCCACCGGCAAGACCTTCGACGAGTGGGCGGCGCTGATCGACGAGCGCGGGCTCGGTGGGAAACGTCGCGACGCGATCCAGCTCATCTACGACCAGACCGGACGCGGCAAGGACGTGTGGTGGCCGACGACGATCTGGGTCGAGTACGAGCGCCGCCGCGGCATCGTCAAGAAGGACGGCCGGCCCGAAGGCTACAACATCTGCTGCACCAAGAGCTTCAAGCTCGCGCCGGAGGTCGTCTTCGAGGCCTTCGCGAGCGAGGCCGAGATGGCGAGCTGGGTGATCGGCTGGCAGGGAGCGATGACCGAAGGGGCGGCGTTCGCGGTTGCCGGCTGCACCGGTACCGTCGGCCGGATCCGCCCGGGCAAGGACCTCCGCATGACCTGGCTGAGCCCTGGCTTCGACCCGACCGAGATCGAGGTCCAGCTCGTGCGCGCGGGCGACAAGACGACGGTCAACGTGTTCCACAAGCGCATCCAGACCCGCGCCGAGGCCGACGGCCTGCGCCGTGCCTGGGGCGAGGCCCTCGATCGCCTGCGCGCCAAGCTCACCGCGTGAAGCTGGGATTCGCGTTCGTCCGGAGGCTGGTCGAGCATCTCTCGTGGACGGGCCGATCCGATGCGTGACCGGCGAATCCTCTACGCCGCCGCCTTCGTCCGCGCCCTCGCGACCGGCATGGTCGGAGTGCTCATCGGCATCTACCTCGCGAAGCGTGGGTTCGATCCGGCCGAGACCGGCACCGTGGTCGGCGCCGGGCTCCTGGGAGCGGCGGTCGCCGCGCTCGTTGTCACGCTGGTGGGAGATCGGCTCGGACGGCGCCGGGCGCTGGTGGCGATCGCCCTGCTCGGAGCCGCGGGCGGAGTCGTCGTCGCGTGGTCCTCCAGCCTTGCCGTCGCACTCGCGGCGGCCTTCGTCGGCATGGTCAACGGCATGGGGCGAGATCGCGGCGCGTCGCTCATCATCGACCAGGTGGTCCTGCCCGCAACCGCGCCCGACGCCGAGCGGACGCGCGCCTTCGCCTGGTACAACGTGCTCCAGGACGCGGGCCACGCGCTCGGCGGGCTCGCCGCAGCCGCTCCCGTCATCCTCACCCGCTTCGACGCCGTCGACGAGCTCCTGGCGCTCCGGATCGCGGTCCTGATCTACGCAGGGCTCGTCGCGATCACCGCGGTCCTCTACTCCCGGCTCTCACCGGCAGCGGAGGCACCGCGCGCCACGACGAGGGTGCCGATCTCGCCGGAGAGCCGGCGCATCCTCTGGAGGATCTCCTCGCTGTTCGCCATCGACAGCCTGGCCGGGGGCTTCCTGACCGCCGCGCTCCTCTCGTACTTCTTCTTCGAGCGCTTCGGCGTCGGCGTGGCGTCGGTGGGAATCCTCTTCTTCGGCGCGCGCGTGGCCAACGCGGTCTCTCACCTCGGCGCCGCGTGGCTCGCCAGGCGCATCGGCCTCGTCAACACGATGGTCTTCACGCACATCCCCTCGAGCCTGCTCCTGGTGACGGTCGCCTTCGCGCCGAGCTTCCCGGTCGCGGCGGTCCTCTTCCTGCTGCGCGAGGGGCTCGTGGAGATGGACGTGCCGACGCGCCAGTCGTACGTGATGGCGGTCGTTCGGCCGGAGGAGCGGACCTTCGCGTCGGGCGTAACGCACCTCGTGCGTCTCGGCGCCTGGGCGGTGGCGCCGGCGTTCGCCGGCCTGCTCATGCGTGGCGGATCTCTCGCCATGCCGCTCTTCATCGGGGCGGCCATGAAGATCGCCTACGACGTGCTGCTCTACGTCTCCTTCAGGAGCCACAAGCCTCCCGAGGAGCGAGCCGGCTTCGCTGCGGGCGCTTGACCGCCCTATCGGCCTTCCCAGTACCCTGACGAGTGAGCGAACGAACTTCCACCCAGGCGTCGTAGACGAGTTCGAGCTACGACCCATTTTGACGCATGAGTTTCGAGCTCTCCTTGTGGTCGTCAGAAGTCGGTGTGCGGCGAGGCCGCGCGGACGCCGCTCGACGGAGGTCGACAACGAACACCGGGCAATGTGAAGTACCGATACCTGCCGAGACATCTTCCGAAGAGTCTGCAGCTTCGACAATATACGTATAATATACGTATAGAGGGGGCGCGGATGCAAAAGAAGCTCACCATCACCGTCGATGAGCAGGTGTACCAAGGTCTGCACCGCGTGATCGGCCGTCGCCGCATCAGCCGGTTCATCGAGGCCCTCGTCCGCCCGCACGTTGTCCGCGAAGATCTCGCGGCCGCGTACCGGGAGATGGCACTGGACGAGGCCCGCGAGGCCGACGCCCTCGAGTGGGCCGAGGCGACGGTGAGGGATGTCGCCGATGAAACGCGGTGAGATTTGGTGGGTGAGCTTCGAGCCCTCACTCGGAGGCGAGATCAGGAAACGCCGGCCGGCGGTCATCGTCAGCAACGACGCCTCCAACCAGCACCTCAACCGAGTCCAGGTGGTCCCACTGACGAGCAATGTCGCGCGGCTGTACCCGAGCGAGGCCTACGTCGACGTTGGCGGCGAGCAACGGAAGGCGATGGCCGACCAGCTCACCACGGTCAGCAAGGGTCGGCTCGCGGACCGACTCGGGGAGCTGTCCCACTCGGACCTCCAACAGGTCGCTCGAGCGATCACGATCCAGCTCGCCCTGGAGCCGTAACGAGTCGGACCTTGCCAGCACGTAGTAAAGGCGAAGCTCACTGCAGATTCACACGCAGCGTGTCCGGCACTTTCTGGCGATTCGTACGACGACTTTCGACGTGATGCCAGGGCGCGCCGCAGCACTACAACATCAACCACCGTACCTGGCACGTTTAGGGCGCGTCGGACACCTCCCTGGTGGACGCCGCCCACTTCTGTGACTAATCTGTTCAATGGAGAAATCATGTCGCGAAGGCGATTCGACATTGGGCTCTTGATCCTCTCGGTCGGGCTCCAAATGCCGGCTGCTGCCAGCGACCCGCCCCCGTGCCCCGGAAGGGTGAACCGGATCGAAACCCACAACCCAGGACAGATCGCGGACCTCAAAGTCGGCGCCGGTTACCTCCTGACCGCCGACGAGCTCGGGGTGAGCACGTGGGACCTGTCGGATCCGGACGCTCCCGCCTACATCGACTCGTGGTACGAGAGAGCCTACTACCCTGTCGCGCGAGTGGACGTGGACGACCGGGGGTTCGCGTATGGAGGGAGTGGCGACGATCAGTGGGGCTACTACGTGGCTGTCTACGATATTCGCGATCCGGCTGATCCGGCGCCGATCTCGTTCATTCCCGGGGGGTACTACGACTACGGAATCGACGGGCACACCTTTGTCGGGATCATCAACAACGAGCTGACGGTCGTGGATCTCACCGATCCGTTCCATCCGCGGGTCGTGTGCAGCGACTGCGTCGAGCTGGGGTACCCGCCCTATACCTACCAGAGGATCGCGGTGAACGACGGCAGAGCCTACGTTGCGAGGGGGGTCTCGTTGTGGATCGTCGATCTCGTCTCCGATCCTCAACCCGAGGTCATCGCGACCGTAGATCTCGATTTCTCGTACATCGTCCCCTCCAGCCGGCTCGTCATCGGGGACGACGTGGTGATCCTGCTGCAGGTCGGCGGCGGCGATGAAGTCATCGATGTCTCCGACCCGGCGGACCCGGTGGTTCATCACGTTGATCTCGGGTACGAGGCATCGGATGCGGTGATCGACGGCCGTTCTCTTTTCGTTTCGGATGGTGGGTTCGTTCGTCACTTCGATCTCAGCGATCCATCGAGCCCTCAAGAGCTCCAGTTTGTCGATCCTGACCGTTATCTCTATCAGCTCGACGTGGCGGGCGACAGGCTCTACGGCACCGACGCCTACCGTCGGATTCGCGTGTACGATGTGAGCGGTGCTCCCCAGGCGACGGGCATCAGCCCCGAGTTGCCGAAGGTCGACAACATCGCTGCAAACGGCCGAATCGCCATTGCCTCGACGGCCAGCCCCGCGATCGCAGTGTTCGACCTCGCCGATCCCTCCACTCCGCAACAGGTCGGACATCTCGAGCTCACCGGAATCTCGATGCATCAGGTGCTCGTGGAGGATTGGGCGCTGGTCGCGCTCGGCGAGCCGAACAGGTTGGCGGTGGTCGACCTCTCCGATCCGGCTATGCCACAGGTGGCCTCGACTGTCAGCACTGGAGATTGGTCGCCAAAAGAGATCGCGGCCTCCGGCAACGTCGCTGTTGTTGCGGGAGGCGACTGGCAGGAACAGCGTGGCGCGCTCCTGGTGTACGAGATGTCCGATGATGGGGTGCCGACGCTGAAATCGATCGTTGAGCTTCAAGATCCGACTCTGGCGGTAGCGTTGCGCTCCAATCTGGCTCTCGTCGCATCGGGACCGCACGTTGTCCTCATCGACGTCACCGACCTCCAGGCCCCAGGTGTGATTTCCTCTTTGGAGGCCTGCGGCGAGGGGTGGAGCGCCTGCCGCGACATCGCGACAGTCGAGAACCGGGCCTATGTCGCTTCCTATTGGGGGTCGGGGGGCTTGGCCGTCATCGATCTCACAGACCCATACCACGCAACCGTGGAGCACCTAACAGGCGCGCCACCGTCCTTCACCGCGATTTGGCTGGAGTCCCGGGGCCGCACCCTCCTCGGTGGGAGCTTGGATTGGCTGTTCCTGGCTGAACAGGGCAGCGGCGACGATCTGCTGTTTCGAGAGTTCAGATCGCCGCGTCGGAGCACCTCCGCAGCGCTGACCGAGACTCACGCGTACCTCACGAGCTCCCCGTTTCTCGAGGCAGTGACGCTCGAGTGCATCGCGCCGGTGCCGGACTTCGACTGGCACCAGGTCGGCATGAGGGTGTGGTTCGACGATCTCACTGGATACGGAGCCCAGTCGCGAACCTGGTGGTACGGCGACGGCCTGAGCCACCATTGGGACGAGCCGACGCCGCAGACCGGGCATGTCCACGCCTACTCGTCGCCCGGCGTCTACGACGTGACTCTGGAGGTCAGCAACGAGTGGGGAAGCAACTGGGTGACCAAGACCATCGTGGTCCCCGAGCTCGATCTTTGGGTCTTTGCCGACTCCTTCGAGTCCGGCGACACCTCGGCGTGGAGCGCCACGGTGCCGTGATGCGACGACCGACACCCTTCCGAACACACTCAACGGACGCGGATGTGCGTCTACGGCCGGGCTGACTTACAATCCCTCAGGACACCCCGTTCGCAAGCGTGGAGGTAACCACGGTTTCTGGAAGACGGAGCTTGCCCTCCTCATCGGAAGAACCCGCTTTATGGCTGCTGTACTGGACACCGCGAACGCTCTGCGTCGTGTATGCCCTGTTCATCAGCATTTTCGCCGCGGACGTCTTCGTTGGAGGTCGAGGCTTCTGGCAGACGGCGCTCGCCCTCCTCCTCCACCTCATCCCGACCTTTCTCGTGATCGCGGTGCTCGTGGTCTCCTGGCGCCGGGAGTGGATCGGAGGAGTGCTGTTCATCGCGTTGGCGGCGCTATGGGTCATCTGGGCGTCGAACAAGCCATTCTTCGGGTGGGTACCGCTGCTCCTGATAGCGGGGCCCCTGGTGCTGACCGGCGTGCTCTTCCTGCTCAACTGGCGTTACCGGAAGGAGCTCCACCCCACCGCCTGATCTCGAGCGCCAGCACCGGGCGGCATCCGAGGCCGCCGAGCGGGCGTAGCGGGAAGCACAGCCGGATCAAAGCACCCAGAAGTGATCGCCATTCGCGTCAGGATTGCGCGTGACGCGTTCTCACGGCCGGCGAGTGGGGGTGCCCCCGCGCGATTGCCACCACGAGAGCCAGCCAGAGAGCCGTCCAGAGGTCTTGGCGTTGACTTCGCTTGGACCCGGAGCGGACCCGGAAAAACTCTCTTCGCATCGCTCCGAATCTCGAAGTGCTTGATGCTAATGGAGCCAACGGTCGGGATTGAACCGACGACCTAGTGATTACGAATCACTTGCTCTACCGCTGAGCTACGTTGGCCGACGCACCAGCGCGCAGGGTAACATCGGCGCAACCAGGGGGCAAGAGCCAGCGCGTAGGCGCGCATCTCATGCGCGCCACGAGCTACGATCCATTCTCGCGAGCATCTGGGGGCGCGCGAACGTCGCGCGCCTACAGCCCGTTTTCAAGATCGGGCGCGGAAGCGGAAGCGGGCGCGGAAGCGAGCCCTCGAGCACTAGCCGTTGGCTCGGCGGAGGGTGATGAGGTAGATCTCCGAGGGCGCGAGGAAGCGCATCGGCGGGCCCCACTGGCCCGAGCCGCGGCTCACGACCTGGATCATGTCGCCGTGCCGATAGACGCCCGCGTAGTGCGGGTAGGCGTGCCGGACGAAGTAGTGGAAGGGCCAGAGCTGGCCGCCGTGGGTGTGGCCGTTGAGCATGAGATCGACGCCGGCCTCGGCCGCGGCCTGCTCGGCCTCGGGCGCGTGCTGGAGGAGCACCACGGCGGCGTCCTTCCCCACCCCGTCGAGCGCGACGGCGAGGTCGGCCTCCCCTGCCCCGGTCTGGGCCGAGCCCCGCGCATCCGGGACGCCCGCGAGGAAGAGCCCGGGCTGCAGCTCATGGGCGGCGTTGTCGAGGACCGTGAAGCCGGCGTTCTCGGAGCAGTGCGCGCGAGCGGTCGCGGCCGGCGTAGTACTCGTGGTTGCCGAGCACCGCGAACACGCCCTTCGGCGCGCGCAGCGTCCGCAGCTGGGGCAGCATCTCCTCGACCACGCCGGCGTCGCCGTCGACCAGGTCGCCGGTGATCGCCACCAGGTCCGGCTCGAGTGAGTGGGTTCGCTCGATCAGCCGTTCGAGGAAGCGCGGCCCGAGGATGGTGCCGAGGTGGACGTCGCTCAGCTGGGCGATCGTCAGCCCGTCCGCAGCCTGCGGCAGCGAGGGCAGCGGCACCTCGAGCCGGACGACCCGCGGGCCGAGCCGGGCGCTGACCAGGGCGACGACCGCCGCGACCAGCGACAGCGCCAGGGCGGCGGTGCGCAGCGTCCCCACCCACGGCCGCAGCACGAATCCACCCAGCGTCACAAGGTCCACGAACAGCAGGGAGGCGAACAGCAGGAAGAGGGTGCCCATCCACACCGCGCCCGCGTACTCGAGGGCGCGGCCGGTGCCATGCCACCCGATCGCATAGAGGATGCGGCCGAGCGGGTAGCTCAGGAAGCCCGCGACCAGGCCCGCGAGCAGCACCCGGCGTCCCACCGCCGGCGCGAAGACCGGCAGCGGCCACAGCCGCCAGCCCACGTAGAGGTGCTGGACGAGCCAGACCGAGAGCACGATCGCGAGGAACACGGCAAAGCGCATCGACGCACTCATCCTGACACAAAACGAATGCGGGGCGTTCGGTATTGCGACGCCGCGCGCTCCGAGCCGAAGCGCCGACGATTCAAGGCCAGAGATTGCAGATCGAAGAATGAAGAACCAAGAGACAATTCCAACCGCCTGCCCTTCAGCGTTGGATCTTCATTCTTCATTCTTCAACCTTTGATCCCACTGCCTCTCCTACGGGGCGGACCTCTCTCCGGCGCGGGGCTCCCGTCCGTAGGTACGAACGAGATCGGCGAGGCGCTGCTGGATCTCCTCGGAGAGCATCCACGGGGTGATCCGGAAGCGCCAGTTGCCCTCGGCCACGCCGGGCGTGTTCATGCGGCAGTCCCCGCCGAGCCCCGCCAGGTCCTGGTGGGGAATCACGGCGAGCTCGGCCACCGATCCCAGGGCGAGCCGGATCATGTCCCAGTGGATCTCGCGGCCTTCAGTACCGCAGTAGCGGAGCAGGAGCTCGCGCTCACTGTCGGTAGCGTCCTCGAGGAACCATCCGAGGCTGGTGTTGTTGTCGTGGGTGCCGGTGTAGACCGCGAGATCCCGCTCGAGCCTGTAGGGCAGGAACAGCGAGCGATGCGCAGGGTCGAAGGCGAACTGGAGGATCGCCATGCCGGGCAGGCCCAGCCCCTTGCGCAGCGCGACGACGTCCGGCGTGATCTCGCCGAGGTCCTCGGCCACGAAGGGCAATCCCCCGAGCGCCGCCGCCACGGCGTCGAAGAAGGCGCGACCTGGGCCCTCGACCCAGCGGCCGCCGGACGCGTCGACATCGCCCGCCGGCACCTCCCAGTGGGCCGCGAAGCCGCGGAAGTGGTCGAGCCGCACCGCGTCGGCGAGAGTGAGCTCGTGGCGCAGGCGCTCGATCCACCACCGGTAGCCGTCGGCCGCCATCGCGGTCCAGTCGTAGAGCGGGTTGCCCCACAGCTGGCCGGTCTCGGAGAAGTAGTCCGGAGGCACGCCGCCGACCACCGTGGGCCGGCGCTCGTCGTCGAGCAGGAAGAGCTCGGGATTCGCCCACACGTCGGCCGAGTCGCGCGCCACGAAGATCGGCACGTCGCCGAGGATCTGAACACCCTCGTCCAGCGCCGCCGCCCGCAGGGCCTCCCACTGCCGGAAGAACAGGAACTGGCAGAACACGACGAGCTCGATCTCGTCGCGGTGGGCGGTGGCCCAGCCGGCGAGGGCCGACGGCTCGCGGAAGGCGAGCGGCCGCGGCCACTCGTACCAGGCGCGGCCGTCGTGGGCGCGCCGCAGCGCGAGGAAGAGTGCGAAGTCGTCGAGCCAGTGCCGGTGTCGCCGCCGGAAGTCCTCGAGGTCGCGCACGAGGTCGGCGCGCTGCTGCTTGCGGTGCCGGTCGAAGGCCGCGCGCAGCAGCCCGTCCTTCCAGTACTCGACGGCCCCGTGCTCCACCCACTCGGCCGGGAAGCTCGGCGCACCGTCGAGCCAGGCCGGCTCTACCAGCCCGTCCTCGGCCAGCCGCCCAGGGCTGATCAGCAGCTCGTTGCCGGCGAAGGTCGACAGCGCCGAGTACGGCGAGCGCCCGGGGCCGGGCGGATGGAGGGGCAGCACCTGCCACCAGCTGACGCCGGCACCGGCGAGCCAGCGCAGGTAGGCCACGGCCGCTGGACCGAGATCGCCGGTTCCGAAGCGGGATGGCAACGAGGTCGGGTGGAGCAGGACACCGGCAGAACGAACGAACGGGGACGCCACGGTCCCATGGTAGACGATCGCGGTCCGCTGCGACCCGGTCCGGTCCCGGCGGTCGGGCGGAGCGCTGTGTTACATTCCGAGCTCGGGGGGGCGTGTCGATGCAGCCACCTGTTCGCCTGAAGCAGCCGTCGCCCGAGGAGTTCCGCGACCGCTTCCTGCACTACCTGCGCTACAGCTGCGGCATCGAGATGAAGTTCGCCCGCGCCGCCGACCACCTGGAGGCGCTCGCGCTGGCGGTCCGCGAGTCGATCATCGACCGCACCATCCTCACCCGCCGCGACCTACGACCAGGCCCAGCCCAAGACCGTCAACTACCTGTCGGTGGAGTACCTGCTCGGCCGGCTGATGCGCAACAACCTGATCGCGACCGGCCTGCTCGAGACCGCGCACGAGGCGATGCAGCAGATCGGCCTCAACCTGGACACCATCATCGAGCGAGGAGCACGACGCCGGGCCTCGGCACCGGCGGCCTCGGCCGGCTCGCCGCCTGCTTCCTGGACTCGCTGGCGACCCTCGACTACCCCGCCTACGGCTACGGGCTGCGCTACGACTACGGGATGTTCCGCCAGAACTTCGACGACGGCTGGCAGGTGGAGCACCCGGACGACTGGCTCGCCGAGGGCAACGCGTGGGAGATCGAGCGGCCCGACCTCGCGGTGCCGGTGATGATCGGCGGCCACGTCGAGTGGGACCGCGACGAGCTCGGCGGCCACCACCCGCGGTGGGCCGGCCAGCGCACCTTCTACGGCGTGCCCTACGACATGCTGGTCGCCGGCTACGACACCCTGACGGTGGCGACCCTGCGGCTGTGGACCGCGAGTCGCGCCGGACGAGTTCGACTTCCGAGATCTTCTCCGAGGGCGACTACCTGTCAGCGCGGTGGCCGAGCGGGAGCGCATCGAGGCGATCACCCGGGTGCTCTACCCCGCCGACCACGTCGAGGCCGGGCGCGAGCTCCGGCTGCTGCAGGAGTACTTCCTGGTCGCCTGCTCGGTGCGCGACGTCGTGCGAGCGCTTCCGGCGCCGCCACGGCGAGGTCTGGGAGCTGTTCCCGGACAAGGTGGCGTTCCAGCTCAACGACACCCACCCGGCCCTGACCGATCGCCGAGCTGATGCGCTTCTTCATCGACGAGGCCGGGCTGTCAAGTGGGCGACGGCCTGGGAGCTGACGCGCGCGAGCTGCGGCTACACCAACCACACGCTGCTGCCGGAGGCGCTGGAGACCTGGCCGGTCGCCCTGATGGAGTCGCTGATCCCGCGCCACGTCCAGATCATCTACGAGATCAACCGGCGCTTCATGGAGTCGGCGCGCAGCCAGCTCCCGGAGGACGGCAACCGCCTGCGCCGGATGTCGATCCTCTCACGAGGACGGCGACAAGCGCTTCCGGATGGCCAACCTGGCGATCATCGGCAGCCACAGGATCAACGGCGTGGCCAAGCTCCACACCGAGCTGCTGCGCACAGCGGCTGGTCCAGCGACTTCGCCGAGATGTGGCCGGAGCGCTTCATCGCCGATCACCAACGGCATCACGCCGCGGCGCTGGCTGCTCGCCTGCAACCCCCGGCTGGCCGACGCCATCACACGCCGCATCGGCGACGGGCTGGGCCACGACCTCGACCGGCTGGCGCGAGCTCGCGGCCTTCGCCGACGACCCCGAGCTTCCAGGACGAGTTCCTCGCCATCAAGCGGGCGAACAAGCGCGACCTCGCGACGTTGATCCGAGCAGCTGTGCGGGGTCGGCTCGACCCGGACTCGATCTTCGACGTGCAGGTCAAGCGCCTGCACGAGTACAAGCGCCAGCTGCTCAACGTCATGCACGTCATCTGCGCTGTACCAGCGGATCAAGGAGAACCCGGCACGGCCGACTTCAGCCGCGCACGCTTCGTCTTCGGCGCCAAGGCGGCGCCCGCCTACCGCATGGCGAAGCTCATCATCCGGCTGATCAACGGCGTCGCCGAGGTCGTCAACGACGACCCCGACGTCGCCGGCAGGATCCGGGTCGCGTTTCCTGCCCGACTACCGGGTGACGCTGGCCGAGAAGATCATCCCGGCCGCCGACCTCTCCGAGCAGATCTCGACCGCCGGCATGGAGGCGTCGGGCACCGGCAACATGAAGCTCGCGCTCAACGGCGCGCTGACCATCGGCACCCTGGACGGCGCCAACATCGAGATCCGCGAGGCGGTGGGTCACGACAACATCTTCGTCTTCGGACTGACCGCCGATCAGGTCGAGGATCGGCTCGCCACCGGGTCGCACAACCCGTGGAGAGCTCTACTCGCGCCGACCCGGAGCTCGCCGCGGTGATCGACGCCATCCGCGACGGGGTCTTCGCCGGCGGCGACGACGACCCTGCTGCGCGACATCTGGTCCGCCCTGATGGAGCACGGCGACCGCTACATGCACCTCGCCGACTTCCGCTCCTACCTCGACGCCCAGGCGCAAGGCCGAGGCGCTGTACGCCGACCGCCGCGCGTGGACGGCCGCGGCGATCCGCAACATCGCGGCCATGGGCTACTTCTCGTCGGACCGCGCGATCCGGGAGTACTCCGAGCGGATCTGGCACCTCGAGCAGGTCAGGGTGAAGGTGGAGAGCTGAGGCCCCCATCCGCTTCCGAGCCCGCTTCCGCTTCCGCTTCCGGACGTCGCGGGTGGTTGCGAGCGCGATTCCGGGGCCGTTCGGAGCGGGTCGGGAGCGGGCGCGGCATGCGGCGTTGTAGGGTGGCCATCTTGGCTGCCATGGGCGTTGTAGGGTAGCCATCTTGGCGCCCGCGGAAGCGGAAGCGTTCACGAGGGCGGGGACACGTGGTCGCTGAGATCCACTCAGGCGACGCACCAGAAGCCCTCGCCCTCCACGAGGCCGAGCGCCTCGAGGCGGGCGCGGATGAGCTCGCGCGCCCCCCGCGACGCCACCGCGGCCAGCACCACCACGTCCGGCCCGAGCAGGCCCGGCAGGGCGTCCGGGGCGAGGATCGGACGGCGGCGGGCGGTACCGCCGATCTTGCGCGGGTCGATGTCGATGAAGGCCGCGAGCTCCACTCCCCGGTCGAGCAGGAGCCTCGCCAGGCGCCGGCCGGTCTGGCCGGCGCCCCACAGCACCACCGTGCGGCCCCCAGCCAGCGGGCCGAGCGCCAGGTAGTGAGCCTTGCAGCGCAGAAACGCGTCCGTCGAGTAGCGGAGGTCGCGTCGCGTCAGCCGCTCGGGGTGCTCGCGCCAGAAGTGGAGCGGCCGCTCCACCTTGGCGAAGCGCACGCCCGCCGCGAACAGCCGCAACCAGAGGTCGTAGTCCTCCGGCCAGCCGCAATCGCGGTAGCCTCCGGCGTCGAGCAACAGCTCGCGCCGCATGGTGACCGAGGGATGGGCGAGCGGCGACTCCACGAAACGCTCGCGCGCCATCTGCTCGTGCGAGCGCAGCCCGTTCAGCCACTGCTCGTAGCGCAGGAAGCCCTCGCCGACCCCGGCGCGCGGGTAGTGCCGGACCAGGCAGGAGACGACCCCCAGCTCGGGCCGCTCCTCGAGCAGGGTCGCCTGCAGCTCGAGCCGGCGGGGGTGGGCGATGTCGTCGGCGTCGATCCTCGCCACCAGCTCGCCCCGGCACGCGGCGAGGCCGACGTTGAGGGCCGCCACCAGCCCCATTGGCGCCTGGTGGAGCACCTGCACCCACGGCCTCTGCGCCGCCCAGGCCTCCAGCCGTTCACCCGAGCCATCGCTCGACCCGTCGTCGATCGCCACCACCTCGAGCCCACGCAGGCTCTGCCGCGCGAGGCTGTCGAGGCACGCGTCGAGGTGGGGGCCGGCATTACGCACCGGCAGCAGCACCGACACCGCAGGGTCGCTCATGGTCCCAGCCGAGGATAGCTGATGGCGTGGCTCGGGGCCGCGCGTCAGGCGCGAGCCGCGGGCCCGACGTGGGGCCCACTGGAAGTTGGCTGCGCGGAGGTCACGCCGTCTTTGCCGCCGGCCGCTTCAAGGCGAGCCGGACCAGGCCCTTCACCAGCGGACCGAGGCCGTCGTACCCGATGACCACGAGCAGCTCGACGGGGTCGATCAGAAAGGCGCCGAGGTCCGGCACCTCCGAGGACTGGAAGTTCAGCTCTCCCTTGTCCCACGTCAGCAGCTGCCGGATCACCGTCTCGAACTGGCTGAACACGGCCTGATGAACGACCGCGGTCGACACCAGCCCCAGCTCCACCAGGATCGTGCCGAGCACCTTGGGCTCGAGCAGCAGGCCCTGACGATCGAGCGCCCGCTGCAGGTTATGCTCGGAGATCGCCCCACGCTTGACGAGAATGTCGCCGAGCCGCTCGCGAACTGTGGGCGACGCCGCGTAGACGATCGAACCGTTGCGCAGCGTCAGCATGATCTTCTGGTCGCCTCGGGTTGCCGTCACCCGACCGGTCTTGCGGCTCAGCGACAGCACGAGCAGGAGCTCGGCCGGAGCGAGGTCGTCGAAATCGGCGATGATCGGCACCGCGCGCGCCTCCCCGGGCCCGATCAAGGGCCACTGCCAGTGGTTCCATCGGGGAGCTGCCGAGATACGGCTGGCGGAGATCAGACTGGTTCGAGGCCCTCGAGGATCCGCCGGACGATGCCCGGGCCCTCGTAGACGAGGCCGGTGTAGACCTGGACCAGCGACGCGCCGGCGTCGAGCTTGGCCCGGGCGTCTTCCGGTCCCATGACGCCGCCCACCCCGATGATCGGCAGTGCGCCCCCGAGCCGCTCGGCGATCCTGGCGATGACCTCAGTGCTGCGCGCGCTGAGCGCGGCGCCGCTCAGCCCGCCCTCCTCTGCCGCCAGTGGGTGCGTGATGCCCCGCCGTTCGATCGTGGTGTTGGTGGCGATGATGCCGTCGAGCCCGGAGGCGGCGATGACGTCGACCGCAGCGCACAGCTGGCCGTCGTCGAGGTCCGGAGCGAGCTTGACCAGCACCGGCACCGGCCGGCCGAGCCGGTCCGCGAGCTCGCCCCGGCGGGAGGCCACGGCGCCCAGCAGGCCCGCGAGGAATCCCGGCTCCTGGAGGCGCCGCAGCCCGGGAGTGTTGGGCGAAGAGATGTTGACCGCCAGGTAGTCGGCGAGCGGGGCGAAGACGTCGATCAGCTCCTGGTAGTCGTGGACGGCCTCCTCGAGGGGTGTCGCTTTCTGCTTGCCGATGTTGACGCCGAGCACGAGACCGGCCGGACGGGGCCCGCGCAGCTGCTTCGCCACATACGCGGCGCCCCGCCCGGGGAAGCCCATCCGGTTGATCAGCGAGCGCTGCGCCTCGAGCCGGAAGACCCGCGGCCTCGGGTTGCCCGGCTGCGGCTCCGGGGTGACGGTGCCGACCTCGATGTGGCCGAAGCCGAGCGCCGCCAGGCCGCGCCAGCCCTCGCCGTCCTTGTCGTAGCCGGCGGCCAGGCCGACCCGGTTCGGGAAGCGCAGCCCGAAGGCCTCGACCGGCTCGGCGTCCGGCACCGCGTACGCCGCGGCCACCGCCGCGCGCAGCGGCGGCAGCGCGCCCACGCCGATCATCGCGCGCATCGCCACGCCGTGCGCGGCCTCCGGGTCGAGCCGGAACAGCAGCTTTCGGGACAGCGAGTAGAGCATCCGGGTCGCCTCCACCGGCGGGGCGCCCCGCCCTGCCCCGCCGGCTGCCATGAAGGGTAACCGATCCCCGACCGATCGAAGAATGAAGATCGAAGATCCCAGAATCCTGCCCGTCTCCGGGTTGTCGGGGCGGTCGGCAGGTTTCGGTGTTCTTCGATCTGTGATCTGTGATCTTCAATCGGTGTTCGATCAGTGCCTCGGCTCGGGCGCGATCCGGCGGCGCAGCCGCACCGGCAGGCTCGTGCGCCGGGAGTCGGCCCGCAGGTTGAGCATCTCCACGAGCACCGAGAACGCCATCGCGAAGTAGAGGTAGCCCTTCGGGATGTGCTGGCCGACGCCGTCCGCGACCAGCGCCATGCCGACCAGCAGCAGGAACGCGAGCGCCAGCATCTTGACCGTGGGGTGGTCCTCGACGAACTCGGCGATCGAGCTGGCGGCCGCCATCATCACGCCGACCGCGATCACCACCGCGGCCATCATCACGGCCAGGTGCTCGGCCATGCCGATGGCGGTGATCACCGAGTCGAGCGAGAACACGATGTCGAGCACCATGATCTGCGCGATGACCGCGCCGAAGGACACGGCGGCCCGCTGCCGGCCCTCCAACCCCGGCTCCGAACCCTCCAGGTTGTGGTGGATCTCGTAGGTCGCCTTGGCGAGCAGGAAGAGCCCGCCGCCGAGCAGGATGAGGTCGCGGGCGGTGACGGGGTGCCCACCCACCACGAACAGCTCGGTGGACAGGTGGGACAGCCACTGCAGGGAGGCGAGCAGGACCAGCCGCATCCCCATCGCCGCCGCCAGGCCGAGCCGCCGCCCGCGGGCGCGCTGCTCCTGCGGCAGCTTCCCGGACAGGATCGAGATGAAGATGATGTTGTCAATGCCGAGGACGACCTCGAGCACGGTCAGCGTGGCCAGCGCGATCCAGGCCTGCGGGTCGGTGATCCATTCCATGGCGGGCTCCCGTCCGAATCAAGGTTGCGCCAGGGTACCTGATTCCGGCGGATCGAAGAATGAAGATTGAAGATGAAGACGAAGGCCCCGCGCACTATTGGGGTGTTCGCGCTTGCGGGTGGCTACGGAAGGGTCGCGACTGCGGCCTTCAATCTTCGATCTGAGATCTTCGTTCTACACTCGCCCGTCTCCGTCCGTCATCCTGAGCAAGCCGCCCTGTGGGCGGCGAGTCGAAGGACCTCCTCAGGCATCGTGGATTGCCGATATCCCTCGGGCACGGGCACGGTACGACACGGCGGCGGATCCACTGCGCCGCTCCTCATGCGGCCGCAGCGCACCGGACGCGGATGCGGGGCTGATCCCCTGTTTTCTACTGCGACGGGCCAACGCGGCAGAGCCGCAACCCAAAGCGGGCTCTGGGTATCGAGTTCAGAGTTGCCGGCCCGCTCCGGGACGGCGGGGAGATCTTCGATCTTCAGTTTTCGATCTTCGACCACTTAGGCCTTCAGCGACAGGCAGCACCTTCGAATTCTCGCGGTTCGCCACGGGTAAGAGGCTACGGGCACCAGCCCTTCGCGCGGGCCAGCTCGAGCACGACGACGCGGTAGGCCGGCTTGAAGGCGTTCCGGTAGCGCTCGCTGTGGCCGGTTGCCGGGTAGCCCCCGGCGGCGAGGCCCGATCCGAGCGTCTCCAGCTCTCCGGCCAGCCCCCACTGCCCGTCCTTGACGAGCGTGGCCACCGCCGCTGTGAGGGCCGCGTCCATGTCGGCGGCGCTGCCGGCGGCAACCGCCGCGCTGGCGACGAAGACGTCGAGCAGCGCGTGCGGATCCTCATCGGCGGCGAGGAAGGGCCGCAGGTGGATCCGCGCCATCGGCGTCGGCCCGCCGAGCGGCTGGCAGAGCGGGTCGTCGACGGCTGCCGGAGCGAGCCCGGCGATCTCCTGGTCGAGCAGCCGCTCCGCGGACTGCCGGTCGGCGATGGCATGGCCCGGCCCGAAGATCCCCTGGTGGAGGAACTTGTAGGCGTCGTCGGCGGCCGCCTCGGGATGGAGGCGAAGCTCGTCGGCCAGCGCTGTCGCCTGCGCCCGCGGCACCGGAACCGGCGTCGGATCCGCCGCCGCGCCGGGGACCGCAACCATCAAAACGCCGATGACCACGACAGCCCGCAGTGCGTTCACGGCTGGAGCCTCCTGACAAAGGGTTCGAAGGTCATGAAGTCGGCGTGGTGGACGATCCAGGCCTCGGTCGTGCGGGCCACCATGTTGCCCTCGCCGGCGTGGGTCGCCACGATGTGGCTGACCGCATCCGGCAACCCGCACTCCATCGCCAGCGCGACGCCCGTGAAGGGGTGCCGGAGGTAGCGCCCCCGCAGGCTCTCGCGGCTGCCGCCGGCGCCGTCGCTCTCGTACTCGAGCAGCTTGCCGACGTCGGCCAGGATGGCGCCCGCCAGCAGCACGTCCATGTCGACCGGCAAGCGCGTCACCGAAGAACTCCTGAACCGTGCGCCCCGCGTCACGGGCGACGTGGACCACCGCCCGCTTGTGGGCCATGAAGCTCACCGGGCAGTCGGGCACCTTGAGGGTGAAGGGAATCCGTTCGAGGTCGGCGGGAGACAGCGGCGACAGCTCGAAGGCCCGCACCCAGCAGTCGGTCGTCCGCCGGCGAAGCTCGGGGTCGGCGATCCACTCGAGCTCCGGCCAGATCCTCAGCAACCTCGTCTCGCAGCATGTCGCCTCCCCTTGAGGTCGCCGCCAGGATAGCCGATCAGCCGGGGGCGCGGGGTGCCGCGACCTGGGCCATGGCGTCGGGGTGCGGCAGCAGGGGCCCGCACGCCCGCGCCTCGGCGCCCCCGGTCGAGGCCATCAGGTCGAGCAGCCAGCTCTCCTCCGCGCGGCGCCAGCGAGGGGCCTGCCAGCCCGAGCGAGGGGCCGCGACGCAGAAGAGGACCGGGCCGCGATCTCGGCTGTTGAAGGTCCCGGCGAACGCGACCACGCCGCCATCGGTCGTGATCAGGGTCCCGGTCTTGCCCAGGACCGTGCGCTCCTGCGGTCCCGCCACCAGGTGGGGGAACACATCGCCGATCGGGCCGGGGTCGCAGCCCGCCACCGGCAGCAGCTCCTCCGGCCGCAAGCCGGCGCGCTCGGCGACGGCCAGGAACTCGCGGGTCAGGCCGACAGCGAGCCGCGCCGTGATCCGGTTGGAGAGCTGGCCGGACGCGGTGCGTGAGATCGAGGAGCTCGCGGCCGGCGCCGAGGCGCTCGCGAAGGAAGCTCGCGACAGCCTCGGCTCCCCCCAGTCCATCGGCGACGCGGATGATGTCGTTGTTCGAGTAGACGTTGAATCGCCGCAGGATCACGTGCAACGGGTTCGAACGGTGCACGACCAGCGGCACCGCGTCCGCCGCCTCCGCCGCCTCCACAACCCGCACCCCGCCTCGGATCACGATCGCTGGCTCCGGCTCGTCCTGCCAGCCGCGACGCGCGCACATCGCGCGCCAGGCGCGCAGCTGCGCCGCCTTCCAGCGCCCGCGCTCGAGGGACCTCAGCAGCCGGTACGCCATGTCGAGATTGCGCTGTACGGGATCGCGCGGCTCCTCCGAGCCGTTCTCCCAGCCCAGCCAGAACGGCGGCACCACGACCAGGTCGCCGTCGACTTTCCGCACGCCGATGCGGTTGAGCTCGCGCGCCACCAGCATGGCGTTCTCGTTGTGGAAGTCGGGGTCGCCGCCGCCAATGACGACGAGGTCGCCGGCGATCCGGCCGGCCGCCCGGTCCCACGATCCGGTCGTCCCGACGACGGTTGAGTAGCGGTGGTCCGGCCCCAGGCTCTCGAGTGCCCACAGTGAGGTCGCCACCTTGACCACCGAAGCCGGGTTGAAGGGCAGGTCGGCGAGCTGGCTCGCCACCGCCTCGCCCGACGCGGTCTCGGCGTGGAACACGAGCCGGTCCTGGTCGGAGGCCGCGCCCGCCGCCGCTGGGCTCAGGGCGACGATCAGGAGCAGCCGTGTGGCCACACGGTGCTTGCGGGTGGCGCCGCTCACTCCGCCGCCCCATTGCCGAGCAGACGATCGGCGAGTGCGGACCGCAGCCGGTGCTCGGGGTCGAGGCGCTGCTTGAGCCTCTGCAGCCGGTCGAGCTCACCCGAGCGGAAGGTCGACCGGTAGAGCTCGCCGGGAAGGGCGCTGTCCTTGGCCGGGTAGAAGCGGCCGCCCGCCTCGACCACCGGCTCGGCCATCTCCCGCACGAGGGCCCACAGCTCGTCACGACGGCTGGCCACCACCGGGAAGTCGAGCGCAAGCGAGAAGCCGTCCACCGCGTGGCTGAGCAGGAAGCCGTCCGGGCGGTGCCGCTTCAGCACCGCCAGGAAAGGGGGCATCCGCCGGCGCTGCGCGGCCTCGAGCTGGCGGCCGAAAACCCGGTCGGCATCGCCGACAGCGACCATGCTCTGGTGCTGGATCAGGCCGCCTGGCAGGTAGACCCGCCGCCAGCTCGGCACGTAGTCGAGCAGGAAGGAGAAGGCGGCGAGGGACTCGCGGTACTCGGCGCCGTCGCCGACGGTGCTGCCGGCGAGGTACTTGGCTCGGTTGACCCAGCGCATGCCGGGTCGGTTGGTGAAGGGCTTGAGCAGGCGCCACATCATGGCCTTCGGCAGCACCCCGAGCATGGTGTCCGGAAGATCCTGCGAGTCGACGCGCAGGGTCTGCGCCGCGGCCGGGTCCTCTCCGGGCTCGAGGTGGCGGGCGACGTGGACCAGTCCTCTGCCGAGCCGCCGTCCGCGGGCGAAGGCATCGATCCAACCGACCACGTACTCCCAGCGCTCCTTGGCCTCGTCGACGAGGCGCAGCACCGACTCGAGGTCGGGGGCCGCGATCGCGCGGACGTGGAGCAGGCCGGACGACACCTTCTTGAGCTGGAGGCGGGCCCGGGTGATCACGCCGAGCTGTCCGAACGAGCCGATCACGGCCAGCCACAGCTCGCGGTCGGAACCGGCGGTGATCGTCGTCGGCTCGCCGTCCGGTGAGCAGCAGGTCGAGCTCGAGGCAGTGCTCGCCGAGGACGCCGCGCTGCCAGTTGTTCTTGCCGTGGACGTTCATGGCGAGGCAACCGCCGATGGTCGGCTCCATGGTCCCGGTCACCACCGGCGGCCACCAGCCGTCGCTCAGCGTGTAGCGCCACAGGTCGCGGATCCTCAACCCGGGCTCGACGTCGATCACGCCGGACGCCGGATCCCACGCCAGCACCCGGTTCATCCGGCCGAGGTCCAGCACCACCGACTCCGGGCGCAGGGCCGCGTCGCCGTAGCTGCAGCCGGCGCCGCGCAGGACCACCGGGACGTCGGCGGCGCGCGCGGCCGCGAAGGCCTCACGGATCCCGTCGACGGTGCTCGGCCTCCAGACGTAACCGGCAGCGCCGACCGCCATGCCCCAACCTTCCACCCACTCCAGGCGATCCGGAGGCAGCATCGTCATACCTTGAGGTGCTTGAACAGGAAGGACGGAATCGAGCGGATCACCCACATCACGTACCGCCACCGCGCCGGCACGTACACCGTCTCGCGGCCGCGCCGCGCGCGCCGCAGGATGATCTCGGCGGCGCGGTCGGCGGAGATCATCCACGGTGTGCCGGCCAGGCCGGCGGTCATCCGAGTTTCGACGAAGCCCGGCTTGACGGTGACCACCCGGACGCCGTGGCGGCCGATGCGGTTGCGGATCGCCTCCAGGAGAGTGTGGAGGCCGGCCTTCGAGGTGTTGTAGACAGGGTTGGCCGAGCGCCCACGGTCGCCGGCGACCGACCCGATGCCGACGATCGTCCCTCGGCGCAACCGGCCGAAGCGCTCGGCCGCCGGATCGAGCCAGGCCACGGCGCCGGCCAGGTTGATCGCCAACATCTCGAGGTCCTTGGCGACGTCGAACTCGTCGAAGGCCACCCGGTGCATGATGCCGGTCGCCCAGATCACGAGGTCGAGGCCACCGAGGGTCGCCGCGATCCGCTGGAGGAGCTCGGGCACCTCCCCTGCCGCGCGCACGTCGTGGGCGAAGGCGAACGCCCGCTGCTCGCCGGCCGCGGCGTTGATCGAGGCGGCGATCTCGTCGAGCCGCTCCGCCCGGCGCGCGACCAGCGCGACAAGCGCTCCCTCGGCGGCGAGGCGGCGCGCCAGCGCCTCGCCGATTCCGGACGACGCGCCGATCACCAGGGCATGGCGGAAGTGGACCACGCTCGAGCCCTCCCGCCGCGTACTGTGCCACGGATGGGTGGGCTTTTCCAGGGACGTGGCGCTCCGGTCACGCGCCGGCAACGGGATCCGGTCCGGAGCCGCCCGCGGGGGCGAGCCGGAACTCGAGGTGCTCGAGCGCTGCCGCGACGGCCGCCTCGTAGCTCTCGCTGAAGACTCGTTCCTTGAGGCGGCTCGACACGGGCAGCACCATCGGCTCGCCCTCCCAGCGCACGGTGGCGCCGGTGGCGGCGTCGCACATCCTGCCCTGCTCGATCGCCTGGCTGGCCTCGGACAGCGACAGGCCCGGCATGGCCGCCTTCAGGGCGCGGAAGCGCGCCTCGTGCTCGGGGTGGAGGAAGCGGACCAGGCTGCGGCTCTGCGCCGCCACGTGGTAGCTCGACGGCGAGTAGAAGACGCCGTCAAGGCCGAGGATCTCGCACAGCATGACCACCCAGCCGAGGACATCCTTGAGCATGCCGAGCCCCGGGAACTGCTGGCCCGGGAGCGGCCTGCGGTAGGGTCCGAACTCGGCGCGCGGGTGCTGCAGCAGGAGCCACTCAATGACCAGCAGCTCGAGCCCGGGCACGGCCCGGCTGGTGCGGTGCACCCGCAGCTCCATGAGCAGCTCGCTGCGGTCCGGGCCGCCGAAGATCCTCACCGTCTCGCCGAGCGGGTGGGTCAGGTCGACCTCGACCTCGGGATGCTCGTAGCCGCGCATCCGCAGCGCGTCGAGGATGCCGAAGCGCTCCAGCAGCAGCTCGACACCGTGGCGCGAGAAGTACTCGAGGAATCTGGTCGGGCGGGTGGCGTCGGGCAGCACGCCCACCAGGTCGGCCTCGGTCAGCTTCCAGGTCAGGTCGGACGGGTCCGAGGTCAGGGTCGCCGGATCGAGGCTGCGCCGGATTCTCCGGAAGCTCTGGAGCAGGAGCAGCTCGTTTGGTGGAGGCTCGATGGTGCGCCGGGTCATGAGCCACGCTGCAAAACGGGCGGTGTACTTCCACGAGTGGTCGCCGTAGCCGCCGCCGAGCACGACCACGGTCGGCACCGCCCGGCCGCGGCGGCGGACGAGCTCCATCACGAACTGGTCGCGGCGCAGGATGCCCTTGGCGGACAGCTTCCACGAGCCGAGCGCATCATCGGCGGCGCCGTCGGTGCCGGCGATGTAGATCACGAGCCCCGGCCGCACCGTGTGGACGACGTCCGGCAGCGTCTTCAGCAGCGTGCCGAGCAGCACCTCGTCGCTGACGCCGCCGCCGAGCGCGATGGCGGTGGAGGCGACCGCCTCCGGGTCGCTCCAGTGCTCGGCGTGCAGCGAGTAGGTGTAGACGGTGGGGTCGCGCGCGAACACCGATCGGGTGCCGTTGCCGTCGTGCATGTCGAGGTCGACCACCAGCACCGAGTCGCGGTAGCCCTTCGCCCGCAGCCTCGCGATCGCCACCGCCACGTCGTTGAACAGGCAGAAGCCGCCGCCGCTGCTCCTGTCCGCGTGGTGCAGCCCGCCGCCGAGGTTAACGGCGACGCCGCGGTTCCGCAGCGCCAGGATCGTCGCCAGGATGGTCCCGCCGACCATCATCCGCTGCATCTCGATGACCTGCTCGAGCTCGGCATCGCTCAACGGCGCGCCGAAGACCCTGGTCAGCGTCTCGCGGTCCTGCAGCGACTCCAGGTACTCGGAGTCGTGCACCCGCATCAGATTGCGCAGCGACGGGTGGCGCGGGATCCGGATGTCCTCGCGCAGCAGCAGGCCCTCTTCGTCCAGGAACGAGGCGACCCGCTCGGCCCGCTGGTGGTCCAGGGGCACGACGTCGAGGTTGCCGCTGTAGGCCTCGTGGTAGACAAGGCGGACGCCGTGCCACCACCAGCGGCGGCGGAAGTGCCGCCAGTGACGTCGGCCGGCTCGCACCGCACGGGACGAAAGCGACAACCGGGCGGCGTCGCCGCTGCCAGAAGCCCGCTGCGCCATGGACGGAGTATAGGCGCGCCGGCACCGCTTCGAGCCCCACGAGCCTGCCGACACGGCATCTGATCTCTGCGATCCCTCTCCTCCATGCGTTGCGTGATGCAGGCGATGTCCGGAGTCCTCACGATGTCGGATGCGCGCAGCGCATCCCGAGGAGCGTGTTGGGCAGAGGCCGCCAGCAACGACCTCACAGGACGCGCTCAGGGGCCGCTGCCCACACGCTCCTACAGCTGCTCCACCTGGTAGCCCTTGGCCCGCAGCAGCTCGACCACACCCCTCTCGCCGACCAGGTGCAGAGCACCGACCGCGACGAACGCCCGCTGGTCGCCCGCAAGCAGCGCCTCGATCTGCGGCAGCCAGCCCCGGTTGCGGTCGACAACCAGCCTTTCGTAGAGGCGCGGGAAAGCGGCAAAGCCCTCGGCGAGCAAGGCCTCGACCTCGGCGGTCCGGCCCGACCGCCAGACGGCGGTGAGCTCGTCAACTTGCGGGATGAGGGTCGCGAGCTCGCGCAGCGTCTGGACCAGGAAGGCCTCGTCTTCCTCGGGTGTGAGATCGGCGAACAGGGCGAGCTGCTCGTCGACCGTCTCGAGGCCGATCACCCGCATGCCCGCGTCGACCGCGCGCCGCTGGAAGTGCTGGTCCACGCCGTCCGCCGGCGAGTAGCCAGCGCGCCGGAGCTCGGCCAGGGCCACTGTCGTGGCCACCATCCACGGCCGCATCCGCTGCATTCCGGCCATGTCGTAGCCGGCCTCGGCGAGCCTCTGCTGAGCGAGGCGGTAGGTCTCGGGCGACACCACATCGGCCAGGGTGCGGCCTTCCGGCAAGGCCCCCGCGGCCAGCGCGCCGAGCGCCGTGTCGACCGTCGCTGCTGCCGACAGGTCGACCTCGAAGACCGCCACCGAGGAGCTCGCGAACGCGCTCTCGATGACCACTGCCAGTGGAAATCCGTCCGGCCGCATGATGTGGATCGATCCCAGCAGGTAAACAGTGTTGGTCGCGGAGCGCACCCGCCACAGGCAGTGCTTCGCAGCCCCCTCGGTCTCGCCGGGCGGCGCGGCTGCCGCCGCGGGCGCCATCAGCGCTGCCGCGAGCACCACCTTGAGGAACCTGCTTCTCCCCGACATCGCCCTGCCTTTCGCCACCGCCGGTCGCCGACGGTGGGCACCCCATCTTGCCACGGCCTCTGATCGTGGTGGCGGTTGTTCTGAATGGTCAGGGGCGGCCGAGCGGCGAAGTCCCCGGGGGCGCGTTGTCGACGACCGGTCTTCTCCGCGGGCTCGCGGGCGGCTCCTTGTGAGTCATTCCTCAGGATGCGCGCAGCGCATCTTTCTCGGCGCGCGGAGGGCATGGGCCAGCCCGACGATCCAGTCACAGCACGACGTCCAGGGGTCCATGCCCTCCGCGCGCCGAGGCGGCGTGCTAAGGTGGCGCGCTGAAAGGAGTCCGGCCATGCCCAACCCGACGGCGACCTTCGAGACCACCAAGGGCAGCTTCGACGCCGAGATCTTCCTCGAGCAGATGCCGATCACGGCTCAGAACTTCATCGACCTCGCGAAGAGCGGCTTCTACGACGGTCTCCACTTCCACCGGGTCATCAGCGGCTTCATGATCCAGTTCGGCTGCCCCTTCAGCCGCGACCCCGCGAGCCCGCGCTGCGGTACCGGCGGGCCACCTCACGGCACGATCAAGGACGAGCACCTCGACGGCGCCAAGGTGTCGAACGAGCCTGGGACACTGTCGATGGCCAACACCGGCCGCCCGAACTCGGGTGGCTCCCAGTTCTTCATCAACACCGTGCACAACCACTTTCTGGACTGGTTCACTCCGGGTCCGTCGAAGCACCCGGTGTTCGGGCGCGTGACCCGCGGCATGGATGTGGTACAGGCCATCGAGCGCTCGGCGACCGACAGCCGGGACCGGCCGCTGGATCCGATCCGCGTGAACCGGATCACCGTCAGCGAGTAAAGCCCCCCCGGCGGGCGTGCGGCGGCCGCCGCAGGTGTTCTCCTGCTCGTGGCCGCTGCCGCCCGGCGGTCACACGACGGAGGCTCCCGTGTCCAACCAGACCAGCTCGAGCGAACGACCTTCACGTGCCGCTGCCGGCAGCGCGGCACTCGGCCGGGCCGCGGCGGCCGCGGCCGCCCTCCTGATCACCGCCCAGGCTGCCGCCGGGGTCGGGGGGCGAGGCAGCGCACGCTGCCGCCGAGCGCGCTCGGCATCGCCGCGCCGTCCGCCGCCGTCCACCAGCTCCGCCTGCCGCAGGTCGACACCGCGCCACTGCTCGCCGAGGACCTCGAGCTCGAACGCTCGGGGGTCGTGCACCGGCCCCGTTTCGCGACGCCCCGGCGCGTGGCGCTCGACCCCGCGAACGCCGGCAGCTGGGAGACGCTGCCCGACGGCTCCGAGCTGTGGCGGCTGCGGATCGAGTCACCAGGCGCGCTCAGCCTCAACCTGCACCTCAGCCGCTTCGACCTGCCGGCCGGGGCCGCTCTCTGGATCCACGACCTCGACGGCGCCCAGGTCCAGGGACCCTACTCGGCCGACGACCGCAACGCCGAGGGTGGCCTGTGGACGCCGGTCGTCCTGGGCGACGAGCTGGTGGTCGAGCTGCTCCTTCCGCCTGGCGGCCGGGAGCGGGCCGAGCTCGTGATCGGCACGGTCAACCACGGCTACCGCGGCTTTGGCGAGCGTGCAGACGGGGAGGTCCCCAAGCAGGGCTCGTGCAACATCGACGTCATCTGCCCCGAGGGCGACCCGTGGCGGCGCCAGATCCGGTCGGTGGCGCGGATCAGTGTGGTCGGTGCCTTCTGGTGCACCGGCCAGCTGATCAACAACACCTCCGCGGACGACACCCCCTACCTGCTCACCGCGCAGCACTGCGTCGAGTCGACCGTCGAGGCGATCTCGCTGGTCGCCTACTGGAACTACGAGTCGCCGGCCTGCGGGCTGCTCGGCGGCGGCAGCCCGCTCGACAACCAGGTCGGATCGACCCTGATCGCGAGCTGGCCCTTCCAGACCGGCTCGGACTTCAGCCTGGTCGAGCTCGACCACCAGCCGGACGAGGACTTCGGGGTGTACTTCGCCGGCTGGGACGCGACCGGCCTCACGCCGCAGAGCGTGGTCGGCATCCACCACCCCTTGGCTGACGAAAAGGCGCTCTGCTTCGACGACGATCCCCTGACGCCGGTCGACCACTACGGTCACGGCGACCACCAGTGGCGGGTGGGGGCCTGGGACCTGGGCACCACCGAGGGTGGCTCGTCCGGCTCCTGCATCTACGGCGAGACCTCGGGCCTGTGCGTCGGCACCCTGACCGGAGGCACGGCCTCGTGCGCCAACCCGACCGGCTATGACATCTACGGCCGCTTTGACGTGCACTGGACCGGCGGCGGAACTTCGGCGACGCGACTTGCCGACTGGCTCGACCCGATCGGCAGCGGCGCCCTCGTCCTCGAAGGCAAGGAGCCCGGAGGTGGTGGCGGCGGCGGTGGCGGTGGTGGCGGCGGCGGCGTGCTCTGGCTCATCCCCGCGGCCGCCTCGACCCCGGGCGCCGAGGGCTCCGACTGGAGGTCCGAGATCGTGGTCGTCAATCCGACCGCCGAGCCGCGGTCAGTGGCCCTCCACTACGTGTCGCAGTCGATGTCGTGGCCCGGCGTGCCGCTGCTGGTGGGCGCGGTCGCGGTCCCGGCGGGGCACACCCTCTACCTCGAGGACCCCCTGGCCTCCCGCAACCCGACCTCGGGCATGCTCTACGCCGTGGTCGACGGACCGGGGGCGGTGGTGTCGTCGCGGACCTACAACCTGGACCCGCAGGGCGCCAGCTTCGGCCAGGGCATTCCGGGCGTGCTCGCGTCGGGCCAGACCGCGCCGAGCTCCCTCCTGCTGCCCCTGGTTCACTCCGCGCCGGGCCGCTTCCGCACCAACCTCGGCCTGGTCCAGACCTCGTCCGGGAGCTTCACCGTGCGGGTCTCGATCCACGCGCCCGGCGGCGCCCTGCTCGCCGCAGCGAACTTCACCGTGTCGACCGGCTTCCGCCAGATCAACGACCTCTTCGAGGAGCTCGGTCTCGGCAGCCTCAGCGTGGAGGGGGCCTGGATCGAGGTCCAGCTGATGAGCCCCGCGCCGGCCTTCTGGACCTGCTACGCGTCGGTGGTGGACGACCGCACGAACGACCCGACGTATGTCCTGCCGGTGGTGCCGTAGCAGAAGTAGTGAGAGCGCTCCTCCCAACCCGCTTCCGCGCCCGCTTCCGCTTCCGGGCCCGAGGTATGCCCGAGCTTCGCTTCGCTCCTGCGCTTCCGAATAAGTCGTGGCGGGCCCTCTCCCGCACCTTCCGCGCCCGCTTCCGACTCGGTGCGGTCGTCGGTGAGAGCTGAGCCGCCCCCGCCCAACTCCTCGTTCGCGTTCACTTCCGGTTGAGCTGCCGTCGGGCACGGTCGCTGACCACGTGGTTTCGAGCGTTGAAGCAGCATGACGACACCCGCTTCGCTCAAGGTGATCTCATCGGCTCACCCATCTCGATTCGGGACTCGGACCAGAACACCATCGGGCGGGGGCGCGGAAGCGGAAGCGGGCGAGGACGCGCCTACGGCGCGAGCGCCTCCCTTGCCTTCCGCTTCGCCTCCAGCATCTCCTCGGGGAGCTCATCCCGGCTCGCCACGTGCCAGTGCACCTCGTGCCGCCGCTGCAGGCGGTCGAGCTCGCGCCACAGCTCGGCGTGCGCGACCGGACGGCCGTCGCGGGTCGTCCAGCCGCGGCCACTCCAGAAGGAGAGCCAACCCGTCGCCCCGTCCTTGAGGTAGTCGGAGGCGGTGTAGAGGTGCACGCGCACCCGCCGCTTCAGCGCGGCGAGGCCGGCGACCGCGCTCTCGAGGTGCATCCGATTGGCCGAGGCGCCGGGCTCGCGGCCGGCGAGGGAGCGCTCGCGGTCGCCGAAGCGCAGCAGCACCGACCACGCGCCCGTGTTGTGGGTGCCGGAGTGGGCGACGCCGAGGAAGAGGTGGACAGCCCCCGGATCGTCCACCGGCAGCGGCGGCCGCGGCATGGCGGCGGACGCCAGCTCGTCGGCGCGTTCGTTCCAGCGGTCGCCGGCGTGGCCCTTGACCCAGTGCCAGCTGACGCGGTGGCGCGCGATCTCGGCGGCCAGCTCCCGCCACAGCTCCGCGTTCTGGACCTCCTTCTTGCCGGCGGTTCGCCAGCCGTTGCGCTGCCAGCGATCGAGCCACTCGGTGATGCCCTTTCGGAGATACTCGGAGTCGGTGAAGAGCTCGACGCTGTGAGCCGCCGGCAGGGCCCGCAGGCCCTCGATCGCCGCCCTCAGCTCCATCCGGTTGTTGGTGGTCGCGGGCTCGCTCCCCGACAGCTCGAGCGGGTCCTCACCGGGCCGCAGCAGAACCGCGGCCCAGGCGCCGGGTCCCGGGTTGGGCCGGCACCCGCCGTCGGTGTAGAGGGTCGCGGCCGGCAAGGCTTCGGCCACCACGCCGACCTCAGCGGCCGGCGCGGCCGCCGAAGCGGCGCACGACGTGGGCCAGCAGGCCCGGGCAGAGGCGCTCCAGCGCCACCCCGAGCTTGCCGTGGCCGGTGAGCACTACCTTGCGCCGCCGCCGCACGATCGCGCGCACCATCGACCTCGCTATCGGCTCGGGGCGGGCCCGGATCCACCCCGGCATCGTCTCCGGCCGCTGCGGGTCGTGCACGCCGCGGTTGTCGACCTGCCGGATCTCGGAGTCGACGAAGCCGGGCTCGATGAGGGTCACGTCCGCGCCCTGCCGGCCGAGCTCGTACCAAAGCACCTGGGCGAGGGCGCGCACCGCGAACTTGCTCATCGAGTACGGCCCGGACCTCGGGAAGGCCAACTCGCCCGAGACGCTGCCCATGATCGCGAGGCAGCCACGGCTCGCCAGCAGCGCCTCGCGCGTGGCGTAGAAGGTCCGCAGCACGCCGAAGACGTTGGTCTCGAACTGCCGGCGGACGTCGTCGATCTGCAGCTTGTGCATCGCGCCCGCGACCCCGAAGCCGGCGTTGGCCACCACCCAGTCGAGCCGGCCGAAGGTCGCGAGGGCCTGTGCGACCGCCGCCTCGAGCTCGCCATCCCGGGTCACGTCGCAGGTGACGGCGAGGGCGCGCCGGCCGTGGCTGCGCACCCGCTGCGCGACCTCCTCGAGACGGTCCGCGCGCCGCGCGGTGAGCACCACGTCGGCTCCACGGCGCGCGAACTCCTCGGCCAGGGCGGCGCCGATACCTGACGAGGCGCCGGTGATGAAGGCCACGCTGCCGTCGATGCGTCGCATCTCCCCTCCTCCTGATGACGAAAGCCATGGTACGACAGGAGGGGTTGGGGGGTGGGGGCTGCCTTCCCGCTTCCCCTTCCGCTTCCGCTTCCAATTCGATCCTGACCACCCTGGGAAGAACTCGGAAGCGGGCGCGGAAACGGGCGTTGTGGGGTAGCCATCCTGGCTGCCCGCGGAAGCACAACCGGGCACGGGCACCCTTCGACTCCCGGCGCTGTCGCGCCGCTCGCTCAGGGCAGGCTCCTCGAGCACGGGCACGGAGACGGGCCAGGAGGAACCCCCCTCCCCCCCTCCCGTATACTCGCCTGAGCCCGCTGCGGCGACCGTGCCGCACCACCGGACAAGGAGAGAGGCCATGCCGACGACCCGTCGCGACTTCATCGAGCTCACCGTCCTCGCCGGCGCCGCCGGCGTCGCCATGGCGTCACGGCCCGCGGCCGCCGGCGCCGACGTCGGGCGCGCCAGCCGGCCCCTCAAGATCCTCGTCCTCGGGGGCACGGGCCTGATCGGACCGCCGATGGTCGCCTACGCCGTCGCGCGCGGCCACCAGCTCACACTGTTCAACCGTGGCAAGACCAACACCGAGCTGTTCCCGGCGCTCGAGCGGATCATCGGCGACCGCAACGACGACATCTCGGCGCTCGCCGCGGAAGTGGCGAAGGGCCGGCGCTGGGACGTGGTCATCGACAACACGGCGTCGATCCCGCGCTGGGTCGAGGAGTCGGCGGGCCTGCTCAAGGACAGCGCCGACCTCTACCTCTACACCTCCTCGATCTCGGCCTACGCCGACTCCGCAACTCCCAGGCGCCGACGAGACCGCGCCCGCTCGGCACGATCAGCGCCGAGGAGGTCGCGAAGGTCAAGACCAACAACGACATCACCGGAAACCAACTACGGGCCGCTCAAGGCGCTCGTGCGAGAAGGCCGCCCAGACGGCCTTCCCCGAGCGCTGCATCGTGGTCCGTCCCGGGCTCATCGTGGGGCCCGGCGACTCCTCGGACCGCTTCACCTACTGGCCGGTGCGCATCCACCGGGGCGGCGAGGTGATGGCGCCGGGCAACCCCACCGACCCGGTGCAGTTCATCGACTGCCGCGACCTCGGCGAGTGGTACGTCCGGCTGGTCGAGGACAGCGCGATCGGCGTCTACAACGGCGTCGGACCGGCCGCGCCGATGTCGATCGCCGAGATGCTGTACGGCATCCGGGCGACCACCGGCGGCGAGCTCTCCTTCACCTGGGTGGACGCCGCCTTCCTCAAGCAGCACGAGGTCGAGGAGTGGGGGGAGATGACGGTCTGGGTGCCGCCGGTCGGCGAGTACGCCGGCTTCTCGAGCTCGAGCATCGCGCGCGCCAAGAAGGCGGGCCTGAGCTTCCGGCCGCTCGCGACGACTGCGGTCGACACCGCTCGCGTACTGGAGCTCGCTGCCCGAGGAGCGGCGCGCCAAGCCGCGGGCCGGGCTCGATCCAGACAAGGAGCGGGCCGTGCTCGCGGCGTGGCACTCCCGGACGAAGAGCTGAGCCTCGGGCGCTGCGCCTTCCATTCGTTCCCGTCCCCGTTCCCGCTGGTCACGGCGAAGTGCGGAGCACGGAGCCGGATTCCCGCTCCCGTTCCCGTTCCCGTGCCCGGACGGGGCTCCGCACCGACGCGCTTGCGACCCCGAGCCGGAGGGGCGATCATGAGCGCCAGGAGGTGACCCTCATGCAGCGCACCATCGTCAGCACCACCAACGCGCCCGCGGCGGTCGGGCCGTACTCGCAGGCGATCCGGATCGGCGATCTCGTCTACACCGCCGGCCAGATCGGGATCGATCCAACGACCGGCAGGATTGAGGGCCACACCGTCGAGGAGCAGGCCCACCAGGTGCTGCGCAACCTCGGCGCGGTGCTCGAGGCGGCCGGCAGCGGCCTCGACCGGGTCGTCAAGACCACGGTCTTCCTGGCCGACATCAAGGACTTCAAGGCCATGAACGCGGTCTACGCCACCTACTTTCCGAGCGAGCCGCCGGCCCGCTCGGCGGTCCAGGCCGCAGCGCTGCCTCTCGGCGCGCTGGTCGAGATCGAGGCCGTCGCCCTCGCCGGCTGACGCCCCTGGTACCATCGCCAGGCCGGCGTGCCATGCCTGTGAGCCCGTTCACCGTCGCCACCGCGAAGATCGCCATTGCCGGCGTGTTGGCGGCGCTGCTCCTGACCTCGTTCATCCTCGAGCGCGGCGCCGGCTGGCGGCGGCGGGCCTTCGCCGTGGCCTTTGCGATCGTGCTCGCCGCGTCGACACTGGCCTACTTCAACTTGGGCCGCTTCCGCTGGGACGGCGGCCTCATCAACGCGTGGGAGCAGTACCACTTCTTCCTCGGCTCGAAGTACCTGCCCGAGATCCGCTACGACGGGCTCTACGACGCGACCGTGGCAGCCATGGCGGACCGTTACCACGTCCCGAAGGGCGTCACCGTCCGCGACCTCACCACCTTCGAGCTGCGGCCGGCGCACGCCAGCAACGAGTCGGTCGAGGCCGCGCGGTCGCGCTTCACCCCGGAGCGCTGGCAGGAGTTCGGGTCCGAGGTCGTGGTCTTCTTCCGCACGCTCGGGCTGCCCTTCGAGCGCGTGATCTGCGACCACGGCAACACCGGGTCGCCGGCGTGGGCCGTCCTCGCGCGGCTGTTCACCGCCGGCGCCGGTGCGAGCGCACGCAGCCCTGTCCTGGCTGGGCTTCGTCGATGTGGCGCTGCTGCTCGCGCTGGCGGTCGCGGTCGCGCGGACCTTCGACCTGCGAACCCTGTGCATCGCGATGTCGATCGCCCTGCTCGTGCCCAACGCCTACGACTTCCTCGGCGGCAGCATCCTCCGCCTCGACTGGCTGGTCGCCCTCGGCGCGGCGGCCTGCCTGCTCGAGCTCAAGCGGCATCGGGCGGCGGCCGTCTTCCTCGCCTACGCGATCGCGAGCAAGCCCTTCTGCGCACTGTTCGCCGTGTCGCTCGGCGCCCGCTACGCCATCGACTGGTGGCGGGCGCGGCGGCTCGAGCGGGCCCACCTCGAGCTCGCCGCGTGGACGGCGGCGCGCTTCGTCGTCATCGTCGCGCTGTCGGCCGCGGCCCTCGGCGGCCCCTCGATCTGGATCGAGTACGGCGCGCGCATCCACCTCAACCTGCTCGAGAAGTACTACGCCATCAACTACTCGTTCCGGGACGTCTTCCTCCAGCTCGCCCACGAGGGGCCGGCGGCCGCCCTCGACTGGACGCCGGCCGCGGTCGCCGCCTCGCTGCCCGAGGTCGAGATCGGCGACTTCGCCCTCTCCTTCGCGCTGGCGCGCGCCGCGATGCTCGCGCTGCTCGTCCTCGTCATCTCGCGCCACGACGACGAGGTCTTTGCCTTCGGCATGGGAGCCTTCTTCGTCTTCGTGGTGTTCGTGACCAATATGTACTACTGGCAGATGCTGCTGCTGCCGGCGATCGCCTTCGCGCGCGGCTATCGCCGGGACTGGCGCAAGCTCGTCTACCTGCTGGCCTGCTGCGCCTTCCTCGCCGCCGCCTACCTGTTCGCGCGCTCCGGCACCGCGCCCCACCTCGAGGGCTTCGTCGGCAGCTGGATGCTGGCGCTGTTCTGCGTGGTCCTCGGAGTCACCGAGGCCGTTGCTGCCGTCACCGGCAGGCGGCCCCGGGTCTACGAGCCAGCCGCGTGATCGTCGCGCGGGCCAGGCCCTACTCGAGCACGTGGATGTTCTTCTTGGCGCAGATCTCCTTGAGCTGCTTCGGCCACACGGTGACGCTGACCTCGCCGAGGTGGGCCGTGCGCAGCAGGTACATGTAGGTCCGGGACTGGCCGATGCCGCCGCCGATGCGAGAGCGGGATCTGGTCGTTCAGGATCGCCTGGTGGTACGGGCAGCTTCAGGAAGTCCGATCTGGCCGGTGATCTCCAGCTGCTGCGTCGAGGGTCTCCTTGGTGACGCGGATGCCCATCGAGGTCAGCTCGTGGCGGCGCTTGGTGACCGGGTTCCAGACCAGGATGTCGCCGTTGAGGCCGTGCATCGGCTGGCCGTCCTTCGGTGATGGTCTCGGTGACCCAGTCGTCGTAGTCGGCGGCGCGCATCTCGTGCGGGTAGCCGTCCTTGAGCGACCCAGCCGATGCCGATGATGAAGACCGCCGGGTACTCCTGGAGGATCCTGGTCTCGCGCTGCTTGCGCGGCAGGTCGGGGTACATGTCGAGGATCTCCTCGGCGTGGATGAACGTCGAGCTCCTCCGGGAGGTCCGGGATAGCCGGTCGTCTTGAGCTCGGGGAACATGCTCCTGGACCATGCTGTCTCGGCGCCGTTGATCACCTTCCAGATCTTGCGCACGATGTCCTTCAGGAAGTCGAGGTTGCGGTCCTCGGCGGTGATGACCTTCTCCCAGTCCCACTGGTCGACGTAGGAGCTGTGGTCGTGGTCGAGGAAGTAGTCCTTGCGCACGGCGCGCATGTCGGTGTTGATGCCCTCGCCGACCTTGCAGCCGAACTGCTTCAGGGCCATCCGCTTCCACTTGGTCGCCGCCTGGACGACCTGGGCGTTGATCCGCTTCTCGAGGCCGAGGCCGCACGGGAACTCGACCGGGCGTGCGCGAGCCGTCGCGGTCGAGTAGTCGTTGACGCCGCTCTCCCGGTCGACGATCAGCGGCACCTGCACCATGATTGAGGTTGAGCTCCTTGGCACAGGTTCGTCCTCGATGTAGTGCTTGACCGCGTAGAGCGCCTTCTGCGTCTCCTTCGGGGTCGAGGAGCGGCTGGTAGTCGGTCGGGAGGATCTTCGTCGACCTCCTCGTAGGTGCTGACGCCCGGTCCTGCCAGGTCGGCCTTCTTGTCGTTCATCGAGTCCCTCCATTTGAGATGTGGTCCGTCGGTCCTGCGAGATCCGGACCGCAACGGAAGGTTGTAGGGGAGCGCGCGAGGCTTGTCAAGCAAGGCCGGTCAGTCGCGCGCTGACCTCCCACAGCCGGCGCGCCGCCGCCGTGTCGCGCGCCGCCCGCGACGGCGTCTGCAGCTGCCGCTTGGCGTAGTAGCCGCCGGAGGCCCCGGCGACCTCGGGCGACGAGGCCAGCCACACCAGCGTGTCCGCTCCCCGCTTCGGGTCGAGCAGGAGCAGGCGGCCGACCCAGCGCTGGAACTCCCGGATCAGGAGCGGCCCCTCGCGCGCGAAGCCGGTCGCGACCACGCCCGGGTGCAGGCAGGTGGCGGTCACCCCCGAGCCTTCGAGCCGCCGCGCGAGCTCGACGGTGAACAGGATGTTGGCGAGCTTGGTCCAGCTGTAGGCGAGCCAGCCCGAGAAGCCGCGCTCGCCGTTGAGGTCGTCGAAGGGGATGGCGGCGCCGCGGTGGGCGGCCGAGGCCACGGTCACGACCCGCGCCGGCGCGCTCGCCCGCAGCCGGTCGAGCAGCGAGGTTGGTGAGCAGGAAGGGCGCGAGGTGGTTGACGGCGAAGGTCTCCTCGAGGCCGTCCTCGGTGATTCGGCGCTCGCTCAGGGTGAGGCCGGCGTTGTTGACGAGGACGTGGATCTCGGGCAGGGCGGCCAGCAGCCTCGCGGCGAGCTCCCGGACCTGCCGCTGCGACGCGAGGTCCGCGACCTCGAGCGCCACCTCGCGGTTGCCGGTCGCCGCCGTGATCTCGTCCCGCGCCGCCGCGCCGCGCGCGGGGTCGCGCGCCACGATCACCAGCCGCGCGCCGAGCGCCGCGAGCTCGTACGACGGCGGCGCGGCCGATGCCGGAGGTCGCCCCGGTGATGACGCACACGCGCCCGTCCATCGGTCGAGCGGGCTTCCCGCCATACGCCTTACTCCACCGTGTTGCGCAGCACGCCGACGCCCTCGATCTCGAGCTCGATCGAGTCTCCCGCGACCAGCCGGCCGACCCCCTCGGGGGTCCCGGTCAGGATCACGTCGCCCGGCTCGAGGGTCATCACCTGGGTGATGTAGGCGATGAGCCGCGCCGGCGGGAACACCATCTCGGCGGTCGAGACCTGCTGCCGGAGCTCACCGTTGACCCGGGTTTCGAGGCGCAGCGCCGCGGCCTGCGCCTCGCTCAGCCCGGCCGCGATCCACGGCCCGAGCGGGCAGAAGGTGTCGAAGCCCTTGCCGCGCGTCCACTGCGGGTCGGCGCGCTGGATGTCGCGGGCGGTGACGTCGATGCCGCAGGTGATGCCGAGCACGCACGCCCACGCCTCGGCCTCGGCGACGCCTTGCACCGGCGGCCGATGACCACGGCCAGCTCGCCCTCGTACTCGACGCGCTGGGACAGCGCGGGCGACACGATCACGCCGCCCGGGTCGAGCACGCTCGACGGCGGCTTCAAGAACAGCAGCGGCTCCTTCGGCACCTCGACCCCGTGCTCGGCGGCGTGGGCCACGTAGTTGCGGCCGATGCCGATGATCTTGGTCGGCACGGCCGGCGCGAGCAGCCGCAGCTCGTCGACCGCGCCGACCCGACGGCCGAGCAGCAGGTTGGCGCCGTACGGCCCCTCGGGCAGCAGGAAGGCCTCGCCGTCCCGGACCATGAGCCACTGCGGCCGACCCTCGACGAGCGCCCTCAGGATGCGATGGGTGCCGACCTGCTCTGCCATGTCTCCTCCGTGATGCGCCGACGCCATCGCCCTTAGTCCACGACCATCGGGATCGTGGTCGGGTCCCCGGAGCCGTTGTCGACCACCGAGGCGTAGGCCCAGACCAGGCAGCCGGGCGTCACCGGCCTGACCACGGCGTAGCCGATCGGGCACTCGGCCGACGCCGGCCGCCTGGAAGATCCGGTTGACCTGCCTCCAGCGGCCGGCCGGGATGCCGGTGACGCTCACCGGGCTCCCGAGCTCCCCGCCGTCGCCGCCGTGCAGGGTGACGACGACGTCGCACGGCGCGTCGCTGAAGTTGGTGAAGCCGACGTTGGTCCGGAAGGCGTCGGTGCTCTTGATCTGGTACAGGCTGCCGGTCAGGCCCTGAGGGGGACCGGTGGCGGAGCTCGCCCCCACGCCGGGCAGGAACTGGCCGAAGGTGCCCTCGGGTGCGTTGTTGAAGGTGCGGGCGGTGACCACGGCCGGGCCGTCGGCGACGATCGCCACCGCGCCGGAGGAGTCCGGCGCGCCGAGCAGGACGGCGACGTTCTCCCACTCGATAAGCTCGCCGTCGGCGAGCGTGAAGTCGGTCTGCGCGCTGCCGCCGCCGTAACGGTACTCGGCCGTGCCCTGGAGCTCGGCCCCCGACAGGTTGAGGACCGCGAGGTTCGAGGCCCAGCGGGTGCCCTCGGCGCCGGCGATGTCGGCGATCCCGGCCACCAGCACATCGGCATCCGGCGCGTTGTCGTAGAGGATCGCAAGCGGGATCGTGGTCGGGTCGCCGGAGCCGTTGTCGACCACCGACGCGTAGGCCCAGATCCAGGCCTCGCCGTCGCTGACGACGTCGATCAGGGCATAGCAGCCCTGGCAGGTGCCGGCAGCGGCCTCCTGGAACACCCGGTTGACCTGGAGCCAGCGGCCGGCCGGCACGGTCTCGACGAGCTCCGAGCCCCGGGCGGCGCCGCTGCCGTCGAAGAGCCGGATCCTCACCTGCGCCGGGTAGCCGCCGAGATTGACGAAGCCGATGTTGGTGCGGAAGGCGTCGTTGCTCGCGAGCTGCGACAACACGCCCTCCTCACCAGCGAGAAGTCCCCAGTACACTCCCGGCAGGTACTGGCCGAAGGTCCCGGCCGGTGAGTCATTGTAGGTCCGGGCCGAGACCACGAGCTCGTCGCTCGCCTGGACGTCGACCACGCCCGCCGAGTCGGGGCGGCCGAAGAGCCCAACCGCCACGTTGTCGAACTCGACGATGTGCCAGCCGTCGATTGTGAGCTCGGCGGTGTCGGTGCCGTCCTCGTGCCGGTAGGTCAGGGTCGCCTCGACGGCTTCGGACCTCGGGTTGGCGAGCGCCAGGCTCGACTTCCAGCGGGTGCCGGCGCTGCCAGCGGTCTCGGCGATGCCGGCCACCATGTAGCGGATCCCATAGGCCATCTGGTCGACCACCACCGTCTGCCCGGCCACCAGCAGGGTGCCGGTGCGCGGGGACGCCGGCCAGGTCAACGTGTTCGCGATAGACCGCGAAGGCCACGGTCCCGCTGCCGGATCCGCTCGCCCCACCCGTCACCACGATCCAGTCCTCCTGCGAGGCCGCGGTCCACGCGCAGCCGTCCGGGGCCGTCACCTCGAGCTCCTCGGCCCCGCCGTCGCCGCTGAGCCGGAACGACAGCGGCTCGACCGTGTAGCTGCAGTCGTTCCCTGCCTGGGTGACTGGCACCGTGATGCCGGCGATCAGCAGGCTGCCGGTGCGGGTCGGCCCCGGATTCGCCTCGACGAGGACGATCACCCGGCCCGGCCCGGTGTCGTTGTCGATCGGCGTGCGCAGCCAGGTCGACTGGCTCTCCGCCGACCAGAAGCACCCATCTTGGGTGTCGACGTTGACGATCGCGCTGTCCGAGCCCACCCCGAACTCGAGCGAGGCCTGGTCGAGCGTGAAGCTGCAGCTCGCGAGCGGCGACGGGCCGAGGTTGAGGCGGCCCCAGCCGAAGTCGGTGTCCATCCCGACCACGCCCTTGTCGATCGCCGCCGCCTCGAGGAAGGTGCGAACCTGGGCGCCCGACCACGACGGCTGGGCCGACATCACCACCGCGGCGGCGCCGGCCACGTGCGGGCAGGCGAAGGAGGTGCCGAAGGCCTGGCCGCCGTAGGATGCGGTCGAGACCCCGTCGTAGGCCGCGATGTTCGGCTTGATCGCGCCGCCGTCGAGGGAGCCGCCGGATCCGTTGGCCGGGCCTGCCGAGCTGTAGGTGCGCACGGCCTGGCTGCCGACCGCCATCGCGGCGGTCGCCATCGCCGCGGTGGCGTCGCCGGGGGTGGTGATCGAGCCCTCGATGACCGATCCCGAGACCGGCACGTCGAGCGAGAAGAGCTCCATGTCGTTCGTTGCGCTCACGCTCTTGCGGTAGATGCCGACGCCGTAGCGCCCGGCCTCGCTGACCGTGACGTCGAGAAACTCGGTCGGCGCCTGCCCGCCCTGGCCGGTCTGGAAGCTGTCGGTCGAGGCGACCTCGACCGGCTCGGCGCCGTCGACCTTGAAGAGGTGGAGGCTGTAGTCCTGGTTAACGGCGCTCCAGTCGTTCCACTGCAGCGAGACGCGGACGGAGTCGCCCGCGCTCGAGGACGACGCGAAGCGCTGCACCTCGCTGTCGCCGTCGAGCTCCACCCAGCCGTTGCCGTCGGCGTCAGCCGACTGCCCTTGCCAGTGCGAGTCGCGGTAGTTGCCGGCCGAGTGCGCCCACGCGCCATTGGAGCTCGCGACGAAGTTGGCGATCTGGTTCTGGAAATAACCGGTGCCGTCGCCGGGCCCGATTCCGAAGTAGGTGATCGACATCGCGACCACCCGCACGCCCGAGCTGATCATCCACTGCACCGCACTCGTGAAGTTGGAGGTGGTGCCGCCGATCTCGGCGAGGTAGAGCTCAGCGCCGGGCGCCATGTCGTGGACGATCTCGGCGACCGCGGTGCCGTGCACCTCGCCGGGCGAGCTCGCGCCGCTGCCGAAGGACTGGTAGTGGACCCGGTCGGCCGGCGGCAGCTCGGTCCCGAGCAGGCTCTCCCAGCCGTACATCTCGATGTCGATGACGCCGGCCTTGACGCCGTTGCCGGTGAAGCCGTCGCCGTGCCACTCGAGCACGTTGGTGGCCGCCAGCCCTTCCGAGATCACGGCGATCTTGGGCGACGATTGGGTGACCTCGAGCCAGGGCTCGGGCAGCACCGCGACCACCGGGCGCCGGACCCAGCCGACGGCCGGATGGCGATCTAGCGCCGGCAGCAGCGCGACCGGCAGGTGGGCCTCGAGCAGATCGCCGGACCAGCTCAGCTCCTCGGCGCCCCCGGCCTCGAGCCAGTCCGCGAGCCCGGCCATCTCGTCCGGCGACGCGATCACCTCGAGCTGGACCTTCGCGTCGCGCACCCGGAAGCCGGTCCGCCGCGCCTCGCCGAGCGGGTCGGTGGCAGACGCGATCGCCGCCACCGGCCCATCCAGCCTGGCAAAGGCGGCCGCCGAGGAATCGACGACCGGGAGCGGCCGTCGATCACCGAGCCGCAGCGGCGCGTCGTCAGCGAGCGCCGGCAACCCGGCGAGTGCAATCAGAAGACCCAGCACGGTCGGCTTCATGCCCAGACCTCCGGTGGTGAGCAGTGCGGCGGAGCTCCGCGTGGTGATCAGTGTAACGTTTCGAATCGACCCCGTGTTTCTGACTCGACGGTCGACGGCCGCCACGGCGCGCTGCGGCTGCTATGCTTCGGCACCGGGCCATCATCCCGCGGGGGTCAGCATGAAGGTCAGCAGCAGGCGCCGCGCGGTTCGCATCGGCGAGTTCCAGATTGACGCCTGCCGAACGCCCGAAGGCGTGATGCAGCTGTGGGCCGACGACGACCTGGCGCTTGCCGCCGGTCTGGGCTGGGCGCACGCCCGGGATCGCCTGGTTCAGATGGTGCTGCTGCGGCTGGTCGGCCAGGGGCGGCTCGCCGAGTGCCTCCAGAGCACCGAGGAGACCGTCGGCATCGACGTGTGGGCCCGCGACATGGGCTTCGCTCGCGACGTCGTCGCCGACGAGGAGCTGGTGAGCGACCAGGCGCGCCGCGTCGCGGAGGCCTACGCCGCCGGGGTCAACGAGGTCCTGACCAGGCGCCGCCGGCCATTCGAGCTCCTGCTCGTCGGCCACCGCCCCGAGCCGTGGCGGCTCGCCGACGTCCTGCTGACGATCAAGATCATGACCTACGTCGGCCTCGCCCAGACCCAGGTCGACTTCGAGAAGCTGATCGTCCAGGCGCTCCGCGGGGGCGTGGCGGTCGACGCCCTGCGCCGCCTCGTCAGCCCCCACCTCGACGGCCTCGATGACGCCACCGTCGAGCAGCTCCGGCAGCTGCGCTGGGTCGCGCCGCTGCTGCCGCCCGCGGTCCGCTTCGCGACGGCGGCCGCGCGGGCCTCGGCCAGCAACAACTGGGCGGTGGCGGCCAGCCGCAGCGCGAGCGGCAGCGCCCTGCTCGCGAGCGACCCGCACATGGAGATCAACCGGCTGCCGGCGCTGTGGTACGAGACCGTGCTCCACACCCGTGACGACTACCGCATCGGCATCACGATGCCGGGGGTCCCGGGACTGGTCATGGGACGCACCTCGCGGATCGCCTTCGGCTTCACCTACGGCTTCATGGACATGGTCGACTTCTTCGTCGACGAGGTGCGCGGCTCCGCGGTGCGCCGGGGCGAGCGCTGGGTGCCGCTCGCGGCTCGCCAGGAGGAGGTCCGGCGCAAAGGCGCCGAGCCGGTCGTGGTGACGATCCGCGAGAACTCACTCGGCGTCCTCGAGGCCGACCCCCTGCGTCCCGAGCTCGAGGACGGGCTCTACCTGACCCGGGCGTGGTCGGCCCAGCGCGCCGGCGCCGCGCCGAGCCTCGATGCGATCGTGCGAATGCCGCTCGCCCGGACGGTCGCCGAGGCGCAGCAGCTGCTGCGCACGATCACGATCTCGTGCAACTGGCTCGTCGCCGACCGCGACGGCAGCATCGGCTACCAGCAGTCAGGCAGGCTGCCCGAGCGCGCGCACTCCGGCCTCCACCCGGTTTCCGGCGCCGACCCGTCCACGCACTGGCGCGGCTGGGTGGACCCCGCCCGGCTGCTCGCGATCTCGAACCCGGCCGAAGGCTTCCTCGCCACCGCCAACCACGAGCTCAACCCGCCCGGCGGACCGCTCGCCGTCAACCTGCCGATGGGCAGCTACCGCCACGACCGCATCTGCGCGGTGCTCGCCGCCACCGAGCGGGCGACCCTCGACGACCTGAAGCGCCTACAGAACGACGTCTACTCGCTCCACGCGGAGCGCTTCATGGCGCTTCTCGGCCCGCTCCTCCCCGCCTCCCCGGCGGCCGAGCTGCTGCGGCGCTGGGACTGCCGCTACGATCTCGACTCGCGCGGCGCCACGGTCTTCGAGATGGTCTACCACGCGCTGCTCGCCCGGGTCTTCGGCGGCGGGCTGTTCGGCGCCGAGGCCTGGCGGGCGATCGTCGAGGAGACCACCGTCCTGACCGACTACTACCACCTCTTCGACAACGCGATCCTCGGCGGCGACCCGCGCTGGTTCGGCGCTGCAGGGCGCGAGGCGGTGCTCCGGCAGGTCCTCGAGCAGTCGCTCGCCGGCATCGACGTCGCGGCAGTCCCGCGCTGGGGAGCGACCCGGCGGGTGATGCTGACCGACATCTTCTTCGGCGGGAAGCTGCCGCGCTGGCTCGGCTTCGACCGAGGGCCGATCGAGCTCGCCGGCAACCGCGCGACAGTGGTCCAGGGCGGGATCTTCACCTCCCACGACCGGCACACCACCTTCGCCCCATCGTGGCGGATGGTGACCGACCTCGGCCGCGACGAGGCCCACACCGCGCTCGCCGGCGGCCCCACCGGCAGCCGCTTCTCGCGCCACCGCCTGAGCGACCTCCCCCGCTGGCTGGCGGGCGAGTACAAGGTGTTGAAGGCGAGGATCTAGAGATCTCGTCCCCGAGCCCGCTTCCGCTTCCGCGCCCGCTTCCGAACCAGTGATACGTGATAGGTGATATGTGATAGGGCCCTCGCCCGTGCCCGCTCGCGTCACGGCAAAGCCAGAGGCGGAGCCGGATCCGCGCCCGTGCCCGCATCCGCACCCGCTTCCGATGGCTCGCGAGTCGAAAGCTGCACGTCGGGCGCGGAAGCGGAAGCGGGCACGGAGACGGGTGAGGTACCCGACACGAGTTCGTCAGTTCACGACCCCGAGCGGATCGCCGTCTGCCTCGTCGACCCGGGGCGGCGCCGGCGCCGGACGTGATCGAGTGCCACCGTTGCGGACCGGCGTGTCGTACTCGAACTCGCACCAGCCCCTGCCGAGCCTCGCCTGGAGCGCGTTCCGGGTCTCCGGGGAGCCGTCCACGGTGAGCGCGGGCGGCGGCACCAGGCGGGCGCGGTAGCGGCCGCGGCGAAGGAGCTCGAAGCGCACCGACAGCTCGCCCGGGTGGTCGAGCAGGAACTCCCGCAGCTCCTCGAGCGACGCCTCGTCGGCCTCGTCGAGGTCGACGACCACGCGCAGCGCGGAGGCGCGCTTCTCGGCCAGCCCGTCCAGGGAGCTCACCTCCTCGGCGGAGAGCTCCACGTGGTCGCCCTCGCCCTTGATCGAGGCCACGACGAGCACCGGGCTGCCGTCGACCAGCGCCCGCTCGGCACGTTCGAAGGCATCCGGGAAGGCCACCACGCGGACGCTGCCGGTCGCGTCCTCGAGCTCCCAGACCCCCATGCGGCGACCGTGGTTGGGCCCCTCCCGTTTGATCGGGATCACCTTGAGGCCGCTCACCAGGCCCGCGACGGTGGCCCGTTCCGAGCCGGACTCGAGGCGCCGCGGCAGCTCGGCAATCGAGCAGTCGGCAAAGCGCCGGAGCTGATCGGAGTAGGCGTCGAGCGGGTGGCCGGAGAGGAAGAAGCCGAGCACGTCCCGCTCCCAGCCCAGGCGCTCGGCACGGTCGCCCTCCGCCTCCTTCCTGAGACCCGTCTCGAAGCTGTCGGAGCGCAGGTCATCGAACAGGAAGCCCTGCCCGAGCTCGCTCTGCTCGCGCTCCCGGGCGGCCAGCTCCATCAGCTCCGACAGGTGCTCCAGGAGGGGGGCACGCGGCACCCCGAAGCCGTCGAAGCAGCCCGCCTTGACCAGTCCCTCCATGACCTTGTGATTGACGGCCCGCGCCGGAAGCGAGCGCAGGCAGTCGGCGATCGACTCGAAGCGGCCGCGGCGCGTGCGCGCCACCAGGATCGGCTCCACGGCCGCGTCGCCGACCCCCTTGATGGCGCTCAGGCCGAAGCGGATGCCGCCGCCCTCGACGGTGAAGTGGGACGAGGAGGCGTTGATGTCCGGCGGCAGGATCTCGAGATGCATCTGGCGGCAGCGGCCGAGGTACTGGTGGAGCTTGTCGGTGTTGGCGACCTCGGAGGTCAGCATCGCCGCCATGAAGTGGGCCGGGTAGTGGACCTTGAGGTAGGCGGTCATGTAGGCCACCTGCGCGTAGGCCACGGAGTGGGACTTGTTGAAACCGTACTTGGCAAAGGGGACGATCTGGTCCCACAGCTGGCGCACCTTGTCCCTGGGGAAGCCGTGGTCCACGGCGCCGCGGATGAAGTTCTCGCCCTCGCGGTCGATCATGTCCTGGATCTTCTTGCCCATCGCCTTGCGCAGCGTGTCCGCCTTCGCCATCGAGAAGCCCGCGATCTCGACCGCGATCCGCATCACCTGCTCCTGGTAGACGATGATCCCGTAGGTCTCGCCGAGGATCCGCTCGAGCTCCGGGAAGATGTAGGTCATGGCCTTGCGGCCGTGCTTGCGATCGGAGTAGTCGTCGATGAACTGCATCGGCCCCGGGCGGTAGAGCGCGTTGAGGGCCGCGAGATCCAGGAAGGCGCGCGGCTGCACCTTGCGCAGCACCTCCTTCATGCCCGACGACTCGAACTGGAAGATGCCGTCGGTGTCGCCCGCCGAGAACAGCTCGTACACCGCGGGGTCGTCGAACGGGATCGACGCGAGGTCGAGATCGGGAGCAGCGGTGGCGTGGATCGACTCGAGCGCGTCCGCGATCACGGTCAGGGTCCGCAGACCGAGGAAGTCCATCTTCAGCAGGCCGAGCGCCTCGACGTCGTCCTTGTCGAACTGGGTGCAGACCTCGCCGTTCGAGGTCTTGATCAGCGGCACCAGGTTGACGAGCTGCTCGGGCGCGATGACGACCCCGGCCGCGTGCACCCCGCAGTGCCTCGCCAGGCCCTCCAGCCGAGACGCGGTCTCGACGAGCTGGCGGACGTCGTCGTCCCCGTCGACCAGCTCCTTCATCTCCGGCGAGTCGGTGACCGCCTGCGCGACCGTGATGTTGAAGTCCTCGGGGATCAGCTTCGCGATCCGATCGACGTCAGCGAACGGCATCCCCATCACCCGCCCGACATCCCGCACCGCCGAGCGCGCCTTGAGGATGTTGAAGGTGGCGATCTGCGAGACCGAGTCCTGGCCGAAGCGCTCGCGCACGTACTCGATGACCTCGTCCCGCCGCCGCTGGCAGAAATCGATGTCAATATCAGGCATCGAAATCCGGTCGGGATTCAGGAATCGCTCGAAAAGCAGGTCGTACTCCAGTGGGTCAACATCGGTGATTCCGAGAGCATACGAGGCGACCGATCCGGCCGCCGATCCACGGCCAGGACCTACCGGAATACCTCGCTCTCTCGCGTAGCGGATGAAGTCCCAGACCACCAGAAAATAGCCTGGGAAACCCATCTTGCTGATGATCGAAAGCTCCTGGCTCAAGCGCGCCCGGTAGATATCATCGGCAGCCCGTCTGGATCCCTTTTTCTGAAGCCTCTGCTCGAGGCCGAGGCTCGCCGTTTCGGTCAGGAAACTCTCCAGGGTATGCCCCTCCGGAACCGGGTATCGCGGCAGGTGCAGAGTCTCCTTGTCGAACAGTACATGGCACCTGGAGGCGATCTCGGCCGTGATCTCGCACGCCCCGGGATACTCGGAGAAAAGCTCGTACATTTCATCCGCTGACTTGAGGTAGAACTCCGAGTTATAGGGATAGTCCAGATCCTCGAGAGTCCGGTTCTGACCGATGCCAAGCAGCACCCGGTGGGCGAAGGTGTCCTCGCGGCGGTGGAAGTGGCAGTCATTGGTCGCTACGAGCGGAATGCCCGTCGCCCGCGACAGCTCCGCCATGCCGGCCCGGACGAGCGCCTCGTCGGCCATGCCGTGATCCTGGATCTCGAGGAAGAAGTCATCCGCGCCGAGGATCTCGCGGTACTGGTCGGCGGCCCGCCGCGCCGCGCTGGGATCGCGCGACAGCAGGTGGCGGGCAAGCTCGCCGGAAAGGCAGGCCGACAGGCCGATCAGCCCCTCGCAGTGCTCGGCGAGGAGCGCCTTCGAGATCCGGGGCTTGTGGTAGAAGCCCTCCAGGTAGCCGGCGCTCACCAGGCGCACCAGGTTCTGATAGCCACGGTCGCTCTCGGCCAGCAGTACGAGATGGTCGTAGGCGCGGCGGCGCCCGACCCCCGGGGAGCGGTCGCGATGGTCGCCCGGGGCGACGTACACCTCGCAGCCGATGACCGGGCGCACGCCCGCAGCCAGCGCCGAGCCGTGGAACTGAAAGGCGCCGAACAGGTTGCCGTGGTCGGTCACGGCTACCGCCGGCATCCCAAGGCCGGCCACCTGCTTGGTCAGCTCCGCGATCCGGATCGTCGCGTCGAGCAACGAGAAGTGGGTGTGCACGTGGAGGTGGACGAAGCGCCGGGAGTCCGGGAGCGGGCTCATGGCGACATCATACCCTGCCCCCAGGAGCGTGTAGGGCATAGGCCCCTGTGCGCGCTCCTGACGTGGCCGTTGTTGTGGCAACTCGCCGCCCTGGCGACGAAAACCCCATAAACAATCCGGGCTAGGAGACGGGCTGGAGGCGCTCTCGACCCACACTCGCACCGCGCTCAGCACCCGCGCGGGCCCCACTCGCGATCAAATCCCGATTCATCTCTCCTTCGCATTTCTGCGGAAAATTCCGAAAATTCTTGCGATCATCCCTTGACATCCCTGAGAAATGTCGTCATCTTTCTCGTGACAAACATGCTCTCGGTCAGTTTCCTCAAGCCGCACCCAGTTGACGAGACCACTCGCGACGACTCGATGATTCGCGTGTACCGGCGTCACGTCGCCCGCGCAATCTCCGAGGAACGATGGCACGTCGCCGAGATTTTTCTCGATCGGATTCTCGACGTAGATCCTCGTCATACCGAAGCATGGCTCATGAAGGGATTCCTTCGTCACCACTGTCACGAAGATGATCTTTCCGCCGTGGAATGCTATCGAAAGGTCATCACGCTCTGCGGACACGATCTTGCGCATCCGCATGCGCAGAGGGCGCACGCATCGCTCAACCGACTGCTGAGCGCCTGGGGCTGATCCACTCCAGATTTCAGCTACGAATCCGAGCAAACTCCGCGCAATCAGTCGCCGATAGCCGTTGATTGCCTACGGCATTCGAGGCGATCAGAACGGAGGCGGACGCGGAACCGGGCGTGGAAACGGGCACCCTTCGACTCGCGGTGCCGCGGCGCCGCTCGCTCAGGGCAGGCTCCTCGGGCGCGGAAGCGGAAGCGGGCGGGGAAGCGAATCCGGCTTCGTCCTGCGGACTACGCCGTGACCAGAGCGGGCACGGGGACGCGGTAGCCGGAAGACCACGAAGACGCGAAGGGAGATTCTGAGTGGAACCTCATGGCCGCATGGGGCGTCAGGCGGCTCGGCTCGCGGGCTCGAAACCAAGGGACAACATCTAGAGCTTCTGTTGGTGTCTTTGTGCCTTCGTGGTGGTCTCCCGTCACTGATCCCGTGCCGCGGATGCAAGGACCAGGGCGGAGACGGGCGCGGAAGCGGAAGCGGGCGGGGAAGCGGGCTCGGGCGGGTGGGCCCTATCCCCTATCCCCCAAGCCCTACATCTCGCGGGTGACGAGCAAGGTCGCCGCCCCCAACAGGGCGTCCCTCTCCGGGCCCGCAGGAAACGCGCGTAGCCGGTCCTTGGCACGCTCGGCATGGGCGGTCGCGCGGCGCTGGACCTCCTCGAGAACCCCAGAGGTCCGCACCAGCTCCAGCACTTCCTTCTCCGAGAACGCATCGAAGCTCCCGCTGGTCACCACCTGCTCGAAGCGCGTTCGCCGGGCACGGTCGAGGCGGGTCAGCAAGAGGATGATCGGCAGCGTCACCCGGCCCTCGCGGAGATCGGCGAGCACCGGTTTGCCGAGCCTGGATTGGGTCGCGGTGAAGTCGAGCAGGTCGTCGACAAGCTGGAAGCACAGGCCGAGGTCGCGTCCGAAGTCGGCGAGCGGCTCGGTGAGATGGAGGGTGGCCGGCTGGAAGAGCGCGGGCAGCGCACAGGCCGCGGCGAAGAGCTCCGCCGTTTTGCGGCGGGTGATGTCGAGGTACTGATCCTCGTCGAGATCGGGGCGCCAGCGCACCCGATCCGCCATGATCTCGCCCTCGGTCATCTGGAGCGTCGCCGCCGTCAGGAGCCGCATAATCTCGACGTCACCGAACTCGAGGCAGAGCGACATGCTGCGCGTGTACAGCCAGTCGCCGACCAGCACCGTGACCTGGTTTCCCCAGCGCTGGTTGGCGGTGGGCTTGCCCCGGCGCAAGTCCGACTCATCGATGATGTCGTCGTGAATCAGGGTCGCGCTGTGGATGAACTCGACGACCGCCCCGTAGCGGATATCCCGCTCGCCCTTGGCGCCCAGCATCCGGCTGATGAGCAGGACGAGCGCCGGCCGGATACGCTTGCCGCCGCTCGACAGGACATATCCCGCCACCTCGGCGACCAGCGGCTGCGCCGCCTCAAACTCCCTGGCGATGAACTCCTCGACTGCCGCCAGCCGGTCGGCGATCGGCCCGAAGACCTCGCGCACCTGCTGGGCCTGCCGAAGCGATCGGACAACGGCCGACGTCATCGGCGCAGTCTACCACGGCTATCGTCGACGGCCTGGCCGGCGCCGGCAGCGCCGCCGCTGCACTGCACGCCCGCGGGAGCCGCCGGCAGCCAGCCGCCCTCGGGGGGATGCTCGATCGGCGTCCAGGCGCCGAACTCGAGGCGATTGGTCGCGCCCTGGGGATCGACCACTACCACCTCGAGCGGCAGGCTGTCGGGGCGCATGAACACCTCGACGCGCGCCACTCCGCCCGGCCGCCGCGGCTCGAGAGCGACGCCGCGGTCACCGATCGCGAGCACGGTGAAGCGGTCGACCGCCGACTGCGGGTCGAGCACGGCGGCGAGCGGGATCCGCGCCCACTCGTCGTCGTCCAGTTGGTGGTCCTCGCAGCTCGGCAGGTCGAGATCGACGAGCCGCACCCGCCGGCCGTCGAGCCCCATGAGGCGCACCGTGGGGTGACCCGAGCGGAAGTGCGCCCGGTCCGGCCACGCCACCCAGACCTCGCCGTCGACCTTCTCCCCGGCTGTCATACCGGCAGGCACGAACTCCTGGTGGTAGGTGGCGGTCCACACCGGCCGCTCACGGAGAGCCCCGGCGAGCGCCTCGAGGAGGGCGATCGGCCCGTCCTGAGTCGCCGCCGGGCGCGCCACCGCGAGAACGACGATCGCCGTCGCCACGACGGCGGCGGGGCCCGTGCGGCGGCGGATCCGTGCGGTCACCGCTCAGCCGTCGATCGACAGCGTTCGCAGCGCTCTCGCCACGACGAAGATGCGCCGGTTGTTGCTGTCCACCGAGATCGGGAAGAGGTAGAAGCCGCTGTCAGCCACCGAGTACGACTCCATCCTCCCCCGGATGACCTCGCCGTCGAAGAACTCGACCGTTGCCACGGCCCCGCCCCGGCCCTCGTCCGAAGGCCGGCCGAGGTGCATCTCGGCGTCGCGCCGGGCCTGCTCCTTGAGAAAGAAGATCGCCTTCAGGTCGTCGATCTCGACGTTCACCCGGTCGCCGTCTTCTGTGGTGGCCTCCACCAGCCGGTCGGTCGGGGTGAACTCCTTGGTCAGCTCGCATCGCAGAGCGTGACCGTCACGATACCGGAGCACAACTGCCCCGCGGGATCCCTCCTGCATCTCCCCCTCCGTTCCTCGACGCCCAATCCTAGCACGGGGGCGGCGAGACAGCGGACGCGCCCGCCTGCGTCTCCCTGCCCGCTTCCGCTTCCGCGCCCGGCTCCGCGCCCGACAACGTTTCCCGGCATCGATCTTGTGTCATCCCGAGCACGCGGCGACGCGTCGCGGCGAAGCCGAAGACTCAGCCGCGCCGCGAGTCGAACGATTCCCCGAACCCGCGCGGCCCCGTGATGGCCATCCGCACGCGGAAGCGGATGCGGGCGGGGGAAGGGGACTCATCATTCTCCACGTCCCCCAGCCCCCGGTCGGACACGGAAGCGGACGCGGAAGCGGAAGCGGGCGAGGGGCGAGCGCGCATCCATCGCGAATGGGAACTGGAACCGGCGTGTCCGCCATTCGCTATCCGCTATCCGCTATCCGCTAGCCCCTGGTCGGGCGGAGGGCTCAGTGCCTGAAGTGACGGCGGCGGGTCAACAGCATGGCGACGCCGAGCCGGTCGCACGCCTCGATCACCTCTCGGTCGCGGATCGAGCCGCCCGGCTGGATGATCGCCTCGATGCCGGCATCGCGAAGGGCCTCGACGCCGTCGGGAAACGGGAAGAAGGCATCCGACGCGGCGACGGAACCGGCGAGGTCGAGCCCCATCTCGCGCGCCTTCGCGACCGCGATCTTGGCCGCGTCGACCCGGCTCATTTGACCGGCGCCGACGCCGAGGGTGCGATCCTGGCCACCTACCACGATGGCGTTGGAGCTGCAGTGCTTGACCACCCGCCAGGCCAGCTCCAGCGCGCGCCGCTGCGCCACGTCCGGGACCCGCCTGGTCGCCACCTCGCGCTCTTCGCCGTCGAAGCCGTGGTCCGGGTCCTGCAGCAGGTACCCGCCGTCGATGGTGCGCACCACGAGCTCGAAGGGGTCTGGCGGCGCCGCCTCGAGCACCCGCAAGTTCTTCTTGCGGCTGAAGATTTCCTCCGCGTCATCAAGGTAGCCGGGGGCAACGACGAGCTCCGCGAACTCCTCGACCACCGCCTCGGCGAAATCCCTGGTCACCGGGCGGTTGGCCGCAATCACGCCGCCGAAGGCCGAGACCGGATCGGTCGCCCGCGCCTTCAGCAGCGCGCCGGCCATCGAGTCGTCGAGGCCCACACCGCAGGGGTTCGCGTGCTTGACGATCACCACGCCCGGGCCGGGCAGATCCCAGACCAGCCGCCACGCGCCGGTGGCGTCTCCGAGGTTGTTGTAGGACATCGCCTTGCCCTGGATCTGGCGGGCTCCCGCCAGTCCCCGCGGCGGCAGCCGGCGCGCCAGGATCCCGAGTTGGTGGGGGTTCTCGCCGTATCGGAGCAGCTCCTCATCGGCCGCCAGCAGCTCGGCCGCGACGGCGGCACCGTAGGATGGCCTGCCGGCGTCCTCGAAACGGGGGAGCGCGGCGGCGATGGCCGCATCGTAGGCCGCTGTGTGGCGGAACGCCTTGACCGCCAGCCGCCACCTGGTGGCGTCGCTGACGCCGCCGTTGGCGATCTCGCCGATCACGAGCGAGTAGTCCGCCGGATCGACGACCACCGCGACCCGCGCGTAGTTCTTGGCGGCTGCCCGGAGCAGGCTCGGGCCGCCGATATCGATCTGTTCGACGACCTCGGCGAGGGTCGCGCCCTCCCGTGCCGCGGTCTGCCGGAAGGGATACAGGTTCACCACGACCAGATCCACCTCCGGGATCTGATGGCGCGCGAGCTCGGCGCGGTGGGCATCGGTCGGGGCCGCCAGGATGCCGCCGAAGATCCTCGGGTGCAGCGTCTTGACCCGTCCGTCAAGGATCTGCGGGAAGCCCGTGTGATCGGCAACCTCGGTGACCTTGCAGCCGGCGTCGCGAAGCACTCCGGCCGTACCGCCGGTCGACAGGACGGTCCAGCCGAGCCGCTCGAGCGCGCGACCCAGCTCGTCGAGAGCGGTCTTGTCCGACACCGAGACCAGTGCAATTCCGGACATCGTGGCCTCCCGGCGTGGATTCTACTCGAAGAGGAGTTGGGGGTTCGGGGTTGGGGCGAGGGGTGCAGCGTCCGCTTCCGCGCCCGCTTCCGCGCCCGGGCTCGACCCACCACAAAGTCACAAGGACACAAAGGGGGCCTTTGAAGGGCGTGCGTCGGACCGGATGATCCGTGATGCGACTCGACTTCCGCTTGTCGTCAACGGCACTCCACGATCGACAATCCCCGAACAACCGCCGCCATCGTCCAGCGGCCGGGGCTTGCGTGATCGCGCTCAGTTGATCTGCTTCGTGTCTTCGCGTCTTCGTGGTGAGTGCTTTCGTGCTCGCTCTCAGCTTGGCGCCTGCACGATGGCAGCGTCACGTCACCCGACCAGCCGCGCCCCGGTCGAGCTCATCGACAGGGTGCCGTGCAGCACCCCCTTCTGCTGGCGCAACCGGTCGGCGATGGCCCGGATCGCCGCGGGCTGGCCCCTGCAGATGACCACCTCGGCGCACAGCTTCTCGTCGAGGTGAACATGAGTCGCCGCGAGCACCACGTCGTGATGGTGGTGCTGGAGCTCGGTCAGCTTCTCCGCGACCCCGCGCGCGTGGTGGTCGTACACGAGGGTGATTGTGCCCACCGCCTCGTCGCCGCCGCTCCACTCCTGCTCGACCAGGCGGTCCCGGATCAGGTCGCGGATGTACTCCGAGCGATTGCCGTAACCCGCCCGCCGCACCAAGTCCTCGAGCTTGGTCTCGAGCGACCGCTCGATGGAGAAGCTGAGCCGTGTGAGGTTGGCCATCCGCGCGTCTCGCCGACCTCTCGAGCCTACGCGGGTCGGGATCCGTCCGTCAAGTAAGACGCAATCTCACATCACTCGATGAAGATCTGCTCGAGGTCCAGCAACGCCGCCTTCTCAGCCGTCGAGATCGAGCCGAGGCCGAGGAACCCGCCGGCGGCCTCCGCGATGGCGCGCGCCGAACCGATGACGCGCTCCCTCATCATCCGGCAGTCATTCGGATCCAGCTCCTTGAGCAGCGCCTTCGAGTAGTGCCGCCACACCTCGAGCAGGGTTGCCGGCGGGCGCCGGTTCAGCCAGTTTTCGAGCAGCTGGCGGCTGATGGGAGAGGCCGAGACGCCGCGCTCGTCGGCGGCGCGAAGGATGGCCTTGCGCTCGTCGGGCTGGATCTGGCCATCCGCCCACGCCACCTCGACCAGCGGCACCAGGCTGAACGCCACGATCGCCTCCGGCGACACGTCGAGCGCGACGAGGTGGTCGAGCACATCCTCGTCGTCGATCTTCAGCGCTTCCCGCAGCGTGGCGCGCTTCCTGTCCCGCGCCCCCTGCTCGCGCAGCTTGGCGAGCAGCTTCTGGTTTTCGCGCTCGAAGAAGGAGTCCTCGAGCGCCTTGCCGTAGTTCCTGAGCCCGGCTGCATCGTTCATGGCGCCTCCTGTTCAGCCCGCCCCCGTGCCCGGGTCCGCTGTCGACATGGCGACCTCCTGTCACGGGGCGCCCGATTATGCCACAGGAACCGCGGCCGGAATCGATGGCCGTCCGGGCTGGCGGCTCGGGTAGCAGCTGCGTAGAATACCCGGAACCCGCCGGCCGGTCCGGCGCGGCCCGAGGAGCAGAGCGATGACGGACCACAGCTACGACCCCGCCACCATCGAGCCCAAGTGGCAGCAGGTGTGGCGGGAGCGGAAGACCTTCCGGACGCCAAGCCTGCCCGCCGAGCTCGCGGCCCGCCCCAAGTTCTACGTCCTCGACATGTTCCCCTACCCCTCCGGCGCCGGCCTGCACGTCGGCCACCCGGAGGGCTACACCGCCACCGACATCGTCGCCCGCTACAAGCGGATGCGGGGCTTCAACGTGCTGCACCCGATGGGCTGGGACGCCTTCGGCCTGCCCGCCGAGCAGCACGCCATCGAGACCGGCCAGCACCCGCCGAGATCACCGCGCGCGAACATCGCCACCTTCCGGCGCCAGATCAAGCGCCTCGGCTTCAGCTACGACTGGGACCGCGAGGTCGACACCACCGACCCGGACTACTTCCGCTGGACGCAGTGGATCTTCCTCAAGCTCTACGAGCGCGGCCTCGCCTACGTGGCCGAGGTGCCGGTCAACTGGTGCCCGGCGCTCGGCACGGTGCTGGCCAACGAGGAGGTCAAGGACGGCAGCTACGGCGAGAGCGGCGGCTTCCCGGTCGAGCGCCGGCCGATGCGGCAGTGGATGCTGCGCATCACCGCCTACGCCGAGCGCCTGCTCGACGACCTCGACGGGCTCGACTGGCCCGAGAGCGCTCAAGGAGATGCAGCGGAACTGGATCGGCCGCACCGAAGGCGCCGAGGTCGACTTCCGCCGTCGACGGCCGCGACGAGCAGCTTCACGCGTCTTCACCACCCGGCCCGACACGCTGTTCGGCGCGACCTACATGGTGCTCGCGCCCGAGCACCCGCTGGTCGACGACCATCACCACCGCCGGCGCAGCGCGACGCCGGTGCGACGCCTACGTCGCGGAGGCCGGCCCGCAAGAGCGACCTCGAGCGCACCGACGCTGGCCAAGGAGAAGACCGGCGTCTTCACCGGCGCGCTACGCCGTCAATCCGGTCAACGGCGAGCGCATCCCGATCTGGATCGCCGACTACGTGCTCATCAGCTACGGCACCGGCGCCATCATGGCCGTGCCCGGCCACGACGAGCGCGACTTCGAGTTCGCCGCGAAGTTCGACCTGCCGATCGTCCGCAGGTCGTCGAGCCGCCGGCCGGACGTCGACGGCGAGGCCTACGTCGGCGACGGCGCCGGCGATCAACAGCTCGGCTTCCTCGACGGCCTCGGCGACCGCCGAGGCCAAGCGCGCGGATCACCGACTGGCTCGAGGACGCGGCAGCTCGGCGCGGCGCACGGTGCAACTACAAGCTGCGCGACTGGCTGTTCTCCCGCCAGCGCTACTGGGGCGAGCCGTTCCCGATCGTCCACGCCGGACGACGGCGACGGTCGTGCCGCTGCCCGACGACTGAGCTGCCGGTCGCGCCTGCCGCGCGATCGACGACTACAAGCCGCACCGGCGACGGGCGAGCCGCCGCTCGCCCGCGCCGGCGACGGACTGGGTGCGACTGACCCTGCCCGACGGCCGCGGCGCGACCGCGCGAGACCAACACCATGCCGCAGTGGGCCGGCTCGTGCTGGTACTACCTGCGCTTCCTCGACCCGCGCAACGAACAGCGAGGCGTGGTCGACCCGGCGAGGTCGAGCGCTACTGGATGCCGGTCGACCTCTACGTCGGCGGCGCCGAGCACGCCGTGCTGCACCTGCTCTACGCCCGCTTCTGGCACAAGGTGCTCTTCGACTGCGGCCTCGTCGCACACCGCGAGCCGTTCCAGCGGCTGGTCAACCAGGGCATGATCCTCGCGTACGCGTACCGCGACGCGCGCGGCAAGTACTACCACCCGAGCGAGGTCGAGGAGCGCGAGGACGGGCGGGTGCTGGCGGCCGCGACCGGCGAGGAGCTCAGCTCGCAGGTCGAGAAGATGTCCAAGTCGCAGCGCAACGTCGTCAACCCCGACGACGTCGTCGACCGACTACGGCGCCGACGCGCTGCGGCTCTACGAGATGTTCATGGGCCCGCTCGAGGCCAGAAGCCGTGGCAGACGAAGGGCGTCGAGGGCGTCTACCGCTTCCTGCAGCGGGTCTGGCGGCTGGTCGTCGACGACGGAGCGGCGAGCTCAACCTCAAGCTGACCGACGCCCCGGCCGGACGGAGCCGGAGCTCGAGCGGGCGCTGCACAAGACGATCAAGAAGGTCACCGAGGACATCGAGGCGCTGCGGTTCAACACGGCGATCGCGCAGATGATGATCTTCGTCAACGAGGCGACCGCAAGCGCCACCCTGCCGCGCGAGTCGGCGACCGCCTTCCTGCGCGTGCTCGCGCCCTTCGCGCCGCACATCGGCGAGGAGCTCTGGCAGCGCCTGGGCGCCGCCGAGCTCATCGCGCACGCCGGCTGGCCGGTCGCACGACGAGGCGCTGTGCCTCGACGACATGGTGCCGATCGTCATCCAGGTCAACGGCAAGAAGCGGGACGAGCTCCTGCTGGCAAAGGACGCGGACAACGCCACCCTCGAGCGGCTCGCCCTGTCGTCGGAGCGCGTCGCCAAGCTCCTCGAGGGGCGCTCACCGAAACGGGTCATCGTTGTCGCCGGCCGCCTGGTGAACATCGTCATCTAGGAACGCCCACAGTCGACCCGCTTCCGCGCCCGCTTCCGCGCCCGTGCCCGCCCGCTCGGCCGACACGTTGATCGGAGCGGATTCAACGCCTCCCCACTCGGCCCGCGGCCTGCCACATCCGTCGAGTCGGCTGCTCATCCATTGAACCGCGGAGGGCGCAGAGGACGCGGAGCACGGTCAGAAGACTCTCTCCGCCATGGTCTCTGCGATCTCCGCGGTCTCCGCGGTTCGGGGGGTGCTCAGACTCAGGAGAGCGGGAGGCGGATCGAAACCTCGAGGCCACCTTCCGGGTGGTTTGACGCGGCGACGCTGCCGCCGTGCCACTCGACCGCCCGCCGGGTGATCGCGAGGCCGAGCCCGACGCCGCCGGACTCGCGCTCCCGGGCCTCGGAGACGCGGTGGAAGGGCTCGAACACGCGATCGAGCTCCGCCTCGGGCACGCCGGGGCCGCGGTCGCGGACCGTGATCACCGCCGCCCCGCCGTTCCCGGCCGCCGCGGTGACGGCGAGCACGACGTCGACGCCGGTCCCCACAGGGGCATGAGCGACCGCGTTGCGGACGACGTTCTCGAGCGCGCTGCGCAGCAGTGCCGCCGCTCCGGCAACCGTCGCCGGTTGACCGACCACGAGCGCTACCGTCCGGCCGCTCGTCTCGCGCCTCGAAGCGGGCGTCGGCCACCACCTCGCCGAGCAGCCGGCCGAGGTCGATGTTCTCGCGGTCCGGCTCCACGGCTCGGGACTCCAGCCGGGCCAGCGACAGCAGCTGGCCGACCAGCTCGTCGAGCCGTCGCGACTCGCGGCTCGATGCGCTCGAGCGCCTCAGCCGGACCGCCGCCGCCGCGCTGCCGGGCCAGCTCGAGGGCGACCTCGAGCCGCGCGAGCGGCGAGCGGAGCTCGTGCGAGACATCCCGGAGCAGCCGCCGCTGCGCGCCCACGAGCTGCTCGAGGCGCTCGGCCATGGCGTCGAAGTCGCGGGCGAGCTCGCCGATCTCGTCGCGGCGGCGCGCCACGTGCTGCGCCGACGCGGGCCGACAGGTCGCCCGCCGCCAGCCGCTGCGCCGCGGTGCGCAGGGCGCCGAAGGGCGCGCTGAGGTGGCGCGCGAGCACGAAACAGAAGAGGCCGACCACCAGGGTCACGATCGCGAGCCTCGGCAGCACGATGCGCGGGTCGAGCAGGTCGACGGCGCTCGGCGGGTGCCGCAGGGCCACGACCACGACGCGCGGCTGCCCGTCGGCTGCGGTCACCGGCCGGGCGAGCAGGTGCTCGGTCCCCGACCTCTCGAGGGCCTCCTCGCCGGTGGCGAGAGCCCGCTGTGCGAGCTCGCGCACCGAGCGGTCGACCGCGGCGTCCGGCCACGTCGGCCCCGCTGCCGTCGAGCACCAGAACCCGCATCGGCGGGCCGGGTGGCGCCGCGGCGCGGCCGGTCGCTGGTCGCCGCGGGGTCGTCGCCGCGCTCGACCACGGCCGCGGCCTCCTCCAGACGCTGCTCCAGCATACGGGCCGCGCCGCGCTGCCAGCGCTCGACGCCGGGGCGTGACCGGGTCCACAGCGGCGAGGTCACGATGAGCACCACCACCACCGCCAGCATGGCGGCCCAGACCCAGAGGAAGATCCGCAGGAACAGCGATCTCACGGCTCCCTATCCCCTACACCCCTGATCCCTACTTGACATACTGATAGCCGACGCCCCGCACGGTCTTGATCCGCTCGCCGCCGTCCGGCAGCGGGCCGAGCTTGCGCCGCAGGTTGGACAGGTGGACGTCGAGGCTGCGGTCGAAGGAGCTGGTGCGGCGCCCGAGCGCCGTCCGCGACAGCTCGTCGCGGCTGACCACCCGGCCGGCGCCGCGCAGCAGGACCGCGAGCAGCTCGAACTCGATGCCGGTCAGGTCGATCGGCTCGCCGGAGCGCGAACGCGGACCGCGTCCCCGGGTCGAGCCGCACGTCGGCCACCTCGACGAGCTGTCGTCGGCGCCGTCGTCGGCACCGGTCGCGGCGCGGCGCAGCACCGCCCGCATCCTGGCGGCGAGCTCGCGCGGGTTGAAGGGCTTGGGCAGGTAGTCGTCGGCGCCGATCTCGAGGCCGACGATGCGGTCGACCTCCTCGCCCCGGGCGGTCAGCATGACCACCGGCACCGCCGACGACTCGCGGATACGGCGCAGAACATCGAACCCGTTCAGCTTCGGGAGCATGACGTCGAGCACCACGAGCTCGTGTTCGCCGTCGAGCGCCCGCGCCGCTCCCGAGGCGCCGTCGTGCACCGCATCCACGGCGAAGCCCTCGCCGCCGAGGTACTCGGCGAGCAGCTCGCAGAGCTCGATGTCGTCGTCGATGATCAGCACCCGGCCCACGCCACGATCCTACCCCAGGCGATCGCCGGGCAGGATCGGCTTTACCCTTCTTTGCACTGTCTTCGCGTTTCCTCGCGAAAAGGGAGTCAACATCGAAGGCGGTGGCGACGTTCCACCCGGCGAACGACGACGCCGCCCGCGCGGCGATCACACGGAGGTGAGAGATGACAGCACGCAGGATCCTGATCACGACACTGGCAACGGCGGCGATGGCGGTTCCAGGAGCCGCTCTCGCGCAGGGCTACGGTGGTCCCCCCGGCATGGGCGGCCCTGACGGTTTCGGCGGGCCCGGGCTTCCACCGCTTCGAGGAGATGCTGCCGGAGCTGGCCGTCGTCCTCGACCTGAGCGACGAGCAGCAAGCCCAAATCGAGGCCATCCTCGACGAGGAGCTGCCGGCGATCGAGACGATGCGGGACCAGCTGCGCGACGCCCACCAGGCGTTTCGCGCGAACCAGCAACCCGGGACCTTTGACGAGGCCGCGGTGCGCGCCTTCGCCCAGTCGCAGTCGCAGACCCACGTCGAGCTGATGGTAGCCGGCGCGCGCACCATGTCGCGCATCCACAACGTGCTCACGACCGAGCAGCAGCAGCGGCTCGAGGAGCTGCGCGCCCTGCGACCCGAGCGCGGCCACCGCGGCGGACCGCCGGCAGGCCGCGGCCGATACTCTAACTAGGCTTCCTCCCCCTCTCTCTGGCGGGCGGCTGCGACGCGGCCGCCCGCCCCTCTTGCGCCCCCGGCAAGGCACCGGATCAGCCACCCTGGGAGCTTCGCGACACACCGAACTGACGAGGCTGCAGCCAAAGGACCACGGCTATGAGGAAGAGCACGCTCCTGTCACTCATCTGGCTCGCGCTGCTGCCGGCAGCGACGCCACCGGCCGACGCGGCCACCACGATCGACAGCCAACCCTCGTCCCGGCCGATCACCCTCGATGGGCACCCGGCCGACTGGGAGGGCATCCCGGTGGTGTACCTGGAGGAGAGCCTTCGCAGCGCTCGCGGTGACTCACGACCAGGACAACCTCTACCTGATGTACCGCTTTGCCGACGACCGGCTCGCGCGCGAGCTGCTCGCCCGCGGAGTGATCCTGTGGGTGAACTCGGAAGGCAAGACCAAGAACAAGGACGAAGCCTACGGCCTGCGCTATGGAGGCTCCTCTCAGATTGAGAGATCATTCGAGGAGGCGCCCGGGCCATCGCAGGGAAGTCCGCCCGATCACTCCCAGGAGGACCGCCGCCGGCCGCCGCGCCCGCCCGGGCCGGTGCAGGGCCGCGCTCATCCCGACGAGCTGACCAGGATCCGCTTCGGGGTCAAGGAGCCCATTTCCAGGACATCCGACGCCGAACCGGCCGCTGCCTCGGCCGCCACCGAAAACGGGTTCTGCTACGAGCTCAGAATCCCGATCGCCGACGTCGGAGGCAAGGTCGCATCCCAGCCCCGTCTTCAGTCCGGAGGATCGCGCTCGGCATCGAGATCGGCGGCCTTACCGAGGCCGAGGCCGAAGCGACGGAGAGTCTCCCGTCGGAGATGCCTGGCGGCGGCGGAGCTCCTCCAGGGGGCGGTGGCGGCGCCCGGGGCGGCATGGGTGGAATGGGAGGACCGGGTGGAGGGGGTCCATCCATGGGCGGCCCGCCCGGCGGCGGACCACGCTGGCATGAAGAAGCGCGCCGGAGCGGAGATTGTCTGGCTGACCGTCGTCCTCGAAACGACTCCCGACGCTGAAAGTCCGAGCTGAGCCGGCGCCGACCGCGGCCGACTCTCGTGGTGCCATGCAGCCAGGGCTCGTCGAGGCGGGAACCACGCGACGCGTGACCGGCATCGCTTGACACGGTTGGCCTTCCATCCGACCCTGAGTCAGGAGCAGGTGCCCGTCGAAACGACAGCTCCCAGGCCCTGCGGGGAACCCTGGGGGCCACACGCGGCACCGCGAGGAGGATGGATGCGCTCGAGTCAGACAAAGTGGTTGGCGATCGCCGCGGTGGTAGCAGGCGTCCTGATTGCACCTCACGCAGTTGCGGCTCCCCCGATCTGGGAGCCGAGCTTCGGAACGAATCTCAACTTGACAGACGACTCGACAATCGGGCAGACCTTCGCGTCGCTCAACTTCACGTTCCCGTTTGTCGGCGTCACCTACTCGGGCGCGCAGGAGCTCTTCGTGTCGAGCAACGGCTTCATCAGCATCGGCACCGACAACGGCGCGGACTGCTGCTCGGGCGATCCAGCCGTGCTGGTGGCCGAGTACCCGCGGATCGCGGCCTTCTGGGCGGACCACAACCCGAGCGCCGGCGGCGCCGTCTACTTGAACTTCTTCAACGACGACGCCGACCCGGAGAGCGAGCGGGTGGTCATCACCTGGGACGACGTGCTCTTCGACAACGGCCTGCCGATCACCGTTCAGATCCAGCTCGTCGACGACGGCACCGTGATCATGGGCTTCAACGGCTGGGACCTCACCGGCTTCAACGACAACACCCTGATCGGCCTCAGCCCGGGCGGCGGGGTGGCCGATCCTGGCTCGACCGACTTCACGGCCACGCTGCCCTTCAACACCGGCGCCGAGCCGACCGTGTACGAGCTGTTCATCGGCACGCCGCCTCCGATCGACCTCGACCAGCAGAACATCGTCTTCGTGCCCAACGGCCAGGGCGGCTGGGGTGCGGACGTCCCGGTCGAGCTGCTTGGCTTCTCCGTCGAGTAATTACTGAAAAGCAATCTCATCGACTCGGGCTCGCGGCAACGCGAGCCCGGTCCTTTTTGTGGGGCGGTCTCGGGCATACAGCCGCAGCGTCGACTTCCCTCGGACAGTGCCGACGCCGGGCCCGGGTGACAGACCGCCCCCAATGGTCCATGATAGTCGGACAGACGTCCGCCCATTCGCGACGACGCGGGTCCGCGTCACGGCAGCCAGCGCGTCGACCGTTGAGGCGAGCGTCCTGAGGAGCCCAAGCCATGCGCTACTACTATCATCCCGGCTCACCCAACTGCCGCAAGGTCACGGCCGTGGTGGATCTGCTCGGAGTCGACGTCGAGCGCCACCTCGTGGACCTCCCCCGGGGCGAGCAGCTCCAGCCTGCCTTCTTGGCGATCAATCCCAACGGGAAGGTGCCCGTCCTGGTCGACGGGGACCACGCGATTTGGGAGTCCAACGCCATCATCATTCACCTGGCCGAGTCTACCGGCAGCGAGCTGTGGCCGGCCGACGCGCGACGGATCGATGTGCTCAAGTGGATGTTCTGGGAGCAGGGTCAACTGATGTACGCGGCAGGAGTCCCCTTCTTCCAGCGGGTGCTCAAGCCGATGCTCGGCCTCGGCGAGGCCGACGAGCAGCGGGTCAAGGAGGCCATCGGCTCGTTCCGGCGGCTCGCCGCGGTGCTCGATGGCCACCTCGACAGTCGCAGCTTCCTCGTTGGCGACGGGCTCTCGCTGGCCGACCTGGCGGTGGCCGGCAACTTCTCCTACGCCGGCCCCGCGGCGTTGCCGGTGGCGGAGTTCGCGAACGTCACCCGCTGGCTCGCCGAGCTCCACCGCATCCCGGCCTGGCGAGACAGCGCCCCACCAACCTTCGGCGGGTGATGGCGCGGTGGCGCGTGCCCCACGAACCGCTCGATGTCGGGGCGATCGCATCGGAGACGGGCACGGAGACGGATACGGAAGCGGGCGCGGAAGCGGGCGGGGGCCCTGCCACCCCCCAACCCCAGACCCTACTTGATCCGGTATCGTGCCACGTCCGGATTGACGCCGGCGGCCTTGAACTTCTCCCAGGTGTAGAAGCCCCGCCCGGTCTTGGCGCCGAGCTGACCCGACTCGACGAGCCGCCGCAGCAGCGGGCTCGGCTTGTAGAAGCTGCCGAGCTCGTCCTCGAGCACCTTGCAGATGAACAGCATGGTGTCGAGCCCGACGAAGTCGGCGGTCATCAGCGGACCCATCTTGTGGCCGAGGCAGTAGGTGCACTTGTCGACGTCGTCGACCGAGGCGATGCCTTCCTCGACGACCCGGATCGCCTCGTTGACGAAGGGCACGAACATCCGGTTGATCGCGAAGCCGGCCTTGTCCTCCGCCGGGATTTCGATCTTGCCGAGGTCGCGGCACAGCGCCACCACCGTGGCGTAGGTCGCGTCGGAGGTCGCCAGGCCGCGGATGATCTCGACCCCTTGCTGGATCGGCACCGGGTTCATGAAGTGCATGCCCATGAAACGGTCAGGCTTGCCGTAGGCGGCGCCGAGGCGGGTGATGCTGATGCCGGAGGTGTTGCTGACCAGGATCTTGTCGTAGCCGACGCCGGCGAGCTTCCGGTTGATCTCCTCCTTGAGCTCGGGCCGCTCGGGCACCGCCTCGATGATCAGGTCGCAGCCGAGCAGGCCTTCGAGGGTGGTCGTGGTGGACAGCCGGGCGACGGCCTGCGCCTTGGCCTCGGCCGTGATTCCCTTCTCCCCGCCTGACTTCTCGTAAGCGCTGACCAGCCGGTCGAGGCTGCGGCCGATGTTCTCGACGCCCTTCTTGAGGAGCTCCTCGTTGACGTCCATCACGATCGTCGAGAACCCGCTCTGCGCCGTGACCTGGGCGATACCGTTGCCCATCACGCCGATGCCGATGACCCCGATGCTGCTGAGACCGCTCTCGCTCATGGCGTCCTCCTTCCGTGCCCTGCGACCGGCGGCCATTGTACACGCGCCGCAGTGCGGCGCTCCCGGTGTTCGGAGCGCATTCCCATCCCGCTTCCGCGCCCGCTTCCGCTTCCGCGCCCGAGGGGATCTTCCGGTGGTGTGCGTTGGCCGCCCGCCTCCGCTTCCGCGCCCGAGGGGACGATCCCGCTGGTGTGCTTTGGCCGCCCGCTTCCGCGCCCGCGCCCGCTTCCGAACGCTAACTCGAAGCGCTCATCGGGCACGGTGACGACGCACGGAATCGGGCGCGGAAGCGGAAGCGGAAGCGGAAGCGAGGCTGAGAGCTCGGCACTGAGCTGTCACCACCCCAGAACCCAGGCGAAGATCAGCGGCGCGACGATGGTCGCGTCCGACTCGATGATGAACTTCGGGGTGTCCTCCTCCAGCTTGCCCCAGGTGATCTTCTCGTTGGGGACCGCTCCCGAGTACGAGCCGTAGGAGGTGGTCGAGTCGGAGATCTGGCAGAAGTAGGACCAGACCGGGATGTCGGGCAGCTGCATGTCCTGGTGAATCATCGGCACCACGCAGATCGGGAAGTCGCCGGCGATGCCGCCGCCGATCTGGAAGAACCCGATTGGCTGCTTCGGCGCCGTCGCCTGGTACCACTGGGCGAGCCGCATCATGTACTCGATGCCGTTCTTCATGGTCTGCGGCCGGCGCACCCTCCCCTGCAAGCACGCCGCCGCGAACATGTTGCCGAGGGTAGAGTCCTCCCAGCCGGGAACGAAGATCGGCAGGTCCCGCTCGCAGGCAGCCACCACCCAGCTGTCCTTGGGATCGATCTGGTAGAACTCCTCCAGCTTCCCGGATCGCAGCAGCCGGAACAGGAACTCGTGGGGCAGCCGGCTCTCACCCTCCCGGTCGGCCTGCTGCCACTCGGCGAGTCACCGCCTTCTCGAGGCGGCGCATCGCCTCCTCCTCGGGGATGCAGGTGTCGGTGACCCGGTTGAGGTGACGCTCCGAGCAGCGCGCTCTCGTCGGCCGGCGTCAGGTCGCGGTAGTTGGGGAGCCGGACGTAGTGGTCGTGCGCGACCAGGTTGAAGAAGTCCTCCTCCAGGTTGGCGCCCGTGGAGGTGATCGCGTGGACTGCGCCGGCGCGGATCATCTCGGCGAGCGAGAGCCCGAGCTCGCCGGTGCTCATCGCGCCGGCAAGCGTGACCATCATGACTCCGCCGCCGTCGAGGTGGGCGCGGTAGGCCTCGGCCGCGTCCCGCAGCGCCGCTGCGTTGAAGTGACGGTAGTGGTGCTCGATGAACTTCGAAATCGGTCCCCGCGTCATCGCATCCTCCGTGCCGGCCGATCATACCAGGGGCGTTCGAGCGCGAGGAGCGTCTGGGCATAGGCCCCTCGGCGCACGCGGGTCGTACGCCTCCGGGTGTGCGTGATGCGTCGCGGTGCCCGACTGGCCTTCGCCCCACGCGCGCCGAGAAGGATGCGCTGCGCGCATCCCGTCCACCGAAAAGGCCAATGCGGTGCGAACTCCCAGCACCGCCCATGATGGATCGGTCACGTCAGGGGACTGCGGCCTCGCGCCGTCACTCGAACATCTCGAGCGCGTCGACGTCTCCCTTGCCCTCGCGCACCAGCACCGGGACGCCCGAGCTCAGGTCGACGACGGTGGACGGGATGGGCAGGAGGGGTCCACAGTCGATGACGACGTCGATGCGGTCGCCGTAGGTGGCGTCGATCTCGAGCGGATCGTTCACGAAGTCGTCGTCCGGGTTGCGGATCGAGGTGCTCAGGAGCGGCTGGTCGAGCCCGCCGAGCAGCAGGCGGGTCACCGGGTGGTCCGGCATTCTGATCCCGATCGTGCGCCGCTTGCGGAGCATGATCTTCGGGACCTCGGCGCTCGCCTCGAAGATGAAGGTGTACGGTCCGGGAAGCACCCGCCGCATCACCCGAAAGGCCGGCGTCGAGACCCCGCGCGCGTAGCGGCCGACCGTCGCCATGTCGGCCACCAGCAAGGCGAGCGGCTTCTTCGGGTCCATCTTCTTGAGGGCGTACACGCGCTGAATCGCCTCGGGCCGGTCGATGCAGCAGGTCAGGCCGTACACCGTGTCGGTCGGCATGACCACCACACCGCCCTTGCGGAGCACGTTCGTGACCTGGCCGATCAGCCACTGCTCGGGCTCGTCGGGGTTGATGGTGACGATCACCGCGTGCGCTCCTCGGGTCATTCTACGCGACGGGGCCGCTCAGGTCACCGTTGTGCCGTGACCGGGTTCACCTCCCGACAGTGCCAGTCTCCCGCCCGCTCTCGTCGCGGCCCGTCCTGACGGCGGCGCCGCGCCGCGCGGGCCCGTTCCCGTTCCCGCCCGCTCCTGCGGGCGCGACGCCCGCCCTACCGTGCGATCTCGATCCCACTCGCCGCGGGACCGAGCCCGAGGAGCTGCGGCAGGTGGCGCCCGGACAGCCACACGATGCGCTGCCGGTCGAGCAGCGTGCGCAGCTGGCCGGCAGCGGCGGCAAGGTCCTCGAAGCCGTCGATAGCGTCATCCGGCCGCCACGAGGCCGGAGCCAAGGCACCGGGTCCCGAGAGGTCCCACACCACGAGCGGGACGTGGAGCTCGGCGAGAAAGCGGCGCACCACGTCGGGAGGGAAGCGGGACACGTCCTCGCGCTGCGGCCCCAGCATGAGCAGGACGGCGCGCCGGTGGTTGCCTTCAGCTGCCCGCAGACCGGCCACGGCGACCGCGTCCGACAGCATCAGCCCCGTGCCGAGCAAGCGCTCGTTGCTGGGGGCGACGGCGGCCTCCACAATCCCCTCGTCCCCGGGCAGGCCCCGCTTGCTGTACGGGAACAGCAAGGTGGCGCGGTCGCGGTCGCGAGGCTGGACCGGCTCCGCAACCAGCACGCGGATCTCGACGTCGTCGCCGAGCCGGTCAAGCGCGAGGCCGGAGCCTGACCGCCGCGCGTCGCGGGCCATCCGCTTGCGCTGGCTGCGGAGCTCGAGGAGCAGCTCCTCCGCGCCCGGGTCGCGCACGATGACCAGCAGGCCCCGCTCCCGCTCCACCGCGGTCACTCGCAGCGGGTCGCCGCCACCGGTGAACCACCCCGCGAGCTGCTCGGTGGGCGGCAGCTCGGCCGAGCCATCGACGAGCACCGGCAATGCCGTAGAGCTCCGACGAAGCGCCGCCGCTGAAGCCCTTGCCGAAGGCGAGCTGCCGCTTCAGGGTCAGCTCGGGCGAGAAATCGAAGTCGACGGCGAGCACATGGAGCTCGCCGTCGGCGGCGGCGGACAGGTCAACCCGGTGAGAGCCGTCTACCGTGACGGTCCGCCCGTCGAGGACGGCTGTGATCGAGCGCGGCCGGCCGAACTCGGCGCTGGTCCACGCCAGCCGGGCCGCCACGGTGCGGCCGGTGTCGTCGAGCACGGGTACGATGACCGCCTGGGCGCGGCTCTCCGGCAGGTTGACGCGCTGGGCGTCGCGGCCGAGCTCGCGGCCTGAGGCATCGAAGGCGACAACCTCGACCAGAGCGGGATGCAGCTCGCGCCCGAAGTCGCACTGCAGCACCCAGGGAGGCGCCGACGCCTCGGCGACGGCACGCCCGTTGAGGCGCAGCTCGACCCGTGTCGCCGGTTCGGAGACGGCGACCTCGAGGCTGTGCACCCCCGCCACCAGGCCGACCAGTAGGGTCAAGAACGTGACCACGTCACCGCACCTTTCCTGCCGGCCTCTTCAGGCCGCCGTCACTGTCGGACCGCGCGCGCCCGCTCCCGGTCAGGCCCCGGTCTCGACGAGGGCCGAGGCCTCGGTCCCCGACCGCTGGTCGCGCACCGCGACCGCGACCTGGCTCGACGCCTTCTCGACCAGCAGACGCAGCCGCGCCATCGCCACCGTGCTCTCGGTCACCCGGTCGGCCGGCAGCCGGATCGTCAGCTGGATCAGCCTCGCCGGCAGCGGGATCCCGCCGGCGTCGGCCGCGACGACCGCAACCGCCAGCAGGCCGACCTGGTCGGTGCCCTCCTCCGCGAGCAGCAGGTTGCGGGCCGGGATCGCGAGACGGATCTCCTGGACGTAGCGATCACCCTCGGCCGGCTCGGTCTGCCCCAGCGAAACCTCGAGATCGAGCGGGTTCGGGCCCTCGTTGATCATGAGCCTGGACACCGCAATGTCCGCGAGGCGCTGGTCGACGGTCGGGTTCGGGACGCGCTCGTGGGTCCGAACCTGGAGGTCGTCGCGCGTCAGCCGGACCGAGTAGTCGTGGACCTTGCCGTCGGCCGGGCCGGGGCGGCGGTAGCCGATGAAGTAGTAGGAGTCGAGCTGCTGGTCGAGCGCTTCGAAGTACTCATCGAAGTTCCGGCTGCTCCCGAACATCGAGCCGCCGGTCGCCTGCGCCAGGAAGGCGCTGCCCTCCTCCAGGCTCCGCATGGCGCCGAAGTCGTAGCCCGCGGTCGCGCCCCGCCCGCTCTGGTCCGTCACCCACTGAGTGTCGGGATCGGCGCCGGCGGAGCCGGTGTTCGCCGCCTCGCGATCCCGGTCCGAGGCGTCGACCACGTGGAGCACGGTGCCGGCAATCTGGGAGACGTCGGCGATGTACCGGAACTCGTCGAGCAGCTCCCGTTCGGTGGCCCACAGCTCGGGCTGCACGATGGTCATCTTCTGCGAGAGGTTGCTGAACTTGGTGAAGAAGACCTGGTAGAGGTCGATGCCGGGGTGGATCATCAGGTCCTCGGTCACCCAGAGCACGTCCTTGCGGCCCGGCAGCCCGGTCATGCCTCGGATCAGCCGATCCATGCCGACCAAGGTCTGGCCCACGCGCGACCACTCCTGGTGGCGCAGGGTCTCGATCTGGTTGAGGTAGGTCCTCGCCTGCTGCTCCCCCATGCCCCCGACCACCGGCTTGGCCTGGGTCCACGGGTTGTTTCCCTGGGTTGGCTGGGTTCCCCCGCCAGTGCCGCCGCCACCTCCACCCCCGGTCGTCACCGGCGGCTGCATCGGCTGGAGGTCCATGGAGACCGACTGGGCCGCCTGGATGTCCCTCACCAGCAGCCGCTTGCTGCTCTTGATCATGTCGCCCTGGGTCGGCCGCTGGTTGACCTCCTCCAGCGCCGAGATCACGAGCGACGGGTCGGCAGTGAGCGGCTGCAGGATCTTGAGCTCCGGCTCGAGCACCGCGACCATGACCCGGCCGCCGTTGGCAGTCGCGCTGCCCGCCCACGGAACGAGCGCCTTGAGTACGCGCCCGCGCTGCCGTTTCTCGAGCCCGGTGTGGTCGAAGACGACCGCGACCTGGGACACCGGCAACGCCTGTGCAGCCGGCGCGGCAGCGGCGCCCGCGGGTTCGGGTCCGGCGGCGGGCGTCTCGCCCGCGATCCCGACCTCGACCGTGCCGATGGCGGAGAAGTTCGTGATCTCCATCGGCTCGCCGCCCTCCTCGATGCGGAAGTCGGCCGCCGACAACCCCTTGACCGGGGCGCCCTTGCGGTCGACCACGGTGACGTAGATGTTGACGACGTTGACCTCCACCTCCTCGGTGAACACCGGGGTGGACGCCGGCGGGGCGCCGGTCGATTCCTCCTGTGAGATCGCCGGCGGCACCACCATCACGGCGCACACAACCGCCACGAGGCAGGCGGTCGCGGCGCGCGGGTTGACTTCACGAAGCTGTGCCACCATCACACCTCCATGTCGTTGAGCGACTCCACACCCTGCAACCCGCTGCGGCCCGCCCGGCAATCCCGGGCGTTCCCCGGCCTCACCGTACCACTGCCCGCCGACCGCTGCGGACCCCAACCGGATCCGCCACAGGATCGATACGCACGATGGGTGCCAGTCGTTTCCGGACCGGCCCAATCCCAGCGCGTGCTCGCCGTCCCCTCGAGGCGACGAGGTGTCGCCTGCCGGCCCCTCGTCGCCGCCCTCAGATCGCCGCCGCGAGGGCCGCGCGCAGCGCTTCGTCAACCCGCTCCGGATGGTAGCTGCGACGCCACAGCTCGCGGCCGCGCTCGGCGAGCCCGGCGGCCGCCGACGGGTCTGTCACCAGCCGGGTGACGGTGCGATGCCACTCGTCGGCACCATCGGCGACAGCCAGCGCGTCGCGCGCGTCGGCGGGCAGGCCGGCTGCCGACCACGGGTGGGCCACCACGGGCAACCCCGCGGCCCACGCCTCGAGGACCTTCATGGGCACCCCGGAGCCGCTCGCCATCGGAGCGATTGCGATCGTCGCCGCGGCGAGGTACGGGCCGAGGTCGTCGACGTCGGCGTGGACCTCGATCCCGGGGAGTCGGCCGAGGCGCCGCACCGCCGCCGCCGGGCGCGCGCCGGCCAGCACCCATCGCACCTGCGGCAGGGAGGACGCGACCCGGGGCCACACCTCGGCGGCGAACCAGAGCGCGGCGCGGACCGTCGGTCGGTAGCCGAGGTTGCCGGACAGCAGGAGCGTGGGCTGCGCCGGCGCCCCGGCCTCGGTCGCCACGATCCGCCCCGACACCGGCACCACGCGGCCGTCGCTGGCGGCAAGCTCGTCGAGGTCGCGGGCCGAGACCGCGATCGCCAGCGCCGCCCGCCCGGCGAGCTCGCGCTCGCGGCGGCGGCAGCGGCCGGCCTCTGCCCGCAGCAGCGGCCGCAGCCAGGGCCGAGCGAGCTGCGCTGCGCGATCGAAGTGCAGCCCCATGGCGTCGATCGCGTCGAACAGCACCGGCAGCGCCGGGGCCTCGCGGCCGAGCTGGTCCATTGCCCAGCCGCAGCGCACCATCTGGACCACGGCGACGTCCGGGCGGTGCTCGCGGAGCGCGCGGGACAGTGCCTGGCGCGCGGGCCGGGTCGCGTACAGGCCTTCCTGGAGCGGCCGGCCGGAGAGCGCCGCAGCGACGATGGCGGCTCCCTTCCCGCCCGGCCCCGAGCCGTGGGTCCACAGCGTGAGCCGGTCGCGGTCCGGCCGGTGGCGCTCCCCCGGCAGCGCCGGGCGCGGGCACACCAGGGCGACGTGCTCGGCGGCGAGCGCCCGCAGCCACTCGAGGGTGCGGACCTGGTTGCCGCGCCGGGCCGGCAGCGGGAAGCGGCTGGTGACGAGGAGGACCCTCATCTCGGCGGCCAGCCCATCGTCGCGAATCCGAGCCGGCGAACCCAGGCCCGTCCTCCGACCAGGCGACCTCCAGCCATGACGCCGTCCTCCCGATCAGCCGGCGCGGAAGAAGTCCGCGATGACGCCGACGACCTCGGCCAGCTCGGCCTCCGTCAGCTCGGGGAAGACCGGCAGGGCCAGGACCTCGCGGCTCGCCTGCTCGGCAACCGGGAAGTCGCCCTGGCGGTGGCCGAGGTGGGCGAAGCACGGCTGCAGGTGCAGCGGCAGCGGGTAGTAAACCGAGCATCCGATGCCCCGCTGCGCGAGAAGGGCCTTGAGCTCGTCCCGCCTCGGCGCCCGCACCACGAACTGGTTGAAGGTGTGGCCGCGGCCGGCCACCGCCTCCGGAGGCTCGACGACGCCGTCCAGTCCAGCCTCCGCGAACAGGATCCGGTAGCGCTCTGCGTTGCGACGCCGCCCCTCGATCCACTGCACGGTGTGCGGCAGCTTGACCCTGAGCACCGCCGCCTGCAGGGCGTGGAGGCGGAAGTTGCCGCCGACTCGCGGGTGCTCGTAGGGGCCGGACTGGCCGTGGACGCGCAGCTCCCGTAACAGGTGCAGCAGCTCGTCGGAGTCGGTGGTGACGAGCCCGCCGTCGCCGAATCCGCCGAGGTTCTTCGACGGGAAGAAGGAAAAGGCACCGAGCAGGCCGATGCTGCCGGTCAGCCTGCCCTCGAAGTCGGCTCCCCACGACTGCGCACAGTCCTCGATGATCGGCACCGACCCGGCGGCCTCGACGATCGACGCCATGTCCGCGGCCTGGCCGAAGAGGTGGACCGGGATCACCGCCCGGGTCCGCGAGCCGATCGCCGCAGCGAGCGCGTCAGGGTCCATGCAGTAGTCGCGCGCCGAGATGTCGACGAACACCGGCCTCGCACCGAGCCGCTCGACCACGCCGGCGGTCGCGAAGAAGGTGAAGGTCGGGACCACCACCTCGTCCCCACGCCCGACCCCGAGCGCCATCAGCGCCGCCAGCAGGGCGTCGGTGCCCGAGCTGACGCCGACGGCGTGCGCGACGCCGAGCGCTGCCGCCGCCTCCTTCTCGAAGGCATCGACCTCGGGCCCGAGGATGAAGTACTGGCTGTCGCAGACCCGGTCGACGGCCTCCCGAATCTGCTCGCGGATCGGCGTGTACTGACGCTTCAGGTCGAGCAACGGAACCGGCATCTCAGATCACCTCCCGGCGCACAAGGATACTCCCGGCGGGCCCCAGCTGGCCCGGCCACCCGCCCGCTTCCGCTTCCGCGCCCGCTTCCGTCTCCGTCTCGGAGCCCGTCTCCGTATCCGTGCCCGTGCCCGAGCTGGTGCTGGAGCTGGTCAGTTCGTGCCGTCGACGAAACCGGGCTCGGGCACGGAGACGGGCACGGGCAGGGAGCTGAGCCCTCGTGAGCGGCGAATCTCGGTGGGAGCTCAGTGCCGGTACCAGACCTGGTAGCGAGGCGCAGGCTGCCGCAGCCGCCCCCGCGCCCTGATCCACCAGGCCACGGCGACCCCGGTGACGAAGCCGCCGATGTGGGCGAACCACGCGACGCCGCCGAGCCCGGGCTCGGCGGCGAGCGACAGCGCGCCCTGCAGGAACTGGAGCACGAACCAGAAGCCGAGCATCACCACCGCCGGCAGCTCGGCGACCGTGATGAAGAGGCCGAGGAACACCAGGGTGTGGATCCGTGACGCGGGGTACATCACGAGGTAGGCGCCGAGGACCGCCGCGATCGCCCCCGATGCGCCGACCGTCGGCACCGTTGACGACGGTTCGGTCAGCGCATGGGCGAGCGCCGCCGCCGCGCCGCCGCCGACGTAGAGCAGCAGGTAGCGGAGGTGGCCGAGGGCGCTCTCGACGTTGTCGCCGAACACGTACAGGAACCACATGTTGCCGATGATGTGGAGCCAGCCGCCGTGCAGGAACATCGACAGCAGGATGGTCGCGAGGTTGCCGGCGAGGCCGTAGTCGGGGATTCCGGCCGCGGCCTCCGGCAGCGCGCCGAAGAGGCGGGCCGGGATGAAGGCCGCAGCAAAGAGCAGCCGCTCGACCTCGCTGCCCAGGGCGAGCTGGTAGACGAAGGCGAGGCAGCAGGCCACGATCAGTCCGATGTTGACCACCGGCGCGATCCGGGGCGCGATCGAGTCGCGGATCGGGAAGAGCATGGGGAGAGTATAGGGGCTGGGGAAGCGGCGTTATCCCACTTCCGCTTCCGCTTCCGCGCCCGCTGCCGGCATCGGGTGGCGTGAGTGGTGGCCAATGCCCGCGCCCGCTTCCGCCTCCCGCCCGCTTCCGCTTCCGCTTCCGCGCCCCCGCCCGCGTCCGACGAGGGGCGATGACGCCGGTCTACCTCGCCCTTCATGGCATCGGTGACGATCGCATCGGATGGCCACAGCGATCCGTCGGGCGCGGAAGCGGGCGCGGAATAGGGCGAGGGAGCGGCACGCAGCCGGCGGCTGGCGCGCCGGTGTTCTGCTAACATTCACGACCCGCGAGCGGTGAAGGGGGTTCTGAATGCACATCTGCGTCGTCGGAACCGGGTACGTGGGGCTGGTGACCGGCGCCTGCCTGGCCGACTTCGGCATGGACGTCACCTGCGTCGACAACGACCAGCGCAAGATCGACATGCTGCTGCGCGGCGAGATGCCGATCTACGAGCCGGGCCTCGACGCGCTGGTGGCGAAGAACGCCAAGGCCGAGCGCCTCCACTTCACCACCGACCTGCAACAATGCCATCCAGCGGGCGCTGGCCATCTTCATCGCGGTCGGCACGCCGCCCAAGGAGGACGGCTCGGCCGACCTCTCCTACGTGATCCAGGTCGCCGAGTCGATCGCCGACAACCTCAACGGCTACAAGGTCGTCGTGACCAAGTCGACGGTCCCGATCGGCACCGGCCAGCTCATCGAGCGGATCATCCGCAAGCGCACCGGCAACGAGCTCCCCTTCTCGGTCGTCTCGAACCCGGAGTTCCTGCGCGAGGGCTCGGCGATCGAGGACTTCATGCGCCCCGACCGGGTCGTGATCGGCGCCCGCGACCCCCAGGCGGTGGCCATCATGAAGGACATCTACTCGCCGCTCTACCTGATCGAGACGCCGTTCGTCATCACCAACGTCGAGTCGTCCGAGCTCATCAAGTACGCCTCCAACGCCTTCCTCGCCACCAAGATCACCTTCATCAACGAGATGGCCGAGCTCTGCGAGCGGCTCGGCGCCGACGTCCACCACGTGGCCAAGGGCATGGGCCTGGACCGGCGCATCGGCCCGAAGTTCCTGCACCCCGGCCCGGGCTACGGCGGCTCCTGCTTCCCCAAGGACACCCAGGCGCTGGCGGACATCGCCCGCAACGCGGGGCGCCCGTTCGAGATCGTGGAGACGGTCATCGAGGTCAACGAGCGGATGAAGCAGCGGTCGGTCGAGAAGGTCGTGTCGGCCCTCGGCGGCGGCCCGTCCGGCAAGACCGTGGCGCTGCTCGGGCTCTCCTTCAAGCCCGAGACCGACGACATGCGCGAGTCGGCGGCGATCCCCCTCGCGCGGGCGCTGGTCGACGGCGGCGCGCATGGTTCGCGCCTTCGATCCGGTGGCGATGGACAACGCGCGCCCGCTGCTGCCCGACGGCGTCGACTACTGCAGCGACTCCTACGACGCCGCCGAGGGCGCCGACCTCCTGGTCATCGTCACCGAGTGGAACCAGTTCCGCTCGCTCGACCTGGAGAAGATCCGCGGCCTGCTCGCGCGCCCCGCGGTGGTCGACCTGCGCAACGTCTACCAGCCGGAGAAGATGCGCGAGTACGGCTTCGAGTACGAGGCCATGGGTCGCGCCGCGGCGGACCTGCCGGTCGGTTGAGCGGCCTCCTCCAGGTCATGGCTGACGAACCGGCGGTCCGCCTCGACGTCTGGCTCGACGTGGCCTGCCTGTTCGCGTCACGGTCCCAGGCTCAGCGCGCGTGCGCGCCTCGGCCGGGTCGAGGTCAACGGCGACCGCGGCAAGCCGCACCGGCTGGTTCGCGCCGGCGACCGGATCCGGATCTCCCTGCCGGGCGGCCGCTGGCGGATCGTCGAGGTGGTCGGCGTCGCCGACCGTCACGTGACCAAGGCGATCGCCCGCGAGCTCTACCTCGACCATACGCCGCCGCCGACCCCCGAGGAGATCGAGCTGCGGCGCCTGCAGCGGCTGGCCACGCCCCCGAGGCGGCTGCCCGGCGCCGGCGCTCCGAAGAAGAAGGAGCGCCGGGACCTGCGCCGCCTGAAGGAGGGCCGGAGGAGTAGCGACCCCTCGCCCGCTTTCCGCTTCCGCGCCCGCGGAGCCTGCCCTGAGCGAGCCGGCGCCCATTCGACTCGGAGCCCTGGCGGGCTCCTCGCTGAGGTCAGGCTCCAGCGCCGCGAGTCGAAGGGTTCCCGTTCCCGACCTGCCCGCCTCCGCTACAATCTCGGCCTCTCGGGGCGTAGCCCCGAGGAGGAGACCATGACCAACGCCGCGAACTGGGACACGATCGTGCTCGGCGGCACGGTGCTGACGATGGAGGAAGGCCGCGAGCCGATCGCGAACGGCGCGGTCGCGATCGCCGACGGCACGCATCGCGGCCGTCGGGCCCGCCGAGGAGCTGCTCGACCTCGCGCCGACCGGCGAGCTCATCAACGCGGCGAGCTGCATCATCATGCCGGGCCTCGTCAACACCCACTCCCACCTGGCGATGACCCTGCTGCGCGGGATCGCCGACGACCTCCCGCTCAAGGAGTGGCTGGAGGGCCACATCTGGCCCGCCGAGAAGGTCCACATGAAGCGCGACACGGTCCGGCTCGGGACCGAGCTCGCGGTCGCTCGAGCAGCTGCGCGCCGGGGTCACCACCACCACCGACATGTACTTCTTCGGCGACGAGGTGTGCGCGGTGCTGGCCGAGGCCGGCATGCGCGGCGTCGTGGCCGAGTCGCTGATCGACTTCCCGACGCCCCGCTGCGCCACCACCGACGAGATGTTCGCCAGGCAGCGGGAGCTCCTCGACGCGTTCCGGAACCACCCGCTGGTCACCCCGTCGGTCGCCGCCCACGCACCCTACTCGGTGTCCGCCGCCAACCTCGTGCAAGGAGGCCGAGCTCGCCGAGGAGTACGAGGTGCCGATGCAGATCCACCTCGCCGAGGCCCGCTGGGAGGTCGAGCGCTCGCTCGCGGAGAAGGGGATGTCGCCGGTCGCCTACCTCGCCGACCTGGGCGTCCTCTCCGAGCGCACGGTCGCGGCGCACTGCGTCCACGTCTCGCCGGAGGACATCGAGCTGCTGCTCGAGTTCGAGGTCGGCGTCGCCCACAACCCGGTCAGCAACCTCAAGCTCGCCTCCGGGGTGTCGCCGGTGCCGGCGATGGTCGCGCGCGGCGTGAAGCTCGGCCTGGGGACCGACGGCGCCGCCTCCAACAACACTCTGGACCTGCTGCGCGACGCACAGATCGCGTCCCTGCTCCACAAGGGGGTCGCCGGCAGCCCGACGGTGCTGCCGGCGCGCACCATCGTCGAGCTGGTCACGGTCGGCGGCGCCCGGGTGCTGGGCCTCGAGGGCCGCATCGGGGTCCTGCGAGAGGGCATGGAAGCGGACCTTGTGTGCCTCGACACCGCCCGTCCCCACGCCACGCCGATCTACGACCCGTTCTCCCACCTCGTCTTCGCCGCCCGCGCCGCCGACGTCCGCCACGTGCTCGTCCGCGGCCGGGTGGTGGTGCGGGACTGGAAGGCGACGACGATCGACGAGGAGCGGGTCCGAGCCCAGGCGACGGAGGCCGCTGCGCGCATCCGCGGCTGAGCACCGCCTGCAACCGGAGGCAGGCCCCTGGTACTCCTCGAGGTGTGGCTGTCGCTCTCGACCACCACCCTCGGACTCTGCCCCTCGAGCGTGCACCAGAGGTGGTAGCATCGTCACAGACCAATGACCAACCTCACCTGGCACGCCCTGTGTCCAAGCTCGGCTGGGACTCCCATTCTGCCGTGCGGCAGCAACTGCGATGGGGAACGGACCGCAGCAACGTCCTGCGGGAAGGAGCAACGGCATGCGAACGCTGGTGATGAGCGGAGGCCGGTCGGCGTGGCGGGCGATCGCCCTCACCCTGCTGATGGCAATGGCGGGAAGCGGCGCGGCGGCAGAGCCCAGGTCTGAGGAGGAGATCCTGGCCAGGATCCAGGCGCTCGACCTGCGCATCCAGCGGCGAATCGAGCTGGCACGGCTCAACTTCGAGCGCGGCACGCTCGATCGCTCGACGGTCGCGAGCGACGTCAGGCGGTTCGGCGCCAACGTCGAAGCTCTCGAGGCCGCCGTTCGCAGGCTCGCCCCCTCGGATCGCGGGGCGGTCGCCGCCAAGGTCCACGCGCTCGCGCTCGAGGTGACGAACCTCCGTCTCGCAGCCGAGGGCACCTTCGCCCCTCCCGCCACGCAGAGGGCGAGCCGGGCGCATCGGGTGGGGCAGGCAAAGACGATGGCGCCACCCAACGACCTCTGCACCCACGCGACCCTGGTCGTGATGGGCGGGGTGTACGTCGGCGACTCCAGCACCGCCACCAACGACGGACAGGCATCCTGCGGAGCCTCGATGCTCTCGCCCGACGTCTGGTTCCGCTACGTCGCCGCCTCGTCAGGTCAGGTCGCCGTGGACACGCTCGGGTCCTCCTACGACACCGTGCTGTCGGTGCACACGGCGTGTCCCGGAACGGTCGCCAACCAGCTCGAGTGCAACGACGACATCCAGGGGCTCCAGTCCGGCGTGTCGTTCTGGGCGGACGCCGGCCAGCAGTACCTGATCCGCCTGGCGGGAATGAACGGAGCCGTCGGCGCGTACCGGCTCTCGGTCGGCAACCCGGGCACCATCAGCGGGGAGGTGACCCGCACGGACACCGGCGAGCCCGTCGACGGGCGGCGTCGACGTGTGGTCCGTCGCCGGCGCGAACCTCGGGTATGGGTACATCTCCGCCGGCCAATACCTGGTGGACTGGCTGCCGTCAGGCACCTACTACCTCACCACCGATGCCTATGGCCCTTACGGCACCCGGTTCCAGGACGAGCTGTGGGACGACATCCCCTGCCCGGGCGGCGCGCTCGACGGCTGCGATCCGGTCAGCGGCGACCCGCTGACTGTCACCGCCGGGGGTCACCAGACCGGCGTCGACTTCGTCGTCGACGTCTTGGGGGGAATCAGCGGGACCGTGACCGACTCTGGAACCGGCAGCCCGGTGGCCGTGGGCCGAGGTCAGGGTTCTGGGACGGCAGTGGGAGCTCGGTCGCCTACGGCTCGGACAGCGGCCGACGGCCTGTACGAGATCCGCCTGCCCCAGTCCGGCACCTACTTCGTCACCGTGAGCGGCGCCGGCTTCGACGACGTGCTCTACGACGGCATCCCCTGCCCGGGCGGCCCCCCCGGCGGCTGCGATCCGACCACCGGCACGCCGGTGCAGGTGGCACTCAACGCCCTCACCGACGGGATCGACTTCGCCGTCGCCATCCGAGGCCGCATCGGGGGGACGGTTCGCGACTCGGCGGGCAGCCCGCTCCCCTGGGCAGGCGTTCGGCTCTTCGCGTCCGACGGAAGCGTCGCCGGATACACCTCCGCCGAGAGCGACGGCAGCTACGCCGTCGCCGGTCTCGAGGACGGCATCTACTTCCTCACTGCCGAGGAATGGGGCTACGCCAGGGTCCTCTACGACGACATCCTCTGCCCTCCCGACTGCGACGTGTTCGCCGGCACGCCGGTGGTGGTGAGCGGCGGCGGCTCGGTGGCAGGCGTGGACTTCGCCCTGGAGCCGCTCGGCAGCATCTCCGGGATGGTCCTCGAGGCGCCGAGTGGGTCCGGCGCCGACTCGGTCCCGGTCACCGTGTACGACGCCTCCGGCGCGGTCGCCGGCTCGACTGGCACCTACCCCGGCGACACCTACGTCGCGGACGAGCTCTGGGCCGGGACCTACTTCGTGGTCGCCGGAGGGGAGTACCACCTGGCCGAGCTCTACGACGACCTGCCCTGCGCCCAGGGCTGCGATCCGCTGACCGGCACGCCGGTGCCCGTGGAGTTCGACCAGCAGACCCCCGGGATCGACTTCACCCTGGTTCCGAGGGGTTCCATCAGCGGCACGGTGGTCGACCAGGCGACCGGGCAGGAGATCTCGGTCGAGGTCGCGGTCTACGACGAGGCGGGCCGCTACGTCGGCTCCGGGTACTCGGGATACGGCGGCTACCGCGTCCCCGGGCTCGCCGACGGGACCTACTTCGTCGTCATCGCCGGCTCCTACTGGCCGGAGCACCTGGAGGAGCTGTACGACGACCTGCCGTGCTGGGGAGGACCGCCCGAGGGGTGCGACCCCACCTCCGGAACCCCGGTGGCGGCCGCGGCCGGCTCCCCCACGACCGGGATCGACTTCGCCCTGCTGGAGCGAGGCGAGATCACGGGGACCGTGCTGGACGCCGGGGGCGGCTCGCCGGGCTACGGATCTGTGCGCGTGGTGGACGCGGCTGGCGACGAGGTCGCCAACGGCTACTGGAGCGAGTACGCGCCCACCTACACCGCCAGCGGCCTGGCGCCAGGCAGCTACTTCGCCATCGCCGACTCGGACTCCTCGCACCGAGACGAGGTGTGGCAGGACCTGCCGTGTGACGGAGAGTACCCGGAGCGCTGCAGCCACGCATCCGGCACCCCCGTCGAGGTTCCTGTCGGGGGCGTCGTGAGCGGCATCGACTTCACCCTCGACCGCCTGGGAGCGATGTGGGGTGTGGTCCTCGACCAGACCTCCGGTGATCCGCTCGCGTACGTCGATGTGGCGGTCTACGACGGCAGCGGGTTCCACCTCGGATCCGTCTCCTCGTCCGCCGGCGGCGAGTGGGAGTGGGACGGCGCCTGGCCGGGCGTCTTCTTCGCCGTCACCGACGACGAAAGCCCCAGCCATTTCGACCAGCTCTTCGACGGCATCCCCTGCCCGGGTGGGCCCGGCGTGGGCTGCAGCCCCACCTCGGGAACCCCGATTCCGCTCAGCTACAACAGCGTGACCTCCGGCGTCGACTTCCACCTGCCGCGGTCCGGAGGCATCGCGGGGAGGGTGGTCGGCGAGCCGAGCGGCGCCCCGATCTCCGGCCTGCCCTTGACCGCGTGGGACAGCACCCGAACCCTCGTGGCCGAGGCCTGGACCGACTCGAGCGGCTCCTACGAGCTGCGGGGCCTGGCGACCGGCACCTACTTCGTCGCGACCCGCAGCGGCTACTGGGACAAGCTGCTCGACGAGCTCTTCGACGACATTCCCTGCCTCGGAGGACCACCGGAGGGCTGCGACCCGACCAAGGGGACGCCGATTGCCGTGGTCGAGGGCTCGATCACCCGCTTCGTCGACTTCGCCCTCCAGCCCTGGGGAAGGGAGGGGATCGCCGGAACGGTGACCGACCTGGGCAGCGGCGGGCCGATCGAGGGGGTGGCGATCGACGTCTGGGACAGCGAGGGGGAGTGGAGAGGCGCCACGATGAGCGGAGCGTCCGGCGCGTACCGTGTCGAGCTTTCGCCCGGGACCTACCGGGTGTCGACCGACAACCCGTTCGGCTACCTCAACGAGATCTTCGACGACCTCCCCTGCCCGGGGGGCTCGGCGTACAGCGGCGCCTGCGATCCCCTGCTCGGCGACCCGGTGGTGGTGACCGAGGATGCGGTCACCGGCGCCATCGACTTCGCGCTCGAGGGGCTGCTCCCGTTCGCCGACGGCTTCGAGTCGGGGACCACGGAGGCGTGGTCGCTCACGGTCCCATAGGGACCGGTGGGCCGCTCGCTTCTGGTCGCGGCCGCTGCAGGACCTCCAGCGCCAGCAGGACCTCGGCGTTGGGGTCGAAGTCGTACGCCGCCAGCTTCGCGAAGGTGAGGGGGTGCTCGGGAAGCAGACAGCGGCCGAGCTCGGGATCGTCCGGAAAGGTGACGTTCTGCTTGTAGGAAACGCCGACCTGGATCGCCGTGTGCCGAAGCTCGAAGACCAACATGTCACCGAAGTTGTTCGCCGGCTGTGCCGACGGTGTGCCGACGACGACCGCACCGAGGGAGTAGAGGCCGGTGAGCACGTTGAAGCCGGAGCTGAAGGTGGTCGGTGAGGAGAGCACGAACACGGTCCCGGGTGACCACCGCGGCTCGTGGAACGCGCCCGTCTCGTAGACCTCCTGGAAGCTCGGCGAGCCCGCAAGGGGCGGCGTGTCCGTCCGCTCCGCACCCGTCACCCCCGCGCCGCGGGCTCCCCGATAGGAGTCCTCTTCACTGAAGTCGTAATCGTTCGCCCGCAGCGGGTGCGTTCGGCCCTCGTTGATGCGCTCCAGCGACGAGGAGCCGTACTGCTCGAACAGGAGCCGCGAGTACTTGACGACCTGATACCCGTTGTCGAGCGACAGCATGGCCTGCTTGCCGTAGAGCAGATAGACGAGAATCTCCCGCATCGCCGAGTGTCCGCCGGTGTTGCCCCTGAGGTCGACGATCAGGTTCTTCGTGCCGGACGCGCGCATCTCGTCGACCAGACTCGGCGATCGTGGTGGTCGCCGACGGAATCCCGGCCAGAGGTCGGTCCTGCCCTCGGGTCGCGGAGCGAACCGTGGAAATGCTCGTAGGCGGCCCGGGTCATCGCCTCGGCCTGGTCGAGGCCCTCGGCGAACCACAGCTCGCACGCCTCGCGGTACCGCATCAGGTCGCTGATGACGAGCACTGCGGTGGTGCGGTCGGGATCGAGGAAGCCGTAGGCGACGTCCGAGGCCTCGAGGGACGGCATGGAAACCCGCGTGGGAGGGGTGACCCAGCGGTCCGGCGGCTCGGTGAGGAGCTCGAGCGCGACCTGCTCCGGCGTGCCGTCTGGCCGGACGAGGTCAGTCCGGACAGCGCTGCCTCCCTGCCACTCCGGGATCAGCTGGCTGAGCCCCTGACGGGTGGTCAACGTCCGCAGGATCATCACTGCCAGCGCGCCGTAGCGGTTCTCGACGCCCCGCAGCCGGCCCTGGCGTGCGACGATCTCGGCCAGCGGAACGCCCTCCATCGCCAGCACGCGAGCTCCCAGCAGGGGCGCCTGCTGCTGCGTCGCGACGCGGTCCACGACCAACTGCCCCTCGGCGACCCTGAAGCCGATCGGCAGCAAGAGGGGGGTGGTCTCGCCGTCTGCCGCGCGAACCGCGGTGTGGGAGTCGCCGATCGCGGCGACGAACGGCTGCAGGAGCGCCAGGAACTCACCAGCTGTCATGCCCTGCTCGGGAATCTGGCCCAGCACCTCGTGGAACCGGCGATGGAAGGCAATCTTGCCTCCACCGTTCATGTAGGGGTCTGGGTGCGCCTCCTCGATCGTGTCGCGGAGCCGGTAGGCATCCTCGACGAGCAGCTCCCGGGAAAGCTGCTGGTCCATCGACGCAGCCGACAGCGCCGCGGCGAGCATGGCAACCCCCGCGAGGACAGGAAGGCAACGACGCAAAGCGTGACTCATCACGACCTCCAGCCCGTTGAGGTCAAGAACGGAAACGCCGTCCGCGGGTTCTATCCCCTCACCGGCCCGCGTCCGGCGCACCCGTATACTCGTGTCGAGGAAGCGATGAGCATCACGCCGCATCGGACTCTCAGCGCCGCCGCGTCGTCACTCACCGACCAGCGAGCGCAGCTGATGGCGCGAGCCGCCGGCACCGACGAAGCGGGCGCCACCCAGCCTGATGCCCCTCGCGAGGTGGCGGTCTCCCCGCTCGAGCCCGCCCCCGGCATCGAGCTGGTGGTCGGGCTCGGCAACCCGGGCGAGCGCTACGCGGCGACCCGCCACAACATGGGCTTCCTCGTCGTCGACGCGCTGGCCGGGCGGCTCGGCGCCGCGCCGTGGTCGCGCTTCGCCCGCTGCGAGCTGACATCGGCTCCGATGGGCGCCCGCCTGCTGCTCGCCAGGCCGCTCAGCTACATGAACCGCTCGGGCGCCGCGGTCGCCTGGCTGCTCGAGCACCTCGACCTGACGCCGCCCCAGATGCTGGTTGTCGTCGACGACGTCGACCTCGCCCTCGGGTCGCTCCGGCTCCGGCGCTCGGGCGGGCCAGGGACCCACAACGGCCTGCGCGACGTCTGCGATCGCGTCGGCGGCTCGTTCCCGCGGCTGCGGCTCGGCGTCCGCGGGGGCGCGGGCTGGCAGGACCTGGCCGACTACGTGACCTCGCCCTTCGACGACGACGAGCGTCCCGTCGTCGATCAGCTGGTGAGCCGCGCGGCGGATGCCGTGGAGGCGTGCGTACGCGACGGGCTCGAGCAGGCGATGGCCCGCTTCAACCGGGCAGCGGCGGAGACCGCAGACGAAGGTTGAGGCCGGACGGATCCGGCCTCGGATCGGCGCGGCGTCAAGGCCCCGGGGCTAGTCGCTCTCTGCGGCCTCGACCTTGCCCTTGCGGATCACCTCGGGCTCGGCCGCCTCGGCAATCACCGCCTCGCCCACAGCCACCGCCACCTCGGCCTCTGCTCTCGGCGCCTCGACCACAACGACCATGCGGTGCGGGTCCTCGAGGAAGCGAGCGCTCGGCGGCAGCACGCTCTGGAGGTCGGCGACGCTGACGTGGTGGCCGACGTCGAGCGTCGACACGTCGACAGAGAACTTGTCGAACATCTCGCCCGGCAGGATCTCGACCGCGAGCTCGCGCGAAACGAAGTCGACGCGTCCGCCCTGGCGGACGCCGAGGCAGTCACCGGTGAGCTCGACCGGAATGCGGACGTGGACCTTCTGCCCCGCCGTGATCCGGATGAAGTCGATGTGCAGGAAGTGGCCTGAGATGGGGTCCTTCTGGATCTCCCGGATCATCGCCCGGCGCTCTTCCTTGGTGCCCTCGAGCTTGAGCAGGAAGATCGTGTTCTCACCCGCTTCCTGCTTGAGCAGCTCGCGCAGCGAGTGCTCGTCGACGCTGATCGACACCGGCGGCCGGTCGCCGCCGTAGAGCACCGCCGGAATCTGGCCGACCCGGCGCATCCTGCGTGCGGACCCTCTGCCCTGCTCGGGTCGCTTCTCGACGGTGATCACGATTTCGGCACTCTCCCTCATGGTTCGATTCTCCTTTGATGAGCTACACGAACAAACTCGACACCGACGCGCCCTCGTGGATGCGGCGGATCGCCTCACCGAGCAGCACGGCGAGCGACAGCTGCTCGATCTTCGGGCACCGCGCCGCGTCCGCGCTCAGCGGAAGGGTGTCGGTCACCATCACCTTCTCGATGCTGCTCGAGCTGATCCGGGCGATCGCCTGCCCCGAGAGAACTGGGTGCACGGCGGCCGCGTAGACGCTGCGCGCGCCCCGGTCGATCAGAGCCTCGGCCGAGCGGACCAGCGTGCCGGCGGTGTCGATGATGTCGTCGACGATCACGCAGTCGCAGCCCTCGACCGACGCCGATCACGTTCATGATCTCGGCCTTGTTGGCCTCGGGCCGCCGCTTGTCCATGATCGCGAGGTCGGCCTCGAGCCGCTTCGCGAACGCTCGCGCGCGCTCGACGCCGCCCGCGTCCGGCGACACGATGATCAGCCGGTCGAGGTTCTTGCGCCGGATCGCCGAGATCAGAACCGGGGCCGCGTACAGGTGGTCGACCGGGATGTCGAAGAAGCCCTGGATCTGGGCGGCGTGGAGGTCGATCGTCAGCAGCCGCTCGGCGCCCGCGGTCGTGATCAGGTTGGCGACCAGCTTGGCCGTGATCGGCACCCGCGGCTTGTCCTTGCGGTCCTGGCGGGCGTAGCCGAGGTAGGGCATGACGACGCAGACGCGCGCGGGCGAGGCCCGCCGGAACGCGTCGAGCATGATCAGGAGCTCCATCAGGGACTCGTTGGGCGGGTTCCCGGTCGGCTGGACGATGAACACGTCGGCGCCGCGGACGTTGTCCTCGATCTGGCAGTAGATCTCGCCGTCGGAGAAGTTGCCGAGGCGGACGGCGCCCATCTCGATCTGCAGGTAGCCGCAGATCGCCTCGGTCAGGGCGGATGTTGGTTCGCCCCGAGAAGACGAGCAGCGGATTCTCCTTTAACATCTGCCCGCCTGTTTCCTGGCTGGGGCGGCAGGATTCGAACCTGCGAATGCCGGTTCCAAAGACCGGTGGCTTACCGCTTGCCGACGCCCCAAGCGTCGCTCAGTATAGCCCAAACCGGCCCTCGACTCCGTGGCGGACACGGGCCCGGCGATCACTCCTTCTGCTCCTCCGCGGGCTCCGCGTCGGCAGTCCAGAAGTCGTCGGTGAACAGCTTCGACGCCAGACGGTCGATGACCGACGGCTGGTCCTTCTTGCGCGCGCGCTGTCGGCCTCGGCCGGCACCACCAGCTCTGCGACCGCCTGTCTCATACTCGGCGAGCACGCACTCCTCGATCTCCCTGCGCGTGTCGCTCTTGAGCGGGTGGGCGATGTCCCGCATCTGGCCGTTGCGGGCCTTGCGGGCCGGCATCGCACGAAGCACTCGCCCTCCCGCCCCTCGACGACCCGGAGGTCGTTGACGATGAAGCAGTCGTCGATCACGATGCTGGCAAAGGCGCGGATCTTGCCGCCCTTCGACGGGCTGATGCGAACCTCGGTCACCTTCATCCTCGACCTCCTCGGGCTCCCGGCGAGGCCCCCTACCTTAGCCTCAGCGCCGGGCCTGGTCAACCTCGGGCCGCGCCACCCGCACGAGCTGGCGTCACGGCGAGTCGTCCGCGCCGGCGCCGCACGGTGGCAGGTCGGGCTCGGCCGGAAGGCTGCCGCCATCCCACTCGAGCTGTACCAGCTCGAGCTCGGCCCAGCCGCGGTCGGGGCCCTCGATCCGCACCGCGCCCGGCACCGACCTGGTGTGGTCGCGCAGGCGGACCCGCCAGCCGGCCGTGCCGGCCGGCGCGAGCTCGTCGACCGCCGTCACCCGCCACGGCTCCGGCGCGACCGTGACCAGCGCCCGCCAGCCGTCGCCGACGACCTCGAAGCCGACGCCGGGGCGCTCGATCACGCGATCGCCGGCGGTCGCCGGCAGCCGGCCGCCGAGCAGGCGCACCGCCTGCGGCAGCGGCATCGCCGTGACGCCGAGCCCTGCAGCGGCCTCCCCGGCATCGTGCCAGCAGCCGTCGCGCAGGTCGAAGACGCGCGACGGCCGCTCCGCCGCCCACGAGGTCACCGACACCGCGCCCCCGAAAGGCTCGCTGACCGTCAACCGCCCCGCCCCGCCGCGCTCGAGCACGGCGAGCCGCAGCGAGCCGGATGACGGCACCTGCAGGTGGTACAGCGCCGACAGGCCGCCCGGGAGCGGCCCGGAGAGGGCCTCGCGAGCGTCGGCGAGCGCGGCGGCATCGATCGCCGGCCGATCGACCGTGGTCCGGCAGGCCCCGCCCAGCACCAGGCAGCCGGCCGCCGCCAGCAGCGCCAGCCGCCGCGTCCCGGTGCCGCGCGGGCGGCCCCCCGGGCGCGGTCGGGGCTCAGCGGCCGCCGTCGACGCCGTCGAGCAGCTCACGAACGTGCTCCGGGTGCTCGCATCCCCCGTCGAGCGCCTGGCGCAGCAGCGTGCGGGCCTCATCGATCGCCCCCTTGCGCAGCAGGACCTCGCCGAGGTGGGACAGCACGGTGCCGTCGGTCGCTCCGAGCTCGACGGCGCGGCGCAGCCAGTGCTCGGCCTGGCCGAGGTCGCCGAGCCGGAAGTACACCCAACCCAGCGAGTCCAGGTAGGCGGCGTTCTCCGGCTCGGCCGTGACCGCCATCGAGATCAGGTCGAGGGCCTCGGAGAGGCGGGTGTCGCGGTCCGCCCAGGCGTAGCCCAGGTAGTTGGCCGAGGCCGCGTCCCCGGGATCCAGCGCCAGCAGCTCGAGGAACAGCGGTTCCGCCTCGTCGAAGCGGCCGAGCCGCTCCAGCGCGCCCGCGCGCGTGAAGACCAGGTCGCGATCCCCGGGCAGCCGGTCACCCGCGCGCTGCGCCTCGGCCGCCACCGCGTCCCAGCGCTCGACGCGCTGCAGCACCGCCAGGCCGGTCAGCGCGCTGCGCCGGTCGTCGGAGTCGAGCAGCGGCCGCAGCATCGCGAGGCCGCGCTCGTCGCCGAGGCGCAGGCGGAACTCGGCCTCGTAAGCGCGAGCGTCCAGCTGCGCCTGGCCGTCGAGCCTCGGCTGCAACCGCAGCAGGGCCGACACGCCATCCTCCCACTCCCGATCCCTGCGGTAGCTCTCGGCGAGCAGTAACGCGAGGTCGCTCCCGGACTCGCCGGGATCCACCACTCGATCCAGCCACTCGCGGGCCTGCCTGGAGCTCCCGGCCACCAGCTCGACCCGCGCCGCCGACAGGGCGACCCGCACCGCCTGGTCGGAGACGGCGTCCTCCTGCACGAGCTCCCACGCGCGCTCGATCCACTGCCGTGCCTCGGCCGGGTCGCCGGTGTTCGCGGTGGCCCACGCCAGCGCGAGCAGGATGTCGAGGTTGTTGCGGTCCTTCCGCTGGAGCTCGCGCAACCGGGGCGTCGCCTCGTTCCAGCGGCCGAGCTGCGCCAGCAGGAAGGCCTCGAGATCGCGGGCGCGCGGCGAGTCCGGGGCGACCCGCAGCACCCGCTGCACCGTCTGCAGGGCCTCGCCGGGGCGCCCACCCTCATAGAGGAGGGTCGCCGCCCGCAGGAGCTGGTCGAGATCGCGGTCGGTGAGCCAGCCCAGCATGGCCTCGCCGGCCTCCGCCGGCCGGCCGAGCTCCACCAGCAGCTCGACCAGGCTCTCGCGGCAGTCGATGCCGCCCGTGTACTCGTCGGCGGCGCACTCGGCGTAGACCGCGACCGCCTCCTCCGGCCGGCCGAGCTGACGCAGCAGCCCGGCGTGGAAGGCGGCAAGCTGCGGGCTCCCGCCCCGGCTCCGCCGCAGCCTGGCGACGAGCTCCTCGGCCTCGGCGGTGCGACCCTGGCGGTTGACCACCTGCGCCAGCGAGAGCTGCAGGTTGGGGTCGTCCTCGCGCTCGGCGAGCGCCGCCCGCAGCGTCGCCTCCGCCTCGGGGAGACGCGTCGAGTCCCGCGCCGCGCTCATGGCCAGAGCCAGGCCGAGGACCCGCTTCCCGAACCAGTCGAGCTGCTCGACCGACGCCAGCAGCTCGACGGCGCGGTCGGCCATGCCCAGATCAACGAGCAGGGAGGCGAAGCGGACCCGGATCTCCGCCACCTCCGGCTCGCTCGCAACCGCCTGCTCGTAGGCCATCACCGCCTCCCGGTAGAGGCCGCGCGACTCGAGGATCCTGGCGCGGAGGAAGGCGTCGAGCCCCGGATGCGGCGGTGGCGGTGCGGCGCTCTCGGCGAGCGCGGTCGCGGCCGGCCAGAGGGCCAGCCCGAGAAGCACGAGTGCCGTTCGAAGTCGGTGCATGCTGTTCCGTTCGTGCCGCAACCCGCTGTGGTGGAACGTGCCAGGCGGCCGATCCACCGCAGGCCGGCGAGCCGAGTGTACAACCCCGCGGACGCCCCTGCGATTCTCGGCCCTCCGCCTCCGGCCACCCGCGATGCTACAATCCCCGCTCGATGTCGCCGGTCGACGAATCCCCGGGAACGCTCTTCTCAAGCGTCGTCTTCGACGACCTCAGCCTCGTCGAGCCGCTGCGGCGCGCCGTTGCCGAGCTCGGCTTCGTCCACCTCACCCAGGTCCAGGCCGAGGTGCTGCCGCTGTCGCTGGCCGGCCGCGACGTCGTGGCCCAGGCCCAGACCGGCTCCGGCAAGACCGCCGCCTACCTGCTGACGATCTTCGCGCACATCCTCGCCCATCCCCGGACGAGCCCGCCCGAGGTGCCGCGCGCTCTGATCGTGGCGCCGACCCGCGAGCTCGCGGTGCAGATCTCGGGCGATGCCGCTGACCTGGGCCGCTACTGCGATCTCCGAATCCACGTCGTGTTCGGAGGCCTCGACTACCGCAAGCAGCGGGATGTGCTGGCGGCCGGCACCGACCTGCTCATCGGCACGCCGGGGCGGCTCATCGACTACCACCAGCAGAACGCGTACTCGCTGCGCGACACCGAGGTGGTGGTGATCGACGAGTGCGACCGCCTCTTCGACATGGGCTTCGCGGAGGACCTGCGCTGGATCCTCCGCCGGCTCCCGCCACCGCAGAAGCGCCAGTCGTTGATGTTCACCGCGACGCTGTCGTCGCGCGTGATGGCCCTCGGGTGGCGGCAGATGAACGACCCCACCGAGATCATCATCCATCCCGAGCAGCTGACGCCGGAGACCATCCGGCAGGAGCTGTACCACGTCGCCTCCCGCGAGAAGATGGCGCTGCTGCTCGGCGTCCTCGAGCGGGAAGGCGGCACCCGCACGATGATCTTCGTCAACACCCGCCACGGCGCGCGGCGCCTGGTCGAGGACCTCCACCGCCACGGGCACGTCGCCCGCGCGCTCACCGGCAACGTCATGCAGACCAAGCGATTGCGCGTGCTCGACGACTTCCGGGACGGCACCCTGCCGATCCTGGTCGCCACTGACGTGGCGAGCCGGGGCCTCCACATCGAGGGCGTCAGCCACGTCATCAACTACGACCTGCCGCAGGACGCCGAGGACTACGTCCACCGGATCGGCCGCACCGCGCGGGTCGGCGCGAAGGGCACGGCGATCAGCCTCGCGTGCGAGGACTACGTGTACTCGCTCGAAGCCATCCACAAGTACATCGGCTACCAGATCCCGGTCGCCTTCGCGGATGACAGCCTGTACCGCGACGTGACGGTGACGGGGCCTCGCCACCCGGCCCGCCCGCGGGGGGCCCAGCGGGCCGGCAAGCCCCCGGGAGGCGACGATGCCACCCCGCCGGTGCCCAAGACCCCACCGCGGCCGGCGCGAAACGCCACCGCGCCGGAGTCCACCAGCCCGGAGCGGCCGGCGCGGCGCCGGCGCCGCCGGTCGAAAAGGGGCGGAGGAGGGCCTGACTCGCCCGGCGGAGGGGCTCCGGGGACGCCCTGACTCAGCGTCCGGATGCGCGCAGCGCATCCTTCTCGGCGCGCGTGGGGCGTAGGCCAGCCAGCGACGGCGACACCTCACGCACCCCCCGAGGCTTACGACCCGCGTGCGCCGAGGGGTCTATACCCTGCACGCTCCTAGCCCGGATATCTCACCGGGTTTCGTAGCGAGGGCTGCGAGGTGCCGTGCGCAGTGGGGATTTCGACCCGAGGGGCGCGGAGGCGTACTCGCCAGTACGTCGAGCACCCCGAGGCGAGAAAGCACCGCTGAGTGCGGTACATCGCTGGCCGCAGCAGAAAGTTGGTGAGATATCCGGGCTAGACTCACCTCGGCCCGAGCGGCAGCTCCGGTGCATCGTCGTCGGACCAGTCCGGCAGGAACGGCCCGGGACGGTCCGGGTCGCACCAGACGAGGTCCCGCGGCGGCCCCGCGAGCTCGTGGGTCGCACGCGTCGCGAGCTCCTCGACGTCCACCACCGCCACGCTGCCGGGCTCGAGGGCGAGCGCCAGCTGGCGCTCGCCGGGCGCGATCGCCAGCCGGGTCGGAATGCCGGTCAGCGCCAGCGCCCGCTCCTTCTTGACCTTGACCCCCCCGTCGGCCACCTTCAGCTTCCAGAACTTGAGCTCGCCGCCCGATCCGTCGGCGGCGGCAGCGACGGCGGCCAGCCCGCCCTGCAGGTCGAGGAAGGCGACATCGCGGACCCGGCCGCCGATTTGCACTGACCCGACCGGCGTCAGGGTCGCCGGCGCCACCAGCTCGATCGTGCTCGACGAGGCATCGGCGAGGGCCAGCAGTCCGAGCGCCCGCGACAGCGCGAAGCGGCGCACGTCGCCCTGGAGGGAGCGCCGGAAGACGATGCGCCGAGTGGCCAGGTCCACCGCGTGCAGCACGGCCGGGCCGGCCCCGTCAGCGCCACGCTCGAGCGCCAGCAGGACGGTGTCGGACAGCATCTCCACCTGCCACGGATAGCGGATTTCGGCATCCATCCGCGTCAGGACCGCCCGCTCCGGGTAGCTCACCAGCAGCACCTCGTCGGCGACCACGGCGTAGCGGTCGCCAGCGGGGGCAAAGTGCGGCATCGTCACGCCCTCGAAACGATCGGCGACCTGGCCCAGCCTGAGGTCGAGCACGGTCGTGCGGCCGTTGACCAGGTCCGGAGCGAACAGCGCCCCGCCCGGCGCCTCGAACAGCCAGCCCACCGGTCCGGTCTCGAACTCCGTCATCCGCTCGCCGGCCGGCTCGATGAGCACGACGGTGTCGCCGACCGACACCGCGAGCAGACCCGGCGGCGGGGGCAGCTCCCTGGCGAGGGCGAAGGAGGCGAGCAGCAGGGCGGCGCAGCCGACGGGGGCGACTCGTCGTGTCATGGAACACACTGTAGCTCAGCGACCGAGCCGGCCCAATCACGATCGATCGGATGCGGGAGTGGGCGCGGGGTGAAGTCCGCGCTTCCGCTTCCGCTTCCGAGCCCGACGCGAGGCCCCCGATCCACGAGCCGTCGGACGCGGGCGCGGGTGCGGAAGCGGGCGCGGTCCACGCTTCCCCTCCCCTTCCGCTTCCGAGCCCGACGCGAGGCCCTCGATCCACGAGCCGTCGGAAGCGGGCACGGGCGCGGAAGCGGGCGCGGATGCGGAAGCGGGCGGGGACTGCGTCCCTTGCGCCCATGCCATACTCGCACGATGGACGCCCTGACCGCGGGTCTGAAGCAGCGCGCTCTCGCCGAGGGCTTCGACCTGGTCGGGGTCGCTGCCGCCGGAGAAGCCGGCAGCGCCCTGGAGCTGCGGCGCTGGCTCGCCGCCGGCCGCCACGGCGGCATGGCCTGGATGGAGCGTGGCGCCGAGCTGCGGGCCGACCCGCGCCGCCTGCTTCCCGGCTGCCGGTCGGTGGTCGCGGTGGCGATGAGCTACCGGACGAGCCACGAGCCCTCGCTGTCCGCCGTCCAGGCCCGCGACGGACGGGTCTGGGTCTCGCGCTACGCTTGGGGCCGCGACTACCACCGCGTGCTCAGGGCCCGCCTCGTCCGGCTCGGCCGGTGGCTGCAGGCGGAGCGCCCCGAGGCCGGCTGGAAGGTCTGCGTCGACACGGCGCCGGTGCTCGAGCGCGACTGGGCTGCCCGGGCCGGGCTCGGGTGGATCGGCAAGAGCACCAGCCTGCTCAACCGCCGGCTCGGCTCGGAGCTCTTCCTGGGCGTGCTCCTGTCCACCCTTGCCCTCGAGCCCGACGAGCCGGTGCGCGACCACTGCGGCCGCTGCACGGCCTGTCTCGACGCCTGCCCCACCGCCGCCTTTCCGGAGCCGAGGGTGCTCGACGCGCGCCGCTGCGTCGCCTACCTGACGATCGAGCACCGCGGGCCGGTCCCGGCGGAGCTGAGGGCGGCCATGGGAGCGATGGTCGCCGGCTGCGACATCTGCCAGGAGGTCTGCCCGTGGACCAGGAGGGCGCCGGCCGACCTCCATCCCGAGTTTGCCCCCGCGCCGCACCGCTATCGTCCCGCCCTGGCTGCGATGGACGCGCTCGACGAGGACGGCTTTCGCCTGTGGCGACAGGGAAGCGCCTTGAGCCGCATCCCGTTCGCGCAACTCCGGCAAAGCCTGGCCGTGGCCCGCGCCAATCTGGAACGACAGGAGGAGGGGTGACGCTGCCTCCGCCGCGCCGGGATCGCTGGAGGGAGCGCTACTTCTTGGCCGGCCGCAGCACCATCGTCAGGTCCCGGCCTTCCAGCTCCTTCGAGGGCTCACGCTCCATCTTGGCGGCGTCCTTGAGGCTCTCGTACACCCGGCGGAGCAACTCGTAGCCGTTCTCCGGGCGCCGCATTTCGCGCATCCGGAACATGATGGTCACCTTGACGTGCTTGCCCTGGTCGAGGAACTCGCGGGCGCGGCGCGTCTTGGTCTCGAAGTCGTGGATGTTGATGTTGGGCCGGTACTTGACCTCTTTGAGGTCGACCTGGTGCTGCTGCTTCTTGGCCTCGCGCGCCTTCTTTTCCTGCTCGTAGCGAAAGCGCCCGTAGTCCATGATCTTGCACACGATCGGCCGCGAGTTCGCGGCCACCTCGACGAGGTCGAGGCCCTTCTCGCGTGCGCGCTGGAGCGCCTCGTCGACCGAGACAACCCCAACCTGGTTGCCTTCGTCGTCGATGAGTCGAACCGGCGAGAGTCGAATCCTTTCATTGATGCGCACCTGGGGCGCATCCGGGTCGTCACGAAACGCGTACTTCCGAATGACCAACCTCCTTTGGTTCCGGGTTTCTGATGAGCCCCCTCAGCCTTTTCTGAGAAGGATGCCCATACTCCCGGGGAAGTATAACAAAGCGGGTCGTGCAAGATGGCCGGATCCTCGCCACGCTTCCGCGCCCGCTTCCGCTTCCGGGCCCGAGTCCCGCCCCTCGAACCACGGCGATGGGCTGGAGGCAAGCACGGCCTCCCCTTCCGCGCCCGCTATGCTCCCGCGCCTCCTTCCGGGTAATCCTGAGCGAGCCGCCCGCGAGGGA
>CAVWIJ010000029.1:0-11084 GCA_963754985.1 uncultured Holophagae bacterium | reverse complement strand
CCTGCTGTATGGGTTGCGGATTGCGTGCTGGCGAGCGCCGGATCCCCGACCTCGGGCTGGTCGGCGCGAGGAGCAGTACCTGCTGCAGGCGCGGCGCCCAGTCACCACCTTCGGGCACGCCCGGTGGTGGGAGAAGGAGGCCGAGGCGGCCGACGCAGCCGCCTGGCTCGCGGCTGGTGAGGGAAGGGGGCTGCTGATCGGGAGCGTGGGACGCGAGGCGTGCTTCCCTGAGGCCGAGGCGGAGGACGTCGGGCGCGGCCAACCGGGAGCACTGGTTCGTGGTGACCGGGCCGGCCGACCCGGCCTGCGTCGCCCGGGGCGACCTCGACCGGGCCATTCGCTATCTTCCGGCCCGCGCGCCGGCCCCTCGATCAGCCTCGCTTCGCGCGCCGTTGAACGCTCGACGCGGCCGTTCTCACGCCGGCCGCGGTTGGCTGTGGTTCGCAACGAGGTCAGTGGCGAGAGTTGCATCCCTCGCACGAGTCGGTGCGCGTGGCACCAAAGCGGCCACGAGCCCCATTCAGCTCTCGGCGTCCGCGTGCCTTGACGCGGGCGAGAATCTCCTGGTGGTGGGGCGAGCCCTCTGCGCACCAGGGCGACGCCGCACTCCGAGCAGCGATCCTGCATGCACGGCACCCCTGGCTGGTGGGCGGTTCGCTGCCGCACTTCGGACAGATGCAGAACCCGGCGGCTCCCATGCCGCCTCCGCCGATGCCACGGCCGCCTCCCGCGCCCTGACCGCCGCCGCCCCCAGGCCCCGCCCGCCGCCAGCACCGGCCCCGCGTCGACCACCCATGCCTTTACCACCGCCGCGGCCGCTCCCAATGCCTCTCCCACCATCGCCTGCAGGTGTCCGGCCGCGAGCGCCTTGAAGCTCCGAGCGCTGTCGATTTCGATGTTGCACGCGCACTCCTCCTTGAAGGGCTCGCCGATCCGGCGGCCTCCTCGTCGTCCTGGTGATGACCGCCGCACCCGCCCTCGCGAGGAGCGTGGTGCCCGCAGTCGTGGAAGCTGTGGTCGTGGCAGGGCTCGCCGGTGGCGACGAGGGTTCCGTCCAGAAAGGAACGGACCACCGCATGGGGTCGTGCCCTGGACGCCGAGCACGACCTGGATGCCATGCTGCGCGACATCCCGCTCGCGCGGGGCCCCATGCCGCCCGCCAGCACCACCGTGGCGCCCAGCTGCCGCAGCCACATCGGGTAGACACCGTGCCCATGCTCCGGCGGAACGAGCACCTGCCGCCCGTCGACCGTGCGACGCGCCTCGTCGACGCTATACAGCGCGAAGGCGTCGGCACCGCCGAAATGATCGCTGAAGCTGCCTCCCATGAGTGGAACTGCAATCGTCATCACCATCGTGTTCTCCTCTCCTGTCCTCAACGCGGTTGATGACCGCTGTGTCCATGGTGCCCCGCGTGCCGGCAGCAGCAGCCGCGCGCCGCGCCGTCGACCGAAGCCGTGGACCGGGCAGGGCAGGGGATCACCCGGCACCGCCACCACCGGTCCCTCGCCGATCACCAGCAGCTTCTCGTTGATCAGGGCCCTTGCGACGGCGGCCCTCGCGCGCTCGAGAACGCGCGCGAAGGTGGCCCGCGACACGCCCATCCGCTCGGCAGCCGCCTCCTGGTAGAGCCCCTCGAGGTCGGCAAGACGGATCGCCTCGAGCTCGTCGAGCCGCAGAGTCTCGACGCCGAGCTCCGCCGCCGGCCGTCCCATCGGCTTGAAGCCCCTGCTCCCGCCGAAACATGCCGATCCGCCTGAGCTTCTCCGGTCGCGCCATCATGCCCTCGCGTTTAGAACATATGCTCATAACTATTCGATGTCAAGAGAGGCTCGAGGTCGAGGCGTGAAGGCGCCGGAAGGGACTCGATGAGGGACGACGTCACGGAGTTCGCGTGACGTCACCGCGGGAGGGTGGCGAGGGTCAGTCCTGCGAGCGGTGCGCCGCGAGTGACCAGTCGCGCAGGGTGGCCTTTGCTGCCTCGCTCAGCCGGGCGTCGGGGTGGGCGAGGAGGTACATCTTGAGCGGCATCGCGCCCTCCTCGACCTCCTCCCACATCTCCTCGGTGAGCTTCTCACGGCGTTTCGCGTCGAGGTTGCCCCACTGCGAGAAGTTGAGGTGATCGCGCGCCTCCTCGACGTCGTGGGCGACGAGCCAGGAGAACGGCGCGACGCGGCTGTACCACGGCCAGCTCGTCTCGTGGGAGTGGCAGTCGTAGCACGAGGTCTCGAGCACCGCCTTCACCGCTGGGGGCCCGTCGAAGTCGGCGACCACTGCCGGATTGGTGCGGTCGACGGGGACGAGCTGGATCGCGACGAGAATGACGGCGAGAGCAAGAACCAGGACGAGCACCTTGCGTTTCATGTGGTCCTTCCGTGGCCGGAGAGCTGACTGGCCCGGCCGCCACCCATTATCTCGTAGAAGGGGCTGACCGTCGGTCGGTCGCCGTGCGGCGTCAGCGCCCGGGGCGCCGGGCCTGGCCCGCTGCGGGCGGCGTCGGGTGGCCTTTCAGGACTGCGAGCGAGCGCTCCAGCACCTCGGGCGGCAGCGGGTAGTTCTCGAGCTGGCCCGCGAAGTACGCCTGATAGCCGGCCATGTCCATCAGGCCGTGCCCGCTGTAGTTGAACAGGATGACCTTCTCCTGCCCTCCTCCTTCGCCTTGAGCGCCTCGTCGATCGTGGCGGCGATGGCGTGGCTCGTTTCCGGCGCCGGGATGAGGCCCTCGGTCCGCGCGAACAGCACGGCCGCCTCGTAGCACTCGAGCTGTGCCTCGGCGCGCGGGGCGAGCAGTCCGTCGACGCACGCCGGCGCTGACCAGCGGGGCCATCCCGTGGTAGCGCAGGCCGCCGGCGTGGATCGACGGCGGGATGAACGCGTGTCCGAGCGAGTGCATCGGCAGCAGCGGCGTCATGCGGGCGGTGTCGCCGTGGTCGTAGACGTACGGCGCGCGGGTCAGGGTCGGGCACGCCTCGGGCTCGACCGGGATGATCTCGATGTCGGCGCCGTGGATCTTGTCGGCGACGAACGGGAAACGACAACCCGGCGAAGTTGCTGCCGCCGCCGGCGCAGCCGATCACCACATCAGGCCGGTCGACGCCCGCGAGCTTGAGCTGCTTCTTCGCCTCCAGCCCGATGATCGTCTGGTGCAGCATGACGTGGTTGAGGACGCTGCCCGAGCGAGTAGCGGGTCGTCCCCGAAGGATCGGTGACCGCCGCCTCGATGGCCTCGCTGATGGCGATGCCGAGGCTGCCGGGAGTGTCCGGGTCCTGCTCGAGGATCGTCCGCCCGGCCTGGGTCTCGGTCGACGGCGACTGGCACGCAGTCGCGCGCCCCAGGTCTCCATCATGATCTTGCGGAACGGCTTCTGCTCGAAGCTGATCCGCACCATGAAGACGTTGCACCTGGAGGCCGAGCAGCTGGCAGGCGAAGGCGAGCGCGCAGCCCCACTGGCCGGCGCCGGTCTCGGTGGTCAGGCGCTTGATCCCGACCTGCTTGTTGTACCAGGCCTGCGCGACCGCGGTGTTGGGCTTGTGGCTGCCCGGCGGCGACACGCTCTCGTCCTTGTAGTAGATCTTCGCCGGGGTCCCGAGGTGGCTGCTCGAGCGCGTAGGCGCGACGCAGTGGCGTCGGCCGCCAGCGGGCAGAGGATCTCGAGCACGCCGTCCGGGATGTCGATCCAACGTTCGGTTGCTCATCTCCTGCTCGATCAGGTTCATCGGGAACACGGCGGCGAGCGCGTCGGGCCCTACCGGTTTCCCGTCCGGGCCGAGCGGCGGCGGCGGCGGCGTCGGGCAGGTCGGCGGCCAGGTTGTACCACTGGCGGGGCATGTCCTCGAACGGCAGCAGGATCTTCGGATCGTTCACGCCGACCACCCTTTCCGGGAGCATCCGGGGCCGGACTCCGTCACCGAGACGAAGTCGCGAAATTCTGCGCATACTACCACAGCACGAATCGCGTCCTGCTTGCCGTTGAGATGGCCGGCCCCGCGGGTCGGCCGGCAGCTTGCATGGCACCGTCTTTCGCGCTACCTTCCGGCGATGCTCGGACTCGGAGAGCGCTCCTGGCCGCTTGTCGCCACCTGCAGCCGCGGGCTGGAGGAGGTGCTCGCGAGCGAGCTGCGCGGCCTCGGCGCGTCGGCGGTGGCGATCGGCCGCGGCATGGTGTCGTTCTCGGGCGGGCTCGACACCGTCATCGACGCCAACCTCAAGCTGCGATCGGCGATGCGGGTGCTGGTGTCGCTGGTGCGCGGGCAGGTCGGCGACCGCGGCGGCCTCTATGACCTGGCGGCGTCGGTGCCGTGGGAGGAGGCGCTCAGCGAGCGCCAGACCTTCGCGGTCGAGGTCGCCGGCCGGGCGCGGGCCTTCCGCGACGACTCGTTCGCCGCCCGGGTGGTCAAGGATGCCGTCGTCGACCGGCTGCGCCGGGTGCGCGGCGCTCGGCCCGACGTCGACCGCGACTCGCCGGACATCAGGCTGCACCTCCACCTCTCCGACGGCGCCTCGAGCCTGTCGGTGGACAGCTCGGGCGAGCCGCTCTCACAGCGCGGCTACCGGCCACGAGGCGGACCCGCGCCGCTCAATGAGTCGCTTGCCGCGGGCATTCTGCAGCTCGCCGGCTACGACGGATCGCAGCCGATCATCGACCCGATGTGCGGCGCCGGGACGTTTGCGGTCGAGGCCGCGTTGATCGCCACCCGCACGCCGCCGTCGCTGCTTCGTGAGTTCGCCTTCGAGCGCTGGCCAGGCCACGACCGCGAGCGCCACCAGGAGACGATCCGGCGCCTCGCCCACGTGCGCCGCGACGCGCCGGCGCCGATCGTGGCCCGCGACCGCGACGAGCGCGCCGTGCAGGCGACCCGGCGCAACCTCAAGGCGGCGGGCATGGAGCGGTGGGCCGAGGTCGGGCCCGGCGACGTGCGCGAGCTCACGCTGCCGTGGGGCTCCGGAGGCGTGGTGGTGATGAACCCCCCCTACGGAAAGCGCCTCGGCGACGTCAAGAAGCTCGGTGGTCTCTACCGCAAGATTGGCGACGCGCTCAAGCAGCGCGCGCCCGGGGCGACGGCGTGGGTCCTGGTCGGCGACCGGGAGCTCGCCAAGCAGATCGGGCTGCACCCGGCGAAGCGGATCCCGCTCTTCAACGGCCCCATCGAGTGCCGGCTGCTGTGCTTCGAGCTGTATGAGGGCACAGCGAATAGGGTTCGTCCGCCCGCTTCCGCTTCCCCTTCCGCGCCCGCTTCCGATTCCGTGCCCGTGCCCGAGAATAGGGTGGGCCCGCTCCCGGTTCCGCGCCCGATTCTGCATCGTGCTCCATGCACCTCCGAGCCCAAGGTCGACCTCGTCTACCTCGTCGGAAGCGGATGCGGAAGCGGGCACGGGCTCGGACGGGGAGCGAACAGGCGGCCCGCTACGGCACGCTCGACGACCACGCCGCGGCGTCCCCGGACTCGAAGCCGTCGGCAAAGAGCAGGTCGCAGGCAGCGAGGAAGCGCCCGAGGACCTCTCGGCGGTCGAGCTCGCCGGCGATGGCCTCGAGCGGAAAGGCGAGGAACGCGGTTCGATAGCCGTCCCCGGCCCTGGTCACCGCAGCGGCGCCCTGGTCGCCGTCGAAGGCGAGCTCGGCACCGTCGCCCGGCGCGAGGGTGTCGCTGAAGTTGAAGAAGGGGTAGTCGAGGGGGTACGGGCCGAGCCCGCCGAACACGCTGCCCTGGCCAGAGACCGTCGTCTGCCGGGTGTCGTCCTCGACCGCGGCGATGCCGAAGTAGCTCTCGAGCAGCGGCGTGACCCCGCGATCCCAGAGGATGTCCTGGCCGCTGATCAGGATGCACGCCGAACCGGCGTCGAGCCACGTGGCCACCGCGCCCTCGCCCTCGGCGCCGGCGCCCGCGGCGCCGCCGTACTCGTCGCCCGAGAACCAGACCACGGCCCGATAGAGCGCGAGATCGGCCGCGGCCGGCTCGATGTCGGAGTTGCCGGTGTCCCAGAGGTCGAAGTCGCGGCCGAGTGCCGCCAGCGCGCCCTCGTAGAACGGCCGCACGTCGGGCTGGTTGTCGTCGTCGTCCACCACCAGCAACGGCGGCACGCTGCGGGTTGTGAACGACCAGGCCGCCGACCACTGGCCGTCGCCGCAGGCATTCGCTCCGCGGACGCGCCAGTGAGTAGAGGTGCTCGGGCTCGAGGGGCTGGCCCAGTCGGTGGCTGGTTTCGGAGGTCGTGGCCGAGTAGACGACGGTCCCGAAGCCGGCATCGGTCGCGATCTCCACCAGGTAGACGACGGCCTGCTCGACTGCCGACCAGCGCAGGGTCGCCCGCACGTCGACTCCGCTCGCGCCGTCCGGTGGCTCGGCAAGGAGCGGCGGCGCCGGACGCGCGTCGAACAGGTCGAGGGTGATGCTGGCACTGTGAAAGGCCGCGCTCGGTGAGGACGTGCCGGACACCGTCAGCGGGTAACGGCCGGCGCCAGGAGTCGCGGTCCCGACGATGGTGAGCTCGCTTGCGCCCGGCGGTGCGACCGGGTTGGGCGCGAAGATCGCGGTCGTTCCGGGGGGAAGCCCGTCGACGGACAGCGCCACCGGCTCGGAGAATCCTCCGAACTGGGCGATGGAGACCGTGAAGCTGGCGTCGTCCGGCGCACAGATGGCGGCCGACCACGGCTCGGGAACGAGCAGAAAGTCGTCGCTCAGCGGCCGCGGGTCCATGAACACGTCCGGGTCATTGTGACCGGCGTGCAGGTTGCGGTCGTCGGACCACTGGACGAGAGCCCGACCCTGGTCCTGAAGGTGGGTGTCGTAGTCGCTGTGGTAGCAGGTCGCCATCGCGGGGTCGAGGTAGACCGGCGTTGAGGCGTCCGACACGCGCTCGCTTGGCCCCCAGCTCAGCCCGCCGTCCTGCGATAGCCGGCGGTAGTGGTCGATGAGGAGATTGGCCGGGTCGAGGCGGCGGTCGTACCACGAGGCCGACACCACGTTGCTCGAGCCCACCGCGAGGGTGGGGAAGAACTGGTCGCGAGGGTGGCGTCGTCGTTGAGCCGGAGCTCGGGGCCCCAGGACGCGCCGCGGTCGGTGGAGCGTCGGTAGAAGACGTCGACCGTGTCGCCGGCGCCGGCAACGTCGGGGTCATAGCTGTAGACCACGTGCAGGGCACCGTCCGGACCCACCGCGAGCTGCGGAAAGGGCGCGTAGCGGATGAAGCCATTGAGCGCCGAGCGGGCGCAGGCCGAGGTGGCGGCCGGGTCCTCGGGACGCACCGTGTCGACGGCGACCGGCGCGAGCTGGCTGAAGCTGCGTCCGCCGTCCGACGAGCGGGCGGCGTGGATCGAGACGCGGCCTGAGGCGAAACGGGTCCACGCGACGAAGAGCTCACCCCCAGGCGCCACGACCGGCCAGGCGCCCTGGCAGCTGGTGTTCGGCGGGCTCACCCGGACCGGCGACAACCAGGTCGCACCGCCGTCGCCGGACGCGGCGGCGGCGATCCCGCCGGCGCCGAAGTCGGTCCAGACCACGTAGAGCCGCCCGAAGAAGGGGCTCGACGCATCGTTGTCGACCGCCATCAGCTCCTTGTCGTCCGACGAGCCCTCGTGGACCGGCCCGACCGCAGCGAAGCTCCGGCAGTCGTCGGTCGAGCGCCACAGCCCGATGCCGCCCTCGGCGAGGGTCGCGAAGTAGAAGTGACCGTCCGCGCGCCGCCACACCAGGCTCGGGTCGCCGTCGCTCTCGGGGTCGAGGGCGCCCTGATCAGTGAACGAGAGGCCGCCGTCGGTGGAGCGGCTGAAGCCGGTCACCCCCTGGCCCTGGACGCGGTGGAAGGAGTCGTTGTAGCCGGCGCACAGGGTGCCGGTCAGCTCGCTGCGGGCGAGCGTGGTTTCGCTCTGGGTCTGGGACACGCCGCTGTCGCCGGACGGGTCGTTGACCAGGATGTCCAGCCCGTCCGTCCCCAACGGGCCGGCCGCCGTCTCCGCGGAGGGCGACTGGGCCACCGTCCCGAGCTCGCGCTCGCGGCCGCATGCCGGCAGGAGGTGGTTGAGGATCCCGTCCATGAGTGGCCGCAGCTCGGGGTCGTCGAGCAGCCGGCAGACCTCGCGTGGCGGCCGCCGCGGTGGGTCCCCGCCGGCAGCTACGGCGCCGGCCGGCCAGCACAGCGCAGTGATGGCGGCGGCGGCGATCAGGCTGGTCAACACGCGCGGCACCGGCACCCCCGCAAGACCGTCGGGCTCCGCCTCCATCATGGCAGCGTGCCGGCCTCACCACAATCGCGACCGAATCGGCCGTTGGGCGGAGCGCTCCGGTATCAACGCAACGAGGGGCACGGCCGGCCGTGCCCCTCGGAAGCGCTCGGGCGCCGAGTGCCTACTCGGCGGTGAAGCTCATCAGGTCGACCGGCACCACGCACTCGTTGGGGATGCCGCCGGTCTGGGCCCCGGGCGGCGCGAAGATGACCGCCAGGCCGGACGACAGCGACGCCGAGTCGCAGGAGTACTGGAGCGCCCACACCGGCGGGAAGGTGTCGATGCCCTGGATGCCGACCGTCGACGACGCGCCGTTGGTCTGGGTCGGGTCGCCGTTCACCGGCTGGTCGTACTGCAGGATGACCGTGCCGTTGGCGAACAGGACGACCTCGAAGTTCATGTTGGCGTCGGAGCCGCCGAAGTCCATAACGTTGTAAAACTGCACCACGGTGCACTGGCCGCCGCCCGCGCCGACCGGGCACGAGGCGAAGGTCTGGTAGTAGATCTCGCCGTTTGCCTGCACGACCAGGTCGTCGTGGTAGGGTGCGATGTACGTCTGCACCCCGTAGCCGTTGGTCGCCGGCAGCGGACAGACGTTGCCGAGGCCGAGGTAGGTGTTGACGAAGAAGACGACGCCGTTGGTGCCGACGTAGAATTCCGTGTAACCCGTGCCGTAGAAGTTGAAGCTGAAGCCGAACGGGAAGGGTCCGGCGTGGCTGTCGTCCTGTCCCACCAACCCGGCGGGCGAGCCGGTCGTGCTGATGTCGACAAAGGAGTAGGTGCCCGCACAGGGCGCCTCGGCGTTGTCGGCGAACACGTAACCGAAGTCGTCCGGACCGCCGGTCGCCTCGGCTGGCGAGCCGGTGTTGGACGGGCCGGGAGAGGCGCTCTTGTCCTCGTCGACCGCACCAGCCGCGAGGGCGAGGAGCATCATTGCCAGGGTTGCCAGCAGAGTCGTCGTCTTCATCGCATCCTCCTGTCACTCAGTGACTCGGCACAGCCGGTTTCGACCGCTTCTGGGATCGTCCTCGCGCCGATCATACCAGGAACGGGGGGAGCGCGGAGCGGCAAGGGTGCCTCCCTGCGTCCGGGCCGCGTCGAGGCGGCTCCCGACCCCGCAGCGACGCGGATCACGGTTCCGAGATACAATCTCCGGCATGAAAGTGGATGTCCGCAACGCCGAAGACGTCATCATCGTCGACCTCGACGGCCGGCTCGTGCTCGGCGTCGGCGACGAGATCCTGCGCGACGTGGTGAACGAGCTGCTCGCCGAGGACTGGAAGAAGATCGTGCTCAACCTGCGCAAGGTGACGATCATCGACAGCTCGGGCATCGGCGAGGTGGTGGCGAGCTGGAAGCTCGCCAAGCGCTTCGGCGCCTCCCTCAAGCTGATGCGGCCGGCGCCGCAGATCCAGCGCACCCTGCGCCTCACCCAGCTCCTGCCGCTGCTCGAGGTCTTCGAGAGCGAGGAGGAGGCGGTCGCGAGCTTCGCGAGCGGCTGATGGCGCACCCCGACCGGCAGAGCTCGAGCGTCGGCGTCGGCCTGGGCGACAGCCGGCGCGACTCGACCAGAGCAGCGAGCTGACGTAGCATGTCTGCCGCCATGTGGAGCGAGCTCTGGCCCTGGATCGTCTTCGGCGCGCTGGTCGTCGTGCTGCTCACGCTCGACCTCGCCTTCTTCCACCGCCGCGGCGCCCACCGCGGCACCCGCGCGAGCGCACTGTGGAGCGCACTCTTTATCGGCGTCGGGCTATCGTTCGCGGTCGTCGTCGGCTTCGCCCGGGGCACCGACGCCGCGTTCCAGTATCTGACCGCCTTCCTGATCGAGGAGTCGCTGTCAGTCGACAACCTGTTCGTGTTCCTCGCCCTCTTCACCTACTTCGGCGTGCCGCGGGAGCACCAGCACCGGGTGCTGTTCTGGGGCATCGTCGGCGCGATCGTGATGCGGGGGCTGTTCATCACCGCCGGCGTGGCCCTGATCCACACCTTCCACTGGCTGATCTACGTGCTCGGCGTCTTGCTCATCGCCACCGGCGCGAAGCTCGGCCTCGGCAAGGGCGAGGAGGTGCACCCCGAGCGCAACCTGATCGTGCGCTGGGCGAGCCGGGTCCTGCCCCTGGTCCGGTCCTACCACGGCGACCGTTTCACGGTCCGCCAGGAGGGCCGGCTGCGTTTCACGCCGCTCGCCCTGGTGCTGCTGGCGGTCGAGAGCACCGACCTGATGTTCGCCGTCGACTCGGTGCCGGCCGTGCTGGCGGTGAGCCAGGACGTGTTCGTGATCTACACCTCGAACGTGTTTGCCGTCATTGGCCTGCGGGCGATCTACTCGCTGCTGTCCGGGGTGCTGGCGGCGCTGCGCTTCCTGCGGCCGGCGCTCGCGCTGATCCTGATGCTGGTGGGCGCGAAGATGCTGCTCTCCGGCGTGGTCGAGGTCCCGACCCTGCTGTCGCTCGCGGTGGTCGGCGCGATCCTGGCCGGAGCCACCGTCCTGTCGCTGCTGAGCCCGGGCCCTCCAGCCGCTCGCGACGACTGACGCGCGATCGAACCCCGGGCCTCGAGGCGGGGCGGCCGCGCTCGCCTTGCCGTCGGGCGGGCGAAGCTGCTAGCGTGCCCGCGATCGCTCCGACCGCCGCCGAGCGGCCGGGGCAGGGGAGGCCGAGCGATGTTCGAGGGCTACAAGGAGCAGTTCCGCAGCGAGCTGGACGCGATCCGGCAGGCCGGCACCTTCAAGGTCGAGCGTGTCATCTCGTCACCGCAGAGCGCGGCGATCCGGGTGCCCCAGGGCGAGGTCATCAACTTCTGCGCCAACAACTACCTCGGCCTGGCGGACAACCCTCAGATCATCGCCGCCGCCAAGCAGGC
>CAVWIJ010000028.1:0-327286 GCA_963754985.1 uncultured Holophagae bacterium | reverse complement strand
GAGAGCGGCGACGATCACAGCGGCGGCGAGGACGGCTCCACCCAGCAGCAGGCGGCGCGGTCGAGGCCGACGCGACCGGCTGCGGTGCAGTCACCACTCCCGTTCCCGACGAGGCGTGCAGCGCCAGCGCCAGGTCGTGCGCCGACGAGAAGCGGTCCTCGGGTCGCTTCTCCAGGCACTGACTGACGATCTCCTGCAGTGCCGGCGGGATGTCGCTGCCAGGCCCGGCCAGCGAGGGAGGATCCTTCGAGAGGATCGCCGACATCGTGTCCGCCGGCGTCGCGCCCCTTGAACGCCCGCTGTCCGGACAGCATCTCGTAGAGCACGCAGCCGAGCGCGAAGACGTCCGCCCGGTGGTCGCACGGCAGCCCCCGCACCTGCTCCGGCGCCATGTACCCGACCGTGCCGAGCACCGCCCCAGCCTCGGTGCTCCTCACCAGCGTCGTCGGTCTCTCCCGCCTCCTCCGCGGCGCCCGGCGCCTCGACCAGCTTCGCCAGGCCGAAGTCGAGGATCTTGACGTGCCCGTCGGCGGTGACGAAGAGGTTCTCCGGCTTGAGGTCGCGGTGGACGATCCCCTTGCCGTGGGCCGCCGCGAGGCCGTGGGCCACCTGCACCGCCGACCTCGACCGCCCGGCGCGCCGGCAGCGCGCCCGCCCTCGAGCACCTCTCGCAGCGTCTGCCCCTCGAGCAGCTCCTCGACCAGGTACGGCGACGCCGTCGTGGCTGCCGACGTCGTGGATGGCGAGGATGTTGGGGTGGTTGAGCGCGCCGGTGGCGCGGGCCTCCTTCTCGAAGCGCCGCACCCGCTCGGGATCGGCGGCGAGCGACGGCCGGCAGGACCTTGATCGCCACGTCCCGGCCGAGCCGCTCGTCGCGCGCCCGCCAGACCTCCCCCATCCCGCCGGCGCCGATGCGGGCGACGATCTCGTACGGGCCAAGCCGACTGCCCGGGATCATGTGATTGGATTCCCGCCAACCACTCTACCGCCTTACTGTGAAATGGCATACATAAACGCCCCTGGTGCGGTGGTATTCGCCAAGAGCCCGACGATCGGCTACCCGATCGGAGCTGCGGCCTACCAGCAGCCGCGGACCTTCACGATCTCGCTCGGCGTGCGGTTCTGATCAGCCTGGGGGCTCGCTCAGCAATCGCTCGAGCTCGTCGAGCGGCGGCTCGAGGTACGCCGGCAGCTCGCCGCGGGTGCGGGCCTCGCCGAGGATCCGGGCGACCATGGCGGCGCCGTCGCGCGAGGCGGCGAGCACCCTAGCGAAGCGGGGGTCGCCCCGCAGCGGCTCGAAGTCCGGCTCGAGCAGCAGCCAGTCGTACGCCGGCGGGACGCCGACCTCGACGCTGCGTCTCGAGGATTCGCAGCGCGTCGTCGGTCCTCCCCATCTGCGCCAGCGCCGGCGCTGCGAAGAAACCGGCATTCGCGACGAGGTTTGCGTCCGCTCTGGCGTCGAGCGCCGAGGCGACGACCTGCGCGGCCAATGCCTCGGACGTTGGCGTCGTCCCGTTGTGCGACCGCGAGCGCGAGGGCGATCTGCCGCCACAGCTCGCCAGACATATACGTCGCCGTAGAGGCGGTCTCGCAGCGTTGGAGCTCCCTCCCGGCCTCCTCCAGCCGGCCGAGCTTGAGCAGCACGAAGCCTCTCGCCGTCAACCCCCAGGCCCAGTCGGGCTCCACCCGCAGCGCGCGGTCGACGACCGCGAGCGCCTCTGCCGGCCGCCCGAGCCAGCACAGGCCGGCGGCGGCGTTGCCGGCCCCATTGACGTAGAAGGGATCGAGCTCGAACGATCGCAGACCGGCGGCGACGAAAAGGGATACCGAGCCCGGGCTGCCGCATCCACATCCCAAGGTTCGCGTGGGCAAAGGCGTCGCGCGGCGCGAAGGCGACGGCCTTGACCGCGTAGTCGATTCCTCGTTCGGGGTCGGGGTGGGTCGCGTGCAGCTCGGCCGAGCTCAGGGCCGCCCAGGCCTCGCCGCAGCGCGGGTCGATCCCGAGGGCGCGGCGAGCCCACGACTCCGCGTGCTTCAGCGACCTGGCACGTCGCCTTCCACTTCGAAGCGGTACGATGTACAGCACGGCGACCTTGCCGGCGGCGACCGCGAGCGTTGGATCGAGCGTCGAGGGCGCGCGTGAACGCTGCCAGGGCCGCATCGAAGTCGCTCCGGGCGACTGGAGGTTGTTGTAGCGGTTCGAGTGGTACGATCCCCTCGCGGAACGCCAGCTCGGCCTCGGACGACACCGCGGCCGTCGGGACCGGGGCGGCGGCCGGCCTGACCGCCATGCGGATCCCCTCCGCCGCCTGCCGAGCGAGGTCGTTGTAGGCCTCGCGCGGGCCCTCGTACTGCTTGCCCCAGCGCACCTTTCGCGTCGCCGCGTCGACGAGCTGGACGTTGAGGGCGAAGCCCCCGGCCGAGGTGGTGATCGAGGTGACGATGAAGGACGACACCTGATACAGCTCGGCGAGCTGTCGCGAGATCGCCCTTGACCTTCTCGACCTCGAAGCTGGTCGGCGGCACCTTGGTGTCGATGCCCGTCGACGCCGCTCGAGCAGCGTCGAGATGGTGCCGGGGACGGCATCCGTGAGGAACGCGACCTCCGGCGCGCCGTACACCTTGCAGGGCAGGGCGAGGACGCTCGGGACGTGCTCGAGACTGCTCCCGGGAGGTGGCGACACCGCACGCCACGGCTGCCAGATCGCGACGGCGACCACGATCCGCAGCGAGACGAGGACGTGCTCGCTCCGAGCAGCAGGCGACGGGACCGGCGTGTCGCAAGCGGCTCGCGCGCGGTCACCGCTCCCGCTCCCGACGAGGCGCGCAGAGCCAGCGCCAGGTCGTGCGCCGAGGAGAAGCGGTCCTCCGGGCGCTTCTCCAGGCACTGGCTGACGATCTCCTGCAGCGCCGGCGGGATGTCGCTGCCAGGCCCGGTCAGCGAGGGAGGGTCCTTCGAGAGGATCGCCGACATCGTGTCCGCCGGAGTCGCCCCCTTGAACGCCCGCTGTCCGGACGAGCATCTCGTAGAGCACGCACCCGAGCGCGAACACGTCCGCCCGGTGGTCGCACGGCAGCCCACGCACCTGCTCCGGCGCCATGTACCCCACCGTGCCGAGCACCACCCCGAGCTCCGTGCTCCTCGCCAGCGTCGACGGCCTCTCCCGCCTCCTCAGCGGCGAGCGACACCTCGATCAGCTTCGCCAGGCCGAAGTCGAGGATCTTGACGTGGCCCTCGGCGGTGACGAACAGGTTCTCCGGCTTGAGGTCGCGGTGGACGATCCCCTTACCGTGGGCCGCCGCGAGCCCGTGCGCCACCTGCACCGCCAACTCGACCGCCCGGCGGGGCGGCAGCGCGCCCGCCCTTCAGCACCTCGCGCAGCGTCTGCCCCTCGAGCAGCTCCTCGACCAGGTAGGGGGCGCCCTCGTGAACTGCCCACGTCATGGATGGCGAGGATGTTGGGGTGGTTGAGTGCGCCCGTGGCGCGCGCCTCCTTCTCGAAGCGCTGCACCCGCTCGGGGTCGCTGGCGAGCTCGGCCGGCAGCACCTTGATCGCGACGTCACGGCCGAGCCGCTCGTCGCGCGCCCGCCAGACCTCACCCATGCCGCCCGCACCGATGCGGGCGACGACCTCGTACGGTCCGAGCCGACTGCCCGGGATCATGTGATTGGATTTCCCGTTGCCTACTCTAAACCTTTGCTGGGGAATGGCAAACAAGAACACGCCAAGTGTCGTGGCGTTCGCCAAGAACCCGACGTTCGGCACGGCGCTGGGACCGGCGGCCTACCAGCAGCCGCGGACGTTCACGATCTCGCTCGGCGTGCGGTTCTGATCAGGCTGGCGGCGTGCTCAGCAATCGCGGCAGCTCATTCAGGGGCTGCTCGAGCTAGGCCAGGCGACCCTCGACTCTGAACCTCTCAGTGGCAGATACCGCCGGACTCAAACCCGTCGGCGAGAGCGTCACGGTGGGCTAGGATTGGGCTAGGGGATCGCTGAAAAGTATTGTCAGCATTGAATCGTATGAGGACTTCGGATCCGACGGTTGTGGGTTCGAATCCCTCCCGGCGCGCCAGCCGTCCCTCACCACGCGGGTCACGGCATAGCCGAAGGCGAGCCAGGATCTCCCCTTCCGCTCCCGACGGCCCCGATCTGCGGATGCCGGCATCAAATATGCGGACGTTCGTCAGGGCAGACTCGCCGACCAGGCCGACGTGTCGCCAGATAAGGAACGAGCATTTCGCGTTCAGACTAGCGCCGTCTGACGCGATCCTGGCAACGATGGTGGGCAGTGCTTGCAGAATCTGCACCAGCGATACATATTTCTTAAAGGCGGCGTGATGGACGGGAGGGCGCCATGGACAAGCCGACCGAGCAGGGTGAGGTTACGACCCACGTGGAAGGTGACAAATCGGGACCGGTGACTGTAATTAAGGGACGGGTCCAGACCATCCTACAAGAAAACATCACCGGGTCACCTTTGTGGAAAAGGATTTACTCGCGGCTCCCTGCCCTTAAGAAAGCACCCAGGGCGGGGTGGAGACGATCTAAGCATTGATTCGTTCGGCAGGCGGTCAGCTCACGTGGCCGAGATCGCTTCGCGCACCCCGCAGCGCCCGCTCGGCGGCGGTCACCGCGGCCCGGTGCTCGCGGTCCAGCTCCTCGAGTTCGCGGGCGAGCCGGCGAGCGTCGGCGGCCAGGCGATGACGGGTTCGGGCCAGAGGCAGCCGGACCGAAAGCGTAAGAACCGGGCTTCAACTGCCCACGCAACGGCGGCCTGGTGTACACTTCCAACCGTCTGACAACAACGGAAATCTCGGACAAGGAAGGTGCGAAAATGGCAGAATATGGGATTAGGGTTGCACCCAACACAGTAGCGTATGCCGACCGGGAGAACCTCAAGCTCGTAGTGGAGTTCGCCATCCCTGGAGCGCCAACGGATACCATCGATGTGAAGATCCTGGAAGACAGCCTCCACCTGACAGCGCCGGCAAGGGACATCGAGTATGTCTCAACACTGGCCCTAAGTTGGCCGGTGAAACCTGAAAGAGCCGAAGCGACCTACGAGCACGGCCTGCTCCGAATCGAGGTGCCCTTCAAAGATCCGATGGAAGACGCTGTGAAGGTCGTCATCAAGGCAGGTGGCGTGGAAACCAAGACCATCGCAATCGAAGGTCACGCTGCCTTGCCGGAGTTGAAGGCCGCTAAGGATTGATGGGTGCCAGGCCCAACACTCTTCACACTTCTGGCTGGGGACGCCTCATGGTCTCCGCCTCGTCTGCGAGCGCGGTCTCGACGGCATCGCACACATCCCTGAACGCCGGGTCGTTCTAGCGCAGCTCGGCCCCCGCGGCGCCTACCAGCACGTCGCCGAGTCCGAGCCAGAATCCTGAGGTCACCACAAGAGCATACAAAGAGGCGCCCCGAAGGGCGCCTCTCCCGCTCTCGAATCGCGACCGCCTACGGCACAGCTGCCGACCACGCCGAGGTGTCGCCCGACTCGAAGCCGTCGGCGAACGTGCCCAAGACCAGGAAAGCGTCGTCGAAGTGGATCACCAGGCTGCCGCCGCTGCTCTGCTTGTTGTTGCTGATGAAGAAGCGGGCGCTGGCGGCCCCGTCCGGCGCCGCGGGTAGCGTCAGCCGGGAGAGGTGCCAGACGCCGGGTGATGCCTCGGAGACCTGCGAAGTGGAAAGGGTGTCGATCCAGGTGCCCGCGCAGTCTGCTCCGGCGTAGAACGCCAGCTGGACCCAGCCGTAGCCGGTTGCAGCCTGGCCGGTCGGGAAGAACACGTATACCCCGGCGTCGAGGGCCATGCCGCCGACAATGCCGTCGACGCACTGTGACGCGGTCACGGTCCAGCCTCTGCCGGCGTACATGTTCTCGAAGCGGCCCGAACCCGACATGGCGCTGCCCCCGCGGTCGAGCGGGTCCCACTGCCAGGTGGCCTGGACGACATAATCTGGCGGCCAGCTCGCCAGGCCGGGGTCGTCGAAGCCGGCGTCGGCGAGCAGGTTGTCCTGCGCGACCACGGGCACTGTGAGAGCACATACACCGATCACGACGAGCGCCACCACGTGGACCACGCGCTGCTGGCGGTTCATGGGTTGCCCCTTTCTGCAGGTTGTTCAGGTACTCCCAATGTGTGCCCCGGCAAAGGGAATGTCAACAGAAGGATTGCGAAGGGAGCCATCGCGGCTTGGTGCGTCCAGCCGCGATCCTGGCGCGCTTGGTGGTCAGTTCACTTGCAGCGGCACCCGTCTACGGCACGGTCGCGCTCCACGCCGAGGTGTCGCCGGACTCGAAGTCGTCGGCGAGGGCTTCAAGGCGGGCTAGGATTGGGCTAGGGGGTCGCTGAAAAGCACTGCCGGCATTGAATCGTACGAGGGCTTCGGATCCGACGGTTGTGGGTTCGAATCCCTCCCGGCGCGCCAACCGTCCCCTTGTCACGCTCGTCACCGCGCAGCCTGTAGCGATCCTGGAACGCCTGGCGATCAGTTCACGTTGCGGTCGTGAGTCCGCAAGCCTCTGAGCGCCTGCTGGACCCCGGCGTCGATCCTCGCCGCCTCATGGTCTCCGGAAGAGCTCCTCCGAGTAGCCGGCGTTGACCGTGACCGAGGTCAGCCGGCTCTGCGTCTTGACCTCGCCGTTGGCCTTCTGGATGGTCTCGAACGGAACCCGCAGGCCGGACACGACGGTGTGGGCGGCGAAGATCTCCACGACCTCGGCCGGGCCCTCCTCGGTGGTCGCGCGCCGCATGGTCCCGAGGACGGTCTGGCCGTCGGCGGAGAGGTAGACGTGGATCGGGGAGTCGCCGAGCGTGACCACCACGTCGCTGGCCTCCTGGCCCTCGAAGGTGACGGCGCCGACGAGCTGGCCCTCGAGCGGTCCCCTCGAGGGCGAGCTTGAGCAGCAGGACGCAGCCCGCCTCGGTGGAGAGGCCCCGCCGCATCTCGGCCGACGGCGCTCTCCGGCAGGTCCTGGACCTGGCCGGCCATGGTCATGAAGCCGCGGTCGCCGTCGAGCACCTGGGTCATCGTGCCCATCGGCGTGGTCAGCTGGCTGTGGTAGCGCGCCGGCAGGACGAAGAGCGACGTGGCCTCGAGCACCATCTGTCCCATCGGCGTGCTCACGGTGGTCGAGCCCTGGCTCGTGAGGCTCGCGAGGCCGCGGAGGGCCTCCTCGCCGGCCGCCCTGGCCGCCCGGACCAGCAGCTCGGTCCCCGCCTTCAGGCTCTCGGCGCTGGCCGCCGCGACCTCCTCCCTGGGCTCGGGGATGGTGATGTCGATGGTGGTGACCGGGCCGAAGGTCGACGAGCGGCTTGTCGAACTGGTCGGCGCGGCCGACGGCGAGGATGGTCAGGGCGTCGGGATCCAGGTGCTTCTGCGCGACCCGCAGGACGTCCGCCCTGGTGACCTTCTCGACCCCGTCGCGCAGGCGGCGGTTGAAGTCGACCGGGTAGCCGTAGAGCTCGTAGGTCGCCAGGCGGTTGACGATCTTGGCGGTCGAGTCGTAGTCGAAGGCGTAGCCCTGGAGGAAGCCCTGCTTGGCGCGGTCGAGCTCCTCGTCGGTGACCTCGGACTCCCGGATCTTGCGGATCTCGTCGAGCACCGTGGCCAGCGCCTCGGCGGTCGAGCCGGGCTTGGTCGAGGTGAAGAAGAAGAACGCGCCCCGGTGGTCGTAGGCCGGCCGTGCCCAGCCGCCGGCGGTGTAGGCGAGCCCCTTCTCGGTGCGGACCTTGACGAAGATCCGCGAGGCGAAGCCGCCGCCCAGGATGTCGCTCATCAGGTTCACCGCCGGGTAGTCGGGGTCGTCGAGCCGCAGGCCGAGCTGGCCGGCGAGGATGAAGGTCTGCTCCACGTCCTTCTTCTCGATGTAGTTCACCGACGGCGCCTGCGGCCGGACGTCGGGCTTGGCGATCGCGGGCGCCGGGCCCTCGGCCCTCCAGCCGGCGAACGCCTGCGCCAGCTTGGCCTTCATCTCGGCGGCGTTGAAGTCCCCCCAGACGGCGAGGATGGTGGCGTCGGGCCGGTAGTAGGTCGTGTGGAAGGCGACCAGGTCGTCGCGGGTCAGGCGGTCGACGTCCTCGTACTCGTACTGGCGGGCGTAGGGCGAGGTCGGCGCCGTAGACCAGCTTGAGGATCTCGCGCTGCGAGATCTCGAAGGGGTCGTCGTTGCGGCGGGCGATGACCCCGCGGAGGTGGGTCTTGGCGAGGTCGATCTTGTCCTGGGCGAAGGCCGGGGCCATCAGCAGCTCGGCGAAGATCGGCAGCACCGTGTCGACGGTCTCGACCAGGGACCTGCCGCCGACCTCGCCGTGCGCCTCGTCGACCCCGGTCTCGACCGAGGCGCCGATCCGGTCGAGCGCCTCGTCGATCTGGTCCCCGGTCATGGAGCGGGTCGCCGCCGGTGCGGTGGACCTCGCCGAACAGCTCGGCCAGGCCGGCCTTGCCGGCCGGCTCCGCCACCCGGCCGCCGTGCACGAACGCCTGCAGCTCGATCCGGGGCAGCTCGTGGTCCTCGACCAGGAGCAGCCGCATCCCGTTGGGCAGCGTGCTCGCGCACCACCTGGGGCGGGGTGATGTCGTGGAGCGGCGGGTAGGTCGAGCTGCTCGAAGGCGCGCGGCGCTGGCGCCCTGCTGGGCGAGCGCGGCGGTGGCGCCGAGAATCGCGAGCGGCCAGGGCGGCCAGCGCGCGACGGAGGGTGGGGGTGCTCATGGTGCTCTCCTTTCCAGCGGTCCGGGCGCTCACGGCGCCGCCGCTGCGGCCGCCGGCTCGGTGACGGTCTCGATCAGGCCGACGGTCCGGTTGGACCTGGTGAAGGTCGCGGTGGCGACCCGCTGATGTCGGCGGCCGTGACCTTGTCGATCTCGTCGAGCCAGCGGAATGCCTCGCGCCAGTCACCGTTGAGGTTCTCGGCGCTGGCGAGCTCATGGCGAGGCCCATGTTCGAGTCGACCGAGCGCGAGGAAGTTGGCCTTGACGCGTGCCTTGACGCCCTCGAGCTCCGCTCGGGACACCGGCTCGCTGCTGCAGCCGGGCGATCTCCTCGTCGATCGCCGCCTCGCACTCGGCGTTGGTGTTGCCCTTGTTGGGCACCGCGTAGAAGAGGAACAGCCCCGGGTACTTCTTCTGGCCCGAGTCGGTGATGGCGCCGGCCGCGAGCGCGATCTTCTTCTCCTTGACCAGGGCCGTGTACAGGCGCGAGGAGCGCCCGCCGGCGAGGACCTCGCTGAGCGCCTCGTAGACCGCGTCGTCGGGGTCGTTGACGTCCCCCTTGTGGTAGCCGATGAGCAGGATCGGCTGCGACGGGTCCTCCATGATGATCCGCTTCTCGGCCCGCTGCGGCGGCTCCTCGGTGACCACCGGACCGGGCTTGTGGCCGGCCGGGATGGTGCCGAGGGTCCGCTCGAGCATCGGCATCGCCGAGGCCGGGTCGACGTCGCCGACGATCGCGACGGTGAGGTTGCTGGCGCCGTAGTAGCTGGCGAACCACTCCGCGCCTGGTCGCGGGTGATCGCCCTGGAGGTCGCTCATGTGGCCGATGACGAACGAGCGGTACATGCTGCGCCTTGAACGCGACCGGCGAAGAAGTCCTCGATGAGGCGGCCGATGGGCTGGCTCTCGGCCATCCGCCGCTCCTCCATGATCACGTCCTTCTCCTTGTAGAACTCCCGCAGGACCGGGTTGGCGAAGCGGTCCGCCTCGAGGGTCGCCCACAGCTCGAGCTTGTTCGAGGGCAGCGAGTACATGTAGACGGTCTGGTCGAAGGTGGTGCCGGCGTTGAGGCCCTGGCCGCCGGCCCGCTCGATGATCTCGCCGAACTCGTTCGCCGTGACGTACTGGCGGGCCTCGGCCCGCGGCGGTCGAAGTGCCTCCTCGAGCTGCTTCAGACGGCTCGGGTCGGGCCGCGGGCGCCGCATCCGCTCCGCGCGCAGGGCCGGGAACGCCTCGTCCTCCTTCGCCATCGCCTCGGCTTCGCCTGGCGAGGTCCGTGGTGCCGATCGTGGTCGTGCCCTTGAAGGCCATGTGCTCGAAGATGTGGGCGAGCCCGGTCGCGTTCTGGTTCTCGTCGACGCTGCCGACGTCGGCGTAGGTGACCATCGACACCACCGGCGCGAACGGGCGGGGCAGGATCAGGACCTTGAGCCCGTTGGACAGCGTGTGCTCGACCACCCGCTGCTCGAGGTCAGCAAAACCCGCCGCGTTGGCGGACGCGGCCATCCACAGGGTCGCGAGTGAGAGGGCGAGGATCCGAACGGTTCCGCGTTTCCAGCTCATGAGTCGTCTCCTTCTCGGAGCGGAGGGGACGGAGCGCACAGTGCCCCTCCCGGTCTAGAGTGTTCGCCTGCACACTACCTGTGCGCGCCACCCGTTGTCGAGGGAGCAGGACTCCGGTGGCCCCGCCCTCGTCAGAACCAGGCGGCCCCCGAAGCTCCCGGGCGTTCTCCTACCGGACCCACACGGTCACCGACCACGCCGAGGTGTCGCCGGACTCGAAGCCGCCGGTATCCGGGCGAATTGGACGTGCAAAGTGCGGTTTTGAACAGGCCACTCGTGGAATGGCCGCTATGATGGAACAGGGCACGGCGCGATGGCTGAGATTGAACGGAGGTCACTATGACGCCAGATGTAAGGCGCGTAGTTGTATGGGCAGCCAGCCTGCTGGTGGCGGCGGCTGGCTACTCCGGCGAGTATGAAGAAGAAAAGGCTGTGACACTCATCGTTCCACCGACAGCGTTCGAGTCTGAAGCACATGCCTGGACCCCCACCAAGCACAACACCACCGTGACCTGCGATGCGGACGGAAGACTTGTCCTCAACGGAGACGTGAACTGGCGCAACGTCGCACTCCCGATGGTGATGGAGGGGAAGATCAAGGAAATCAAGCAAAGACGTAGAGACGGGTACACCCTGCTTGTGATATCAGGACGGCCCCCAGGAGTGGAATATGATGAGTACTTCCGATTCCAAATCGGTACGAGCTGCAAGGACTGGACCACTTCGATGGACGAAATCGCGGTCCTGACCTCGACGAGCCTCGACGGTCACGGAGCGGCGGTTGCAGAGCGCCTCGCGGCCTACTATCAGTGGCACGCCGACCAGGTCTTCGTGGACGATCTGGGGGACGTTGACCGCGGCCTGCAGATAGAGATGATCTCCGTCGCCCACTCTTTCGAGCCCATGACTGGTTTCTTCTCTGAGGTGTTCCGAGACAAACGGTATGTCGGCATCGACCTCGGGAGCAGTGGTGTTGTGTACCACTCGAACCACGTCAATCAGAACCAGCGGGTCGCGAGGGAGATCACCAACAGGGTATTCCCCCTGCTCAAGGAGCTTGCACCGATCATCAGGGACGCGGGAGGATTCGAAATCAACGTCAAGCTGGCGGTCGGCTACGGCTACCAGGGCTTCCTTCAGCAGTCCTCAGCACCCTCGTATGACCAGGTTTCCCTGTACTTGGACCCGAACAGAGTCATCTTGTTCGCCGAGTACGAGATCACCACCCAGGCGCTCATCGATGCTGCCGTCGTCCTAGTCAATGACAACAGAGTCGAAGTTGATCTATCCGAACAGTGAATCGTGGCTGTGGCCTAGCCCGCATATCTCACCAACTTTCTACTGCGGCCGGCGATGTACCGCACTCAGCGGTGCTTTCTCGCCTCGGGGTGCTCGACGTACTGTCAAGTTTTCCGCCCCCCGCCCATCACAGACCCGCCGCCCCCTCCCGCACTCCCACCACCCGCCCCGGCGGGTTCGCCTCCGCGCCCCTCGGGTCGAAATCCCCACTGCGCACGGCACCTCGCCGCCCTCGCTACGAAACCCGGTGAGATATCCGGGCTAGGGCGAGGGTGCCGCCGCCCCGGGTCAAAAATGGTAGGCAAGATCGATCAGGAAATCGATGCCCTCATGCGCAACGGTGGTTCCTGAGTAAGGCGAGTCGGGTGCGGTGTTCACCGTGAACAGGTCGCCGGAGAGCTTCCACATCAAGCCCAGGTCGGCGCCGATCGTGCAGCCCAAACGCCCCAGCCTATAGTCGAACCGTGCGCCTATGCCGGCCGAACTTTGTCGTGTCGCGTCGATGCCCTCGATGCCGAGCAGCTGACGACCGCCGTCGGCCACATCAACGTCGCGGGCGTTCGTCATCGCGGCCGCGGCGTACACCACGCTTCGCCATTTGGCCTTCCGCTGGGGTGAGACATAGTACGTGGGGTGATCGCTGAGCAGGTCGATGTCGAACATGACGGTGAGGCGATAGTCGTCCATGCTTCCAGTCGCGATCTGCGCGCTCACCAACTCGCCGTCCGGTTCCGTCATGACGAGGTCGGCCCCGAAATCGTAGTCGAGCCGGGCGTAACTCAGATCGACCGTCAACCCTGGGCGCACGTCGAAAGCGAACGCGGCCGCGACCTGCTCGGACGTCGCCCATCCGATGATGGGATTTCCCGGCTCACCGTCCTTCCGCAGCATAACGTCGCTGTCCCGCTCGTCGAATGAGCCGAAACCGACGCTGAAGGCGAAGCGTCTGGCACCTTCGTGATCGCCTGCCTGAGCCGCCGGTCCGATCAGCAACAGCAGAGCAACGAGTGCGAATGGCCACCGCTGCATGGGAACCTCCTCGGTTGAGGGGCAACCAGCTCCGCACGCCAATGATGCGCCGGCACCTTCTGGGTCACGGCTGCAGGACCTCGTCATCCGCATATCCCTCGACGGAAACACGGACCGATGTCACCGACGGAAACTGCATGAGTGTCTGTTCGATCTGCGAACGAATTGCAGTCACACGGCATGACCCGCCCACATCCTGCTGCAACTCCGTACTGAAGGTGACATGGGCGACGCCGTCGTGCGATCGAAAGTGACGCAACTCTCACACCAGGGTTGATGACCGTGATGAACCCGGCCTGCTTCTCGGATGCCGTTGGCCCGGCCAGCAACATCTCAAGCGCGACGCGCGCGGCGGCCACGGATCTCGGCACCGTGCGGCTGACAGCGTCGACGCGAGAGCAATCGAGCCGTTGCGGGTCCTGATCCTCGTTGATGAAGTACGCCGCGATCGTCATGGTGTCGCCCGAGATACGAATCGGGATACGGATTGCATCGGCATGCTCGGGGAGGCCGGACGCATTGGCTTTCTCGATGACCAAGGTGGCTTCCCCAGGTGGGATCGCCACGGAGGGTGACAGATCGGCTGCGAACGGGACGAAACCCTCGGTCATCCATTCGCCTTGGGCTTGTGCAGAGTGTTCGACCACATTGTTGCCGCTGCCATCTTCCACACGCACCGGGAAGCTCCCTTCGAAATACCAAGAACCACGAGCTTCACCGGTCAGGGTGAACGGGAATGCAACCTCTTGGCCGGCGACCACGTTGAGACCTCTCACATCAGGACGCTCCGACGTTTCCGGAGCTCGTCCGGTGCAGGAGTACCCGAAGCAAGCCACCCCAAGGCAGAGAACGAGGATTCGATCCATCTGATGCATTTCCAAGACCTCGAACTGAAAAGAACTCGTCACCTACTCACTGAGAATACGCTCAAAACGACGGCGTGCACCCTGGGCGCTTCCAAGGCGGAAAGGTGTGTCCGGCACCTTCCCCTGGTTTCGCCCGCACCCGTCCAGGCATTGGCAGCGACCGACGGACTACCGCCTTGACGCCGTCGTCAGGGAGCGTTCGTCCCCGCGTGATCGCCTCCACGCGTTGCCTGGAGGAACCACATGTGGAAGAGCTCGGCATCGCCTTCGAAGCTCCGATCGCGCGTGATGAGGAAGCGATTCTCACCGTCGCGCAGAAGCTCGCGCGGGATGATCATGCGCGTCTCCCCCCACTGCTCGGGGAGGCCAGGAAACTCGAGGCCTTCCGGATTCTCGCGGCCGTTCACCTCGACCTGATAGCGCATGCCCACCGCGTGGTCGTGGCGCACGATCACCTGCAGATCCTCGTCCGCCGAGACTTCCCTGACAACCCAGGTCGCCTGATGGAAGATCCTCCGGCCCTCGTCTCGGAGCACCCGTGGCTGCCCGGAGCCGAGGTACGCAAGGACCTTGTCGTGGTAGTTGTGGCCGTAGGGAGCTTCCAGTGCGAAGATCTCCTCGAACTCGTGAGCGGCCTCAGATTCCGGAATCTCGACGTCGATCCGGTCGACAAGCCGGTGATCATCCAGTAGCGGTGCGTGGATGACCATCCGCTCCTTCGGGAGAACCCGCGAGACATCCTCGAACACGACGCCGTCCAGTCCCCTGAGACCCCGAACCAACTCCCCGTCGGGATTCAGAAACACCACGTCGAAGTACCTGTCCGTCCGGGAGTCGCACGCTCGCGTTCGCCTGTCCCGGTTCCGCCTCCATGGCCAGCGCGCGCGGGTAGTCCCAAAGCTCCGGCCATCTCAGGTAGACCTCGACACCGCGGTCGCGCATGACATTGCGGTCGTCAAGCTCGTGCTCGTGACCCACGCGGTGAGCGCTTCCCGGCTCGATCGGCTCGCGCGCGATCTCGAGGTCGTTGAGGCCCATGAGATCCAGGGTCGGGAGCTTGGAGAAGAACGGAATCATCCCGGCCGACGTGGTCGCGATCCAGGTATTCGGCGGCAGGAGCCTTCCGCAGGTTCGGCCGATGTCCCGCCAGTTGAACTTCGGCAGCGCGTACTTGGCAAGCGATGGAATCGTCTCCTGCCCGACAATCACGGTGTGATCCGCAAGCTGGCGTCCTGCTGCCGCCACGTGGTCCAGATGGCCGAGCCCCGCGACGGCGCAGGCGATCCCGGCCGCAGCGGCCGGTACGGCAATCCACGCCTCTCGTCACCTCGCCGCCGGAAGAGCCGGCCGCTGATCAAACGGACGAGGCCGTCTCCGAGCACGTACAGGCCGACGCCGATGCCGGCGAAGAGCACTCCGGTCACGGGCACGAGGAACCGCCACTCCATGAAGTCGCCGCCCAGGCGGACGACGTAAACGGACGACCGCCGCGCCTCCGAAGACGCAGCCGGCGAGGAAGCGGCGCAGCACGCGGTCGCGGGTGAGCAGGGCGGCCGCGGCAGGGACCAGGAGCAGCGGCGCGAAGTCATACACCTCGAAGTAGGTCTGAAGGTACTCCCATCCCCGGTGATACATCGGGTTGTAGGCGGCCTTGGCGTAGTAGGTGTTGGGGAAGAGGCCGCCGTAGTACCAGAGTCGCCACAGGGTGTAGGGCACATAGATGGCCGCCCCCGGCAGAAGGAACGCAGGAACCCAGCGTCGCCAGAAGGCCCGATCCGCAAGCCAGCGCGGGTGGCAGGCGACCATCGCCAGGGCGAGGCCGAGCACGAAGACAGCAGTGTCTGGACGCGCCATCACGAGGAGCACGCGAGGTGGTCCCGAAGGCCGCGGCGGCGAGGCGCCGCCCAGGCTCCTGGAAGGCGAAGATCACGAGGACGAGAAGCGTGAGGAAGGCAACCAGCGGGGTCTCCATGCCGCTGAGGTACCACTGGTTGAACGACCAGTGGGCAACCAACGGGGCAGCCACCAGTGGCGCCGTGTAGACCTTCCGCGAGACGAGGCCGACGCCGAAGACCAGGAGAAGGCCGTAGGTTGCGAACCAGAGCACGAGCCCCGCCCTGTGCATGGAGGGAAGCGGGTCGTCAGATCCGGCCGCCAGCGGCGCGGCGGACATCAGCGTCCACAGGAAGTTCGTGTAGCCCTCGACCCGTTCGCCGACGTTGAAGACTAGCCCGTCGCCCTCGACCAGGTTCCTGGCGTAGCGAAAGCTGATGTAGGCATCGTCCTGGACCCAGCGGGACTCCCACAGCTCAGGGGCGGCATCCTGCACGAGATGTCCGACGAACAGCACCTGAACCGCAACCGCGAGTCCGACCAGCACTCCCTGCATGACTCGACTGGCACCCGTCGACCTCAAGAACCCCCCTCCACGTCGTCACGTACGCCGCGGCAACACGGCTGCCACGAGCGCCAGGTTGCATGCGCTTCCCGTCGCTCTGACGAGCCTACATCACGCCGGGGACGACGCGGCCCTATCGCGCGGCTGCTACCCCGCCGCCGTGGTGGAGACGAGGCGGCGGACCCCGCCAGGCGCTCCACGAGGCATCTGAATGTGGGCTCGCCCTGCGTCACCTCGTCGACAGGTGGTAGACGAGCTTGGTGTAGATCGCGGCGCCGTTGAATCCCATCTGGACGTTCTCCCAGCGGCCGCCGTTCTCGGTCTCGTTGGGGTCCTGCTCGGTCGGCATCTCGTCGAAGATGTTGCTGCCGCCCACCGTCCACTCGAGGCCCTTGGTGATCCGATAGCCGACGCTGAGGTCGAGGACGAAGACCGGATCGTAGTGCTGGTTCGGCGAGCTCGGATCGTCGAGCTGCGACCAGGTGCCCAGCTCGACCACGCCGAAGTAGCCGAGGCGGCCACCGAACGACCACTTCTCGAGCGAGTAGTTGCCGGAGATCGTCCCCTTGAAATCGGGCGCCGCGCCGATCACGAACATCCGCTCGCGCTGGCTGAAGTAGACGTCCTCCTTGCCCTCGAGGCCGGGGGCGGTGTTGACGTTGCGCACCTCGTTCTCGTTGTAGTTGAAGGCGACGACAGTGTTGAGCACCCCGGTCCCGACTCGCGTGCCGTGGCTGAAGGTGAGGTCGAGCTCCCGTGGTGCGGGTGTCGATGGCATTGGTGAAGAACCGGGCCTCGGCCAGACCCTGCTCGGCGATGATGTGGCCGATGTCCGGATCGTCGGCCGTGAAGCCGCCGGTGATGATGATCCGGTCGTCGATGTCGACGACGTAGGCGTCGAGGGTGATCTCGATGTTGGGCTCTCGGCTGCCACGCGAATCCGACCGAGAGGTTGCTCGAGGTCTCCTCGATGAGCTTCGGGATCCCGACCAGCATCGCCAGCTCGCTGTCGTTCGGCGCCAGCTTGACGTCGGCCGCCTCCCCCGCGATGAAGTCGGTGAAGGTGGAGCTGAAGTAGCGCTGGTGCAGCGACGGCGCGCGGAAGCCGGTGCTCGCCGAGCCTCGCAGGTGGAAGTCGCTGGCCAGGCGGTAGCCGAGGGCCAGCTTGCCGTTCACCGTGCTCCCGAAGTCGCTGTAGTCCTCGCCGCGCAACGCTGCCGCGACCAGGAAGCGCTCGCTCGGCTTCAGCTCGGCGTCGAGGTACAGCGCCGTCGCGTCCCGGCTCTTGTCGGTCTCGTCGACGGGCTGGAAGCCCGGGAAGCCCTGGGAGCCGGCGTTGCCTCCGCCCGGTCCGTCGTAGTCGAACGCAGGAGCCCTCCTCACCGTCGAAGATCAGGTAGGTCTCGCGGCGATACTCGAGACCCGCCCGCCAGGGAAAACCCGCTCATCACGCCGTTGTAGTAGCGCGTGAAATCGAGATTGGTCGTGTGTCTGGGTGAACTCGAAGCCGCCGGCGTCGAAGGAGGTCGGCGAGAGGCCGTTGTTCTGGGTCGCGTAGGACGCATTCAGGGTGTTGCTGATCAGGTACTCCATCCGGTTCGAGCCGTAGGTCGTGCTGAGGTCCATGATCCACTCACCCGAGGAGCGTGCGAATCGCCGACGGTCGTCGACAGGTCCTCGATGTCGGTCCCGATGTCGGGCACGAAGCCGTCGGGGTACATCTCCGCCGAGTTCCGCGACGGGATGTCGTCGGTGCCGATGCCGCCGCGGTACCAGGCTCCGGCGAGGCCGTCGCGCTCGTTGTAGCCGCCGTCGGCGTAGAACTTGGACTTCTCGCCGAAGGGCAGGGACAGGTTGTAGAACAGGTTCGTGTTGTCGATCGCGGCGTCGCCGATGGCGCGCGGCTCCTCGGGGCCGGAGCGGTCGGTCTTGTCGCGGGTCAGGTACTCGCCGGTGATGTTCAGCATCCCTTTCTCGCCCACCCGAAGGCCGTAGTTGAACGCCGCCTGACCGTAGTCGCCGTCCCCGGCGGTGTAGCCGCCGCGCCGAGCGCCACGTCCAGGCCCGGCTCGCTGCGCAGGATGATGTTGATGACGCCGGCGATCGCGTCGGATCCGTACTGCGCGGAGGCGCCGTCCCGGAGGATCTCGATCCGGTCGATGGCCTTGATCGGGATGGTGTTGAGGTCGGTGCCGACGTTGCCGCGGGACCTCGACCCGAAGAGGTAGACGAGGGAGGAGGTGTGGCGGCGCTTGCCGTTGATCAGCACCAGCACCTGGTCGGGACCGAGGCCGCGCAGGGTGGCCGAGTCGATGTGGTCGCTGCCGTCGGAGCCCGACTGGCGGTTGGAGTTGAACGAGGGCGCGACGTACTGGAGCAGCTGGCCGATGTCGAACTGCCCGCTGTCGTCCGCGAGCTCCTGGATCGGCAGCATGTCGACTGGTACCGGCGTGTCGATCCGGGTCCGTTCCGCGCCGCGGCTGCCCACCTCGACCGTCCCGCTAAAGACGGGTACGGCCTGCTCGCTCGGCTCCTCCTGACCGGCCGGGGCCGGCTCGGTCGCGGGCGGCTCCTGGGCGAGCAGCAGCGAGGGAATCAGCACGATCAGCAGGCCGGCTCCCAGCCACGCCCGACGCCACCGGAGACCTTGACTCGACGCAACGCCGCGCACCATGTGGAAAGACATCTCTCGCGCCTCCTCTCGGAGACCGAACACGTGATTGTGCTGCCTCATGCTACCACGGAGACGTGGCCGCAGCCGAAGGCAGGCGTTCGTGGCGCGTTGGCCGCGCTCACGCCGGGTGACGACGTGTCGCGGGCGGCGTCCACCCACGACGGCGCGACGGGGCAGTCACGAACAAGAGCCCAGAACATCAACCACCGTAGCTGGCACCTGGGCGAGAAACGAGACGAGAGCCGTTACAGCTCGAACGCAGGGCCGTCGGCGAACAACGGCCGGGCGGCGGCTCCGGCGAGGGTCCATGCCGGTGAAACGAGGCGATTGGCGTGGGCGAGAGGTTCTTCAGACGGTCCTCTCAGCTCCCAAAGAACTCGAACGTCCTCACCGTGGTCGGCAGGTCGCGCTCGAGGTCGAGGCAGCGGGAGTCGGCCTCGTCGAGTCGCTCAAGGAGAGCCTCCAATCCGTAGCGGACCATGTACGAGTTGATCTCTGCTCGATCCACCCCCGGCGCGTCGAGAAGAGCCCGAATGTCTTCGCAGGTTCTCCGACGATCGTTTTTGATGGCAAACGCCTTCATCGCGGCAACGTGCTCCGGTCGCGCACCGGGATCAGGGCCCGGCCGGTCCAGGTTGGACCGTGGTCCCGGCAAAGACCTCGGCTCGTCTCTCCCCACATAGACCACGTCAACTCGTCCCATCAAGGGGTCATGATGGAGATGGTTCGAGTAACCAGTGGATCGATGCAGGGTCTCGTACCCGCGAGCCTCGAGGAAATCGACCAGCATCGTCTGAGCGTCCCCGTCAACCACGATGTCAACATCGAGGGTCGTCCTGCCGGCTCCGTACACCGCCATCGCGAGACCTCCGACGACTCCCCACTTCACGGAGGTCTCTTCGAAAAACCCGGCGAGCATTCGGAGCACGCTCTCGAAGTCCATCGTGCCACTATCCTACACCGGGTCCTAGGCGGTGATTTCGGCACCGCGCCCGACGGCCCACGTGCTCACGAGGCATTGCGCTGCACGCTGGCGCGGCGGGGAACGGCCCGGCCGAGTAGCGCGCCTGGGCCTCCAGGTACAGCGCATCAACCACCGTGCCTGGCGCCGATGCCGCGCGGCGTCGGCGGTCTCGTCGATGGTCGCGCTATGGCACCGTCGCTGACCAGGACGAGGTGTCGCCGGACTCGAAGCCGTCATCGAAGGGCAGCTCGGGCTGGCCAAACTCCGGTCGTGAACTGCCACCAGGTCCCGCCGTCCGCCTGGGTCGTGCCCTGGCCGTTGACCGCCCGCACCTGCCACGAGTAGGTCGTCCCCTCGCCGAGCCCGCTCAGCGCGGCGCTCGTCACGTTGCCGACGTTGATCCACGACGCGTTGCAGGCGCCGTTGACCGACGTGTCGATGCAGTACTCGTAGCTCGTCGCGTCGCTGCTCGTGCCCCAGCTCAAGCTCAGCGACGTCGGCTGACCGGTCGCCCCGTTCGCCGGCGCGATCTTGCCGAACGCCCCCGGCAGGCTCCCGGTCGTGAACTGCCACCACGTCCCGCCGTCCGCCTGGGTCGTGCCCTGGCCGTTCACCGCCCGCACCTGCCACGAGTAGGTCGTCGACCTCGCCGAGCCCGCTGAGCGCCGCGCTCGTCACGTTGCCGACGCTGATCCACGACGCGTTGCAGGCGCTGTTGGCGGACGTGTCGATGCAGTACTCGTAGCTCGTCGCGTCGGCGCTCGTCCCCCAGCTCAGGCTCAGCGACGTCGGCTGGCCGGTCGCCCCGTTCGCCGGGGCGACCTTGCCGAAGGCCCCCGGCAGGCTCGCGGTGGTGAACGAGAACACGGTCGACGCGGCGCCCGTCCCGCACAGATTCTCCGAGCTCACCCGCCAGTGGTAGGTGGTCCCTTGCTGAAGGTCGCTGGATGGCGTGTAGGTCGTGCCGAGGATGCCGGTCACGTTGATCGCCGGGCTGCCGAAGGCCGGGTCGTCGTCGACCTCGAGCTGGTAGCTGTCGGCGCCAGCGGCGGCGCTCCACTGGAAGAGCGGCCGCAGCGGCTGGCCGGTCGCGCCGTTCGAGGGGGCGACGAGGGTCGGCGGCGCCGCGATCACGACGACGTCGAGGTCGACGCCCACGCTGTGGTTCAGGCCGCCGGCGGCCGTCCCGCTGATCGTGATGTCGTAGCTGCCGCCGGCCGCGCCGCCGGTGTTGCCGATGGTGAGCACGCTCGAGCCAGGTGGGGTCACCGGGTTGACCGAGAAGCCCGCGGTCGCGCCCGCCGGCTGGCCGCTCGCCGACAGGGTCACGGCGCTCGATGAAGCCGCCGATCGAGCCGACGGTGACCGTGTACTGGGCGTTGCTGCCGGCGCAGATCTCGACCGAGGGTGGCGTCGCCCCGAGCGTGAAGTCGGACGAGCTCACCCTGGCCACGAAGGCGTCGTTGCCGCCGTTGTGGGTGGGGTCGGGTCCCACGGTCACCGGGAAGCTCGCCTCGGTCGAGTTGGTGTAGCCGGTCACGGTGGCCGTGAAGGCGCTGTCGACCGCGATGCCGCAGCCCGGCGTCGTCCCCCGAGCCGCCGATGTAGCCGCAGTAGTCGAGGCCCGCGCCGCCGGCGGCGACCTTGGCGACGAAGGCGTCGCCGTAGCTGCGTCGCCGCCGTTGTAGCTGAGGTCCGGGCCGAGCAGCACCGGGAAGGTCGCCTCGTCGGACTTGGTGTCGCCCGTGACGTAGGCGCCGCCGCCGCTGTCGACGGCGATCGCCGCGGCCGTCGTCGTTCGCTCGACCCGCCGATGTAGCCGCAGTACGCGAGCGCCGGTGCCGGCGGCGTTGACCTTGGCGACGAAGGCATCGATGGCGCCGTTGTGGGTGAGGTCCGGGCCGACGGCGACCGGGAAGCTCGCCTGGGTGGAGATGGCGTCGCCGGCGACGTAGGCGCTGCCGGCGCCGTCGACGGCAATGCCGTAGCCGTGGTCGTCGTCCGATCCCGCCGATGTAGCCGCAGTAGTCGAGGCCCGTGCCGGCGGCGTTGACCTTGGCCACGAAGCCATCCGCAGCTCCGCCGTTGTAGCTGAGGTCCGGCCCGACGGTCACCGGGAAGGTCGCCTCGCTGGAGTCGGTGTCGCCGCCGACGTAGGCGTTGCCGGCGGCGTCACGGCGATGGCCGTAGCCGTACGTCGCTCGCCGGCGCCACCGATGTAGCCGCAGTAGTCGAGGGCCGTGCCGGCGGCATTGACCTTGGCCACGAAGGCGTCGTCGGCAGCCGTTGTGGGTCAGGTCCGGGCCGACCGTCACCGGGAAGCGTCGCCTCGCTGGAGTAGGTGTCGCCGGTGACGTAGGCACTGCCCGCCGCGTCGACGGCGATGCCGCGGCCGGAGTCCGCCATCCCGCGCCGCCGATGTAGCCGCAGTAGTCGAGGGCGGTGCCGGCGGCGTTGACCTTGGCGACGAAGGCGTCGGTGCCGCCGTTGAGGGTGAGGTCCGGCCCGACGATCACCGGGAAGCTCGACTGGTTGGAGTTCGTGTCGCCGGTGACGTAGGCGTTGCCGGCCGCCGTCGACCGCGATGCCATAGCCGATGTCGTTGTCCGATGCCGCCGATGTAGCCGCAGTAGTCGAGCGCGGTGCCGGCGGCGTTCACCTTGGCGACGAAGACGTCGTTGCCGCCGTTGTAGTGAGGTCCGGCCCGACCATCTACCGGGAAGGTCGGTCTGGGTCGAGGTCGTGACCCCGGTGACGTAGGCGTTGCCGTCGCCGTCGACCGCGACGGCGTAGCCCCGATCGTCGGCCGAGCCGCCGATGTAGCCGCAAGAGACGAGGGTGACCGGGTCGACCACCAGCTCCCGCGCCGGGTCGTAGGGGCCGAGCTCGAAGCGGTAGCCCTGCCGGCCCGGCTCGGTTCCGGGCTCGAGCACGAAGGCGGCGGCCACCGCCACCCGCCGGCCGTCCACCTCCTGGTACGCGAACGGCGCCTGCTCGCGGATCACGCCGAGCGGCGTCTCCGCGACCAGCGAGCCGTCGGGCTCGAGCCGGACCGCGCTCGCGCCGCGGTACGCCAGGCGGATCGCGGCCGGGTCGGCGCCGGGCCGCACCACGAAGCTCGACTTCAGCTCGCCGCCGTCGCCGCTGATCACCAGGTCCACACCCGGCCACGGCTCGGAGTAGCGCACCGAGCCGTAGCTCGGCAATCCGGTCCGCCACTGCTCCCGCGGCCCCGTGAAGTGGCTCACGCGGGTGGGGAGCAGGTCGGAACCGACCGGCTCCCGCGGCGCAGCGCCGACCAGGTCGAGGGCCACCACCCAGCTGCCGAGGTCGTCCGTCGCCGCCCGCCGGGTGGAGGCGGTAGGCCAGCCCCGCCGGGCTCAGCCAGACGCTCGCCTGCCGCCCGCGCACCACGAAGCCCGTCGCGCCGTCGTCAGAAACCGGCTCCGGCACGAAGAGCAGGGGCATCCGGTCCAGCAGCTCGACCGCCGGCCTGAGCGCTTCAACGCCGGCCGGGACTCCGGCAGGCGGCGCCGCGGCTGCCAGCCCTGCAGCCGTCACGATCCCCGTCGTCAGAGCCGACCACAGCCACTTCTGCCTGCACCGCGAGCACGCCGCCATGACAATCCCCTTCGAGAGCGTACCAGGTGAGTGAAACGTTGCCAGCGGTCGGCTCGCGCACCACCAGGTTCTCGTTCGAGAATCCAGTTTACGGACCGGGCCCTCGTGGCGTACGTACCTTGACACGAGCTCCGTGAGACACGCCTTTGGGCCGACTGGGTGTTGGAGTTCGAAGCAGTGCCGCCGGACGAGGCGCCGACCCCGGGGTGGGCAACTGCGAGGTGGCGCCCCCTGCCGTTCGGCTGGTGGGGGTACGAGATGGCCGGGGAGACGGTATTGTGAAAGGCGCGACATGACTCACGAAGACCACTTTGGTCAAGCCCCTCGTGACTCGACCGAGCGACCGCGCGCTTCGTGGTTGCTGCGAAGTCCGACAGTGTGAGCAACGATGGAGCCGTCGACCCAACCCGTCCCGACCGCCCTCGGCATCACCCTCGTGGTGCTGCTCGTCGCCGCCAACGCCTTCTTCGTGGCGGCGGAGTTCGCGCTGGTTGGGGCGCGCACCACCCGGCTCGACGAGATGGCGCGAGCCGGCGACGGCCGGGCGCGGCTGGCGCGCAAGGCTCTGCGAAAGCTGGACCGCTACATCTCGGCCACCCAGCTCGGAATCACCCTGGCCTCCCTCGGCCTGGGGTGGGCCGGCGAGCCGGCTCTCGCCCACGTTTTCGACGGCCTGTTCCACTGGCTCCCCGAGGGATTGGGAGCGGTGGCGACCCACACCGTTGCCTCCGCCATCGCCTTCGCGATCATCACCGTGCTCCACATCGTGCTCGGCGAGCTCGTCCCCAAGACGCTCGCCCTCCTCTACCCGGAGAAGATCAGCGCGGCGGTCGTCGCGCCGCTGCTCGGCTTCTCGTGGTTGATGGCCGGGCCGATCGCACTGCTCAACGGCATCGCCAACGGCCTCGTCTCCCTGCTCGGCCTGCGTCCGCCCGGCCAGCACGGGCGGCTGCATTCGCCGGAGGAGATCCGGATGCTGGTCGAGCAGAGCGGCGAGGGCGGCGCGCTCGGCGCCGGCGACGCCAGGATGCTCGAGGGGGTCTTCGAGTTCAGCGAGAAGTCCGCCGGCGACGTGATGACCCCGCGCACCGAGATGATCGTCCTGCCCGCCTCCCTCAGCGTCCAGGACGCAGCGGACCGAGTGGCGGCGGCCCGGCGCTCCCGCTACCCGGTTGTCGCCGACTCGATCGACTCCATCGTCGGGGTCGTGCACGCGAAGGACGTGCTGGCAGCGCTGCGCGCGAACTCCGACGCCGAGATCCTGACGCTCGCGCGCAAGCCGCTGTTCGTGCCGCGGACCAAGGAGGTGGAGGACGTCCTGGTGGACATGAAGCGGCTCAAGGTCCACCTGGCGGTCGTCCTCGACGAGTACGGCGGCACCGCCGGGCTGGTGACCATGGAGGACCTGCTCGAGGAGATCGTCGGTCCGATCTTCGACGAGCACGACCGGGTCGACCGCCAGCTCGTGGCGGTGGTCGAGACGCCGGAGGGGACCCTGCTGCCGGGCTCGATGCCCGTCCTCGAGTTCAACAAGCGCTATGGCGTCGCCCTCGACGCCGACGAGTACGCCACCCTCGGCGGGTTTCTGTTCGGCGAGCTCGGCCGTCTGCCGGTCGTTGGGGAAACCGTCGAGGCGGGTGGCAGGGTCTTCGAGATCGTCCAGATGTCCGCAAACCGCGTCGTCCAGGTGAGGATGCGGCCCGCGGCCACGACCGATGAGGCACCGTAGCCTCCGGGGTCTTGCCCACCGCAGCGGCACTCCAGGTCACCTCCACAGGACGCTGCTGGCGGTGACCGCGAGGCGGCAGTGGCGTCGCTCGTAGATCCAGTTCACGAACCAGAACCTCGCCGCGTACGTACTCCGGAACGAGCTCCGTGAGACACGGAAGGAGGAGGGTGGCATGCTCTCGATCCGCGGACTGACCAAGGTCTACCCCGGTCCGGTCGCGGCCCTGCAGGGGGTCGACCTCGACATCCCCGCCGGGATGTTCGGCCTGCTCGGCCCCAACGGCGCCGGCAAGACCACCCTCATGCGGATCCTCGCCGGGCTGCTCGAGCCGACCTCCGGGCAGCGTCACGCTGGACGGCGAGGACGTCGTCGCCCACCCGAGCAGCTGTGGGCCACGCCTCGGCTACCTGCCGCAGGAGTTCGGCTTCTACCCGCACCTGACCGGGCGAGGCGATGCTCGCTCCACCTGCTCGCGCCTCAAGGGCGTCGAGGCGCCGCGGGGGCAGAAGCAGCTGCGCGGCGAGCTGCTCGAGCGCGTCAACCTGACCTTCGCCGCGAAGCGCAAGGTCAAGGCCTACTCGGGCGGCATGCGGCAGCGGCTCGGGCATCGCGCAGGCGATCGCCGGCGACCCGCGCCTGATCATCGTCGACGAGCCGACCGCCGGCCTCGACCCCGAGGAGCGCCTGCGCTTCTACCGCCTGCTCGCCGAGCTGGCCGAGCGACCGCATCGTGCTCCTCTCCACCCACATCGTCGAGGACGTGGCGGTGCTCTGCTCCGCGCTTCGCGGTGATCCGCGGCGGCAGGCTGCTGGCGCGTGACCACGCCGCGCGCGGCGCGCGCAGGCGATCGCCGGCCGGATCTTCGAGGGCACGGTGACCGCCGCCGAGCTGGCCGAGCTGCAGCGCGCGCCGCCGGTGACGCAGGCGATGCTGGTCGAGGGGCGCAACCGCGTGCGCGTGTACGAGCCCGAACGGCGCGCCGCCGGCCGGGTTCGAGCCGGCGGCGCCGACGCTCGAGGACGCCTACCTGGTGCTGATGCGCGTCCGGCAACGGCCGCGGCCGGAGGCACGCCGTGAGCCCGCAGCGCCTCGCTCGCGGTCGGCGCGGCTCGACCTCGCGCCAGCACCTGCGGCGGCCGATGCTCTGGATCCTGGTCCTGATCCTGGTCCTGATGGCGTGGGGGCTGTCCATCGGGCGACATGCGCATCTCGTCGGGCGACACCTCGGTCGGCGGCGACCGAGGCCTGGATCACCTCGCGAGTTCGCCAACGCCTACGTCCTGTCGATCTCGGTGTTCCTCTTCTACACCTTCTTCGTCGCCGTCGCCGCCGGCATGGCCGTGATCCGCGACGACGAGCTCAAGGTCGGCGAGCTCCTGCACGCCACGCCGCTGACGCCCGGCGAGTACGTGTGGGGCAAGTTCCTCGCCGTCGTCGTCGCGTTCTCGGGCGTCCTCGCGGTGCACCTGCTGGCGATGGTCGTTCTTCAACCACGTCGTGCCCAACGCCGAGGCCGCCGAGATCCGCGGCCCGTTCGCTGCTCGCCAACTACCTGGTCCCGGCGCTCGCCTTCGGCGCTGCCCACGCATCCTGTTCGTGGCCGGCGCCTGCTTCGCGATCGGCGAGCGCACGCCGGCGGCCGATCCTGGTGTTCGTGCTGCCGGTGGCGGCGGTGCTGTTCTCCGCTGTTCTTCCTCTGGAACTGGTCGCCGAGCTGGCTCGACCCCGCGGCTGAACCGGCTGCTCATGCTGCGTCGATCCGGCCGGCTTCCGCTGGCTCAACGAGACCTGGCTCAAGGTGGACCGCGGCGTCGACTTCTACAACACCGGGCGCATCGGCTTCGACCTGCCGTTCCTCGCGAGCCGCCTCGGCTTCTGCCTGCTCGGCCTCGGCGCCGTGGCCTGGTCCAACGCCCGCATGGCCGCGACCCTGCGCGGCGCGGTTCGCGCGCGGCCGGCGCGCAAGCGGGAGCAGAGCGCACGTGCCGCCTCCGAGGCCGTCGCGCCGATGCGGGGCCGGCAACGCTTGTCGGCGCTGCGCATGACCATGCGCCGCCTGGCTTCCTGCGCGGCGCCCTCGAGGTCGCGCGCGTCGAGTTGCGCGAGCTGCGCGCGCTCCCCGGGCCTCTACCTGTTCGTCCCGATCATCCTGCTGCAGGCGTTCGGGCAACTTCGTCAACACCGGGGCCTTCGAGACGCCGCTGCTGATCACGCCCGGCCTCGCCGCGGCCCGGTTGATGAACACGCTGACGCTGCTCGTCTGCCTGCTGCTCGCCTTCTACACGGTGGAGTCGCTGTAGCGCGACCGCGCCACCGGGCTGGCGGTCCATCGATCGGCGCGAGCCCGGTGCGCTCCGGCGCGATCCTGCTCGGCAAGACGCTCGCCAACAGCCTGGTCGGGGCGGTGATCCTGCTGGTGGCGCTCGCCGCCTGCTTCGTCGTGATCCTGGTCCAGGGCAAGGTGTCGTTCTCGCTCTACGCCCTTCCTGCTCGTCTGGGGGGGCCTGCTGCTGCCCACCTTCCTGCTCTGGACCGCCTTCGTGGCCGCGGTCTTCGCCGCTGACCCGCAGCCGCTACGCCACCTACGCGGTTGCCCTGGCCGCGTTCATCGTCACCGGCTACTTCCAGTTCCGGGACAAGATGAACTGGGTGGGCAACTGGGACCTGTGGGACGTGGTGCGCTGGAGCGACATGGGTCCGCTCGAGCTCGACCGCACCGCCCTGGTGCTGAACCGGGTCCTGGCGCTCGGCCTGGCCGCCCTCTTCGTCGCCCTCGCGGTGCGCTTCTTCCCGCGCACCGAGCAGGACCCGGCGCTGATCCTGACCCGCCTGCAGCCGCGTCCGCTCGGCCGCGGGCTGCTCCGGCTGCTGCCGTTCGCGCTGGTGCCGCTGGTCGCGGCAGCGCGCTCTGCGTCCTGGTCGACCGCGGCCCGCAGGGCGGTGGCGGCGAGAAGAAGGCCAAGGACTACTGGCGGCAGAACCTCGCCACCTGGAAGGACGCGCCGCTGCCCGACCTCGATGCGGTCGAGCTCGACCTCGGGCTCGAGCCGGAGCGCAGCTCCTTCGCCGTCACCGGCAGCTACCGCCTCGTCAACCGCGGGAGCAGCCGCTGGCGCAGTTCCCGCTGACCGGCGGCCCGCACTGGGAGGACGTGGCCTGGACGCTGGACGGCGAGGCGTACGAGCCCGAGGATCGCACCGGCCTCTACGTCGTCACGCCGCCCGGGCCGCTTGCGCCCGGGACAGTCGGCGACGCTCGGCTTCTCCTACCACGGCCGTTTCCCGGACGGGGTCAGCAAGAACGGCGGCGGCGCGAGGAGTTCATCCTGCCCTGCGGCGCGGTGCTGACCAGCTTCAGCCCCTCGTTCGTGCCGGTGCTCGGCTTCCTCGAGGAGATCGGCGTCGACGAGGACAACCGCTACGAGCCCAGGGTCTACCCCGACGACTTCTGGGTCGGCCGCACCGAGCCGCTGTTCGGCGGCGCTCGTCGTTCACGACCCGGATCACGGTCACCGTGCCCGAGGCCTACCGGGCCAACTCGGTCGGGGTCCTGGTCCGCGACGAGACGCGCGACGGTCGGCGCACCGTGGTGTGGCGGTCCGACCAGCCGGTGCGCTTCTTCAACGTCGTCGCCGGGCGCTGGGACGTGCGGCGCGGCGACGGCACCGCGGTCTTCTACCACCCGAGCCACACCTACAACATCGACGAGATGGTGCAGGCGCTGGACGGCGCGCGGCGCTACTACTCGGAGTGGTTCTTCCCCTACCCCTGGCAGGAGCTCAAGCTGTCGGAGTTCGCCGACTCGCCCGCTACGCCCAGGGCTTCCCGACCAACATCACCTTCTCCGAGGGGATCGGCTTCCTGACCAAGAACGACCCGCGCACCAACACCGCCTTCGCGATCACCGCCCACGAGTCGGCGCACCAGTGGTGGGGCAACATCCTCACCCCCGGCAAGGGTCCGGGCGGCAACATCGTGGCCGAGGGGCTGGCGCACTTCTCGACCGCCCTGCTCCTCGAGCAGGTGCGGGGCCCGCTGCGCAGCGCGGAGTTCCGCAAGCGCATCGAGGAGAGCTACGGCAACACCCGCCGCGCCGACGCCGAGCGGCCGATGGTCAAGGTCGACGGCTCCAAGGAGGGCGACCGCACCGTCACCTACGACAAGGGCGGCTGGGTGTTCTGGATGCTCACCGACCTCATGGGTCGCGAGCGCGCCCTCGCCGGCCTCCAGGAGTTCGTGACCACCTTCAAGGACGGGCCCGACTTCCCGGTGCTGCAGGACCTGATCGCGGTCATGCGCCGACACGCCGCCGACCTGGACGCCTTCGACGCCTTCGTCGACCAGTGGTTCTACGAGGTGGTGGTGCCCGAGTACCGCTTCACCGAGCTCGAGAAGGCGACCGGGTCGGGCGACGGGGACGCTGGGAGGTCCGCGCCACGGTCCGCAACGACGGCACCGGCACCGTGCCGCTCGAGGTCGCCGCCGCCCGCGGCGACCGCATGGACAAGGACGGCACCGAGAACCCCGACTACCGCGACGCCCGCGTCAGCGTCACCATCGGCCCGGGGCAGGAGCTGCCGGTCACCATCCGCTGCGACTTCGAGCCGGACCGGGTCCTCCCCGACCCCGACGTCCGCGTCCTCCAGCTCGAGCGCGCCCGCGCGCTGCGCAGGTTCTGAGGGACCGCGTATACTCCGCGCGCCTCGTGGGCCGGGTCACCCGGCCCACGGGGCTGGAGGAGACCCATGAAGGAGATCCTGATCCTCGGTGCGGGCCTGGTGGCTCGCCCCCTGCTGCGCTACCTGCTCAGCCAGTACGACTACCGGCTGATCGTCGCCACCCTCGACGTGCCCCGCGCGCGGCAATTGGTCGGTCCGCACCCGCGCGGACACGTGGTGGAGCTGGACGTCGCCGACGAACAGGCGACCGAGCGGCTGGTGGCGGCGAGCGACGTGGTGGTGAGCCTGCTCCCGGCGCCCCTGAACCCGTCCATTGCCCGCCTCTGCATCCGCCACCACAAGCACCTGGTCAACACCTCCTACGTCGCCCCCGAGACCGCGGCCCTCGACGAGGAGGCGCGGCGGGCCGACGTGCTCCTGCTGTGCGAGATCGGGCTCGACCCCGGCATCGACCACATGTCGGCGGTGCAGATCATCGACCACATCCGCGGCCTGGGGGGAACCGTGACCGAGTTCTCCGAGCTGCTGCGGCGGCTTCCCGGCCCAGGACGCGAACACCAACCCCTGGGGCTACAAGTTCTCCTGGAGCCCGCGGGCGGTGATGCTCGCCGGCCGCAACCCGGCCCGCTACCTGCGCGAGGGGCAGGTCGTGGAGATACCCGGCCCGCAGCTGTTCGCCCACTCCTGGCCCTACGAGGTGCGAGGAGCAGGGGGTGTTCGAGATCTACCCCAACCGCGACTCTCTCCAGTACGTCGCCCCGTACGACCTCGAGGGGGTGACAGGGATGTTCCGCGGCACCCTCCGCTACCCCGGTTGGTGCGCGACCATGAAGGCGGCCGCCGACCTCGGCTTGTTCGAGATTGACGAGCAGGAGTGGCCGCAGGGCACCACCTACGCCCAGGTCGTGTGCCGGCGCCTCCCCGCCTCGAACGCTCCGCTGCCGCAACGGGTCGCCGCCTTCACCGGCACCTCAACCGACTCCGAAGTCCTCGCCCGGCTGGAGTGGGCCGGGCTGCTGTCGGACCGCCCCATCCCCGAGCGCCGCGCGTCACCCCTCGACATCTTCGGCAACCGGTTGATGCGGCTCATGATGTACCAGCCGGGTGAGCGCGACATGGTCATGCTCCAGCACACCTTCACGGTCACCTACCCGGACAAGAGCCAGGAGGAGATCCGCTCCACGCTGGTGGAGACCGGCGAGCCGTGGGGCGACACCGCCATGGCCCGCACCGTGTCGCTGCCGGCGGCCATCGCCGCCCGGCTTGATCCTCAACGGCGGCATCACCGTCCGCGGAGTCCAGATCCCGATCTGGCGGGAGATCTACGAGCCGGTCCTGGCCGAGCTCGCCGACCGGGGCGTGTCCATGCACGAGCACCACATCAAGACCTTCCGGGGACCGTTGGACGCTTCACCTCTCGGCTGACCGACGCGACCACGCCCGGTCGCGATCCTGAGTCATTCGCGGGTGCGGCCCCCGGCTCGGGTACCACGACGGAATACACGGCATGTGGTCGACCGTTGAATGAGCCGCCACCTCGTCCCACGCGACCTCGAAGGGAGCCCCGATGACGCTCAGCCTGATGGCTTGGTGTGTTCTGTTGTTGATACCGAGTCTCTTTTTTCGGAGGATGTAACGGCCCAGTCGCCTCGGCGCTGTCGAGCGAGGTCGGCCCGGACCAGGCACCGGCGTCGCGCAGCGAGCCGCGAGATTCGAAGCAAGGGCCCGCCTGGGTGGATCCGTGCCGCCCTGGTTCAGCCGCGCGGGCTGATCCGAAACCTGCCCGAAGCCGCCCCGGCTACGTCCTGTTCACGCAGCTCACCTCGGACACCGCCTACCTGATCGATCTCGAAGGGCGGGTCGTCCACACCTGGGCCACCGACCTTGCCGCCGATGCGGGTTACCTCCTGTCCGACGGGTCACTCGTCCGCCAGGCACGGATCGCGGAGCCCGAGAACTTCAAGGCCGGCGGGGTGTCAGGGTATCTCCAGCGGGTGTCGTGGGATGGAGACGTGCTGTGGCAGTGGAGGATGGGAGACGCCGAACGAATCCTCCACCACGACCTGGAGATCCTCCCGAACGGCAACATCCTGGTGATCGCCTGGGAGCAGATCGATGCCGCGGACGCTCGTGCGGCCGGCCGTCGGGCCGACCTGATCCCCGAGCAGGGCCTGTGGGCGGACTGGGTGTCTGGAGATCGAGCCGGTGCCGCCGGACGAAGCGCGGATCGTCTGGGAGTGGCACGTCTGGGACCACCTGGTGCAGAACCACGACCCGGCCGCGCCGAACTTCGGCGACCCGGCCGCGCACCCGCGGCGGCTCGACGTCAACGGCGACGGAGAGTCGACAATCACCGACGAGGAGGAGCTCGAGCAGCTCAAGGCGCTCGGCTACGTCCCGGACGACGCGACCCCCGACGACATGAAGTCCGACTTCCTGCACATGAACGCGCTCGACTACCACCCCGGGCTCGACCAGATCGCCTTGAGCGTGCCCGAGGTGGGTGAGATCTGGATCATCGACCACTCGACCACCACCGCCGAGGCGCGAACCTCGTCCGGCGGGCGCTCCGGCCACGGAGGGGACCTCCTCTATCGCTGGGGCAACCCCGGGATGTACGGTCGCGGCGGCCACGCGGATCAGCACCTGTTCTACCAGCACCAGGTCCTCTGGATCCCGGACGATTGGCCGCACGGCGGCAACCTGACGGTCTTCAACAACGGGGGTGATCGGGGATGGTCGTCGGTCATGGAGATCGAGCCCCCGCTCGAGGCCGACGGCAGCTACGCGCTCGACCCGGGCCAGCCGTGGGGACCGCCAGCGCCGCGATGGACGTACGTGGCGCCGAGCGCGCGAGCTTCTACGCGCCCTTCATTTCGGGGGCCCATCGCCTCGCGAACGGCAACACCTTCATCTGCTCCGGGCCGCAGGGGTGGTTCTTCGAGGTGACGCCCGGCGGGGAGATCGTGTGGGAGTACCGCAACCCGTATCACGGCGGTGTCCCGGATGGCATCCACCGGCAACCAAGGACGTGCCGTACGCGTCGTTTCGCGCAACGAAAATCCCGCCCGACCATCCGGGACTGGTCGGCCGAGACCTCCGGCCGCTCGATCCGCAGCCCGAACCGTACCGGCTGCCTGCCCCCCAACCCACCGGCGGTCCGTGACGCGCCGAGTGCATCGGGGAACTGGGGAGAAATTCCTGTCGGACAGCACCGCCGCCGGAATCCGACATCGGCCGCGTCCGAGACTCGTTGAAGTGCTGCCTCGACTCATCTCGTTGGAGGAATGAGGAGCTCGATGCGCCGTCGTCGATGATCATGGAGATCACCGCTGCGGCTGCAACGACGTCTCGCGCCGAGCCGGAGGCCCGGCGATCTCGACCAGCGGCCCACGCGCGAACCAGGCAGCGGTTCGGCTCAGCCGACCAAACCAACTCCCTCTCGAGGTAGCGTCGATCCCAGTCTGCGCGATCCACTGAGTCTGTGTATTTGCATGGGCGCCGATCCGCCGGCCATCGCCACAAGGCTCTACTGCACCTGCCATGGAGTTGCGCCGGGATGAGAGCATCTATCGACGAAGGCAACAAAGTCACAGCAGTCGAGAACCCGGACTGCGGGGGGTTCGGCACCTTCCGTCGACACGCCACCCGCAACGAGACACGCGTGGCACCCTCGGGCAATTGCCTGGCCCTCCCCTTGACAATCCAGCCGCCCGAACCCAGATTTCAAGGAGACCACAACAAGGAACAGGCACCACGGCCCGCGCTCGGGAGAGTGCTTGGTGCTCCGAGGGAGGCGCTCGTGAGCGATCGCGGCGTCCGCGTCGAAAGGGTGCGAGTCCGCCAGCCGGGCAGTGATTCCGGCTCGCTCTCCTCCGATGTAGCGCGCACCACTCTCAACGCCAGCTTCCATGTCACCGAGAGACAGCCCATCGCCACGATGCCGCGTCGCGCCTGCGAGACAGGGCGGATTCCGAGTCGAGTGCCAGCGGTGCTTGGGGCTTCTGCGTACAAACCGCTGCTGAAGGGAGCTGACATCCCCCCGTCCACGCGAAGCCCTCCGCCGACGCATGAGCGGGCTTCTGGGGCAGGCCCGTCATGGGTCTTCGGGCTTTCTAATCGCTGACCCGCTTCAAATCGGAGGTGGTTATGCGTTCTCGCATTCTGATCGTCGTCCTCATGGCGCTGGTCGCCGCGTGCGGTGCGTCGTACGCTGCAGATCCGTCGGAGCTCGGGATGAAGGGACCGTACGAGATTGGATTTACGAGCTTCGTGCTGACGGACACGTCGAGGCCCGGCGATGGGGCCACGTTCTCCAACCGTCCCATTCCCGTCTACGTGTGGTATCCGGTAGATTCTCAGGACGTCAACCCATCCACGCCGCTTGCCGAGTACCCCCTCGATCCTCTCTACGACCCCTATAACATCGGAGTGTCCACCTCGGCAGACTGGGAGGCCTATGGCTTGGACCGTGCATACCAGGAGCCATCCCCATCGCAGGAAGGCCCTTTCCCCGTGCTGGTCTTCTCACCCGGTTGGGGTGGTCCAGCATGGTTCCACACCTCGGTCGGCACGCGGCTGGCAAGCCACGGGTTCGTCGTGGCCGTCATCTATCACTTCGGGGATCAGGCGTGGATCTGGGAGCCGCCGTACGACCACATCGCCACCGCTTCCTGGAACCGGCCTCGCGACGTGTCCTTTGTGCTGACTGAGCTCCTGAACCGGAACCAGACGTCTGGAGATCTCCTCCACGGGCTGCTGATGCCCAACAAGGTCGCCGTGTCGGGGTGGTCTCTCGGCGGCTACGCGGCGATGGCGCTCGCGGCCGGAGATGACTTGGTCTGCGACATCTTCTACGAACCGGGCTGGGAATGGGCGGGCCCGGTTCCCGACGGACTCTGCTACCCGACCCCGCCCGATCCCAGGGTGAAGGCCATCATGCCCCTCGACGGATCGAATCAGGTGCTCTGGTTCACGGAGCTGGCCCGAGTCGAGATTCCCGCGATGGGGATGGGCGAGGAGTGGAGCTACCTCGCGCTGGATCCCCCATGGGAATCCTGGCAGGCGCGCCAGCATGCCGCGTTCTCCGGCCACCCGGCGTACCGCGTGGACGTCTTCAACACCAACCACCAGTCGTTCTCCGACCTTTGCGAGGCGTATCAGGTACTGGGAGACCTCGACATCATCGATGATGACGACGTGGCGGACATCCTCGCGCTCCTCTGCGACGGCATGACTCCGTCTGGCGAGGTGCACAGGCTGGTGAACCAGTACATGCTGGCCTTCCTCAAGACGAACCTCCTCGGAGAAAGTGGCTACCAGAGACTGCTCACTCCGGGTTACGCCCTCACGCGCGAACCGCTGATCGAGTTCTTCGTTACCGAAAGGAGGAACCCGCACTCGATCGACGACGACTGGCCGGACGATTTCATCTACTTCCTGCACCAGCCCGGCAGCGAGACATCTCATGCGGCGATGAACTCCCAGGAGTCGCTGCCGGTGTTCCGAGCGGGTCTCCCGCTCCGCTGAGATCGGCAAGCGCCGAGACTGACAGCCGTTTCCAGGGACCGCCCAAAGGAGGAAGGCAGACCAGGAGAGCGATCGTTCACGGATAGCGCGCCAGCTGGCATGACCCGCTCGGCGTGCTGATCGGGGAGAGTTGCCTTGCCCGGGGACGCCGCACGGGTTCCCGGGCAGGGATCTGTGCGACGATGGTGGCGTGAGCTTCAGGATCGTCCGCCGCCTCCAGCAGCTCTACCCCGACGTCTCGGGCAGCCGCCTCAAGCGCGCGGTCCTCGAGGGGCAGGTCTCGGTCGCCGGGGAGGTCGTGGACGACCCGGGGGCGATCGTGACCGAGGACGCGGCCGTGGTGTGGAATCCGAACCGGAAGATCCGGCGGCGGGTCGAAACCTCACTCGAGATCCTCCACGAGGACGCCGACGCGGTCGCCGTGGTCAAGCCCGCCGGCCTGCTCACCCACCCCACCGAAGCGGGTGAGATGGACACCCTGCTGTCGCGCGTCTCGCTGTGGGCGAAGCAGCGTTTCGGCGCCAGCCGGCGCGCGTACGTTGCGGTGGTCCACCGGCTCGACAAGGAAACGTCGGGGGTGCTCGTCTTCGCGCGCTCGCGCCGCGGCCTTCACGACCTGCAGGCGCAGCTCCGCAACCACACCATGGATCGTTGCTATCACGCCGTGGTCGAGGGCGACATCTTCGGCGATGCCGGGACCTTCGACCAGGACCTCGTCGAGGACCGCGGCGATCGGCGGCGGGGCGTCGCCCGGCCGGGCACCACGGGGACGAAGGCCATCACCGAGTGGAAGGTCCTCGAGCGCTTCGGGCTCGCGACGCTGGTCGAGGTGCGCCTGAAGACCGGCCGCACGCACCAGATCCGGGTGCACTTCGCCCACGCCGGGCACCCGCTGGTCGGCGACCCGGTGTACCGCGATCCGCGCCGGCCGCCGTTCCCGATCGCTTTTCCCCGCCAGGCGCTGCACGCCGGACGCCTCGGCTGGGTGACGCCCGAGGGAGAGAAGGTGCTGGTCGAGGCGGAGCCGCCCGCTGACTTCACGAAGCTGCTCGAGACGCTGCGCGCACGGCAGAAGCGGCGGCAACGCGGCTGACTCCGCCGGCCTCTCTTACCCGGAGCTGGCGTCCCCCGCTTCCGCTTCCGCGCCCGCTTCCGCTTCCGCGCCCGAGGAGCTTGCCCTGAGCGAGCGGCGCAGCCGCGCCGGAAGTCGAAGGGCCTCCGTCTCCGTCTCCGTCTCCGTCTCCGTCTCCGTCTCCGGACGGGACGCTCCTGAGAGTCAGGCGTCACTCGGGCGCGGACACGGAGACGGATAGGGGCACAGACTCGGGCTCGGAAGCGGAAGCGGAGCGGAAGCGGGCGCGGAAGCGGGCTACAACTGAACCTGCATGCCGAGCTCGACGACGCGGTTCGGCGGCAGGCCGAAAAAGGTAGTGGCGGGGCGGGCATTGCGGGAAAGGAAGGAGAACAGGGCCTTGCGCCAGCCCGCCATCCGGGTCGTACCGGAGGTCAGCAGCGTCTCCCGGCCCAGGTAGTAGCTGGTGTCGGCGAGCTTGACGTTCAATCCCCGGGTCCGGCACTGCTTGATCATCCTCGGCACGTTGGGCGTCTCGATGAACCCGCAGCGAGCCACGACCGAGTAGAAACCGTCGCCAAGCTCGTGGACGCGCACCTGCTCCTCCGGGGGAACCTGCGGCACGTTCTCGGTGACCACGTAGAACAGGATCACCTGCTCATGAAGCACCTTGTTGTGCTTGAAGTGATGGAGGAGCACCGGCGGCACGACGTCGAGGTTCGAGGTCATGAACACCGCCGTGCCCTTCACCCGCTGCGGCCGCTCGAGGCCGAGCGACGGCATGAACTTGTCGAGCGACAGCAGGCCGCGGCGCATCTCCTCCGCGAGCAAGATGCGGCCGCGCTTCCAGGTCGTGAAGATCGCAAACACCGAAGAGCCGATCACCAGTGGCACCCAGCCCCCGTGAGTCACCTTGACCAGGTTGGCCGCGAGAAAGGGCAGGTCGATGCTGAGGAAGAGTGCGACCATGAGGCCGGCGCTGAGGCGGCTCCAGCGCCACCGCTCGCGGGCCACGACGTACATCAGGATCGAGGTGATGGTCATGGCACCGGTCACCGCCAGGCCATAGGCGGCGGCCAGGTTCGAGGAGCTGCGGAAGCCCAGCGTCAATGCGCAGCAGGCGACGAACAGCGCAGTGTTGATCTCGGGCACGTAGACCTGCCCTCTCGCCAGGCTCGAGGTGTGGACGATGTTGAGCCGGGGCGAGTAGCCGAGCTGCATCGCCTGCTGTGCGAGTGAGAAGCTGCCCGAGATCAGGGCCTGTGATGCGATGATCGCGGCCGCCGTCGACACCGCCACCACCGGGTACAGGAGCGCGGCCGGCGCGAGCGCGTAGAAGGGGTTGGCAAGAACCCTCGGATCGCCGCCGAGCACGGCCGCCCCCTGGCCGAAGTAGTTGATGAGCAGGCAGGGAAATACCAGGACGAACCAGCTGAGGCGGATCGGACGCCGGCCGAGGTGACCCATGTCGGCGTACAGCGCCTCGATGCCGGTGATGCACAGCACGACGGCGCCGAGTGCGAAGACGCCGTGCACGCCGTGGGCGACTAGGAAGCGAACCGCGTGCCACGGCGCGATCGCCTCGAGGACGCGCGGCTCCCGTAGCACCCAGGGCAGCCCCAGCGCGGCGATCATCACGAACCAGACCACCATTGCCGGCCCGAACAGGGCGCCGACCCGTGCGGTACCGTGTCTCTGCACCGCGAACAGGCCAGCCAAAATGACGAGTGCGATCGGCACCACGAATCGCCCGAACACCGGGGTCGCGACCTCGAGACCTTCGACCGCGCCGAAAACCGTGATGACCGGGGTGATCATGCCTTCCCCGAACAGCAGCGCGGTGCCGAACAGCGCGAGCAGCACCAGCAGTGCCTTGCGGCGCGCGACGGTGGCAGGGGCGGTCGGAGTGATCAGCGCGAGCAGGGCCATCATGCCGCCTTCGCCCCGGTTGTCGGCCCGCATGACAAAGCTCAGGTACTTGACCGCCACCACCAGCACCAGCGCCCAAAACACCAGTGACAGGACGCCGAGCACGTTGGCGTGTGTGGGCGGCACCCCGTGGACCGGGCTGAAACACTCCTTGATGGTGTACAGCGGCGAGGTGCCGATGTCGCCGAACACCACGCCCAGCGCGGCGAGGGACAGCGCCAGCAGGTCGCGCCGGCTGGCGATCTGGGGGGCGGCATCCACGGTGTCGTGGATACCCGAATCGTTGAGCGACCGCTCGGTTATGGCGTTCCGAGGTCCCTGCCTTTGTCGGCCCAGCCGGCACCGAGGCCCGTGCGAGCATGATACTTCGGCGAGACCGAGGATGTTCCCGCCGCCTGCGCTATAGTCGGCCCGGTGCAGCGTCCAGCGCCCGCCCGGGTGCCGCTGCAGCTCAGGGGAGCAGTCGATGACGGTCGTATGCGAATCCGAGCAGGAACGGCTCAACAGGCTCGAGCAGGAGCTCGCCAACTTCCGGGCGCTCATGGCCCACGTCCACGCCACGCCCGAAGAGCTCAGCCTGAAGAGCATCGACATCCACGGCGCGACCTTCCCGCTCGACGGTGAGCTCGGCGGAGACCACATCGTTTTCGTGGACTTCGCGCGGCGATACGATCTCGACCACCTCATCGAGGACGCGGAGCGGGCCGGCGCCCGCGACCGCGCGGCGCAGCTGAGGGAGGGCCGGCGCCGGGTCGGCGTCTTGCTTGCCGACGCCAGCGGCCACAGCACGACCGACGCTGTGCTCACCGCCATGCTTCACCAGGCGTTCCTGACCGGCGTGCTCTACGAGCTCGAGATGCACGGCCACGTCACCGCCAAGCTCTTCGAGATCCTCAACACCCGCTTCCACCAATCCTCGAGCGTGACCAAGTTCCTGACCATGATCTACGGTGAGATCTCGGACAAGGGCATCTTCAGGTTCATCTCGGCCGGTCACCCGCCGCCGATGATCTTCTCGGCCGAGTTCGACTGCTTCGTCCGCATCGACCCAGCCCGGCTGCGGACCTTCTTCCCCGTGGGAATGTTCCCCAACGAGGTCGGGGTCGAAGAGAGCATGGAGCCGAGGCCGCGGGTGTACAAGAAGAAGTACACCGTCAACGAGGTCAACCTGATGGCTCCGGGCGATCTCCTCTTCCTGTTCACGGACGGGCTCAGTGACCACGCGGCGGAAGGTCAGAGCTACGTACCGGGCCGCTTCGAGGCGACGGTCCGCGCCTTCAAGCACCTGCCCGCCCGGGAGATCGTGGCCGCCGTCTACGAGGACATGAAGGGCTTCGCCCCGTTGACCGACGACACCAGCCTGGTGGTGATCAAGCGGGTGCGCTGACACGAGGCTGCGAGGAACACGCGCCCTCGCCCGCTTCCGTGGAGCCTGCCCTGAGCGAGCGGCGCAACCGCGCCGCGAGCCGAAGGGTCCGCCCTCCGAATGCACGATCCAGATACCCGGCGGTACCAGGGAATCGGGATCGAGGGCGACTGAGCCGTCAGCTCGAGCTCCAAACCCCCGGCCGGAGACGGGCAGGGGCGGGACCCGGAATCGGACGCGGAAGCGGGCGCGGAAGCGGAAGCGGGCATGCACGGGCACGGGCATCTGGCCGCCTTCGGCTCCGCCGTGCACGGCCGACGCCCGATGGCTCAGCTCGACCTCCTGACCTCGGTGGCGGCGCAGCATCTCCTGGAACTTCGGATCGGCTCGCAGCGGGTTCCAGGTCGGATCGATCTCGAGCCAGGGCACCGAGATCCACGACGGGTTGGAGAGCAGGTACTCGAGCTGCTCGATCGCGCGGTCCCGGTCGCCGACCATGACGTAGATCTGGGCCAGGTCGATGGCGAACGACAGGTAGTAGAAGCCGTCCTTCGACCTCGGCAGTAGCTCGGTGGCCCGCCGGCCTTCGGCAACCGCCTCCTCGCCGCGGCCGAGGCCCGCCAGGGCAATGCCCAGCGAGCTGTGGAGCCGCGGGTCGTCAGGGTGGCTCGGAAGCTCGGCCTCGATCATCTCGCGCGCGGCCTCGTAGCCCTGCCGCGCCTGCTCGGTCTCTCCCAAGAGCTCGTGGGCGAACGCCGCGAACAGCTCGTTGGGTCGAGCCCAGGTCTTGGTCCGGATCCACGGCTCAGGGCTCGCCGCCAGCCGGTCGAGCGCTTGCCGGTAGCGCCCTTCCGCCAGCTCCTGCCAGTACCAGCTCCACCGCCCCCACTCGCTGCCCGGGTCGGGGAGCGACGCCAGTGTCGCCCGGGCTGCAGCCAGGTCGCCGTACCCGCTCCAGTAGGTGAACACCTTGAACAGATACGACCACTCCGCGTCGGGCGCGAGCTCGATCGCCCGATTCGCCGCCTCGAGCGCCTCAGGGTACCTGCGCAGCGTCCACAGGACCCACGCGACGTCGGCTGCAAGATCGGCATCCTGCGGGCTCAGCTCGAACGCGCGCCGAAAGTCCTCGACGGCCTCCTCGATGCGGTCGAGCTCGACGAAAGCGTTGGCGCGCGCGTTCAGCACCTCCGCGCTGTTCGGCAGGCCCTGCTCGGCGCGGTCGAGCTCGGCGAGTGCCCGATCGACGTCCCGGTGCGCCCACATCCAGTAGTAGCCGAGGTCGAGGCGCACCTCCGGCGAGTCGGGGTCCAGCTCGACGGCCCGGTCGGCAGCTGCCGTCGCCGTCCGCAACCGCTCGGCCGACAGATCCTCGCGCAGGTAGTACGCCCGTGCGTGACCCCGCGCCAGCTTGGCCCACGCCGCAGCGAATCGGGGGTCGAGCTCCACCGCCCGTTCGTACGCGGCCATCCCGCGCGCCCAGTCGTCGTGGGTGTAGTGCGGCCGCTCCTCGTAGTAGCGCCCCTGGAGGTAGGCCTGGTAGGCATCCACGCTGTCGGTGTGCACGGCCTCGATCCCTGTCCGCTCGGGCGGGAGCAGGGTCACTCCCAGGCTTGAGACCACCGCCCGCGCGATCTCCGACTGGACCCGAAACACGTCGTCGAGCGTGCGGTCGTAGGTCTCGGCCCACAGGTGACTGTCGTCGGCAACCCGGATGAGCTGCGGCGTGATCCGGATCCGGCTCGAACCGGCCTCGGGCCCGCCAGTCCAGCGCACCGACCCCTCGAGCACGTACTGGACGTCGAGGGCCTTGCCAATCTCGGCCACAGTCGCATCGGAACCGGCATACGTGGCAGCGCTGGTCCGCGAGATCACTCTCAGTCCCGCCACCCTGGCAAGCCGCGTCGTGATCTCCTCGGTCATGCCGTCTGCGAAGTAGGCCTCGTCGGCGTTGCCCAGGTTGGAAAATGGCAGCACGACCAGGCGCGGCAGGCCCGCTTCGGTGGGCGCAGTCTTGCTCTTGAGCAGCGTGCGGTAACCGACGTGCAGCAGCGCGAAGGCCAGCGCACCGGCCAGGACGACCGGGATGATCGCGAGCGGCTTGTATGGAATCCGCGGCCCCGACCGGGCGCGCCAGCTGCGGTCGGGAGTCTCGAGCACGGCCTCCAAGGCGAAGCCCAAGTCCCGGGCCGACTGGAACCGGTCCTCGGGCCGCTTGTTCAGGCAGCGGCGGATGATGCCGTCGAAGGCCGGGGTGACCCGCGAGGTGGTCGCCGAGACCGGCGGCGGATCCTCGCCGAGCACCGCGGACACGGTGTCGGCAGCGGTGAGCCGGCGGAACGGGCTCAGGCCGGTCAGCATCTCGTAGAGCACCGCCCCGAACGAGAAGATGTCGCTGCGCGCGTCCACGGGTTGGCCGCGGGCCTGCTCGGGCGACATGTAGGCGGTGGTGCCCAGCACGGCGCCCTCCGACGACACCATGAGCTCGGTGGCCGCCTCGGCAACCAGGCTCCGCGAGGTCGTCGGGCTGACCGGCCTGGCGAGCCCGAAGTCGAGGATCTTGGCCGTGCCCTCAGTCATCAGGAACAGGTTCTCGGGCTTCAAATCACGGTGCACGATGCCGTGCTCGTGGGCCGCCGACAGACCCTTCGCGATCTGGGCCGCGGCCTCGATCACTTGGCGGTTGGTCAGGCCGCCGGCGGCGATCGCCTCGCGGAAGGAGCGACCCTCGAGCAGCTCGGTCACGATGAACGGCCGGCCCTCGTGCACCCCGAGCTCGTGGACCGCGAGGATGTTCGGGTGGTCGAGGGCCGCGGCGGCTCGCGCTTCACGCTCAAAGCGGGCGAGCCGTTCCGGGTCCGCGGTCAGCTCCCCGGGCAGGACCTTCACCGCCACGTCGCGGTCGAGGCGCTCGTCGTGCGCCCGGTACACCTCCCCCATCCCGCCCGCGCCGATCTTCTCGACGATGCGGTAGTGGCCCAGGGTCTGGCCGACAAGATCGCTCATTGGGATGCTGTCCGCACTCTGATCGTAGCGCACTCTGAGGATCTAGGATCTTCGATCTTCGATCTTGGATCGGTGCGTCAGCGGCGCAGCCGGGTCCCGGGCGTGATGGCGCACAGCAGGATGCGGCCCTCGTGGTCCGCCTCCACACGCTCGATCGCGACATCGACCTCCGCCTGCTCGCTGCGAAAGGTCAGCCGGTCGCCGAACGGCCCGGCAAGCTCCGGTATCGGCAGCACGAGGGCCCCGTCGGAGATCGCGCACGGCGCGCCGATCCCGGCGACCAGCGCGGCCGAACGCAGCGACACGCCGCCGTCGCCGAGGCGGAAGGTGCCGGACACGGCCGGCAGGAAGACCATTCCGGGGAATCCATCGACGCGGTAGGCGCCGGAGCTCCGGAAGCCGCCGTCCGATGCCGGCAGGCCCTCGAAGACGAGGAAGAACGCTCCCCGGGTTACGAGCCGGTGGAGCAGCTGCTCCATGGGCGGCCGAATCCGGTGCTGGCGCGCCCGCACCGCCCGGTCGAGGATCGCCTCCGCCTCCGCACCGGCGCGGCGCGGCGTGCCGGTGCGCGGGCCGAGCAGCGACTCGAGCGGTGGCACGCCGTCCTCGGCATCCCACTGCCACATCGGGTGCCCGAGCCGGTCGAGCAGCATGCAGGCGAGCGCGCCGGCATGGTGGGCCTCGGACGCGACCGTTCCCTGGTAGACCTCGGCAACGTCGAAGTCGAGCTCAACGAGCCGCCGGAAGCCGCGATCGATCGTCGCTCGCGGCGCGTCAGACCCGAGCGCGGCGCGGGTGGTCGCCGCCTCGTCCACGAAATGGGCGGTGGCCTCGCGCACCTCGACGTCGACGATGCGGGCGACCTCGTCCGGGCAGCGGCCCTTCCACTCCTGGTACCACCACGCCGCTGCCGCGAGCAGCCGATCCTGGCGCTCGGGCTCGAGCAGAGCATGACGCAGCGCGAGCCACATCTCGACGCGTCGCTGCCGGGCTTCGAGGTCCTGCGGGTACCGCTCGAGCACCGGCGTCGGCACGCCGAGGTCCCTCCAGCCGGTCTGCACGAAGTAGTGGAAGGCCTCGTGGGTCAGCAGCGCGAAGCCGGCCGTGGCCCGCGGGAAGGCCCGGTACTCGCCGCCGAAGCGGCCGCGCCCCAGGGCGCTCGCCGGAACCTCCAGCCACGGCGCGTGAGCGCCACGGTGGCGGGTGAAGCCGAAGTTGAGGAAGCGGCCGGTGAGCAGCGGCCGCTGGTCGAACTCACCCGGCGGACGGGGCGTCAGCGTACCGTCGGAGCGGATCTCGAAGGTTGCGTCGCGGTCGAGGACCAGCGGCACGAGCCCTGCGAAGTCGGTGCCCGGCCAGATCGACCCCATCCGCCGCCAGGTCCTGCCAATCTCCTCGGCGATGTGCCGGGCATAGTCCTCGACGCTCGTCACCCCGTCGCTGCCCGCGACGGCCGGGTCGGCTCGGCTCCCTGGACCCGCCGTCCGCCAGCCGCCGGCCGGCATCGTGCCGGGCGGGCGCAGCCGCGTCGTCGACGCGAGCTCCAGCGGGCGGTCTCTCTCGTGGGTCGACATCTGCTCGATCTTCCATTCTAGCGCCATGTCCCCAAGGGCAACTCGTCAATCCCTGCAGGCGGCACGCGAACTCCCCCGTTCCCGCTCCCGCTCCCGTTCCCGTTCCCGTTCCCGACCTCAAAGCTGGCCTGAACCAGTCGGCTCCCTGTGTCCGTTCGGGAACGGGAACGGGGACGGGGACGGGAAGGGGTACGGGTAGGGGTACGGGAAGGGCCGGCGAACGCCGTCAACGTCCCCGCGACGTGCGCGCGGTGCCAGACCGGGTGTGCCGCCGTCAGTCGGCCCCCGAGGTGGCGTCACGCCGCGGCGGCACCGGGTCCATGCCGCCGTCGTGAAATGGATGGCACTTGAGGATCCGCCGCAGCGCCAGCCAGACCCCGTAGAGCCCATGGCGCTCGATCGCCTCAGCCGCATACACCGAGCAGGTGGGCTCGAAACGGCAGGCCGGGGGGAGCCACGGCGACAGGAACCGCTTGTAGAGGCGGATTGGGGACGCCACCGCCCGCCAGAAACCGCTCATCCCAGGCCGACGGCCGCGGCGTCCCGATCCGACAGCAGGCCACCGTCGGCGCGCTCGCGCACCGTCCCGTCGCGCTTCCAGCACCGCTCGCATCGCGGCTCGCCGCGCAGGTCGACGACCTCGACCGAACGCTCGGCGCCGTCCGCGAGCACGAAGCGGCTGACGCCGCACAGGTCCGCCATCTCGGCGGACAGCGGCCGGACCCGATCGCACTCGTCGGCGGGCAGTGTTGCCACGATGCCGGCGTCGAGCGGGTTCGCGATCCCGGGCGCCTCCTTGGCGAGCTCGAGCTGCTTGAGCGCCTCGCCGCGAAGGGCCATCGCCGCCTCCCAGCCGGGGTCGGCGGCCCACGCGAAGGGCTCGGGCAGGCGCTCCAGGTGGACCGAGCCGTCCGCCGGCGCGGCGCCGTCGCCGGCCAGTGCCAGCCACGCCTCGTCGGCGGTGTGCACGAGGATCGGCGCCAGCATCCGGATCAGCGCGCTCACCGTGTCATCGAGCACCGTCTGGGTGCGGCGGCGCCGCACGCTGCCCGGCGGGTCGCAGTAGAGCCGGTCCTTCACCGCCGCGAGGTAGACCGCGCTCATGCTGTCATTGCAGAAGTCGAAGAGCGCGTCGACGACCCGCTTGAACTGGTAGCGCCGGTAGCCCTCGCGCACGGTCTCGATCAGCTCCGCGAGGCGCGCCATCGCCCATGCATCGACCGAGCTCCGGTCCGCCTCGGAGAAGGCGTGGCGGTCGCGGTCGCGATCGAAGTCGGCGAGGTTGCCGAGCATGAACCGGATGGTGTTGCGCACCTTGCGATACTCGTCGCTCGCCACCCGGAAGAACTCCCAGTCGACCTTGATGTCGTAGGTGTAGTTGAGCGACGCCGTCCACCAGCGGCAGACGTCCGCGCCGTGCTGCTTGAGGAGCTCTTCGACCTCGATCGCGTTACCGAGGCTCTTGGACATCTTCTGACCCTGGGCGGTCACCATGAAGCCGTGGGTCAGCACCTCCTTGAACGGCGGCACGCCGGTCGCACCGAGGGCCGGCAGCAGCGACAGCTGGAACCAGCCGCGGTGCTGGTCCGAGCCCTCCAGGTAGAGGTCGCAGGGATAGCCGATGCCGCGCTCGCGCATCACCGCGTTCCACGACGAGCCGGACTCGAACCACACGTCGAAGATGTCGCTGCCCTTGGCGAGCGCGGCAAGGCCGGCGGCGCCCGCCCGGCGGATCGCGTCCGGCGCGTCGCCGTCGGCCGCCGGGTCGTAGCCGGCGAGGATCGCCTGCGGCGGCTCGACGAACCAGGCGTCGGAGCCGTGCGCGCGGACGAATGCGGCCACCGCGCGCACCGACGCGGCGGTGAGCAGCGGCTCGCCGCCGGGGGTGGTGAAGGCCGGGATCGGCAGGCCCCAGCCCCGCTGGCGGCTGATGCACCAGTCCGGCCGCGACTCGAGCATGCCGCGCATCCGGTTGCGGCCCCAGGCGGGGACGAACTCGATGCCCGACTCGGTCGGCCTCCAGCAGCACGTCATCGCGCAGCGATCGCCCGTCGTCGCCGAAGGCCCGGTCCACCGCGATGAACCACTGCTCGGTGGCGCGGAAGATCGTCGGCGTCTTGCTTCGCCAGTCGTGCGGGATAGCTGTGGCGGTACTTTTCCGAGCAGAACAGCGTGGCCCGACGCGCGCAGGTGCTCGACCACCAGCGGGTTGGCGGCCCAAACGTCCTTGCCGCGCAGCCACGCGGGCACCGTGTCGTCGAACGTCCCGTCCTCGTGCACCGGGCAGTAGATGTCCAGGCCCTCGCGCAGGCCGGTCTCGTAGTCCTCCAGGCCGTGCCCCGGCGCGGTGTGGACCAGGCCGGTGCCGTCCTCGAGGGTGACGTAGTCGGCCGGCACGACCGGGCAGCTCCGGTCGGCGAGCGGGTGGCGGTAGCGCAGGCCCGCCCCGGCCAGCTCCGCGCCGGAGCACCGGCCGAGCAGCTCCCCGCCGCCGTCGACGCAGCGCGCGGCCGCAGGAAGTCGGCGAGGATCACGTTGCGAGGCGGCTCCGGCCGTGGTCGATCCTGGCCAGCGCGTAGTCGGCCGCCGGTCGCACCGCCACCGCCAGGTTCGCCGGCAGCGTCCACGGCGTGGTCGTCCAGATCATCAGCGACACCGGCCTCGCCGGCCGGCGCGTGCAGCGACGCGGGCAGGCGTGCGGGTCGACCAGGTCGAAGAGCACGTAGACGCTGATGTCCTCGCGGTCCTAGTACTCCAGTTCGGCGTCGGCGAGCGCGGTGCGGTTCTCGATCGACCAGTGCACCGGCTTGAGTTGCTGTAGACGAGGCCGTGGCCGACGAGCGCGGCGAAGACCTCCAGCACGGCCGCCTCGTAGGCCGGGTCCATCGTGAGGTACGGCGCGTCGTACTCGGCCATCGTGCCGAGCCGGAGCATCTGCTCGGCCTGCAGCTTCTGAAAGTGGAGGGCGTACTCGCGGCAGCGCTCGCGAATCTCCATGGTGCCGAGGGCCACCGCCGACTCGCCGAGCTCCTTCATCACCTTGTGCTCGATCGGCAGGCCGTGGCAGTCCCAGCCGGGCACGAAGCGCAGCTCGTGGCCGGCCATCGTCTGGCTGCGAACCACCAGGTCCTTGAGGACCTTGTTGAGCAGATGGCCCATGTGGATGTTGCCGTTGGCGTACGGCGGGCCGTCGTGAAACACGAAGGGGCCGTGCGGGTGCGGGAGCGACTGCAGACGCTCGTAAAGCCCCATCCCGGCCCACCGCGCCTGCAGCTCGGGCTCCTTGGTCAGCAGCCCCGCGCGCATGCTGAAGGGGGTCTTCGGCAGCTGCAGGGTGTCGCGGTAGCGGTCCTTCTTCTTTCCGTCGCTCGCCATTCGTGCTCCAAAAACGAGGATCGCCGGCTCGGCGATCCGGCGTATTCTAGCGCGTTTGCCTCCCCGCATCTCTTTCCTTCCCCGCTTCCGCTTCCGCGCCCGCTTCCGCGTCCGCGCCCGCTCCCGAGGCTGGGTCGAGCCGGCAGATCCCAGTCGGAAGCGGAAGCGGATGCGGGCACGGAAGCGGGTGGAGGGGCCAGATCCCGTTCTCCAGATTCCAGATCCTCTCAGTTGCAGCCTCGTAACACCCGGAATATCATCCTCGCCCGTTGGTTCTCATACGTGGTGCCGATTCCGGCACTTCCGAGGTCGCAGGAGAGCTGCCGAGTGAGATCACACAGCCGATCGAGAAGCGGTATCGACCGCCGGGACTTTGTCCGGCTGGTGGCCGGCAGCGCGGCTGCCGCCGGCCTGTCGCTGCCGCCCGCCGCGTGCGGCCGCGCCTCGACCACCGACCGGCGGGTCATCGTGCTCGGTCTCGACGGCCTCGATCCGACCCTGATCCGCGCCCTCATCGACGCCGGCCGGGCGCCCAACTTCAAGCGCCTCGCCGAGATGGGCTCCTTCAAGAAGCTCGCCACCACCATGCCGGCGCTGAGCCCGGTGGCGTGGTCGAGCTTCATCACCGGCACCACCCCGGGCAGCCACGGCATCGCCGACTTCGTGACCCGCGACCCTGCCACCTACCTGCCGGTGTTCTCGATCTTCGAGAACCGCGAGCCCGAGCTCATCTTCTCGGTCGGCGACGTTCACCTCCCGATCAAGGGTGGCGGCCCGGTCAACCTGCGCCAGGGCAGGACCTTCTGGTCCTACCTGACCGAGCGCGGCATCCCGGCCTGGATCTCGCGCATCCCCACCAACTACCCGGTCGAGGAGACTGCCACCCGGGCGATCTCGGGGATGGGGACGCCGGACCTGACCGACGCCTACGGGGTGTTCAGCTACTACACCTCGGACCCCTTCGAGGACTACCCGAACCTGTCGGGCGGCACGGTCCACACCGTCGACGTCACCAACAGCGTGGTCCGGGCCGAGATCTTCGGGCCCGTCAACTCGCTGCGCACCCAGCGCCCGACCGACCGCGACCCCTACGCCAACACCACCCGGGTGCCGTTCACCGTCCACCTCGACCCGAGCCACGACCACGCGGTGCGGCTCGACATCCAGGGCCAGACGATCCTGCTCACCAAGGGCGAGTACTCGCCGTGGGTGAAGCTGAAGTTCGACCTGTTGCCGGTCATCGGCTCGGTGCTCGGGCATCGCCCGATTCCTGGTCAAGCAGGTGCGGCCGCACTTCCAGCTCTACGTCACGCCGATCAACATCGATCCAGCCGAGCAGGCCGGCCCGGTGACCTACCCCGCCCAGTACGGGGCCGAGATCGTGCGCGACATCGGCGCCTTCTGGACCAAAGGGCTGCCCTGCGACACCAAGGCCTTCGACTACCGGGTCATCAACGACGAGCAGTACGTCAAGCAGGCCGAGCTGCTGCTCGACGAGCAGATGCGCCTGTTCGACCAACAGTGGTCGGAGTTCCGCGAGGGCCTGTTCTACTTCTACGTCTCGTCCACCGACCAGGACGCCCACATGCTGTGGCGCAACATGGACCCGACCCACCCCAAGCACGGCGAGGCCGACCCGCGCTTCGCCGGCTACATCCCGGACCTCTACGCGCGGATGGACCAGCTGTTGGGCAAGGTGCTGCCGGCGGTCGACGACAAGACCCTGCTCCTGGTCTGCTCGGACCACGGCTTCGCCCAGTTCGGCCGCCAGTTCCACCTCAACACCTGGCTGCGCGACAACGGCTGGCTGACGCTGAATCCCGGCGCGGTGAAGAAGGAAGAGACCTCGGTCTTCGACATTGACTGGAGCCGCACCGTCGCGTACGGCATGGGCTTCAATGGCCTCTACCTGAACCTGAAGAACCGTGAGGCCAAGGGCATCGTCGAGGCCAGCCAGGCGGCCGGCATCCTGGCCAAGCTGCAGCGGGAGCTCGAGGGCGTGTCCGACCCGGAGACTGGCCTGCGCCCGGTGGCCAAGGTCTACGCCCGGGACGAGCTCTACTCGGGCGCGATGACGCCGACCATGCCCGAGCTGCTGGTCGGCTACACCCCCGGCTACCGCAACTCGTCGCAGTCCTTCATGGGCTCGACCGGCTCCGAGGTCATCAACCTCAACCCGTGGGCCTGGTCCGGCGACCACTCGATGGCCCACCAGATGGTCCCCGGCAGCCTGTTCTCGAGCCGCAAGGTGGCCAAGCAGGTTCCGAGCATTCTCGACCTGCCGGTGACGATCCTCGAGCACTTTGGCGTCTCGAAGCCGTCGCAGATGGTGGGCACGTCGGTCTTTGCGTAGGGGCAGGGGCTGCCCGCCCGCCCGCGCCCGCTTCCGCGTCCGCTTCCGCTTCCGACGGCGACCAGACCTCGGGGAGGATCAGTCCGGCCACGTGCAGTCGGGTAGTTTGAGCGGCGCGTGAATCGCCGGAGCGAGCGGCTGGTCGCGGACGCACCGCGACACGGGCTCGCGAGCTGGCAGCCGGGCACCGGTCGTGAAACCGATGCGCACGTTCGGGCGGGGAAGCGGGCGCGGAAGCGGAAGCGGGCGGGGGGAGTGCCCCTGACCCTCATCCCTGATCCCTGTCTCCTACTGGATATACCCCAAGCTCCGCAGCTGATCGAGGGTGGCGTCGTCGAGCTCCTCCTCGGTCCGTAGCTCGGGGTCGAGGGAGACCGCGGCCACCATCTTGCCCCAGGCCTCGAGGTGGCGCTCCATGACCGCGACCTTGTCGGCGTTCGCACCGGCGATGTCGGTCAGCTCGGTCGGGTCCGCGGCGAGGTCGTAGAGCGCAGGGGCGCCGCCGTCGAGCGACTTCACGAGGCGCAGCCCGCCGAGGGCAACCGCCCGCTGGCGGCCGAGCGCCGGCGTCTCGGAGAATGCGATGTAGGGCGGCCGGGCGGTGCCGTCGATGAGCGGGAGCAGACTCGCCCCCTGGGCGCCGGCCGGAAGCTCGACACCCCCGAGCTCGAGCACGGTCGGCATCAGGTCGATGAGCTCGACGATCTTGTCGACGGTCTGGCCGGCGCCGCGCCCGCCGGGGATCGAAACGATGAGCGGCACGCGCGTCACGGTCGCGTGCAGAGACTGCGCGCCGGTTGGGTCGTGCTGGCCGAGGTCGAGACCCGCGGTGCCGGCGACGATCAGGGTCGTCCGCTTCGTGAGGCCGAGCGTCTCGAGCTCGGCGCGCAGCTCGCCGAGCGCCCGGTCCGCCGCCTCGATGCGGCGGGCGTAGAGCACCTTCAGGTACTCGAGGTCGGCCGGCTCGAAGGCTGCCGGGCTGTCGCTCCGGGAGGAGGCCAGCACTGCCTGGAGGCGCTCGGCGAAGCCCGCCGGCGGCACCACCCCGTCGACCGCGCTCGCGGCCGAGGCGTCGAGCCCCACCGACCAGCCCCTGAGCACGAGCAGGAAGCTCCCCTCGGAATGCTCGCGCAGCCACTGCCTTGCCGCAGCGCCCGGCTCCGACCCCGTGTCGTAGACCGCAAATCCTTGCCCGAGACCGAAGTCGTCGCCGCCCGGCGCGCCCTCCACGAAGGCTGCGGTCGTCATGCCGGCCGCCGACAGCGCCTCGGCAATCGACACCGCGGCGTCGGGCAGCCGGTCGCCGGCCTCCAGCACGCCGCTGGTGGTCGGATAGAGCCCGGTCAGGAAAGCGACGCGAAGGACGCCGCCGGGTCTCCAGCCTGCGCGAAGCACCAGTCGAAGCGCACCGCCGCCTGGGCGAGAGCATCGAAGCTCGGCGTCGCGACGGCGCCGCCGGAGGAGCCGAGGTGGTCGGCTCGCAGCCCGTCGACCGCAATCAGGATGACCGCGCGCGCGCTCGAGTCGGTCCGCGCCGTGCCGGCATCGCGATCGCCGCCGCCGCACCCGACGGCGAGCAGGCAGGCCGCAACCATCAAGGCTCGCATCGCGAGGACAACCGGGCTCCGAGCGTGTTTCATCGGCGCAACCTCCCGCAGGCAGCGCGGGGAGTCTAACACGCGGCACGAGGATTCGGGCTCGGGCGCGGAAGCGGGCGCGGAAGCGGACGGGTGAGGGGCCCCTAGATCCTATCCCCTAGATCCTAGATCCTTTCCGTATGGTGTACCATGCTGCGCGCTCGCGGCCGCGAGCCAATGGCCGCCCATCGACGGAGACCAACCATGCGCCGAGCTTCCTGGTGCCTCGCCCTGTTCTCGATCACCGCGCTGCTCGCGGGCTGCGCGCCGGCGACGCCCGCCGCCAAGCCGCTGCCCAACGGCCTCCTGCTCGCCCTCGCCGTGCTCGAGAAGGGCCCCGACGGCAAGCCGGTGCCGCAGCCCGCTCAGCTCGGCATCCTGACCAACGACGGCCAGGCCTGGCACTACCGCGCGATCAGCGACCCGGACAGCAACGTCTTCCACAAGGCCATGGCGTACGAGCCGCGTCCGGGCGAGGCCGGCGTGCTGACCGCCGGCGGCACCCGGGCGATCCTCAAGCTGTGGCGCAAGGGGAGCTCAGCCGGTCGTCGTCTGGGAGAAGGGACTTCGGCGGCAAGTTCAGCCGCATGCGCGAGGTCGAGGTGGCCGACCTGTACGGGGACGGCGGCGCGGCGCTTGCCGTGGTCACCCACGACCAGGGCGTGGTGGCGACGGTCCGCCCGATGGCCGACGGCAGCTACCAGGTCACCGAGCTCGACCAGCAGCCCGACACCTTCGTTCACGAGGTCGAGGTCGGCGACCTCGACGGCGACGGAGTGCTCGAGATCTACGCCACCCCGAGCCCGCCCAACAAGCTCGACGGCACCCCGCAGCCGGGAGAGGTGACGCGATACGTGCCGGCGACCGGCGAGGGCCGCAGGGTGGTCGCCGACCTCGGCGACCGCCACGCCAAGGAGATCCTGGTCGAGGACGTGGACGGCGACGGCACCGACGAGCTCTACGTCGTCGATCGAGGCGGTGTCCGGGGGCCGGGTCGCGATCACCCGCTTCGACGCCGGCACCGACCCTGCAGGCGGCGCCGTCATCGCCACCCTCGACGACAAGCTCTGCCGCTTCCTGACCGCCGGCGACGTCGACGGCGACGGCCGGCTCGAGATAGTCGCGGCGGCGCACAAGAGCGGGCTGTGGCTGCTGCGCCCGGGCGCCGACCCTCGGGCCGAGTGGCACGAAGACCTCGATCGACGCGAACTCGTCGGGCTTCGAGCACGCCGCGATCCTGGCCGACCTCGACGAGCAACGGCACCGACGAGCTCTACGTCGCCAACGACGACGACGCTGAGGTCAACCGCTACCTGTGGGTCGACGGCGAGCCGCTCAAAGAGACGCTCTACACCTACCCAGCGGGCCTCTCCGGCTTCACCTGGAACATCATGCCGGCCCCCGTGGACCTTCTGCCGTAGCCCGGCCCGCTTCCGCTTCCGCGCCCGCTTCCGCGCCCGAGGAGCCTGCCCTGAGCGAGCGGCGCAGCCGCGCCGCGAGTCGAAGGGTCTCCGTGACCGGCCTCGCTCGGGCGGCTCGCCGCTCAGCCGAACTGAACCGAGCGCTTCGTGAACGCCCCCTCCATCCAGAAGCCCGTGATCGGGAAGGAAGCGTGCGGCTGCTCGTCGGCCACGGCGCCGGCGGCGACGAGGACCGGGGCGTAGTGCTCCCAGGTCGGCAGCGCCGTCCGCGCGGCCGGAGCGCGGGTCTGGAAGTCCTTCAGCGCGTCGACGTCGAAGCGCGACAGCGCGTCCGCCGCCCAGGCGTCGAAGTCGCGCGCCCACGCCGGGATCCCGGGCCGGAACGCGTAGGCCATGTTGTGGGTGAGGAAGCCGCTTCCGAACACCAGCACGCCCTCGTCGCGCAGCGGCGCGAGCGCGCGGCCGAGCTCGAAGAGCTCCTCCGGGTCGAGAGCCGGCATCGAGACCTGCAGCACTGGCACGTCGGCGCCGGGGTACATCGCGACCAGCGGCACGTAGGCGCCGTGGTCGAGCCCGCGCTCCGGATCGTCGGCGACGCGATGTCCCCTCCGCCCGCAGGAGCTCACGCACGCGCGCGGCGAGCCCTGGGGCACCGGGCGCCGGGTAGCTCCGTCTGGTAGTAGCGCTCGGGAAAGCCGTAGAAGTCGTACACGAGCGGGACCGTCCGGGTGGCGCCCAGGGTGGCCGGCCGCTGCTCCCAGTGGGCCGACACCATCAGGATGCTCGTCCGGCCTCGGCATCGCGCTCGCCCACGAGGCGAGCTCGGCCATCCACACGGCGTCGTCGAGCAGCACCGGCGCACCGTGGGCCGCGAAGATGACCGGCATCCGCGCTGCCGGTTTGTTCCGAGTCGCCTCACTCTGCTTCGCGGTCATGGTCTCTTGCTCCCTTCACACACACGGATGCGCCGGGCATCACCAGCTACGCCGCCGGCAGTTCGATCGCGCGGCGGGCGATCACTCCGATAGCGGCGACGGCAGCGAACACGGCACCGGCCGCAAAGGTGGCCGTCGCCCCGCACGCGCTCCAGAGCGCCCCTGCGATCAGGTTCGCCAGCAGCAGCGCGCCGCCGCTGACGAGATTGAACAGACCGAAGGCCGTGCCGCGCAGGTCTGCGGGCGCGGTGTCCGCGACGAGCTTCGACAGCAGGCCCTGGGTGAAGGCCATGTGCAGACCCCACAGCGCGGCGCCCGCCAGGACGACCAGCGGTGAGCGTGCGAAGGCCAGGGTGAGGTCGGACAGGATCAGCAAGACAAGGCCGGCCAGCAGCAGCTTCCGCTGGTCGACGCGGTCCGCGGCAGCCCCGGCCGGAAAGGCGGCGCCCGCATAGCCGACGTTCATCACGATCATCACCGCCGGCACGAGGGCGAGCCCGAGTCCCACGTCCTGGGCGCGCAACACCAGGAACGCCTCGCTGAACCGCGCCAGCGTGAACACCGCACCCAGCAGCACGACCAGCCAGAACTCCGTCGACAGGCGCCGTACGGCGGCCATGGCGAGCGGCGACCGAGTCGCCAGGTGCGCCGGCATGCGCTCGGGCTCGCGCACAAAGACCATCAGCACCGCCACCGCGAGGAAGGCCGGCACGACGCCGATCCACATCACCTTGCGGATGTCGCCGGCCAGGATGAGCATGAACGCCAGCGCCAGCGCCGGGCCGAGCAGCGCGCCGATCGAGTCGAGCGCCTGGCGCAACCCGTAGGCCGCGCCGCGCAGATTGGCCGGCGTGATGTCGGCCACCAGCGCGTCGCGCGGTGCGCCCCGGATGCCCTTGCCGATGCGGTCGACGAAGCGCGCCGTGAAGACCCAACCGATCGAGGTGGCAAGCGGGAAGATCGGCTTGGTCACTGCGGCGAGCGCGTAGCCCAGCACCATCTGAGCCTTGCGCCTGCCCAGCCAGTCGCTGAGCGCTCCGGAGACGACCTTCAGCATCGCGGCGGTCGCCTCGGCCACACCCTCGACCAGCCCGACGGTGGCGACCGACGCTCCGAGCACCGTAACCATGAACACCGGCAGCAGGCTGTGGATCAGCTCCGACGAGGTGTCCATGAAGAGCGACCCGCAGCCCATCGCCCAGATGCCCGCGGGCAGGGCGCGCGAGGGCTGCCGACGACTGTCAGCCGGCGAACTCATGGTTGGACAATTCTAGCTCGCCGGTCTCACGAGCTTGGCTTACAGCTCCTCGAAGCGGCCCTGGAAGAAGCGAAGCTTCGCCGGCTCGTAGGCGAACTTGAGGCCGCGGATGGAGTGACGGCGCTCATGGAGCCGGATGATCCCCTCCGCGACCGCGCGCATGTGGTCGTTGGTGTAGACCCGCCGGGGGATGGTGAGGCGCACCAGCTCGAGCGCCGGGCGGTAGTTCTGCCCGGTGTTCGGGTCACGTCCCTTCGACACGTTGCCGCGCTCCATCGCCCGCACGCCGGTCTCGACGTAGATCTCCGCCGCCAGCCGCTGTGCCGGGTAGTCGTCCTGGTCGATGTGCGGCAGGAAGCGCTTGGCGTCGATGAAGATCGCGTGGCTGCCCGGAGGGGTGACGATCGGCACCCCGGCCTCCTGGAGCAGCGACCCCAGGTAGTGCGTCTGGCGGATCCGCGAGCGGATGTAGCGGTCGTCGAGCATCTCCTCGACGCCCCGGGCGATGGCGGCGAGCTCCGCGGCGGGGAGGCCACCGTCGGTGACGTTGCCCTCGTAGATCCGCAGCATCTCCTCGGCCTTGCGCGCGAGCTCGGCGTTGTCGCGGAAGCACAGCACGCCGCCGATGTTGATCAGGAAGTCCTTCTTGCCGCTGATCGTGCAGCCGTCGCCGTAGAGCATCATCTCGCGGACGATGTCCTCGACCTTCACGCCGCGGTAGCGCTCGTCCCGCAGCTGGATCATGCAGGCGTTCTCGACCACCCGGGTGGCGTCGAAGTAGACCGGGATCCCGCGCCCGCTGCAGTACTCGTACACCTCGCGCATGTTGTCCATGCTCACCGGCTGGCCGCCGGCCATGTTCACGGAGTGCTCGAACGAGATGTACGCGATCTTCGCCGCGCCGTGCTGCGACACCAGCGCGTCGAGCTTGCCGAGGTCGATGTTGCCCTTCCACGGGTAGTCGCTCTGCGGGTCGTGAGCCTGATCGACGATGACGTCCGCGAACACGCCGCCGGCCAGCTCCTGATGCAGCTTGGTGGTCGTGAAGTACATGTTCCCCGGCACCAGCTGGCCCTTGGCGATGCAGGTCTGGCTCAAGATGTGCTCGGCGGCGCGCCCCTGGTGGGTGGGGATGATGTGCTGGTACCCGAAGAGCGCCCGCAGCCGCCCCACGAGCCGGTAGTACTCCTCGCTCGTGGTCGCGCTGGCGCGCGCCGCGTCGTACGCCGCCCACTGGTCGGTGCTCATGGCCGAGGTGCCGGAGTCGGTCAGCAGGTCGATCGCGACGTCCGCGGAGCGCAGCAGGAAGGTGTTGTACCCGGCAGCCCGGATCGCCTTCTCGCGACCTTCGCGGCTCAAGCTCCCCACCCGCTCGAAGGTGTGGATCTGATAGGGGAAGGTGTCGAAGCTGAACGCCTCGATGTCGGGGAAGACCCAGCGGTACGCCATCTGGTCGCGCCACTGCCCGGAGGCGGTGGCATGCAGCCCGGAGATCCGATCGCGCTGCCGGTACAGGGCGATGATCGCGTCCGCCACCTGGTCGAGATGCTCGTTGGTCAGCGCGAGCCGCGGCACCTGGACCGCCACCAGGTCGTCCCGCCCCACCATGCCGTGGGCCAGGGCCCGCACCCCCGAGCTCAGATAGAGCGCGGCGGAGAGGGTGTCCTGCGCGTGCTCCCGGGCGTTCGGAAGGAACTCGCTGGCTCGCAGGTAGGCTCCGTCGCAGCCCCGCTCGAGCGGGACCCCGGCGTCCCTCAGGCGAGCGGTGAAGCGCTCGGTCTGCTGCATCACCCAGTGGACTTCGTCCTCGTCGCACATCTCGGTGAGGCCGCGGGCGAGCAGCTCCATGGTGCGGCCCGCCATCCCGCCGTAGGTGTGGAGCCCCTCGTAGACGACGACCTCGTTCATGAACTTCTCGTGATCGGCCGGGTTGTCGGTGGTCAGGAGCCCGCCGGTGGTGCACTTGGGATCCTGCGCGCCGTCGATCTGGAAGATGTGCGACAGCTTCACCATCTGCTTGACGATGGCGGCGATCGGGTGGGTCGCCTGGCCCGTCTCGTGGCGCTGGATGAACCAGGCATTCTCGATCACCCGCGATCCGTCGCAGATCACCTTGACCCCGTAGCGGTCGGCGAGCGCCCGGGCGGCTTTGAGGTTGGCGAGGCTGATCGGGTGCTGGCCGTCGGCGAAGGCCTGGAGACCGACCAGCGCCACGTTCCCGGCGGCAAGCACCGTCTCGAGCCGGGCGAGATCGAAGTTCCCGGTGAAGACCTGCTCCTCGTGGTCGCGGACGTCCGGGTACGAGACCCCGAGCCGGCTGAGCTGGTCCATGCGGGTGCGGGCATTGGACGGCAGCGCCGAGCCCGGCGCGACCAACGTGGCCACGACCAGCTTCACGCAGCCGAGCACGTTGTGGGTCGGGCAGACGTAGCTGTGCCCGAGCACCGCATGCACCGCCCGCTCCAGCCCCTCGAAGTTGCGCGATCCGGCGTAGGCCTCGTCGCCCACCAGCTGCCCGGCGAGCTGCTCCTGGGAGACCGCGCTGGTGCCGAGCGAGCACATGTCGAAGCTCACCTGGGCCGGCGTCAGCCAAAAGACGTTGAAGTGGGCCTCACCGAGGCTGCGCTTGCGTTCCTCCAGGCTCGGGAACGAAACCAGCCGGACGGTCTTGATCTTGTGGGGCTCGTGGCTCACCATGCGCGCTTTCCTCCACTGGTGTCGACAGACGGATGTCGCTCGGGCGAACCGCTTCGCCGCGGCGTCACGGTGCCGTGATTCTAGCCCGCGCTGACGAAGCTCGCGAAACCGGCCATGAACTCGGACAGCAGCGAGCGAACCTTGTCGTCGATCAGCGCGCCCTCAGCATCGAAGACCTTCGCTGCCGCCGCGACGTGGAGCTGCTTGCCGAAGTAGACCCGCGCGCCGAGGTTCCGCAGCACCGGCAGCCACGCGGCCTGGGCCAGCCGGGTCCCCCAGGCGCCGGGAGTGGCCCCCATGATCGCCACCGGCCGGTCGCCGAACACCGCCGCGGCGCCCTTCGGCGGCCGCGACAGCCAGTCGACGGCGTTCTTCAGCACGCCGGGCATCGAGGCGTTGTACTCGGGCGTGACGAGCAGCAGCCCGTCGGAGGCGGCAATCTTCTCCTGGAGCTCGATGACCGGCGCGGGGGCGCCGTGCTCGGCCTCCAGGTCGCCGTCGTAGAGCGGGATGCCGGCGATCGTGGCGATCTCGACCTCCATCCCGGCCGGCGCGGCTGCCGCCGCGGCCCGCAGCAGCGCGGCGTTGTACGAGCCCTTCCTCAAGCTGCCCGCAATCCCGATGATCCGTGCCATGATCTCGCCTCCAACCAGGATATTGGGGCTGGGATCTGGGGGTTAGCCCCAGCCCCCGTCCGCTTCCGCTTCCGAGCCCGCTTCCGTGGAGCCTGCCCTGAGCGAGCGGCGCAACCGCGCCGCGAGTCGAAGGGTCTCCGTTTCCGTCTTCGTGCCCTTCTCCGTGCCCGTTCCCAGACAACCCGCCGACGACTCCCTCAGCCGGCTGGAGCGGCGCACCGCCTCCGGTCACGATACGCCCCTGAGGCTCGTCCTCACCGATCGTCGCCGATGCGGCCCAGCAGCCGCAGCAGTCCGTCGAGGATGGTCAGTGGGTGGGGCGGGCAGCCGGGGATGAAGAGGTCGACCGGGAGCAGCCCGTCGACGCCGTTGTGGACCTCGTCCCGATCGATGAACGGGCCGCCCGAGATGGCGCACGCCCCGACCGCGATGACGAGCTTCGGTGGTGGCACCGCAGCGTAGGTCTTGCGCAGCGCCAGCACGCATGTTCTCCGTCACCGGACCGGTGACGATCAGCCCGTCGGCGTGGCGCGGCGAGGCGACGAGCTGTATGCCGAAGCGGGAGAGGTCGTAGACCACGGTGCTGAGCACGTTGACGTCGGCCTCGCAGCCGTTGCACCCCCCGGCGCTCACCTCCCGCAGGGCGATCGAGCGGCCGAACAGACGGCGCGCCGTGCGGTCGATCGCTTCGGCGAGGCGCAGGGTCTCGTCGCTCACGAGAAGGTCCTGGCGCGATCGGGTGGCGAGCCGAAACTCCGAGGTGAATGCGATGGCCCCGGCGGGGCAGACGTCGCCGCACTCGGTGCAGAAGAGGCAGCGTCCCAGGTCGATGGCGAGCTCGCCGCGAGCCACATGGATCGCCTGGGTCGGACAGACCTCGGCGCACTCGCGGCACCCCTCGGGGCAGGCCGACGCGTCGATCCGCGGCCGGCCGCGGAAGCGCTCCGGCAAGATCGGCAGCTCGACCGGGAAGGGCGTGGTCCGCTGACCCTGGCGGAGACGGGCGAGGAGGGCTCTCATCATCTCCGCCCTACAGGTCGTGGCCGCAGTACGACAGGTTGAACGACTTGTTGCACAGGGGGAAGTCCGAGATCTGCTGGCCGCGCATCGCGAGCGCCAGCCCGGCCCAGTTGTGGAATGACGGGTCGACCACCTTGTAGGCCGCGAAGCGCGATCCGGCATCGGTCAGGGCGACGTGGCAGACCTCGCCCCGCCAGCCCTCGACCAGGCTCACGGCGATGGACTCGGGAGCCAGCGCGCCGAGCGGGACGCGAGTCTCCCCTTCCGGCAGTGAGACCGCCTGCTCGCGCACGAACGCTCAGCGAGCGCTGCACCTCCAGCCAGCGGACCCAGCGCACGGCCCGCCACGTCGCCGATGGGCCAGGTGGAGACCGGAAGCTGGGCGAAGCGGTAGATGCCGATCGGGAAGTCGGCTCGGGCGTCGAGCTCGAGGCCGCAGGCCCGGGCGGCGGGGCCGACCACACCGAGCTGCAACGCCTGCTCGGCGGTGATTGTGCCGGTCCCCTCGAAGCGCCCCTGGACCGAGGGTGTGTCGAACAACAGCTCCACCGACTGGCGCAGGTCACGCTCGATGTCGCCGAGCCGTCGCAGCATGCCCTCCACCACCGCCGGCGTCGGCGTCGAAACGCGTCCCGCCCGGCCGCACCAGGCCGCGGCCGAACCGGCTGCCACACAGGAGCGCTGTCAGGTTGAGCAGATCGCCGCGTAACCGACCGCAGTGAGAGGCCGTCGGCAGGAACCCGACGTCGCCGGCGAGGGCGCCGAGGTCGCCGACGTGGTTGGCCAGCCGCTCCAGCTCGAGCGCGATACCGCGCAGCACCTGGGCGCGCGGCGTGACCTCGATCCCGGCCAGCGCCTCGATGATCGCCGCGTACGCCGTCACGTGGGCGATGCTGCTGTCGCCCGCCGCCGTCTCGAGCAGGTGGACGGTGCGGTGATCTGGGCCGCCGATCAGGGCCCGCTCGATCCCCGCGGTGCTGGTAGCCGAGCGAAATCTCGAGGTGGAGGACCTCCTCGCCGTGGCAGTTGAAGCGGAAGTGCCCGGGTTCGATCACCCCGGCGTGGACCGGGCCGACCGCGACCTCGTGGACCTCCTCGCCGTCGACGCGGAAGAACGGAGCGCCCGAGGGCACGATCGCCTCACCCTCCGGCCGTCCCCAGGCATCCCGTCCGGGCACCCAGGCGGCGTGAAAGCGCACCGGCTTGAACCAGGGGTGACCCACGGGAACGACGCCCGAGCTGCTCGGCGATCTCGCGCTCGAACAGGTGCGCGGCGGGCACGCGCGGCGTGATGGATGGGAAGCTCTCCGCCGGTGGCCGCGGAGCTGAGCGCCAGCAGCCCGGTCTCGCGATCCGCCTGGACCGCGACGAGCCGGGCGCCGCTGCGCCGTGGCACGCCGAACAGCGCGGCGAGCCGCGACCCAGAGGCGACGCCGGCGACCACGTCCGCAGCGAAGGCATCCCAGGCAAGCTCGGGGACCTGGCGCCAATGCGATGCAGTCGCCGTTGGCAACGCGTGCACGCCAGCGGCCATCACGTCCCCCCGAGCAGGCGCGCCGCCGCGCGCAGCAGCGTCGGTCAGCGCGGGCGGCACGAACAGGCCGAGGCCAAGCACCATCACCGCGAGCACGACCGGCGACGCCACGCTCAGCGCAGCTTCTGGTCCGGCCGGCCCCGCGCCAGCGAGGTCGCTCACCCTGGGCCATGGTGAGCATGATCCGCCCCATCCCGACGAACACCACCGTGAGCACGACCAGGTAGGCCACCGCCACCGCGGTCCGTCCGCCGTCGACGGCGGCCTTGAGGATGACCAGCTCGCTCAAGAAAGGCCCGAACGGCGGCGAGCCGGTGATCGCGAGAAGCCCCGCGATCCACAGCACGCCGGTGACCGGCAGCCGCCGGGCGACGCCGCGTACCGCGCTGGTCGACTTGCTCTTGTAGGCGGCGAGGATGTTGCCGGCGAGGAGGAACAGCATCGCCCTTGGTGAGCGAGTGATTCACCGCGTGCAGCAGGGCGCCGAAGACGCCGGCGCCACCGAGGCCGACGCCGAGCGCCAGGATCCCCATGTGCTCGACCGACGAGTAGGCCAGCATGCGCTTGAAGTCGGTCTGGCCGACGATGAAGACGGCCGCGACACGCCATCGAGACCAGTCCGAGAAGGACGAGGAGGCTGCCGCCGAACTCGCCCAGGCCGGCCGGAACCAGCACCTGGTAGCCGCGCAGCACGGCCAGGAAGGCGCAGTTGAGCAGGGCGCCCGAGAGCAGCGCCGAGACCACCGAGGGCGACTCGGCGTGGGCGTCGGGCAGCCAGGTGTGGAGCGGCGCCAGACCCATCTTGGTGCCGTAGCCGACGAGCATCAGGACGAACGCGGCCTTCAGCCAGCGGGTGTGGAAGGAGGCCGCGCCGGCCAACAGCTCCGACACCACCATCGACCCGGATCCCGCGCCGCCGGCGGTGGCGGCCATGGCCAGGAAGAAGTTCCCGAGCAGGGCAACGGCGATGCCCACCGAGCAGATCAGCAGGTACTTCCACGTCGCCTCGAGCGAGCGGTGATGGCGGTGGAAGAAGATCAGCGGCGCGCTGGCCAGCGTCGTGGCCTCGACCGCCACCCACAGCAGGCCGAGATGCTGGCTCACCGTCACCAGCGTCATCGTGGCCAGGAACAGCAGGAGGCAGCCGGTGAAGCACAGCCTCGGGGCCGTTGACGAACAGCGTTCCCTCCTCGAGGTCGGCGCGCGGCGCGCGGGCCTCGCGGGCCAGGTAGCCGACCGCGTAGAGCGCCGCCACGGCAAACAGCAGGCTGGTGATGGAGAGGAACAGCAGCCCGAGCGGGTCGAGCGCGAACCAGCCGTTGGGAGAGGGCTCTGGCGTCCGCCACCAGGCCAGCCCGACCAGCGTGAGGTGGACCAGCGCGGTCGGCCACCAGCAGCGCCCGGCGGACAGGATCGTGCCGCACCAGGAAGGCGAGCAGCCCGGCGATCGCCGGCACGAAAAGGAGGGCGGCGATCACGGCGCGACGTCCCGCAGGCTGGTGAGCCGATCCGCGTCGATGTGATCGAACTCCCGGTTGATCTGGTAGATCATGATGCCCATGATGAAGACCGCCACGAAGACGTCGAGGAGCACGCCGAGCTCGACCGAGAGCGGCGCGTCCTCGGCCAGGGTCAGCCCGAACAGGTAGATCCCGTTCTCCAGCACCAGGTAGCCGAGCACCTGGGTCAGCGCCTTGCGCCGGGCGACGATCAGGAAGAGCCCGACCAGGATGGTGAAGAGCGCGACCGGCACGAGCAGAGGGGACGCATCCTGACCGGGCAGCGGCAGGCGGGTGCCGATCCACAGCGATATCCCGAGCATCACGACGCCCAGCAGGATCGAGGCGGTGAAGCCGACGAACGGCTCGATCTCCCGGCGCACATTCGCCCCGCGCAGGGCCCGGCGCAGGAACCACGGGAAGAAGACGGCCTTGACGCCGATGCTGCCGACGGCGAGCAGCCACACCCGGCCCGGGGCGCCCCATCCGGCATGCTCGGCCAGGGCGAGCAGGCCGAGAAGGAGACCCTGGATCGCGACCTGGCGGATGCACGTAGACATGCGGCTCGAGGCCAGGAGCATGAAGTCGACCAGGATCACGCCGACCAGCAGAGTGTGGGCCTCGAACATCACCACTCCACCATCAACGTCAAACCCAGAGCGGCGAGCACGGCGGCGCCGACCAGCAGCCCGGGTACCCGGACAAGCCGGAGTCGCGCCATGGTCGACTCGACCACCCCGACCAGCACTGCGAGGGCCAGCATGCCGCCGACGAACGCAGCGAAGTCGAGCCACACGGCGCCGGTCCGCACCGGCAGGGCGAGCGAGGCCACGAGCCCGCCCAGCACCCACATCTTGAGGGCGGCCCCGAACTCGATCAGGGCCAGGTCCGGTCCCGAGTGATCGAGGACCATCACCTCGTGGATCATGGTCAGCTCGAGGTGGGTGGTCGGATCGTCCACCGGCATGCGCGAGTTCTCGGCCAGGAAGACGACGAACAGGGCGGCGGTGATCAGGGCGAGCGCCGCGGCGTGCTGCCGCCAGGTCGCGGCGGAAAGGGTGCTCAGCACCGGCCCGAGGGACAGGGCGCCGGCGAAGCGCGCGAGGCCGACCAGGGCGAGCAGCAACGCCGGCTCTGCCAGGGCCGAGAACTGCACCTCGCGGCTCGCTCCCATGCCTTCGAAGCTCGAGCCGGTATCGAGGGCCGCCAGCACCGTGACGAACCGCCCCAGGGCGAGCAGGTAAACGAGGAGCACGAAGTCGCCGTCAAAGCCCAGCAGCGCCTCCCCGCCGCCCATCGGGAACAGGGCCATTGCGGCGACCACGGCCACCAGGGACACGACCGGGCCGAGGGTGAACACCACCGTCGTCGTCTCTGAGATCACCGCCCCTTTGCGCAGCAGGCGGGCGAGGTCGCGGTAGCGCTGCAGCAGTGGCGCCCCACGCCGGCCGGCGAAGAACGCCTTGGTCCGGGTGATCACGCCCGGCAGCAACGGCGCGAGGAGCAGGGCCAGGACGAAGCGGACGAGGGCGGCCGTGCTCACAGGCCCACCTTCCAGATCAGCAGGGCGAGCAGCGTGAGCGCGACATAGAGCACGTACACCTGCACCCGACCCTGCTGAAGCCAGCGCAGCCGGCCCAGCCAGCCGCCAAGCGCCGCGAACAGGGGGAGGTAGAGGCGGCGCGCGATCACGTCGTCGGTATGGCTGGCGGCGGCGGCCCTCGCGGGGAAGAGCCCGGTCGGCGCGCCGCCGTGCCGCTCGCTGCGCAGCACCGGAGCAAAGAGGTCCACCAGCGGCTGGGCGAAGGACGACGCCGTGTACTGCATGCGGGGCGACGGGAGAGCGTAGCCGCAGTCCCATGTGCAGTCCCTCGCCACCGTCCGCCGCCGCAGCACGGCGCGCCGCACCGCAACCAGCAGCGCGCTGCCCGCGAGCACTGCGGCGAAGACCCACACCACCACGGTCACGGTCGCGCGGGCGCCAGCCAGGGCCGCCGCCGAGGCGTCGAGGCCAAGGGCGCCCACCAGCTCCACCACCGCCGGCCTCACGGCGTCGATAGCGACCGGCGCGGCCAGAGCGACGGCGGCGCAGGCAGCGGCGAGGAGGACCATGGGACCGCGCATCGGCGCCCCCACCTCGCGCGCCTCCCGCGCCCCGGCGCTGCGCGGCTCACCCAGGAACACGATCCCGAACGCCTTGGCAAAGCACGCCAGGGCGAGCCCGCCGATCAGCGCCAGGCCGGTGACCGTGACGAGGGCGGCGATGAGTGCGCCGCGCGGCCCGAGGGCAGCGGCGAGCGCCGCCAGGTAGATCAGCAGCTCGCTCACGAAGCCGTTGAGGGGCGGCAGGCCGGAGATCGCCGCCGCACCGACGAGGAAGGTCCCGCCGGTCCAGGGCATCCGCTTGAGGAGCCCACCCTGGCGATCGAGGTCGCGGCTCCCGGTGGCGTGGGCCACCGCCCCTGCGCCGAGGAACAGCAGGCCCTTGAACAGCGCGTGGTTGAGGACGTGCAGCAGCGCGCCGGCGAAACCCGCGGCAGCCACCACCGGCAGGCTCAGAGCGGTCCCGAGAACGCCGAGCCCGAGCCCGGTGGTGATGATGCCGATGTTCTCCACGCTGTGGTAGGCGAGCAGTCGCTTGAGGTCGTGCTGGGCGAGGGCGAAGAGCACGCCGAGAATCCCCGACGCGACCCCCACGCCGACCAGCACCCCGCCCCACCAGGCTCGGGGCGGCCCGAGCAGGGTCAGCACCTCGATGAGCCCGAAGATCCCCATCTTGAGCATCACCCCGGACATGACCGCGGAAACGTGGGACGGCGCCGCCGGATGGGCCTCGGGGAGCCAGACGTGGAGGCCGAAGAACCCCGCCTTGGTACCGAAGCCGACCAGGGCAAGCACGAATACCGCCGTCGCGACCGGCGTCCCTGCCAAGGCCGCCGCGCGCATCTGCTCGAAGTCGAAGGATCCGGCCGCGCGACCCAGCACGACGAACATCGCCAGCAGGAAGGCGGTGCCGATGTGGGTCGCGACCAGGTAGGTCCAGCCCGCGGCGCGGACCTCCTCGTGGGCATCGTCGAAAGTGACCAGGAAGAACGCAGCGAGGGACATGACCTCCCACGCCACCAGGAAGAGCACCGCGTGACGCGCCACCAGCACCGTGCTCATGGCCGCCACCAGCAGGTTGAAGTGGAACCAGTGCGGGCCCAGCGCGCGACCCTTGGCTTCGCCGGCAAGGTAGCGGACGCCGTACACCGCGGCGGACGCCGCAAGGACGGTCAGCGGCAGCAGGAAGAAGGCGGCCAGCGGGTCCAGGTTGAGGGCGATGGCGCCGTACGGCACATTCCAGGCGTGGGCCAGGGTCTCGTTGCGACCGGTCGAGAGAACTCTGGCGGCGGCGACGAGCTCCAGCGCGCCGCCCGTCACCACCGCTGCCGCGCCGATCCGGCTGGACCACGAGCGCGAGCGGGAGAGGAGCAGCGAGGCGACGCCGCCCCCGAGCATGCAGACGATGCCGGCGAGAAGAAGCGACACCTACGTCGCTCCTGCGTCGTCGGGAGCCGCGCGCTCGGCCATCTCTCGGTCGACTCGGTCGGCGGCGGCGAGGATCGCATCGCGTCCGCCTTCGTTGGCGATGAGCTGCTTGAACTCGGGGTCGCGCAACGCATGTGCAATACGAGAGAGGAGCTGAAGATGGGCCCGAGTGGTGGGGCTGACGACGCTGAACAGGGCGTGGACCGGACGTCCGTCGAGGGCGGCGAAGTCCACCGCCCGTTCGAGGAAGCCGAGCGTGACCATGGGCCGATCGGTGTGGAGCACGATGGGACCGCGTGGATGGGGCAGCGCCACGCCGTCGCCGACGCCCGTGGACTGCAGCGCCTCACGGGCCAGCAGCACCCGGTAGAGGAACTCGCGATCGACTGACTCGGGCAGGCGCATCACCTCGACCAACGCCCGCAGGGCCGAGAACCGGTCGTTTCCGCTCAGCCGGTAGTAGACACCGCCCTCACGCAGAGCGGGCCCCAGCGCCATCGGCGCCGCCGCGCTGCTCTCCGGCTCGGCGAACAGCTCGGGCGACGGGTTGATGCGCTGGGAGGTCGCCCACTCCAGGAGCTCGGACCGGTTGAAGCGATACTGTTCGCCGACCCGGTAGGCCGGCAGCTTCCCCTGGCCGATCCAGCGATAGACGGTCTTCTCCGAGACTTTCAGCAGCCTGGAAACGTCCCGAACCGTCAGCTGCATCCGCCCTCCAATGCTGCCCAGCCATGGACACTGGTGGTCAGTATTGAATCAAGGTCTACCGTTGTCAACGACGGAGGTCACACGCATCGAATACTGCACCACCTCGTGGGACGCCACAGTGAGCCCGCCCTCCCGCTCGCTCTCGTCACGGCGACTCGTCACGGCGACCTGTCACGGAGTAGCCGAAGGCGAAGCCGGAAGCCAGAGGCGCAGCCGGAAGCCAGAGCGCGCAGCCGGAAGCCGCAGCCCCAAGCCGGACGTGTCACGGCGTAGCTGAAAGCGGAGCCGGATCCGCGCCCGCGCCCGCTTCCGCTTCCGAGTGCCTGTCAGCCCGCGAGACGACGGCCGGCCTCGTCGAAGAGGTGGAGCTCGGCGAGGTCGACGGCGAGGGTCACCTGCTCGCCTGGCTGCGGCATCGTTGACGGCGGCAGCATCGCGGCCAGCAGCTGGGCGCCGAGGTCATCCGCAGCAACGGCGCCGCCGCGCTCAAGGGCGCTCCAACCTGAGCGCGCAGTGAGGCCCGCGGCGGCCGCCGGCGCTTCTCGGCGGTCGTCCATCACTCGGCCTCTGGCCGGCGAGCCTGCTCGAGCATCCACTCCGCCAGCTCCGGAGTGCGGTAGGCAGGCTCCCAGGAGGCGTGGCCGACACCAGGGAAGACCGTCAACTTCGGCGAGCCGCCGGCCCGCTGGATTGCGGCCACCAGCTCGAGGGTCGCGGCCACCGGAACCGTGTCGTCGGCCTCGCCGTGGAAGGCCCAGATCGGGAGCCCGGCCAGGGCAGGCGCGAGGTCGGCGGCGCTCCCCTCGAAGCGGGATGCAAGCGAACGCACGGGTGGTAACCCCATCGGCGCGGCAGCATAGCCGCAGACCGGCACTAGCGCCGCCCACCGGTCGGGGTGCCGCGCGCCGAGGACCCAGGTTCCGTGGCCACCCTGCGACAGGCCGGTCAGCAACATCCGGTTCGGGTCGACGTTGTAGCGGCCGGAGACCTCGTCGAGCATCGCCAGCACCGCGGCCTCGTGCTGCTCCCATTCGTCGTCCTTGGCGGGCTTCTGAGGGAAGAGCACCAGGAACGGCCAGCGCTCGGGCCGTGCGAGCAGCTCCGGGCCGAGCCCCACGCGGAGCTGGCGGGACCCGTCGCTGCCGCACTCGCCCCTGCCGTGCAGGAACAGGATCAGCGGCCACGCCCGTCGATCGTCGTAGCTTCGCGGCACGTAGAGCGCGTAAGGGTAGCTCCTGCTGCCGAGCTCGAGCGAGGAGAAGACAAAACCTGTGGTCGGCGTGGCGCCCTTGTTCAAGGGCGAGGTCGCGCACGCCGCCGCCACCACCGCGAGGACGAGGACAGCCGACCAACTTGCACGCTGATCCATCACAGCCTCCCTCGATCGCCGATCACCACCACCGCCGGCAGCTCCATCACAGCCACACCTTGTCGGACCCAAAAGGGCTAGATGCTAGGATCTCGCGCTCTCCCCCACCACCTGTTACGGCTCGAGCAGCCGCGTAGCCGCCTCGAGGATTCGATCCACGTTCGGCAGCGCGCGCTCCTCGCGGCGGCGGTCGTACGGGATCGTCTCCTCGACGCACACCCTGGCGTAGCGCGCCGCAATCCCGGCCTCGAGCACCGTGGCGGCAAGCTCGCCGGACAGCCCGAAGTCGCGGTAGTCCTCGTCCACCACCAGCAGCCGGCCGGAGCGCCGCACCGAGGCGACCACCGCCTCGCGGTCGAGAGGCTGCACGCTGCGCAGGTCGATGACCGAGGCCTGAGCGCCCCGCTCGGTGGCCAGCCGCTCGGCGGCGGCACGTGCGCGATGGACCGCGACGCCGACCCCGGCGATCGTCAGGTCGTCGCCCTCACGCCGGGTTCTGGATGCGCCGAGCGGGATCGGCTCCCAGGTGTCGGGCACCGGCCCGCGGGCGCCGTCCGGCGGGATGTCGTAGGAGAGGTTGGTGCGGCCGCCGGAGCCGAGGTAGTCGAGCCAGTCCTCGGCCAGCAACTTGTGCTCGAGGAAGACCACCGGCCCATCGTGGGCGAGAGCGCCGAGCAGCAGCCCGCCGGCGTCGTCGGGGCTCGCGGGCACCACCACGGCGAGCCCCGGGATGTGGGCGAGCCAGGCCCACAGCGCCTGCTCGTGCTGGCCGCCGTCGCCGTAGCCGCCGCCGCAGGTCGCGCGCACCACCATCGGCGCCTGCCAGCGGCCGCCCGAAAAGGCCGCGAGCTTGGCCGCCTGGTTGACCAGGGCATCGGCCGCCACCGGGATGAAGTCGACCAGCATGATCTCGACCACCGGTCGCAGCCCGGCCATCGCGGCGCCGACCGCAGCGCCGAGAAAGGCCGACTCGCTGATCGGCGCCGGCCGCACCCTCGCCTCGCCGAAGCGGGCGTAGAGGTTCATCCGCAGGCCGGCCACGTCCTCACCGAATACGACCACCCGCTCGTCGGCGGCCATCGCCTGGACGAGGGCATCCTCGATGGCCGCCGCGAAGCTCAGGCTTCTCATGCCGGCACCTCCGCGAGGCTCTCGAGCGCCGCTTCGACCGCGGCGTGGACCACCGCCTCGACCTCCCGCTCGACGGCCTCCAGCTCGCCGGCGTCGACGCGCAGCCGCGACCGCAGCCGTGGCACGGGGTCGCGGCCGCGCATCGCGGCGGCCCGGCCGAGCATGCCGGTGATGCCGGCGAGGCTCGACGCGCGGCCGGCGACGCCGGCGCCATCGGTGCTCGTCACGGCCCTTGTCAGCGGGCCAACCTTGTCCTTCAGCTCGGCCACCGGATGGCGCACGATCCGCTGCAGCGGGTCGCCGAGGAAGTGGCCCTCGGGCCGCACACACGAGGCGTGCAGGTAGCCCGGCCCGCCACCGCGGCGGGCGCGCAGGATGGCCTCGCCGGCCACCTGCCACACCGCCTCGACGTCAGTGCCGTCGACCTCCACCGCCGGCAACCCGAAGCCGCGAACCCGGTCCGGCAGGTTGCCCGAGGTGACGCGGCCGGACGGCGTGGTGATCGCCATGCCGTTGTCCTTGCACACGAAGACCACCGGCAGCCGCCAGCAGCCGGCGAGGTTGAGCGACTCGAGCAGCATGCCCTGGTTCATCGCGCCCTCGCCGAAGAAGGCGATCGCGACCCGGTCCGGCCGCAGCTGCTGGTGAGCCAGGGCGAAGCCGCAGGCGAGCGGACCGGAGCTGCCGACGATGCCCGACGACGCGGCCAGGTGCTCCTTCGAGAAGAGGTGCATGTGGCCGCCGAGGCCGCGGCCGAGCCCGCCGACCGCGCCGAGACACTCGGCGACGATGAGCGGCGAGGTCGACGCCGCGCATCACCATCGGCGGGGTCGAGCGGTGGTCCGCGGCCACGGCGTCGCCGTCGCCGAGGTGATCGAGGACGCCGGCGACGATCCCCTCCTCGCCGATGCCGAGGTGCATCTCGCCCGAGATCAGCCCCTCGTGCCACAGTCGAGCGATCTCCTCCTCGAGCCGCCGGCTGGTCAGCATCATCCGGTACAGCCTCAGCAGATCGGGTCGCATGGCGTCGCCTCCCTCGACGGTCGAGTCCTCGGTCGAATTCCGCGTCGCTCGGATGGACGTGCGCCGATTGTAGCGGATCGCCCGCGGTTGCGGCCTGCGCCCACTGCTGCGCTCGCTGACTGCTGGTTGAATGGCGCCAGACCTGCCGGTGCCTGGTCAGGCGTCGACCCAGCCGGTCAGCAGCGCTCGCGCCCAGTCCTCCCGCCCCGCGAGCGAGCGCAGCGCGCAGCGTCTTCCCAGTCGTAGGTTACGCGGTGGAGCTCAACATCCCACCCGTCCGCCGTGCGCTCCAGGATCGCGTACGAGCTGTGCGGCGTGCCCGTCTCCATTCGGTGGTGCACCGGAGATCATCCTCGTAGGCAGGAAGCCCGACGCTTCCGGGATTGACGAGCTGGCCCGCCGATGGGCCGGCCGGCGCCTGTGGCCCGCAGAGCACGAGCGGCTGGTTTGCTCCGTTCAGCGGCCGTCGCACGTCGCCCGTGCGAGTCACGCCGCGCGCCGGAGGAGACCGCCTCCGAGGTCACCGTGTCGTCGCCGGCGAGTGGCACAGCAGCCATCGCCATCGAGCACGCAGTGCCCGGCGTTGCCGGACCATCGCGCCTCCGAGGTCGACGCCTCGAGGCCGGCGTCCGTCGCGACCACCACCGTCGTGCGGCCCCGAGTGCCGCGGATCGCGTCAGCAGGTCGGCCAGCGATGGCCTCGTTCCTACTTCCCCCTGACGATGCGCGCAGCGCATCCTCCGGCGCGCGTGGGGCGGAGGCCAGCCAGCGACCACGACGCCTCACGAACACCGTGAGGCCTACGACCCGCGTGCGCCGAGGGCCTATGCCCGCACGCTCCTAACCCTTGGTGAGGCGGATCGAGACGCCGTCGAGCGCCTGCTCTGCGATCCCGAGGTAGAACACCGGCGCCTTCTTGTTCTTGAGCGAGATGGTGACCTTGTTGTCGTTGGCCTTGACCTTGTAGTTCGCGCCGGCGGTGAACGTGAGCTGGTTCGCCAGGTCCTTGGCGATCTGCTTGGCCTTGGTCTTGGCGAGCACGTTGACGCGGACCAGCTTGGCCTCGCCGCCCTGGGGCTCGAAGTTGAGGGCGAGCACGCCGTTGATCTCGGCCTTGCCGTCGATGATGACATCCCAGGCCGAGCGGAAGACCCGCTGCGCCTGCGCCTGCTCCGGCGCAGGCGGCGCGGCCTGTGCCGTCGGCTCGGCCGGCGCCGGCTCCTCCTGCGCGAAGGCCGACACCCCGACCAGGCAGAGCATGGCGCGACGAGTACGACGAAGGACTGCGTGACGGACGACCGGTGATTCTCATGATTCTCCTCCCCCTGCGGTGCATACCAATGACCGCGCTCAGGCTACCACGGACCGGCCTGTCCGGTGCCGGCCCGATCGGACCTCGCGGGCTCTCCACCGATCGTCGGTAAGCACATGAAGAATGCGCGCAGCGCATTCATCTCGGAGCGCAGAGGGCAGAGGCCAGCTGAACACCGCTGTCACCGCCGCCTGCCGGGCCGCTGCCCTCGCGCGCTCCGAGCCTGCTCACTCCCCCATCTCGGCCGCCAGCTCGACCGTGACCGCGAAGCGCTCGCCCGCCGGGCTCTCGCCGTCGGCCTGCGACACTCCGCCCGCGACCACGTTGCCGGCGCGCAGCACGTCGTCGAGCACCGGCGCCAGGGCGGCCCGCTGGGCCTCCGGGCCGCTGATCGCGAGGCGCGCCACCGGCCAGCGCAGGCTCTTCTGGGAGGTCGTCTTGGTGCCGCGGATCTTGGTCAGCACCTCGACCGCCGCGTCGAAGGTGCCGTGGACCTCGGGCACGCGCGACCGCCGCCACCTCGGCCGCGGTCGGCCAGGTCGCGGTGTGGACGCTGCGCTCGCGGCCGTCGCCGCTGAAGCGCCACGACCAGACCTCCTCGGTCACGTAGGGCAGGAAGGGCGCGAGCAGCCGCAGGAAGCTGCGCAGGCCCCAGGCCAGCGCCGCGATCGCCGAGCGCCGCTCGAGGCTGTCCTCCTCGGCGTAGGAGCGGAGCTTGACGAGCTCCAGGTAGTGGTCGCAGAAGTTCCAGAACGCCTCCTCGGTGACCTGCAGCGCGGCCGCGTAGTCGAAGGCGTCGAAGGCGCGGGTGGACTGCTCGATGACCGTGCGCAGCCGGTCCACCAGGGCGACGTCGAGGGGCTCGCGGATCGCCTCCGGTCCCGGCACCTCGCCCTCGCCGACCACGCGGTCGAGCTGCATCAGCACGAAGCGGCTCGCGTTGAAGACCTTGGTGACCAGCCGCTTGCCGACCTTGAAGACGCTCGGGTCGTAGGCGGTGTCGGTGCCGAGCCGGGCGCGCGCTGCCCAGTAGCGCACGCCGTCGGCCGTAGAACTCGTCGATGATGTCCTCGGGCGTCACCACGTTGCCCTTGGACTTGGACATCTTCTTGCGGTCCGGGTCGAGGATCCAACCCGACAGCACGACGTGGCGCCACGGCACCTCACCCTCGTGCATCCAGGCCTTGACGATGGTGTAGAAGGCCCAGGTCCGGATGATGTCGTGGGCCTGCGGCCGGATGTCCATCGGGAACAGCCGCCGGTGGCGCGCCTCGTCGACCCCCCAGTGGGACTGGATCTGCGGGGTCATCGACGAGGTGGCCCAGGTGTCCATGACATCCGGGTCGGCGGTGAAGCCGCCGGGCTGGTCGCGCTGCTCCTCGCTGAAGCCGGGAGCGGTGTCGGTCAGCGGGTCGACGGGGAGGGCCTCGACGGCCGCGTAGACCGGCCGGCTGTAGTCCGGCTCCCCGCCTGCAAGCACCGGGTACCAGACCGGGAAGGGCACCCCGAAGTAGCGCTGGCGGGAGATGCACCAGTCCTGGTTGAGCCCCTCGACCCAGTTGAGGTAGCGGCCCTTCATGTGCGACGGGTGCCACTCGATCTTCTCGCCCTGCGCGAGCAGCTCCTGGCGGCAGTCGAGGACCCGGATGAACCACTGGCGGGTCGGCACGAACTCGAGCGGCCGATCGCCCTTCTCGTAGAACTTGACCACCTGATCCACCGGCTGGGGATCGCCGACCAGCGACGCCCCGTCGAGGCCATGGACGCTGCCGTTCTCGGCGAGCAGCTCGGCGATCCGGCGCTTGCGCCTGCTTGACGTTCGACCCGGCGATCTGGTCGTAGGCGCGCTGCGCCGCCGCCGGGTCGACGCTGTCGAAGGGCGGCTCGCCGAAGGCGACCGGCAGCAGCCGGCCGTCGCGGCCGAGCACCTGGCGCACCGGCAGGCCGGACTGCTTCCACCACTCGACGTCCATGAGGTCGCCGAAGGTGCAGACCATCAGGATGCCGGTGCCCTTCTCCGGGTCGGCGTGCTCGGCGGCGACGATCGGCACCCGCGCCCCGAACAGCGGGGTGATCGCGTGCTTGCCGAAGAGCGGCCGGTAGCGCTCGTCGTCGGGGTGGGCGACCACCGCGATGCAGGCCGGCAGCAGCTCCGGCCGGGTCGTCGCGATCCGCAGCTCGCCGCCGCCCTCGACCGCGAAGCGCAGGTCGTAGAACAGACCCTGCTGGCTGCGGTCCTCGACCTCGGCCTGCGCGACTGCGGTCGCGAAGTCGACGTCCCACATGGTGGGCGACTCGATCTGGTAGACCCTGCCCCGAGCCACCAGGTCGAGGAAGGAGAGCTGGGAGACCCGGCGGCAGTGGTCGTCGATGGTCGTGTAGGGCTCGCTCCAGTCGATCGACAGGCCGAGCCGCCGCCACAGGTGCTCGAAGGCCTTCTCGTCCTCGGCGGTGACCAGGCTGCACGCCTCGATGAAGTTGCGGCGCGAGACCTCCTCGATCACCCCCTTGCCGCGGCCGCCGACGGTCGGCTTCCAGGCGGGGTCGTAGGGCAGGTGCGGGTTGCAGCGGATGCCGAGGTAGTTCTGGACCCGCCGCTCGGTGGGCAGGCCGTTGTCGTCCCAGCCCATCGGGTAGGCGATGTTCTTGCCGGTCATCCGCTGGTACCGCACCAGCACGTCCTGGTGGGTGTAGCTGAAGACGTGGCCGACGTGGAGCGAGCCGGAGACGGTCGGCGGCGGGGTGTCGACGACGAAGGTCGCCTCCCGCGGCGCCGTCCGGTCCCAGAGGTAGATCCCCCACTCCTCCCAGCGCCGCCGCCAGGACTCCTCGGCCGCGAGGTGGTCGTAGCTGCTCGGGATGTCCGCCATCGCCCCCTCCGTCCCGCGTCAGCCGCGGGCCGCGGAGAACGCGAAGTCGGCGTCGACGACCTCGAGACGGTCGGCGTGGACCCACGCCGCCACCGCCCGATCGTCGTCGAGCACCGCAGCGACCACGCTATCGTCGTCGCCGAACAACCGGTCGCGCTCCGGCTGGCGGAGCAGCGACGCCTCCTTGACCCACACGACGAGCCGCCGCTCGTCGAGCTTGGCGGCGTCGAGGGCGTTGGGGAGAAACTCGCGGATGGTCGCCGAGTCGCCGCGCACCACCATCAGCACCGGCCGGTAGGTCGTCGGCGGGTTTGCCGAGAGCCAGCTGTCGAGCTCATCACGCGTTCGGACATCAACCAGCCAGGGGCCCATTTTCGCATCCTCCTCGCGACATCGGCTGATGATAACAAACGGAGCTCCGGGCGACCGCTCGCTTGACAAGCAGGCCGCACCCTGTTTCCCTATGGCCCCAATGGCGAAGGCACTGATCATCGTCGAGTCGCCGGCCAAGGCGCGGACCATCTCCTCCTACCTGGGGGCGGACTACGAGGTGGAGTCCTCGATCGGGCACATCCGCGATCTCCCGTCCTCCGCCGCCGAGATCCCGGCGAAGTACAAGAAGGAGCCGTGGTCCCGGCTCGGCGTCGACGTCGACAACGACTTCAAGCCCCTGTACGTCATCCCGCACGGCAAGAAGAAGCAGGTCGACAAGCTGAAGCGGCGGCTCAAGAAGGCGAGCGAGCTCCTGCTCGCCACCGACGAGGACCGCGAGGGCGAGGCGATCGCCTGGCACCTCGTCGAGGTCCTCGAGCCCGAAGCTGCCCGGTCCGGCGGCATGGTCTTCCACGAGATCACCCGGCCGGCCATCGAGCGACGCGCTCGCCGAGCCCGCGCGACATCGACCAGCACCTCGTCGACGCCCAGGAGGCTCGCCGGATCCTCGACCGGCTGGTCGGCTACGAGGTCTCGCCGGTGCTGTGGCGCAAGCTGCGGCCCAAGCTGTCCGCCGGCCGGGTGCAGTCGGTGGCGACGCGGCTGGTCGTCGAGCGCGAGGAGGCGCGGATGCGCTTCGTCGCGGCGGGCTTCTGCGGGCCTCGAGGCCGAGCTCGACACCGGACGCTCCGGCGAGCGCTCGTTCCGGGCGCGCCTGGCCGAGCTCGCGGGCAAGAAGGTGGCGACGGCAAGGACTTCGACGCCGAGACCGGCCAGATCAAGAACGCCGCCCTGCTGGTGCTCGACGAGCCGGCCGCCGCCGCCCTGCGGGCCGCGCTCGAGGGTGCGGCCTTCCGGGTCGCTGAGGTCACCGAGAAGCCCTTCACCAGCCGGCCCTACCCGCCCTTCATGACCTCGACCCTGCAGCAGGAGGCCGGCCGCAAGCTGCGCTTCAACGCCCAGCGGACGATGCGGGTCGCCCAGCGGCTGTACGAGAACGGCTACATCACCTACATGCGAACCGACTCGCTGACCCTGTCGGGTGAGGCGATCCACGCGGCGCGGACGCAGATCGTCCAGCTCTACGGCGAGGCCTTCCTGCCCGAGCACCCGCGCCACTACCGCGCGAAGTCCAAGAACGCCCAGGAGGCGCACGAGGCGATCCGGCCGGCCGGCGACCGCTTCCGCACGCCGGAGAGCCTGCGCGGCGAGCTCGACGCCGACGAGTACCGGCTCTACGAGCTGATCTGGATGCGGACCCTGGCCTCGCAGATGAAGGACGCCACCGGGCTGCGGTCGAGCGTCCGGATCGAGGCCGACGCCGGCGAGCACGGCCCGGCGGTCTTCACCGCGTCCGGCAAGGTGATCACCTTCGCCGGCTTCCTGCGCGCCTACGTCGAGGGCTCCGACGACCCCGAGGCCGAGATGGCCGACCAGGAGCGGCCGCTGCCGAGGCTCGAGACCGGGCAGGCGCTCGAGGCGCGCGCGCTCGAGGTCACCGTCCACACGACCCAGCCGCCGGCCGCGCTACACCGAGGCGAGCCTGGTCAAGGAGCTCGAGAGCCGCGGCATCGGCCGGCCCTCCACCTACGCCACCATCATCCAGACCATCCAGGACCGCGACTACGTGTGGCGCAAGGGCCAGGCGCTGGTGCCGACCTTCACCGCCTTCGCGGTGACCAGGCTGCTCGAGCGCCAGCTCCCCGACCTGGTGGACTACGACTTCACGGCCCGCATGGAGGACGAGCTCGACGCCATCGCCCGCGGCGACCGCGCGGCGGTGCCGTGGCTGCACGACTTCTACTTCGGCACCGAGAGCGGCGGCGGCAGCCGCACCATGAGCGAGGGCCTGCACCGGCTGATCAGCGACGCCAACGAGACGGTGGATCCCCGCGAGGCGTCACGGATCATCGAGCTCGGCTCGACCGCCGACGGCCGGCAGGTCGTGGTCCGGATCGGCCGCTACGGACCCTACATCGAGGCCGATCGGGCAGCGGGCGTCGGTGCCTGACCAGCCTGCCGCCCGACGAGCTGACCCTGGAGAAGGCCCTCGAGCTGCTCGGCAGCAGCGCTGGAGGCGGCCGGTTGCTTGGCACTGACGACACGACCGGGCAGCCGGTGTTGCTGAAGCACGGACGATTCGGCCACTACGTCCAGCTCGGGGAGAACGGCGGCGGCGAGAAGCCGAAGATGGCGAGCCTGTGGCCGTCGATGAGCCCGGAGTCGCTGACCCTCGAGGATGCGCTGATGCTGCTGTCCTTCCCGCGCGAGATCGGCCTGCACCCGGAGAGCGGCAAGCCGATCCTGGCCGCGGCCGGACGCTACGGGCCGTACATCAGCTGCGACGGCGACAACCGCACCCTGCCCGACTACGACTCGCTGGCGACCATCACCGTCGACGGGGCGGTCGAGCTTCTGAAGCAGCCCAAGAGCCGCGGCCGCCGCGCCGGCGGCTCCTCGGTCCTCGCCGAGCTCGGTCCGCACCCGAGCTCGGGCGCCACGATCACGGTCCGGACCGGCCGCTACGGTCCCTACGTCAGCGACGGCACGGTCCACGCGACGGTGCCGAAGAAGACGGACCCCGCCGCGGTGACGCTGGAGACCGCGGTCGAGCTGCTGGCCGCGCGCGAGGACAAGCTGAAGAGCCAGGGCAAGGACCCCCGCGCCCCGAAGCGGAGAAAGCCCTCGCCGTCGCCGACAAGGCCAAGAAGGGTAGCGTACCCGTCCCGCTTCCGCTTCCGCGCCCGCTGCCCGAATTCGAACCCGATCGCCACAGTCACAGAGGCACGAAGTGCGGTTCCGGGCAGCTGCGAGCCGAGCGCGTCGCACGCAGTCGAAGGAGGCGCCGGATCATCGGTCGTAACCGAGCGAGCGCTGCCCTGACCGCACTCGGACGCCCCTTCGGACTTCGTGCCCTGGTGGTTCGCTCTCCACGCTAGCCCGTCGACTGGCGTGCGGCGCCCCGAGCTCCACGCTTCCCGAAACGCAAAGCGGCCCGGGCGTTCGGCCCGGGCCGCGAAAACTCGGATCGTCAGGCCGCGTGGCTAGCGCGCTTCCTTGTAGCTCACGTGCTTGCGCACGACCGGGTCGTACTTCTTGAGCTCGAGCCGGTCGGGGGTGTTCTGCTTGTTCTTCTTCGCGTAGTAGATGTGCGGGCTTGCGCTGCTCTTGAGCTTGACCTGCACCCGATGTCCCTTGCCAGCCATCGTCCACCTCCTCGCGGCCGGCGGATCATACACGGAGTGAGATTTGGTGTCAAGTCGGCGCCCGAGCAGGGGTTAGGGGTTGGGAAGAGGGGTTGCCTTCCGTGCCCGTCTCCGTCTCCGTGCCCCCGCCCGCTTCCGCGATTCGCGCCCGATGTCATGCCCGCTGCTCGAGTCAGCGGGCTTAGCGGCGAGCCGCGACCGACGTGCTGGTACCCGGCGACCCGCGCCCGATGGCGTCCGCCCTCCGGAATTCGGGGAATGATGGAACTGGGAATTAGAATATCAGCGCAGGGCGGACCGAACCTTCACAGTACGCCGCGGAGGGAGAGCCATGTCGCGAGAGTCCCGAAGCCGTGTCGCGTTCGCGATCGCGTGCGTTGGCGGTCCTCCTGGTCGGCCTCCGTGCCGCTGGCGGCCGAGGCGGCCGAGGCCGCGGCCGAGCCGACGCAGCTGATGATCCGCTGCGACGACGTCGGGATGTGCCACGGCGTCAACACCGCGGTGCGCGAGCTCCTCGCCTCCGGCGTGCCCTTCTCGACCTCGGTGATGTTCGCCTGCCCGTGGTACCGGGAGGCGGTCGAGATCCTCAAGGACCACCCGGAGATCGGGGTCGGCGTCCACCTCACCCTCAACTCGGAGTGGGAGCACTACAAGTGGGGACCGGTGCTCGGCGCGGCCCGGGTGCCCTCCCTGGTCGACGCGAATGGGCACTTCCATCCCTCGGAGGCCGCGTTCGCCGCCGCCCGACCCGACCTCGAGGAGGTCAGAGCCGAGCTCGAGGCGCAGATCGAGCGGGCGCTCGCGTCAGGTCTGCGGATCGACTACATCGACTTCCACATGCTGACCGCCGTCTCGACGCCCGAGCTGCAGGCGATCGTCGAGCAGCTCGCGGCCACGCACCGGCTCGGGATCTCGAGGTACTTCGGTGAGCGCTCGGTCTCGCTGTGGGACGTCGCGCCCGGGCGCAAGCTGCCGCGGCTGCTCGAGTTCGTGCGTCAGGCGCCGCCCGGCCTCAACCTGGTCGTCATCCACCTCGGCACCGACACGCCGGAGATGGCGGCCCTGGTCGACTCGAACTACGCGGCGGATCCCTTCCGGGTCGCCATCCACCGTCAGGCCGAGCTCGACGCCATCAGCTCGCCGGCCTTCCGGGCGGCGGTCGCCGAGCGACGGCATCGAGCTCCTCACCTACCGCAACCTGGTCGCAGCAGCGCGGCCTCGCAGCGATGGTGGCGCCCGAGGTGATCGGCTCGTACTCGACGTCCTTTACCGAGGCGCCCTGATTCTCGGCGACCTGGAATCGATGGTACCCTCGGGCTCAGGTGTGCGGCATTGTCCGCTCCGCCCTGTTCTCTTCTTCTCAGACGCGCGCAGCGCGTCAATCTCGGCGCGCGCGGGGCGTAGGCCAGCGACAACCTCGACGCCTCACGCACACCGAGTGGCCTTCGACCCGCGTGCGCCGAGAGGCCTATGGCCGGCGTGCGCCGAGCTTCAGCACTTCGCTGCCGGCCATCAGAAAGGCGCCCGTGCCGTACTCCATGCTGTCATCGGCGCTCACCGACCGGGGGTCGTAGCCGATCTGCTGCACCCAGCCGAGCTTGCCGGAGGGCTGGAGCGCCCACATCAGGCCCTCCCAGCCGCGGCGGACGGCGGGCAGGTAGGCCTCGGCGTCGAGCAGGCCGCGGTTCACGCCCCAGGCCAGCCCGAAGGTGAAGAAGCCGGAGCCGCTCGACTCCGGAATCGGGTACTCGTCGGGGTCGAGCAGGCTCGAGCGCCAGAGCCCATCCTCGCCCTGCACCGCGACCAGCGCCGCGGCCATGTCGCGGAAGAGCTGCTCATAGCGCGGCCGGTCCGGGTAGTCGGCGGGCATGTGCTCGAGAACGAGGGCGAGGCCGGCGAAGACCCATCCGTTGCCGCGGGACCAGAAGACCTTCTCGCCGTTCGGGGTGCGCGGCCCGGAGCCGTCGGGCTGGATGACGTAGCGCCCGTCGCGGTACCAGAGGTGCTCGGTCCCGTCGTAGAGGTAGCCGGAGGTCTCCCACCACATGGTGTTCATGAGGTCGAGGAAGCGACGGTCGCCGGTCGCCTCGGCGATGAGGGCCATGGTCGGCGGCGCCATGAAAAGGGCGTCGCACCACGACCAGTTGTCGTCCTCGGACCAGCCGGCCACCGGCCCCGGCCGGGGCTCGGCGATCATGGCCTCGAGGCGGGCGACCGTGGCCTCGATCATCGCCGGGTCGCGCTCGACGAGGAAAAGCTGGGCGTAGGTCTGGGCGATGCAGAGGTCGTCGGCGTGACGCGGCCGCGGCCCGGGCTGCCAGCCGTTGCGCCGCGAGATCTCCATCGCCGCCGCCAGGTACCGCGAGTCGCCGGTCGCGTTGGAAGCGGCCATCACGCCGGCGAAGAAGGCGCCCCGCACCCACTCGGTGTCGCTGACCGGCTGCGTGCCACCGTCGGGCAGCGGCGCCTCGTAGACGATGTGGTCGATCTGCCAGTCGAAGGCGCGCGCCATGGCCTCGGCAACGGCGGCTCGGGAGAAGATGTCCGGTGGTGGCGGCGGCTCGATGGCGCGCGGCCCGCAGCCGGCGATCAGAACCGTGAGGCCCAGAACCATCGCGACACAATGCCACCCCTGTCGGACACTCATCTGGACACCTCCTCCCTGTGCGATGCAAGGGTACCAGCAAGCGCCTCGCGCCCAATCTCTCATTCGCCAATCGAGGATGAACCCCCTAGCACAAGGGGCGGCGGGCGTGCGAAGCACGCCGCCGAGAGCCGCGCAGGGCTTCGTCGCGAGGGCCGCGAGGTGCGGCCAGATGGCGCGTGGCAGCGCGGCAGATGGCCGTGCATCGTGGGCCGCAGCAGAAGCCCGGAGCGATCTTGAGGCCCAGGCGAGGGTCCGAACCCGAGCCTGAGCAGCGCGTCAGCGCTGCCGCCGGCATCTGGCCCGCCCGGAGTGCCGCACGCCCGCGAAGCGGATCGCGCCAAAGTTGGGCCTATGCGTGCTGGTCGAACCGACGGCAAGGAGGGATAGATCGTCCGATCATCCCGACGCAGCCGGCGGTGAAGAACGCGCGCAGAGGTCCGGCGCTTGGCGCGATGATGATCTCAACGGAGTGACGGGCTCGCCGGACACGCACCCTACCCGGCAGCGCGACGCAGTCGCGCGCAGGTCGACGCGGGCCGACGCGACGAACACTCGTGTTCGGAGCGGTGACCCGCCGAGACCGGGAAGCGGGCGCAGCCCGCGGCCGGGTGGCAAGCGCCGTCGCCTCCTTCCTCTGAACGACTGTCGACTTACCCTGGAAACACGGCCATCGACGAGAGGTCCTCAGTTCAAACGCGGTTGATCGTGAGCGAGCTCACTACCCTCCGCCGCCGGCTCCAGCCGGACGTTGGCGAAGCGCAGGGCGAGGGTGCCCTCGGTCTCGAGCACGAAGGGCGCCGTGACGTGGGTGAGCTCGGCCCCCGCCTCTGCGAATCGGCCGAGGCGGATCGCGACGGTTTGCCACTCACCGGCGGGAGCGGAGCGCAGGGCCTCGGTGATGTCGACCCTGCCCTCGCAATCCTCCCCGCAGCGCAGCGCGAGGGACACTGCTTTGCTCGGCGGCTCCTCGACCAGGAGGTCGACGGCGAGCGCCATGCCCCCCTGCGCCGCATCCGTCAGGTCGATCGCACTGGCGGCCGCGAGGTAGACGGACGCGAGCTCGTCGCCGGCCCAACGAGCGGCGCGGGCGTCGTCCTGGAGCTCGCGGTCGACCGCGGTCACGACCAGGTTGTCGCGGTCCCGGGTCGACGCGGCCCCTCCGACCGTCCTGACGGCCCGGTCGTGCGAGTCACCGACGTACAGCTGCCAGGGCGGAATCGCCCCGCCGCGGAAGAAGACGGTGCGGGCGCCGTCCGGGATTGCGGCGCCACGATCCTCCGGGAGCTGCCCGAGCTCGACGCGGTCCTGAGATGAAAGTCCGAAGCCGAACGCGAACAGCGGGTCGTAGCCGGCGTCTCCGCGGTTGAGCGGCGTCTGGAGCGGCGTTCTCGGCCACGAGTGTGCGAGCCGGCCCGTGAAGTCGTGAGCGCTGCCGCCCGCGGCGGAGCGGAAGATGAGGTCGGACACGCCACCGCCCTCGGTTCCAGGCAACCACGCCGCCACGAAGGCGTCGGAGGCGTTGAGCTCCGGGTTGACCCACATCGGCCGCCCGGAGAGGAAGATCGAGACCACCGGGACCCCGGCCGCCTGCAGCCGCTGCAAGAGCTTGAGGTCGTCCGGCCGGAAGAGGCCGTAGTCGAGGGTCTCGCGATCGCCGTGGAACTCGGCGTAGGGCTCCTCTCCGAAGACCACGATCGCCACGTCCGGCGGCGGGCCGCTGAAGCTGCCGTCCACGCTGAGCGTCGCCGTGCCGCCGGCGGCCTCGACCGCGGCCCGGATCCCGTGCCAGATCGATGTGGCGCCGGGGAAGTCCTCGTTCGCGAGGTCGGTGCCCTGCCAGGTGAGGGTCCACCCACCGCACTGCTTGGCGATGTCGTCGGCCCCGTCGCCCGCCACGAGCACGCGCTGCGAACGCTCGAGCGGGAGCAGCCCGCCGTTGTTCTTGAGCAGCACCAGCGACTCGCGCACCGCCTGCCGCGCCACCGCCCGGTGCTCGGGCGATCCCAGGAGCTCGCTGCGGCCGGCCAGCGGACGGCTCGAAGGCTTCCCCTTGTCGAACAGGCCCGCGCGCATCTTCACCCGCAGGATCCGGCGCACCGCGTCGTCGAGGCGGTCCATGGGAATCACCCCGGAGCGCGCCTGCTCGATGGTGTTCTCGAGCAGCGCGCGCCAGTCCTCGGGCGCCATGAACATGTCGATGCCGGCGTTGAACGCCGCGGGGCAGCTCGAGCTCGAGCAGCCCTCGACGTCGGCGTGGCCGTTCCAGTCGCCGACGATGAAGCCGTCGAAGCCCAGCCGGCCCTTGAGGACGTCGGTCAGCAGCTCCCGGTTGCCGTGCATCGTGCGGCCCTGCCACGAGGAGAAGGAGGCCATCACGGTCTGGACGCCGGCCTCGATCGCGGAGACGTAGCCGGCGCCGTGGAGGTCGCGCAGCTCGGCCTCGGACGCGAGGTTGTCGGCGCGGTCGACGCCGCCCTGCCGTGCCGCCGTCGCCGAGGAAGTGCTTGGCGCAGGCGACCACCCGGCCATCGCCGAGAAAGCCGGCGCTGCCCGCCTCGCCCTGGAGGCCCTGGACCATCGCCGCGGCGTACGCGCGGGCGATCTCGGGATCCTCGGACCAGCTCTCGTAGCTGCGGCCCCAGCGGTCGTCGCGGACCACCGCGACCGTCGGGCCGAAGGTCCAGTCGAGGCCCGCCACCGCCATCTCGCGCGCGGTGATGCGGCCGATCTCGCGGATCAGCTCGGGGTTGCGGGTCGCGCCCAGGCCGACGTTGTGCGGGAAGATGGTGGCGCCGTACACGCCGGCGACGCCGTGCACCGCGTCGGTGCCCCAGATGATCGGGATGGCCTGCCCTCCGGTCGGAGGTGTCCATCGAGGCGTCCCAGAAGTCGTCGGCCAGCGCCAGCCAGTCGCCGGCCGAGGCCCACCTCCTGTCGAGGGGCTGGACCCCGCCGCCGTTGAGCACCGAGCCGAGCCGGTAGCGGCGCACATCCTCGGGCGTCAGGTGGCGGATCTCGCCCTGGATGAGCTGGCCGACCTTGTCCTCGACTGACATCCGGCCGATCAGGGCCTGGATCGCGGCCTCGAGCTCCGGATCCGGCGCGAGGGCGCGGGGCACCGATGGCCACAGCTCCGGGTGAACGGTCGCCGCCGGCACCGTCACCACCTCGGCCGGCCGCTGCGCACAGCCGGCAACCAGGCTCGCCGCCGCCAGAATGACCGTGAAGATCCAGGTGCCTCGCATTGCCCGCTCCCTTCCCGAACCCCCGGCGTGCTCATCCTCTGAAGAACAGCCAGACCATGCCGACACACGCAGCCAGCAGCACCGACAGCCACAGGTCCTTGCGGCGCCAGGCCGGAGCCGAGCGCAATCGCGCCGCGGTCACGGCGTCACCGGCGGTGGGCGCGGCGGCGGTGGCGAAGGTCAGGCCGGCCAGCTTGTCCTCGCGCTGCGGCGGCGTGGCCAGGCTGACCGCGACCAGCACCGCGGTGCAGACCGCGAACAGCAGGACCGCGAAGTGGAGGAAGTTGATGTCGGCGTACCAGAGCAGCAGCCCGCTCTGGGAGCCCTTGGTGAGCTCGAGCACCAGCCGCCCCATGCCGAGCACGAAGCCGGTCAGCAGCGAGGCGAGCGCGCCCGTCGCGTTGACCCGCTTCCAGAACACGCCGAGCAGGAAGACCGCGGCGATCGGCGGCGAGATGTAGGCCTGGACGCTCTGCAGGTAGACGTAGAGCTGCCCCGAGATGTACTTCATGAACGGGATCCAGAGCAGGCCGAAGCCGACCAGCGCGAGGGTGGCGATCTTGCCCACCATGACCAGCTGCCGCTCCGAGGCGTCGGGCCGCAGCTTGCGGTAGACGTCCCAGGTGATGAGGGTCGAGCAGGAGTTGAAGACCGCGGACAGCGAGCTCATCAGCGCCGCGAGGAAGCCCGCCACCACCAGGCCGCGCACCCCGGCCGGCAGCAGCACCCGGATCATCTCGGGCAGCGCGTGGTCGGCCCGGGCGAGCTCGAGGCGGCCGGTGGCCACCAGCGCCGCCGCCACCAGGCCCGGGATCACGAAGATGAACAGGGGCAGGAGCTTGAGGTAGCCGCCGAGGATGGTGCCGCGGCGCGCGTCGTCGATGCCGTTGGCCGACAGCACGCGCTGCACGATGTACTGGTCGGTGCACCAGTACCAGACGCCGAGGATCGGGGCGCCGAACAGGATCCCGGTCCACGGGAAGGACGGGTGCGACATCGGCTGCCACATGTCGAAGAAGCTCGCGTCCAGGGTCGACCGCAGGACGCCCCAGCCGCCGAGCTCATGGAGGCCGACGAGGGTCACCAGCACCGAGCCGCCGATCAGCACCACGGTCTGCATGGTCTCGGTGTAGAGCACCGCCCTCAGGCCCCCGAGCACGGTGTAGATGCCGGTCGCGAGCACGATGATCAGGGCTCCGGTCCAGAAGCCGCCGCCGAGCAGGACCTCGTAGACGATGCCGCCGGCGTAGAGCGTCACCGAGATCTTGGTCAGCACGTAGCCGACGATCGAGACCACCGCCAGGTACCAGCGCGCGCCCGCCGAGTAGCGGCGCTCGAGGAACTCGGGCATGGTGTAAACGCCGCTTCTCAGGTAGAAGGGCACGAACAGCCAGCCGAGGATGAGCAGGATGAGCGAGGCCAGCACCTCGAACTGCCCGACCGCGACGCCGCTGTCGTAGCCGGTCCCCGCGAGGCCCACCAGGTGCTCGGACCCGATGTTGGAGGCGAAGAGCGCGGCGCCGACCACGAACCAGCCGACGTTGCGCCCGGCCAGGAAGTAGCCGGCCGACGACTCGTGGGTCTCCCTCCGGCGGCCCGAGACCCACCACGCCACGCCGAAGATCAGCGCGAAGTACAGGCCGATCATGAGCCAGTCGAGGGTCGCGAGGTGTCCCATGAGCCTCCCCCCAGCCGTCACGCGGCGCGTGCCTCAGTACCGTCGATCGCCCGAGCGCGGCCGCGCCGACTGCACCCCAGTCGTGGCAGGGCGCCGGCGCCGACTGCCGGTCAGGCCGATCGGGGCCTGCCGCAATGTGGGCAACTATAACCGCATCGGCCGGTTCCCGCGGCCCCAGCAGCCCTCTCCCCTTCGAGGGGACGCTTCCGAAGAATCCTCGCCCGACCCCTTGACAAATACTACGAAGCGTATTATATCTATTCGTATTATGAACGACGACGCCACCCTCACCCCGCTCCGCCTCGCCATCCTCGGGCTGATCTCGATGTCTCCCCAGTCGGGCTACGACCTCAAGAAGGTCTTCGAGACGACCCCGATGGGCCACTTCAGCAGCAGCCCCGGCGCCATCTACCCCGCTCTGCAGAGCCTCGAGAAGCTCGGCTGGATTCGCGGCCGGCAGAAGAATCCGGGCTCGCTGCGGCCCCGCGTCGCCTACACGATCACTGACAAGGGGGAGGCGGCGCTCGAGGCCGAGCTCGCAAAGCCCGTCACCCGCGAGGCGCTGCTCTGGCACTTCGACCTGCTGATGCTCCGCTTCGCATTCATGGATCGCCTCGGCCAGCAGGAGGCGCTGCGCTTTCTCGCCGAGCTCCGGCGCGAGTCCGAGGCCTACGTCAAGCACCTCGAGGGACTCCGGCGAGGAGCTGTCGGATGAGATGCCGCCGTGCGGCCGGCTGGCGCTCGAGCACGGCATCCAAGCCTTTCGAGGCAACGCGCGCTGGGCCGCGCGGGCAACCAACGAGCTCGAGAAGCTCGCGAACGACAAGGGGGTCTCCACATGAGCGTCACGAACGGAAACAGCATCATCGGTTGGATCGGCAAGGTCGCGGCCATCGCTGCCGCCTACTTCCTCGGGACCATGATCAGCGGCATGGTGATCACCGCCGCCGGCATGCCGTGGCCGGCCTTCCCGAATCCGCCCAGCCAGACGACCAACCTCATCCTGGGCGTGTTCAGCGCGGTCCTGATGGCCGGCTGCCTCGCGCTGCTTGGCGAGCGGCATCCGAGGTTCTCAGCTGGTGCGCTGGCTCGTCCTCGCCGCGTTTTCCTACGTGATCTTCGGCCTCAACAACCAGATCGAGGCCGCGGCCTTCACGACCTTCGGCGGCACCGCCACGATGCTCGTGTTCTTCATCGCGCCCTGCCTGCTCGGGGCCGCGGCGGCGGTCTGGTTGATCCGGCCCCCGACCTCGCCGGAACCGCGGCGGGCAACGGCTTTCGCCGGGCCGCCGTCCACGTGGTGGTGGCGGATCGTGCTGGCATGGCTCGCCTTCCCGGTCATCTACATCTTCTTTGGCATGCTCGTCAGCCCCATCGTGGTCCCCTTCTACAAGGAGCCGAGCTTCGGGCTGACGCTCCCCGGTTGGGACACCATCCTTCCGGTGGTTCTGCTCCGCAGCGCGCTCGCCCTCGCGGTGACGTTGCCGATCCTGCTCCTCTGGTCACGTTCGCGACGCAGCCTCTTCGTGTCGCTGGCGATTGCGTTCTTCGCCCTGATGGGCCTGATCGGCCTCGCCGCGACGACCTTCTTCCCGCCGACGCTGCGAGTCGTCCACTCGATCGAAATCCTCGGCGACGCGGTCGTCTACGCGTGGGCCCTGGTCGCGCTCTTCATCCCGAAGGCCAGGGCCGCGCGCAACGAGGGGCTCCCCGTCGCCGTCGTCTGATGGAGATCGACCGGAGCACAGGCCACGTGAGTCCCATCCGGCGCTGAGCAGCAGCTCTTGCCGGTGGTAGACTCGATTCGTGGGATCGCAATCCCCCACCACTTCATAACCACGCGTGGGCGTGACACGGCCGGCGGGAAGCCGGCCGTCTCGCGTTCGCGCGCGAATCTTCGGCGCGGGAATGTCCCCGTGGCGAGCGAGGCGCGGGTTGGGCGTTGCTTCGTCTCGCCCGCGAAGGAGGTCAAGATGCGTCGTTCCCATCGCCTCAATGCCATCGCCCCTTGTGCGGCTCTCGCGCTCGTCGCCGTGATGTTGGTGGCGCCGAGCGCGTCGGCCCAGCTCAATCAACCGCTCCACCGCGACGGCTGGATCCTGGCCACCGCCCACGCCCCCGGCCTGCACGGCTCGATCTGGAGGACGGACCTCTGGCTCTTCGCCGAGAACCTGGGCGGCCAGACCCTGACGCTGAAGCTGTGCCGGTCGGGCCAGGACAACACTGCCGCCGCAACCTTCACAGTGACCGCGGCGCCGGGACAGCAGGTGGTCGCCATCGAGGACGTGGTCGACCACTTCCTCGCCGTAGGCAGCGGGTCATGGGTCGGCGCGATCCACTACACCGCGAACGTCCCGATGCAGGCGTGGGCGCGGGTGTACTCGATCTCCTCCGACGGCAGTGCCTCGTACGGGCAGCTCATCGAGGGGATCCCCACCGACCAGCTGTCGCCATCGCACCGTGACGGCTACAACACCAACCACATGCAGTACGTGTTCGCCGCCAAGCACACGGCCGACGGTCGCTTCCGGGTCAACGTCGGGGTGGTCAACCCGACCGCCACGGAGTGCGACTACCGAATCCGGATGTACGACGCCACGGATAACAATCCGTCGTCCGGTCCTGCCAGTGTGGACGTCACAGTCCCGGCCTACTCCATGGTCCAGCTCGCGGACCCGTTCGCGTTCGTGACCGGCGGGGAATGGCACGATCACATGATCCAGCTCTTGTGCGACACCATCGGCGGCGGCGGGTTCCTGTACGCCTCGGCGGTCGACAACGCCACCAACGACGCCTACTTCGTCCGCGGAGTCAAGAACCTCTCGGCCGCGAGCGGCGCCGGCCTCAACGCGCCGCTCCACCGCGACGGCTGGCTGCTGGCCGCAGCGCGCGCCCCGGGACTGCACGGCTCGATCTGGAGAACTGATCTCTGGTTCCGCGTTGTCGCCCCGGGGGGCTCCAACCACGTCAGTCTGACCTTCTGCCGCTCCGGGGAGGACAACAGCGACGCCCAGACCTTCGAGCTGCCACTCACAGTCGACCAATACACCTACTACGTGGAAGACGTGGTCGAGAGCTTCCTCCACGTGGGCGCCGACCCGTGGGTTGGAGCGATCCACTACTCGAGCAGCACCCAGGTCCAGGTGTGGGCGCGGATCTACTCGATCTCTGCTGACGGCAGCGCCTCCTACGGCCAGCTCGTCGAGGGGATCCCGACCTCGGACATGTCGATGGGACTACGAGACGCCGGGCTACCCGGGCACCTTCGAGGACCAGTGGATGTTCGCGGGCAAGCACACCGCGAATGGCCGCTACCGGGTCAACGTCGGCATCGTCAACCCCACCCCGGTCGGGGAACGGTTCTGGGTCTCGATGTTCGACGCATTCGGAAACCACACGGACGCGACCGTCGAGCTCCAGCTCGACGCTTACTCCATGGTCCAGCTCTCCGACCCGTTCGCGTCGGTCGACGGCGGCGACTGGAGCGAGAAGCAGATTCGGGTGGAGGCGGAGGCCGAGGGCAGCGGCGCCTTTGGTTACATCTCGGTGGTCGACAACGCGACCAACGACGCGTACTTCGTGCGGGGGATCAAGACGATGGAGTTTCCGGCGCCGTAGCCCCCGCCGGCTGCGAACCCGATCGCATGCCCCGGGTGACGGTCACACTCCCCCGCTCATCCTGGCGATACGGTCCGCGACGTCGTCGCGCATCCGATCGATCAGGGAGCGGGTGTACGAGGCCACGTCGAGCGAGGGGTCGGTCACCAGCGGCGTGAGGTCCATCGCGAAGGCGAGCAGGGTGTGGCGGTCGACCTCGTGCGACTCGAAGAAGGTGGCGTTGGCGAGGCGCCGCCCCTGGACCGCGAGGTCGTAGCGCTTGCCGCCGGAGATCTGGGAGTCGAAGACGCCGGACAGGGCCGCGGCCAGGTTCGGGCGGTCGTCGACCGGCATCACCTGCTTGTCCTCGTCGGGCAGCCAGTCGAGGTTGCGCCAGACCTCGCAGCCGAGCACCCTGGACGGCCGCGCCGCTGGCTCGAGGCGGCGCAGGGCGGCGAGGGCGCGCAGGCAGGAGGCGACATGGGTGTCGTGCTTGTCGGCCGGGTTGTGGAGGTAGACGACCTGCGGCCTGGCGAGCGAGAGAATCTCCAGGAGATCGTTGACCGGCCCCTGGCTCGAGGCGTTCTTGAGCTCGGAGCTCGAGTACATGAGCTGGATCTGACAGCCGTAGCCGCCGATGAGGGCGGCCTTGCGCTGCTCGGCCACGCGAACCTGCACCATCTCCTCGTTCGAGCATGCGGCATAGGGACCGGTCCGCGCGCTGCCGGCGCCGTTGGTCAGGGTGACGCCTGAAAACGACCGGTCCGAGCGCCCGAAGCACTCCAGGATGCCGTGCAGGGCCATGAACTCGAGGTCGTCCTGATGGGCGCCCACCGCGAGGTGGGTGGCCCGGGCGAGGGCATCGTCGGGCGGGCGGCCGTCAGGGACATAGAGATCGGCCTCCGGCTTGGTGAGCTTCATGGCATCGCCTCCTTCGGCGGGATCCTCGGCAGGCTGGCCGCGGCGATCGCCTGGCCGTGGCGCTTGAACTGCTCGTCCGGCGTGGTGATCGCGATCTGCCGGGCGAGCTCGGGGAACTCGTCCGCGAGCACCGCCCGCGCCGTGTCGATGATCACGCTGCCGCCGCTGCCCGAGGTCACCCGGCCCAGAATCAGCAGGTGCCGGAGTTCGTACCAGCGGGCGTACCAGGCGATCGAGTAGCCGAGGTACACGCCGATCGTCTGGTAGATCGCCCGCGCGCGAGGGTCGTCCTTCGCCATCAGGGCCTGCACTGCCTTGAGCCGGTCGGCAAAGGGCATCGCCTCCTCGAAATCGAGGCCGGCCGCCGGTGCGAGGCGCGCCACGGCCTGCTGCGAGAAGTACTGGACGCCGCAGCCGGTGTCACCCGACCACTCGTCGGCCGGCGCGCCCTCGCGGTAGTCGACCGGCACGAAGGCGAGCTCGTTGAGCAGGCTCGTGATGTGCCCGTCGGCGTCGCAGTAGCCGGCGGCCTGGCTCGTGCCCATCGAGATGCCGAGCAGCCGGTTGGCGTCGAGGCTCATCGAGGCCGCGAGTGCGGTCACCTCACCGTCGTTCACCACCTCGAAGGGAACGTCGTTCCAGGCGTGGCGGATACGAGTGAAGATCGGCCGGATGTGGGCCTCGAAGTCGACGTCCTTGATCCCGCGGAACAACGACGCCACGCGCGGCTCGTTGTCGACGTAGACCCCGGCCGCGCTGCCTCCGATCGCGTCCACCCGCGGCAGGTGAGCGGCGGCCCGGGCGAGCGAGTCCATGATCCCGGCGAAGTGATAGCCCGGATCCGACTCGAAGTACGGGTTCCACTCCACCTCCTCGGCGTGAACCACCTCGCCGTCGATGACGGCCGCGCTCTTGCGGTCGCTCCCGCCGAGGTCGAAGCCGATCCGGCAGCCCTCGAGGTTGCGGCCGAGCGGCACGGCGGTCATCCGAGGCGCCGGCGCCTGCTCGAACACAATGCTGCGAACGGCCATCTGGTCCCGGTAGATGCGGCGGCCGACCACGTCGCAGTCGAAGGCGCGGGTGCCCGCGGGCGCGTAGATCGCCGCGAGCTGGCCCGCCAGCTCCTCGTGGCCCGCCACCAGGATCTCGGAGCCGCCCTTCATCCACAGCAAGAGCTTGACCATCCGCTCCACGTGCGTGAGGTTCAACGGGATGTTGTCGCCCTCGTGCGGGAAGGACCGCGGTCTCCTCGCGGAACACCGTACCGTCGCGCCGCGTCACGCACAGCACGACCCTGGTGCTTCGCGGCTCGGCCGCGACCCGGGCGGCGTAGGCCCGCTCCCAGAGGACGGCCGGAAGGAAGCCCGGGTCGAGTGTCGGACGGTGCTTGAGCTCCACCGCCAGTCCGCTCATGACATCAGCCTCCCGCAGGGTCAGGGTCGCGGCGACCCGCCGATCATATACGCAGCTGCGGCCGGGCCGCACCGGGACGGCTCAGTGGCCGGCGCCGGCCCCGCCGCTCTCCGCAGCGGCGGAAGCGCCCCAGATCTTCGGCACGACCACCGCCAGCCCGACGCCGGCGGCGGCCGCCACGCCGAGGCACACTGCGGCCTGGCCTCCTTGGCCGTACAGCAGTGCGCCGATCCCGAACAGCGCCGAGTAGACGAAGGTGCAGCCGAGCACCCAGCCGAGCACGGCCAGCGACAGGCTGTCCCGCGGGCCGACGTCCTCGGCATCGCCGACGACCTTCCTCCAGCCGGGCCCGGCGGGCCGCACCACCGAGTAGAAGCGGCGCAGGGTCGCGGCGTCGGCGGGCGGCGTCAGGAAGGTGACGACCACCCAGACCACCGTGGTCAACGCCACCGACCACGCCAGGGCGGCGTGCGACGATAGCTCGAGGCCGTTCTTGCGAGCGACGAACAGCGCAACTGCGATGACGAAGGACGACGCCATGGCCGCGATCTCGGACCAGGCGTTGATCCGCCACCAGAACCAGCGCAGGAGGTAGAGCAGGCCGGTGCCGGCGCCGATCGACAGCAGCAGCTGGAAGGCCTCGCCGGCGGTCGTCAGGAGGAAGACCCCGGCGCCCGAGACCGCCATCAGCACGGCGGTCATGACCCGCGACAGCCAGATCATGCGCTTCTCCGTGGCGTGAGGATTGAGGAAGCGCTGGTAGAAGTCGTGGACCAGGTAGGAGCAGCCCCAATTGAGGTGGGTCGACATGGTCGACACGTAGGCCGACAGCAGCGCCGCCACCAGCAGGCCGATGAGGCCGGCCGGCAGCAGCGTCAGCATCGCCGGGTAGGCCATGTCGTTGCCGATCAGGCTCGGGGAGACGTGGGGCAGCGCGACCTGGATGTCATCGAGGGTCGGGAAGACCAGGATCGAGCACAGGGCGACGATGATCCAGGGCCACGGCCGCAGCGCGTAGTGGGCGATGTTGAACCACAGGGTGGCGGCCATCGCGTGCCGCTCGTCCTTGGCCGCCAGCATCCGCTGCGCGATGTAGCTGCCGCCGCCCGGCTCCGCGCCCGGGTACCACACCGACCACCACTGGATGGTCAGCGGCACGATCAGCACCGACAGGGTCAGGCCCCAGTCCGAGAAGTCGGGCAGCAGGCGCAGCGTCTTCGGGTCGATCTGCGACATCAGACCGGCGAGGCCGCCCACCTGCGGCTGGTCGAGCGCGACGTAGGCGGCGGCGATGACGCCGATCATGGCGATGACGAACTGGACGAGGTCCGACGCCAGCACGCCCCACAGGCCGGAGATCGCCGCGAACGCCACGCAGATCACGCCGCAGACGAGGACCGTCTGGAGGCGGTCCCAGCCGAGCATGACATTGGCGATCTTGACCGCCGCCAGCGTGACCGAGGCCATGATCGCGCAGTTGAAGAAGAAGCCGAGGTAGACCGCGCGGAAGCCGCGGACGAAGGCCGCCGACCGGCCCGAGTAGCGCAGCTCGTAGAACTCGAGGTCGGTGAGCACCCCGGAGCGGCGCCACATCTTGGCGTAGAAGAACACGGTCAGCCATGCCGGTGAGCAGGAAGGCCCACCACGCCCAGTTCTGCGACACCCCGTGGGTGCGCACGAAGTCGGTGACCAGGTTGGGGGTGTCGGTGGAGAAGGTGGTGGCCACCATCGAGGTGCCGATCAGCCACCACGGCGCCGACCGGCCCGAGGCGAAGAACTCCGAGATGCCGCTCGACGCCCGCCGGGCGTAGTACACCGCCGGGGCGGCGGAGAGCACGATGGAGAGCGCGATCACGACCCAGTCGATGGCGACGAGCTGCATGGTGGCCCCTCCCCCGTTCCAGATCTGCGAGAAGACCGGGCGCCACGCGGCACCCAACCCTTCTCCGGACTGTCGTGCGAGCCATGATACCGGAGGCGGCGCGCGGCGTGCCACGAGCGATGGATGGACAGCCTCCACTGGCGCCGGGCCCCCGGCTGCGAGAGAATGCGGCGCACATGAGGTGACCCATGCGACACCCGATCCTCGCCGTCCTGATCGCACTCGCAGCCTCGGTCGCGGTCGGACACGACGCTCGCGGCAGAGCTCACCCGCTCCGCTCGAGCTGATGCCGATGCCACAGGCTCCTCGAGCTCGGCTCGGGCGACCTCGCGATCACCCCGGCCTTCACGGTCGCCGTGGAAGGAGGCGGCGCCACGCCCGCGCCTCGCCGGCGGGGTGCAGCGGATGCTGCGTCGGCTGTCGGACCGCTCCGGCCTGTTCTTCCCGCCGTCGACCTTCCTCGAGCTTGAGGGCCGGGCCGGCGCGGCGCTGCGGGTCTCGGTCGGGCGCCCTGGCCGGGTGGCCCTCGGCGAGGACGAGAGCTACACGCTCACGGTCGATGGGTCGGGCATCCTGCTCACGGCGGCCACTGACATCGGCGCGCTGCGCGGCCTCGAGACCCTGCTCCAGCTCGTCACCCTCGACGAGCGGGGCGTGACCGTGCCGTTGGTCCGGATCGAGGACGCGCCCCGCTTCCCGTGGCGCGGGCTGATGATCGACTCGAGCCGTCACTTCATGCCGGTCGAGGTCGTCAAGCGCAACCTCGACGCCATGGCCGCGGTCAAGCTCAACGTCCTCCACTGGCACCTGGTCGACGACCAGGGCTTCCGGGTCGAGTGCCTGGCCTTCCCGCGTCTCCACGAGGCAGCGTCGGACGGGCTCTACTACACCCGCGCCCAGATCCGCGAGGTCCAGGACTACGCGGCGCAGCGCGGCATCCGTGTGGTCCCCGAGTTCGACCTGCCCGGCCACGCGACGGCGTGGGCGACTGCCTACCCCGAGCTCGCGAGCCTGCCCGGGACCTACCAGATCGAGCGCAGCTGGGGCATCTTCGATCCGACGGTCAACCCGATCCGGGAGGAGACCTACCGCTTCCTCGACGTCTTCTTCGCCGAGATGGCCGCGCTCTTCGACGACGAGTTCATGCACATCGGCGGCGACGAGAACAACGGCATCCAGTGGGCCGCCAACCCGGAGATCGCGGCGTTCATGGCGCGCGAGGGCTACGCCGACACCCTGGCGATGCAGCGCTACTTCAACGAGCGGGTGCTCGAGATCTTCACTCGCCACGGCAAGCGCATGATCGGCTGGGACGAGATCTTCCAGGATGGTCTGCCGACGAACGTCGTGATCCACTCCTGGCGGGGGCGCGAGTCGCTCGCCGCGGCGGCGAGCCGCGGCTACGCAGGGATCCTCTCCAACGGCTACTACATCGACCTCATGCAACCGACCGACTTCCACTACCTCAACGACCCGCTGCCTGCGGACTCGACGCTGCCCGAGGAGGCGCGCCGGCTGATCCTGGGCGGCGAGGCGACGATGTGGGCCGAGTTCGTCACGCCGGAGACCGTCGACTCCCGGATCTGGCCGCGCACCGCCGCCATCGCCGAACGGTTCTGGTCGCCGGGCAGCGTGACCGACGTTTCCGACATGTACCGCCGGCTCGATCGGGTCAGCCTGCTGCTCGAGGAGCACGGCCTGCTGCACCTCAAGAACCGGCCGATGATGCTGCGCCGGCTCTGCCAGTGCCGGGATCTCGCCGGCCTCGAGACCCTGCTCGGCGCCGTCGAGCCGGTCAAGATCTACCGCCGCAACGCGCTGCGCAAGGACACGGCCTACCCCTACACGCAGCTCTCGCCGCTGAGCCGGCTCGTCGATGTCGCGGGAGCCGACGCGGCGCCGGCGCGCGACTTCCGGTGGACCGTGGAGCGGATGCTGGCCGACGGCTTCACGACGGCGGCCGACGTCGAGGCGGCGCGGGCGTCGCTCGAGCGTTGGCGGGACAACCACGCGGCCGTCACCGAGACGTTGCGCGCGTCCCCTGGGTTGGCCGAGATGGAGCCGCTGTCGGCGGCCCTGGCCGAGGCGGCGACGATCGGGCTCGAGGCCCTCGAGCACGCCGCTTCGCAGCGGACCGCCCCGTCCGGCTGGCTCGCGCCACGCCTCGAGCGGCTCGCCGCGGCCCGCGAGCCGGTCGGCGAGGCCGAGCTGATGGTCGTCGACCCCGTGGTCGCGCTGGCCTGCCTCGCGGCCGGGCCGGAGGGCGCCGCGGCCGAGGGCTGCCGGCCCGCCGAGGCGGTCGACGCGGCGCATGCGCACTGAGGGACCTTCAGCGACGGGCCGTCAGGGATCGTCCGGGAAGGGGCTCGGAGGGGACACATGGCACAGCTCGGAGTGACCGGCCTCGACCTCGCCATCATCGCCGTCTACCTGGTCTCGGTCACCGCGATCGGCCTCGCGGTGCGGCGGCGGGCGGCGAAGAGCCTCGAGTCCTACCTGCTCGGCGACAAGAGCTGCCCTGGTACATGCTGGGCCTGTCCAACGCCTCCGGCATGTTCGACATCTCCGGCACGATGTGGCTGGTCACCATCGGCTTCGTCTACGGGCTCAAGAGCATCTGGCTGCCCTGGCTGTGGCCGACCTTCAACCAGATCTTCCTGATGGTCTTCCTGTCGGCCTGGCTGCGCCGGTCGAACGTCACCACCGGCGCCCAGTGGATCGAGACCCGCTTCGGCAGCGGCGTCGGAGCGCGCAGCTGTCCCACATGATCGTGGTGATCTTCGCCCTCATCGGCGGCGCTCGGCTTTCTGGCCTACGGCTTCGTCGGGCTCGGCAAGTTCGTCGAGATCTTCCTCCCGTGGGAGGTTGTGCAGCCCTATGCTCGGATCTCGACGTCCCGCCCGAGTACGTGCCGCACCTGTACGGCATCGTCTTCACCCTGGTGGCGGTGCTCTACACCGTGCTCGGCGGCATGACCAGCATCGTGCTGGCCGACGTCCTCCAGTACACCATCATGACCGTCTCGGCGGTGGTGGTGGCGGTGATCGCCATGACCGCCCTCGCCGCCAACCCGCTGGTCGTGCCCGACGGCTGGATGAGCCCGTGCTTCGGCTGGAAGCTGGACCTCGACTGGAGCGGGATCATCGACGAGGTCAACCAGAAGATCGCCAGCGACCAGTTCTCGCTGTTCACCATCATCTTCATGATGATGCTCTTCAAGGGCATCCTGGTCAGCGCCGCCGGCCCGGCGCCCAACTACGACATGCAGAAGATCCTGGCGACGCAGTCGCCGCGCGAGGCGGCGCTGATGAGCGGCTTCGTCAGCCATCGTGCTGATGCCCGTCGCGCTATCTGATGATCGCGGGCTTCGTGGTGCTCGGGCTGCTGTTCTACGACCAGACTCGACCTGATGGTCGGGGGCCAGATCGACTTCGAGCAGATCCTGCCGTCGGCGATCAACGAGTTCGTGCCCGTGGGCTGACCGGGCTGCTGCTGGCCGGCCTGGTGGCGGCCTTCGTCGGCACCTTCGCGGGGACGCTGAACGCGGCCCAGGCCTACATCGTCAACGACCTCTACCATCAAGTACATCGACCCCAAGGCCACGCCACCGGCGGACGGCTGCTCATCAACTACGCGAGCGGGCTGCTGCTGGTGGTCGTCAGCATCGTGCTCGGCTTCTTCGCCAAGAACGTCAACAACCTGCTGCAGTGGATCGTGTCGGGGCTGTAGGGGGCTACTGTCGGCCAACGTGCTCAAGTGGTACTGGTGGCGGTTCAACGGACACGGCTACTTCTGGGGCATGGTCGCCGGCATCGTCCCGGCGCTGGTCTTCCCGGCTGATCTGGCCCGCAGATGCTGCCGCTCTACTACTTCCCGCTACTGTTGGCGATCTCGCTGGTCGGCTGCCTCCTCGGCACCTATCTGTCACGCAGCCGACCGACGAGGAGACGCTGAAGCACTTCTACCGCACCGTCCGGCCGTGGGGCTTCTGGGGACCGATCCGCCGCCTGGTCGAAGCCGAGGATCCCGGCTTCCAGCGGAACCGCAACTTCAAGCGCGACATGTTCAACGTCGTGGTGGGCACCACCTGGCAGACCGCCCTGGTGGCTGCTGCCGATCTACGTCGTGCTCATGAAGTGGACCGCGGTTGGCGGTGACGGCGGCCTCGATCGCGGTGACATGCTCATCCTCAAGAAGACCTGGTACGACCGGCTCGAAGACTGACGCCATGGACCGATCGGCCCTCCGCGACGCCATCGCTCGGGAGCTCGAGACCAACCTGCTGCCGTTCTGGCGGAGAACGAGCCTCGACCACGCCAGCGGCGGCTTCATCGCCGAGATGGCCAACGACGGCACGGTCCGCGACGACGCGCCGCAAGGGGCTGATCCTCAACGCCCGCCTGCTGTGGACGTTCTCGGCGCTCTACCGCGAGCTCGGCGACGAGCGCGACCTCGCGCTCGCGCGACGCGCCTACGACGTACCTCGAGAGTCGCTTCCGCGACCGCGAGCACGGCGGCTACGTCTGGCGGGTCGACGCCGGCGGCCGGCCGCTCGACACGCTCGAAGAAGATCTACGGGCAGGCCTTCGCGATCTACGCGCTCAGCGAGCACTTCCGCGCGACCGGCGAGCGCCGCCGCCCTCGACGCGGCGCGACGAGCTCGTCGAGCTGATCGAGCGTCACGCCCACGACCGCCGCTTCGGCGGCTACATCGAGGCCCGCGCCGCCGACTGGTCCGAGGCCGCCGACCTGCGGCTCTGCGACAAGGACATGGACGTCGCCAAGTCGATGAACACCCACCTCCACCTGCTGGAGGCGTACACCAACCTCTACCGCGCCTGGCCGATCCGGCGCGTCGCGGAACGGCTGCGGGAGCTGATCGACCTCTTCGGCCGGCACATCCTCAGCCCGGACGCGCGCCACCGGCACCTCCGTCCCTTCTTCGACGAGCAGTGGACGCTCCGCTCGCGACAGCTACACCTTCGGCCACGACATCGAGGCGGCCTGGCTGCTGTGCGAGGCGGCCGAGGTGCTCGGCGACCCGCAGGCTGGAGACGGCGACGAGAGCGTGGGCGGTGGAGCTCGCGCGGGCGGTGCTGGCCGAGGGGCTCGACGCCGACGGCGGGCTCGCCTACGAGGGGCGGGACGGCGCGGTGATCGACCACGACCACGACTGGTGGTGCCAGGCGGAGGCGGTGGTCGGCTTCTGGCACGCCTTCTCAGCTCACCGGTGAGCGGACCTTCGCCGACGCGGCCGCCGCGAGCTGGCGCTTCATCGACCGCTACTTCGTGGACCGGGTCCACGGCGAGTGGTTCTGGCGGGTCACGCGCGACGGCACGGTGGACCTCGCCGAGCCCAAGGTCTCGGAGTGGAAGTGTCCCTACCACACGCGTCCGGATGTGTCTGGAGATGATGCGGCGTCTGGCGCGACGCCGGCGGGGCGGAGCCATGAGCGATCCAGGGCTTCGACGAGCGCAGGCGGCAGCTCTTCGACGACTACGAGCGGCTGCTCGCGCGGCCGAACGAGCCGGAGGAGCGCAGCAACGGGGTGCTCCAGCGCTGGCGCCACCCGGTGCTGACGGCCGCGCACACGCCGCTGTTCTGGCGCTACGACCTCGATCCGGCGACCAACCCCCTCCTGATGGAGCGGATGGGGATCAACGCGGTGTTCAACCCGGGCGCGATCGAGCTCGACGGGAAGTTCTGCCTGGTGGCGCGCGTCGAGGGCGTCGACCGCAAGAGCTTCTTCGCCGTCGCCGAGAGCGCGAGCGGCGTCGACGGCTTCCGCTTCTGGGACTACCCGGTGGTCATGCCCGAGACCGACGACCCCGACGTCAACGTCTACGACATGCGCCTGGTGCGAGCACGAGGACGGCTGGATCTACGGCCTGTTCTGCACCGAGCGCAAGGACCCCGGCGCGCGGCGCGGCGACCTGTCGTCGGCGGTCGCCCAGTGCGGCATCGCGCGCACCAAGGACCTCGAGACCTGGGAGCGGCTCGCCGACCTGAAGACGCGCTCGCCGCAGCAGCGCAACGTCGTCCTGCACCCCGAGTTCGTCGACGGCAAGTACGCCTTCTACACCCGGCCGCAGGACGGCTTCATCGAGGCCGGCTCCGGCGGCGGCATCGGCTGGGGCCTGTCGGAGCGCATCGAGCACGCGGTCATCGAGCGAGGAGATCATCGTCCACGACCGCACGTACCACACCATCAACGAGGTCAAGAACGGGCTCGGCCCGGCGCCGATCAAGACCGCCGCACGGCTGGCTGCACCTCGCCCACGGCGTGCGCGGCACCGCGGCCGGGCTGCGCTACGTGCTCTACGCCTTCATGACCGCCCTCGACGAGCCGTGGCGGCTGATCCACGAGCCGGGCGGCTACCTGCTGGCGCCCGCGGGCGAGGAGTACGTCGGCGACGTCTCGAACGTGACTTCTCGAACGGCTGGATCGCGCGCGACCGGACGGCGAGCTGTTCATCTACTACGCCTCGAGCGACACCCGCTGCCACGTGGCGACGACGACGGTCGAGCGGCTGGTCGACTACTGCCGCAACACCCCGCCCGACCCGCTGCGCTCGGCCGCCTGCGTGCAGCAGCGGATCGAGCTGATCGAGCGCAACCTGAAGCTGATGGGAGGGCGGCCGATGACACGGGTCGCGGCCGCGCTCGCAGCGCTGCTCCTCGCCGCAGGCGCCGGTCGCCTGGGCGCAGAAGTTCGAGGACCTGGCCCTCACCCCGCCGATGGGCTGGAACAGCTGGAACCACTTCGACTGCACGATCAACGAGAAGCATCGTCCGGGAGACCGCCGACGCGATGGTCGCCTCCGGGATGCGGGACGCCGGCTACCGCTACGTCGTCATCGACGACTGCTGGCAGGGCGAGCGCGACGCCGACGGCTTCATCCAGCCCGACCCCGAGCGCTTCCCCTCCGGCATGAAGGCGCTGGCCGACTACGTCCACGCCAAGGGGCTGAAGCTCGGGCTCTACTCCGACGCCGGCTGGAGACCTGCGGCGACCGGCCGGGCAGCCGCGGCCACGAGTTCCAGGACGCCCTCACCTACGCGCGCTGGGGGATCGACTACCTCAAGTACGACTGGTGCGACACCGAGGGCCTCAACGCCGAGGGCGCCTACCAGACGATGGCGGCAGCCCTCGACGCCGCCGGCCGGCCGATCGTCTTCGGCATCTGCGAGTGGGGCGACAACCAGCCGTGGGCGTGGGGCAAGGACGATCGGCCACCTGTGGCGCACCACCGGCGACATCGCTCCCTGCTTCGACTGCGAGGTCGACCACGGCGACTGGTCGTCGTGGGGCGTGCTGCGCATCCTCGACATGCAGGAGGGCCTGCGGGTGCACGCCGGGCCCGGCCACTGGAACGACCCCGACATGATGGAAGTCGGCAACGGCATGAGCGAGGCCGAGGACCGCGCCCACTTCTCGATGTGGGCATGCTCGCGGCGCCGCTGATCGCCGGCAACGACCTGCGGACCATGTCCGAGCGCGACGCGGTCGATCCTCACCAACCGCGAGGTCATCGCCGTCGACCAGGACCCGCTCGGCATCCAGGGCTTCCGCCACTCCACGGACGGCGAGCTCGAGCTCTGGTTCAAGCCGCTCGAGGGCGGGGACTGGGCGATGTGCGTGCTCAACCGGGGCGCGTCGCCGCGGCGCATCGAGCTCGTGTGGCAGGACGAGGAGGTCGCGGACGAGCTCTCGGACCGGCAGGCGCTCTTCAAGGCGAGGCTGTACCGGGTCCGCGACCTGTGGACCGGCGCCGACCTCGGCACGACCCGCCGGCCCCTCGAAGGCCGAGATCCCGGCCACGACGTGCTGATGGTGCGGCTGGCTCGAGTGCTGGACGCGAACGACTGATCGGACGGATCGGGAGGGCAGCATGCGCTGGGCAACGACGCTGATCGTGCTGGTGGCTCTCGCGCAACCCGCCGCCGCCGAGCTCGCGGTGACGCACGCTCTTCGGCAGCGACATGGTGCTGCAGCGCGACGCCGCGGTCCCGGTCTGGGGCACGGCGGCGCCCGCGGCCGCGGTCACGGTCGCGATCGCCGGCCACAGCGTCACCGCGACCGCCGACGCCGCCGGGCGCTGGCGGGCCGAGCTGCCACCGATGAAGGCCGGCGGGCCGCATCGCCTCACGGTGACGGGAGACGGCGCCAGTCTGAGCTTCGCCAACGTGCTGGTGGGCGACGTCTGGGTCTGCTCGGGCCAGTCCAACATGGAGTGGACGGTGGCCGACTCGACGCAACGGCGCCGCGGAGATCGCGGCGGCCGACGATCCCGAGATCCGCCACTTCAAGGTGCCCCAAGTCGTGGGCAGCGTCGCCCTCGCGACGACGCTCGCCGGGGGCGCCTGGGAGACGGCCGATCCCGAGCACGCCGGCGGCTTCACCGCGGTCGGCTACTTCTTCGCCCGCGAGCTGCGCCGGCACCACGACGTGCCGATCGGCCTCATCAACACCTCGTGGGGCGGCAGCCGCATCGAGCCGTGGATGAGCGCCGAGGCCCTCGGCGTCGACGCCGCGACGATGGCCGGCCTGCTCGACGCCGAGGCGGCCCAGGAGCAGGCGACGCTCGCGACGCTCCGCGCGAAGGTCGGCGAGCTGCCCGACCGGCGACGGCGGCGTCGTCGACGGCCGGCCGGCGTGGGCCGCGCCCGCGCTCGACGACTCGGGCTGGCTCGAGCTCGGTGCGGCGACGTTGTGGGAGGAGCAGGGCTGGGAGGGGCTGGACGGCATCGCCTGGTACCGCACCGAGCTTCGAGCTGACCGCGGACGAGGCCAAGGCCGGGATCCGGCTCGGCCTCGGCACCATCGACGACTCCGACACGACCTGGGTCAACGGCACGCAGGTCGGCCGCACCGAGCTGGGCGTGGAACCGGGCCGCGCGTCTACGACGTGCCGCCGGAGGCGCTGCGGCCGGGCCGCAACGTGGTCGCCATCCGGGTCGAGGACGGCGGCGGCGGCGGCGGGCTCTACGGCAGCGCCGACACCCGCTTCGTCGAGGCCGGCGGCGCCCGGCGGCCGCTCGCCGAGCGCTGGCGCTTCCGGATCGGCTGGGTGAACGTCAGCCCCGAGTACCGCAAGAACCAGGTGCGGACCGTGCTCTACAACAAGATGATCCACCCGCTGCTGCCGCTTCCCGGTCACCGGCTTCCTCTGGTACCAGGGCGAGTCGAACGCGGGCGGCGGACGACGCCTTCGCCTACCGCACGCTGTTCGCCGACCATGATCCGGCACTGGCGGGCGGACTGGGGCCGGGGCGACCTGCCCTTCCTGTGGGTGCAGCTCGCCAACTTCATGGCGCCGGTCGAGGAGCCCGGCGGACAGCGACTGGGCGATGCTGCGCGAGTCGCAGTCGGCGGCGCTCGCGCTGCCCGCGACCGGCCAGGCGGTGGCCATCGACATCGGCGACGCCGCCGACATCCACCCGCGCAACAAGCAGGAGGTGGGGCGCCGGCTGGCGCTGGCCGCGCGCACGGTGGCGTACGGCGAGAAGCTCGTGTTCTCCGGGCCCGACCTACCGCAGCCACGAGATGCGGGACGGCCGGATCGTCATCGACCTTCGACCACGTCGGCGGCGGGCTGGCGGCGAAGGGCCGCACCGACGGCCGCTTGCCGAGTTCGCGATCGCCGGCGCCGACCGCCGCTTCGTCCGGGCCGAGGCGGCGATCGAGGGCGACCGGGTGGTGGTCTGGAGCGAGCACGTGCCGGAGCCGGTCGCGGTCCGCTACGCCTGGGCCGACAACCCGGAGGGGGCGAACCTGTTCAACGCCGAGGGCCTGCCGGCGTCGCCGTTCCGCTCGACGCCCGGGGGTAGAGGCCCCTGAGCGCGGTACTGACGGCCATGCCATGGGCTGGCCTCTCCCCCCGCGCGTCGAGACGGATGCGCTGCGCGCATCCCAAAACAGAAGATGGCTGAATAGGTCTCAAGAACGGACGGATCGATCAGTCGACTCGAGAGGGTCGATCAGAAGTTCGTGCTCGCTGTCGTCCACCCCGAACATCCGCTCCAGCATTTGTGCTCAGGGCCGATCCGCCGGGACCTCGCGCGCTGCGCGCATCCGTCACTCCACGGAGGGGTCGGCGGGCAACCCGAGATCGCGGTAGAGCTCGCGGCGGCCTTCCTTGTCGCCGTCGAGGATCCCGCGCGCGTAGCGGGCGACCTCGGCCGCGACCGCCCGCGGCACCACGACCACGCCGTCGCCGTCGGCCACCACCACGTCGCCCGGGATCACCAGCACGCCGCCGCAGACCACCGGCCGGTTGACCGACTCGATCTGGTTGCGGCCGGGCCGGATGCCGCGGCCGACGCCGCGGAAGTAGAGCGGCACGCCCTCGGTCTCGACCTCGTCGGTGTCGCGGGCGGTGCCGTCGGTGACCACGCCGACCATCCCGCGCTGCTTCCAGGCGAGGATGTTGTACGAGCCGATCGAGCCGACGTCGACGTCGTCCGCGTCGTCGAGCACCAGCGCCGAGCCCGGGCGGAGCAGCACGTCGAAGGGCTCGGGCGAGAGCTCGGTGTACCACTCCCCCACCCAGCGGTCGAAGTCCTCGACGTCGCGCCGGCCGGCCGGCGGGCGATTGGTCGGCACGTAGCGCGCCGTGACCGCGATGCCGACGAAGCGGTGGCGGTAGCTCGCGGCGTCCTTCCACAGCGGGTGGATCGCCGGGTCCATGAGGCCGAGGTTGTGCAGGCCCACGGCGTCCATGCCGTCCGAGACGTCGGCCACCCGGAGGCCGGCGATACAGCGCGAGCAGCTTCGCATCCTCCTCGGCCGTGAACACCGGCGTCGCGATGAAGCCCTTGCCGGCCCGCAGCTCCTGGAGCGTCGCCTCCTCAGGGGTCGACTGTGCCGCCGCCGTCGCCGCCACGAGCACCGCAGAACTGCCATCACGATGCGCATCATCCACTCCCCTTCATGGCTCGAGGTTGAACAGCAGCCGCGGGGCGTCGGCCCCGCGGCAGCGAAAACGAGGCGTCGATCGGCCCGAGCGGCGTCAGCGCGAGGCCGAGGGTGCGGCCGTCGACGAGGCGCTGGAGAACCGGCCGCGAGATGACGAACCAGGTCGTGCCGCCGGCCGACTCGTTCACCGGCCAGTCGATGATCGGCTGCGGGTTGAAGACCTCGGTCCAGGGCCCCGCCCTGCGAGCAGGCTGTCGAGGGTCACGGTGTCGCGCCGCCACGCCGGATCGCCGCCCAGGATCTCCACCACCCGGACCAGACCCATGTCCTTCATCTCCCGGGCGTCGCGCTGGACCGACGGCGGTCGTCAGCTCGAGCAGCCCGTGGCCGGCCACTCGTCGCCCGCGAAGCCCGGCGAGGTCGAAGCGCAGGACCGCCCACATCGTGCCGTTGACGGTCAGCACGCGCTGCCGGGCGCCGCCGTCGAGCGATCGACCACTCGCCGAGGTTGACGCCGGGGTTGGCGAGGTCGACCACCGCGCTCTCGGCCGCGGCGACCGCGCTGCGCGAAGCCGGCCGGGTCCGGGACGGGCGGGTGGTACGGCACCGCCTCCCCGAGGTCAGGGCCGGCGCGCGCCGCCTCCACGACGTCGACCTTGAAGTAGTCGACGTCGACCCGGTAGACGTCGTGCCCCCAGTCCATCAGCGCCATCTGGGCGAAGACCGTGTCGCCCGGGCAGCGACCGGAAAGTCGCGGGTCGTCATGCTGATGGTGTGCCAGACGTTGGCGACCGGGATGTCGAACTCCATGAGGTGGCTGTGGAAGTCGGTCGTGCGCTGGGTGTTGACGTGGAGGTTGACCCGGCGGGGGGCGTGGCTGGTTCGAACCCGCGCCTCGACCCGCAGCTCCCAGCCGGGCTGCGGCGAGCCGCTCGACGTCGATGGCCTGCGACACCCGGTGCTTGATGAGCGCCCACCAGACGTTGCGGCGGTCGTTGCGCGCGTCGACCAGGATCGAGGCGTGGCCCTCGCCGGTGGCGACGAGGTCCATGGTCGCCTCGCCGTCGCCGGTGAAGAACGCCCAGCCGTCGACCCCGCTCGGGTCGAGCCGCAGCGCGGGTGCGTCGAAGGTCTCGAGGAACTGGCCGCGCGCCGGGACGGCGACCGCCAGCACGACGACGCCCGCGAGCAACAGCCGCCGACGGGACATCACCGCGCCCACCGCCGTCATCCGGGCGGCCTGGCGCTCGAGCACGGCGAGCGTCGTCGCGTCGGCCGCGAACACCGAGTTGCGGCCCTGCGGCTCCATCGGCGGGTCGCCGGTGAAGCTGTCGCCGTGATGCCAGGTCGGGTCGTCCGGGTTCGCTGGCGTCGCCGTAGCCGCCCCAGGTCCAGACGTTGCTGCCGGCGAAAGCGCCCCCCGCCTCCGCGTTGGCCGCGAGGTGGCCGAACACGGTGTCGTAGAAGCGGTCGCGCACGGTCGTCGGTGCCGTCGGCGAGTAGGAGTGGAGGTCGCGCGGGATGCCGAACTCGTCCAGGACCAGGGGCTTGCCGAGCTGCTCGGCGAACGCGAGGTGCTGGTCGAGGTAGTCGATCGCCAGTCGCTCGGCCTCGGGGTAGGTCGCGTCGTGGCGCAGCGGGTCGTACCAGCTCCAGTTGAGGAGCCAGAGGTGGACGGTCAGGTAGTCGACGCTGGCGAAGCGGTGGATGGCGAGGTAGATCTCGGGCCGGCCCAGGCAGCCCCTGAGCCCCTCGCTGCCGATGCGAGATGAGGTGGTTCGGGTCGAGCGAGCGGATGAAGTCAGCGGTCTCGCCGACCCACCTCGTGAAGCGTCTCGCGGTTGCGCCATCCCGGCTTGCCGCGACCGGGCCTCGGCTCGTTCGCGAGCTGCCAGGCCATGATCGTCGGGTCGTCGCGGTAGCGCACGCCGGTGTAGCGGTTCTTCCGCTGGACCAGAGTCTCGACGTAGCGGCGGAAGGCGGCGTTGGCCCCGGCGTGGCCGTAGAAGCGGGCCGAGAAGTTCATGAACTGGTCCCAGGTGTACTCGGGGTGGACGGGGTTGGGCACCGGCACGCCGTCGAGCCACGACACGTACTGGGCCATGCCGCCCGACCACTCCCAGTAGTTGTTGAGGTAGACCACCGCGAGCATGTCCCGGCGGGCCATCTCGGCGAGCAGGAAGTCGAGCCCGTCGAGCAGCCGCTCGTCGTAGCGCCCGAGCTCGGGCTGGATCGGCGGCCAGACCGTGTTGGGCTGGCCGAGGCCCTCCGAGGCGCCCATCACGCGCAGGTTGTCGATGCCGAGCGAGCGCAGCAGGTCGAGCTCGCGGCGCAGCCGCTCCCGGTCGCCGCCCTCGGCCAGCGCCGCCAGGTTGCAGCCGTACCACAGGTTGGCGCCGACGAAGTGGTACGGCGCACCGTCGCGCAGGAGCTGCGTCCCCCGGACCGTGACGAAATCCCGGGGCGGCGGCTCGACCCGGCCGGCGCATCCGGCCGCGAGGGTCGATATGGCCAGAACCGTCGCGATGGCTCGCACCTTCTGCTTCCCCAGGGTCGCTAGCCTGTCTTCCCGTCGATCCGAGCCCGGTGGACCTGCGCTCGCCTCAGCACCTGCTCGAGCTCGGCCTGCCGGCCCTGGCGCGAGTAGACGTCGGCGAGCAGGTAGTAGCCGAGGACCTTCAGGTCGTCCGCCTCGGTCCGCTCGAGGCCGGCCTTGGCGAGCCGCTCCACCTCGGTCAGGTCCCGCCCCTGCTGCGAGCAGCACCCGGGCGAGCAACAGGTAGGGCTTCGCCGTGTCCGGCGACTTCTCGATGAGGGTCCGCATCTCCTGCTCGGCGGCCGCCGCGTCGCCGAGCTCGAACGCCACGTTGCCGAGGTTGAAGCGGGCCGGCACGTTGTTCGGGAAGCAGCTCGACCTCCTCGGCGTAGGCCGCGCGGGCCTCGGGCAGCCGGCCCTGCTCCTCGTACGCCAGCCCGAGGTGGAAGTGCGCGAGCGGGAACTTCGGGTGCTCGTCGATGATGGCGTCGAGCTCGCTCTCGGCCTCGGCGAGGTGGCCGAGGTTGATGAGGCGACCGCCAGGTTGAGGCGATTGCGGGTCAGCTTGGGCTGGATCTCCACCGCCTTCTCGAGCAGCGGCAGCGCCGCGGCGTGGTCGCCGCTGTCCATGTGAGCCGTCGGCGATCAGCGCGTAGGCCTCGGCGTTCTGCGGTCGTCCGCCAGGATCCGCTTGGCGAGCGCGACGACCTCGTCGTTCTTGCCCTCCTTCGAGAGGATGCCCGCCATCGTGATCAGCGCCGGGGTGCTGTCCGGGTGCTCCCGCAGGTACTCGTCGAGCATCGCCTTGGCCTCGGCGGTGCGGTCGGTCTTCTCGTAGCAGGTGGCGAGCAGGTGCTTGGCCTGGCGGACCCCGGGGTCCTCGGCGAGCACCTTCTCGAGGACCTCCGCGCTCTCCGCGTAGTTGTCCTCGCAGCATCAGCTGCGAGGCCGCAGCCCACCGCCTCGAACAGGTGGAGCTTGTCCTTGGGGTCGGCGAGGTTCTCGCCGCTCGGCGCGGCGCTGTCGCCGCCGACGTAGCCGAGGGCCGCCAGCATGCCGAGCGTCTCCTGGTCGAGGTCGGCCGCCTCGGTCGCCGGCGCGCCGGCCGCGATCTCCTCGCGCAGCGCGGCGAGCTGCGCCCGCAGCTCCTCGGCCGAGCGCCAGGCTCGTCGCGGAGCCGGTTCGTCGCCTCGTCCGGAGTCCTGCCGCAGGTCGTAGAGCTCCGGCCGCGGCGCGTCGATGTACTTGTGCGTCCGCCGTCCGCAGGCCGTAGAGCGCGCTCCAGCCGTACTGCAGTGGACCGCCATCGACTCGCGAGTAGGCCGGGCGCGGCTCGCCGCCTCGGGATCGAGCCAGCAGCGGCAGCAGCGACTCGCCGTGCAGCGGCTGCGGCGGCGCGACGCCGACCAGGTCGAGCACGGTCGGCGTGACGTCGATCGTGCGCACCTGCGGGGCCACCCGAACCCCGGCGGCGCCGCGACCCGGGAACCTTGACGATCAGCGGCACCCGGACCGTGTAGTCGTAGACGAAGTAGCCGTGCTCCGCCTCGCCGTGGTCGCCGAGCGCCTCGCCGTGGTCGCCGACCACCACGACGACCGTGCGCTCCGCGACGCCGCGTTCCTCCAGCCAGTCGAGGACGCGGCCGACCTGCGAGTCGGCGAAGGCGATCTCGCCGTCGTAGAGCCCGCTCGGACCGCGGCCGGAGAAGCGGGTCTTGAACGGCTCGGGCGGCTCGTAGGGCGTGTGCGGGTCGTAGAGGTGGACCCAGGCGAAGAACGGGCGGCCGTCGTCCTTCTCCAGCCACTCGAGGGCGACGTCGACGACCTTGTCGGCCGGCCGCTGCACGCCGGCCAGGTCGAGCCGCTGGTCGGGCCCCAGCTCGAAGTTGTCGTCGTAGTGCTCGAACCCCTGGCTTGAGGCCCCAGCGCTGGTCGAGCACGAACGCGCCGACGAACGCGCCGCAGCGGTACCCGGCCGCCGCCAGCTGCTCGGCCAGGGTGGTCTGGACGTCGGCGAGCGCCGCGCCGCCGTTGAGGCGGACGCCGTGGAAGGGCGGGTACAGCCCGGTCATGATCGAGGCGTGCGAGGGCAGGGTGAAGGCGGTCGGCGTGATGCGCCGCTCGAAGAGCACGCCGTCGCGGGCGAGCCCGTCGAGGCGCGGGGTCTCGGCGGCGGCGTAGCCGTAGGCGCCGAGGCGGTCGGCGCGGGTGGTGTCGAGGGTGACGAGCAGGAGGTTGGCGTGCTTCAGCTTCGAGCGGACGGCGCTGGCAGAGCGGGCGCCGCCGACCCGGCCGCGGCCCGGCCGAGCGCACCACAGCCGAGCGCGACGGCGGCGAGGGTCGCCAGCACGCGAGCGCAATCCACGATCTTCGCTTCGTCACGCCATCACCGTCTGTCGTGCAGCAGCCGAGCTGACCTTCCAACCGTCGTCTCGGCCGGTCGGAGCCTCGCCAGCGCCCAGTCGGGCGCGGAAGCGGAAGCGGGCGCGGAAGCGGGATAACATAAAACTGGAGGGCCCGGGTGGGCCCTCCACGGATAGCAGCGATCGAAGATGGTCTAGAAGTCGAGCTTCAGGCCGAGCCGGTAGATCCGCGGCAACACGATCGAGCCGACCTGGCCGTAGTCGGCGGCAGTGTAGCCGACCCGGTTCGGCGCGTCCTCGTTGAGAATGTTGAGGGCGTCGATGGAGATCGAAGGCCGCCCCACTCGCCGAGGCTGAAGCGCTTGCTGAGGCTGAGGTCGAGGATCGTCGTCGACGGCATCCAGTCGGGATCGTCGGGATCGTCGGCGACCATGATGGCGTCCCACCCGACGTCCACGTAGGTGACCGTCCGGGGTCGTAGGTCGCCCATCCACGACGCCCAGATCGGGCCGTAGCTCTCGATCGGGAAGATCGGCCGGCCGGAGTCGTAGCGGAGCCGGAAGCCGAGGTCGGTCTCGATCATCGGGATCGTGTAGCTGCCGGCGATCTTGACCGTCCACTCCGGGGTCATCATCGCCGGCCCTTCGAGGTTGTTCTGGAAGTGGTTCATCGGTGCTGCCGAACGGCGTGTCCATGGTCAGCGGGCCGTCGATGTACCAGTTCTGGTCGACGACCCGCGGGTAGAAGCCGTCGGTCTTGTTCCAGTTGATCGCCGCCATCCCCTGCCACCGGTTGGAGTAGCGCTTGTTGAGCACGAGCTGGAGGCCCTGTGTAGGTCCGGTCCGACGTCTCTGGCCGGCCACCGAGAGGCGTTGATCGCCCGCCAGCCGCGGTGGGCGTTGTCGCCACGGGTACCTCGCAGTCGGCGCCGTCGATCACGCCGTCGCCGTTGAAGTCCTCGACGACGATCTGCCAGACCTCGGTCTCGTAGCCGGTCCAGGTCGTGTACGGCAGCGACTCCCACTCGAAGAACTCGCCGGTCGCCAGGTCGTACGGCTGCAGCACCAGGAAGTCCTTGTCGGTCTTGTAGATGTAGCTGAACTCGATGGCCAGGTCGTTGGCGAGCTGGTGCTGGAGCGAGATGTTGAACTGGTCGGTGTAGGGGCTCGTGGTGCCGGGCGCCACCTCGAGCGCTGAACGACGGATCTGCTCATGCCGACTGCCCAGGAGGTAGGTCGGGCGTCCATGCCGTAGAGCGCCCGCATCGCGCACGACGATCTCGTCGGGGTCGACGTGTTCGTTGCCGTTGACGTCCACGTCACCGTACGGGAAGCCGTAGATGCCACGTGTCCTCGGTGAACGGGTCCAGGTCCGGCCCGAGCCGGCGCAGGGCTCTCGACGCCGATCGCCGCGTAGTAGCGCCCGAGTGCGCCCGCAGCACGGTCTTGTCGTCGTCGGTCAGGTCCACGCGAAGCCGATGCGCGGCGACCAGGTCGTGAAGTCGTAGACGTCGAAGGCCGCGGTCGCGCGCGAGCTCGCACCGTGAGGTTGGTCGATGTCGGACGGGCTGTCGAACGTGCTCGTAGATCTTGCCCTTGCCGTAGCCGGCCGTCATGTTGTCGTAGCGCAGCCCGAGGTTGACGGTGACGCGGTCGTTGACGACCCAGGTGTCGTCGACGAAGACGCCGGTCGAGTCCGACTCGCGGACCGTTGAGGTACGGGTTCGGGTGTCCTTCCGGTTGTAGATGGCCACCGGGTGCTCGTCGGTGCGCCACGCACCAGGTGTCGTCGCAGTTCCACCAGGCCAGTCAGCGCGCGGGCCTGTAGGGCCACCACCGTACGGGTAGGCGAAGTTGGCGTAGTTCTGGAAGTAGCCGCCCACGTAGTTGCCCTCGGCCTTGGTGTACTGGACGCCGAACTTGAGGTCGTGCGAGCCGAGGAAGTCCTCGGCGTAGTGCGAGAAGTCGGCCTGGAACGTCTGGCGCTTCGACTTCTGCGCCTCGATGTAGGGGAAGTCGCCGTTGGTGCCCGACCGTCGCGGACCGGCGATCCACTTCCACCAGTTGATGTAGCCCGGGTGCCCGATCGAGCGCCGGAGGTGCTCGGGGTTCTGGTCGCTGTCGAACGCCAGGTACTTGAAGCCGAGGATGTCGGTGGTCCGAGATCACCCACTGGTACTCGAGCTGCCGCGAGTTGTTCTCGACCGGCGAGTCGTAGAACATGCTGGGGTCCCAGCCCGGTGCCCCAGGTGACGTTGCCGCTCCAGTTGTCCTCGTAGTGGAGCCCAGCCAGAGCCGGTGGTTGACGCCGAACTCGCCGGTCAGCTTGAGGTCGTAGAGGTCCGACTCGTAGAGCGTAGAGCGGGATCCAGCAGCGGGGTGTCGGTCTCCGAGTCGCGGTGGCTGTAGCCGGCGTAGAACCACAGCTTGTCCCTCAGGATCGGGCCGCCCAGGGTCGACGTTGGCCTCCCAGTTGTCCTCGGGCGTGGTGGTCAGGTCTTCCGTCGGGTCCGCCCACAGCCAGTCGTCACCGAAATCGGTGGTCGCGTTGTCCGCCGGCGTTGCCGATCTGGGTGTAGTACGCGACGCTGCCGTGGAACTCGTTGCTGCCCGACTTGGTGATCACGTCGATCGCGGCGCCGGAGTAGTTGCCGTACTCGGCCTGCGAGCCGAGCGACAGGACCTTCACCTCCTCCACGGTGTCGTAGTTCACCTGGACCAGCGAGCCCCATGGGGAGCCGCGCGGGTTGGTGGTGTTGACGCCGTTGACCAGGATGATGTTCTCGTTCGCCGCGCTGCCGTAGGCCGACGGGCTCGGCAGCCACGACTCGTCGGCCCCGACCGAAGCCATGCCGGGTGCGGTCAGCGCGAGGTCGTAGAACGACTCGCGCGACGTCGGCATCTCGTCGAGCAGCTCGCTGTTGAACGTGGTCGAGATGGTCGACGACCGGGTGTCCACGATCGGCGCCTCGGAGGTGACGATGATCTCCCCGGTCGACGCCGCCATCGCGAGGTCGATCGTCAAGTTGACCGCCGAGCCGGCGTTGACGGCGACGTTCTCGACCTTGTCGGTGTTGAAGCCAGCCAGGCTGGTCGCCACGGTGTAGGTGCCGGGCGGCACGCTGAGGAACATGAACTTGCCGCCGTCCCCCGACACCATGGTCCGCTGGCCGGAGACCAGGGCCGGGCCCTCGAGCACGACCGTCGCACCCGCGGTGACGGTGCCGTCCGGCAGGAAGACGGTTCCACTCACCGTGCCGGTCGTGACCGACTGCGTCCAGCCCATCGGCGCGATCATCACCAGAATCGCACTCAACACCAGGTACACGCGCAGACGGTAGATCAAAGCTCGGTCCATTCTTTCCTCCCTTCCTTCCTCGATTCCCCCGTAGATGAAAGTGGCGCGCCGCGAAAAGACCGCGGGTGCAACCAGGACACGCCGACAGGCCGGACCCGAGGGTCCGGCTCCTCCATGGCTCGAGCTGTGAGAGTGCTGGGTGGTAGGTTTGATCGGGGTTCCCGAGCAGGGCGGCAGGCAGGCGATGGGTGCACCGAGCACAGGCCCTTGACCGTGACCCCGGCGATCTCGTGCCTCACACGCCGCAACCGCTCCCTCCCCGCAAGGCCGGACGCACTGGCGCTGCGGTGCATTATACACCTGTCGCAGATTCCGGCCGCGTCGACCCGGTCCCGGAAACGGCGCCGCGCCCCGGCATCGAACTCCAGCGGCCGGCCTGTACGCGGCCCGTGCGGTCGGTCTGACCTCCTCGCCCAATCCTTGGCCTGGGCCGTTGAAGGCTCGCTCGATTCCGAGAGCTATCATGGGTCGTCGCGGCAGCAGCGGCCAAGGGCCTCGAAGGGTCGGGAGGACGCCATGCGACGGAGAAGCTGGATCGCGGTCGCGCTCGGTGTGATCGGATTGCTCGCGGTGGCGAGCCGGGACGCCCAGGCGCAGGCCGCGCGGGTGGTGGTCACGGTGAAGGACGTGGCGGGGCACCCGATCGAGGGGGTCACGGTGACCGCGACCTGCGAGGCCAAGGGGGACTACCGGGTCGTCAAGACCACCAACAACAAGGGCACAGCCACCGTCATCCACGTCGACTCCCTGCAGACCTACCACTACGAGCTCGCGAAGGACGGCTACGAGGCCCTGTCCAGAGACGTCCAGCCGGACTACACCCAGACCACCAAGCTGGAGTTCGTGCTGCCGTCCAGAGTGCAAGTCGCGAGCGTCCCGGCCGAGCCACCGGCGCCGACCGGCCGCGGGCGGGCCCTCACCGCCTTCACCGAGGGCACCGCCGCGCAGCAGAAGGGCGACCTCGATCTCGCGGAGACGAAGTTCCGGCAGGCGGCCGAGCTCAGCCCGGAGGCCCCCGAACCTCACATTGCCCTCTCTGTGATCGCCCACGAACGCGGAGACTACGCCGGGGCGGCCGCCGAGGCCGAGGCGGCGCTGGTGATCAGCCCGGCCAACGCGCAGGCTCTGTTTCTGCGCTACGACGCCTATCGCCTGCTCGGCGATGCCGAGAAGGCCACCGCCGCCGCCGACGCCATTCGTCGCGCTGGCAGCGCCTCGCTGGCTGCCGAGGAGGTGTTCCGCAAGGGGATCGACGCGTACCGCGGCGGCAACACCGAGCTCGCCGTGGAGAAGTTCCGGCAGTCGATCGACCTCGATCCGGGATACGTCAACGGCTACGTCATGCTGGGGAACGTCTCGCTGAAGCAGGGCGACGCGGCCCAGGCCGCCGCCCTGGCCGGGAAGGCGCTCGAGATCGAGCCGGGCAACGCCAACGCCCTCAAGGTCCGCTACGACGCCCTGCGCCAGCTCGGTGACGCGACGGGCGCCAGCCAGGCCCTCGACGCCCTGATCGCGGGTGACCCCGAGTGGGCCAGCACCGAGCTCTACAACCACGCGGTCGAGCTGTTCAACGCCAGCGAGATGGCGGGCGCGGCCGCCGCCCTCGAGCGGGTCGTGGAGGCGAAGCCGGACGATGCGCGGGCCCACTTCCTGCTCGGCATGGCCAAGTACAACATCGGGGAATCCGACGACGCCAGAACCCACCTGCAGAGGTTCCTGGAGCTCGCACCGGGCGACCCAGACGCCGCCCTCGCCCGGGAGATGCTGAGCTACGCCCAGCGGTGAGTCGATCCAGGCTGATCCGAGCCAGGTTTGCACTCGGGAGGTGACTGTGATGAGCCCAGTCCATTGTCGTCTCATGGCTGCCCTGTTCGCCGTTTTCATTGTGTCGACACCGTTCCTGGCCGGTGCCGCCGGCCAGGACGGAGTCGACTGGTGGAATGTCCCCTACCCCGAGCCCTTCGACGCGAGCGGCCTCACGACCTCGCTCCAGCGCCTCCACGTCGAGGGCAACCGTTTCGTCGACGAGGACGGCAACACGGTGGTGCTGCTACGGGGTCAACATCTCCGACCCCGACAAGCTCGCCAAGCAGGGCCACTGGAGCAAGGCGCACTTCCAGGTGATCAAGGACTGGGGCGCCGACTCTGATCCGGGTCACGGTCCACCCGGTCGCGTGGAAGGAGCGCGGCAAGGAGGACTACTTCAAGCTCCTCGACCAGGCCGTGACCTGGGCCTCCGAGCTCGGCCTCTACCTCAACATCGAGTGGCATGGCATCGGCAACCTGCAGACCGAGGTCTTCCAGCACCCGATGCACTTCACGACCCGGCAGGAGACTTACAACTTCTGGCGCGACGTCTCCTTCCGCTACGCCGGCGTCCCGGCGGTCGCCTTCTACGAGCTGTTCAACGAGCCGACCACCTACCGCGAGCAGCTGGGACGGATCAGCTGGGCCGAGTGGAAGGTCATCGTCGAGCAGATGATCACCATCATCCGCGCGCACGACCCGCAGGTGATCCCGCTGGTCGGGGGCTTCGACTGGGCCTACGAGCTGCGCAGCGTCGGGGCCGACCCGATCGGCTTTCCGGGCATCGGCTACGTCACCCACCCCTACCCGATGAAGGCGGCCCAGCCCTGGGAGGAGAACTGGGAGAAGGACTTCGGCTACGTCGCCGACACCTACCCGGTGATGGCGGCCGAGATCGGGTTCATGGCCGCGGGCGATCCGGGCGCGCACACTCCCGTGATCGAGAACGAGGACTACGGCCGGCGGATCACGGCCTACTTCGAAAAGAAGGGGATCTCGTGGACGGCCTGGTGCTTCGACCCGGACTGGGCGCCGCAGCTGATCTCGGACTGGAGCTACACCCCGACCCGGCAGGGCGCGTTCTTCCGCGACTACATGCTCGAGAAGAGCAGGGTAAGGCCGCCAAGGCACGCTGAGCAGGGCTGAGGCTCTTCCCCCGCTTCCGCTTCCGCTTCCGAGCCCGCGCCCGACGGCGACTGTCGCGTCCGCGTGAGGCGTCGCGCTCGCGTGAACCGCTTCCGCTTCCGAGCCCGCGCCCGATGGCGGCGATCAAGCACTCGGACGGCGTGCAACTCGGGTCGACGACACGCACAGCGAGGGCATCTCATCGGAAGCGGAAGCGGGCGCGGAAGCGGGCGAGGGTCAGCATCGAGCCGACTGTCCTCGATCTTCCCCGGAAGCGTGTGCGGGCGCGGAAGCGGGCGAGCCTACGGACCCGGAACCAACCGCCCTGCCGGCCTCCTCAGCGCCGGTGAGGCACACCGTCCCGTGACCATCGAGTACGGCCGGACCGCAGTGTTGGCGATGCTCGAGGGGTGGGTCACCGCGACCTCGAGCCCCCAGCCGAAGAGAGTGTCGTAGCTGCTGTCGGTGGTCATGTCGAGCCAGGTCTGGGGGATGTTGCCGGGGCCCCACTCCCACGGGAACATGCCGACGTCCTGGAGGTCGGTCTGCTCGAGGATCGTCAGGTACGGGATCTGCCCCGACGGCGTCATGTTCCACCGGTTGCCGAACTCGCCGACCATCAGCGGCAGCTCCATCGCCACCGACTCGGCGAGCTCGTCGATCACGGTCTGCGCGGTGTAGCCCCACATCCGCGGCCACCACATGTGGATCGAGAAGATGAGGTTGTGGTCAGGGTCGGCTTCGATCAGCGCCGGCCCCTCGGACTGCAGCACGTCGATGTTCTTTCCCCAGTCGGTGCCGTCGATGACGAGCGGCACGTGGATGCCGGCCGCCCGCATCCGCTGCACCGCCTCCCGGTAGCCCTCGCGGAACTCGTCGTCGGTCACGGACGCGTCGCCGACCTCGTTGCCGATGTTGATCAGCAGATGGCGGCGGTGCTTCGCGATGACGGCGAGGACCTCGGGTGAGGTCCACCAGTCGACCAGCGCGGGCAGCATCGACCAGTCGCCGATCCCGTCGTGCAGCTCGATCAGCGGGATGAGCCCCGCCGCGACGCAGTTGCCGATCGCCTCGTCGAGCTGGGCCGGGGTGCCTTCCATCAGCCAGACCATGCGCACCGCGTTGGCGCCGGTCTTCGCGATCTCGGAGCACGACGGGTCGCCGTCGATGTCCATCCAAATGATCATCTTGTTGATGCCGCGCAGCACGACCTCCTCGCCGCAGTGGTCGAAGAGCCTTCGGCCGACGACATGGAAACCGTCGCCGGCCGGGACCAGCGGTGCCGCGGCGCTCGACGCCGCCTCGGCGGCGAGCGACGAGGAGAGCAGCGCTACAACGAGCCAGATGGTTGCGCGCACCAGACCCTCCGCCCTCCAGCATAGCCGCTTCCGCGCCGCCGATTGCCCGCCGAGACTCGGCTACCGAGTCTCTGGAACGGGGACGGTCACCCCCCACCCACGAATGAACCGCTAAGAGCGCCAGGAGCGCGAAGACAACGCAAGGAAAGCCAAGAAGACTGCTTCGCGCACTTCGCGCCTTGGCGGTTCAAATGGCCAGCCAACCTCCTCCGCGTCCTCCGCGTGCTCGGCGGTTCAGATTCCGGTTCTGCATTGCAGAAGCGGCCGCGGAAGCGGAGTGGCCCTACCCACTGCCTCACTGCCCCGACGGTCGGGCACGGAGCGGAGACGGGCCGGAGCGAAGTACCCAGAGCCACTGCCCCACTGCCCCACTCCGGCCATCCATTCGCTATCCGCTATCCGCTCTCAAATCGCCGGCATGACGTTGCCGCCGCACACCGGGATGAAGGCGCCGGTGATGAAGCCGGCCAGGTCCGACGCCAGGAACGCCACCGCGTTCGCGACGTCCTGATCCGATCCCCGCCGCCGCAGCGGGACCGCGGCCTCGTACTCCGGCTGGCGCTCGGTGCCTTCTGTGCGGTGGCGGTCGGAGACCATCCACCCCGGCGCCACCTGGTTGACCGTGATCCCGTGCGGGCCGAGCTCGCGGGCGAGCACCCGAAACAGCCCGTCCATCCCCCGCTTCGCCGGCCGCGTAGGCGGCCTGGGTTTCGAAGCACTGCATGGCGCACTCGGTGTTGATCCCGATCACCCGGCCGCGGCCGAGCGCGATCATCCCCGGCGCGAAGGCCTTGACCATGTGCACGCTGTGCAGGACGCAGGAGGCGAACTGGCTTTCGAAGTCCTCGATCGGCTGCTCGAGGACCGGCTGCCAGCGGTACTGGATCACCGCGTTGTCGACGATGATGTCGGCGGTCCCGAGCTCGGCCGCCACCGCGTCGCGCATCGCCTCGACCGATGCCATCGAGGTCACGTCCGCCTGGACGGTCATGGCCCGCACGCCGCTCGACTGCAGCTCCGCGAGCAGGGCCGCGGCCCGCTCCTCCCCCCGGAAGTAGTGCAGCGCCACCGCGGCGCCGGCCCGGCCCAGGGTGCGGGCGATCACCCGGCCGAGCTCGCCGCTCGCACCCGTCACCACGGCCACCCGATCCGTGAGGTCGATCCCGAGCGTCATGTGGTTCCCCTTTCGACAGCCTTCGCCGTCGTGCTCCATTCTCCCGCTTCCACTGGCGCCAGGCCCGCCATTCCGCCGGTTCGATGTCTCGTCAGAACCATGGCCGGCGTCAGCGAGAAGTTCGGTGCCAAAGTCCGGTGCCAGGTATCACAACCTCGCAAGACCTATGAGTCCGAGTCACTCGTTGATCGTACTCCCCGACGAAGCTCATCCGCTCGTGCATGGTAGGCTCCGTGCGGGAGGGCGCCATGCGATTCGGACACTTCGACGATGAGGCCCGCGAGTACGTCATCACGACGCCGCGCACGCCCTACCCCTGGATCAACTACCTCGGCACCGAGGACTTCTTCTCGCTGATCTCGCACACCGCGGGCGGCTACTGCTTCTACCGCGACGCGCGCCTGCGGCGGCTCACCCGCTACCGCTACAACAACGTCCCGACCGACGTCGGCGGCCGCTACTTCTACATCCGCGACGGCGACGACGTCTGGACGCCGGCGTGGATGCCGGTCAAGGCCGAGCTCGACCGCTTACGAGTGTCGGCACGGCCTCGGCTACACCCGGATCACCGGCGAGCGCAACGGCATCCTGGCCGAGGCAGCTGGTGCTGCGTCCCGCTCGGCGAGACCGCCGAGGTCCACCAGCTGACGCCTGACCAACACCACGGCGAGGCCCAAGCCCCTGTCGGCTGTTCTCGTTCGTCGAGTTCTGCCTGTGGAACGCCTGGGACGACATGACCAACTTCCAGCGCAACTTCTCCACCGGCGAGGTCGAGGTCGAGGGCAGCGCCATCTACCACAAGACCGAGTACCGCGAGCGGCGCAACCACTACGCCTTCTTCGGCGTGAACGCCGCCGATCGCCGGCTTCGACACCGACCGCGAGATCTTCGTCGGGCGCTACAACGGGCTGCACGAGCCCGAGGTCGTGCTCGCCGGCCGGTCGCGCGAGCTCGGTGGCGAGCGGCTGGGCGCCGATCGGCTCGCATCAGCTCGACGTGGTCGCTCGCGCCCGGCGAGACGCGCCGGCTCGTCTTCGTCCTCGGCTACGTCGAGAACCCGGTCGGCGAGAAGTGGGAGCGGCCGGGCGTCGTCAACAAGACGCGCGGCGCGCGCGCTGCTGGCGCGCTTCGCCGCAGCCGCGCAGGTCGACGGCCGCGGTCGCCGAGCTGCGCGACTACTGGGCCGGGCCTGCTCGGGACCTACGTGCTCGACTCCCCGGACGAGCGCCTCAACCGGATGGTCAACATCTGGAACCCGTACCAGTGCATGGTCACCTTCAACATGTCGCGCAGCGCCTCCTACTTCGAGAGCGGCATCGGCCGCGGCATGGGCTTCCGCGACTCCAACCAGGACCTGCTCGGCTTCGTCCACCTGGTGCCGGCGCGGGCGCGCGAGCGCATCCTCGACATCGCCGCCACCCAGTTCGCCGGACGGCAGCGCCTACCACCAGTACCAGCCGCTGACCAAGCGCGGCAACAACGACATCGGCTGCGGCTTCAACGACGACCCGCTGTGGCTGATCGTGGGCGTCGCCGCCTACATCAAGGAGACCGGCGACCTCGGCGATCCTCGACGAGCACGTGCCCTTCGACAACGACCCGGCGACACCGCGCCGCTGTTCGAGCACCTGCGGCGCTCCTTCCACCACGTCCTGAACAACCTCGGCCCGCACGGCCTGCCGCTGATCGGCCGCGCCGACTGGAACGACTGCCTCAACCTCAACTGCTTCTCCGAGACCCCGGACGAGTCCTTCCAGACCACCGCGCAACCGCGACGGGCCGCACCGCCGAGTCGGTGTTCATCGCCGGCCTGTTCGTCCACGCCGCGCCGCGACTACGCCGAGCTCGCCGAGCGATCGGGCTTCGCCGACGAGGCGGCCGCGCGCGCGCGAGCACGCTGCCCGGATGGAGCAGGTCGTCCTCGAGCACGGCTGGGACGGCGAGTGGTTCCTGCGCGCCTACGACTTCTTCGGCCACAAGGTCGGCAGCCGCGAGTGCGACGAGGGCCAGATCTTCATCGAGCCGCAGGGCTTCTGCGTCATGGCCGGGATCGGCGTCGGCGACGGGCACGGCGCGGCAGGCGCTCGACTCGGTCAAGCGAGCGCCTCGACACCCGCTACGGCATCGTGCTCAACCAGCCGGCCTACACGCGCTACCACGTCGAGCTGGGCGAGATCTCGTCCTACCCGCCGGGCTACAAGGAGAACGCCGGCATCTTCTGCCACAACAACCCGTGGATCATGATCGCCGAGACCGTGGTCGGCCGCGGCGACCGGGCGTTCGACTACTACAGGAAGATCGCGCCCGCCTACCTCGAGGAGATCAGCGAGGTCCACCGCACCGAGCCCTACGTCTACGCGCAGATGATCGCCGGCAAGGACGCGGCCGCGCCACGGCGAGGCCAAGAACTCCTGGCTCACCGGCACCGCGGCCTGGAACTTCGTGGCCATCGCCCAGCACATCCTCGGCGTCCGCCCCGAGCTCGACGGGCTGCGGGTCGCGCCCTGCATCGGGGCGGAGATCCCGCACTTCACCGTCACCCGGCGCTGCCGCGGCGCCGTGTACCGGATCCGAGTCATGAACAGCCGCGAGCAGCGCGACGCCGCGGCTCACGGTCAACGGCAAGGCGATCGACGGCACCCTGGTGCCGTGGGCGCCGTCCGGCTCGACGGTCGAGATCGAGTGCCGGACCTAGCCGCGCCGCTTCCGCTTCCGCGTCCGCGTCCGCGCCCGAGCAGATGTTCGGCGCGAGACCGCGAGGCGCAGAGTACACTCGACCTGCTCGCCGCGGTCAGCGATCTCCGTGTGGAATTCAGCGGGGTGAGCCGTTCTCCGCGGTGAGTCGGTGGCGGATCGAGGGCGGCCCACCGCTCTCGCTCCGTCGTGCGCGCGTCGCGTCGTGCCGGGTCGAACGGCGTCGAAGCCGCGGAGGGCGCGGAGAGGTGGCGGATGCGAGCGGCGCGTCTCTGCGTGCTCTGCGTGCTCAGCGGTTCAATACGGAATCCGGAGACGGAAGCGGGCGCGAGGCCGCGGGCGACCGTGCCTCTGCAGCACCCTCCGGATGACCTCCGCCTTCGCGGGGTCGGCCGCGATGTCGTCCCACTTCCAGAACACGACGCCGGCCGAGGGCGGCTCGAGCGCGGCGCGCAGGCTGGCCTCGAACTCCTCGGCCGACAGCGTCTCCTCCCGGTAGGCCGGCGCCACCTGGATGCTCGGCAGCACCGGGCAGTCCCCGGCCTCGGCGACGTCGCGGACCACCGACGCGATCCACTCCGGCGGGCGGTAGAGCATGAGCGAGTAGCACATCGGCGACAGGAAGTCGGCGAGGCGGCCGAGGGTCGCCCGGTCCTGGCCGGCGATCCGCGCGATCGCGCCGTCGAAGTCGTCGGTGCGCCAGGGCACGACGTGGAGGTTGACCCGGAGGTTCGACTTGACCGCCTTGGCGGCCTGGATGATCTGCCACGCCAGCGACGAGATCGTCTCCTGCTTGAAGCGGGCCCACTCCGCCGCCGCGTTGGCGCGGATCCAGGCCGCGGCGGCGACCGGATCGTCGACCGGCAGCCGGCGGCCGCTGGGAAGGTCGCGGCGAAGCGCCGCAGGCAGTGCGGGCAGTAGCAGGCGTCGGGCAGGCCGGCCGGGTCGGCGTCCGGCGCGACCATCTCCCAGAACACGAAGTGGCGGATGAAGTCGAGGCTGAGGCCGTCCGGCCGCAGCCGGCGCACGAGCTCGACCGCCTCGTCGACCCGGCGCTGCCGGAACTCCTCCCGCGACGGGCAGGCGAACTCCACCCAGTCGTCCTTCGCCGGCTTGCCGTCGGCGGTCACCGCGGAGAGGCCGGGGTCCGCCGCGAGCGCCTCCGGCGCGTAGAGCACCGGGAAGATCACGAAGAGCCTCGATGCCGGCCTCCGCGGCGAGCTCGCGGAAGTCCGTCGCGCGAGGCGAGCTCGCTCGCTCGCGAAGACGAGCGTGATGCCGAGCTCCCGCCACGCGGCGAACAGCGGTTCGAGATCGCCCTCGAAGTCGTAGATCTTGACCCCGACGATCGGCCGCGGCGTCGGGTCGTAGCCGTTGGCCGGCGACGCCGCACCGGGCGCGCGAACCCGGTTTCCGGGCCGGGCGGGAAGACGTCGAGCACCGTGAAGTCGACCCAGATCAGAGCCCGGCCGCGTTCGGCACCGCGGCGAGGATCGCCTGGCCGATGTCGCGCGGCGGGTCGTCGAGCTGCCGCCACCACGGCCGGTCCGAGGGGTAGCCGAACTGGAAGGCGACCGGCGCCGGCGCGAAGCTGCGGCCCCACTCGGCGAACTCGGCGACCATGGCGTCGAGCGAGGGCAGGATCTGGCTGTCGTCGATGAACAGCAGCCCGTCGCGCAGCGTCGGCGGCAGCTTGGCCGCCTCCCAGTGCTTGAGGAAGAGCCGGTAGTCGGGGTCGTGGCTGCGGATCGCCGCGAGCCACGCCGCCGCCTCCGCGTCAGTGACCGGCTTGCCCTCGGGCCGCTCGGTCGACTGGTACCACTCGACGTCGATGCCGAAGCCGACGACGCTCGGGTGGTTGCCGTAGCGCTCGAGCACGAGGTCGATGAGCTCCTCGACCGGCGCGTGGCCGGGCTCGACCTGCAGCCAGACCCGGAAGCCGTGGCGGTCGAAGAGCTCGAGGGCGGCCTCGTTGTGGTCCTCCTCGCGCCGCGGTGATCAGCGGGCTCGTCGGCTGCGCCGGGAAGTTGAGCTCGGTGCCGTCGCCGTGGAGCCGGCTGACGATCCAGATCGTCTCGGGCACCGCGCCGTCGAAGCGCGCCGCCATCTCCTGGCCGACGCGCAGCCCAGTACCGCGGCGCCCGGGTCTCGCTCGGGCCCGTAGGCCGAGAAGCGGAAGCCGGCGCCGAGCGACCGCTCGGCTCGCGGCCTCAGCTCGTCGTCTCCCGTCGATCCGCAGCCGCCGGCGAGCGACCGCGGCGGCCAGCGCCGCCACCACGAGCCATTCCGTGCCTGCGACGAGCGGCCGTCATGCCGAACACCTCCCGTCCGCCCGCGCCGGGCCATCGCGTCGACGTACAGCGCCGCGGCGCCGAGCAGCGCGACGTCCGCGAGCTCGCTGCGCTCGATGACCAGCCGCTCGATGCACGTGCTGGTAGGCGAAGTCCGCGAGCCGCTCGCGCATCCCGGCCTCGAAGAACGCGGAAGGCGCGCGCTGATCGAGCCGCCGAAGACACCAGCTCGGGGTCGTAGGCGTAGCAGGACGATCATGACCGCCTGGCCGAGCTCGCGGCCGAAGCGCGTGGAAGAGCGCGACCGCCGCGGCGTCGCCGCGCTCGCGCGCGCTCGAAGACGACGTCGCCGCCGACGCCGGCCTCGCGCTGGAAGAAGCGGCCCGCGCAGTAGTGCTCGATCGTGGCGTCGCGGTACGGGATGGAGCCGATCTCGCCGGCGCCGCAGTTGGCGCCGCTGTACAGGCGGCCGTCGATGATCACGCCGGAGCCGAGGCCGGTGCCCGAGCGTCACCCCGACCATGTCGCGGAAGGCCGCGCCCCTGCCGAAGTGCAGCTCGCCGACGGCGAAGGCGTTGGCGTCGTTGTTGACGTACGCCGGGCACGCCGAAGCGCGCCTCGAGCGCCGTCCTTGAGGGGGACCTCGCGCCAGGACGGGATGTTCTCGACCGTCGTAGACGATGCCGCGCTCGACGTCGACCACGCTCGGCACGCCGCAGCCGATGCCGACCACCGCCGTCGAGCGACCTCGGCGATCGCCGCGAAGATCTCGTCGAGCACCACCTCCTCGGCGGCGCCGCCGAGATCGGCCGCGCTCGCGCGCGCGCGACCACCCCGCCCTGCGACCGCGCCGACCTGGACGCTTGGTGCCGCCGAGGTCCACGCCGATGATCGTCGCTCGCTCGCGCCCTGACCTCCTCGCTCGCTCGCCCGCTCGCGAGCGCCTCCGCCGTGCCGCGGCCGCAGGCTCGCCAGCAGCTCGCGGAAGCTCACCGTCGCGTTGTTGACCAGCGGCTTCGCCCAGAAGCCCGATGCCGAGGATGTAGGCGAGCGTCAGGAAGAGCGAGGTGCATGCCGGCGCGCAGGCCGAGCGCGTCGCCGATCTGCGCCGACCAGCAGCGGCACGACGGCGCCGCCGACGATGCCGGTGCACAGGATCCCGGAGAACGTCCCGTGGTGCTCGGCGAGCGAGTTGAGCGCGAGCGAGAAGACGATCGACCACATCACCGACAGGCAGAAGCCGACCAGCCATGAAGGCGATGGCGCGAGATCGACGCCGGTGCCGGCCGAGCGCCGACCGCGAGGCTGACCATCGCGGCGACGCTGAACGCGACCAGCACCCGGCGGCAGTCGAACAGCTTGAGGAGCACGAGCCCGAGCAGGCAGCCGGCGGTCATCAGCCCCCAGAAGTGCGACACCACGCGCGGCGCCCTCCACCTGCGGGTTGACGCCGTGGTAGATCTGCAGGAACTTCGAGATCCAGTTGGCGACCCCCTGCTCGGTGCCGACGTAGGCGAAGATGCCGAAGAAGAACAGCCAGCACGTACGCGCTTGCCGAAGCAGCTGCGCGGTGCGTCGCCCAGGCCCCCGGCCGCTCCTCGGCCGTGAGCTCGACCCTGGGCAGCCGGACCGAGCGCGAGCACCACGACCATGACCGCGGTGACCACCGTGAAGACCCAGTACAGCGACACCCACGGCAGCGTCGGCGGGACGACGCCGGCGAGCGCGTCGACCAGCACGTCGCCGCCGCCCGCGTATCCCTGCAGCCGCGTCACCAGGTAGGAGTAGACGTACGGGCTCAGGAACGACGCCGAGCCGAACACGAGCTGGGCCATCACCGAGAAGAAGGCGAAGTGCTCCTCGCCGCCGGCGACCCGCAGCAGCGGGTTGATCGCCACCTGCAGCATGGTCATGCCGATGCCGATCGTGAACAGCGAGACGAGCGCCACCGCGATAGGTCGGGACGCGTGGCGAAGAGGAACGAGCCCGCGAACGCGAGCACGAAGCGCCGACACCAGCACCGGCTTCTGGCCGAAGCGCTCGAGCAGCATCCCGGCCGGGATCGACATCACGCCGTAGGCGACGAAGAACGAGAACGGCAGGAAGCCGGCCAGCGTCAGGCTCAGGCTGAAGCCCGTTGATGATGTCCGGCACCAGCGGCCCGAGGATGTTGGTGAGGAACGAGATCACGAAGAAGATCAGGAACACGAGCAGGACGATGGCCATGCTGCGCTTCATGCGTTCACCCCTCGTTCTGCACCGTCGGGCGGTGCCTCACTCTCGTTTCAGCTCGAGCCTTGTCGGCCGGTTGTGATCGATCCAGCTGCCAGGGCCGCCGCGGTCTCGGGCACGTTCCAGCCGGAGAGCCACGACCGCCGCGCCGTCGAGCGCGCCGGCTCGAGGCACGCGCGCCCGCACCAACCGCTCCTCGCCCGGGAGCAGCGTCAGGTAGTTGTCGTCCCACAGCACCGGCAGGTAGGACTCGTCGCGCGCATTGCCGACCAGCGCAGCTCGATGAAGAAGGCGACGGCGTCGGTCGGGTTGGTCAGCCGGACCGCGATCTCCAGGTCGGCGGCCGGCCGCTCGACCGCCGCCGCGACCTCGAGCGTCGACCTCGGGCAGCTGATCGAGCGCGGTGAAGTCCGCGAAACCCTTGGTCGGGGTCACGAACCACTGGCTGTTCTCCCAGTCGAGCACGTCCTCGGTCGTCGACAGCCAGTAGAAGTTGCGAGAGACCTCCTGGCCCTCGCGGTCGGCAAGCCGCAGGTCGAGGAACCAGACCGGCGTCGGCGGCTCGAGGTGGGCGAGCGACAGCAGCATTGACGAGCTCCCACCGTCGATGGCGACCTCGTGCGTCGTGGTCTCGAACTCGCGGCCGCCGAGATCGAGGGCGCGCACGGTCGCAACCACGTCCCGGCGCGCGAGCGTGTCGTTGACGAGGTGGACGGTGCGATCGTGGTAGTTGTAGGCGAGGCTCAGCGGCCGGCAGGCGGCGCGCGTCCCGTAGAAGGCGCCGTTGGGCATCAGGTAGTAGTCGTAGAGCTGCCAGTACATCTCCGGCCACGCCGCGTTGAGCATCCACTGGATGACCCCGGTGGTCAGCGGCCGGTTGACCGCGAAGGCCTCGAACATCGGCCGGATCGCCTCGTAGCTTGGCCACCTGCGCCTTGCGCAGGAACTCCTCGACCGAGTCCGACGGCCCGTAGCGCCGGTCGAGGGCGTCGACGTAGCGCTTCATCTGGTTGAACTCGTTGCGGCCGCAGTGGAAGTCCCAGACCTCGTCGATCGGCCACAGGTGCTCGGGCGGGATCATCTGCTTGAGGCTCTCGAGCGGCGGCGGCTGCGGGCCGGGGCCGGTCTCGGTGTTGAAGCCGTAGGCGCCGCCACGCTCGCGGTCCTCGTACCAGTAGCCGCGGCGTGCACCCAGTCGTAGGGGCCGTTCATCTTGACCCCGCTCGGACCGCTCACCTCGCTCTCCAGCCAGCCGCACGACACCAGCGGCGGCCGGCTGGTGTCGGCGTCGCCGAGCACCGCGGCGATACCGCCGCTCGAGGTCGGGGTGGGGCAGCAGTCGCTCGCCGAGCACCCAGATGAAGATGCTCGGGTGGTTGCGCAGCTAGCGCACCTGGTCGCCGAGCGACGCGGCGACCAGCGCCATGCTCCTCGGGCAGGAGCACGCCGCCGTAGTTCTCGTCGACCGGCTTGCCGAGGTAGTCCTCCCACTCCCACTGGCAGCTCCAGCCCGGCCATGATCAGCATGCCTTCGCGGTCGGCGATGTCGTAGAGGCGTTTGGCTCGACCCCCAGAATCCCTCGAGCCGGATGGTGTTGAGGTCCATGTGCTTGACGTAGGCGACCTGCGGCCTCGAGCTTCTCCGGAGTGTCAGAGCAGCAGCAGGTCGTCGACCCAGCCGCCGCCGCGGATCAGGACCGGCTTGCCGTTGACCGTGAAGCCACGGTGGCCCTGCTCGTTGAAGTAGGTTCCGACCTCGCGCACGCCGAAGGTGACGTCGGTCGCGTCGGACACGCGGTCGCCGACGAAGGCCGTCACCCGCAGCGAGTAGAGCTCGGGCTCGCCGAGGGTGTGCGGCCACCACAGCCGCGGCGCTTCGAGCCGCAGCAGCGGGTGCTCCTCAGCGGTGAAGCGCACGACCGTGTGCTGCCGCGGCTCGAGGGCGACCTCGGTCTGGAAGGCCGCTCCCTCGAGCTCGCCCCTGACAGTCGCCGTGACCGCCTCGTCCTCGTGGTTGGTGACGAGCATCTCGACCGCGAGCTCGCGCAGAGGCATTCGACTCGAGGTCGACGTCCGAGCGGACGAAGACCTCGTCCACGCGACACGCGCGCCGGTCAGCCGGAGGACCACCGGGCGCCAGAGGCCCATGTTGCGGTCGGGCGGGCGCGGGTTCCAGTCGACGAAGCCGATCGTGAAGTCGCCGGGCTGCGGCGGGAGGACCTCCACCGCGAGCACGTTGACGCCGGGCTGCGCGCGGCCGGTCAGGTCGAGCTCGTGCACCCGGAAGGCGCCGACGATCTCGTCGGCCGCGGCCAGCCGGGCGCCGTTGAGCCAGATGTTCGCGCGGTAGTTGATGCCCTCGAAGACGAGGCGCACCGTGCCAGCGGCCTCACGCTCGCCGAGCTCGAACTCGGTCCGGTACCACCACGGACCGGCGAACTGCTCGGTCGCGACCTTCTCCAGATTGGTCCCGACGTAGAGGTCCGGATAGGCGCCGTTGGCGACGAGCGCGGCCATCGGCGTCGCGGGCACCGAGGTTGCAACCCAGCCGCTCGCGTCAAACCCCGGCACCGACAGTGCCGCACCGTCAGCCGTGACCTCGGCCGCCGCGCGGATCCGCCACCCGTCAGCGAGCACCCGTGCGGCCGTCACGGGTGGCTCGTGCCGGGCGCAGGACGTGAGAGCGAGGAGGGCACAGCCTGCTGCTGCCGAGACGCGCAAACGGGACGAGGCTCCGTGCGATTCCATCGAGCACCTCCGGCTGGGCGACGCCACATTGTGACATTGATACCCCGGCCGGGACGAGAAAGACAAGGCGGGCGCGCTCTGAACGATGCGGTGTCTGGACCGGCACGGCGTTCTGCCACGAGATATACTCCCGGCCGGCGAGGTTGCAGCACCGACCATGAGCATGGACCAGCACCGACCCGGCAGACCGAGACCGGGCCGTCCGCGGAGGCGCCCATGGGCCTGAGGGACGAGATCCTCGACCAGCCGGCCGCCGTCGCCCGCCTGCTCGACGGTCAAGCCGACGTGGTCGCCGAGCTTGCACGCCGGGTTCGCGTGCGGGGGCCAGGCCTCGTCTACATCGCCGCACGGGGCAGCTCCGACAACGCCGGGCTCTACGCGAAGTACCTGTGGGGGGCCCACAACGGGCTTCCGGTGGCGCTCGCCACCCCGTCCCTGTTCAGCGTCTACGGAACTCCGCCGGACATCCGCGACGCGCTGGTCGTGGGCATCTCGCAGTCCGGCCAGTCCCCGGACATCGTGAGCGTTGTCCAGGAAGGGCGCCGCCAGGGTGCCCTCACCCTCGCCATCACCAACGATCCGGACTCGCCGCTCGCCGTCGGGGCCGAGCTGGTCATCGACACCATGGCAGGGCCGGAGCTGGCCGTCGCCGCGACCAAGACCTACACCACCCAGCTGGTCGCGGTCGCCATGATCTCGGCCGCGCTGTCCGGCAAGGTCGAGCAGCAGGAGTGGCTGACTCGCGCCCCGTCCCTGATCGCGGAGGCGCTGGCGCTCGAGGACACCGTCGCCGCCGCCGCGGCGCGCTACCGCTACATGTCGCAAGGAGTGGTGCTCGGCCGCGGCTACAACTACGCCACGGCCTTCGAGTGGGCCCTCAAGCTCAAGGAGCTGGCCTACGTGGCGGCCGAGCCGTACTCGTCGGCCGACTTTCAGCACGGCCCGGTGGCGCTCGCGAGCCGCGGCTTCCCCGTGTTCGCGGTGGTCGTCGCGGGCAGGATGGCCGATAGCATCCGCCCGCTGCTTGCGCGGCTCGTCGACGAGCAGGCGGTCGAGCTGCTCGCGATCTCCAACGACGCCGGCTCGCTCGAGCTCGCTCACACGCCGCTCGCGCTGCCGGCCGAGCTTCCCGAGTGGATCTCGCCGATCCCGGCGATCATCCCGGCGCAGCTGCTCTGCTACCACCTGACGCGGGCCAAGGGCTACGACACCGAAGGCCCGCGCGGGCTGACCAAGGTCACCCTCACCTGGTGAGGCGGCCGCCCGGACGAGACGGAGGGACGACGATGACACGCCATCGCATCCTGCTCACGCTGATCCCCACAGCCGTGGCTGCAGCACTCGCCCTCGCGGCCGCGCCGGACGGGAGCACCGAGGACGCGCTCCCTGTCCGCGGCTTCTGCATCGCGGCGCCGCTCCCGGACGGCGTCGATGCCTTCATCGACTTCATCGAGCAGGAGCTCGTGCCGGCCTCGATCAACACCCTCGTGCTGCGGGTCGACTACAACTTCGAGTACCGGTCCCACCCCGAGCTGCGTGACGACGTGGCGTTGAGCGAGAAGCAGGTGAAGAAGATCGTGAAGGCCTGCCGGCGCGGGGGAATCCGGGTGATCCCCCAGATCAACCTGCTCGGCCACCAGTCCTGGGAGGAGGAGCTCACCGGCCTGCTCCGGGTCTACCCTGAGCTCGACGAGACGCCCCATATCGCCATGCCTCAAGACTACGTGTGGCCGAACCCGGAGGGGCTGTACTGCAAGAGCTACTGCCCCCTCCACCCGCAGGTCCACGCGGTGGTGTTCCCGCTGATCGACGAGCTGCTCGAGGCCTTCGAGGCTGACGCCTTCCACGCCGGCATGGACGAGGTCTTCTACATCGCCGACGCCAAGTGCCCGCGCTGCGCCGGCCGCGACCCGGCAGAACTCTTCGCCGGCGAAGTCACGGCGATCCGCAACCACCTGGCGTCGCGGGGCGCCGAGCTGTGGATCTGGGGCGACCGCCTGATCGACGGCAAGACCACCGGGATCGGGATGTGGGAAGCGAGCATGAACAACACCCACCGGGCGGTCGACCTCATCCCGAAGGATGTCGTCATCGCGGACTGGCACTACGAGCGCGCCGACCCCACCGCTCCCTACTTCGCGGTCAAGGGCCTCACGGTCGTGAGCTGCCCATGGCAGTTCGGAGAGGTCGCGTCCGACCACATCCGCGCCACCCTCGCCGCCCGCAGGACGTCGACTCCCGAGATGCGCGAGCGCTTCGCCGGCGTCATGCAGACGATCTGGAGCGACACCGCTGACTTTCTCGACCAGTACTACGGCCGGGTGCCGCCGGATCGTGAGCGGGGCGATCCGATCGCCTGCTGCAAGCGCTACCTCGCCGAGCTGAAGGAGCTCGCCCGACCGGCAGCCGGTCACTCGCCGTAGGCGCCGCCGGCGGCACCTCGCAGACGCCCACAGCGCCGGGGCTCAGCGCTCCGTTGCGGGCGCAGCGCTGCGGCGCTCCCGCCGCGCGGCGCCGAGCACTGACAGCGCGAGGCGCTCGAGCTCGGCGGGCAGGTCAACCCTGAAGTCGGCGAAGTCCGGGTCGTGGATGTTGACCGCCAGGCTGCCCCTGGGATCGGCGAGGGGATGCATCGCCGCCGCGGTCAGCTGCAGGCGCAGCAGCAGCCGCAGCCCGTCGCCGGGAGCGAGGCCCCGACCCCGGCCCTCGATCGCCCGGCCGAGCTCGGCCATGCTGCCGCGCTGCCAGCGCAGAAAGCGGTCGGCCTCCATGATCTCGGCGTTCTGCTCGAGCACGATCGGCGCCAGCGCGAGCAGCCGGCACAGCGGCAGGCGGCCGGCGAGCCTACCGGCGAGCAGCCGCGCGAGGGCGGCGTCGGACAGCCAGCTCCGTTGCGCCGCGAGGCCGTCGGTGATCTCCACGTAGTAGCGCTCGAGCTCCTCACGGAGCAGGAGCAGAAAGAGCTGCTCCTTGCTGCCGAAGTACATCGACGCGACGCCCCGCTTGGCGCCGGCGCTCTGCCCGATGGCATCGAGGGTCACCTCGACGAAGGGAAGCGTGGCGAACAGCCGGATCGCCTCGCGACGCATGCGCTCGATGCGCTCGTCCTTGGCCTGCCGCGCCGCCGCCTGGCGCTGTCGATCGATCAATCGCCCCATGGCCGGTGAGTCTAGCAGGAGGTCAGCGACCTCCACCCGCTTCCGCTTCCGCGCCCGCTTCCGGATTCGTTCCCGGTCGCCGTTCCCGACCCCGGTTCACGGCGCCGCTCTCGTCACGGCGAAGCCCGCAGAACGAAGCCGGATCCGCTTCCGCGGGCAGCCAGGATGGCTACCCCACAACGCACGCTTCCGCTTCCGTCTCTGTAGCCACCCGTCACGATGCGCGCAGCGCATCCTTCTCGGCGCGCGTGGGGCGTCGGCCAGCCAGCGACCGCGACGCCTCACACGCACCCCGAGGCCTACGACCCGCGTGCGCCGAGGGGCCTCTGCCCTGCACGCTCCTACCGGTAGCGGATTACGACCAGACCCGCCTTGGTCAGCTTCCAGAACACCACCAGCGCCTCGAGCTCGGGCAGCGGCGAGATCTTGAGGATCGAGCCGAGGTCGCCGCCGCCACCGATCCGCGACAGGATGAAGCCCTCCTCGGGTGAGAGCGACGCTCCCCCCAACGCCGCGGGACTACCGGCGAGCACCGGCACGCCGCCGCGCTCCACGCCAGCCTCCTGCAGCTTGGCCCGAAGGTCTGTCTCCACCTCCTTGATGGCGCGCGACAGCTCCCGATTGGCAGGCTCGAGGCTGGCGGCGGCCCGCAGCCGCCGCAATGCCTGCTCGAAGTCCTGCTCCGCGAGGCGGGTGCGGGCCTCCGCCACCATCTCGGCTGCCGCGTTGCCGGGCGCCGCCACGGGGGCGGCCACCACCCGCGGCCGCACCACCTTGAGGCGGCCGCTCGAGGCCTTCTGAAAGAGGATCTCGGACACGAAGTACTCGCTGGAGTGGGTCTGCAGGCAGATCTCCTCGACGCTGCGGTCGTCGTTGACCTGCTCGAGGACCGCGCGCCGCGCCTCGTCAGTCTCCCCCTCCAGCAGGTCGCGGACCGATACCGGCACGCACTGCGCCGAGGGAATGACATGCCGAATGCGGGCCCACTCGTCGACTCGCCGGATACCCTCGAGCGTCACCGAGGTCACGTTGAGCGAGATCGGCACCATCTCGTACGCCGGCAGCTCGCCCTCGAGGAAGCGAAATTGCCCGTCCTCCCACAGGAAGAGCTCGAAGATCGACTCCTCGGCCTTCAGCGCGAGCATCCGCTGGAGCTCCGCCTGGGTGACCGCTCCCTGGTCGACCAGGATCTTGCCGATGAGCTCGCCGCTGCGGTCCTGCTCGCCGACCGCCGCCGCCAGCTCCTGCTCGCCGATGCAGCCGTGGCTGACCAGGAAGTGTCCCAGGAACTCCCTCGGGTCGGTCGAGTTGCACGACACGATCTCGCCGCCGCGGAAGTAGATCGACTTCACCACATCGCCGTTGGCGACCATCAGGGTTCCCGTGACGCGGCCGTTGGCCAGCCACTGAAAGATGTCCGTCAGACCCATGGTCTTGAGCGTGCCGACGATGCTCATGGGTTTGCCTTCCGCCCCCCTCCCGAGCGGCGAGGATCACGTCTCCGCGGCCGCCGGGGATCCGGCGGCTGTGGCACTGCTCAGCTGGCGTCCTTGACCCGAGTCCAGTCCTCGTTGCGACCGAGCAGCGAGATCCCGATGAAGCCGCGCACCCTGAGGCTGTCGTTGCCCTCGAGCGCCATCTTGCCCTTGTAGGTCTTGCCGTCGTCCGGCGCGTAGATGGTCCCGTTCTTCCACTTGCCGTCGCCGGCGTACTCGAAGTCGAACATCATCTCGAGGTCGATGATCGGCCGCTTGCGAAGGCTCTCGTCCGGGTTCTCCCGGTCGACCTTCTCCTGGCCGGCCATGCCCTGCTCATCGTCCGCCGGGTAGATCGGAATCTCGAGCCAGATGATCTTGCCGAAGTACTTGCCGTCCTTCTCGTAGACCTGGATACGGGCCCCTCCGTCCTCGGTTCCGAGCGGTGTGGCCCACACCCCGACGACCGAGTCACCCTCTCCGGCGAGCGCGGGAACGGCGGTCAGCGCCACGATCGCGACAAGCAGAGCTGCACGTCTCATGAAACCCTCCTGCGGGAACTCCCGCGCCGGCACATCATACCGCGCATCGACCGCGCGGTGTCGTCCGACGGGAGGCCTGGTACAGTGTTGGCGGTCGTGCAAAGCAAGCTCCGGATCCTGGCGGCTCGGATCGGCCTGGTGGTGGCTGTGGCGTCGGCGGGAGCGGCCTGCACCCGTCCCCCCACCGTGCCGCGGCCGGCGCTGCCGACCGCGGAGAGCGTCGCGGCCACCCCTAACGCGGTCGGCGTCCCCTACGGCCGCTTCCTCCTGGTCCGAAGTGACGAGCGCCTGATCGCCCTCCACCTCACCGCGTTGTCGCCGCTCGGCGATCGGGTTGCCTATCGCTGGTACGTGGCTAGCCCCGACGGCCGATTCGCCAGGCCCGAGTCGCTGGAGCAGGGCGGCGGCGAGGCCCTCGAGCGTCCCTACACCGGGCGCATCACCCTTCCCGGCCCGCTGACGCTGGACTGGTCGCGGGGATCCAAGGAGTTTGGCTGGCTGTACTGGCCGGAGGGCTCCGGCGACTACGCGGTCTACTCCCGGCCCTTCGACCGAGCTCGCCGACGCCGACCCCGGCCGCGACGGCGGCCGCTGGCTCACGCGGGACGATGTTCCGCCAGCTGACGCGGCTGACGCGGATCGGGTCTGGGTCCAGATCCGGGACCGCACCGTCCGTTCGGCCGCTTGCGCGCCCGCTTCCGCTTCCGCTTCCTCGCCCGACGTCGTACACGCCCGGGGTCAGGCTCTCGACTCGGGTCCGCACCTTTGCCGAGTCGCCTCGATCCGCTAAGCTGTCCGGCCATGATCGCGGTCTCCGGCCTCGCCAAGTGGTACGGCGCGCAGTCGCTGTTCGAGGACGTGGGCTTCCAGCTCAACCCCGGCTGCCGCTACGGGTTGGTCGGGGCCAACGGCTCGGGCAAGACGACGCTCCTGCGGATCCTCGCCGGCCAGGAGGAGCCGAGCGCCGGCGCTGTGTCGAAGCCGCGGCGGCTCCGGCTGGGCACCCTCGAGCAGGACCACTACCGCTTCGAGGAGCTGCCGATCCTCGAGGTGGCGATGATGGGCCACCACGAGCTGTGGCAGGCGATCCGTGACAAGGGAGCGCTGCTCGATCGCGCCGACACGAGCTTCGACGGCGACCGCTACGCCGATCTCGAAGACATCATCGCGAGCCATGACGGCTATGCCTTCGAGGCGCGCTCTGCCGAGATCCTCGAGGGGCTCGGCATCCCGACCGCCCTCCACCGCAATCCCCTGTCGACCCTGTCCGGCGGCTTCAGGCTGCGAGTGCTGCTCGCGCAGGCGCTGGCCGCCGATCCCCAGTGCCTGCTGCTCGACGAGCCCACCAACCACCTCGACATCCTGTCCATCCGGTGGCTCGAGAAGTTCCTGACCGGCTTCGCCGGCTGCGCGATGGTGATCTCCCACGACCACCGCTTCCTGGACAACGTCTCGACGCACATCCTCGACATCGACTACCAGACGGTGACCCTCTACACCGGCAACTACGCCGCCTTCGTCGAGGCCAAACAAGCGGAGCGCGAGCGGCGCGAGGCCGAGATCGCCAAGCGCGAGAAAGAGATCGCCCAGCACCAGGCATTCGTCGACCGTTTCCGCGCCAAGAACACCAAGGCCCGCCAGGCGCAGAGCAAGATCAAGCAGATCGAGCGCATCTCGATCGATCGGCTGCCGCAGTCGTCGCGGCGCTACCCGACCTTTCGCTTCAGTCAGCGCCGTCCCAGCGGCAAGCAGGTGCTCAGCTTCGAGGGGATCTCGAAGGCCTTCGGCGACAACCAGGTGCTGCGCGACGTCACCCTCCACGTTCGCCGCGGCGACCGCCTCGCGATCATCGGGCCGAACGGCATCGGCAAGTCGACCCTGCTCAAGGTCGGCATGGGACAGCTCGCGGCCGACGCCGGCACCGTCACCTGGGGGCACGAGACGTACCCGGGCTACTTCGCCCAGGACCACCGAGAGCGCCTCGAGGGCAGCGACGCCACGGTCGAGTCGTGGCTCGGCGAGGCCTGCGCCGGCGAAGGCACCGGATTCGTCCGCGGCCAGCTCGGCAAGGTGCTGTTCTCGCGCGACGAGGTCGAGAAGAAGGTGGCCTCGCTCTCGGGCGGTGAGGCGGCGCGCCTCCTGTTCGCGCGCCTCGAGCGTCGAGAAGCCCAACGTGCTGGTGCTCGACGAACCGACCAACCACCTCGACCTCGAGGCCATCGAGGCCCTGGTCGAGGCGCTCACCGCCTTCGACGGCACCCTGGTGTTCGTGTCCCACGACCGCTGGTTCGTGTCGCGGCTCGCGACCCGCATCGTCGAGATCACCGAGCGCGGGCTCAACGACTACCACGGCAGCTACGACGACTACCTCGCGTCGTGCGGCGACGACCACCTCGACAGCGACCAGGTCGTGCTCCGGCAGCGCCGGTCTCGGGAACGCTCCACCGAGCGGCGGCCGCCGTTCCGCAGCGCCGAGGCGCGGGCGGCCGAGCGACGGCGGCGCGACCTCGAGCTCAGGCGCGACCTGACCACGGCCGCGGTCGACCAGGCCGAACGCCGGATCGAGGCCATCGACGCCCGCTTCTGCAAGGACGGCTTCTTCGAGTCGACCCCAGCCCCCGCGGTGCGCGTCCTCCAGGTGGAGCAGCAGGGGCTGCGCACCAAGGTCCAGGAGCTGCTGGCCGAGTGGGAGGCGATCGAGCGGGAACTCGAGGGGTTGTCAGCGCAGACCGAATAACCCGCTTCCGCTTCGCCTTCCGCTTCCGCTTCCGGATTCGTTCCCGTTCCCGAAACCGTTCCCGTCGCCCTGGTGGCTCGGCAGTGGGGCCGTGAGACAGTGGACCACTCACCCGCTTCCGCGCCCGCTTCCGCGCCCGGGTTCCGTGCGCATGCAGGAGACGGTTTTCGAGGTGAACACGGTGATTACCACGTGGGCGGAGGAGCCATCCCATCGGAAGCGGAGGCAGGCGCGGAAGCGGTTGAGTATTCGGGAACGCGGACGGGGAACGGAGTCGGAAGCGGGCGCGGAACGGAAGTCGGCTACCGACTCCCCTATCCCCTCCTCCGCACAGCATGCATGGTGAAACCATCCCCGTCGGGACCGGGCAGGATGCAAACACCGCCCGCCGCGGTCGGCACCATCGGAACTCCCCGGGGCAGCAACGCTGCCAGCTCGACCACCTCGAAGCCCGCCGGGGGACCGGCGAGGAGCTCCTCGTTTTCCTCCGGCTCCACCGAGCAGGTGGAGTACAGGACCACGCCACCAGGCGCCGCGAGCTCGAGGGCCGCGCGGAGGATCCTCGCCTGGAGCGCGCCGAGCTCGACGATCGACTCCGGCCGCAGCCGCCACCGCAGCTCGGGATGCCGGCGCAGGGTGCCGGTCCCGGAGCAGGGCGCATCGACCAGCACCAGGTCCCGGCTTCCCGCCGGTAAGGGTGGGGCCGTCGCGTCGGCGACCACCAGCCCGGCGCCGCCGACGCGCTCGAGAAGCCGGCCGGCGAGGCGCAGCCGCCCGAGGTGCCGGTCGAGCGCGAGCGGCGTTGTCTCGCCGCCGAGTCGTCGCCACAGGGCAAGCTTGCCGCCGGGAGCCGCACACACGTCGGCCAGGCGCGCGTGGGCGCCGGCAATCCCGAGAGCGAGGTGCGCGACCAGCTGTGAGCTCGGATCCTGGACGTAAGCGCCCCCCGCCGCCACCACGGCGAGCAGGGCCGGGTTGTGCTCCGGCGCCGACCAGGCTCCCGGACACCACGGGTGGGGCCGCAGCCCGACGCCGGACGCGACGGCGTCCGCTCGTCCCTGCTCCTCGCGCCACCACACCCACACCGGCGCCGGCTCCTGGTCCGCTGCCATGGCGCGCTGCGCCGCCTCCGCGCCGTAGGCGGAAAGCCAGCGGCGGTAGAGCCACTCCGGGTGGGACAGCCGCAGGTCCGGGGTCGCCCGCTCGAGCAGCGCGGTCCAGGCCGGGGCGGCCCGCCGAAGCACCGCGTTGACCAGCCCGGCCGCCGAGCTCTTGCCGAGCCGGCGCACCGTCCGCACCGCGGCGTCGGTGGCCACCGCCACCGGGACCCCGAGCACGGCCGCCTCGAGCAGGGCGACCCGCAGCACCGCCCGCACCTCGGGGTCGAGCCGGTCGAGCGGCTTGCGCAGCGGAGCGGCCAGGGCCGCATCGAGCGTCCGCTGCCAGCGCAGCGCCCCGAGGACTCGCGCCCGCACGCCGGCCGGCAGCGAGCCCGCGAGCAGCCGCGACGAGTACGCCCCTCCCTCGACGCGGACCAGGAGCCGCGCCGCCAGCTGGCGGTCAACCGAATCGCTCACCCCGGCTCACCCGCTCGCCGATCTGGAAGGCGTCGGCCGGCATCCGCCGGCGGCCCTCGCGCTGCATCTCGGTAATCCGCGCCGCCGAGGCTCGGCCGCAGCGCACCATGACCCCCGCCGCGTCGGCGACCAGCACCGACCCGGGCTGCTCGTCCCCCGCCGGCGGCGGCACCACCTCCTCGAGACCGAAGACCTTGAGCCGGCTGCCCCGGAAGGCCGTGTAGAGGCCGGGCCAGGGCGTGAAGCCGCGCAGCCGGTTGACCAGCTGGCGCGCCGGCATCGACCAGTCGATCTTGCCGAACTCGCGCCGCAGCATCGGCGTCAGGTTGGCGCCGTCCTCGGGCTGCGGGCGCGCGGTGAGATTCCCGGCCTCGAGGCGGTCGAGGGTCTCGACCAGCAGCTCGGCGCCAATCTGTGCGAGCTGAGGTGCGAGCTGCTCGGCGGTGTCGCGGCGATCGATCTCCACCCGCCGCTGGAGGAGGATCGGTCCGGTGTCCATGCCCTCGTCGAGCTGCATCGTGGTCACGCCGGTGGTCCGGTCGCCGCACACCAGCGCCCACTGGATCGGCGACGGGCCGCGGTGTCGCGGGAGCAAGCTGGGGTGGAGGTTGACGAAGCCGTGGCGCGGGATGGCAAGGAGCTTCTCGGGGATCAGCCGGCCGTAAGCCACCACCACGGCGACATCGACCGCAAAGGCCGCGAGATCCTGCGCCGCTTGCTCGCCCTTCAGCGAGGGCGGCTGCCAGACCTCGAGGTCGAGACGGCGCGCGGCCTGCACCACGGCCGGCGGCGTCACCACCTGGTCGCGGCCGACCGGCTTGTCGGGCCGCGACACCACCCGGACGACCTCATGCCGGCTGGCCGCGATCCGCTCGAGCGAGGGCACCGCGAAGTCAGGGGTCCCGAAGAAGACGACTCTCATCCGGCGAAGTGTACACCACCAATCGAGACGTGATCGCGGGAGGATTCGTGTTCAGATTCTTGACATGAACACTCACCTCCTCTCGCAGTCGATCTCCACGACGACATGGAGGTCACTGAGCATGATGAGCTTGCATCAATCCTCCGCGACGGCACGCCCTGGCACGCTTCCTGCGTACGTAGACCCCGGGAGGCCACGATGCACGGGGAGACCATCCACAAACCGACTGTCCTTCTCGTCGACGACGATCCGGCTGTGCGCGAGTCCGTGGGCCAGGTGCTCGAGGAGCAGGGCGCCACCGTCACCGCGGCTGCCACCGTCGACGAGGCCGATAACCACCTGCAGCGCGAGTGCTTCTCGCTCGTGCTCACCGACCTCCGGCTCGAGCAAGGCACCGAAGGCCTCGACGTGGCCCGCATGGCGCGCGACCGCGCGCCCGGGTCCAGGGTCGTGCTCTTCTCGGGCCAGGACATGAGCGAGATCGCTCAGGAGGCGGCCGAGGCCGGCGTCGACGAGCTGCTCGCCAAGCCGCTGTCGATTGACGCGCTGGCCCGGATCCTGACCGACCTCGGCACCGAGGTCGAGGCCCCGGCGCCAGGCTCGCGCGGAGCCCGTCTCAGCGACGCCGAGGGCCAGCAGCTCCTCGCCGCCTTCGTGGCCGGCGACCAGGGCGCCTTCACGCGAATCGCCACCAGCTACCGGGCCATGCTGTTCTCGGTCTTCCTGCGCTGGTTCCGTCTCGGCGAGCAGGACGCCGAGGACCTCTGCCAGGAGGTGATGCTGCAGCTGGTCGTGAAGGCGGCCGAGATCCGGAATGTCCGCACCTGGCTGCTCGGCACTGCCATCAACCAGGCCAAGAAGCGGATCCGGCGCCTGATTCGCGAGCGCACGCTGGCCGAACGTTACCTCGAGGACCTCGAGCTCCACGAGCCCGAGCACGACGAGGACATCCGCGAGCTCATCTCCCGCGGCCTCGACCTGTTGCGGTCGCCGGACCGCCGCCTGCTGGCGCTGATCTACGTCGAGGGCCTCAGCTACCAGGAGGTCGCGGATCGCCTCGAACGGCCGATCGGATCGATCGGACCGCTGCGCGGCCGCGCCCTGAAGCGGCTCGCGCGCGCCGTGGCCGAGCTCGAGCGGCCGCCCCAGGAGATGGTCGCGTAGCGAGGTCGATCCAAGCTGGGGACGCACAGCGGCACGAGTTGGCCCTGACGGCTGGTGGTCACTCCCCTACCCGCTTCCGCGCCCGCTTCCGCTTCCGCGCCCGAATGCGGTGTTCAGGTCGAAGTGTCAGCTCCAGCCCTGAGCAGGCCCCTCCCCTTCCGCGCCCGCTTCCGCTTCCGCTTCCGCTTCTGATGCAACGCCACACCCTCAGCCCGGGCGTGGAATGGGAGCGGTCGCGCGCCGCCGTGCCCGCTTCCACGCCCCCTTCCGCTTCCAACGTGACACCGAACCCTCAGCCAAAGCGCTGTCTCCAAGCTGCGCAAACCGCCAGCTCCGATGCGAGCGAGCGCTCGGAAACGGGCGCGGAAGCGGAAGGGGAAGCGGGCAAGGCCAGGAATACCTACCGCGGTCGGGCAGATTCGTGTAGGGTGAGCGGTCCCGACACGAGGGGTGGAGGTGTGGATGAGCGAGCTGCGGCCGCAGGACGAGCTCCGGGCGGCGCTCGACCGCATTCTTCCTGGGGTGCAGGGGCCGGGCCGCTACCTCGGCCTCGAGCGCAACCTGATCCGCAAGAACTGGGAGGCGGCTCGCGGTGCGGGTCGCTCCTCGCCTTCCCCGATGCGTACGAGATCGGGATGTCGCACCAGGGCACGCGCATCCTCTACCACATCGTCAACCGCCGCCCTGACGCGCTCGCCGAGCGCTCCTTCGCGCCGCTGGCCGGACATGGCGGCGGCGATGCGGGAGCGCGGAGTGCCCCTCTACTCACTCGAGTCGTACCGGCCGGTCGCGCGACTTCGACATCGTCGGGATCTCGCTGCAGAGCGAGCTCAACTACATCAACGTGCCCTACCTGCTCGACCTCGCCGGCATCCCGCGCCGCGCGCGGCGCGCGGCGAGGGCGACCCGCTGGTCGCTCGGCGGCGGTCCCTGCACGGCCAACCCCGAGCCGGTCGCCGACTTCTTCGACGCGTTCGCGATCGGCGACGGCGAGGTGCGCTCGCGACGATCCTGGACGCCGTCGCCGCCACGCGAAGCCGCCGGGCTGGCGCGCATCGAGATCGCTGCGGCGGCTCGCCGGCATCCGCGGCGTCTACGTGCCGCAGCTCTACCGCTGGCACCGGGCCACGAGCCGGACGGCGGCGCGCGCTGGGAGGTCCTCGACCCGGCGGCGCCGATGCCCGTCTCCCGGGTATGGGTGGAGCGGCTCGACGCGGCCGACCAGCCCGAGCTGCCGATCGTGCCCGTCGTCGAGGTCGTCCAGGACCGCCTCGGCATGGAGATCATGCGCGGCTGCACCCAGGGCTGCCGCTTCTGCCAGGCCGGCTACTGGTACCGGCCGGTGCGCGAGCACGATCCCGAGGCAGTGGTGGAGACGCATGGAGCGCTCAGGTCGACGAGACCGGCTTCGAGGAGGTCGGCCTGCTCTCCCTGTCGACCGCCGACTACTCGCAGATCGAGCCGCTCGTCGGGACACCTCGCCGACCGGCTGCGCGACCGCGCGGGTTTCGCGTCTCGCCTGCCCAGCGCTGCGCGCCGAGTCGTTCTCGGTCGCGCTCGCCGACGCGGTGTCGACGGTCCGCAAGTCGGGCTTCACCTTCGCTCCCGAGACCGGCTCCGACCGGCTGCGGCGGGTGATCAACAAGACCTTCACGAACGCCGACATGGTCGCGCGCCGCCGAGGTGGCGTTCGCGCGCGGCTGGCAGCTGATCAAGGTCTACGCCATGATCGGCCTGCCCACCGAGACCGACGAGGACCTCGAGGAGCTGGCCAGGCTCACCGAGGACATCCTGCGGGCCGGCCGCCGGGTCAGCGGGCGGCGGGTCGAGGTCAAGGTCTCGGTCGGCTGCTTCGTGCCCAAGGCGTGGACGCCCTTCCAGTGGGAGCCGTTCGTCCCCGTCGGACGAGCTGCGGCGGCGGATCGCGCTGCTGCGCGATCGCTTCCGCCGGATCCGCGGCGCCAAGCTGACCTGGAACGAGCCCGAGGAGTCCGCGCTCGAGGCGCTGCTGTCGCGCGGCGACCGGCGGCTGTCGGCGACCATCGCGCGCGCCCACAACCTCGGCGCGGTCTTCGACGGCTGGTGCGAGCACTCCAAGCCTCGGCGCCTGGCGGCAGGCGATCGCCGAGACCGGCGTCGACCTCGAGGCCGAGCTCGGCGGCCGAGAGACCGGCGCCGTCCTGCCGTGGGACGTCATCGACGCCGGCGTGCGCAAGGGCTACCTCAAGGCCGAGTGGCGGCGCGCGCTGCGCGAGATCGCCACCGAGGACTGCAAGTGGGGGCACTGCTATGCGCTGCGGCATCCCCGGCGACGGCGCCGACATCGAGCTCGCCGAGCGCACGCTGCCGGTGATCGACGCGCTGCCGGCCGAGGCCGACCGCGCCCAGGGCCGCGGCCTACCGGCTGCGCCCCGAGCCGCGTGCGAAGCGGCCCGACCGCCGAGCCGCGCGCCCAGCCCCCGGTCTACCGCGCGCTATCCGCTTCACCTTCGCCAAGACCGGCGACGCCCGCTACCTGTCGCACCGCAACGTGATGGACGCTGCTCGGAGCGCGCCCTGCGCGCCGCCGGCGTGCCGGTCCGCTACACCGAGGGGTACAACCCGCACATCCGGCTGTCGATGGGCCCGGCGCTCGCCGTCGGCCATGAGGGTCTCGCCGAGGCATTCGACGTGGACTGCACCGCGCCGGTGCGGGGAAGCCACGTCGACGCCATGAACCGGCTGCTGCCGGACGGGCTGCGGATCCTGCAGGCACAGGCCCTGCTGCCGCAGGCGCCGTCGCTGGGCAAGCTGGTGGCCGCGGCCGTCTACCTGGTCGGTGAGGCCGGTAACGGCGCCTGGCCGGCCGACCCCTCGGGTCTCCCCTCGACGCTGGCGGCGGCGGTGCAGCGGTGGGAGCCGCTGCCGGACGGCCGCCTGCGGGTCGAGCTCAGCCTCCGCCAGGACGACGGCCCGACCGCCACCGTCAAGGAGCTGCTCCAGGCCATTGGGATCGAGGAACCGGCGATCCCGCTGGTGCGCGTCACCCGCGAGCGGCTGGTGCTGCGGCCGCGCGCCGCCAGTGCGGGCGCGACGCCGGAGCGGGACCCGCAGGACGCGACCGCGGAGGACGAGCCGTGAGCCGCTGGGTCGTCCATGCCCAGGCGAGCTTCACCGCGCGCCACGCCCTGACCCGCTACCTCGGCGAGCCCGAGGCGAGCCACGCTCACCCCTGGCAGGTCGCGGTCCGCGTCGGCACCGACCGGCTCACCGACGAGGGCTACGCCGTCGACTTCCACGCCGTGCACCACGCCCTCGCCAGCCTGGTCGCACCCCTCGACGGCAGCGACCTCAACGACCACCCCGAGATCGGCGTCCCGACTCCCACGGCCGAGCGGCTGGCCGAGGTCATCGCCGGTTGGCTCACCCCAGTCGTCGGCGAGCTGGGCGCCCGCCTGCTCAGCGTCAGCGTCTGGGAAGGGCCGGAGAATCGCGTCGACTTGATTCTCGACGAGTAGCGCTCCGCTCGCTCGATCCCGCTTCCGCGCCCGCGCCTGGGCCGCGGTGGCCGGCGCACGATTCCGAAATCGCGAGCGCGGGTGCGGCAGGGTCGAGGGAGGCCTGGAGATCCCGTCGGAAGCGGGCGGGGAAGCGGAAGCGGGCGGGGGCTGGCCCTCGATTCCGTGCTTCCCAACGGCCACTGCCCACCGGCTGGATGGACAGCACGCGGGTACTGTCGCCTGCCCGTTCCTGATAGTCCGGAAGCCCGTGGAGGCGCCGCGAGCGCGGCTCCCCTGCCCGACGACTGTTGACATCAGGCGACGGTCGACCTATCTTCACTTAATTGAGAACCTGTCTCTGTAACCGTGCTCCGGCGCGCCTCCCGCGTCGGGCCTGACCAATCAACCGGACCGGCCTCCAAGAAGGAGTTGAAGCATGCTGCATCCGAAGGACGTCACAGCATTGAAGGAGAGGCTCCGCGGCACCGTGATCGAGCACGGCGACGCGATGTACGACGAGGCGAGAGCCCTCTACAACGGGATGATCGACAAGCACCCGCGACTGATCGCCCGCTGCGCCGACGTGGCGGACGTGATCACGGCCGTCCGCTTCGGCGCAGAGAACGACCTGCTGACCGCCATCCGCGGCGGCGGGCACAACGGCCCCGGCCTCGGGAGCTGCGACGACGGGCTGGTGATCGACCTGTCCGCGCTGCGGAGCGTGCGCGTCGATCCGGTTGCGAAGACGGTGCGGGTCGAGCCGGGCTGCACGCAGGGTGACGTCGACCACGCGGCCCACGCCTTCGGCCTCGCCGTCCCCGCCGGCATCGTCTCCACCACCGGGGTGGCTGGCCTGACCCTGGGCGGCGGGCACGGCTACCTGACCCGCAAGTACGGCCTGACCATCGACAACCTGCTCGAGGCCGACGTCGTGCTCGCGGACGGCAGCTTCGTCACCGCGAGCCAGCGCAAGCACGAGGACCTCTTCTGGGCGCTTCGCGGAGGCGGCGGCAACTTCGGGGTGGTCACGAGCTTCCTCTTCAAGGCTCATCCGGTCAGCACGGTCTTCGCCGGCCCGATGTTCTGGGCGGCCGAGGACGCCGCCGACGTGCTGCGCTGGTACCGCGACTGGCTGCCGAACGCGCCCGAGGAGGTGTGCGCCTTCTTCGGCATGAAGACCGTCCCGCCGGTGCCCCTGTTCCCCGAGGCGATCCACAACCGCCACATCTGCGCGCTGATCTGGTGCTGCTCCGGTCCGATCGAGGAGGCCGAGCGGGTGGTCGCCGCGGCCCGGCGCGAGCTGCCCAAGCCCATCTTCGATCACGTCGGCCCGATGCCGTTCCCCACCTTGCAATCGCTCTTCGACCCGCTCCTCCCCAAGGGCCTCCAGTGGTACTGGAAGGGCAACTTCGTCAGGGAGCTGCCCGACGAGGCGATCGCCATCCACATGAAGTACGGCGGGAACCCGCCGACCGGCCTCTCGCTGATGCACCTCTATCCCATCGACGGCGCGGTGCGGCGAGTCGCCTCGGACGCGACCGCCTGGGGCTACCGCGACGTCACCTGGTCGATGGTGATCGCGGGGATCGATCCCGATCCTCGTCGAATGCCGACGCCATCACCACGTGGGCGAGGAAGTACTGGGAAGCGCTCCGCCCCTACACTGCGGGCGGCGCCTACGTCAACTTCATGATGGAGGAGGGGCAGGAGCGGGTCCAGGCAACCTATGGGCCCAACTACGACCGGCTGACCGAGGTGAAGAGCAAGTACGACCCGATGAACCTGTTCCGCGTCAACCAGAACATCGTGCCGGCGGCGGTCGACGGGCGGCGAATGGCAGCGGACGCGTCGAAGGCGCGCGCGACTCGAAAGGCCAAGGGAAAGGGGGCGTCGGCCGTTGATATGCCGTCGCCGGACCTGTTGGACGACACGACCGGCGACCAGCCCCCCGTCCAGCCAGGTTGAGCTGAGCTTCTCGACCATTCTCGACAGCGAATGCCCGGCCTTCGGGTCGAGCACCTGCAGAGATGCCCGGAAAGAACGGCAGGGTTACATGCCGTGACTCCAAAGGAGAGCCTCATGACGCGATCTGCCGAACCTTCCCCGCCCGATCGCTTTCCCACCGCGGCAGAGGGCCTTCCAGCGGCTCGTCCGCCCGAGGAGCTCGAGCTCGTCGATGGCGCCGAGATCGACCTACGGATCGCGCCGGTCGCCAAGCGCATCGGCGAACACGTCGTCCGCATGCTCGCCTACAACGGATCGGTGCCCGGCCCGACCCTGCGCGTGCGCCAGGGCTCGGAGCTCGTCGTGAACGTCGCCAACGAGGGGGACCTCGACACGACGGTCCACTGGCACGGCCTGCGCCTCGACAACCGCTACGACGGTACGACGCTGACGCAGCCAGCGGTCCCGGTGGGCGGCCGCTTCACCTACCGGCTCAGCTTCCCCGACCCCGGCGTCTACTGGTACCACCCGCACATCCGCGAGGACTACGCGCAGGAGATGGGCCTTTCAGGCATCATCATCGTCGTCCCCGGGGAGGCCGACTACTGGCCGCCCGTCCATCGCGAGCTGGCCCTCACGCTCGACGACCTCCTGGTGGAGGGAGGCGAGATCGCACCGTTCCACCGCCAGCACCCGACCCACACCGCGATGGGACGCTTCGGCAACGTGCTGCTCGTCAACGGAGAGCCGGAGCTGTCACTCAGCGCGCGGCAGGGGGAGGTGGTGCGGCTCTACCTGACCAACGCCGCCAACACCCGCGTCTTCAACGTGGGCCTGCGCGGGGCGCGCATGAAGCTGGTCGGCGGCGACAGCGGGCGCTGTGAGCGGGAGAGCTTCGTGGACGCCGTGGTCATCGCGCCTTCCGAGCGGGTCGTGGTCGACGTGCTCTTCGTCGAGCCGGGTCGCGCGGTGCTCGAGCACCGCACCCCCGGCCGTACCTACACCCTCGGCGAGATCACCGTCGGCGGCGAGCGCGCAGAGCCGTCGCTCGTCGCGCCGTTCGAGAGGCTGCGCACCAACGCGGATCTCGCCGCCGAGCGGGCTCGCCTCGCAAGCTTCCTGGCGGCGGACCCTGACAAGACGCTGGCCCTGGTCGCCGAGATGGACATGGGCGAGCCGGAGCTACCGGCCGGCGCCGCCGTCGCCTACGCCTGCCCGATGCATCCCGAGGTCTCGCGCAAAGAGCCGGGGCGTTGCCCGAAGTGCGGCATGAAGCTCGTGCCGGCCCGGCTGGTCGACGAGGCGGGCCGGACCGGGCACGAGCACGGGCACGAGCACGGCCACGCCGAGGGCCACCATGCCGGCGGCGAGCACGGGCACTTCCCGGCAGGCATCGAATGGGAAGACGACATGGTCGATGTCAATCGCATGACGACGCCGGCCAACATGCGATGGAAGCTCGTTGACCGCACCACCGGCGCCGAGGGGCATGCCATCGACTGGGCCTTCCGCGTTGGTGACCGCGTGAAGATCCGGATCGTCAACGAGATGGACTCCGACCACCCGATGCACCACCCGTTCCACATCCATGGAGCGGGGCGTTTCCTCATCGTGTCGCGAGACGGCGTGATCGAGCCGAATCTGGTGTGGAAGGACACCATGCTCGTCCCGGCGGGGCAGATCGTGGACCTCCTCCTGGAGGTCACCAACCCGGGGCGGTGGATGGCGCACTGTCACATCTCGGAGCACCACGAGAGCGGGATGATGCTCGAGTTCAGCGTCGAGCCGTGAGACCCACCCGGGGCCGCGAGCTCGGGCATCTTGCCTGCCTTGTAGCGCAGGCTTGTAGCGCAGGCATCTTGCCTGCGGCAGTCATCAGGCTAGGGCACCGTCGCCGACCAGGCGCTGGTGTCGCCCGACTCGAAGCCGTCCTCGAACGGCAGCAGGCTCAGGGTCGTGAACGAGAACACGGTCGAGGTGCCGCCGGGTCCGCACACGTTCTCCGAGGTCACCCGCCAGGAGTAGGTGGTGTAGTCGTCGAGGTCACTCGTCGGGCGTGTAGCTGGTTGCGGCGATGCCGGACTCGGAGATCGCCGGGCTGCCGAAGGCCGGGTCATCGTCCACCTCGATCCAGTAGCTGTCGGCGCCGGCCGCCGCGCTCCACTGGAAGGCCGGCCGCAGCGGCTGGTCGAGTGCCCCGTTCGGCGGCGAGCTCAGGGTCGGCGACGCCGCCAGGGCCAGCACGTCGAGGACGACGCCGGTGCTGTGACCCGGGCTGCCGGAGGCGGTGCCGCTGACCGTGATGCCGTAGCTGCCCGCGGCGGCTCCACCGGTGTTGCCGATGGTCAGCACGCTCGAGCCGGGCGGCGTCACCGGGTTCGGCGAGTAGCCGGCGGTCGATCCGGCCGGCTGGCCGCTTGCCGCCAGCGTCACCGGGTTGGCGAAGCCTCCGGTCGATCCCACGTTGACCGTGTACTGGGCGCTGTCACCCGGGCAGATCTCGGCGCTGCCCGGTGTCGCGCTCAGGCTGAAGTCCGCGACCACATCGCACGACTGGACGAGGACGTCATCGACGTACCAGCCCTCGCGGCTGACCGACGTGTCGCTTCCGAGCCGGAAGCGGAAGCGGGCGGTCTGGCCGGCGTAGGCGTCGATGTCCACGACGGCCTTCTTCCACTGCGTTGACGGCGCGCCGAGGTCGTCGCACCAGCCGTCCAGGTTGCCGAGACCGGTGACCGGCCCATCGTACGGGTCGGTGAGCATGAGCGCGTTCGGCAGGTGGGTCCAGGTGGCGCCGTCGTCGGTGGAGATCTCCACGAGGCCGCCGTCATAGCAGCCGCCGGTTCGGTCCTCCATCAGCTGCCAGTTCCAGAACTGGAGAGTGAGCGGGCTGGCTCCGACGGGCAACACCACCGGTGGCGACACCAGTCGCTGATCGCTCGATGTCGACGGGTCGTTGGCGTGGAACGAGTTGGCCGGGCTGTAGGAGCGCGCCGTCGAGAGGGCCCAGCTGTCACCGGTCCCGCTGTGGCTCCAGCCAGGCGCGCCGGACTCGAAGTTGTCGAAGAACTCCTCGGACGGGGTCGTGCCCATGCCGCAGTCACCGGGCAGGGCCTCGGTCGAGAAGGAGTAGGCCGCCGACGGGATGCCGGTGCCGCACAGGTTGTCCGCGGTCACCCGCCAGTAGTAGGTGGTGTTGGACGCGAGGCTCGTGGCGGGAGTGACGCTGGTCCCGGTGATGCCGTTCTGGGTGATGGCCGGGCTGCCGAAGCCCGGATCGTCGTCGACCTCGAGCGAGTAGGTGGCCGCCTGGACCCCTGCGGTCCACGAGAAGGTCGGCTGCAGCGGCACGTTGAGGGCGCCGTTGGCCGGCGCGACCAGGGTCACGATTCCAGGAAGATCGTCGTAGACATCGAGCGAGAGGTCTATCGAGTGGCCGGCGCTGCCGGCTGCGGCGCCGCTGACCGTGATCAGGTAGTTCCCCGCAACAGCGCTTGCGGTGTTGCCGATGGTGAGGGTGCTCGAGCCGGGCGGCGCCACCGGGTTCGACGAGAAGCTGGCGGTGGTCCCGGCCGGGTTGCCGCTCGGCCGACAGCGACACCGGGTTGGTGAAGCCGGCGATCGATCCGACCGTGAGACCGTAGGCGGCCGCCGCGCCGGCGCAGACCTGGACGGCATCGGGGTCCGACGCCAGGTAGAAGTCCGGCGTGCCGCACTCGTCGAACGTGAACGAGGCGACGCGGGTCGACCACTGGCCCGAGCTCGGGCCGCCGAACTTGCTCGGCAAACCAGAAGGTGCAGTCATCCACCGGATCGACGTTGATCGAGGCATAGTCGCCCCAGCGGTTGCTGCCGTTGTTCGTGCTCGCCTCGAAGATCGACGCCTCTCCCTGGGGCAAGGTCCCCGGCGGGTCGCCCGCCAGCCGGCCCGCGTAGCGCAGGCCGGGGAAGACGCTGCTGCTGTTGGAGACGCTGTAGCCCAACGCGATGTTGCCCGAGCCGTCCATGGCGACGGAGCCCATCCAGCGGTTGACGCTGTCGAGGGAGTAGGTGCCCTCCTGGTGCAGGCCCCAGGTGCTGCCGGTCCCCCGCAGCTCGAACCAGCGAACTCCGGCGAGATCGGCCCCGTTCACGTCGGTCGCCAGGTTGCCCACCAGTGCCTCGTGGTCGCCGAAGTTCCGGTACACGAAGCGGTGCATCACCGGTTCGCGAAGCGGGTCGAGGGAGGATGGGTTCCCCTGGGGCACCCCCGGCTTGCCGATGCAGTAGAAGCTGACAGACCGCAAAGCGCCGAGTCGAACTCGGTGACCTGGATCGTCGGGGGGGCGGTGAAGGTGGAGTTGCCCGGCGTCACCCAGTCCACGTGCAGGAACCAGAGCTGGAGGTAGTCACCAGGACCCGAAAAGCCGGAGTGTGCCTCGTTGTCGACGTGGCGAATGAACGGGATCGGGCTGCCGGCGGGCGGCAGCTCGAGCGCCGTCGGTGTCGGCCGGGGTCAGGCACTGGAACCCGAAGCCCGACAGGTCGGGGGCGGTGAAACGCTGGTACGTCGCAGCCGCACCGGCCAGCATCGCGCTCCGGTCAAAGGCGTAGGCCGACGGCGAGCTCTCGTTCGCGGCCATGCCGTAGGCGTTCCGCCACACCCCCCACTTGTGGTAGTCGGGGAAGCTGGGGAAGCTGAACTGGTACACGTACCAGCCACCCGCGACGGGGTCGGCGGTCTGCGATACGTACACGCACAGGTTGTTGCCGCTGGAGGCAAACTCCGTCAGCAGCCAGCGGTCGGCGAACTGGTCGTGGATCACCACCGGGTCGCCGTACCCGCTCGCGCACGCCCCGGTGCCGCCGGCGATCGCCGACATGGTGGTGCTCGCCAGCAGGTTCGGGGCCGGCTCCGCCTTGTCGTAGATCCGGATCACCGAGCTGCCCGTGGAGTTGGAGGCGTGGATGTAGTGGTTGGGGCCGACGTCGCCCACCGGGTCGGAGGGGTTCACGCCCTGGAAACCGAAGCCGGTGAAGTTGCGGCTGGGGGTCGTGAACGCGTCGCCCCACGACTCGCCGACGCTGCGCTGCAGGTCGGCCAGGGGATCGCCGTGCGGACCGGGCTCGGGCGGGACGACCGCGGGCGGATGGAACTCCCGCCGTGGAACCTCACGGACCGGCATTCCCGGCTGCCACTCCGGGGGCGACGGGAGGTCCCGCAGGTCCACATCCACCACGAAGGGGGTGACCGGCGGGCTGACCACAACGGGCGTCGTCGCCCCCCCATCTCCCTGGCCGGCGCCAGCGGGAGGCGCGGCCGCCGCTGCGATCACGAGCACCGCGGCAACTGTCATCACTCGCCCGAGCCACGGGCGCGAGCTGCCGCAGACAGACGGGGTCATGCTGGTCCGACTACCCCTACCACTCATCGAAGGCCTCCCTGTTCACTTTCGGAACGAGAAATGGAGATCGGGTCTCGGCTGAAGTGTACCTACGATTCCCCGCCGAGACAACTGCCCGACTCAGGGTTCTGTCCCGCCATCCGTCCGCGGCACGACGAGCTGGTCCGGCTCGACCAGCCGCCGGATCGACAGGTCCCCGCGACGGCTCCGCAGCTCCAGTGGCTGCCCTCCCTCTCCGACTCGCGCCGTCCCCACCTTGTCCGGCTCCTCGCGATCGCGGTGCTCGACCTGCATCGAGAAGTCGGTGATCAGCCGTCCCGAGGTGGCGAGGGCGACGTCGAACGCGCACTGGTCGCTCACCCAGACCTCGATCGACCCGGTGACGGTGCTGAACCGCTGCGGCGCCTTCGTCACCCCGGCGAGGAGCATCGCCGAGATCTCCCCCCGGTCGCTGCGCGCGGTCACCCGGCCGCGGGTCGACCGCACCCGGATCTGGCCGGCGGAGGTCTCGAGCTCGACGTCGGACTCGAGCCCGACGCTCTCGGCCAGGCCACCATCCGTCCGCGCCCTGACCGCGATCCCGCGCGGCACCATCACCACCATGTCCGCCCGGCTGGGGTCCACACCGGGGGTCGCCGGCGGCGGTTCGGCGGCGGCGCTCCGGACCACCCGCACCGTGGCCGGGTCGGCCTTCTCGTTCACCACCAGCTCGAGCCGGCTCCCGGCCGGGTCGAGCTGCTGGAGGGCGACCGCCACCTCGACCGTGCGGCCCGAGCCACCGTAACGAAGGCGAAGGTCACCGAACGGGTTGGACACCTCGAGCAGCGACGAACCGGTCAGCTCCCCCTGCCACGAAGCTCGCTCCACCGGGTCGGCCGCGGCGGTGGGGGCCGGCGTCGGCGACGGCGTCGGCGTCTGACTCGCCACCCAATTCGCACCACCGACGAGGACGCCACACAGGAACAGGACCCACCACCCCGGGATTCTGACCTGGCTCACGGTCGCTCACCTCCGCGCCGTAGAGTCTAGCCGGGACACCTCCCGGCCGATCGAGGCGAGTGCTCGCGTCGGACCCGCGACGCTGCCCGACCCGCTGTGCCCAGCGGTCTGTCGCCCAGGCCCGCCCCGCGAGAGCACGGCCCCGGACTTGCGGGACGCTGGACGCTGATGCCACCGCATTGTGAGATCGTGATACCTGACACCAGTCACGTCCACCCGCTGGCTCGGTCGGGTCGTCGCGGCGAAGCCCGAGGGCGAAGCCGGCAGGCCGCGAGCAACCCGGAGCTGCGCTACGCCTTCGGCTCCCCCATCGCCATCGCGACGAGCTCGATGACGTCCCAGGTCTTCGCCTGCTCGTGGCCGAGCTCACGCTGGGCGTCGGACAGCATCGCCCAGCAGTAGGGGCAGGCGACGCCGACGTTCTTCGTGCCGGAGGCCGCGAGCTGGGTGAAGCGGGTCTGGTTGATGCGCTCGCCGAGCTTCTCCTCGAGCCACATCCGGCCGCCGCCGGCGCCGCAGCACATGGCGCGCTCGCGGCAGAGCTCGGCCTCGCGCACCCGGACCCCGGGGATCGCCCGGAGCAGGAAGCGGGGCGCGTCGTACTCGCCGTTGGTGCGGCCGAGGTAGCAGGGGTCGTGGTAGGCGAGGTCGAGGTCGAGGGACTGGGTGAGCTTGACCTTGCCCCTTGCGGACCAGCTCGGCCACCAGCTGGGTGCCGTGGACCACCTCGTAGTGTCCGCCGAAGTCCGGGTACTCGTGCTTGAGGGTGTTGAAGGCGTGCGGGCAGTTGGTGACGATCTTCTTGACGCCGTAGCGGTTCAGGGTCTCGACGTTCTGCGTGGCCAGCATCTGGAACAGGTACTCGTTGCCGAGCCGCCGGGCCGCGTCGCCGGTCGACACCTCCTCGGGCCCGAGGATGGCGATCTTCACGCCGGCGGCCTTGAGGATCGTCGCCAGCGCCTGCGAGACCTTCTTGCCGTGGTCGTCGTAGCTGCCCGGCGAGCCGACGAAGAACAGGTACTCGAAGTCGCCGCCCGCCTCGGCGGCGAGCGGCACGCCCAGGCCCTCCGCCCAGTCGCCCCGCTCCTCGGCCGGCAGCTGCCAGGGGTTGCCGTTGACCTCCTTGCCGCGGAAGGCCGGCTGCGCCTCCTCGGGGAAGTCGGCCTTCTCGAGCACCAGGTGGCGGCGCAGGTCGACGAGCTTGTCGACGTAGGTGATGTGCAGCGGGCACGCCCGCTCGCACCAGCGGCAGGTCGTGCACGCCCAGATGACCTCGGGGTCGACGACGGCCGGCACCAGCTCGACGCTCGGACTTGCCGGCCCCTCTCGCCCGGGTCCGGCGAGGAGCTGCCTTCTGCTCGCGGTAGAGCTGGTCGCGCACCGCCTTGAGGTAGAGCACGGGCTGCGAGCGGCTTGTGGGTGATCGTGGTCGGGCAGAACTCGCGGCAGCGACCGCACTCGGTGCAGGTGTACATGTCGAGCATCTGCTTCCAGGTGAAGTCGGTGACGGTGGCGGCGCCGAAGCGGGTGCTCTCGTCGATGTTCTCGAGGTCCATCGAGGCGAGCTTGCCGGGCGGGTCGAGCTTGGCGAAGAAGACGTTGAAGCAGCGAGGTGTAGACGTGGAAGTGCTTGGAGTACGGCAGGTCGTTGGCGAAGACGTAGAGGACGATCAGGTGGAGCCACCAGCTCGCCGAGTAGATCGCCTGCAGCGCCTTGGTCCCGAGCCCGGCGAACGATCGCAGCGACCGAGCGAGGACACCGGCAGGTACGAGCCCTCGATCGCGCCGGCCGCGATCCGGGCGCCGTCGGAGGTGAGGTCGGTGACCATCAGGATCGCGATCAGCCCGATCACCAGCCAGGCGCCCATCGACTGGATGATCCGCGGCTTGCGCTGGATGCCGCGCCGCCACACCGCGACGAGCAGGCCGACCAGGACGAGCAGCTCGAAGATGTCCTTGACGAACAGGTAAGCGTGGCCGACCGGGGTGTGGAGCAGCGGCAGCTCCCAGCCCGCGAACAGGCCCTCGAGCACCATGGTGACCGTGCGCAGGCTGACCACCAGGAAGCCGAAGAAGATCAGGATGTGGTAGACCCCGGCGAAGGGGTCGTCGAACATCTTCTTCTGGCCGATCGCGTAGACCAGCACGTGCTTGATGCCGCTCACCGATCCGATCGAAGCGGTTGTCCGCCCGGCCCAGCCGGAGCAGCTCGAAGCGCCGGCTGAGCGAGATCACGACAGCGCCGACTCCGAGCAGCGTCAGGACCCAGAACCAGGCGACTCCGGGGATGCCGAGCAGCGACCCTGCGGTGGCGTGGTGCATCGATCCTCCCGTCACGACCTGCGGAGCACGGCCATCACGGCCGCCAGTATAGCACCACGAATGAATGGTCATTCACTCGCGGGTCACGTCTGCAAAATACTGATTCGAAGCAGCTTGGAGAAAAGAGACGAGGTCGGCGTGGAGGGCGACGCAGGGTCGACCCAGCGGCCGGCGGCGGTCGCCGCAGCGCCGGCTTCCAGGTCCAGGCGGACCGGGTGGACGGTGATCCGGCGGTGGGTGATCGAGTGGCGCACCGCGGACAGCCGCGGGGCGTGGTCCGAGCAGCTCCCCCGGCACCAGCCGGCGGGCGGCCTGCCTCGGGGGCTTCGCGCGGCTCGAGCTCCGCGATCGGCGGGAGCCACAGCCCGCGCAGGATCGGTCCCTCGCAGACCTGGCGAACGAGCCAGCGCCCTTCCGCGTCCACGCAGCACGCGGCCGCCCAGGACAGCACCTGCTCGCTTCGGCGGCGACGGGGCGGTGGGATCCGCTCCTGCCGCCCCTCGGCGCGGGCCCGGCAGCCCACGGCCAGCGGGCACCGTCCGCAGTGTGGTGAAACCGGCCGGCAGACGGTCGCGCCGAGCTCCATGAGAGCTTCGTTGACGAGCCCCGGCGGGCCCTCCTCGACCAGCGGGCGAAGCCAGCGCAGCAGGGCCTCGCGCCCGTCGGCGCTGCGCGGGTCGCCTCCGAAGGCAAGGAACCGTGCCGCCACCCGCTGGACGTTGCCGTCGAGCACCGGGACCGCCTCGCCGAAAGCCAGTGACGCCACCGCCGCTGCGGTGTACGGTCCGACCCCTGGGAGCTCGGCGAGCTCGGCGGCGCAGCCGGGCAGCGTGCCCGTGCCTGCCGCGACCTCGCGGGCGAGACGGTGCAGCATGCGAGCGCGCCGGTAGTAGCCGAGCCCGGACCAGGCCGCCAGCACGGCCTCCTCGGATGCGGCGGCGAGCGCGGCGAGGTCGGGGAAGGCGGCGATGAAGGCCTCGAAGCGAGGGCGCACGCGGTCGACCTGGGTCTGCTGGAGCATCAGCTCCGACACCAGCACCCGGTAGGGATCGCGCGGCTCGCCTCGCCAGGGCAGCACCCTGGCGTTGTCGCGGTACCAGGCGAGGAGCCTCTCGTTGAGCGTCATCTCGCGATCCTCACTGGCCATGGAGTATGGTACCTTTTGCCCTCAGTACGCGCAGTCGCGCCGTTGGAGGTGATCGGTGGAGCACCAGCATCTGGTTCCGCAGCAGATGTTCTTGACCAAGGGAGTCGGGCGCCATATCGAGAAGCTGGCGAGCTTCGAGCTGGCGCTCCGCAAGGCCGGCATCGCCGCCTACAACATCGTCGGTGTATCGAGCATCTACCCGCCTCACTGCAAGATCATCACCAAGGCCGCCGGCCTCAAGAAGCTGCAAACCGGCCAGATCGTGTTCTGCGTCAAGAGCCAGGCACAGACCGACGAGCCGCACCGGCTCATCTCGGCGGCGATCGGCATCGCTCGGCCGACCGATCCCAGCGTCTTCGGCTACCTCTCGGAGCATCACGACTACGGCAAGACCGACGAGGAGGTGAGCGACTACGCCGAGGACCTCGCCGCCGGCATGCTCGCCACCACCCTCGGCGTGACCGAGTTCGACGTCGACGAAAGCTGGGACCGCAAGCGGGACCTGTGGAAGATCTCCGACCGGATCGTCAAGACGCGCAGCATGACGCAGTCCGCAGTCGGCCGGAAGGGCGTCTGGACGACGGTCGTGGCGGCCGCAGTACTGATCGTGTGATGAACCTGGTCCGGCCCAACTTCCTCAACCTCGACGAGGCGCTCTCAGACCCGGAGCGCAGTGGCGTCATGGTGCTGCCGCTGCCGCTCGACATCACCGCGTCGTGGAAGCGCGGCACCGCCGAGGGGCCGGCGGCGATCGTCGCCGCCAGCCACCACATCGAGTTCTACGACGAGGAGCTCGACCTCGTTCCCGCTGAGCTGGTCGGCGGAATTGCCACCCACCTGCCGCCGGAGCTCCCGGCCGAGCCGGCGGCCGCGGCGGATGCGATCTTCGAGCTGGCCGCGTCGCTCGTCCGTGCCGACCGGCTGCTGCTCTCACTCGGCGGCGAGCACGCGGTGACGGCGCCGCTGGTCCGCGCCCACCGCGCGCTGTGGCCGTCGATCTCCGTGGTCCAGATCGACGCGCACGCGGACCTGCGGGACAGCTACATGGGGTCGCCCCACAACCATGCCTGCCCGATGCGGCGCATCGTCGAGGACGGCGTCTTTCTGACCGGCATCGGCATTCGCTCGCTCGACGAGCCGGAGCGCCGCTTCATCCGCGGCGAACGAAGCCGCCTCCACCTCGGCCACCAGGTGGCGGGGCGTCTCGCCGAGCTTGCCGGCGAGATCATCGAGGGCGTGCCGCCGGGCCCGGTCTACCTGACGATCGACCTCGACGGCTTCGACCCGGCAGTGGTGCCGGCAGTGGGCACCCCGGTGCCGGGCGGCCTCGGCTGGGCCGAGACGCTCACCTTCATCCGGCGGTTGTGCGTGGCGCGGACGGTGGTCGGCGCCGACGTCGTCGAGCTGGCGCCCCGCGAAGGCCTCCACTACGCCGACGCGGCCGCCGCGCGCCTCGTGCACAAGATCATCGGCTACGTCGCCGTGGCCTGCAGAGGATCCAAGGGTTAGCTCCCCCTCCCCCTCGCTTCCGCTTCCGCTTCCGCGCCCGATCTTGCACTTTCGCCCGCTCTCGTCAGGGCGTAGCTGCAAGCGAAGCCGGATCCGTGCCCGAGGAGCCTGCCCTGAGCGAGCGGCGTTCGCGCCGCCGTGAGTCGCCTAACCGTGCCCGTGCCCGCTTCCGTCTCCGTGCCTGGCAAGAGGACGTAGTGTCCAATTGAACCGCCAAGACGCGAAGGACGCAACGACGCTATCGCGGTAAAGGCTCCGGGGGTCCTCTTCGCGTCCTTCGCGCCTGCGCGGTTGACAGAACGGCCCGAGACTGCCTCCACGCGCCCGCGGCCTCCGCGGTCCCAGACAGCTCGTCGGGCGCGGAAGCGGATGTCGGGACGCGGAGGCGGGGTGCGGAATCCGCCATCCGGTTGCCGGGAGTCCTCATAATCCCCCAAGCGATGTAACGAGCGTGAGCGAAGGGACAAATCACCCGGTGGCAGCCGACAGCGCACGCGACGAGCAGCGTCTCATCGAGCTGATGGTCGGCTACCAGAAGGGCAGCATGGGTGACGTCACCGCGCTCTACGCGGAGCTGTCGAGGCCGCTGCTGCGCTACCTGTGGACCTACGTCCGGAACAGGTCGACCGCCGAGGACCTCCTCCAGGACACCTTCCTCCAGATCCACCGCGCGCGGCACACCTACCTCCCGCCGCGACCAGTCCGTCCCTGGGTGTACGCCATCACCCGGCACGTGGCCTTGATGCACTTGCGCTCGGCACGGCGCCGCAAGGAGCAGCTCGCGGACGGCGAGCTGCCCGATCTCCCGGTGCCGCCGGGTTTCGAGCACCTCGCCGACCGTGCCACGGTGCTCCGCATGCTCGACCGCCTGCCGCGCTCCGGCCAGGAGGTGCTGATCCTGCACCACCTGCTCGGGCTCAGCTTTGAGGAGGTCGGGAAGGTCGTCGGCCTGAGCGCGGGCACCGCCAAGGTGCGCGCACACCGTGCGCTGAGGTCCCTGCGGGAGAGCATCGAGGCCGAGAAGGAACGCCGCCCATGACGATCGAGCCGATGCCGGCGACGCTGCGCGAGGTCGTGAGCCGCGACCTCGGGCCCCTCCGACCCCTGCAGCCACCGTGGCGGCGGACCGTGCTCGTCGCCGGGGTCACTGCAGCGGTGCTCGCAATCGTGCTGGTCGTCCTCGAGCGCCCGCTGCGCCAGGACTTTGCCAGCCTGCCGCTGTGGCTGAGCTTGGGCGCCAGCCTGCTCGAGCTCGCCGCGGGGATTGCCGTCATCGGCCTCGCGCTGCGCGAGGCGGTCCCCGGCGGCGCGGCGCCGCGGGGAGCGATGCGCGCCGTCGCGCTCGCCGCATTCGCCCTCCAGATGGTCATCGGCGTCGCCACCTGGCTGTACGGTCCGGGCACTCCACCGGGGCCAGGCTGGCTCACGGCGGGCGCAGGGTGCCTGAGTCACGACGCCGCGATGATCCTGCCCGGCTTCGCCGTGACCCTGTGGCTGGTGTTTCGCGCCCTCCCGCTGCGCGCCCCGGCGGCCGGGTTGCTCGGCGGCTGTGGAGCCGCCTTGACCGGCGACGCCGTGACGCACCTGCTGTGCCCGATTTCGGACCTCGCCCACGTGCTGGTGTGGCACACCGGAGCGGTCCTCGGCTTCGCGGTGCTCGGGTGGTTGATCGGCACGCTCTGGGATCGCCGACGCCTCGCCGAGCGCTAATCTCCCGTCCCCTCGCCCGCGGCCGCTTCCGCGCCCGCCATCGGGCACTTGAACCGCGAAGGCGCGAAGAACGCGAAGACGTTCTCGTGTTTCCCTGCGTCCTCCTTTGCGCTCCTGGCGTTCCTCGCGGTTCGATCCGGCGGGCGCGCCGCGGGCAGTGGGGCAGTGGACCACCCGCCCGTGCCCTCGCCCGCTTCCGCTTCCGCGCCCGCGCCCGTCACCAGCGTGGCTCGGCAGTGAGGCAGCGAGGCAGTGGTGTCATGTGAACCACCAAGACGCCACGGGGACGCACCACGCTATCGCGGTAATGGTCAGGTGGCCCTCTTCGCGTCCTTCGCGCCTTCGCGGTCGAACAACGGCCCGATACTGCCTCCGCGTCCCCGCGGACTCCGCGCGTCCCGAGCTCGGACGGGCACGGAAGCGGGCGCGGAAGCGGAAGGGGGAAACCCCTACGCCCTCACCCCTGGATACTCATGCCGTGCTACATTCGCCCATCATGCGCATCGTCATCTCCGGCTCGAGCGGACTCGTCGGTCGCTGGTTGGTTCCCGACCTCGAAGCGAACGGCCACCAGATCGTGCGCCTGGTTCGCGGCGAGGTCGGCCCCAAAGCCGGCGGTGCCGCGCGCTGGGATCCCGCGCGGGGCGAGCTCGACCCCGGCGTCCTTTCGGGCGCCGATGCGGTGGTCAACCTCAACGGCCGCTCCATCGCCGACAGCCGCTGGACGGCGCGGGTCAAGGAGGATCTGCGCTCGAGCCGGATCCGCTCGACCGAGACGCTGGTGCGCGCCATCGCGCGGGCCACAGCGCCGCCGCCCGTGCTCATCAGCGCCTCGGCGGTCGGATACTACGGCGACCGCGGCGACGAGATCCTCGCCGAGGGCTCTTCGGCCGGCACGGGCTTTCTCGCGGAGCTCGCCCGGGACTGGGAGGGCGCGGCCCTCGCCGCGGCTTCAAACCGAACCCGGGTCGTGCTGCTCCGGCTCGCCATGGTGGTGGGCCGCGGCGGCGCCCTCGAGCGGATGCTGCTGCCCTTCAAGCTCGGCGCCGGCGGGCCGATCGGATCCGGCCGCCAGTGGTGGCCGTGGATCGCGATGGAGGACGTGGTCGGCGCTGTCCGCTTCCTGCTCGAGCATCCCGCCGCCGAGGGCCCGCTCAACGTCGCCGCACCCCAGGAGGTGCGCTGCGCCGACTTCACGAGGACCCTCGGCCGGGTCCTCAACCGCCCGAGCGTGCTGACCTTGCCACAGCGGCGGCCCGCCTGGTGATGGGCGAGATGGCGGACGCGCTGCTCCTCGCGAGCGCGCGGGTGCGGCCGGCCGGCCTCGAGCGCCTCGGCTACACCTTCCGGGTTCCCGAGCTCGCCACCGCCATCCGCCACGCCATCGATTAGGAGCGTGTGGGTGGAGGCGTTCCTGACTCCGTCATTGTTGTTGGCCTCTGCCCACACGCTCCTCGGGATGCGCTGCGCGCATCCGCTTCCGCTTCCGAGCCCGACGGAGGTGTGGCACTGAGCACTATCGGCATCCGGTGCGGGAAGCAAAGCGGGCCGGGGTCCTCGGGCCCGCACCATCCGGAAGCGGGCGGGGGCGCGGAAGCGCGAAGCGTGGGTCGGGCTATCCCCTCGCCCCACCGTGTAGAATGCCCTCCACCTGTCGTTCCTGGAGGACCCCATGCGTGAGCTGCTGAGCCCGAAGAACCTCGAGTACCAGGACCGCGCCCGCGAGGTGGCCGAGAAGTTCGTCCGCCCGCGCGCCGCTGAGCTCGACCGCAGTGGCGAGTACGGATGGGACATCCTCGAGGCCCTCAAGTCGTACCGCCTCACCGGCATCTGGATCCCCGAGGAGTACGGCGGCGAGGGCGCCGGCGTGCTCGACCTCTGCCTGGTCGTCGAGCAGCTGTCGCGCGCCTGCGGCGGGCGTCGGGCGTCGCGTACGCGGTCAACGCGCTCGGCTCGTTCCCGATCCTCGTCGGCGGCACCGAGGAGCAGAAGAGGAGGTACCTGCCGCCGATCGCCAGCGGCGAGAGCTGATCGCCTTCGGCCTGTCCGAGAAGTCGCGGGCTCCGACGCCGGCAGCCTGCGCACCGCCGCCATCCGCGACGGCGCGCGACTACGTCCTCAACGGCGAGAAGAAGTGGAACACGAACGGCGGCGTCGCCGCACCTTCACCGTCTTCGCCGTCACCGACCCCGACAAGGGCATGCGCGGCATCTCGGCGTTCATCGTCGAGAAGGGCACCCCGGGGTTCTCGATCGGCAAGGTGAGGACAAGATGGGCATCCGCTGCGTGCCGGTCGTCGAGCTCGACTTCGAGGACTGCCGGGTGCCGGAGTCCGCAAGCTCCTCGGCGGCAAGCAGGGCGGCGGCTTCCAGCACGCGATGATGACGCTCGACCGGGCCCGTCCCGGCGTGGCGGCGCAGGCGCTCGGCCTCGCGCAGGGCGCGCTCGAGTTCGCGCATGTGCTACGCCGCGGAGCGCAAGCAGTTCGGCCAGACGATCATCTCGCTTCCAGATGATCCAGTGATGCTCGCCGACATGGCGACCCAGGTCGAGGCGGCGCGCCAGCTGGTCTACGCCGCGGCCCGGGCGATCGACGCCGGCGCCAAGAACATCAACAAGATCGCGGCGATGGCCAAGCTCTTCGCCACCGACACGGCGATGAAGGTGACGACCGACGCCGTGCAGATCTTCGGCGGCTACGGCTACATGCGCGACTACCCGATCGAGAAGTACATGCGCGACGCCAAGATCACCCAGATCTACGAGGGCACCAACCAGGTCCAGCGCCTGGTCATCGGCCGCGCCCTGACCCGCGAGCTCAAGGACCTGACCGGCCACCTCGACGTCACCGTGGAGCACTTCCCGGACTTCACCCCCGGTGCCGCTCCGGTGGAGGAGTAGGGCTGCGGCAGCGCGGCTCGGACAGCGGCCCCTGCCCTCTTCCGCTTCCGCGTCCGCGCCCGCTTCCGGATGAGGTGCTGGTGGGACACCCGCCCGCTTCCGCCTCCGCGCCCGCTTCCGGCTGAGGAGCGGGTGCGACCCCCGCCCGCTTCCGCGCCCTCTGCCGGATGTCCTCCGAGGACGGTGCGCATGGCATCAGCACCGTAGGGCGACTCACGACCGCTGGATGGCTGCCTGGAGGGTGACGTCTCACCGGTGGTGGGCCGCAGCGCCAGGTTGCTACCGTAGGCGAGTCCCGCGGACTTCGAAAGCGGAAGCGGGCGCGGAAGCGGGCACGGGTGCTTCAGCGCCGCTGCCTTGGAAGCGCCGCCGATTCGGTAGCGCAGGTCGCTCGCCACCTCGTCACGGCAGCGGCAGCCGGCCCTCCGGCCTGCGCACGTGCGGCCCGAGGTAGAGCACGAGCCCGTCGTGGTCGGAGCTGCGCGCGGCCGTTGACGGATCGGTCTCGAGGGCCTGCGGCGCGTCGGCGTTGCCGCGGCTGACGGCCACGGTCGCAACCCAGGGGTCCGCCGCCCGCGTGGTCAGCACGTGGTCGAGCGCCTCGGCATCGCCGCCGAAGACGTACGAGTAGCGCTCGGCGGCCGGCAACGAGCCCACCCAGTCGGTGAGCGGCGGGTCGAGCACATCGACCACCGGAATCAAGCGCGCCGCGCTGATCGGGACGCCGGTGACCTGGCCCATCACGTCGACGTAGCCGTCGGTGAACTCGAAGGCGTTGAAGTCGCCGATGACGATCAGGCGCTCGTCCGGGCGCTCGCTCTGCCGCTGCTGGATCCAGCCCGCCAGCCACAGCGCCTGCTCGTGGCGCTTGCGGCGCACCCGCTCGCCGTCCTCGGGGTCGTCGATGCCGATCAGCGAGCGCTGGTGAACGGCGACCACGGTCAGCGGCAGCGGCGGGTCGTGGCCGCGCCAGGCCGCCTCGAGCACGAGCGGCGGCCGGTCGTTGAGCAGCGAGCCGTCGAAGCTGAAGATCGCGTTCGCGCCGATCTGGGTCACCGCCACGATGTCGACCGTGTCGCGCACCAGAAACCCGACGTCGAGCTCGTCGACGTCCGGCGCCTCCTGGTGCCGCGCCGCGTAGACGATGGCTGGGTCGTCGGCGCGGATCCGGCTCGCCAGGTCGCTCAGGGTTGCCAGGTCCTTGACCTCCTGCACGGCCACCACGTCGGGCGCGCGGAGAACGGACCGGATCTGGCGGGAGAGCTTGGCGAGGCGGGTCGCGAACGGCGGGTCGGTGGCGGCGCGGTCGAGCCGCTCCAGGTTCTGCGTCGCCACCGTGAGCTCGCCGCTTCGTCGGCTGCGCACCGGTCGCGGCAGCGGCGGAACCGTCCCCACGTCGAGCTCGGTCGTCCACAACCGGTACTCGTCGAACTCCTCGGCGAGCACGCCGACCGCCGCGAAGCTGCTGCCGCCCGCCAGCGGCGTCCCCTGCCCGCCGAGGCCGCCGGGGGCGAGCCAGAACGTCTCCGGGTTACCGTCGAAGACCGGCAGCCCGGCGAGACCCGGGTAGAGGATCCCGGGCTCGCGGAAGGGGCGCTCCGGCCTGGCCACCACCGGCGCGTCGCCGAAGCCGTCGCTCGGCCCGGTCACAGTCCCGGCGGCGATCCGCAGCCGCATACCCTCGAAGCGCTCGAGCTCGACGGCCGGCCACGGCTGGTTCGCCGACGGCGTTCGCCGGTCGAGGTCGACGGGCGCGGGCAGCGGGTTGCCGGAGCCGCGGACGACGACGTCCGACTCGTGGAGCTGGGTCCAGCCGAAGAGCTCGACGACGGTCCCGACGACGTCGACCAGCTGGCCGACCGCGACCTCCGGCGACACCTCGGTGACCACGTAGAGGCCGTTCGACGTATCGGGGTTGCCGTCGTCCCTCGCGTCCGGGGTCTGGATGAAGAAGCCCTCCCGCCCGACCGCGGTAACGACGTTGCCCTCGGTGCGCACGGCCGCACCCTGGGACGGGCGACGACATGCCCGGGCCCCTGGATCTCGAAGATCTCCAGCGTCTCCTGCGCCAGCGAGGCCGCGACGGCCAGTGGCGCCACCACCCCGAGAGCGGCGACGGCAACGGCGGCAGCGGTGTCGAATCGCCGGCCCACAACGTGCTTCCGGCGGGCCATCGGCTAGCCCGGCGCCGGGTGCTGGACCACTGCCGCGCCTCCGCCTCGCGGGTCGGCGGCCGCCGCCACGCCGCCGTCCGCCGTCGCGCCGCACGGCGGCGACGTCGCCGATCGCCGTGATCCCGCGCAGCTCGTGGCCGCGCCGCTCGAGCTCGGCCGCGGTCTCCGGGGCCAGCGCGTCGGGCTCGACGAAGATCGCGTCGGGCAGCCACTGGTGGTGGATGCGGGGGCGGTTCACCGCGGCCTGCAGCTCGTCGCCGTCGGCGACGACGTTGAGCAGCACCTGGGCCGTGGCGGTCGGGATCCGCGGCCCCCCGGGCGAGCCGAGCACCAGCAGCTCGCCCCCTCGCCAGCAGATCGTCGGGCTCATCGAGGACAGCATCCGCTTGCCCGGCGCGACGGCGTTGGCCTCGCCCTGGACGAGGCCGTAGAAATTGGGCCGGCCGGGGGCCGCGGCGAAGTCGTCCATCTCGTTGTTGAGCAGGAAGCCGGCGCCGTCGACCGTCAGCCCGCACCCGAAGGACCCGTTGAGGGTGGTGGTCATGCTCACCGCGTTGCCGTCAGCGTCCACGACCGAGAGGTGGGTGGTCTCGCTGCGCTCGCGCCCCGCCGCCTCGCTCCAGGCACGGACCTTCCTCGACTTCGTGGCGCGCTCGCGGAGCTGGCCGGCGCGCAGGTCGAGCCAGCTCGCCGCGAGCAACGGCGAGCCGTCGAAACCGATGCGGTCCGGATCGCCGAGCAGAAAACGGTCGGCGAAGCTGCGCCGCCAGGCCTCGGCCAGCTGGTGGGCGCGGCCGGCGCCGGATCTCGGCAGCGAGGCCCACCCGGTGCGCTGGAGGATGCCGCAGGTCTGGCCGAGAATGATGCCGCCGGAGGACGGCGGTGGCATCGACGCCACCTCCCACCCGAAGGCCTCGAAGCGCACCGCCTCCCGCCACACGGCGCGGTACGCCGCGAGGTCGGCGGCGCTGAGGATCCCGCCGTTCGTCCGTGACGCCGCCTCGACGGCGGCGGCCCGCTGGCCCTGGGTGATCGCCGCGGGGCCGGCTGCGCGTAGTCGCGCAGCGTCGCCGCCAGCTCGGGCAGCGCCACCAGCTCCCCTGCCGCGACCGGACGGCCGCCGGGCAGCCAGAGCGCGGCCGACGACGGAAAGCGCGCCAGCAGCTCCCGCTCCTCGGCGACGTCGGCGCTCAGCCGGCGCGACACCCGGAAGCCCTCGCGCCAGGCGGATCGCCGGCTCGACCACCTTCGGCCAGGGCAGGCGGCCGTGCGCCGCGTGCAGCTCGAACAGCCCGGCCGGCGACCCGGGCACGCCGGCCGCGAGCGGCCCGACCAGCGAGCGCTCCGGGATGGGCTGCCCGCGCTCGTCGAGGTACATGTCCGGCAGCGCCGCCGCCGGCGCGGTCTCGCGGAAGTCCAGCGCCGTGACGCGACCGCCGAAGCGGGACACCGCGAAGCCGCCGCCGCCGAGGTTGCCGGCCTGGGGGTGGACGACCGCGAGGGCGAGCGCGGTGGCGACCGCCGCGTCGGCCGCGTTGCCTCCGGCGGCGAGGACCTCGACCCCGGCGCGGCTCGCCTCGAGCTCGGCGCTGGCCACTGCCCCACCGGTGCCGGCCACCGCCCGCGGGTCAGCGGCAACGGCTTGGCCCGGGCCCACCGACAGCGAGACCAGCACGGCGAAGGCGACGAGGCCGTGGACCGGGCGCATGGTCCGAGTGTACCGCACACCATTGGCGCGCCGAACGCGGTTGTAACGAAGGCGGCCTCGCTACGCTCTGGCGCTGGGAGCTCCACACCCGAGCCGACCCGCGCTCGCTTCCGCTTCCGCGTCCGCGCCCCGGGTTCCGGACGTTCCGTTCCCGTTCCCGCTCGTTCGCTCCGCCCTCGGGAGCGTTTCGCGCCGATTCTCCCGAGGCGCTCCCCGAGGGGCCACCATGGCGATTTCGGGCCTCGAGCGCTAGGTCACGAGGAATGTCGTCCCGAAATCGCCAAAGACGGCACGTCCGCAGGACGCCCTGTCTTCGTACTCGCCTCGCCTCCCGGGCGCGGAAGCGGAAGCGGGGATGCGGGGAGGCTGCCGTCCCGATCCGCTATCATGCAGTCCTGCCTGCGGCACTGACCGCCGGTGGGGAGACTCATGACCTGGAACTACTCGCAGAAGACGACCGAGCTCTTCATGGACGCGGTCCACGGCAAGCCGGGCACGCCACATGGGCGAGATCGAGAACCCGGACGGGCTCGGCGAGCACGGCTCGATCGCCTGCGGCGACGCGCTGCGCTTCACCTTCCGCGTCGAGCGCCACCCGACCGACCCGCACCCAGGACGTCATCACCGAGGCCCGCTACCTGACCTTCGGCTGCACCTCGGCGATCGCCGCCTCCGAGGCGCTGTGCGCGATCATCGAGGAGGGCGGCTACACGCCGATCGAGGCGCTCAAGATCACCAACCAGGACATCGTCAACTTCCTCGACGGGCTGCCCCGAGCAGAAGATCCACTGCTCGGTGATGGGCGCCGAGGCCCTCGAGGCGGCGGTCTTCAACTGGGCGCAGAAGCGCGGCGTCGACCTCGCGGAGCTCGGCGATCGACATCCGCCACGAGGAGCAGGAGGAGGGCCGGATCGTCTGCAAGTGCTTCGGCCTGACCGAGCCCTACATCCGGCGCAAGATCAAGGAGCTCGAGCTGCGCACGATCCCCGAGATCACCAACGCGATCAAGGCCGGCGGCGCCTGCATGTCCTGCCACCACGCGCCGGGCGGCCTGCAGGACCTGCTCGACGAGATCTGGGGCCGCCAGCCCACCGTCCTGCGGGAGCTCCCGGTCCTGCCGACGGCGCGGGTACCGGCCGAGCGCCCGCGGAGCCGAGATGTCGCCCTATCAAGTTCGCCAAGAAGGTCGAGCGGGTGCTCGACGAGTACGTCCGGCCGCAGCTCGCGCAAGGACGGCGGCGACCTCGAGATCGTCGACATCAAGGACACCATCGTCTACTGCCGGCTCACCGGCGCCTGCGCGGGCTGCGTCGGCCGGCGGCCAGACCCTCAAGCTGCTGGTCGAGCGGGCCCTCAAGGACGCAGGTCGACGAGCGGATCCGGGTCATCGACGGTCTGAGCCGGACGGTGAGAGCGGACGATGAAGACGATCTACCCCGACAACAACGCCACCACGCGCGGTCGCGCCCGAGGTGCTCGAGGCGATGATGCCCTACCTGACCGCGGACTACTTCAACCCGAGCTCGATGTACGACGCCGCGCGCGGCCCGGCGGCGCCATCGCGCAGGCGCGCCGGACCATCGGCCGGCTGCTCGGCGGCGTCCGTCCCGAGCGAGATCCTCTTCACCTCCTGCGCCACCGAGAGCAACAACACGGCGATCTTCGGGGCGGTCGCGCGCCAACCCGGAGCGCCGGCACATCATCACCACCGCCGTCGAGCACCCGGCGGTGCTCGAGGTCTGCAAGGAGCTCGAGCGGCGCGGCTTCGAGGTGACCTTCCTGCCGGTCGACCGAGCGGGACAGCTCGACATGGCGCGACTTCGTCCGCGCCCTGCGCCCCGACACGCTGCTGGTCTCGATCATGCACGCCAACAACGAGACCGGCGTGATCTTCCCGGTCGAGGAGCTGGCGCGGATCGCCAAGGAGACCGACCCGGCATCGTCTTCCACACCGACGCCACCCAGACCGTCGGCAAGCTGCCGATCGACCTGGCGGGGAGCTTCCGCCACGTCGACCTGCTCTCGTTCTCCGGCCACAAGCTGCACGCCCCGAAGGGGGTCGGCGCCCTGTTCGTCCGGCGCGGCACGCGCTGCCGGCCGTTCCTGCTCGGCGGCCACCAGGAGGACGGACGGCGCGGCGGCACCGAGAACGTCGCCTTCATCGTCGGCCTCGCCCGGGCGCTGGAGCTGGCCGGCGGAGCACCGCGACGAGGACGAGCCCGCCTCCGGCGATGCGCGACCGCCTCGAGCGCGAGCTCGTCGCGCGGATCCCCTACCTCCAGGTCAACGGGGCCGGGCGCGCCGCGGCTGCCAACACCCTCAACGTCTCCTGCCACTTCATCGAGGGCGAGGGCATCCTCTACCAGCTGACGAGCCAGGGCATCTGCGCCTCGACGGGCTCGGCCTGCACCTCGGGCTCGCTCGAGCCCTCGCACGTGCTGCGGGCGATGAAGATCCCGTTCACCGCGATCCACGGCTCGGTCCGCTTCAGCCTCAGCCGCTACAACACCGAGGCCGAGGTCGATCGCGTCATCGAGGTCTTCCCGGGCATCGTCGGGAACCTGCGCCGCCTGTCCCCCTACTGGGACTCGGCCGCGAACCGCCCCCGGCCCGAGGCCATGAAGATGATGGACGACCCCGCGGCGCCCCGCCTGCCGGGAGCGTCGCCAGGCGTTTCGCACGGTGCGCCGGCTCGGCTAGAGTGGCCGCCATGATCCGCACACCCGTGCCGCACCGCCTCGAGCTCGCCGCCGCCACAGCTCTGGTGACCGCCTCCCTGACGACGCTCGCCGCCGCCGCCTTGCCCGAGGCCTGGCAGACCGTCGCGGAGCGCAGCGACTTCCAGGCCACATCGAGCTACGACGAGACCATCGAGCTGCTGCAGCGGCTCGACCAGGCCTCGCCGGCGATCGAGCTCGACTCCTTCGGCCGCTCGGGCGAAGGCCGGCCGCTGCCGTTGGTGGTGGTGTCTGCCGACCGCGCCTTCACCCCGGCCGCCGCGGCCGCCACCGGCAAGCCGATCGTCGTCATCCAGAGCTGCATCCACGCCGGCGAGGTCGACGGCAAGGACGCGAGCCTGATGATGCTGCGGGACTGGGCGGTCGGCCGCCGCGCGCTGCCGCGGCAGGCGATCGTGCTCCTGGCGCCGATCTACAACGCCGACGGCCACGAGCGGATGTCCCCGTACAACCGGCCCAACCAGGACGGGCCGGCGGCCGGCATGGGCGTCCGCGCCACCGCCGCCGGCATCGACCTCAACCGCGACCACCTCCGGCTGGCCAGCCCGGAGGCGCGCGCCATGATCGGCCTGTTCAACGCCTGGCGGCCTCACCTGCACATTGACAATCACGTCACCGACGGCGTCGACCACGCCTGGGTGCTGACCTGGGCAGTCGCCCAGGCCCCGCAGCTCGATGCCGGGCTGGACGCCTGGGTGCGCGGCCACCTGCCACCGGCGCTCGCGGCGACCGCGCGAGCCGGCCACCCCAACGGCCGTTACGTCGAGCTCGTCGACGACCTGGACCCGGCCAAAGGGCACGCCTTTGGTCCCGGCTCGCCGCGCTTCGGGACCGACTACTACCCGCTGCGCAACCGGCCGTCGATCCTGGTCGAGATGCACAGCCACAAGCCCTACCGGCAGCGCGTCGAGGCCAACCGCGACTTCCTGCTCGCCCTCCTCGCCGAGATCGAGAGCGACCCGGGATCGCTGATCGCCGCCACAGCCGCCGCTGACCGGGCGACCGCCGCCGCGGGCCGGCCGGACGCCGAGCCGTCGCAGCTCGTCCTGCGCTGGCGGAGCTCACGAACGCCGTCCGCGATCCGCTGGCCGGCCTACGAGTGGTTCACCGAGCCGTCAGTGGTGTCGGGCGGCGAGCTGCTCCGCTTCCGCCCCGGCCGGCTTCGGGAGGTCGAGATTCCCTCCTACGACCGCCCGGAGGCGGAGCTCACCCTTCCCCGGCCGCGCGGCTACCTGGTTCTGCCGGGCTGGCCGCAGATCGAGTCGCTGCTCGCCGGGCATGGGCTGCGGATGTGGCGGCTGACCGCGCCGCTCGACGCCGAGGTCGAAACGACCCGGGTCGCCGAGCCGGTCTTTGCGGCGAGGAGCTACCAGGGAGCGGTGATGATCGAGAAGGTCACGGTGACCCGCGCGCTCGAGCGCCGCACGATCCCGGCCGGGGCCCTTTGGGTGCCCGCCGACCAGCCCGACTTCGAGGTGGCGGCGCAGCTGCTCGAGCCCGAGGCTCCCGACTCGATGCTCCGTTGGGGACTCGTCAACACGGTCTTCGAGCGCAAGAACTACATCGATCCGGACCTGCTCGAGGACCTGGCGCGCGCGATGATCGCGGACCCAGAGGTCGCGGCTGCCTGGCAACAGGCGCTCGAGGACGGGGCGTTCGCCGCCGACCGCGGCGCGCGGTACCTCTGGTGGTACCGCCGGACCCCGTACTGGGACGAGCGGGTCGGACTGATGCCCGCCTTCCGGGTGATGGCCACCGTGCCGATGGCGCTGGAGGCATGGCCGGCGCGGTGACGAGACACGATCAGGTCTCACCGGGAACGGGGACCCTTCAACTCGCGGCGCAGCAGCGCCGCGCCCACGCACGGCCCACTGCCCGGTTCCCGTCCGGGGACGGGAACCCTTCGACTCGCGGCGCCGGTGCGCCGCTCGCTCAGGGCAGGCTCCTCGGGCTCGGCCACGGAAGCGGGCGCGGATGCGGGCGCGGAGGTGGGTTGACAGCCAGCCCCACGCAAAAGGGCTGTAAATCCTCGGGCTTTCCGGCTGCTGGCCGTCGCTCGGTGGTATCCTCCCTCCCCGGTCGTGGGCCCGCGCCCGCGAGATTGGAGAGACCATGAACCGCACGTCGCTCGTCGCGGTGGCGCTGGCAGCCGCCTTCGTCGCCCTTGCCGCCGGTGCGCAGGAGCCGCAGGCATCCGCCCCAAGCACCAACCCAAAGGTCATAACGGTCAACGGCCAGCCCGTGTACGCCGCCGAGATCAGCCTGATGATGCAGAACGTCCAGGGCTTCCTCAAGAGCCAGGGACGCGAGGCCCCGGAGGAGGAGATCGTCCAGGTCGCGACCCAGCGCATCGTCGAGCAGAAGCTGCTCGCCCAGGAGGCCCTGCGCTTTGGCGTGAAGCCCGACGAGCAGCGCATCGTGCAGATGATGCAGATGACGGAGCGCCAGGCCGGCGGCCGCGACAAGCTCGAGGGGATCCTCGCCAAGGGCGGGTCGAGCCCGGCCCAGCTCGAGCAGATGTTCCGCGAGATGGAGCTCGGTCGGGCGTTCATCGCCCAGCAGGTTCAGCCCACGATCGAGGTCAGCGACCAGGAGATCGCGAGCTTCTACGCCGAGCACCCGCAGGACTTCATGCGCGAGGAGCAGGTGCGGGCGCGCCACGTCCTTGCCAAGGTCGACGCCGCCGCCGACGAGCCGACCCGGGCCGCCGCCCGCGGCAAGGCCGAGCAGGCCCGCCAGCGGGCGCTCGCCGGCGAGGACTTCGCGGCGCTCGCGACCGAGCTTTCCGACGACGCCAGCGCGGCGCAGGGCGGCGACCTCGGCTTCTTCGAGAAGGGCCGGATGGTGCCGGCATTCGCCGACGCGGCGTTCACCCTCCAACCGGGCGGAATCTCGCCAGTCGTCGAGACCCAGTTCGGCTACCACGTGATCAAGGTCGAGGAGCGCCGGCCTGCCGGACCGGTGCCGCTCGACGAGGCCAAGGCTCCGATCCGACGGGTGATCGTCAACGAGAAGACCAACGTCGCGGTCGGCCAGCTCGTGCAGACGCTCGGCCGCACCGCCGACATCCAGTTCCTCGACGAGAAGGGCCAGCCCCTGCCGGCTACTGAGCCGGCGCCGGGCGCGGCGCAGGAGTAGCCGGCGGCCAGCCGCCCCGGGCTCAGCCCCCGCCGGGCCCGCACCCGCTTCCGGGTGGTACGGTACCGTCAGCGTCAGTCGACGCGTCCTTAGCTTCCGGGCTACCGGCGGAGCCCTTGGCGGCAGCTGCGCCCTCGCCGTCGATCTCCATCGGCGCGAAGCTCAGCGATGCCGAGTTGACGCAGAATCGCTGCCCGGTCGGCCGCGGTCCGTCCTCGAAGACGTGCCCGAGGTGGGCGCCGCAGCGGCTGCACCGAATCTCGACCCGAACCATGCCATGCGAGCTGTCGGTCGTGGTGTCGACGTTGGCGGAGTCGACCGGTGCGAAGAAGCTCGGCCACCCACTGCCCGAGTCGTACTTGGCCGACGACAGGAAGAGGTCGTTGCCGCAGGCCGTGCAGCGATAGACCCCCTCGTGGTGGTTGTGCAGCAGCTCTCCGGTGAACGGTCGCTCGGTTCCCTGCCGCCGGATCACCTGGAACTGCTCGTCGCTGAGCCTGCCTCGCCACTGCTCGTCGGACATCTCGACGACATCAACGGTGATGGTCGTCCCCAACTCCACGGAGTACACCTCGATGCGCCGCGTCATGTGCTCGCCTCCCTGAACGTCCTCACCAGCGGTCTGCGCGGGCAGCAACCCGGCGACCGCGAGAAGAGATACCAGCAGTCCAACGACCACCTTGCCCATCGTCGCCTCCATATGCTCCGGCCCGCCCTCCTCCCCCTGCCTCAACTATGCCGCTCCCGGCCATCTGGTTTCCGCAGCCCGGCGCTTCGAGGCCCGGCCGTGTCCAGTGATATCATCGGCCCTCCGCAGTCGGCGCTCGCCGGCCAGGTGCAGCGCCCGCCACGGGAGGCCACCGTGTCCGAGCCCATCAGCTTCTTTGATCAGGTCAATCGGAACTTCGACAAGGCCGCCACCTTCACCAGCCACCCCCTCGGCATCCTCGAGCAGATCAAACAGATCAACAACGTGATGCACTTCTGCTTTCCCATCAAGCGGGACGATGGCTCCATCCAGGTGATGCACGGCTGGCGGGCCGAGCATAGCCACCACAAGCTCCCGACCAAGGGCGGGATCCGTTACGCCATGACCGTCAACGAGGACGAGGTCATGGCGCTGGCAGCGCTGATGACCTACAAGTGCGCGATCGTCAACGTGCCCTTCGGAGGGGCGAAGGGCGGTATCAGGCTGGCGGCCCACGAGTACTCGGAGGGCGAGCTCGAGCGGATTACCCGGCGCTACGCTTTCGAGCTCTATAAGAAGAACTTCATCGGCCCCGGGCTCGATGTGCCGGCGCCCGACTTCGGCACCGGCCCGCGCGAGATGGCGTGGATCGCCGACACCTATGCCTCGCTGGCGCCGCACGACATCAACGCCCTCGGCTGCGTCACCGCCAAGCCGGTGTCCGAGGGCGGCATCGACGGCCGGGTCGAGGCGACCGGCCGGGGCGTCTACTACGGCCTGCGCGAGGTCTGCAGCATCGCCGAGGACATGCGCACCCTCGGCCTCACGCCCGGCCTGGAGGGCAAACGGGTGGTGGTCCAGGGCCTCGGCAACGTCGGCTACCATACGGCCAAGTTCCTCCAGGAGGACGGCGGCGCCGTAGTCGTCGGTGTGATGGAGTACGAGGGCGCGATCGCGAAGCCCAAGGGGATCGACGTCGAGTCGCTCATGGCCCACCGCCGCGCCACCGGCTCGATCCTCGGCTTCGAGGGCGCCACCAACCTCGCCAGCCGCGAGCTCGGCCTCGAGCTCGACTGCGACATCCTGATTCCGGCGGCCCTCGAGAACGCGATCACCATGGACAACGCCCCGCGAATCAGGGCGAAAGTCATCGCCGAGGCCGCGAACGGGCCGACCAGCTCCGAGGCCAGCGATTTCCTCTTCTCGCGCGGCGTTCTCGTTCTCCCGGATGCCTACATCAACGCCGGCGGGGTCACCGTGTCCTACTTCGAGTGGCTGAAGAACCTCGAGCACGTTCGCTTCGGACGCCTCGAGAAGCGCTTTGACGAGCAGTCCGCCCGCAGGCTGTTGACCGCGATCGAGAACGCCACCGGCCGCACCTTCTCCGACCAGGAGATCGCCTCGATCGCCCGCGGCGCCGACGAGATCGATCTCGTCAACTCCGGCCTCGAGGAGACCATGATCGAGGCCTACCACGAGATCCGCGAGATCTTCAAGCGCGGCGACGGCGCCTACGACCTGCGCGCCGCGTCGATGATCGATGCCATCGACAAGGTCGCTCTCTCCTACCGCGACCGCGGGATCTTCCCGTGATGAGCGACAAGCCCTGCCCCGGGGCAATGATCCCCGAGGAAGGGCCGCAATTGTGAGTGGAGAAGGCGAAGGAGCTACTTGGCCTCGATGGTGAACGGGATGCGAATCTCGTCCTCCTGGAGGTCGATGCCGAGCACATAGCGCCCGGGCTGGACACCGCCCGGGAGGTAGAAGAAGAGCTTGCCCTCGCAGGCACGGCGGTCGTTGACCGTGACCTGATCGAAGGCGATGCCCTCGCCCGGCGCCACGAACAGGTCGAGGTTGCACGGCTGCCGGTTCGGCGGGAAGTAGTCCATCGGGTCGCGCGCTACATTGGCCTGGGCGATCTTGTTCCGCATCGACCCGTAGGCCTCGCCGAAGGCCTTCTGGCTCGCCACCGGCACCTGCACCCCAGCCGGCGTCCGCACCCAGATGTTCTCGCGCTCGAACTTCGCCGACTCACCCGAAGGGGAGGTGATGGCCAGCTCGATCAGCAGCCACTCGTCACCAAGGGACTGGGCCGCGTGCTTGTATCCGACCACGACGTCGGCCTCGGAGCCGTTCTGCCGCATGAGGTACTGACCGAGCTGCTCGACGCCGGGCGTCTCGGTCGGCACCGCGCTCGAGCACGCCGCCGCAGCGACGACGGCCCCGAGGAGCACGGTTGAGAGTGTTCTTCGCTTCATGATCAAGGTCCCCCTTTCGGACTCCCATCACTACTTGCATTGCAATCTCGGTGCCACGTTGCAACAGCGTTTCAACTTCGCTCGCGTCCGGAAGGTGTCATCCCCGGAGTACGGACCGGTCGTTTTGACGATCGCGCCTACCTCAGCGTGAACCGCCGCGACAGCGTGAAGCTTCCCTCGGGGAGGCGGCGGCCCGTGGTAGCATGATCGGAGGCGCTGCCGGCACCGCCGATTGGGCGGCGCAGCGCGCCCGACCCACCGGGCTGCGGACGCCGCCCGAGGGGCGCCGAGGCTCCTTCATCTCCGGATCAGCTCGGGTTGGTTGCGGACCAGTGGCACATGGCACCCGTGCAAAAGCTGTCGGCACAGCTCCGGCAGCACGGGCCCGGAGGATCGTGGTGAATCATCGCTACGGATCGAACGCGCGCCGCACCGGTCTTCGAATCGCTGTGCTGGTTCTGGCGTTCATGGTGAGAGGTCTGGCGGACGGCAACGCCGCCGACGGCTCCCCGACCGGCGCTCGAGCAGGCACCGCAGCCGCAGCACCGACGGTCACCCCCGGAAGCGTCGTCCGCTGGCCGGGACACGGAATCGAGAGCTGCTGGCTCGACGATCTCGAGTGGAAGCCCTGGGCCGACGCCTGCTGGTTTCCCATCGATCTGCTTCAGGAGCCGGGGTCGCTCACCCTCCACAGGACGCAAGGCGGATCGAGCGAGCAACTCACCGTAACGGTTGCCGGATACCCCTACCCGGTACAGCACCTGAAGGTCGCGCCCGAGATGACCAACCCACCGCCGGAGCAGCTCGAACGCATCCGCCGCGAGAGCGAGCGATCACGCGCCGTGTGGCGGGCCGGCACGCCTCTCGCCTTCGAGCTGCCGCTGCGGCCGCCGCTCGAGCCGCTCCCTGAGGCGCGAAGCTTCGGCTCGCGCCGCATCTTCAACGGTGAGCCCCGCGACCCTCACAGCGGGGTCGACCTCAGCTCACCGAAGGGCACGCCGGTGATGGCGGCCGAGCGCGGGCGTGTGGTCATCGCCGCCAATCACTACTTCTCCGGTAAAAGCGTGTTCATCGACCACGGCGACGACCTCGTCACCGTGTACTTCCACCTCGATCAGATCGACGTCCGCGAGGGAGACGTCGTCGAGCGAGGTCAGGTCATCGGCACGGTCGGATCGACCGGTCGCGTCACCGGCCCCCACCTGCACTTCGGTGCGCGCTGGCACGGCGCCCGCATCGACCCCACTCTGTTGCTCGGCGATCCCGGCCGCGTCCCGGAGATCGGGTCCGCCGAAAGCGATTGACCTTTCCGGTCCCGGACTCGGTATAGTAGGGGCGGCTTGCGACGGCCGGCGACCGGCCGCCGTGCGGGGCGGCCCGGAGCCACCCCGTCTGGGCAAGGGGGACGAGCATGGACAAGCCGCGGTACTACTTCACCGGGGGCGGCAACACGGTCGACATCGACTTCTCGAAGCTCGACTTCAGCTACATCGCCTGCCCGTATCGCTTCGAAGCGGTCTACGAGTACGGCGTGTGGCGCGTGCGCGGGCTTCTCGAGGACGCCTCGATGGAGATCCCCGAGGGCAGCCAGTGCCTCCACTACGGGCAGCAGCTGTTCGAGGGAATGAAGGCGCTGACCGGCGCCGACGGTGCAGTCTACGCGTTCCGACCCCACGACAACGCGCGGCGGATGAACGAGGGCGCCCGCTACCTACGCGGTCCCGAGCTGCCCGAGGAGCTCTTCGTTCGCGGCATCGAGGAGGTGGTGGCGGCGAACCTCCCCTACGTCCCTCCCTTTGGCAGCGGTGCCGCACTTTACCTGCGACCGTTCTACATCGGCATCGGCAACAACGTCGGCGTCAAGCCGGCCACTCGCTTCGTGTTTCGGATCTTCGTGACGCCGGTCGGTCCCTACTTCAAGGGGGGATTTGGCGCCGACCAGGGCAAGAGTTTCATGGTCACACGCCACGACCGCGCCGCTCCGCAAGGGAGCGGCAACGTCAAGGCGGGAGGCAACTACGCCTGCTCGTTTCGGCCCGGCGCCGAGGCCAAGGCCAAGGGCTTCGCCGAAGCGCTCTACCTCGACCCTGCCGAGCATCGCTACATCGACGAGATCGGCGCCGCGAACTTCCTCGCGTTTCGCGACCGCACGCTGATCACGCCAGACTCGATGAGCGTGCTGCCGTCGATCACGCGCGAGTCGCTGCTGCAGATTGCGTCTGAGCTCTTCGGCTGGCCGACCGAGCGGCGAAAGATCCCGCTCGAGGAGCTCGACGAGATCAGCGCGGCGGCGTGCTGCGGGACCGCCGCCGTCATCACCTGGATCCGGCAGATCGCCGACGGCGACAGGATCTGGGAGTTCCCCTTCGACGAGCGCTGGCAGCGGCTCTACGACGAGCTGGTGGGGATCCAGACCGCCGCCGCGGCCGATCCCTTCGGCTGGCGGCACAAGATCCCGGTCTGATACCGCAGGACGAGCGAACCGGCCTCGGCGAGAAGCTCCAGCGGCGTCCGCTTCCGCTTCCGCTTCCGGGCCCGCTCCCGGGCCCGCTTTCGCGGCCGCTTCCGACCGTGAGTGTGGGGAGACAGATTGGTCGAACGGATATCACCCGCGGTCACTCGTCTCCGCTGTTCCTTCCGAGCGTTCGGGATCACTCTCTACGGGCTACGACCTCACCGCTTCGAGCACGCGCCTGCCGTGCTCATGGCCGAGTGACTGGGCGGAGCGTACACAAGCTGAAGACGGATCGGAGGCGGGCACGGAAGGGGAAGCGGAAGCGGGGCCCCATCCCCATCAACCCCGACCCTCTCGATTGCGTGCCATGGGTCCGGCCGCGACTCGGCACCGACCACGGGCCAGGCGTTCTCCCAGCAACCACGGCTCTGGAGTATCAAGCGTCCCGCCAGCCGGAGCGGCCGGTGCCCTCGGCTCACCGCTCGCCAGCAGCCGCTGCCGCCAACAGCGCCCTGGCCCGCTCCTCGGGTCGTTCTCCACCAGCAACGATCTCGCACGCTCAACCTGATCGAGCAGCTCCGGTGCCGAGTTGACGGCTCGCCCTCCCGCCCTCCCCGGCCGCGACTCGGCGCCGACCACGGGCCAGGCGTTCTCCCAGCAACCACGTCTTGGGAGTATCCAGCGACCCGCCCGCCGGGAAGCCAATCGGCAGGACGTCAGTCCTCTCCAGCTGCTGCCGAGGCGAGAGCCCTCGCTCTCTCGGCCGGATCGTTCTCCACAAGCAACGATCTCGCACGCTCAATTTGATCGAGCAGCTCCGGCGCCGAGTTGAGCACCAGCACGTCGAGGTAGTCGCCCTCAGGAAGAACGCGCGCCACCGCCTCGGAGACGAGGTTGAGAGCAAAGCGAAGTGAGCGCAGCGCTGAAGGGCGCAGCCACACGAAGAGCGCGAGCTCGGGCCGCTCCTGATGCGCCGGGACCAGCACCTGGACCAGGTGAGCGAAGGCGAGGTCCGGGCAGCGGGCCAGCTCCTCGGCCAACCGGGCCTGGACCTGCGGGTCGAGCGGCCGCTCTGGCCGCGAGATCTGGAGCACGTCCTGACGGTGCATCCCCAACATGGTACCTGAGTGAAACCGCGCCCGCTTCCGCTTCCGCGCCCGCTTCCGACCGCTGTCCTCGATCGGCTGGCGCCGGCGCGCGCAGCCAGTGTCCGGCTAATTCCGGACCCACTTGCCAAGTCTGGTAGCATGAGGCGATGAGCGACGCGGCCACTCCGCTCGCAGGAAAGCTGCTGATCGCCATGCCAGGCCTGGTCGATCCGAACTTCTGGCATGCCGTGGTCCTGGTCGGCGTCCACTCCTCCGAGGAGGGGGCCTTCGGCCTGGTCATCAATCGGCCGCTCAACGTCGAGCTCAACGAGATCCTCGAGGAGCTCGGCGAGTCGGTGGCCGAGGAGCGGCTCCCCCAGGTCCTGGCCGGCGGCCCGGTTGAGCCCAACCACGGCTTCGTCGTCTTCGAGGGCCAGGGTCAGGAAGCCGACGAGACGGCGCTGGCGGTCGACAGCGACATCATGGTCTCTGGCAGCACCGAAACCCTCGCCAACCTCGCTCGCGGCAGGCTCGGCGGTCGCTACCACCTGTTCCTGGGCTACTCGGGCTGGTATCCGGGGCAGCTCGAGCAGGAGATCGAGGACAACTCCTGGCTCGTGGCCCCGCTCACCACCACGATCATCTTCGAGGTCCCCCTCGAGGAGCGCTGGACCGCCGCGCTGCGCTCCATCGGTGTCGAGCCAGGTACCCTCGTCGACCTCGGAACCGGCGCGCCGACTTGACCGTTCGGTAAGTTACCGGACAGAAAAGGGCCCAACCCTTGCGGGTTGGGCCGGAGAGTGTGAGTCGGGAGGGACCGTTCAGCTTTTCAGGCAGGACCAAATGAAAGGCAGTCAGTAGGTTGGCCGCAAAAGGTTGGCCGTTGTTGGCAGGCTTAAGGTGGAAAGCCTTCCCGGATCCCTCCCATGAACTGATCTGAACACATTCTACTGTCTGGTCAGCGGATTGTAAAGCCCCCACCGGGACCGGTCAAGACAGGGCAAAGGCCGGAATCACGGGGGCCCCCGCTGGAGCACGATCTCGAGCTCAACCACCGCGCCCGCGGCGACCGAGATCTCCTCGGTGCGCCCTGCGAAGCCCGGCGCTCGCAGCTCGAGCACGTGGCGACCGACGGGGACCGCCAGCGGTGAAACCATGAGGTCGAGCTCACGGGCCGTGGCGAGGAACGACCCGTCCAGGTAAACCTCGGCGGTGGATGGCTTCACCCGCAGCCGGAGCGCCCCCCGGGCAGGCTCGGGCTGAGGTGCCGTCGACGAACCCAGGCCGAGGTCGGGACGCAGCGAAGGGTTTGGCGCACCCGGCCTCCCCGTGGACGGCGCCGTCGCCTCGGCAGGCTCGAGCGGTGCCCAGACCCACTGCTCGGGCTCACCCTTGCCGACAGGTGGGCCCGGTATCTCCGCCGTCGGCCCGCGGGCTCGCTCCATGCGGTGGCGGATCTCGTAGCGGCAGCTTGGCTGCGCAGCGATCGTGAACGCCTCGGTGCGAAAGCCGTCCATCCGCAGCTCGAGGCGGTAGGTTCCTGGCTCGAGATAGAGGAAGCCCTTGGTGCCGTTGAAGTACCTCGACCGGCCGGCAAAGCGACCATCGAGTGAAACCATCGCGTCCTTGGGCCTGATGTCGGTGACCACCACCGAGAGCTCCGGCGCCTCGAGCGTGGCGGGCCCAGCGCTGGATACCGGCCAGACCGTCGTCACCGGGCTGCACGGCACGTCGCGAGCGCCGCCGCCGGCGGGTGGGTTCGAACCGGCGGTCCCGCCCGCGATGGACGGGCCCTCATCGCCCGCAGCGGTGCCGACCAGGCACGCAACCAGCACCGCCATCAGCGTCCAAGAGCGTACCAGGCGCATGGATCACCTCCGGTTCAAGCGTCCTGCAAGGCGCCTGCCAGGCCGTCCAGGTAGCTCGCGTCGACAAAGCGTTGCAGAACCTGAAGCGGGACGATTCCGGGCACGCGCTCGCCAAGGCCGACCGCAAGCGCCAGCAGCTCGCGCCGGAGGGGCTGCCCGCGGGGCAGCGCCCGCGCCCGGTCGACGCCCAGGAAGCCGGCGAGCTCGGGGTGGAGGCGCGCGAAGATCGCCGCTGACCGGCCGGACGTCCTCTGGCGGCGACAGAACGTCCGAGGATGGATACGGTGGTGATGGACGGCACGGGCCAGCGGCTGGTAACGGATGCTGAGCCCGCCCCTTGTCGCCCGGTAGGCGAACTCGATGTCTTCCCAGGCCGCAGCCGGGAAGTCCTCGCGGAAGCCGCCCAGCCGCACCATCTCCGCGCGATCGATGGACACGTTCGAGGTATAGAAGAAGTTGAATCCCAACCGTCGCGGATCCTCGATCAACAGGTAGCCGAATTGCGGCCCGTACTCGTTGATGAAGCGCAGGAATGGAGTGTCGTCGGCGCTCGGGAAGCCTGTGTAACCGACGACGGCGAGTGGGCGGCCGACGCCGCCGTGCAGTCGGTGCTCCTCGAGGTGAGCCAGCAACCACCCGGCTTCCGGGACCGTGTCATCGCCCAGGAACAAAAGCACGTCGCCGGTGGCCGCGTTTGCACCGCGGTTGCGAGCCACCGCCGGCCCGGCGTTGCTCTGGCTGAGGCCGCGCAGACGGCCGGTCGCAGTCTCCCGAATCAGCCAGTCAGCGGTTCCGTCGCCCGACCCGTCGTCGACCACGACCAGCTCCGGCCGCCGGCCGCCGGGCGCGAACTGGGCCTCGACGCCCGCGATGACACGTTGCAGGTCGCCCAGGCGATTGTGGGTCGGGATGACCACGCTGGCCGAGGGATGGCTGGCCCGCATCCTCGGCACTCAGCGTGTCCGCAGAGGGGCGGGACGAAGCGTCATGGGGCCGGAGCCGGCCGCGGCTCGCCGACCACGACCCGCGGGATCGCGGGAGACAGCCGGGAAAGGAACTCGTAGTTGATGGTCCCGCTCAGCTCTGCGAGCTCCTCGGCGGAGACCGCTGAGTCGCCCTGGCGCCCGAGCAGCACGATCTCGTCACCGACCCTGGCCTCCGGCACGTCGGTGACATCCACCATCATCATGTTCATGCACACCCGACCCACCACTGGTACCGGACGGCCGCCGGCGAGGACGCGCGCCCGGTTTCCCAGCGCCCGCGCGTAGCCGTCCGCGTAACCGACCGGCAGAACCGCCAACACAGTCGGCCGGAGCGCTCTCCAGGTCCGGCCGTATCCCACCGTCTCGCCGGCGGCGACGCGCTGGAGCTGCCCGATCACCGTTCGCCAGGCGAGCGACGGCTCGAGCTTCACGCCGTCCCGGCCGTGGTCGAGGATCCAGGTCAGCCTCGTCTCCCGCGAAGGCCAGTGCCCGTACATCGAAATCCCGATCCTGGCCAGGTTGAAATCGGTCTCCCGAAACAGCAGCGACGCGGCCGAGCAGGCGGCGTGAACATAGGGAACATCGCCGCCCAACTCGCGCCCTAATATCGCCACGGTGTCCGCGAATAGATCGAGCTGACGGCGCGCGAAATCGTGCTCGAGCGTGTCCTCGATGTTGGCAAAATGGGTGGCGATCCCGACGATCGAAAGGCCCTGGCTCGCCGCTGTCCGGCAGACCGCGGCAATGCGGGAACGGTCGAAGCCCTGCCGCTTCGTGCCGGTGTCGATCTTGAGGTGAATGGGCAGCGAAATTCCGCTCGATCTGCGGTAGTCACCGAGCCATTCAAGGAGCTCCTCAGTCGACACGAATATGTGAACATCATCGTCGAGATCGTGGATCTCCCCGGGTGCGATGAAACCCATGATCAGGATCGGTTTGCGCAGGCCGAGCCGGCGCAGACGGCGCGCCTCCTCGGCGGTGTGGACGGCCAGCCAGTCCGCGCTCGCACCGGCCACCGGCGCCACTTCAGCCAGCCCGTGCCCGTAGGCATTGGCCTTGACGACCGCCGCGATCTTCGTCCCGCGGCTCAAGATCCCTCTGAAGACGCTCAGGTTGTGCCGCAGGGCGCCAGCATCGATTTCGAGCCACTGGGAAGCGTCGCCGAGGCCTGCCATGGAACCGAGTGTACTCGCTCGGCTCGAGCCCCGCAAAGCCCTCCCCACCAGGCGCGGCAGCCCTCACCCCACGGTGATCCAGCCGCGGTCGCGCCCGGGAACCCCAATGCGACCGGCCGCCGGCCGGACGGATAGAGCCGGATTCCCGCCGCAACACCGCCGGCCGTAACGGCGCTGCACACACGGAGAATCAGCGGTCACAAAAGGGAACAATTTCAATCGAATTTGTTCTTGACTCTTGCAAGAATAACGTCTACCGTTGACTCAAAGTCTCGGGGGGTAGCTCGATGGCTTTCGAAAGATACGTTCCTCCGCGAACCGCCGGAATGAAGCCCCGTGCAACGATTCGACCGAGTGGGTTGATCTCATTCGACGCCGCAGCGGTTGCGGCTTTCGGCCTCAACAAGGCTTCACATGTTGTGCTTTTCTTCGACAAGGGTCGCAAGCTGATCGGCGTGCAGATCACCAACAACGGCAGCGAGGCGGGCGCCTTCGCGCTGTCGCGCCGACGGCGATCGGTGAGCCTCAAGGCGCCACAGTTCTTCGCGCAATACGGGCTCGCTTTTGAGGAGTCCCAACGCTTCGACATCGGCGACGACAAGGCGAGCAAGATGCTGACCGTCAGCATGAAGAACGTACAGCGGCGGCGCGGGCGCCGCCCCAAGAAGACCTGAGCGATCCGCCGCGAGCCGTCGCGAGGCCGATTCGCCGCCGAACGCTCTCAGGTTGGCCGCTCCGGCCAATCCTCTGGGACCGAAAAAAGCTCCCGGAAACTCCGCGTCGACGACGCCGCCACCTCCGCCGGCGTGGCTCCCCACAGCTCCGCGAGGCGTTCGCCGCACAGCACGACGTAGGCCGGCTCATTGCGCCGCCCCCTGTGGGGGACCGGGGCGAGGTAGGGGCTGTCGGTCTCGACCAGGACCTGTGCCGGCGACAGGACGCCCACCATCTCGCGGATGTTGTGCGCCGTCTTGAAGGTCACCATCCCGGAGACGCCGACCACCAGGCCGAGCTCGACCACCCTTGCCGCCTCCCGAGGGCCCTCGGTGAACGAGTGGCACACCCCCCGCAGCGCGCCGGTGTGCCTGACCAGCCGGGACTCGAGATCGGCCCACGATTCGCGATTGTGAAGCACCACCGGCAGCCCGGCGCCGAGCGCGAGGTCGAGCTGCCAGTCGAGGGCCCGCAACTGATCCTCCCGCGGCGACCGCAGATAGTGGTAGTCAAGTCCGATCTCGCCGACCGCGACCACCCCCGACTCGGCCACCGCGCGCTCGACGCGTCCCTTGGCTGCGCTGTCCAGAGCCGACGCATCGTGCGGATGGACCCCGGCGGCGGCCACCAGCCGTCGGGGCCAGGCCGCCGCCAGATCGAGGACCCGCGCGAGGTCGGCCGGCCCGGTGGCGGGCACCAGGACGCCACCAACACCGTGCTCGGCCGCCCGCTGCAGCACGCCGGCCACCTCGTGTTCCTCGAACATCGTCAGATGGGCGTGGGAGTCGATCCACAGCGGTTGCGGGTCAGCTGACATCGCCGGGGAGTCTAGCAGGAGGGGCTAGGGGCTGGGGGCCCCGCCCGCTTCCGCTTCCGCGCCCGACCAGCCTGCCCTGAGCGAGCGGCGCCACGTCGCCGCGAGTCGAAGGGTTCCCGTTCCCGAGATCACCGGGGCGCCTGCTTGCTCTCGTCACGGTGACTTGTCACGGCGAAGTGCGGAACACGAAGCCGGAAGCCGGACCCGCTTCCGCTTCCGCGCCCGCGCCCGACGCGAAGCCCTCTCTCCACGATCGGTCGGAAGCGGGCGCGGATGCGGGCGCGGGTGTGGGTGGGGCCCGATTCCCCTGCCGCGCGCGCTACCGCCTCGCCTGGTCCTCATGCGCCGCGATCAGCAGCGCCGCGCCGACGACCGCTGCGGTCTCGGCCCGCAGCACCCAGCGGCCGAGGCGCACGCCCGGCCAGCCCGCCGCGGCCAGCAGCTGTTTCTCGCGGGGCGCGAGGCCACCTTCCGGGCCGACCACCAGCACCTCGGGCAGCGGCCCGCGGTGCTCGCCGAATGGCCGCCCCGCCGGATCTGCAACCAGCCCGGCGACACCATTCATGTCGGACAGCAGCTGCTCGAGCCCCTGCGGGCTCGCGATCTCCATCTGCCACGGCCGCCGGCACTGCTTGAGCGCCTGCCGCGCCGCACGCCGCCAGTGCTCGACCCGTCCCGCGGCGGCCCGCGCACCGAGCTGTGAGCGCTCGACCAGCAGGGGCATGAGGGCCGACACCCCGGTCTCGACGCACTTCTGCACCGCCCAGTCCATGGCCTGACCATGGAGCACGCCCAACCCCACGACGATGCGCGGCGGATGCCCGCACGGCGGCTCCCGCCGCGCGACAACCTCCGCCTCGCAGCGCCGCGAGTCCACCACCTCGAGCGTCGCCTCGGCAATGCCGCCGCGGCCGTCGCACAGGGTGATGCGGTCACCCGGCCGTAAGCGCAGTGTGGCGGCGAGGTGCCGCGACTCCAGCTGATCGAGGACGACGCGCCCTCCCTCGTCGGGGATCTCCTCCTCGACCAGCACCCACCGCTCAGCCGTCACAGCGCACCGCCGTCACGCTGAGCCACTCGCCCGACCTCCACTCGTCACGCACCGCCATCCCGGCGCGCTGCAGGTCGGAGCGCACGCTCTCAAGCTCGGCGACGAGCATCCCGGACAGCACCACGACCCCGGCCGGCTCGAGGATGCGGTGGAGATCCGGCAGCAACGGTCGGAACTGCTCGGCGAGCATGTTGCAGAGCACGACGTCGAAGCGGCGCGTCCCGATGGCGGCGATCGGCCCGGTGAACAGCAGGACCCGCACCGGCCAGTCCTGCTCGACGGCGGTCCGCCTCGCGACCCAGGTCGCGTCGCGGTCGACGTCGAACGCGACCACGGGTCGAGAACCGAGCCGGTCGGCGGCGATTGCGAGAATGCCCGATCCGGTCCCGACATCCAGCACCGACCTGCCACGAACGGACAGGCCCTCGAGCGCCGCCAGCACGAGCCGGGTGGACTCGTGGGTCCCGCTCCCGAAGGCGGTGCGCGGCTCGATCGCGAGCCGGCGCCTCCCGATCGGCGGAGGCGTCGGCGCGTCCGGGCGCGGATCGATCCACCAACCTCGGCCGGCGGCGAAAGGCCGAGCCGACTCGCGATAGGCTGCCAGCCAATCCTGGTCCTCGACGACGCGAACCACGATCCGGCGCGCACCAGCCCCCTCGAGGGCAACTCGCAGCCGTGCCGACTCGCCGGCGCGAGCACTGTCGATGAAGACGCGCAGCGGCACCACCGGCCCTTCGGCCTCGCCGACCTGGGCGCCGAGCACGGTCAGCGGCTCGAGGATCTCCGGCAGGAGCTCTTCCGCCTCGATCGGGAGCTCGCAGCTCAGCTCGACGCAGTCCATCATTGCTCTCGGTCGCCTCCTCGAGCAGCCGCCGGGCTACGGACGGCCCCCGTGCGCGTCCGCGACTCAGTCGTCCCCGCCGAGCGCCCGCTTCAGCCGATCGAAGAACCCCAGCTGGGGCTCCTGATCGAGCCCGTCGCCGCCCGCCGCCGCGACCTCGGCGATCAGCCTGCGCTGCTCGTCGGACAGGCGCCGGGGCACCACGACCCTGAGGTGAACGTGCAGGTCGCCCCGGCGCTTCGACTCGAGCTGCGGCATGCCATCCCCCCGCAGCCGCAGCACGTCGCCCGGCTGCGCTCCGGGCTCGATCATCACGGTCCGGCTCTCGCCGAGCACGGTGGACACCTCCAGGGGCCCTCCGAGCATGGCGTGAAAGACCGAGACCGGAGCCTCGAGATGGAGGTCGGCGCCGTCCCGGGCGAAGCGCTGGTGCTCCTCGACGGCGACCACGACGTAGAGGTCTCCTGCAGGACCGCCGAGCTCTCCCGCCTCGCCCTCCCCGGTGAGCCGCAGCCGCATTCCGGTCGCCATGCCGGCCGGCACCTTGACCCGCAGGCTGTTCTCCTCCTCCGCGCGGCCGCGCCCCCCGCAGTCCTGGCACGGGTGCCGGTTGATGCGCCCGGCGCCGGCACAGGTCGGGCAGGTCTGCGACACCGACAGAAATCCCCGCCGGAACAGCACCTGGCCGGCACCGCGGCAGGTCCCGCAGGCTTCGGGCGAGGTGCCGGGCTGGGCGCCCGACCCGGCGCACGAGGTGCACCGCACCAGCCGCGGGATGCGGATGACGCGCTCGACCCCCGTGGCCGCATCCTCGAGGGAGATCTTCAGCGTGTACTGCAGATCGTGGCCCCGCCGCGGACCGCCGCGCCGGCGCTGGCTGCCGAAGATGTCACCGAAGCTGACCCCGAAGAGGTCCCCCAGGACGTCTGCGAAGTCTCCGAATGCCGCCGGATCGAAGCCGGTGAAGCCGTTTGCGGACACGCCCTCGTGGCCGAAGCGGTCGTAGCGGGCGCGCTTTTCGGCGTCGGACAGTACCGCATAGGCCTCCGAGGCCTCCTTGAAGCGCTCCTCGGCCTCGGGGTTGTCGGGGTTGCGATCGGGATGGAACTGCACCGCCATCCGACGGTAGGCGCGCTTGATGTCCGGAAGGGCGGCGTCGCGGCCGACACCCAGGACCTCGTAGTAATCCCGCTTCGGCCCGGTGGTCATCAGTCCTCAGGAATCCCCGTCCACGGTGTCGTCGGATTCCCCCGAGCCCGACGTGCCGGTGCCCCCGAGCGCGGCAAGGGGGTTGATCATGACGACCTCGGTCAAGGTCTGCGACACATCCTGGACAGCGGCGATCGCCTCCTCGAGGACCGTGCGCTCCTCGCTGGTGATCGCCTTGCGGGCGCGGTTGAGCGTCGCCCGGACCGACTCGCGGTCCTCCGGCGACAGGCTGTTGCCGAACTCCCGCACCACTCGCTCGTTGGTGTAGAGCAGCCCCTCCAGGCGGTTCTGGAGCTGGCGGACGTTGCGCCGGCGCTCGTCCTCCGAGCGGTACTTGTCGGCTTCCGCAATGAGACCGTCGATCTCCAGCTTGGACAGGCCGCCCGCCGGCTGGACCTCGATGCCCTGCTCCTTGCCGGTTGCCAGGTCGCGGGCCCCCACGTGGACGATGCCGTTGGAGTCGATCGAGAAGGTCACCTCGATCTGCGGCACGCCGCGCGGCGACGGCGGGATGCCGACCAGGTCGAAGCGTCCGAGGGAGCGGTTCTCGCCGGCGATGCCCCGCTCGCCCTGCAGCACGTGGACCTCGACCGTGGTCTGGTTGTCGGCGACCGTCGTGAAAATCATCGACTTCTTGGTCGGAATGGTCGAGTTGCGCTCGATGATCCTGGTGAACAGCCCGCCGTGGGTCTCGATCCCGAGCGACAGCGGGGTGACGTCGAGCAGGATGAGGTCCTTGACCTCGCCCTGCAGAATGCCGGCCTGGAGCGCCGCACCGATGCCCACGACCTCGTCCGGATTGATGTCCTGGCAGGGCGTGCGGCCGAAGAACTCGGAGACCGTCCGCACGACCATCGGCATCCGGGTCTGGCCGCCGACCAGGATCACCTGGTCGATCTTCTCGCGCTCGACCCGCGCCGCCTCGAGGGCGTTCTGGCACGGTTCGAGCGTCCTCTCCACCAGGTCCCGCACGAGGTCCTCGAGCTGGCTCTGGGTGAGCCGGACCTGGAGGTGCTTCGGGCCGGTGTGGTCGGCCGCGATGAACGGCAGCGAGATCTCGGTGACCTCGTTGGCCGAGAGGTCGCACTTGGCGGCCTCGGCGGCCTCCTTGATGCGCTGGATCGCCATCATGTCCTCGGACAGGTCGAGGCCGGTGTCCTGCCTGAACTGGTCGAGGAGGTACTCCATGACCCGCGCATCGAAGTCCTCGCCGCCGAGGAAGGTGTCGCCGGCGGTCGACTTGACCTCGTAGATGCCGTCACCGATCTCGAGGATCGAGATGTCGAAGGTGCCGCCCCCCAGGTCGTAGACGGCGATCACCTCGTGGGTGTCCTTGCCGAAGCCGTAGGCGAGCGAGGCGGCGGTCGGCTCGTTGATGATCCGCACCACCTCGAGCCCGGCGATCGTGCCGGCGTCCTTCGTGGCCTGGCGCTGGCTGTCGTCGAAGTACGCCGGAACAGTGATGATCGCCTGGGAGATCTCTTCGCCGAGGAACTCCTCGGCGAACTCCTTGATCTCGCGCAGCACGAGAGCCGAGATCTCGGGCGGGCTGTACTTCCGGCCCTGGAACTCGACGTGGGCGTCGCCGTTGTCGGAATCGACGATCGCGTACGGCACCAGGGTCCGCGCCCACTTCACCTCATCGGAGTCGTACTTGCGGCCGATCAGCCGCTTCACTGCGTAGGCCGTGTTCTTGGGGTTGGTCATCGACTGGCGCCGGGCGATCTGGCCCACCAGGCGCTCGCCGGTCGTCGTGAAGGCGACCACCGAGGGCGTGGTTCGCGCGCCCTCCCGATTCGGGATCACGACCGGCTTGGTAACATCCACAACCGCGGCGCACGAGTTGGTGGTGCCGAGGTCGATGCCGATGATCTTGCTCACGAGCCGCCCCCCTGGTCGGCGCCTATGGCCTGGCCGCGCGATCCGTCACCAAGGGGTGACACGGGCTCCACCGCCACCGCGACCATCGCCGGTCGAATCAACCGACCGCCGAACAGGTACCCGCGCGAGAACACGCCGACGATGCTCCCAGGCGCGTACTCGGAACCCTCGATGCGCTGCACCGCTTCGTGCAACTCCGGGTCGAAACGCTGCCCGGTCGGATCGATCGTCTCCAGGCCACTGCGCTGGAGGATGTCCGCGAACTGGCGGGCGATCATGGCCACGCCCTCGCGGAAGGCCGCCGGCTCGCTTTCCTCGGCATGCTGGACGGCGCGCTCGAAGTTGTCGAGCACCGGGAGGAGCTCACTCACCAATCCCTCAGCGGCCGTCCGCCGCAGCTCCTGCCGCTCGCGATCGATTCGCTTGCGATAGTTGTCGAACTCGGCCAGCTTCCGGAGGTACATCTCGCGCAGGTGGTCGATCTCCGCCTTTACGCGACGCAGCTCGTCGCCGTCCGCACCTTCCGCCGAAGGCGCCTCGACCGGCGCGGGGTGGCGCTCAGGCTCCGGCTCATCGACGTCCACGAACTCGATCTCGATCTTGTCGTCGAGGTCGTCCACCAGCGGACCCTCGGCGTCCTTTTCCTCAGGCATGGCTCGCTCCCGGTTCCTCGAGCATCCTCGTCAGGGCGTCGCCGATGAACTTGACGACGGGGACGATGCGACCATAGTTCATCCGGCGCGGCCCCACCACCCCGACGGCACCGGCGCGGCGACCTCCCTTGAAGAACAGGGTTGCGACCATCCCCAGGTTGCCGGAGGCGGTGACCTCCGACTCGCGGCCGATGATGACCTGGGTCGGCCCCCTGTCGAGCGCTCGCCTCCACTCGCTGGCCATCCGCCGTCGATCGTTCAGCGCGGACAGCAGCGACCGGATCCGATCGGCCTCGGTGAACTCCACCGACTGGAGGAGGCGGTCGGTGCCCGCAAATCGAACCTCGACGCCATCATCGCGCTCAGCGAACAGCGCCCTGGCGGTGGCCGCCGCGCGCCGCGCGAGCGGATCGAGCTCAGCCTGCGTGTCGTCTGCCGCCTCGATCCAACGCCGAACCTTCTCGGGAGCCTCGCCGCGGAAGGTCGTGGTGAGGTAGTTGCTCTCCTCCTGCAGGCCCTCGGGGCGAGGCTCGTCGTCGAGGACGAGCACTCTTTTGTCAACGGCACCGTCGGTCGTCACGATGACCCCGAGCACCCGACGCCCGCCCAGCGGCACCAGCGACACTGCCTCGACGACCGGCTCATCGCCGATCGGCCGCATCGCGACCCCGGCCTCCTGCGTCACGTCGGCCGCGAGCTGGGCGACCCACTCCAGGTCCTCCACCAGCTCACGGCGCAATGAGGAGATCCGGGCCTCGAGCTGGCGTCGAGCCGCGACCGGCAGGTCACGGTGCACGCCCAGCGAATCGACGAAGGTGCGGTAGCCATGGTCGGTCGGCAGGCTGCCGGCGGACGCATGGGGCCGCGTCAACAGCCCTTTGGATTCGAGCACTGCCACGACGTTCCGGATGGTGGCCGACGACAGGTCGAGGCCCGAGCTGGCGACGATCTGACGGGAGGAGACCGGCGCGCCGGAGCCAATGTACAGCTCGACCACGCACGCGAGCACGGCGCGCTCTCTCGCAGTCAGGTCGACGCCCTCGGTCCAAATGTTCATCCGGAGACAATCCTCACATAGGCCGCGTGTCGTGAAGCTGACGAACACTCGGGGCGGCCTTACTGTATTCTAGCATCGCCCCCAGGCCGGTTCGGATCTTGCATCGCTCGTTGAACTTGCGGCCAGGCGGTGTGTCGATCGCTTGCGCTCCAGCCGGTCCGCGGATCGTCTGAAGCTCGCGGCGACAGCAGCGAACGCGTCCAAGTGCAACGACTTAGCCGGTTTGACCACTGCTTTTTGTTATGTTAGCGTTGGAACGTCGATCGAGGTCGGAGCAGGGATGGTTTTTTTCAACTGGGCAACTATGCAGATGGCCGCGAAGATCGTGTACTACGGTCCCGGCCTCTGCGGCAAGACCTCCAACCTGAGCTTCATCTATGCGAAGACTTCCCCCAACTCCCGGGGCGAGATGGTGTCGCTGGAAACCGAGTCGGATCGGACGCTGTTTTTCGACCTCCTGCCGATCGAGGTCGGCACGATCGGTGGGTTCAAGACTAGGTTGCAGCTTTACACGGTGCCCGGACAGGTCTTCTACAACACGACCCGGAAGCTCGTGCTGAAGGGCGTCGACGGCCTGGTGTTCGTGGCTGACTCCCAGCGGCCGATGCGCGAGGCGAACGTCGAGAGCTTCGAGAGCCTGGTCGACAACCTGACCGAGCTCGGCCTCGACATCCGCGAACTGCCTCTGGTCCTCCAGTACAACAAGCGCGACCTCAAGAACACCCTCGCCGTTGACGAGCTGAACACCGACCTCAACTCCGAACGGGCGTACCCGTTCTTCGAGGCCCAGGCGATCAACGGCGTGGGCGTCTTCGAGACCCTGAAGGAGATCACCAAGCTCACCCTGAAGAAGCTCCGCCGGCGGATGGTCGCGCCCCACGCGGCCGGGCCAGCGGCGCGTGCGTCGGGGTCGCCTTCCCGGCCTCCGATCGCGGCGCCCCGCCGCCCGACGACGGTTTCCGCCGCCCGGCTGGCGCGCGCCGCCGAGGAGGGGGTTGACACGGCCGTCCCGCCGGGCCCGGCTCACGCGGCGCACCACCCGGCCACCCACGCGCCCGCAGCGGCAACGGCGGCTGCGCCCGTCGACTCGCCTGTCCCTGGCGAACGTGGGCCAGTCACGGGATTGGATGCTGCGCCGCCGACCGGAACGGCGATGCCCGACTTCGACGAGCCATTCCCAGTCGACGAGCCGCGGCCGGCGGTCGCATCCGACCACGATCCGATGCCGCAGCTCGAAATTGCCGGCGCGCCCGTGGGCGAGGAGACCGAGGTCTCGGTCGAGTTCGACAAGACCGACGTCGAACCTGGTGCGGTCGCGCCGCCGCCTGTAAAACGGGTGCAGCTGTCCAACCAGATGGACATCCTCGCCGAGCTCGAAGGCCTGAGGAAGCAGGCGACGATGGGCGGTGGCCGCTGGTCGCGGCCGGCCGATCGGGACGTCGACATCGAGTCACTGCTCGCCGGTTCCGACCCGGTTCGCGAGCTGCGCGAGAGGGTCCACGAGTCCCTGAACTCTGACATCTTCAAGAACATGCGCGGCGTCCAGGTGGCGGTCCGCATCCACAACCAGGAAGGCGAGACGATCCACGCCCTGGATCCGATCACCGTTGTGGTGAGCCGCGCCGGCAGGCTCGAGAGGCTCTCGCTGCGCTTCACCGTTGACCTGGAGAACAAGCAGTGATGCCGTTGCACTGGACGGCCGTGGCCACACGATGCTCGGCCGTCCTCGTCACGGCCCTCGCTGTCGGCTGCGCCTCGACCCCGAGCTCCCCGACCACCAACCAGCACACGTCAGCGCCGGTGACTGCGGCCGGTGGATCCGGTGCGGTCGACCCGATCTGGGAGGAGGACGCCCGCCGTCACGCCGACGGGCTGATCGACGAGTCGCACAACCTCGCCGCCGAGGGGCGGAATGAAGAATCACTCGCCCGACTCGATGAGGCGATCTGCGTGGCGCTCGATCTGCCGGCGGGCCACCAAGTCTCGGCGGACTACCTCCAGTGGGCGGCACGTCTGATCGCCGAGGCCGAGGACTCCGAGGACGACCTCGCCTTGATCACCGCGACTGGTGCCGACGGCGAGTTCGTGGACCTGCCGCCGATCGAGAGTCTGCCGACGGAGGTCGCACGAGACGAGGGCACGGGGTCGCTGCTGCCCGCGAGCGATTTCCCGCTCGAGCTCAACCCCACCGTGCTCAAGTTCATTGACGTGATGTCGCAGTCCGGCGAGTATCAAAACCGGATCGGGCGCGGTCTCGCCCGCGCCGGCACCTACCTGCCGATGATCCGGGAGAAGCTCGCCAAGGCCGGCCTTCCCCAGGATCTGGCCTACCTGCCGCTCATCGAGTCGGCCTTCTCGACCACCGCCTACTCGCGGGCCAAGGCGCACGGGATGTGGCAGTTCATCGCCGGCACCGGGCGGCGGTACGGGCTGGCGGTCGGCTCGCTGCTCGACGAGCGCCGCGACCCGGAGCTCTCGACCGAGGCCGCGATCTCGTACCTCAACGACCTCTACCTCGAGTTCGGCGATTGGAACCTGGCGCTCGCCGGCTACAACTCGGGAGAAGGCAACGTGCGGCGGGCCATCCAGCGCTCCGGCAGCCGCGACTTCTGGACGCTCCAGAACCACCTCCCGAAGGAGACCCGGAACTACGTCCCGGCCTTCATGGCGTCGGTGATCGTCTCCAAGCAGCCCGAGCGCTTCGGATTCCCGCCCATCGCGGAGGAGGAGTGGAGCTACGACCGCGTCGTTGTCGACGACCCTCTCGATCTCCAGTTCCTCGCCAAGGAGCTCGACTTGGAGCTTGCCGACGTTCGCGAGCTCAACCCAGCGATCCGCCGCGACCTCACGCCTGCCGGCCGCGACACTGCGATCCGGCTGCCGGCCGGCTACGGTGCCCGGGCCGAGCAGGTGCTCGCCGCGACACCGACATCGCAGTGGGCCCCGCGCACCATGCACACCGTGCGCAAAGGGGACACCCTGTCGGCGATCGCAGGGCTTCACGGCTCCACCGTGGCCGACATCCGGCAGGCCAACGGCCTCCGCAGCACCCTCATCCATCCCGGCCAGACCCTGATCGTGCCCCGCGCCGGCAGCGCTCCCAGCTACCAGGCGGAGCCGGAGACCCGGCGGCGGGTTGCCACGGGCGACAGCTACGTCGTCCAGCGCAACGACACCCTGTGGAAGATCGCGCGGTCGTTCGGAGTCAGCGTCGACCGCCTTTGTGCGGCGAACGGGCTCTCTCCCAGGAATCCGATCCGACCCGGGCAGCGATTGACCGTCCCGGGCGGCCGGAACGTCGCGGACGCGACGGCAAGCTGGTCGAGTGCGGAGACCTACACCGTCCGCCGCGGCGACACCTTGTACGACATCGCCAGGCGATTCGGGGTGTCGGTGTCGTCGCTCCAGCGGGCCAACGGTCTGAGGAGCTCGCGCATCAACCCGGGCGACGTCCTGCAGATCCCCAGCCGCCAGGCCCGGGGCTGACGGCCGCCGCGGGGGTTCGCATCGCGTTGACCCTTGGCAAACTCGCGGTGGGGCGTTTCCCTGTCGTGGCCCGCCACTGCAGAGCAAACTCCCTTTGAAGGGTAACGAACGGCGGGTCCTCTTGTCGATCAAAAGCGTTTGAGGGTTCGGGCTCGCGGTGTCAAAGGTGTCTCGGGAGGCTGTGGTTCACTGCGTGCCCTTTGACAGTTCGCCGCCAGGCATTCACCAGCCCTCAAGAGGACTCCCCGCAATCCTCAACATCAGGATGCGCGCAGCGCATCCGTCTAGGAGCGTGCGGGGCAGCGGCCAACCGAGCCGGACCACCATCCGAACGCCCACACGGGCCGATGCCCTGCGCGCTCCTAGTCGGTGAGCTCGCGGTCGCTCCGATCCACTCGCACCGATGACTCGAGCGAGCCGTCGGCGCCGCGCCGGTAGCGCAGCTCCACCGCCCCATCCACCCGTGGCGTTCGGTAGAGGCTGCGCACGACCCTGCCGTCGCCATCCACCTCGTGAACCTCGTCGAGGGCCTCTCCGGCCCGCACTTCCAGCCACTGCGGGACGCCGCCACGGCTGACCAGGATCGAGCGGGGAGCCGGCTCTCCGGCCACCGCGGCGACCGCTCCGGCCGCCTCCGGATCGATCTCCGTCGCCGGCGCGACCGACCAGCCCGGCGCGGTCGCCGGCTCGCTGAGATCGACCTTGGGGTACAGCAGCATGGCGATCTCCTGCTGTCGGCCGTCGCGCTCGACGAGAAAGCCGACGCGCTGCCGCCACTCGATCGCCGCGAGCAGCGTCCGCAGCTCGGAGCGGCCGGCGGGCTGCAGGCCGTTGACGTCGACGATGCGGTCACCCGAGGCGAGCCCCGCCGCCGCCGCCGTGCTGTCGGGCCAGACCATCGACACGGTGGGCGGCCCCTCCCCCTCCGCCAGCTGGAACCCGAGCTGTGGGTAGGCCTCGATGCCGCCCGCGTCCGGGAAGACCCCGACGTAGTCGGCGAGCGTCCGGGTGAAGCTGGCGGGGCTCGCCGCCGCGGCTCCCATGCCCTTGCCGTGGCCGCCCATCGGGTGGCCGGCCGGGTCGTCATCGGGATCGGGCGGCGGCGGCGCCGTCACCGGGCAGAAGGTGGCCACTGCCATCGCGGGCCGACCCGCCACGGCAAGCTCGTCGGCGATCCGACGCGAGATGCCGAGGCCGTAGGCGACGTGCCCGCTGCCCACGATGACCACCATGGTCTCGTCGCGGCGGAGGTTGGCGAGGATCGAGCGCGCCATGACCACGTCCCACAGGCACTGGGCCGCGTACATGTTCTCGAACCAGTCGGGCGGCATCAGAGCGACGGTGTCGCCGAAGTAACGGGCGATCAGGTAGCGGTGCTCGGGCGAACCGTCGGTGGCGACCTCCCCCACCTCAGCCCGCTGCTCGTCGGTCAGCGCCTTCAGGCCGCCGCGGTTCACCGCTCGGGGGATCTCCCGCGGGACGTTGAGGCCGACCACGCGCAGGCTGCGGGAGCGCGCCACCTCCATCACTGGCCGGTAGTACTCAAAACGGTAGCTGCCGCGGTCGTACCACGCGGTCCGTCGCAGCAGCTCGCCGTCGTCGACCGTCCCGGCGAGCCAGGCGTCCAGCGCCTCCTGATCGGTGCGCAGGAAGAACTCCATGCCGAGCACGAGCTCGGGCTTGAGCGCCGCCATCGCCTCGAGGAGCGCGGCGTGAAAGGCCTTCTGCTCGATGTCGGTGTGGGCCTCTCCGATCAGAACGATGCGCGCCTTCACCAGCTCCGCGGCGAGCTCGTCGAGCGACAGGTCGCGGCTGGAGTCGGTGGCCAGGTAGCTCCCAGCCGGGGCGCTGCCGAAGCTGGTGGCGAGCTCGCCACCGCCGAGCGGCAGGAGGTCGAGCTCCTCGGCCGCGGCCGGCAGAGCCGCAGCGGTGATCATCGTGGCGATCAGAATCACAAGGAACGGTGCGACCTTCATCATCGCCTCCCGGAGGTACCGTCACCTTACGCGATCCCAGCGCCCTTCGCAAAACGCCGCCGGACAACGCCGCCCTTGCTACAATCCCGGGTCTCGGCAGGGGGGCTGGCGTTGGCCGAACACCCGCACATGAACCCGGAGCTCGCGGCCGCGCTCGACGCCGACGATCTCGAGCGCGTCGAGGAGCTGTGGCTGGTGGCACTGGAGGCGCCGGTGATCGCCACCGACGGCCTGCTCGAGCTGCGCCGCGCGCTCTGGAAGAAGGGCCACAAGGCTCTCGCCTCGACGCTGCTCGAGCTGCTCGCCGACATCCTCGAGCAGCGCCGCGAGTGGGGCGCCGCGCTCGCGGTGCTGCGGGAGATCGTCCGGTTGAGCGAAAAGCCGGGCACCGAGCTGATCGTCCGCCTGGAGAAGGCCCTCGTCGCTGCGCGCGCCGGCAGCCCCTCCCTGAAGCAGCTCCTCGAGCGCCACCAGCTCCGCGAGTCGCGGCGGCCGCTCGAGCAGCTCGAGCTCATCGAGCGCTGGCTCGACTTCGACCGGGGCACCATCGTCGAGGTGATCGGCCAGGGCGTCGGCACCGTCGTCGACGCCAACCTCGAGCTCGAGAACATCAAGGTCGACCTCGGCGGAGGCCGGCGCCCGGTATCGGTGCCTTTCGGCGCGGCGCCGCGCTTCCTGCGCCGCCTGCCGCCTGGCGATTTCCGGCGCCGGGCGGTCGAGGACCCGGAGCGGCTCCGGCGCGAGACGCTCGAGGCGCCCGGCGAGGCGCTGGTCGGACTCCTCGAGAGCCTCAGCGAGCCGTCCGACGTCGCCGCCATCAAGGCCGCGCTCGAGGGCATGGTCGACGCGGACGGCTGGAACGCCTGGTGGGCCAAGGCTCGCAAGCACCCGCGCCTCCTCGTCTCCGGCTCCGGCTCGCGGCTGCGCTACACGGTCGGGGCGAGCGCCCAGGCCGCGGCCGAGCACCAGCTCGACGAGCTCCGCTCCGCCGAGCCCCGCCAGCGACTCGCGGTCGCCCGCCGCCTGGCCGCACGCGGCGCGGTGGAGGCCGGAGAGACGGCCGCCTTCCTGGCCGGCACCCTCGACGAGCTGATCGGCGCCGACCCCGGGCTGGCCTGGGAGACCGCCGGCGTCCTGGCCGGGATCGCCGGCGGAGCCGGTGCCGCGGCGGCGGCTCGCGAGCGGCTCATCGCGGACTGCCCGCCGCTGCAGCTGCTGCTCGGCATCCAGGACCGCGGCGAGCGCGAGGCGGCACTCGCGGCCGTGCGCTCGGCCCACCCCGAGCGGTGGACCGAGCTGTGGAGCGACTGGATGCTCCACGAGCAGCACCCGGCGGTGCTCGACGTGATCGCTCGCACCCTCGATCAGGCCGGCGCTGGGGACCTCCTGGACGGCGGCCTGGAGGCGGTGTTCCGGAACCACCTCGAGCATCCCGCGCAGTTCGTGTGGGCCTGCGAGGCGATGGTGCAGCCCGGAACGCCGGAGCCGATCCGGCGGCGCGCGACGCCGTCGCTCCTCGAGAAGCTCACCGACACCCTGACCCGCTCCGAGTTCGGACCGCTGCGCGGGCGGGCCAAGGCGCTGCTCGACGGCGGCGGCGTCGCGGTCCGCGTCATCCTGGAGTCGGCGTCGCCCCAGCAGGTGGACCGCTTCGTCGCCCGGATCGCGAGGATCTCCTCGATCGAGCCGCAGCGCACGCGCGTCGTCGAGCAGGCCGCCATCCAGCGGCGCGGGTCACCGGCGGCCGAGGTCGAGGCGCCGCTGTTCGTGGCGAGCAAGGAGGCGATCGAGGCCAAGCGGCGGGAGCTCAAGGAGCTTCTCGAGGTCGAGATCCCGAAGACGCTCAAGGGCATCACGGCCGCGGCGGCCGAAGGGGACCTCCGCGAGAACTTCGAGTACCACATGCTCCGGGACCGCCAGGAGCTGCAGTCGGCCAAGGCGGCCAAGCTGCAACGGGAGCTCGGGATGGTCCGTGCGCTCACGCCCGGCGCCGCAGACACCTCCCGGGTCAACATCGGCACGGTGGTCCGCCTCGAGAGCCCAGCGGGCTCCGAGCTGCCGCCGATCACCATCCTCGGCTCGTGGGATGCCGACGTCGGGCGGCGGATCTTCGCCAACGGCAGCGAGCTGGCGCAGCGGTTGCTCGGCTGCAGCGTCGGTGACGAGGTCGAGGTGGACGGGGTGCGAGCAACGATCTCCGGCATCGACGCCTGGCCGGTCGAGCGATGACCCTGCCGACGATCCTGGTTCGGGTCTGGTCTGTGCCGGCGACCACGTCCGCAGGCCCGTGCCGTGGACCGTCGCGATGAGTCAGCCACCACTGCGCCTGCGCGACCACCTCCTGTACGGGAGCCTCGTGGGCTTCCTCGCGGCCGCCGGCCGCCTGCCCCTCGGCGTCACCCGGCCGTTCGGCGCGCAGATCGGCGCGCTCGTCATGGGGCTCAACGCCCGCGACCGGCGGCGCTCGCGCGACCACCTCCGGATCGCGTTTCCCTCGCTCGGCGAGGAGGAAGTCCGCTCGCTGCTGCGCCGCAATGCCCGCCACGTCGGGACCCTGCTCGCGGAGGTCGCCTGGCTGTTGCGGGCGACGCCCGAGGACGTGGCTGGACTGTGCACGATCACCGGGCTCGAGCACCTCGAGCGCCCGCTCGCGGCTGGGACTGGGGCCGTCCTCATCACCGGTCACTGCGGCAACTGGGAGCTCCTCAACGCCCGGCTCGGAATCGCCGGCATTCCGCTGACGATCGCGGTCCGCGGCCTGCACGACCCGCGGCTCGACCAGATCACCACCGGCCTGCGATCACGCTTCGGGACCGAGGTCGTTCCGCGCGGCAAGGACGCAGGTCGCCGGCTGCTCGCCGCGCTCGCCGCCAACCGCGTCAACGGGCTGCTCATCGACCAGGACATCAAGGACATCCCGGGCGTGTTCGTGCCCTTCTTCGGGCGGCCCGCCTGGACGCCGTCCGGCGCGGCGATGTTCGCGCTGCGCCGGGGGTGCCCGGTGGTGCCCGCCTTCGACCACCGCCTCGACGACGGCCGGCACTTGGCGGAGGTCCTGCCTCCCCTGCCCGAGCCCCCGCCTGGCTCGCCGGAGGAGCGGATCACCGCGCTCACCGCGGCCGCGACCGCGGCCATCGAGGGCCAGGTCAGGGCCTACCCCGAGCAGTGGGTGTGGATGCACCGGCGCTGGCGCCGGCAGCCCCCTCCCACCCAGGCGTGAAGCTGAGAGGGTGAGAAGGCGAGAAGAGGCAGGGCGCCCTGCAGCTCACGCCGGGCGCTTCTCGAGACTCCTTCCCCCTTCTCTCCTTCTCCCCATTCAGCTCACACCCCGACCTTGGCGCACACGGGCTCGAGCGGGCAGTCCGCACATCGCGGCCGGCGCGCCACGCAAACCCTGCGGCCGTGGAGGATCATCCGCATCGAGAACGCCACCCACGAGGGTCGCGGAACCAGCCGTTCGAGCTCGCCCGCGATCGTCTCCGGGTCGGTGGACCGGGTGAGGCCGAGCCTGCCGGAAACCCGGCGGACGTGGGTGTCGACCGCAATTCCGGTGGCGATCCCGAAGGCCTCGCCGAGCACCACCTTGGCGGTCTTGCGGCCGACCCCGGGCAGCTCGACCAAGGCCTCGAGCTCCTGCGGGACGTCGCCGCCGTGGCGCGACACGAGAATCTGCGCCGTCTCGCGCACGGCGCGCGCCTTGTTGCGGAAGAAGCCGGTCGGACGGACCGCCTCCTCGAGCTCGGCGAGGGGCGCCTCGGCCATCGCGGCGGGCGTCGGCCACCTCCGGAACAGCTCCGGCGTCACCTGGTTGACCCGCTGGTCGGTGCACTGCGCCGACAGCACGGTCGCGACCAGCAGCTGCCAGGGGTCCCGGTAGTCGAGCTCGCAGCGGGCGTCCGGGTAGGCGCCGGCGAGCAGCTCCACCACCGCCGCTGCACGCTGGGACCGTCGCATCCCAGGATTCTAATCCAGGATGCGCTGCGCGCATCCTTCTCGGCGCGCGTGGGAAGTAGGCCAGCGAGCGACCACGATGCCTCACGCACAGCCGAAGGCCTACGACCCGCGTGCGCCGAGGGGCCACTGCCCCGCACGCTCCTAGCTAGTAGTTGAAGTTGCTGCCGCCGATGAACTCGCGCAGGATCGAGGTCTGCGGCACCTCGTCCGGGAAGATCGGCACGAACATCGACAGGCCCTTGAGCATGCGAAACGCCTCTGCGTAGGCTGGACTGGTCCGCGGGACCTGGAGCAGGAAGCGCTCGGCGTAGGTCTTGAGCACCGCCGGCTCGTAGACCAGCGCAGAGTTGAAGATCACGTCCGCCCGCTCCTGGAATGGGAAGATCCAGCGGCCCTCGCCGCGCCGCACGCGCTCCCAGAGCTCGATCGTGCGCTCCGCCGAAAACCCGCGGTACCTGCGATCGCGGACGATTCTCCGGACCAGCCTCGCGTCCGCGGTGAAGAGCCGGTTGTGGTCGTCGATGGCCAGCTGGGACAGCGCCGAGATGAAGATCCGGAAGGTGCTCGACGCCGGGACCGACTCGGTCAGCCGGTCGTTCAGCCCGTGGATGCCCTCGATGACCAGCACCTGGTGGTCGAGGAGGCGCAGCGGAACCCACGCGTCGGGGTCCGCGCGCCGGCCGTGCTGGAAGTCGAAGCGCGGGGTCGCCACCTCGGTGCCCGCGAGCAGCTCCGCGAGGTGCCGGCGGAACAGCGGCAGGTCGATCGCCTCGAGCGCCTCGAAGTCCGGCTTGCCGTCCTCGTCGAGCGGGGTCAGGCTGCGGTCGATGTAGTAGTTGTCCAGCGACAGCGCCACTGGCTCGATGCCGTTGACCCGCAGCTGGATGCCCAGGCGATGGGCAAAGGTGGTCTTGCCGGAGCCCGACGGCCCGGCCACCAGAACCAGCCGCGCGCGCGGCTGGCGGGACAGTATCTGGTCGGCGATCTGGCCGATCTTCTTCTCGTGCAGGCCCTCGGCGACGCGCACGATGTCGCGGATACCGCCGTCGAGGCAGAGCCGGTTCAGCTGGCCGACGTGGTGCACCCCGAGCAGCTCCTGCCAGGCGCGGGTCTCCAGGTAGGTGGCGAAGAGCTTGGGCCGGGGGGTGAACTCCGGAAGCCGGCTGCGGTCGGCCCGCCTGGGAAACTGGAGGATCAGCCCGTCGCCGTAGGGCAGCACGCCGAAGGTCGGCAGGCAGCCGGTGTGCGGCGCGCAGGGTCCGTGGGCGATGTCGACGAAGCGTCCGCAGCTCACCGTGTGGACGGTTGACGAGCGCCGCGTCTCCAGCAGCTCGAGCTTGCCGGTGTAGCCCATCTTCCGGAAGTAGTTCTCGACCTCCTCGAGGGTCACGGTGGAGCGGGCGAAGGGGCGCCGTTCGCGGTGCAGCTCTCCCATCCGTCGTTCGAGGGCCGCCGCCATCTCGTCGAGCGGCGGATGCTCGCCGCGCACCTGGTAGTGGTAGCAGTTGCCGAGCGACTGGCCGATCATCGGACGGGCCTCGGGGTAGAGCTCGAGGCAGGCCTCGTAGAGCATGAGGCTCACCGAGCGCTTGTACACCGACTCGCCCTCGCGGTCGCCATAGTGGACGAGGTCGAGCTCGACCGAGCCGCGCAGGGGGAAGTCGAGCATCACCTGCCGGCGATTGACGAGGGCCGACAGCACGGTGTCGGGGATCTCGCCGTCAACCTCGCGCAGGAGCTCGTCGATCCGGGTCCCGGTGCGGACCCGATGGAGCTCGCCGCGATAGGAGACCTCAACGTGGGCATTGTTCATGGGTGCGTTCGCTCCGCTTGCCGCCGGCAGCGCCGGGATCGAGGCCGAAGCATAGCCTCTCGACCCGGCCGGCTCAACCGCCGGCGCCGTGGCCGACGGGGTAGGCTGGCAGCCTGCCCGACGCTTGCGTATACTGCGCGGTGCAGCTTTGAAGCGCCCGTGCCATACCGTCGCAGGGCGGACGAGTCCGCCCGCCCCGGGGGCACGGGCGCTCTTTCATCGGCCGGCGTCGTGCCGCGAGGAGCGACCTGCCCGGTCACCGTCACTTCTTGATCTTCTTGGGTTCGCAGACGTCCTGCTTCTTCGCGACGACGGCACCGCACTCGTTGCACCTGAAGGCGCCAACCTTTGGCTTGGCCTTGGATTTGCCCTTGCGGCAGCTCATGAGGCCGTCAGGTTGCCAGCACGCAGTCGGTGGAGTGGTACTCGTTCGCGGCGTAGTGATCTGCGCCGTCGTCGTTGAACCAGCTGCCGTCGGCGCTGCGGTAGCGGAAGCGGTAGTCGCGGCCCTTCGCGAGCGTCACCGACACGCTCCAGTTGCCGTTGCTGCGCCGGCGCAGCGGGTGGACGGCCGGGTCCCAGTCGTTGAACTCGCCCACCACTGACGCCGGCAGCCGCGGGTCATCCCCAGCGAGCGTGAAGGTCACGACGACCTGATCCTCGCCCTTCTTCGATTGTCTCTTCAGCATGGCAACCTCCACCGTGAGCCTTTGACGTGAGAATGCGTCGCGATTGTAGCCGCCGGTGCCGATCCGTCAAGTGGCTGCCGGCATCGGGCGGGCCCGACCTTGTGACGTCTCTCACCTGCACAACCTCCGCGTGCCGCCCTGGGATTTCCACCCGGGAAGGTCGGCCGGCGGCCCGGCGGCGAGACAGAAGGTCCGTCGGTACCGCGGTTTACCCGGAAAGCGAGAGCCGCTACACTCATCGCTCGACATGGACGAGGTGGACGCGATGGCGATTCCTGAGTGGTACAGCGGAACCGACCTCACGGGTCGGGTGGCGGCCGGCATCGAGGTCGCCATCGAGCGCATGGACGCTCGGACCGCGGATCACACGGACATCGAGAAGCTCAGCGCCCTGCTCGAGCTCGAGCAGGAGGTCAACTGGCGCTGCTTCCTGCTTGGGCTGGTGGGGACGATCCACTACGACCTCGAGGAGATCGAGCCCGCGAGCCGCATCCTCGACCAGTCGGTCGCCGGCTACAAGGTCTATCTCGAGACCTTCGACGAGGTGCTGAGCGTGTACTGTCAATCCTGCTACACGCTGGGCGTGATCCTCTTCGACGCCAAGCGCTACGCCGAGGCCGCCCCCTACTTCCTGCGCTGCCTGCCGTACATGCACGACGTCTACGACGAGACCTACGTCGGCAACATCCTCACCTTCCTCAACCTGTGCTTCCAGGGCACCAACCAGCACGAGCCAGCGCTGGTGTTCTCGGAGGCCGCCGCCTTCACCCGGCACAACGACTGCGAGTCGCTCGAGCACCTCATGGTCAGCTTCGCGCACGCCGGAGAGGTGGCGAAGGCCACCGAGGTCTTCCACCTGCTGCAGAGCCACTGCCGCGAGTACGAGGGCTACGACCGGGTGCTCGAGTTTGCGGAGCGCAACCTCGGCGAGTCCGGCGTGATCAATTAGGATCGTGTGGGGCACGGGCCCCTGCACCCGCTCTTGAAATGCGTGATTCTGCTCGGTCCGTGCCCCACACGATCCTACTGGGATGCGCTGCGCGCATCCCAAGACACAGACCAACTCAAGGAGTCCTCGGGATCGAGAGATGGCTCGACGTGTGTCCAGTGTCGCCGGCGATTCGATGCTGCCGCCGGGCCGGCTGGTCGCGCGACAATGCCGTTGACACCAACCCAACGCAGCATCGCCGCGACCCCAACGCGAGTTCTGGGCCTTGAGTTCTGAGTTGCCTGCCCACTCCGGGAGGACAGCGGAATCTCCAATCTTCGATCTTCAGTCTTTAACCACTTAGGCCTTTCAGCGAGAGGCAATATCTTCGAATTCTCGCGGCTCGCCGGCGGTAAGTGACTAAGATGGGGGCATGGAGGCGGGTCCAACACCTCGCTTCTCGCTGATCGTGCCGGCGCACAACGAGCAGTCGTACCTCGACAGGCTCCTCGACTCGGTGGAGGCCGCCCGCTCGCGCTGCCGCCACGGCGCCGCGGCGGTGGAGGTCGTGGTCGCGGACGACGGCTCCACCGACGCCACGGGAGCGATCGCCGGGCAGCGCGGCTGCAGGGTCATCCGCCTTGCCGCCCGCCGCATCGCCGCGGCCCGCAACGCCGGCGGCGCGGTCGCGAGCGGAGAGATCTTCAGCTTCGTCGACGCCGACATGCGGATCCACCCCGAGACCTTCAACGCGATCGACGACATGCTCGCCACCGGGCGGATCGTCGCCGGGGCGACGGGGGTCACCCTCGAGCGATGGTCGCTCGGCCTCGCCGTGACCTACGCCCTGATGGTGCCGTGGGTCTGGCTGCTGCGCATGGACACCGGCGTCGTGTTCTGCAGGGCCGCCGACTTCCGCGCGGTCGGCGGCTTCGACGAGCGGCGCGCCTTCGGCGAGGACGTCCAGTTCCTGCTCGACCTGCGACGGCTCGGCCGCCCCCGCGGGCAGCGGCTCGGCCGGGCGCGGCGCGCCAAGGCGATCGCGTCGACCCGCAAGTTCGACCGCTACGGCGACTGGCACTACTTCCCGCTGCTGCTCCGGCTGCTCGGGCCGATGCTGCGCTCGCCCACCACCCGCAACCCCGTGGTCGAGGACTACTGGTACCGCGACCCCGAGCGCTAGGAGCGTGTGGACATAGGCCCCTGAGCGCGCTTCTGATGTGGTTGTTGTGGTTGGCCTCTGCCCACACGCTCCTCGGGATGCGCCGCGCGCATCCTGACGAAGTGGAGTATCGTCTCATGACTAATAAGGGTGCCAGGTACGGTGGTTGATGTTCGATACCTGGTTCGCCGGTGGGCCGCCGACCACTTTTCCGGGCACGTCTTCGATCGACCTGCATCCTTGAGTTTGGTAGTGTCCCAGTAGTTCTGCTAAGAGGTGAGAGGACCGTGAGGCTCCGGTCGAGAGTGCCCGCAGTCAGCCGCCGTCCGGCCGCGTGAGCAGGGAGTCGATGATCGCGAGAAGCCGGCGCTCGGTGGCGGCGGCCGCGAACTGGAACCCCACCACCACCGCGAGCAGCACGAAACAGCCCAGGATGGTGATGGGCAGCATCAGGCCCATGACCTGCAGCGTCGCCGGCGGGACGGAGTCGGTGCGTATTCTGCCCGCAACCTCCCACGGCGCAACCAGCATCGGACTTTGAAGGAAGAGGAAGCCGACCACCGCGGCGATGGCGGCGAGCAGGGCCCAGCCCACGACACGCCAGCGCCTGACCAGAACGCGTCGCTGCTCGACGAACTTCGCGTCAGCCTCGCTCAGAGACATCGGCTCCTCCCGTCCCGCTTTCCTCGGCGTGCGTCAGCCCTTGTGGGCGAGGCAAAGGCCCACAAGCAGCCCGATCGCGCCGTCGTGGCCCAGCCGCTCCCGCAGGTCCTGCACGAAGATGGGCGGCGCCCCGATCGCGGCGGCGACCCCGCCGCTCGCCCTGCCGTCGATGAACTCCTGAACGAGCTGGGTTCCGGTCCGCATCCGCGAGGCGATGGCCTCCGTCGAGTGGCCGTCGAGGAGCTCCTCCAAAGCGTGGAGTGGCACCCCCATGGCGTCAGCGATCGTCGTCAGGGACATCTCGACCACCCCCGATTCGCATCACGCCTCTGTGGTGGGAGGCCCGGTCAGCGCTCTGACGACCCTCCGCCTCGAGCGCGCAGCGCCGTGCTCAGATCCAGCCCAGCATCCCGCCGAACAGGATCGCGGCCACAATGTCCACGCCGAAAATCACCGCCACCGTGGCCACCTTCGAACGGACGCTCCTCATGTCGTGCACCCAGTACGACACCAGGAAGAAGGTCAGGTAGCCGAACAAGAAGATCGGGATCGGCGAGCGCACATTCCACCACGAGTAGTCCCAGGTCAGGGCGCCGACCGAGTTCAGCCAGATCTCGACGACCACGCAGAACGCCGCGTTCACCACGGCCAGGAACAGGCGGTTGGGGACCCCCAGGATCCGCAGTCCTTTGTCCGGCGGCAGCATCTTGCCGAACGCGATCCCGGCGATGGCGAACATGAACATGATCTCGATGTTGAGGCCGATCAGGATCAGGTAGGCGGTCTTGCCTGGCGCCCCCCACACCGGCGCGTGGTTTGTGAAGTGAAAGACCAGTGAGTTCCAGATCTCGTTGAACCAGTCCATGCCCCAGAATGCGAGCCCGGCAAATACCAGGTTCCAGTTCCGCCGCTCGATCTCGACCGAGTAGACGTACACGACCAGCGCGAACAGGGTGATGACGTACCACTGGAAGAGACTCCCGTCGCGCAGGATGCGGGCGGCCTCCATGGCGGCTTGGGTGGGCACCTGGTACCTCCTTGAGTCGAGATGAAATGTGGCGCGCCCAGTCTACTCCGGATCCGCCCCACTGGCTCCGGCCTCTGCCCTCCTCACCGTGGCAGGTAGTCCTCTCTCACCGGAGAGAAGACCTCGACGACGACGCTGTCCTCCAGGGCGCTGGCGCCGTGAGGGAGGTCAGCCGGCAAGCTCCACGACGAGCCGGGCTCGGCGACGAGCTTCGCGCCGTCGATCGAGAACTCGAGCCGTCCTGATACCAGGTATCCCGTCTGCTCCTGGGGGTGCCGGTGCTCGGGGATCACCGCGCCCCGGATCATGCGCACCTCGGCGAGGAGGGTCCGCGTGCCGTGGGCGAGCGTCCGCAGCGTCACACCCGGCAGCAGCTCACGTCCGTCGGTGCGAGCGTAGCGGTTGAACATCAGTCCTCCCTCGGCGCGCGGGCGAGCACTGCCAGGGTCACCATCGCCTTCGCCACCAGCTTCGACTCGCCGCCGTCCTCGGTCCATACCTCGGACTCGACGACGTCGATCCGCGATCCCGGCTTGAGCACCGTGGCACGGCAGCGCAGCCGCTCACCGTGCGCTGGCCGCAGCAGATTGACTTTGAACTCCACGGTCAGCACGAACTCGTTCGGACCGACCAGCGTGGCGGCCGCGGCACCCGCGGTGTGGTCCGCCAGCGTCGCTAGCACGCCGGCGTGCGCGAAGCCGTCCTGCTGGAGGTGCCGCCGCTCCAGTCGCAGCGAGGTCTCACACTCGCCCGGAGCGATGCGCTCGAGCACGACGCCGAGCTCGGCGATGAAGGGCGCCTGTTCGAAGATCCTCCGAACCTCGTCCGAGATGGGTTCACGCGACTCGCTCATGTCACCTCCTCGCACCTCTGGCCAGAAGCACCGCTTGCGTCCGGCTCGCTGTCGCTTGCAACTGGCGCTGGCTCGATGCAGAGCAGCTCCACCGGGGCGCCATTGTCGACGATGAATGCCACCGTCACACCCGCGGATGGCGAGTTGGGCGCGATCAGCAGCTCGCGGCCCTCGAGCTCGCGAGCCAGGTCGTCGACCTCGAACGCGACGTGGGGAACGGTCTTCACCAGCTCCGGCAGCGGCGAGTCGGCCTCGAAGCGCATCCACTCGATGCCAAAGGGGCTCGTTTCGTAGCCCGACGTGAAGACCCGAAACTCGGCAAGGTAGGTCTCATCAGGATGCGGAACCACGGTCGGAATCCCGAGGTGATGGTACCTCCTCATGTGCGCTCCCCTCCTCGTCCCGGCCCGGTCATCGCCGCGTCCGCGCGTCGATGGCGCGCCTGAGGATGACACGACTCGCCGAGGACCTTCATGGCGCGCGTGTTCCCCTCTCCGTGCTGCCGCTCGAACTCGCCGCGGGCGATCCGCCACCACATGCACCAGCAGCCGCCGTAGGCGCAGCGGGGACCGAACAGGCCTTTGAAGTCACTCCAAGTGGACGGCGTCAGTGGTGCAATCTCCAGCGCCGGGCCGAGGTCGACGGCCGAGCTCATCGCCTCGAGGTTTCGAACGTCCGGACCGGTGGGCGAAGGTCGCCCCAGCACCGGCTGACGTCCGCTGCCACAACCCTCGCCGCCAGCTCTGTCGAGTGCAGCACGGGCCCGCGCGAGGCCGCCGCAGCGTCGTCGCGCCCATCCGCGCGGTCGCCATCGGATGCCGGGGGGGGCTCCCCCGACTCGTCCTCCTCGCTCGGCTCCTGCCGCCTCGCCTCGAGCACCACCCGCTTGCCGGGATCGACAATCGTCTGGACCTCGAGAAAGGCGTTGCCGAGAGCCGAGCGCGACGGCCGGTAGCGCCGGTAGTAGATGAGGCCACGGTCCTCGGCCCACCGGGCGAGTCGGTGCAGGCAGTAGAGTACCGCGCAGACCAGGACCAATGTCAGCATGAGCTTCATGGAAGGGTTCTACGTACCGCAGACGCTCGCGTTGCGCTCACTCGTAGCGCCGCTCCACGGAGAGCTCGTGCTCGTGCGTCGCTGTAAAGTGCAGTTGACCGTCGCGGTACCAGATGGCGTAGCCGTCATCGGTGCGCAGGTATTGCAGCGGGCTTCCCCGAAGCACGCGGTCACCGGGCCACTCGAATCCGACAAGCTCGTCGGGCGAGGTCGGAAAGCTCCCGGTTCGCTGCTGGTGCTCGGCGAGGGCGGCCCGCACCTCCTCCGATCGATGCGCGCAGTCGTCGATCGCCGCGTCGAGCTCGCGGCCGCCGAGGTACCACCCGGCGGCGAACAGCGCCCCCGCGATCAGGGCGGCGGCCATGCGAACCGTTCGGCTCTTCGGAGAGCCGAGCAGGTCGGCGGCCAGCACGCAGACGGAGAGTACGATCACTGTCGGCACCGACACCGTATGGTCGGCGTCGCCGCGGAAGTAGAACCCGCCCACCAAGGCCGCGGCCAGCACCAGCACGAGGAGGACCTGTCTCATCGACATCGATTGTACGCGCTCCGGTGCGCCGCTACCCCTTCGTCAGTCCCCGTTGTCGCGGGCGAAGCGGTCGTCGGCAACAGTGTCGCGCCGGCGCGCCTCCTCGAGCCATCCGAGACGGACCTCGTCGCGCTCGTCGAGCTCGGGCACGTAGGGCTGTGAACGATCCCGATCGGACGGTAGACGACTTTCATGCCGGACCTCCCCCCTGCGGTTCAGCCGGCGGTGGAGCTGCGAGGGTGGTGACCATCCCGAGAGCCACCATCACCTCGCCCGGCCGGTCGGTGCCAATCCGGAAGCGGACTCCGGACGCCAGGGAGAGCTCGACCGCGTCGAGGCCGGAAACGTTGAACATCCATCCGCTCGGGGTCAGCCGGATGCCCCAGCCGTAGTACCAGCGGTTGCGCACGGGCCGCGCCGCGACGATCTCGTGCACGGCGATCGTGCGCCGGATCAGCCCGGGCCCGAAAAAGCACCGCAGCTGCCGCCGGTCGATCTCGATGGTCAGGCAGCAGAACACGCCCAGCGCTGCGACCAGCAGGACCAGCACCGCGACCGTCGCCAGGTGCCAGCCGGTCCTTGCCCCGATCAGTGCCAGCATCACCGCCGACCCACCCACCGCGACGACGGTCACGGCCCCGAGCTGGGTCCTGCGGTAGATGACGTCAGCCCGGCGAGCCATGTCAGTTCCTCTCCTCCAAGCACGAGGGCGCACGCTGCGTGCATGCCCCAGTCGCAATCGTTCACGTCGGCCTTCTCTCCTTATCCTCCGTATGGATGCGCTGTGCGCATCCTCAGGGGTTCGTAGCGTAGTGGCCGACCGCCTTCACTTCGGTCTGCCACGCTCGTTGATAAGGCCAATGCGCTACGAACCCCTAGCTCACGTCGTTCCAGCGCAGGCTCGCGACCGCCGGCTCGCCTTCGCCATTGGTGGCGTGGACGACCAGCACGTGCTGCTGACCCGGCCCTGCCCCGCCGACCTGGTGGAAGCTTCGCTCGTACTGCACCTCGGGCGGAGACAGTGCGTCCTTGGCCAGGCTGCGGCCGTCGAGCTCGGTGGTGACGCGGGCGATCGTCTCCTTGGCGGCAGCCGTGACTTTGACCGTGATGTCATGACCGATCAGCGCCCTGCGGTGGCTCAACGAGAAACGCATCTCTCCTCCTCTCACGCGCGGCCGGCGTCACGCCGGGCGCGGTTAGCCTGCTGCTGCCAGCATCGCCTGCATCCAACCGACGAAGCCCACGATCACGGCCAGGACGCCGAGCGTGAAGGCGAGGCTGGCCAAGCTGAGGGTCAGGTCGTCGAGCTTGAAGTGGCGCTGCGACACAATGAATCGGGCCAGGCGCCAGGCCACGACTACCGCCGCCGCCGGCCGGCCGGCTCGGACGGCGACCAACGCCGCCCACTCGGTGGGGTGGTACCGCCGCAGCCGCCACACGGTCACCGGCAGTGCGATTGCCGCCACGGCCACGAACAGCCCGAGGGTGGTCGCGAACGACCGCGCGACGCTGGCGTCATCCATGGCTGCTCTCGCCCTTTCCGGCCCGTGCCGCGCTCCGCATCGTCGCCCCGAGTCAGGAGCCCTCGGACACCGGCCGATGGCAGACCGCCTCGATGTTGTTGCCGTCAGGGTCGAACACGAACGCCCCGTAGTAGCTGGGGTGATAGTGCTGGCGCAGGCCCGGCGCTCCGTTGTCGCGGCCGCCCGCCGCCAGCGCCGCCTTCCAGAAGCGGTCCACGGTCGCGCGGTCGCCGCTCGCGAAGGCGACGTGGACCGGCGGCCGCACCGGGTCGGCCTGGTGGATCCAGAAGTCGGGCTTGCCGGCGACGCCGAAGCCCACACCCTGCCCGAACTCCATGACGATCTCGTAGCCCAGGGGATCGAGGGCGGCGAGGTAGAACGCCTTGCTCTTCGCAACGTCGGAGACGGTGAGGATGACGTGGTCGATCATGAGCCTTCCTCCGTGGGCGCCCGGTCATCGGGCATGTGTGGGTCAAAGCCCATCAGGTGGCGGATGTGAGACGCGTTGGTCGCACCGGTGAGCTGCTCGAGCAGCCGCAGCGCGACCTCGACGGCGGTGCCCGGGCCGGCCGAGGTCGTGATCATGCCGTCGGTCGCCACCAGCGCGTCGACGAGCTCGACCCCGTAGCCGGCAAGCTGGCGGCGACGATGGCCCCCGAGGTGCTGGTAGGTGGTGGCCTGCCGCCCGCGAAGCACGCCGCTGGCGGCCACCGGCACCGCGCCGGTGCAAATCGCGGCGATCGGGCGGCGGAGCTCGTCGAAGCGCCGGATCAAGGCCGCCACGGGCTCGGTCAACGCACAGTCGTCGAAGCCGTGCTCGCCAAAGCCCCCCGGCAGCGCCAGCGCGTCAAAGTCGTCGGCACGGAGCTCCGCCAGGAGCCGCGTGGCGAGCACCTGGAGGCCGAAGCTGCAGATGACCTCCCGCTGCACGCCCACCGGGACGACCTCGATCGGCTCGGTTCCGTACTCCGTGGCCCAGCCGAGGACGTCGTGGAAGGCCGCGGCCTCGAAGATCTCGACGCCGTCACACAGCAGCAGCAGGACTCGCTTCACGTCCGCACGCCCCGCTGCTCGACCGGCACACCCACCGGCCTACTCGAGCTCGAGCTCGATACCGCCGGTGACGCGCGCGACCAGGTTATAGAGCGCGGCACCCACGAGCGCGCTCACGAACCCGAGCAGGCCGTACACGATCGGCATCACGACGACGGCGCCGACGCCGAACAGCAGCCCGAGCACGGCCGTCCCGGGCTCGTCGCCGCGCCCGCGCCCAGCGCCACCCCGAACAGCGCCGCGGCGCTCACGAAGCAGCCGAAGATCAGGCCGAGCGCGGCGTACAGGACGCCCGCCATCTTGGCGCACGACAGTGGACCGACCCGCCTGAGTTTCATGCGTCCCTCCGATATCCCGGCCTCCCCCGCCCCGGGCCCGCGACAGCGGTCGGGCATCACCGCAGGTCGAGCTTGGTCCCGGTGGTCAGGAAGTGGTTGAGCTCGTTCTCCCAGGTTTCCATGAACGAAACGAAGTGCGGCTCGGTGAAGCCCTCGAGCATCTCCGTCCCGTAGTCGCTGAGCGCGGTGTAGGTGTAGGTGATGTCGGCTTGCGACTCCCCCTTGCCGTGCGGGCGCAGCCGAACCTCGATTCTGCCGACCACGACGCCAGGGATCACTTTCAGGATCTCGACGACGTGGCGCTCGCGGTCGAACTCGGTCATCATCCAGACCGCTTCCTGCGGGACGCCGGGGGTAACGAAGATGCAGCCGGGTTCCGCTCCACCGGAGTCGGTGAGCACCAGCGACGGCCGCCAGCCGTTGACCCACTCCGCCTCGCGGACCGGGCAGAGCAGCGGAAACACCTCGTCCGGCGGTGCGCAGAGGGTTTGCGTGAAGCTCCGGCTGACCTTCCTCGGTGGCTCGATCCTCATGCGGCGTTCCTTCCCGGCGATCCTGCCACATCCCGGCCAGCCGCGCCAGCCGTCAACGGTTGCGTCATGCGTCGCGGTCGCGGATGAGGTTGAGCGTGTAGCCTGCCCGCCCCTCGACGAGACGTTGCTCGGCGAGCCCGGCCTCGGCCGCCAGCTCGCGCACCCGGGACAGTGTCTGATAGTGGGGATCTGGCAGGACCTCGGTCACGGAGAGCACGCCGCCGGTTCGAAGCGCGTGCCGGATCTCGCGCAGGGCGGTCACCTTGTCCGGGATCTCGCCGAGCACCGTGACCAGCAGCGCGACGTCGAAGCGGTCGGCTGGCAGCCGACCCTCGCCGAGCCCGCCGAGGATCGTCTCGACGTTGGCGATGCCATGCTCGGCGAGCCTGCGCTGCAGCCGCCGCAGCATTCGCGGCTGGCGGTCGAGCGCCACGACGCGACCCGCCTCGCCGACCCGTTTCGCGATCGGCACCGTCAGCCGGCCCGGGCCGCAGCCCGCGTCGAGCACTGCCATGCCGGGTCCGATCCCGGCCCGATCCATCAGCAGCTCGGCACCGGCCACCAGCTGGAAGTAGGGGTTCTCGAGCAGCGGCACCATCCACCACGGGCACGGCAGCGCCGCGTAGCGCCAGACCAGGCAAATCACCACGAGGCCGCCGAGCAGCAAAGCAACGGCCGCGAGGACGGCCACGGCTCACGCCACCTTCGACCGGGCGTCGCGCCGCAGCGCGAGCGCGGTCCAGAGCGCGCCGGCGAGGTCGACGACGCCGAAGAGGATGAGCATCGGCGACGCGAGGCCCGCGGCCACGAAGGCGAGGAAGAACAGCGGCACCGAGCTTCGGGCGACCACGGTCCACCGGAAGAAGCTCGTCAGCTCGGTGCGGGCCGCGTTCCAGTAGTAGAACGCGAGCAGAAGCACCAGCATGCCGACCACCCGGATCCAGACCTCGCCGGTTGGCGCCATTCGTGAGGCCTGCAGCAGGACGTTGGGGCCGAGCACCAACGACAGGCCGAGCAGCAGCAGGTAGCCGGCGAACACCGCCACGCTCAGTGCGCTCTTGCTCATGTGCACCTCCTGATCCAGCGAACTTCGACAGCGGATGTCCGCCGTCTCGCCTCGTGTCCCTTGTTCGGATGCTCGAACCGGACGCTCCGTTCACTTCGTCGGCCGGCGCTCACTGTCCATCCGCGCGTAGCGGAAGACCTCCTCGCGAACGGTTCCGTCCTTGGACGAGATGACGACATGGATCGTCATGGTATCGTCCGCGCGCCGAGAAATGGTCAGCCCGTCGAAAAGGAAGCGGTCGCCGTCGACGGCGACCAGGGCGAAGTCGACGCTCTCGCCCTTGTCCTCCCAGCCCGTCAGGTCGGGGTTGAAGTGCTTGACGCGGAGCACCAGGCTGCCGTTCTCCTCGACCAGGGTCATGAGCTCGTAGAAGGCTGTCGTGCCCATCGAGCAGCAGCCGGAACATGCCCATCATCGCGCCGGCCTGAGCCGGGCTCCAGATCTCCTCGACCTGCCCACCCAGCCCCTCGCCGGTCCAGCTGCCGGCGAGCCACGCCATGCCGCCGAGCGTCGCCGGCGGCGACGCCGCGCCCTCGGCGAGCCGCACCGTGTTCTCGGTGATCTGCTGCTGCCCCGGGGCCGTGGCAGCGGCCAGCAGGCAGGCCGTCACCATCACTCCCAGCGTTCGAACGTTTCTCACGGCTCCTCCTCGGACGAGACTCCTGCCTCCAAGCTTAGCCCACACACCTCACCAACTTCCTGCTGCGGCTGCTCGCTACCGCGACCCCGTGCGACGCCGCCGCGTGAGCTGCTCGCGCCGGGCTCGCGAGAGTCCGCCGACGACCAGGTCGTACGAGTCGTCGACCATCGCCAGCAGCTCGGGCTCGGGGACCGAGCCGTCGAGCACCACCAGGTTCCAGTGGCGCTTGTCGAAGTAGGGGGCAGGCCCCACCGCCCGGAAGACCTGGCGGAGCTCCTCGACGCGCTCCGGGTCGCACTTGATCGACATCGTCATCGGCTCCTCGTCCCAGCCGACTACCGCGAAGATCTTCCCCATCACCTTGTAGACGAGGTGCTCAGGGCCGAAGGGCGTTTCCTCGGTCGTCCCGGGCTTCGATCGCACGTAGCGCTTGAGCTCGTCCAGCGTCAGCACGGGCCCATCGTCTCACGGACCAAGTCCGTGCCCCACCCTGCGGTGGGCGAATCTCGTGACCATTCCCCTTTCGCCGCGCGGGCGGAGGCAGGCCCGCGTCGGACCGACTGGGCGGCTCAGGGCGCAGCGCCGAACAGCGCGCCGACGGCCGCCGTGGCCGCCATCGCGAGGGCACCCCACAGGGTCACACGACCGGCGCCGACCACAATCCTGGCGCCTCCGGCGCGCGCTGCCAGGCCGCCAAGGACCGCGAGGAAGACCAGCGAGCTCCCGGCCACCACCGGGATGGCGAGCGATGGCCGGGCGATCAGCACCGCCAACAGCGGCAGCGTCGCGCCCGCGGCGAAGGTTGCCGCCGAGGCGAGGGCAGCCTGGATCGGCCGCGCGGCGTGGGTCTCGGTCATGCCCAGCTCGTCCCGGGCATGGGCCGCGAGGGCGTCGTGGGCCATCAGCTGGTCGGCGACCTGACGTGCCAGCGCGGGCTCGAGGCCTCGCGTAACGTAGATCTCGGCGAGTTCCTCGTGCTCGAACTCGGTGTCGGTTGCGAGCTCGACGCGCTCGCGTTCGAGATCGGCCTTCTCGGTGTCAGCCTGGGAGCTGACCGACACGTACTCGCCGGCTGCCATCGACATCGCGCCGGCGACCAACCCGGCGACCCCGGCGACCAGCACCGCGGGCCGCGCCGCGTCGGCGGCCGCGACCCCGACCACCAGGCTCGCGGTCGACACGATGCCGTCGTTCGCGCCCAGGACCGCCGCGCGCAGCCACCCGATCCGCTCGGCATAGTGACGCTCGAAGTGACGCTTTCGCATGTTCCCTCCGTCCACGACCGCGCGGCTTGAACCGCGCCCGCCGGGCTCTCAACCGTGCCGCTATGCCTGCCGTGGAGACGCCGGGCCGTTGTTGCCTCGGAGACCCCACAGCACGATGCCGCAGCGGATGAGTCGGCGACCCGGGCCACTGGTGCCAGGATGGCCGTTCATGACGCCTCCGCCCGGCGGTGATTGCGGATGGCCATGAGCACCGCGCCGACTGTGCCGATGGCCAACGCCGGTGGGCAGATCAAGATCGCGATCAGGAAGGCCGCGACCTGGATGCCCTGAAGGATGGCGACCAGGAAGCCGGGGCCGCCCATCCTTCCTGCAACCACCTCGAAGAGGTTGTGCGCGATCGCGAACACGAGGAAGCCCAGGAAGCTCCCGTAGAGCAGATACCTGAACTGCCGCGAGGTGCGCCACGGGTGGACGAACGCGAGGACGAGGGCAGCCGCCGCGCCGTAGGCCAGGAGGATTCCGGGCGGATTGTCGCTGATCCCGACCACGCCGGCCGCAATCGCCAGCCCGCCGGCGATCGCCAGGTAGACGACGGTCACAACCCGGTTGTGGGGCGTAGCCAGGGCCTCCATCTCGATCACCTCGCTTGCTGAACGCTGCGTTCGTGGGCAGCAGTATACGACGGCCTGGCGCCCTCGAAAAGGCCGGCAAGGCTCACGCCGAGGCCGCCCGGCGACGCGCGCCGTCCCTGTCGATGAACCGCGTCACGATCACCCACATCAGCCATCCGAGGGCCGCCATGCCGAGGGTGAAGAGGCCGTATGAAACGCGCCAGTCGAGCCCCCTGGTCATCATGCTCCACTCCGACATGCCACCGATGCTCGCGATCAGATTCAGAGGCAGGAGAACTGTGTTGATGAGGGTGAGGTTCTTCAGCAACACGTTCATGTTGTTGTTCACGATCGTCCCGCGGGCGTCCATGAGGCCGCTCAGAATCGAGCTGTAGATGTTGGCCTGCCTGGCAGCCTGGCCGTTCTCGAGGACGACGTCATCGAGGAGCTGGTGCTGGCGGGCGTCCAGCCCGAGCTCACCCGCGATGCTGTGCAGCTTTGCGAGCACGACGCCGTTCCCTTCGATGGCGTCAACGTAGTAGACCAGGCTTTCGCTCAGGGCGAACATCTGAAGCAGGTGCCTGTTCTCCATGGATACCGTGATCTTCTTTTCCAGCTCGCTGCTCAGCTGCTTGATGACCCTCAGATGCCCGACGTAGTGACGGACGGTGTACAGGAGAAAGCCCAGCAGCACGTCTCTGACCGTCCGGCAGTTGCGGAACTCCCTCAAGGCGAACGAGATCTCGCCCTCGTTCATGACGAAGGCCAATCGATCTCCCACGAGAGCAAGACTCACCGGCCGCACCCCAAGCTCGACCGCTTCGGAGACCTTTGCGCTCCTCGGGATCTTCCAGACGACAAAGGTACGCTCGGTCGAGGTCTCGACTCGCGGGACCTCATCGGGGTCGAGCGTCGAGGAAAGATCGTAGTCGTCGAGGTGGAATTGGTCCCGGAGTATCGACCGTTCGCGCTCATCAGGCGCGACAAAGACCAGGATCTGACCGGGTCCCTCAGTGGATGGAACGATCCCCGTGTCTCCGATGGAGAACTGAGTCATCATCGTTCACGTCTCCTCCCAAGAAGCTCACGGAACGCAGCAGGGCCTCGTCGCGACCGACGCCGAACGCGGCAGCCGTGCGGCCGTGTGGGCTCCAGTTTACCCGGGCTGGGCGATGGAAGTTCTCAGCGACTCGTCGCTCCCCCGGCACTGGGCTCGACACGAGCACGATCGACGCTGACCATTCGCTCATCCTCCACAGCAGCGCGGGTAGCTGGAAGCCGCGCCAGCCGATCCCCTCGCCCAGCGATCCTCCGAGGAATCGGGCCGTGGGACCTCCGGGACGATGCACGAGTCGAGCGAACCATCGTCGGGTCAGTTGTTAGACGGGAAAGCACGGCCTCGGCTTGCGCGACGGCTGCCGAAGTCGGCGCCACCCCGGTGCCCACACGCTCCGGCACCGTCAGATCATGTCAGCAACGGCGACAACATGCCCAGGGCCAAGACAACGGCGGGCGACGGTTCGACCGCGACGGTCTTCCCCAGGCGCACCCACCCGTCGAGGACGGTGTGCTTGTCAGCCTGCCTCCCGATGACGGGATGAGCCTTGTGCGAGCCGCCTACGAGACCTTCGCGTAGTCGATCATGCCCTGGAAGTCCACGATCACCACAGGCTCGTTCCCCACGACCCACGCGTCATGTCCCGACGGAAGGAGCGACACATCCCCCGGCCGGCAGTCGAGCTCGGTGCCGTCATCCATCACCACCTTGAGCACGCCGGCGACGTGGTACTGGAAGTGCGGCGCCTCGCAGCTCTCCGTCCCCGCGATGGGTTTGACCGACGTCGACCACCGCCATCCCGGCTGCAAGATGGCGCGACCCACGGTGGCGCCGCCGATCGTGACGAGCTCCAGCCGACCCTTCGGAAACTCTCGAACCTCTTCCGGCTTGCCAAAGCCCCTCAGCTCCGCCTTGCTCATGCGTTACCTCCAAATTGATACGATCTCTCAATATAGTATCGTCGATGGCAAGGGAACGCCAGCACGGGCACGGCGGCGCAGCGACTGAGGTTGAACAGTGGCGTCCGAATCTCCAGTGCCGGTCGCCGGAACCCGCTGCCGGGGCCTTTGCTTCGACCGGGTGAGCAGGAGGGGGCCGCTGCAACTCGAGAATCGGGTTCCTCGAGCGAGGGGCAGTGCCCTCGCGAGGATTTCGGCGGCGCGTCCGCACCGTGGGACCGGCCCCGAATCAGCTCGGCGACGTCACCCGTGAGCGCGGCGGTGGCGGTCGATCCAGTAACCCCAAGCGACGAGCAGCCACTGCGCCTGTCCGAGCCATGCGATCGCCGACACGCTCGGCGGCGGTGGGCCGAGGATGTTGCCGGCATAGATGACGAGCAGAAACCCGACCAGTACCCACAGCGCGACCGACCCCGTGCGGTCCGACGCCCGGGTCGTCCGCAGGTAGAGGAAGACTCCGATCGCAAACACGGCGAGCTCGACGAGCAGAGTGGCGGGCAGCGAGCCCCACAGCCCGAGCCCGACCCGGGCGTCGCTCCCCGGGGCGAGCGGCAGGTCCGGGCGGTGCGTCAACAGGTCGAGCAGCCAGTGGCTGACCACCGCGAGGCCGCACACCAGCGCGCCTCGAGGGTAGCGCCGCAGAGCCTGGTAAGCGACTCCGAAGAGCACCGCCCACAGCAGCACCGCCGCCAGGCTGTGCGAGATCGGGTAGTGGGTGAAGTCGAGGGGAACGACCCTGGTGATGCCCGGCGCGATCGCGACCCGTCTCAACGCCCACGAGCAGCAAGGTCGGCCACAGCAGGTCGATGAGCTGGGAAGCGAGGAGGAGGGTGCCCAGCGAGGTCCTGGGCGCCGCCGCCTTGGCGCCGAAGCCGACTCCGAAGTGACCCAGGAACACGGCTGATCCTCCCTTTCAGGCGCAGATGGTAGCCGATCCAGGTGCGCCGGCAGGCCCAGTCGATTGACAGCGATACGCGTCGGGCACGGCGCCGTCAGCCCAGGCCCTGCGCCCGTCGCGCGTCCTCTGGCCTCAGCGGAGCAGCGCCGACGCCAGCGCGAAGTAGATGAGGATCGTGCACAGGTCGGCGAGAGCGAGGGTGACCGGTCCGGCCGCAATCTTCGGATCGAGCCGCAGCGCGTGCAGCACCGTCGGGACGCTCAGGCCGAACAGACTGGCGGCGGCAAGCGTCATGACCAGGCTGCCGCCGATGGCGACGGCCTCCGGCCCCGTGCCTCGCCAGAGCCAGACGACCGCGCCGACCGTCACGCCGCACGCGGCGCCGAGCAACAGCGCCGTGCCGAGCTCGCGCCGGAGTGCTGTCGCATACCAGCGCAGGCTGGGCCGCGTCGAGCGCAACGCGTGAATCGCCACGGTCATCGACTGCACGCTGACGCTCTCTCCCAGCCCGAGCACCAGCGTCAGGAAGAACGCCAGCACCAGGGCCTGGGCCAGCGTCACCTCGTAGGCGCTGACCAGCAGCGCGCACAGCGTGCCGCTGGCGATGGTCGCGATGAGCCAGGGAAAGCGGAAGCGAAACGCGCGCAGCGGCGACGCGTCGCGCACCTGGGAGACGCGGAAGCCGATCGACTCGAACACCTCCCCCATCCGCTCCCGCTCGGTGAGGTCGAAGACCTCGTCCGAGAACAGCCCGACGTCGACCACGCCCAGGATTCGCCGCTCGCGGTCCACGACCGGGAATGCCAGCAGCCGGTGGATGGCGAAGGCCTCTAACGCGTCGAGCACCGTCGCCTCTTCCGGAATCGTCACGACCCGCCGGATCATCACCTCGGACAGGCGCTCCTCCAGGGGCGCGATGAGCAGGCGCCGGGTCGGAACGACGCCGACCAGCGAACCCTCGGAGTCCACCACGTAGAAGTAGACGATGCGCTCGCCGAGGCCACGCGACCGGATGTCGTCGAGTGCCTGCTGGACGGTGAATCCCTCATGCAGGGTCGCCACATCCGTGCGGGCCACGGTCATGATCGGCTGCTGCATGTGGTCGGTCATCGTCATCCCAAGCCAAAGCTGCTGCCGGCAGTTTAGCCGACCGTAGCCACAGGGGCAGCCGCCACTCCTCGGACCGAGCGCGTCGCGCCCGTCCGCGCCGGTGTACCCGCGTCAGCCGCGGCGTGCGGCGCCGTCAGCCGGCCGCGGTCGCCGCGAGGACCACCTTCGGGTTCGGGCCGTACTGGTTGTCGCCGGCCTGGCCGTCCTGCACCAAGAAGACGATCAGCACGATGAAGCCGATGCACGGGATCAGGCCGATGAGCAGCCACCACCCGCTGCGGTTGGTGTCGTGCAGCCGGCGCACCCCGACCGCGAGGCTCGGGATGATGACGGCCAGGGCGTACAGCCCGCCGAGGAGACCGAAGCCTCGCTGGAAGTTGAAGCTGCCGGTCACGCTGTCGATGATCGCGAGCACGATGGCGAGGGATCGCTGCTCGCGATCAGGCCAGCAGCGCCGTCAGCTTTCCGAGGGTCTCGGCGACGACCTCCGGCGGTGCCGTCGCCACAACCTCGGTGCGGCGCGCCTTCCAGTCGAGGTTCCTGACCTGGTCGGCGAGGACGACGCCGGCGATCGGCCGGCTTCGGCCCGATTGTGGCAGCAGCCCAGCTCGACGCCCACCGCAGATTGCGAGCGGGATCTCTATGGCAGATCAGAGGCGCTCCGGATCGCTCACCGTGCGGCTGCCGCCGGCATCGCCGGTGTTGAGGGTGCCGGCCGGCTCGAACAGCAGCACGTGGGTCTCGACCTTCGCGCGCGGGCAGTGCTCGACGCCGCGCGGCACGATCACCAGCTCGCCCTCGCGGACGGTGACGGTGCAGTCGCGGTACTGCATGTCGAGCGCGCCGGCGAGCACGAGGAAGAGCTCGTCGGCGTCGGTGTGGGCGTGCCAGACGAACTCGCCCTGGAGCTTGACGAGCTTGCAATGCTGGCCGTTGAGCTCGCCGATGATCTTGGGGTCCCAGTGGGTTTGGAACGAGGCGAGCTTACTGGCAAGGTTGATCGGCTTCACGCCGCCCTCCAATCGTCCGGTTCAACCGCGCGCGACGTCGTCCTCACGAGCGCTGCACCCTCCCTCGGTGCCAGGGCCGACACTATTGCACTTTCCCCGTGCCGGCGCCGACTTTGACGGGCGGGGATGAGAATCGCACGGTCTTCCCGTATTGCGACATTCAACCCCATCGGCGTGTCCGCTACCTTCAACGCAACAATGCCGTAACTGTTCGCCCTGGCACCATGCGACTAGGAGTGAGGGCCTGCCCAGCGGATGATGAGGTATGCGACGCCGGCGAGATAGAGGGTCCCGAAGATGAGCTTGTTGTGCCGGGCGAGCCACTCCGGAAGGAAGATGTCGAAGTTCGCTCGCCAACGAACCGAAGGCCATCTCGAGTCAAAGCGCTCTGTCTCGTCGCATTCTCTCGTTCTCCCGTTCGAATATTCCCTGAATCACTGCTCCATCAGACGGCTCTTCGTCCAATGTCTCCGGATCCCATTGGCTGCGGGTAGTGTCAAAGAAGTCGCCGCCGTAAATGTGGATTCCACCAGTGAATCGCAAGAGCGGGTTCGTGACCGAGTGAATGGCCGTGTCGGGAAAGGCTGTTGCATCGCCTTCAAAAAGGGCTTTCGCACCAAACGCTTCAATACTCGCAGACGCCTCACGCCAGATGATATTGTCCTCGCGACCCGTGTAGATGCCGATGTTTGCCCACATCAGATGGTTGTGTGGCATCAGGTTCATCTGGGGCGTCCATGTGGCGTTGAAGATGGTCAAGGCAGGTGACCGGTGGAGAACTCTGATCCCCGCTTCTGTCGGCTCGCCTAATGCCTTCAATACGGCTCTCGGATTGTGAATGGCCCTCTTCAGTACCTCCAATACCGCAACCTGCGGTTCAGTTTCCTTGTTCGCGACAATGCACTCTTCCACAAACCGATCAATATCCAATTCTCCTCCCCGCGCTGATCGATTCTTCTTGGCAGATGCCCCTGCTGGCAGAGGCAATACCAAAGCGCCTGACGCTGCGGCAGCAGTGAACAGCATCCATCGCCTTGTGATGCGGCCGCGGGCCTTCGCGATCTTCAACGTCGCTTCCTCCCGACATTGAGACACGTTCACAATATCACACCAGGATTGAAACCCGCTCGATCGGAAGTCGAATCCAGGGGAACACTCTCGGTGCAACCGACGATCGCTGCCTAACCGTGCGGATGACCTGCGACGCACAGCGCCGTCAGGTCCATCCGCGTGAAAGAGCGCCACCGAGTCGCCCCCTCGATGATGTGGACGTCGGAAGGCCGCCGATCGAGTTCTTTCAGCGGGGCGACGACGGGGCGAGGGGCAGCCCTGTCCGAGGCAATGGCAGCGGCTGGCACCGCAAATGGCGGCACCGCAGGGGTCAGCCTGGAATCTCGGCCTCGACGAGCTGCGCCAGCAAGGTGAGCGATTCCTGCCAGCCGAGATAGCAGGCCTCGAGCGGAATGACGTCCGGTATTCCCTCTTGCACGATGCTCAGCTCGGTTCCGCACGACACCTGCTTCAGGGACACCGTCACCTGCATGTACTCCGGGCAGATTCGGGTCGTCGAACTGGTCCGTGTGCCGAATGCGCTCGTTCGGCACCAGCTCGAGATACTCGCCGCCAAACGAGTGGCCCTGGCCGGTGGTGAAGTTCGTGAACGACATCTTGTAGCTGCCGCCGACCCTGGCATCCATGTGGTGGACCTTCCCGGTGAAGCCATGCGGTGGAAGCCACTTGGCCATGGCATCGGGGTCGAGAAACGCCCGGTAGACCTTCTCGGGTGACGCGCGCAGCACGCGGTGAAGCCGGACGGTGTTCGTGGGCATAGTCTGCCTCCTTTCGATAGGCTGTGATGCCTAACCCCACCGAGTTCCCGTCCATTTCGGCGAGCTGTCAGGCGCCCTTCCGCGAGGTGAGTGGGAAGTTCCCCGGGTGGCCGATCGAGTCGCCGCTGAGGTCAACGTCCAGGCCTGGCCAGTACAGGGGGTTCGGCGCGTATCGCACACCAGGCTCGGGCTCACGCAGGAGCTCGTCCAGGGCTTCACGAACGTGGTTGGTTCCCTGATGACGAGCTTGGTTCTTCCTCGAAGACCTCTTCGGCCAGATCGAATCTCGGTGTGTGCACGAGGAGCACCCTGGCACGCTCTCCTGTCGGGTTGCCATAGCTGAACCGGTTGCCCTTTCGGACGATGCAACAGTCCCCAACGGTGAGGTCCAGTGTCTTGACACCGACAGTGAACGAGAGACGTCCCTCGAGCACGTAGTAGTACTTGTCGGACCTCTTCGACCACGCGCGTCGATGCCTCGCACCTGCTGGTACAGTGACTTCCGCGACTGAGGAGCTGACCTCCACGCTCGCGGTGTAGTCGCGGATCTCGAGACCCTCGAAGTCTATGGTCGCGAGAGAGTCGCGCTCGATCTTCATGACTGCCTCCTCGCCAACACCCTCGAGCTTAGGCGCTTACCCTTGTCGAACACATCGTACTCGTCAGGTACGACGCACAAGTGCGGCCATCAGGATTGCAGCACCCCCTAGCAGGTTGCAGCCGACCGACACCAAGAGGCCGACGACTGCGCCTCGCATCTCGGGTCCATGCCCTGCGTAGGCGGCAGCAGCATCGATGAGGAGAAGGCCGAGAAGGGCCGCTACCGCCCCGGCAATCGCGCCTGCCACGCGCTGCAGCCTCGTTCGGTTCGCGCGACCACCAAGGGCGACCAACGCCGTCCCAGCCATCAGAGCAGTGATGAGGAGACTCGCCCAGAATGCGGGCACTGCTCCCCCGGGGGTCGCGTGTGGGGAGGTGTCTGCTCGGACGGCCGGAACCACCCAGAGGGCGATGATCAGCGCCGAGACCAGCAGCAAGAGAACTCCGGGGACGAGCACGCGGGAGGCCCAGACTCGCATCGCCGCCTCCTTCATAGAGTTGAGCCGCACGGGTATCGCCGCTTAACGCCATGCCGAACAGCGGTGGCCGAAGGCCGGCCGCTGTATCGGCTTGTTGGGCGGCATTCTCTCGATACTCAGACTTTTCTGAGGACAACGTGAGTTGCTTTGTCGGTAGCCACATGCTCTACGCAATGATAGCCGAGTGAGCGCATGTCAATGCCGGAGAACAGACTCTCCCCTGAACCGAGCAGCACGGGCGCAACAGCAAGATGGAGCTCGTCGACCAAGCCGGCCCGCAAGTACTGTTGAACCGTTGCCACTCCACCACCAAGACGCACATCCATACCGCCTGCCGCCGCGCTGGCACGGTCCAGGGCCGCATGTATTCCTTCCGTGACGAAGTGAAACGTCGTGCCGCCCGCCATCGCGATGGGCGGGCGTGCATGATGCGTCAGCACGAAGACCGGCGTGTGAAACGGAGGGTTCTCACCCCACCAGCCTTTCCAGCGCTCGTCTGGCCAAGGGCCGCGAACCGGGCCGAACATGTTGCGCCCTAGAATCCAGGCGCCGACATTCTCGAAGCCCCTGGCCGCGAACTCGTCGTCGATCCCGGTCGTGCCCTGGTCGGCGCCGAACAACGCCCTCTGGATGGTGCGCGTCGGGAGCACCCACTGGTGCAGGTCCATCCCGTCCACGCCCATCGGGTTGGCGAGGTCCTGCCGCGGGCCGGCGGCAAATCCATCGATGGACAGACTGAAGCACAGCACGCGCAATGGACTCATCGTGATCTCCTCAACGAGCGCAGTGCCCGTCACGTAGTCCAACGGCACCATTCAAAGTCGACATTCCCGCGGCCGAGCCCTCAGCGACGCCCGAACGCGTGCCGGCTGAAGGAGTGAGAAGCGCAAGAGGCGTCGTCAGCCGCCGCGTCTGCACCTGCTGGCGCTTCGAAGCCATCATCGGTTCAAGCACGGAGGGACTGCGTCGAGCTCCGGGGCGACCGCGGGCCGATGGCGGCCGCGCGGAAGCCTTGCCCGAGGCAATTGCGGCACCTGGCACCGCAAATATGGCCCGGCTGAGGCCGCTCGACTCGCAGCATTGCCTCCACCACGGCTGAGCGAAACCACTGAAGGTCACGCAAGGCTTGGTAGCTCAACCTCAGAGGTGGAGCGCCAGCTTCAGACCCCCGTCCACCGCAGCCATCACGCGACGCGGCAGGCTGGCGACCCGGTCGGTGAGGACTCGCTTGTCGATGGTCACGATCTGGGAGACGTTCACGACCGAGCTCTTCCTCAGTCCCGAGTGCTTCCGCTCGAGCAGGACGTTTCCGGGTGCGGCCGCCAGGGCTCTGTTCGAGGTGATAACGGCGACCAGGACGGTCTGGATGTTACTGGCAGTGAACTCGTCCGCCTGCACCACGAGCACGGGCCGGCGGAACCCGGGCCCGGAGCCGCTGGGCGGCGGCAGCGAGGCCCACCACACCTCGCCTCGCCGCATCACCACTCCTCGCTACCGACCGCGTCGGCCTGGGCCCGCTCGAAAGCGGGGTCGAGTGAGGAGGAGTGCTCAGCGTACACCTCGTTCAGCCGCGCGGTCACGCCCCGGGATCGCAAGGCCGCGACGTACTCCGCCACTGCGGTGGCGTAGAGCTCGCTCCGGCTCATGCCGAGTCGCTCGGCGAGCTCCTCGGCAGCCTGGAACACCTCGTCGGGGATCGAGATCGCCGTCTTCACGACATGAGTATAACCCAGGTTATACCGCTGAGTCAGCCTGCCGACCGGTGCCGCATCAGGCTCGTCCATGCCGATCTCAAGGACGCGTGCAGCTCACGGTGACAACCGCTCGCGTCGAGGGTTGCTCGTGCCCTGGGAATCGCGATTCTCACGGTGCGGCAGCTACTGTGGGCAGCTTCCGCCTAGCGCCAACTCAGAATTCAGATTTCAGACGACGGCGTCGAACTCGGGCCGGTAGCGGGCAACGCCGGTTGCGCCGGCGATGGCGGCCGGGTCGAGGATGCGGACCATGAACGCCTCGTCCGGCACCGGCCACTGGCATTCGATGGCGCGCGCCGAGGCGCGCTCAAAGCCGAAGCGCGGGTAGTAGCCGGGGTGGCCGAGCACGATCACGAAGGGACAGCCGCTTTGTTGGAGGCGCGCGAGGCCCTCCTCGACGAGCCGGGCGCCGATGCCGTCGCGCTGGTGCTCGGGCAGGACCGCCATCGGCGCTAAGCCCATGCCCTGGAGGGTGCGATCCCCGGCCGGCAGCGTGACCGGGCTGAACAGGATGTGGCCAACCACCCGGCCGTCGAGCTCGGCGACCAGGGACACCACCTCCGGACAGCCGGCGCGCAGCGCGTCGACCAGATCGGCCTCGTCGGGTTGTTCGAAGGCCGCGATGTTGATCATTCGCACCTGGCCGACCTCCCGCGGCGTCTCCTCACGAATCACGAGCATCTCGCGCTCGCTTCCCACCTCGCCGCATCGACTCCTTTGACGAGCAGCCACAGGCAGAGCGCCAGCTCGGCGACGAAGGCCGGGAGGATGATCCAGGGGAACAGCACCCTGGCGGCAAGAGGTGGCGACAGGATCTGCGTCAGGCTGAAGATGACGTAGCCCGCGCCGCCGACGACGAGCAGGAAACCGATGGCCCTGGGAATGTACCCCGAGCGGTGGATCAAGCACCCGAACAGGACGCAGCAGACGCCGAAGAAGAGCAGGCTGACGCCGTAGCCGTAGCCATGCACTCGGAGCGAGAGATAGGCCAGGGCGTGAAGCTGCTGGGGATTGAAGGCGGCGAGGTCGCCGGCGCTCCCCAGGGCGACCAGGGCCGCCACCTCGAAGAGCTTGGAGACGCCGTAGATGGCGACGAAGGTCAGCCGGAAGGCCGCTGCGAGCAGTGCCAGAACGCGGCCCGCCGGTTTGAGGAGCACGTACAGAATCACCGACAGCGCAACGTCGCAGACGCAAGTGAGCATCTCGCCCGCCAGTCCGAGGCGGAACAGGGTCTCCGCGCCCAGGATGTTGGCGGCGGTCGCCGCGGCGTCGCCCCACACAATGAGCCTGCCCCGGACGAAGGTCTCGCCGAAGAGCGCGGCCACGATGATGAACAGGTAGAGCGCTCCACCGACTTTCGCGTACCGCTGCGGCGAGAACTCGGTCGAAGGTTGCGTCATGCCGCCCTCCTTGCAGCTCATCGGTGTCAGGGACGATAGTCTCTCACACGCGCCAGCGTGACGCCCAAGTCGTCCAGGGGCCTATGCCCGACGCGCTCCTAGCACCTTGGCGATCGCGGTGAACGTATTCCAGTTCCGAGTGGTGGCCGGTACCCCGAAGAGCTGGTCGATTTTGCCAAGGTAACCGATGGCCTTCATGTGGCGCCGGTAGAGGCCGAAGACGAACCGGCCGTCCCGCCCGAGGATCTTCATCAGCCACGTCCCGCTGGCAGGAAAGCTGATGGGCGTCGTCGACGCCGAGCGAGGGCTCTTGGACAAGACGCTCACGAAGTGGACGACGTCCGGTCGCACGGGCTCGTCTGCAAAGGGACTCTCGGACACCAGCCTGACGATCTCCCGGCCCTGGCAGATCATGATCTCGGTGACAAAGGGGAGCCTGCGTGCCAGCTCGCTGCGCAGCTGCGCCGGCGTACACGGTCGCCGGATCACGAAGGTGCCCGCCGCGCCGATGTTGACGGCGTCGACGTGCTCGAGCTCCTGGGCGAGGAGTGAAGGTCGGAAGGTCCGGTGACCACCGACGTTGACGCCCCTCAGGAACACCACGAGTGCCACGAGTCTCCTCCTGGTGATGCCCCCCGAACGGTGATCAGGCCCTGGCACCGCATCCATTCCACCAGCTGCGCCGGAAGGAGGAGTCCAGCCCATCCGCTGGGCACACGCGTCCCTACTGCTATGAATGCAGGGTCGTGACGGAACCTCACAGGCTGGGATCCAGCCGTAGAGCTCGATCCAGATCGGTCCACAGGTCCTCGACGGCCTCGATACCCACGCTCAGCCGCAGCAGCGTCGGAGGCAGGTGCTCCTGCCCGGGAATGCTGGCCCGCCGTTCGATGGTGGACTCGACCGCGCCCAGGCTGGTGGCGTGCTGGATGAGCTGCAGTCCGGCGCACACGGCGTCGGCGGCGGCGGCGTCGCCACGCACGTCGAACGAGATGATCGTGCCGAAGCCCTTGAGTTGGCGTCGCGCGGCCTCGTGCGTTGGGTGGCTCGCCAGGCCGGGATAGCGCGTCAGCGTGACGTTCGGATGGCGCGCGAGGCGCTCGGCCAGTGTCATCGCGTTGCGCTGCGCCCGCTCCAGCCGCAGGGCCAGCGTCCTGGCCCCGCGGACCGCGAGAAACGTCTCGAGGGTGCCGGGTGTTGCACCCGCGAGCTCCCGGGCCTGCCGCAGCGCCGCCAGCAGCGTTCGCGTCGCGCACGGTGACGACGCCGCCGAGCAGGTCCGAGTGTCCGCCGATGAACTTCGTCACCGACTGCACGGACACGTCGGCCCCGAGCGCCAGTGGACGCTGATTGAGCGGCGTGGCGAAGGTGTTGTCCACGCCCAGGATCGCGCCGCGCTTCCGCGGTGCGGCGCAGATGGTGTCCAGGTCACCGACCGTCAGCAGCGGGTTCGAAGGCGACTCCAGCCAGATCAAGTCGGCCACGCCGCACATCTCGACCCAGCCGCGCGGTGTCGGCCACGGCCACGCGATGCACGGTCCACCGGCCGCGGCTTTGGCCGGCGTTGGCGAGTCCCGCGACACCCTGGTAGCAGTCGTCCGGCAGGGCCACGACCGAGCCCGCGGGGAGTTGATCGAAGATCGCCGCGATCCCCGCCATGCCGGAGGCGAAGGCGACCGACGAGCCACCTTCGAGGCCGCCGACGATCTCTTCCAGGGCCTCCCAGCCCGGCGTGCCGTCGTCGCGAGAGTACGCGCGGCGCTCGCCCAGCACGAAGTTCGACGCCGGGATCGGCGGCACGTTCAGCGGCGAGCCCGGGCGCCGGTCCCGTCCTGCCGAGACCAGCCACGATTCGACCGAACCAGGATCACCCGCGTTGTGCTCTGTCGCATTCCGCTTTGTCATTGCTCGCTCCTCGTGTCCTGAACAATGCGTTCCTCACATTTCGGCGAAGACCGCCGACGACATCCTCGCTTCATTCGCCCGCTTTTGCCAGAGGATAGGCGACTCGGGGCACCAGCGCCGACCTCGACAGGCGAGGACGACCATCGAATGTCGCTGCTCACATTGAGGTACAGGTTGAATCTTCTCTGCCGCAGACGCCAACTCGAAATTGCCAATAGTGTCGGCCCTGGCACTCAGCCGCTCTCGCTATCCCTCGCACCGAGTCCATTGGATACATGATAGGGACAGATCAAAGGCCCCAGAAGCTCCTAACGGTTTCAAGTGTCTGGGCATGTTCCGGATGATGACCATTGATGAACGTGCGATACTGCCCGAAGGTGATTGCGTTGGCGGCAAAGTACGAGCTGGCTGCAAAGTCAAGCCCAACAGATGCCGCGAAGTCGACGAAAACCGCTGCATATACCGCTCCCTCAACGGCTCCGCGGGTGACTGTCGGACGCACCCACCGGCGGTCACCTCGAACGATGGGAAACCCGCGCGGGGGCTGAGGTCCGAAACCGCCCGGCCTCACTCGCCTGGCGAACGGATTAATTGCAGCCAAGAGACGAGCGGCTGCGCTCGGCGCGGTGAGCCGGTTCCACTCCGCCAGCACGAACTCGGCCTGTATCGCTTCCGTGATCTGCTCGGGTCGCACGAGCGTGCTGTTGCCGGCCTGCCTGGCCCGCATGAACTCGATGAAGTTCTCGCCATAGAACCCGCCAGCCTCAATATAGGCGACCTCCGGAGTCGTCAACGCACTGAAAGAGTGGAACGGTCCAATTCCGGTGAGCGGGCTCGTGAGAATGAACTCGGCGTACTCGTCCTGCGCCCTCCCACGTTGGGCCGCGGTCAGCGTCGAGAAATGCAGCGCGTGCGTAAGCTCGTGTGGAATGAGCGTGGGGGCCGAGCCCCCTTCACCGAAAAGTCTAGTGTCTACATCGCGGCGTTTGATGTGCATCAACGGGAAGTTGTCGCCGAGCCGCTTCGGCTCGACCCAGGCGAGTGCTGCGACCGAGTGGTCCGGGTAGATGAGGTCGATGCGTTTGGCCTGATCGCGGGTCTCGCGCAGAGCCGCCTTGCGGCCAAGGGGGAATTCCGAGTCCGGCAGGTTGGCGAAGAAGCTCAGAGGCTGGAAAGCGACCTCGTAGGCTAATTCTGCCCGGTTCAGAATCGCATAGTAGTCATCCTGCTCGGAGTTGACGTCCAGGTTTACGGTCGCGCCGTCCGCGATGGACTTGTCCTGGTACACGCCGATGTTGAGATTGTCACCATCATTCACGCGCACGATAGGGTTTTGACAGATGATCCGGATGTCTGCGTTCGGCGTAAGGCTATCGATTCCTTCGTCGAAGTTGTTATCACGGATGCGGCCCTCCAGATCGGTCATGTACATGTTCGTACCTGCACCCAAGACGATATGCTCGACGTACGTTCGCCTGAGCGGCCTCCCATTGACTTGGATTGTTGCTCTGACTCTCATGATGCCCCTTCGTGGCAGACCACTTCGATGTTGTGCCCGTCCGGACCGATGACGAAAGCTGCATAGTCGCTGACTCCGAGTTTGACGTGGTCAAACATGAGTTCTCCTGAAGTGTGTGGGCCTGTGTGAGGCCTAACGGCCTCGAGATGTACTACTCCCGCAAGATCTTCACCATGGGCTTGCCTCTTGCCAGCTCATCGACAAGCTTGTCCAAATAGCGGATTTCCCGCATGAGTGGCTCTTTGATGTCTTCGATTCGGGCACCGCAGATCACACCCTTGATCAGAGTCCGCGAAGGGTTCAGGTGAGGAGCTTCTGCGAAGAAGGTCTCGAAATCTGTTTGGTTCTTGAGTTGGGCTTCCAACTCCTTCTGGCTGTACCCTGTCAACCAACGAATGATCTCATCGACTTCTGCTTTCGCGCGTCCCTTCTTCTCCGCCTTGGTAACGTAGAGAGGATAGACACTTGCGAAGCTCGTTGTGTAGATTCGGTGTTTTGTCATGATGCTCACCCTATTCGTTTCCTCGGACCACTTCACTCATGAAAGCTCGATGGCAGCGATTCGCTTCCCGATTCGCGCTTCGAATCCGCGGCGGCCAATCAGTGTCGCCGAACACCAGTTCGATTGCGAATAGGAGAGTCGAAGACGCAACGCTTGCGATGAGCGCAGCCGAGCACGCCTGCAAGAAAGGCTGCGTTGCTCCAGAAAGCTATGAGCCGCCCCGCCGGGAGATGTTGGTGACCTCATCGTCCGAAGTGCTCGGCCCAGGCCTCGCGGATGGCATCGTCACGCTCCCCTATCAGTTTACGCGCTGAGCGACCTCGTTGAACTCGTGCCGGTAGCGAGTGACTCCGGCCGCGCCCGCCATGGCCGCCGAATCGAGGATGCGGACCATGAGTGCCTCGTCGGGCTGGTCGAAGGCCGCGATGTTGCTCATCCGCACCCGGCCGACATCCCGCGGCGTCTCCACTCGGATCACGAGCATCTCGTGCTTTCTCCTCCAGACTCTCCAGCCGCACGTTCCATCAAACTGCCAAAGTGTCGGCCCTGGCACTCAATCAAAGTGCCAACGTGTAGGCCCTGGCACTCAGTCAGTTCGCCTTCGCCCCCTACAGGAAGTGCCGGGTGCGTTCGGGGTCGTCCACCGCCTCCGGGCGGAGCAGCTTGATCGCCACGATCCGATCGAGGCGCGTGTCGCGGGCGCTGTAGACGACTCCCATCCCGCCCTCGCCGAGCGGACAGGTGATCTCGTGCGCGCCCAGGCGAGTCCCGATCATGGCTCCTGCTCCAGCAGCCGCTCCCAGTTGAGGATCAGGGAGTACGGCGTGGGCCGGGCGTCCGGAATCGGCAGCACGAAGAGAAGACGGTCCCCGTCCGGCGTGACGTCGAAGCTGTTGCCGTTGATGCTCAGCGTCGGGACCGGGAAGAGCCGCTGGGGCACACCGAAGCGAGGCGCCTTTCCCGAGAGGTCCACGGGGAGCGCGGTCGCACGGGCCGAGTCGCGGGGCAGGTAGACGATCTCTCGCCCCCCTCGCGTCCATCGGCTGTATGCCGGCCGAGTCCTCGGCGAGCTGCCACCGGCCGCCGGTGTCGGGGAAGCGGGCCAGGAAGGTGCGCGAGCCCGTTGCCCTCGTTGGCGTCGAAGACCACCCATTCGCCGTCGGGCGAGAACTGCCCGAAGTCGCCGTTGCCGCGCGAGTCGGTGAAGCGCTCGGGTGTGCCCTCGCCGGACACCGGCAAGGTCCAGAATCCCGTGGGCAGCGCCCCCCCCGGCAACGAGCCGAACAGGACGCGGCTCCCGTCCGGAGACCAGTCGACCGGAAAGAGGACCTCGCCGCGCGTCTCCGGGCGGAAGCGCCGTTCGGCCGTCGAGCCGTCGGACGGCTTGATCCAGAGGCCGATCCCCTGGTCGGTGACGCGCGCGAAGAGCACCTGCGTGCCGTCGGCGGACCAGATCGCGCCGTAGTCGTCGGCCTCGCCGAAGGTCAGGCGGGTCGAGGTCTTGCGGGCCAGGTCGAAGACGTCGAGGTGGGCGCGCGAGGTCGCCGGGTCGAACATCGAGACCAGGACCTGGGTGGCGTCCGGAGAGAGCTCGACGCCGTCGTGGACCGCGGCGCTGCCCAGCCGCTCCCCACGGCGGCCGGTCCGGTCCAGCCAGACCAGCTCGTTGGCGTCCTGACCGGCACCGTGCTGGAGGGCGAGGACCCCCGCGGTGGCCGAGAACACGCCGAGGCTGTACCGGCGGTCGAAGCGCACGTCGCGAACGAGGATCGACACCGGACCCGAGAGCGCCCTCCGGTCAGGATCGAAGCGCTGGGCGCAGAGGTCGCCGTTGCGCACGAAGAGCAGCCGGCCGGAGGTGTAGGTCGCGTTGGTCGCGTGCGGGAGGAGCCGGACCCGCTTCCCGGGGTCGTCGAGCGAGCCGACGAAGACCCCGTCCGAAGCCCGCATCCAGGCGTTATAGCCGCGGGCTGCGAAGAGGAAGTGCCGGCCGTCGGGCAGGAACGACGGGAATCGGTGGGTCCCTTCCGACCGCTCGCCGTCGAGGACCGAGGCCGGTGCCGAAGGGCCGCCCCGGGCGGAAACCTGGAGCAGCGGGGTGTCGTACGACGGCGCGTAGACGATGGTCCCGTTCGTGCCCCAGCTGCCGCCGCGAGCATCATTCGCCGGCGCCAGGGCCAGCGGGGCTCCCTCCGCCGTATCGACGCGGAGCAGCTGCTCGGTGTTGAAGAACCCGAGAGAGCGGCTGTCCGGCGACCAGAACGGATACCGGGCTCCCTCCGAAGACGGGATCACGCGGGCCTTCTCCGCCGCCAGGGACTGGACGTAGAGCAGCGTCACGCCGGCGCCGTCGCGCGCCGTGAACGCCAGCTGGGTGCCGTCCGGAGAAACCGCGACGGGGCCCGCGGCGTCGCCGACCGGCACCAGCTCCGTCCCTTCCGGCGCGAGGATCGCGGCGCGAACGAGGGGGGCCGGTCTCGGGGCCGGACGAACGAACCACCCGGCCGCAAGGCCCAGCGCGAGGGCCATGGCCGCGACGAGAGGTAGACGCCACGACGATCCACGACGTGGGATGGACTGCGGGCTGGATGGTTCGAGACCCGATTCGCCGACCCGGTTCGTCGCCTCAAGGAGCTCGATCCGCGCATCCGCGATGTCGTGGAGGCGGTCCTTCGGGTTGCGCTCGAGGCAGCGGCGGAGGAGGCGGCGGACCGCGGCGGGGGTGCGCGGCGGGCAGCTTCGCGAGGTCGATCTCGTTCTTGAGGACGCCGGCGAGCGTGTCGCTGACCGTGTCGGCGCGCGAAGAGCGACCGGCCCGAGAGCATCTCGTAGAGGACGACGCCGAACGACCAGATGTCGGCCCGCTTGTCGACGGCCTGGCCCCGCGCCTGCTCGGGCGACATGTAGGCCGCGGTGCCGAGGATGACGCCGAGCTGCGTCCCGTGCGCGGCCGTCATCGTCGGCGAGTTCATGAGCGTGGGCGAGCGGGCGAGGTCGGCCGCGGACGTGCTGCCCGCGGGCGGGTCCATCGCCTTGGCGAGGCCGAAGTCGAGGACCTTGACCTTGCCGTCCGGCGTGAGCTTGACGTTGGCGGGCTTGAGGTCGCGGTGGACGATTCCCTTCTCGTGCGCGGCCTCGAGCGCCTCGGCGATCTGCCGGGCGATGGCGAGGGCCTCGTCGAGGGGGAGGCGGCCCGCGCTTCAGCCGCTCGGCGAGGTCTTCGCCCTCGACGAGCTCCATGACGAGGGCGCGCACGCCGCTCGACTCCTCGAGGCCGTAGATCGAGGCGATGTTCGGGTGCTGGAGCTGGGCGAGGACCTGCGCCTCGCGCTCGAAGCGCGCGAGGCGATCGGCGTCGGCGGCGAACGCCTCGGGCAGGACCTTGATCGCGACCTCGCGCTTCAGCTTCGAGTCGGTCGCGCGGTAGACGATCGCCCATGCCGCCCTCGCCGAGCGGGCCGGTGATCTCGTAATGGGCCAACCGGGAACCGACTGAGGGCGTCATCAGGCAATCCTCGGGGGGATCGGAGGGCGGCGACCAGCGCCCCCCGCGGTAGCGCCGAGGCGCGATCCGAGTGCATCGCTCATCGGCGATCCCTCCGCGCCGGCCAGTTCACGATGAGCCGCAGCTCGTTCTTCGCCTCGAGGACGCCGGACGGGACGATGGCAAAGAGCTGGCCGTCGGGCGACATGCCTTTTCCACGGCTCGAGTCTACCACCCGTTGGGAGGGTGGCCGGCAGGCCACATTCTTGCGGTAGCACGAGGGAGGGCGGGAAACCCGCCTCAGCTGTCTTCTGTCCACGCGATGACGAGCGCGGACCAGATTTCGCTGTTGCCGCTCCGGTACACTCCATCAGGCGCGAGATAGTCGCCACCGCCACTCTGAGGCTCGACGGCCAGGTTGATCAGCGCATCGCCGCCGAGCTTTCGAGCTTCCTTCTTCAAACGCTCCAGAATCCGGTCTCGGGACCAGACCTTGCCGGTGTATGGAGAGAGCTTCACCCGCGCGCGCACACTACCAATCACCTCGTGGGGGCGCTCGGGCACACCGGATTCGATCAGTGCTATGGGATGGTCGGACGCACGCGGTGACCGAGGCGCCAGCTCGTCGCTCTGATGGCTGCTGATGACGGTTGCGCACCCTCCCACCAAGAGAACAAGAGCGAAGGTCGCCGCGGCGGCCATTGTCGGCATGCTCGCAGCGAGCGTGGCGACGGCACCCCTGTCCCTGGTCACGGCGAGGGCTCTCGTCTTCAAAAGCGAATCCCGACACCCGCTCCAACGAATCCGTGGGAGAGAGTGACGTCGGTCTCGGGGAAGACGACCACCTCGCCGCTCGACGCCGTCTCCTGCCACGGCCCGATGGTGCCGTCCTGGAGCCACCGGTACTGGAGGAGCGCGAAGAAGTAGAAGCGGCTCGCGACCGGCGCGTTGACTGCGGCCTCGACGATCAGCCCCGGCTCCCAGCTGCTCGAGTCGTCGATCTCCCCGGAGTACGAGCGACCCAGGTGGGTGTCGACCCGGTTCAGGGCGAGCCCGACTCCAAGCCTTGCGGCCGGCAGCGGCTGGAACCACGCCATCGGCGCGATCGTCAGCATCTCGACCTCACTGTAGATGTAGAAGGAGCCCTCGGGCTCTCCCTCGACGTTCCGGTTGCCCCCGACGCTGCCGAGCTCCGTCCACCCAGCGCCGACCCCAACCAACCACCCGCTGTCACCGAGACGGCGCCGCGCCGCACCCCAGAGAGACGACCACTCCGAGTCGAATGTCTGGGGATAGGAGTATCCTCCGGGCTCGATCGTGTCGTCGAAGCCGGCGGCCCGCATCGCGTCCTCGATGTCCTCGGTCGGGCCGCCGAAGGACGACCCCAGTGCGACCTCGACGGACCAGGGCCGATCCGGTTTCGGTGGCGGGTCGTCTGCTCGTGCGGGCGGGGCACCGAGCAGGAGAACTGCGCAGGCGGCGAGGACGACGAACGCGCGGACGAAGGGGCTCGCGAACCAGGTGGAAACGGACATCATTCACCTCGTCTGCGCGCTGCTTCTGATCTCAATATAGGTTCCGGTCAGATCACGGGCAAGTTCTTACGCGGCGATCGAGTCCACCTCGTCGGGCTGCTCGAAGGCCGCGAGGTTGATCATCCGCACCTGGCCGACGTCCCGCGGCGTCTCGTCGCGGGTCACCAGCATCTCGCGCTCTCCCGTGAACTCCTCAGCCGCATGATCCCGCGAACTGCCAGAGTGTCGGCCCTGGACCGCGTGATCGCGACTGAAAATACAAAAGCATAAAAGCATGCCTGGCACTTTTTTTGTGTGGCACGAAGGGGCGACGTTCTACGAGCGACTTGTGCGATAACCACACCGAGGAGAGCACCAGCCGGGAGAATCACGCACCACGCCGGAGCAAACACCAAGAATGGGAGGAATGCCACTCCGAACAGAAAATCGAGCAGGCTCCAGTCAGGGTCGGCTTGGCTGGCGTCGAGAAAGACGGGGATGAGAAACAGCACGACCCCGAAGCCATATGCACCAACGGCAGCAGAGAGCATGCCGAGTACCGAGCTCTTGAGTACTGACTTCATAGCGCAGGTCAACTACTGCCTGACGACGGTTGGGACGGCGCCAGAACAAGGTACTCGCTCTGGACCGCACCGCCCGTGAGCGTGCGGGTGGAGACGTGTGTGAGGTGAATGTCGGCCTCGACGGCGCCGAAGAGTGACACGCCGGTGCCAACGAGAACTGGTACACGCGTGATGACGATGCGTTGAATGAGCCCCGCGCGGAGGAACTGCTGGATCGTGAGGCCGCCGTCGACGTAGACGTGCTGGAAGCCCCGAGCCGCGAGCCGCGAAAAGACCTCGGCCTGGACTGCCCGAGACGCGTTCGACGACTGCGCCGGCTGGAACTGGACCGAGCGCACGACTGGTGAGGACGAAAACCGGCTTGGGGCCGTAGAGCCACGACGGAAAGGGAAGAACGACCTCGTACGTGTTGCGGCCGAGAAGCACGGCGTCGACTGTGGCGAAGAACTCGTCGTAACCGTTCGACGCCGCCGCTTGACCGCCGTCGGCCATGAGGAAGTCGAAAGCGCCGTTTGGCCTCGCGATGAAGCCGTCGAGGCTGGTACCGACGAACACCGAGGTCTTCATGGAGAGTCTCCAGCTCCGGGACGGTTGGACGCGACAGCGGTGAGCCGGCCCGTCGCAGCCCGGGCCACGGTACCGCCACCTGACGATATCGCGTTCAGCGGCGAGCGGAGCGAGTCCGCCGCAACGCGGCGTGAGCTGGTTGCTTCACCCGCGCGTCGTCCAGCGAGAGCACGACGCGCTTGCCCGATCTGGACGACCCGAAACCTGCTGCCTATCGGGCTGCGTCGCTCGTACGGTGCTTCTCGAGCCGCTCGATCACGCATCTCGAGATCGGGATAGCCGGCGCCAAAGCTCCGAGTGAACCAGTTGCCACCGCGTTCGGCGATTCTCTTGCCGTCGACGATCACCTCGAACTGACCGGTCTTGCCATGCGTCGTCACGGGCTCGATGCCGAAACGCTGCTTGATGAGGGCCACGAGACTCGTGACCTTGGCCCTGTTGTTCTGTCACGTCGGGCAGTGCACGATCTCGATCTTCATTCTGTCCTCCAATTGATCTGGTGTAGCCACCTCACACCAATGAGGTTGCCAATTGGCTTTGCTCTCTGCTTCCTACGCCTGCACTCGTCGCAGTGAGCCGCTCGATGTGTGAACTCAGCAGTCGCGCATGCATACGGTCACGGGGCCTGTCGTCCGCTGCATCCGCCTTTGAGGTGGCCGAGCCGACAGAAGGCGTCGGGCGTCTCATGACTCACAGCCAGCGCTGGACCGCCGCGGCCGTGTCGCTCGGCAGCGTGTTGAAGCACAGCCTGGCCTGGGGTGCGTGCTCGTGCACAACGTTGATCAGCTTCTCGAACAGGATGAAGTTGTTTGGGTTCGTTCGGACGCCTGCCCCAATCATGACGCAGTTGTATCGCTCCTGCTGAAGCTGACGGCGGACGACCGCCTCCGCGGTCTCACCGAAGTCGGTCAAGCACATCTGGACGCTGCAGCCGAGACGAGTCAATTCGTCCTCGGAGGACTTGAGGCCGGCCAACACCTTGGTTGCATCCATTCCCGGCGGGTAGCCGGGCTTTGTGAAGTCGATCAACGACGGATCCAGCCCGATCACGAGCACTCTCTTCGTGTCGTTCACGTCGACCTCCGTGTCGTCAGTACCTGGTGGAGCGCAGGCACGACCTCGATTCCGCCTCCACTCGTACATGGCAGTGCCATTGCTGCCGTCCAAGATTTTGTCCGGCGGCGACAGACTGCAGCTCAGACTCCCCTGGATCCGACGTCAGGGGGTCCCGATTGTCCGCTACCCACCAGGCGGGGGCGGCGCCAGCGTCATGCCGTGACGCCGGAAGACCTCCATCATCAGCGCGCGATCAGGCGGACCACCGCCAGCGGCGCCGATGACTTCGGCCGCCTCGCGAAAGTAGGCGGGCCCCATGATCGCCGGGCTGATCAGGCAGAGCTGTTTCACATCGTCGCCGCCGAGATTGTCGAAGCGGTGCACCGCGCCCCGGGGGATGCACAGCGCCTGGCCGGGACCGACCGCGATCGGCGTGCCGTCAACCGTCCAGGTCAGCACGCCCTCGAGGCCGTAGACGACCTCCTCGTAGGCGTCGTTCTTGTGGGCAGGCGCCGGCAGCTTGTGTCCTGACGGGACGCTGAACTCGAACACGGACATGCTTCCGTTGGTGTCCTCGCGTGTGAGAAGAAACCGGATCCCGATCCCGGGCGTGCCGATCTGGATGGTTTCCTCCGAGGGATTGGCTCTGATCATGTGGGTGCCCATCCTCGGTTGCCTCTCTAATTTTCGCCGAACCTCAATTTGACCTGTACACGGGAATCGCGGAGTCGGGCACGGTATTCCTGGTGCGAGTGTTCGTCGAGAGCATTCGCGGCGAACGACCACTCACGGATTGGGGCTGAGCGCCGATGCCAGGCCTTCAGACCAACGCGTCGAACTCGGGCCGGTAGCGGGCGACGCCGCCGGCGCCGACCATGGCGGCCGGCTGCAGAATGCGGGTCAGGAACGCCTCGTCGGGCTGGTCGAAGGCCGCGATGTTGATCATCCGCACCTGGCCGACGTCGCGCGGTGTCTCTCCCGGATCAGGAGCATCTCGCGGTCGCCTCGTAACTCCCCAGGCGCGAGCTCTGGGGAAGTGCCAAAGTGTCGGCCTTGGCACTCAGTTCGTCCGGTGGAAAACGCGGTTATGATGCAATTTCTCACTTGTCGATTAGATCCACGATTCTACTGTCCGGCAAGCGAACAGCGCTCTCGTACTTGTCGCGTTGCTCCAGATACTCATCGAGCACCTCGAAGCAACGATCGATGTGCTTCTGTAGGATGTTCCGATCGTGGGTCTCGAAATACTCCCCCTCATCGACAACTTCCAGCTTCTCAAAGAAGGGTTCGATCTGTTTCAGTGTTCAACAACCGCACTATGTATTTCTATTGGAGCAAACTGGGTTTTCGTGTATTCCTGAATCTAGAAATCGGAGTCGAATTCAAGCCTCATGGGATCCGAATCCTGGTGGGGTTGCAGGACAACACCCTTAACCAGACCTTCATAGTCCCAGCCCACCTCGTTCCGGACTCTCTGTAGCTGTGTGATCTTCTCTTCAATCGGTTTGTATTCGCAGCGGTGTTCGTCCGCAAAACGTCGGGCCACAGTGACGCACCCGTTGGGTAGGCATTGGCGTCGCGCAACCGTCCTTCAAAGTGGATCGTTACACCCACTGTGCGCCGCGGTACGCGGCTCGACGAGGCCGGGATCTGCCGCCTCGTCGGGCTGGTCGAGGGCGGCGAGGTCTATCATCCGCACCTGCCCGACGTCTCGCGCCGTCTCCTCGCGCATCACGAGCGCCTCGCGCTGTACGCCGAACTGTCCGTCGGCGACTACAACAAAACGCCAACGTGTCGGCCCTGGCACTGAATTGAGCGAGATGTCGCAACACCTCGCGCTAGAAGCGCGACTGCTCAGCCAGGAACGCAAGCTCTGCCGGCGCATTCCCTCCGAGCATAACATGCGATGCGGGTACGACAAACCGATCAATGCTCGCCTCGTGCGAAGCTCAACTCGCAGTTCCTCCTTCGGGGCGCTCTCACGAAAGAGCGCTCTACCGACGTACTCGGATCCGCTTGACTCGCTGTGCAGGTAGGGCATCTACAGGAAGGCCGCTCCTCTGCTGCGGCAGCGCGAGGCCGCGGCGGCTGCAACGCCTCCTGCGCCAGCGCCAAGGCCGGGACGTCGGCGCGAACGCTCGGCGATCTCCCCTGTACATCGTTCCTCGAGTACTGGTCCAGGACGCTCGCCGCGCAAACTGGCCTCGCGGGACCGCGCGCCACTCGAACAGCCGCAGTGCCGGCGCGACTGTGGATCTCGCTGAACTGCTCCGCGTCAGGCGATCCTGCTCTGGCTCACGCTTCCACCATTGCGCGCTCTCGATCTCGTCGGAACCGTAGCTTCGCCAGGACAGCTGGCTCCACGACTGCCTCGCTGATGTCGCGTGTGGCCTACCGAGAATAGACGCCAGATGGGCCGTCGCGAGTCTGTCTGGGCTCAGTCTCGGCGGATCCGGCTTCGTCCCGCTGCCAAGGACCTACGCCGTGACGAGAGCGGGCGCGGCAGTGTTCCAGTATCGGGGGATCCCTCGACTCGGCCGCCGGGCGGCCTCGCTCGGGATGACAGTGAGGGGAGGACGCTTCGGGCCGTCGCTCGCTCGGATGACGGTGGTCGAGCGACCTCCGCGACGCTACTGTCCTCCCCCGCCGATCACGAGGCGGTGGCCGCGCTGAGTAGGCGGTGAACTCGGGCGCGTACATGGACTGCAGGGTCGCCGGGCCGACCCGGAAGGTGCCGCGCCATGTTGGCGCGCAGGCGGTAGCTTGAAGGTGTACTCGCCGGCCGGCAGCCACTCGAAGAAGAAGTTGGTGCCGCGGTCGCGGATCTCCTCGTACCAGCCGAGATGCCGAGGTCCCACCTGCCAGCCCGAGGCGAGCGTTCTCGGGCTCGAAGCCGGCGCCGCGCGGGTCGCGGAGGTGGACGTACTCGGCCGCGTGCTTGGCGCGGATCGAGAGCTGGACCTCGACCTCGTCGCCGGGCGCGAGCGCGGCGCCCTCGGCGAGCGGCTCGAGCAGCCACTCGTCGCCGACGTTCGACGCGCTTGAAGTAGCGTGCGCGTGACCGCGAACAGGTCGCCGCGCGCCTCCTCGGGCAGCTGCTCGGTCGAGAAGTGCCAGGTCGCCGAGGCGAAGGCGAAGCCCTTGCGCCGACTTCTCGACGACCACGGTCGACATCGTCGCGGGATCGATCTCCGGGCCGGGCACGATGACCTGGTTGCGGGCGCCGGTGTACTCGTCCGGCTCGAAGACGAAGCGTCTGCCGGATCGGGCCGACGGTGACGGTGCGCGTCCTCGCGCTGCGCCGAGCTGCGCCCTCGTGCTCGAGGTAGTGGACCAGCGAGTAGATGACCTCGGCGGTGGCGCGGGTCGACTTCCAGTGGTTGAGCTTCTTGTTGAGCAACAGCCACTGCACCAGGCCGTGCGCGGCGGCCGTCCTCGGGCTCGAGCTCGCCGAGCGTGCGCAGCGCGAAGGCGTGCGTCTCGATGGTGTCGTTGTACCAGAGCCAGGCCCGGTCCTCGGGCGCCCAGTAGGTGCCGAGGTCCTGGTCGGTCTTCGCCGAGTCCATGACGCGGTCGAAGACGAGCTGGGCGTCGTCGTGGCGGCCCGCCCGCTCCAGGGTCAGCGCCAGGTAGCCCTTGAGTAGCGGCGGTGCTGCTTCCAGTGGCGGAAGGAGAAGTCGAGCATGCTGCTGGCGGTCGTCGGCGGTGAAGACGCCGCCGGTCCACGACTCGTCGGGGTAGCTCGACAGCACGTAGTTGAGGAAGGTGATGGTCTCCCAGCAGCAGTCGTGGCGCATCATCAGCCCGACCAGCTCGTCGACGTAGTGCTGGTGCATGTAGGCCCAGGCCCGCTCCACCACCGTCCGCGGCACCTCGACGCCGAACTCGAGGGCCTTGGAGAAGCCGTAGAGGATGTAGAGCGTCATGTAGGGCGACGGCGGCCCGCCCGGGAACCACGGGAAGGCGCCGAGCGAGGTCTGCGCCTTGCTCGAGCTTGGCGAGGGCCGAGTCCCGCTGGGCCTTGGCGATCCGCGGGTCGAGCACGTTGATGAGCGTCGTCCGGCTGCTCGGTGCCGCCGCGGGCGGTCTGCAGCCACGGCGTCTCCTCGAGCGCCATCTTGCGGTTGGGGTCGGTGGCCTCCCAGGTCTCGAGCCGGGTGTCGCGCGTCGAGAACTCCTTCGCCATCCGCGCCACCGCCGGGTAGCGGTCGTACAGCGACGACAGGATGCCGGTCGACAGGAAGCGGTTGAGGGTCTGCTCGGTGCACTCGTAGGGGTAGCTGACCAGGTAGGGCAGCGCGTTGAGCACCGAGTAGAAGAGCTGGGCGTCGACCGTGACCACGAGCTGGTCGTTGATCAGGGTCGGGTCGTCGGCTGCCGCATGTCGGCGAAGTCGAGCTCGCGGCGGTCGGCGTCGCGCAGGGTGACGAAGCGCGACTGCGCGAGGTGCACCCGGCCCGGCAGCACCGGCAGCGGCCGCAGCTCGCCGTCCGAGAAGGTCGCCGGCGCGGGCGGTGACCGTGAAGGCCACGGTGCCGACCCGCGACGGGACCGTCACCGGGAACTCGAGGGTCGTGCCCTCGCCGGGCTCGACCGAGAAGGCGACGCCGGTCGCGGAGGCGGCGGCGAGGCCGAACAGGCCGCGCAGGTCCTCGCCGGTGTCGGGGTCGATGATCTCGAAGTCGAGCGCTGCCGTCGAGCGGCGCGTCGCCGGCGTTGTTGACCACCACCTCGGATCGCGGCCCGGTCGCCCTCGCGCAGGAAGCGCGGCAGGTAGGGCCGCACCATGAGCTCCTTGACCGAGCGGGCCTGGCGCTCGATCGAGCCGCGCGCGCAGGTCGGTGGTGATCGCGTGCACCCAGACGTTCCACTCGGTGACCGAGTCCGGCACCTTGAACTCGATCGTGGCCGAGCCGTCCGGCCCGAGCAGCAGGTGCGGCTGCGAAGAACGCGGTCTCGGAGAAGTCCTCGCGCAGCGCGACGCCCTCGCCGGCCGGCGGCTCCTCCGCCGCCGTCGTCGCGGCCTCCGCCCTCGCCGCTGACGCGGCCGCCTCGTCGGCCTCGGCGCGCCGGCGCCATCGCGGCATCGGCCATCATCGCCGGCGCCGCCATTCGCCGCGGACTCGCAGCACCCCGGCCTTCGCCATGTACATCCCGCGCCGGCCCATGCCGCCGATGCCGTAGCCGTCGAGCAGCTTGAGCCGGTCGCCGGTCAGGTACGGGTAGCCGGGCAGCTCGGCGAAGCCGCTCGACCAGCTCCAGGCGTGTTGCGCCGTGCCGAGGTTCGACTGCTGGCGGCCGACCGACGATCGGTCGGGGTAGAGCGACTGCGGGCTCGGCGGCGTGTGCGGGGCGAAGATGTCGAGGCGAGCGGTCGTACATGTAGGCGAGCAGCTCCGCCGTCCCGGCGTCGACGGCCGCCTGGTCGTGGCCGCGCACGGTGACCCGGAAGCTCTCCGACGCGCCGGGTCGCAGGGTGTCGCGGAAGCTCGCGAACTCGAGCTCGAGCTCGCGGTCGTCCCACGGCACGTGGATCGAGGCGGTCTGGCGCATGAGCTGGTGGTCGCGCAGCACGGTCAGGCTGACGCCGAAGCCGCCGCGGTCGGCCTCGGTGACCGGGATCTCGATGAGCTCGGCGTCGTGCCCGGCGTGGAGCACCCGGCGCTCGATCCGGCGGCCGTCGCGGAAGATCTCGAGCACCATCTCCTGGTCGCGCAGGCCGGAGCGCACGAGCAGGCGCGCGGTCTCGCCCACCGGCACCGACGCTGCGCTCGGCGAGCAGCAGCGACGGCAGCGCCACGTCGCAGCCGCGCTCGCGCGGCCACGATCAGGTCGCGGGAGGCCTTCGCAGGTGGCGCCGAAGTCGTCCGTGGTCGTGTAGACGAGGCGATAGGCGCCGGCCGCCAGGCCGCGCAGGCTCACCGTGGCCGCGCCGTCCTCGCCGTGGTGTCAGCCGCCCTGCGGCGACCTCGCGCGCCCTCGGGCCAGCGGGCCATCACCGCGTCGGGCTCGACCCAGGTGTCCCAGCGCGGACGCTGGTGGTCGCCCGGGGTGCGGAAGCGGTCCTCGGCGCCCGGCGCCACCGGCACCGGCTCGTCGGCCGGCAGCAGGGCGCGCTCCGGCTGGTCGAGCTCGACGAGCCGCCACGACCCGGCGCCCGCGCGCGGCGATGCCGTCGAGGTCGCTGCGATGGACCGTCAGCTCGGCGTGCTCGCCGGCGCGGTAGGAAGGCCGCCGGCGAGTCGATTCGGGCCTCGACCGCCACGAAGCCGAGCCGGAAGGCGCGGGTCGCGGAGCGGGTCTCGCCGCCCTCGTCGGTGACGTCGGCCGTGAGCCGGTAGCGGTAGCTGATGCCCTCGATCTCCGCGTCGCGCTCGTCGGCCGCCGGCGTGAAGTCGATCGCGAAGCGGCCGTCGGCGTCGAGCGCCGCGGTGCCGGAGGCGACGATCTCGGCCTCGGTCGCCGGCGCCGGCGCCCACCAGAACCACCAGCGCGGGTAGACCGGCTCGCGGGTGACCCGCCACGCCACGTCGCCCGCGCGTCACCGGCAGGCCGAAGTAGTAGCGCGCCTCGCCGGCGAGCGCGGCCGGCCGGTTGAGGCGCAGCGGCTGCTCCGGGTCGTCGACCGTCACCTCGAAGGTCGGCCGCTTGTACTCCTCGACCCGGACGCTGGTCGCGCCGCCCAGCGACGAGCGCAGCGTACCAGGCCCCGAGCAGCCGGCCCGGCGGGATCGTCGAAGCTGCCCGAGGCCGAGCCGAAGTCGTTGGTCGTCAGCGCCCGGGACGCCACCTCCTCGCCGTTGGCGTCGACCAGGGTGACCGTCACCGGCGACCCCGGCGAGGTGCGGTAGCGCTGCTCGTCGCCGCCGCCCCGGTAGGCCACCACCTTCCAGTGGATCGTCTGCTGCGGCCGGTAGACGCGAGCGGTCGGTGTAGAGGAAGGCGCCGCTGTCGACCCCGAGTCGAGGGCTCGTCGTAGCCGTAGAGGAAGCTCGTGTCGACGGCCACGTGGTCCTGCCAGCGGGCGAGCAGGAAGTACTGGTCCGGCCGCTGGCCGAAGTCGGCGAAGCGCGCGAGGCCGTCGATGCCGGTGCGCTTCTGGTCGACCAGGCGGTGGCCGCGCCGCCAGTCGGCGCGGTAGAGGGAGACCTCGGCGTCGGCGAGCGGCAGGCCGCTGCCGCCGGAGCGCGCCGAGACCTCCCAGCCGCCGCCGGCCTGGCGAGCTCAGCAGCACGAGGTCGCCGATGACCAGGTTGAACGCGGACATCTGGTTGGCTTCGCGGGCGAAGTCGCGGCGGGCCGAGACGACCACCAGGTAGGCGCCAGGGATCGTCATGGGGGGCGTCGACGTAGCTCGCGTGGTCGCGAAAGTCGGGGGTCGCCGGCAGCTCCACGGTCCACGCCGCGACCGGCTGGCGGCCGTCGATCCACTCCGGCACCTCGCGGTAGCCGGGGAGCAGGTTGTAGTCCTTGGCGCCGCGTGACCGCCTGCTCGAGGTCGAAGGCGTAGGCCCGGAAGTGGAGGGCCTCGAGGTTGCGGTGGGTGACGCGGATCGAGCGGCGCTGGACGGCATCGAGGGCCATCGCCTCGACGTTGAACGCCGGCGCCTCGATGGCCGCCACCAGGTGGCGGCAGCGCTGGCCGCCGACGCTGTTCGGATGGCGCTCGGCGCCGGCCAGGGCTTCCCGCGCGCGCGGCCACCAGCGCGTCCGCCTCGTCCTCGCCCTGCAGCATCTCGGCGAGCTCGGCCTGGCCCATCGACCACCACTCGTAGCCGCGGTCGAAGTCCGCCTGCAGCCCCTGCAGGTGGTCGCGGACGGCGCGCTGGTCGTGGGCGCTCGGCGAACGCGGCGTGGAGCCGGCGCAGCCGCTCGAGCCGCGCCTCGAGCGCCGCCTCGGGTCGGCCCGCCGAGCCGTGCCAGGCCTCGAGGTCGTCGAGCACGGCGCCGATCTTGGCGAGCGGGTGGACGCGCGGATCGGCGAGGTCGAGCGCAGCGGAGTGCGCGGGGTCGCCGGCGATGAGGGCCGCGACGTCGAGCTGGTAGAGCTCGTTGGACTGCCCCGGCCGCCACAGCGAGCTGTCGGCGAGCAGCTCCACCCACAGGTAGGAGACGGCGTCGCGCAGGGTGCCGCGAATCCGCGGCGGGTAGTCGTTCTGGTCGATGTAGCGGGCGAGCTCGCCGATCGACGACTCGCCCCACGCTGCACGCTCGGCCCAGACGCGGCCGAAGGCGCGGTTGGCCTCGGCCACGATCTGCTCGAGGGTCCAGCGCTTCAGGTCGACCTCGTCGTCGCTCGCCACCCGCTCCCGGCCGCGGATCTCCCACGAGTAGATCTGCGTGTAGCTGACCAGCGAGTGGGCGTAGAACAGGTCGAGCACGGCGCGCGAGACGGCGTCGTCCGGCCACGCCTGCTCGCGCAGGAAGCGCACCGCGGTCTCGTAGCCGTGCAGGCCCATCCGGAGCTGCACCTCGGTGACCAGGGCGCGGGTCCAGGCGGCGTTGTCGCCGGCCGCCCGGGCGGCCTCTCGAAGCTCGGCGACAGCCCGCGGCCGCGGCCTCGAACTTCTGCTCGGAGATCAGCGTGTCGACGCCCTTCCAGTCCACGGTGGGGCCCTCCGGCGCGGTGATGCGCTGGCCTTCATCCTGCGGCGGCAAGGCCACGGCGTGCAAGCCCGCGGCGAGGCCGGCGAGGACGATCGGGATGGCGATGAGGGCGAGGCGGCGGGTTGTCAGCAGGTGTCGCATGGTGCCAGTTTAGAGTCAATCAGTCGGCGAGAGTTCCCGCGCGACTCGGTTTGGCCCACCGCTGCCGGCTCATCCCCCGTCTCGCGTGCCCGCTTCCGCGCCCCCTGTCATCCTGAGCGAGCCGCCCCCATTCGACTCGGAGCCCTGGCGGGCTCCTCGCTCAGGGCAGGCTCCAGGGCGGCGAGTCGAAGGACCTCCTGAAGTGACAGGGGCGTCGGACTGACTTCGGGCGCGGAAGCGGAAGCGGAAGGGGAAGCGGGTCAACGACGAGAAGGCGTATCATCACTGTGAGGGAACATGCGCCGCTTCGTCGCTCTCCTGCTCGCCCTCGCCGCCGCCGCAACGGCCGGAGCCAGCGACGGCTTCACCCTCGACCTGGAGGCGCTGTCGCTCGACGCGCTGGCCGCGGCCAGCGAGGCCGCAGTGCTGCCCGCTGCCGACGACCTGGAGGTCGAGGTCGCCGACGACAGCCGCGAGGCGCTCGTCTATCGGGCCGCGATGACCCCAACCTCCGAGAGCGAGTTCCGGCTCGCGCTGTGGAACTCGCCGATGGGCCGGCTGTACTACGGCCGGGCCGAGGCCGAGGCCATGCTCGGCCGCGAGGGGCTGGTGCACGGCGGGCACAGCCTGGGCGTCGGTCTCGCCACCACCGCGGTCGGCGACTACTCCTCCTCGAGCCTCGGGTTCCTCGCCGACGGCGGCAAGTGGTCGCAGCTCACCGCGGGCGAGAAGTTCGCGGCCGCGGCCGAGGCCTCGTTCGTGGCGGCGATCCTCTACGGCCTGGTCGAGATGGCCGACTGAACCGCCTTCCGGCACCGCCGATGGCCTCTCCCGGAGCCCTCCACCGCGTCGCGGCCGCCGGCTACTGCTCCGGCGTCGAGGCTCGAATCACGACCCGCGGGCGAAGCTTCGCCGGCGGGGACGCAGCTGACCGAGTACTCGTAGACCTTTCGCCGGCTGCGCCGTGTCGCGCACCACGAACGTCACGGACAATCCCGCGGGCACCGTGACCGAGTTCGGTCCGAACAGCTCGGGAGGGAAGTCGAAGGTCACCGACTGGATGCCCGCGTCGTTGGCGAAGGTCACCAGACCGCCCACACTCACGTCCGTGAGCTCGAACGGTTTGACGGTGCAGCCCGGTTTGGCGGCTTCCCAGGTGACCGCGACGACACGCGGCGTGACCTGCCCACCTCCTGGGACCGGGGTGGGAGTCGGCTCGACCGGACCAGGCTCGATACCGGCGCACGCGCTCATCACGGCCACGACCGCCAGCGCCACGATAGCTGCGATCGATGACCTTGGCCTCGAACGACGCCGTGATGGCTGGACCCTCTTCTTCAATGTTTCCATTCCGTCCTCCTTCCGGCAATGGTCGACCCCAGCCGACCGCGTGGAGCAGACCGAGAACGATGCCGCGCGCAAGGCCGGCACACGCTGCACTCGACTCGCGGGTCGCGTCGATGCGACCCGGCGGACGCTCTCCCGGAGCCTCGTCGTCGGCTAGCCCACGTCGCTCGAGGACCGGATGATGATCCTCGGCGTCGAGGCTCCGATCGCAAACACCTTCTTGCCGACCCCAGCGTCACCGCGACCTGGTACTCATGGGTTCCGGGCACCGCGCCGGGGTCGACCGTGAACTCCTGGTGGTTCCCGGTGCGATGTCCTGGGGAACCATCGAGGGCACCCGCGCCAACAGACCGTCCTCGGCGACCACCAGCCGAGCCACTGCCCGGTCCGGTTGCTGAACTCGACGGTGTCGCCCGGGCGCACCTCCGAGAGTCCCCGGTTCGAGGATCGCGGCGGTGCCGGTGGGCAACTCATAGATGATCACGCCATGGGCCGACGGCGTCAGGCTCACGGCACCTGGCATCTTCGCCATGGAACGCCTCCTGCTGCCGCGGCGTCAGGGTCGGCCGCGGGTTCGGGTCTAGGGCTGGCCTCGATTGGTCAGCTCCGTGAATCTCGGGTCCTTCCTCAGCTCGTCGAGCGACGGCATGCGTTCGAGCTGCTCGACCGTCACCCCGTTGTCGAGCGCTCGGCCCAGCCACTCGAGCGCGCGGTCGCGGTCGCCGAGGTCCTCGTAGCTCTCGCCGATCAGCGCCAGCAGCTGCGCGTCGACGATGTCCCTCGATGTCGCCTGGGCGAGCAGCTCGAGCCCCCGCTCGCGGTTCTCGCCGAGCATGCCGTAGAAGCCGGCGAGGTCTGGCCATCAGCTGCGGATCGTCCGGCGCTCGCCGGCAAGGCTCGCCTCGCAGACCTCGATCGCCCGTCGAAACGCGGGGTCGGCGCGGACGCGGTCGCCGCCCCAGTGGTACGCGCTCGCGAGGTTCCCCACCAGCTCGCAGTCGTCAGGGGCGAGCTCGGCCGCGCGCTCGAACATGTCGGCCGAGCGCGCGTAGTCGGCCTCGTCGAAGACCAGCGTGCCGAGCTGGGAGTAGGCGACCGAGTTCGGGTAGGCCGCGAGCGAGGCCTCGAAGGCCTCCCGCGCCTCGACTCGGCGCTCGAGGAAGTACATCAGGCCGCCGAGGTCGTTGTGCGCCGTGACGTTGAGCGGCGCCTGCTCGACCGCGAGGCGGAACTGGTTGGCCGCGGCGTCGTAGCGGTTGGTCACGTAGTAGAGGATGCCGAGCTCGATGGCGTCATGGGCGTGGCCGGGCCGCAGGTTGATCGCCCTCTGCAACGCCCGCTCGGCCTCGTCGTAGCGCCCCGCGTCGCGCAGCGCGACGCCGAGCTTGAGCTGGGCCCGGGCGCTGTCCGGCGACAAGGTCGCGGCCCGCTCGAGCGCTGCGATCGCCTGCTCGGTCCGGCCATCGGCGCGGCAGACCTCGGCCAGCACGAGCAGCGCCTCGGTCGTCGGCGGGTCCTGGTCCGCGGCCACCCTGGCCTGCGCGTCGGCCCGCTCGAGCCAGGCGCGGTCGCCGGTGACGTGAAAGCGCTCGAGCAGCGCCGTCGCCAGCGAGACACGCGCCATCGCGTAGCCCGGGTCCTCGCGGGTGGCGCGCTCAAGGGCTGCGATCGCGCGCTCGCCGACGCGCGCCGTCCTCGTCGCCGGCCATCAGCCCGAGGCCGGTGACGCGCTCCACGAACGCGCGATCAACCGAGGTGCAGCGGCCTCGAGTGCCGCCTGCGTCCGCGGCTCGATCGGCACCGCCAGCAGACTCGGCCGCCGCCTCGACCAGCTCGAGCTGGAGCGACGCCGGCATCCTGCCGCCGCCGTCGATGACGGTCGACGCGAGGACCGATTCCCCGGGTACCGAGATCGCGTCGAGCTCGACGCGGTCGCGGCCGGCCTCCGTCCGAGCCTGCCGGCGATCGCGACGTTGACGTTGTAGTCGCGTCGCACCTGCTCGAGCGAGCGGGTCGAGCCTGCCGGGACCACCCACAGCCGGCCCCGCGTCTGCTCCTCGAGCAGCGCCAGCTCCTCGGCGAGCACGCGCCCCAGGCCCGCGGCGAGCGCGGCGTCGTCGGTCGTCGCCGCCCACCGCCACGAACGGCAGCACCGCGACGTGCCTCGGCGCCGAGCCTGCCAGTGGCCTCGGCGGCGACTGGCACTGGGTCGGCGCCAGCTCGCTCGGCGGCCCGTCGTCCCGCCCACCGCCAGCCCCACACCGCGAGCGATGCGACGACGACCAGCGACGACCACGGCGCGCGACGCCAGCGAGCCGACGCCAGTTCCCGGCGCGCGCAGGACGCGGGCGCGCGGCCGACCAGTCGGAGGTGTTCTCGATGGCGCGCAGCGCGAGCGCCAGGTCGTGGACCGACTGAGTAGCGGTCCTCCGGACGCTTCTCGAGGCAGCGCCGCACCAGCTGCTCGAGCGGCGCCGGCACCGGGCGCTTGAGCGCGGCGAAGGTCGGCGGGTCGTCGCGCAGGATCGCCGCGACCACGTTGGCACGGGAGTCGCCGCCGAAGGCCCGCTTCCCGGCGAGCATCTCGAACAGCACCGCAGCCGAAGGCGAAGATGTCGGAGCGCTGGTCGGCCGGCTTGCCGCTCAGCTGCTCGGGCGACATGTAGCCCAGGGTGCCGACGATCGCACCGTCCTCGGTCTCGACGGTCAGCGTCGGGGCTCCGGGTCCCGACCCCTCTGCGCGTCGGGCTGGTGCAGCTTGGCAAGCCCGAAGTCGAGGATCTTGACCGGGCCATCCTGGGTGACGAAGACGTTCTCGGGCTTGAGGTCGCGGTGGATGATGCCGCGGGCGTGGGCTGCGGCCAGGCCGTCGGCGATCTGGATCGCGATCTCGACCGCCCTGCCGCGGGGTGAGGTCCGCCTCCCGCAGCCGCTCGCCGCAGGCTACTGCCGCGCAGCAGCTCCGACACGATGTACGGCACCCCCTCGTGCTGGCCGACGTCGTAGATGGCGAGGATGTTCGGGTGGTTCGAGCGCGCCGGTGGCCCGCGCCTCGCGCTCGAAGCGCGCGATCCTGCCCGCATCACGGGCCGCGGCCGACGGCAGCGTCTTGATCGCCACCTCGCGGTCGAGCCGCGGGTCGTGCGCCTGCCAGACCTCGCCCATCCCGCCCGCCCCGATCCGGGCGACGATCCGATAGTGCGAGATGGTCTGCCCGATCACACCACACCCTTCACGCCGGGTCGACCGGCCGCTGCCCTGCTGATGATCGTGCTACCAGTATCGATCAGCCGGCGGGTTTCCGCAACTCGGGCGGCGCGGGAGACGCTGCGCCGGTCGCGGCATGGCTGGGGTCGGCAGGCGGTCGGTCGCCGCGCCGGTCGGCCGAGGCGTCGCGGCTTCGCTCGAGCAGCGCTCGCACGGTGGGCAGCGCCCTCGCCGTGGCCATCAGCTGGTAGCCGAAGACCCCCATCGAGAGCGGGATCGCGAGCCGGTTGAGCGCCACCAGCGCGCGGCTGAGCCGACCGTTTCCGAGCGCCTTGGGGAAGGGCGCCGGCACTCCACACACCTCCTCCATCCGGAACCCGCTCTGGTCGAGGAGCCGCTCGAGTGAACGGACCGTGAACAGGCGGCGGTGGGTGAGGTCGAGAATGCCCTCGCGACCGTACTCGAAGCCGCCGAGCAGGAGGCGCAGCCGCAGCGGCAGGAAGGCGATGTTCGGCACGCTGATCAGGATCTGGGGCCCGGTCGCCCCCGGCAAGCGCCGCAGCGCAACCAGGAAGGCCTCCGGCGAGTGCAGGTGCTCGAGGATGTCGAGCAGCAGCACCACGTCGAAGTCGGAGAGGTCCAGCGCGGGGGGGCCCTGGTCGAGGTCGTGACGGGTGAAGCCGGCCAGGCCGGGCGCCTCCGCCAGCTCGAGATTGTCGACCCCGTGGACGATGCAGCCCTTCTTGGCGAGCTCCGCCGCGAGCAGCCCGCGGCCGCAGCCGAGGTCGAGCACCCGCGCCCCGGCGGGCACCCGCTCGATCGCCATCGAGTGGGACGAGCGGTAGCCGAGCTTGAGGCCGTAGATCTCGGCCGGGCTCCTGAGGTCGTACTTGCGCTGGTAGAGGATTCCGAGGTCGTGGACCCGGCTCGAGACGGTCGTGCGGATCACGTTCCACGCGTAGGCGATGCCGTTGACGTGGCAGATCTCGTCCCCGTAGTACACCGGGATCGGGATCTCCAGGATCCGACAGCCCTTGCGGAAGAGCTGGATGAGGATCTCGGTGTCGAAGTGGAAATCGCCGGTGTCGAGGTCGAAGGGAATCTGCCGCAAGGCCTCGACTGAGTACACCCGGTAGCCGGAATGGAACTCGGACATCCGGGTGCCGAGCAGCCGGTTCTGCAGCCACGTCAGGACCCGGTTGCCGGCGAGCTTGTAGAGCGGCATGCCGCCGGCCAGCGCCGCCCGCGGCGACACCATGCGGGTTCCCATCACCGCGTCGGCCTCGCCATCGAGCACCGGCCGGGCGAGCTCAGCGAGCTTCTCGGGCGCGTACTGGCCGTCGCCGTGGAGCAGCGCGACCGCGTCGAAGCCGTGGTCGATCGCGTACTGGTAGCCGAGCTTCTGGTTGCCGCCGTAGCCCTGGTTGACCGGGTTGAAGAGCACCTCGATGTCGCGGCCGGGATGCCGCCGCTCGTACTCGAGGCCGACCTCGAAGGTCCGGTCCTGGGAGGCGTCGTCTATGATGAGAACGCGCGTGCCGTGCGCCCAGACCGACTCCGGTATCCGATCGAGCACCTCCTCGAGGGTCCGGTCCGCGTTGTACGCGACGATGAAGATGAGGAGCCGGCGGGAGCCCACCCCGTGAGATTAGCAGAGGCGAGGCGATCGCTGATCCGGCGGGCGGCCGCGTGACCGCCCTGCACACCGCCGGCGCCCTGGCCGCGACCGCAGCGCTGGCCGGAGGCATTGCCGAGCTCGGCCGCCGGCTCGGTGGTGAGTCGCTGGCTGCGCGCTGGGTCCGCGGCTGGACGGCGCTGTGGTGGCTGGTGGCGGTCACGGCCCAGCTCGTCAGCCCGGCGGTCGCGGCGGTCGTGGGCAGCCTCGTGGTGCTCGCCGCCTTCGCCGCCTGGGGCTACCGCGAGCGCCACGCCGCCCGGCCCTGGCTCCTCGGCGGCGCGGCCGTGCTCGCGGGCGCCCCGCTCTACCTGTGCCCGCCGGTGTTCTACGACGCCCTGGTCTACCACCTCGGGCTGCCGTGGAGCTGGCTCATCAATGCGAGCTTCGACCCCATCGAGCACCACGTGTTCAGCCACTTCCCCGTAGCCGGCCAGGCGGTGTTCCTGATTCCGGTGGGCTGGGGTCTGCCCGAGGCGGCCGCGGGTCTGCACTGGATCTGCCTGGCCGTCACCCTGGCGGTGTGCGTCCACCTGGCACGGCGGCTGGGAGCCGGCGGCTGGTCGGTCCTCGCCCCGCTGCTCCTCGCCGGCTGCTGGCACCTGCTGTGGATCGCCGGCCAGCCGGCGGTCGACCTCCTGGTGACACTCGCGGTGCTGGCCGCGGTCGAGGCGCTCAACGCCGAGCCGGAGCCGCGCTGGCTCGACGTCGGGCTCGCCTGCGGGCTGGCGGCGGCCGTCAAGTACCCGGCCGCCGTCCCGGTGGCGGCCGTGATGCTCGCCGCGCTCCTGTTCTTTCCCCGCCGCTGGCGGCGACTCGGCGTCGCAGTCGCGATCACGGGCGCGGCGGCGTCTTTTGCGCCGGTGCGCAACTTGATCACCACTGGCAACCCCGTCTACCCGCTGCTGTGGCCGCTCTTCGGCGGCAGCGGCTGGAGCGCTCGCGATGACGCCCGCTGGGCGAGCCTGGTGCACGAGGGGGTGGGCGGCCTTGCCTCGCTCCCCTCCGGCCTGCTCCGCCTGGTCCGTCCGCCGGACGGGCTCGGCTGGTGGGCGGTGGCGGCGGCGGTGCTCGCGATCGCGGCGGTGCTGCCGACGGGCGAGCCAGCACGAAGCCGCCGCCTGGTCGCGGCGACCGCGGCGCTCGGCCTCGGCGGTTGGCTCGTCAGCTCGCAGACCACGCGCTACGCCTTTCCGATGGCCGCGCTGATCGCGGTGCTCGCTGCGGTCGGCGCCAGCCGCGTGACCCGGCGCGCCGGGGTCGCCATCGCGGTGGTGGTCGCGGCCACCGTCGCGCTCGGGCTCGCCGACCTCGGCCGATTCACCCTTGGACGACTGCAGATCCACCGGATCTGGACCGGCGAGGCCACCCCAGACGAGTGGCGCCACCAGGTCACGGTCAACGATCCGCTGCCCGCCTACCGCGCCGCGGAGTCGGGGCTTCACGGCTCGGCGCGGCTCGTGGTGGTCGGCGATGGCCGATCGTGGGGCTGCCGGGTTCCGCACCACGTCAGCTCGTCCTATGACCTGCAGCTCGTCCAGGCGTGGGTCGAGGCTGCGGCCGCCGCCGACGAGGTGGCGCGCACCGCCGCCGCCGAGGGCTTCTCCCACCTGCTCATCAACTGGGGCGAGCTCGAGCGCCTCGGCGGGCGTGACTTCCAGGTGCTGCGCTGGCGCTCCGTGGCCGACGAGCAGCGCTGGGAGCTCTTCCTGCGCCAGTGGACGGTGCCGCTCGCGAGCTTCCCGCCGTGCGAGCTGCGCGCCATTCGCGCGCCCTCGACGGGCACCAACTCCCACTTGCGCTAGAAGCGCACAGTCCGCAGGCCCAGCCCGCTTCCGCTGCTCGAAATCGAAAACGCGAGATCACCACAAAGGCACAAAGACACCAAGAGAAGCTCTTGATGTTGTCCCCGTGTATCGAGCCAGCGGGCCGATCAACCTGGCGCCCCATGCGTCCATGAGGCGCCAATCAGAATCCACCTTCGTGCCTTCGTGTCTTTGTGGTTTTCCGGTTACTTCGTCACTACTTCCGCGTCCGCACCTAGGTTGGCAGTGGGATCCCGACTCGCTCAGCCTTGCAGCCCCTTGATCCGCTTGCGCACCGCCTTCGCCTCCTTCGACCGGCCGAGCTCGTCGAGCAGCCCGGCCTGCCGCTCGAGCACCGGCGCAAGCCGCGGATCACTGGCGCCCCAGCTGGCGTCGAGCCGCGCGAGCAACTTGGTGTTGACGGCCAGGGCCTCCTCCGGGCGACCTGCCTCGGCCAGCAGGTAGGCGAGAGCATCCTGGGCGCGCAGCCAGCGCTCGAAGTCCTCCTCCCCGATCGCCTCGCACACGCGGCGCTGCCAGTCGGCGGCCGTCCCGGCGTCGCCCGCCATCGCCGCCGTGCGCACCAGGCGGTCCAGGGTCTCGACCCGCGCCGGGTCGCGAGCGGCGAGGACGAGGTCCTGGCGCTCGAGCAGCGCCCGCAGGCGCCGGTCGGCCTCGGCGAGCTCGGCCTCATCGCCGGACAGGAGGAGCAGCTCGGAGACGCTCTCCGACCCCCGCCGCACTCTCAGCCAGGCGGCGTCCGCCAGCACCTCGTCCACCAACAGCGGTACGGTCTCGCTGCTGCCGGCCGCCGCGACCGCCCGAGTGGCGAGACGTTCCGCGAGCTCGAGATCGCCGGCGCCGAGCGCGGCCGAGGCCGCGCCGGCGAGCACCTCCACGGCGCCGCCCAGCCCGGCGGCCTCGCGCGCCGCCGTGGCGTCCTCGAGCAGCGGCTCGGCGGCCGCCGGCGTGCCGTGCGCGATCTCCATGGCCGCCAGCGTCTCGAGCTCCCGGGCCCGCTCCGTCGCGGCTGCCCCGGTGTCGGTGGCGAGCGATGCCACCGCCGTGCGCTGCAGCTCGAGGGCTTCGGCCGGGTGCTGCTGGAGGGTCTCCATCCGCGCCAGCAGGGACAGCACCCGCCACCGCTGCCCGGGGTCGGCGACGCGCGATGCCTCGGCAATCGCCAGGTAGCGGCGCAGGCTGTCCCTGCGCCTGCGGAAGGTCGCCCGCGGCCTGGCTCGTCCGCGCGACGGCGAGCAGGGTGTCGAGCAGCTCCGGCGCGGCCTCGCCAAAGCGGTGCTCCTCGAGAGCGAGGAGCAGCAGGTACGTCGCCTGCGCCTCGTCCATCCGCCCGCCCTCCTCGTAGAGGCGGCCGAGGTTGTACAGGCTCTGATCGAGCCGCCGGCTCTCCGGCGGCAGGGTCTGCGCGATCTCGAGTGCGGCGCGGAACTCCCGCTCTGCGCGCGCCTGGTCGCCCTGGCGGAAGGCCCACTCGCCGGCGGTGGTGTGCTGCTGCCAGGCGTCCTGCGCAGCCACCGGGAGGGCTGCAGCTGCAACCACGATCAGCACGATGAGGAGATGGCGACGCATGGTGCTCCCCCTCTCGCCAGCATATCCGAGCTCCCCCGTCCCCGTTCCCGTCCCCGTTCCCGTTCCCCTCCCCGAACGCTTCCGCGCCCCGCCCGCTTCCGAGCCCGGACTGCCACTCGACCCTCGCGCACCGATCGGCTTGAATCCGGAAGCGGAAGCGGAAGGGGAAGCGGAAGCGGGTGAAGCCTCGAGAATGGCGACTGCCTTGACGTCCCGCTTCCGCGCCCGCACCCGCTTCCGGGCCCGACGGTCGGGTCCCCCCGTCTAGATTGCCATTGCGATCAGCACCTGCCCCGCGTAGTAGAGCGGCAGTCCGATGCCGCGGTTGAGGAACTCGGCCTTCACGAAGCGGTGCCGCGCCACGGCCAGGTCCGAGAGGTAGAACAGGATCGCACCCGGTGCGACGGTCGCCGGGAGCGCGCCGGCGCGGACGACCGCGACGGCTCCCCACACCATGACCGAGATCGCGATGATGTAGGCGACGACCGGCAACCGCCGCCGGCCGAGGTGAGGCCACAGCCAGCGCAGCGCGCCCGCGGCCGCCAGCACGAGCGGCACCACGGCCGGACGCCACCACGCGGACGGCGGCAGCGCGGCCGCGAACGCGCCGATGTAGGCGCAGTGCCCGAGCAGGAAGCTCAGGAGCCCGAGGTCGAAGCTCCGGCCGCTGCCGAGCAGCAGCAGGTCGCCGACGGCGCACAGCACGAGCCCGGCCACGATCCAGCCGCCCACGGCGCCGGCGCCGTCGACGCGCAGCAGCCCGAGCGCGACGAAGGACGCCGAGGCGACAGCCTTCGACGCGACCTCCTGCACGCGGTCGCCGGCACGGATCGCTGCCAGCAGTGACGCCACGGCGCCCGTCGTCACGGCCACCACGACCAGCTCGATCATCGCAGCACCATCCCCCCGGTCACGACGGAGACCCTCCGCCAGTCGACGAGCCGGCATCGAGCACGATGCCGAGGTACCTCGTCAGCTCCGGAATGCCGGCAAATGCGAGGTCCGCCAGCTCGCGGTGGCGCTCGGCGCCCTGGTACAGCAGGCAGACCGCACCGCAGCCCGCCTCGCGGGCGGCCTCCACGTCGTAGCGAGAGTCGCCCACCGCGAGGCAGCGCTCGGGCGCCGCGCCGAGCCGGCGCACCGCCTCCTCGACCGGGGCACCCGAGGGCTTCCACAGCCCGCTGTCGCGGGTCAGCACGACGTCGAAGCGCAGCCCGTAGCGCGCGAGCAGCTCCCGCGCGTTGCGATCCGAGTTGTTCGTCACGAGGGCCGTCGGCAGTCGGCGGTCGGCGAGCAGCGCGAGCAGCTCCGGCACCCCCACCTTCAGCCGCGCCGCAGCGGTCGCATGCGCTTCGATCGCCTCCAGCTCGGCCCAGCGCGCGGCGCGCTCGCTGTCGGGCAGCCCGTTGAGGTCGTCGATGATCGAGCGGCCCGACACGCCGAGGCGCCGGCGGATCGACGGCCAGTCGTAGTCGGAGTCGATCGAGCGTGCCGTCCATGTCGAAGACCACCGACGCGATCCCCCGGCCGGCGAACGCCCTCAGGATCTCGTCGCGCTCGAAGCGCGGGACCGAGCACTGAGGCGGCCCGCCGCCCGCGCGCGCCCGGCCGATCCACTCGATCCCCACGCCAACCGCGGCGAGAGCTGCGGCGACGCGCTCCCGCCCCTCCCCGGCGCAGCCCACCAGCAGCGCCCCGGAGCCGATCAGGCCGAGCGGGTCGATCCCGAGCTCGTCGCACAGCAGCCGCGTCTCCGGCCGCACCGGCACCCGCTCCAGATCGACCTCCAGGCTCAGCCCCGAGGCGCGCTGGAGCTCCCACAGCGCCTCGCCGACGCCACCCTCGGTGACGTCGTGGAGCGCGCTGACTGCCGGATCGGCCGCCGCGGCCAGGGCCTCGGGCACGACCGACAGCCAGTCGCCGGACAGGACAGCGTCGAGCTCGCGAAAGGCCGCGTCGCCGTGGAGGGCGCGCAGGCGCGGTCCGAGCTCCGCGAGCAGGATGGCGGTCCCTTCGAGGCCCGCCCAGCGGGTGATGCCCACGAGGTCGCCGTCGCGCAGGCCGCCGGTGGTGATCGCGCGGCCCATCACTCGCCCCAGCATCGTCCCCACCACGACGCTGTGGGCGAGGCCGGGCGTGACCTCGGTGTGGCCGCCGATGAGCGCGACGCCGAGCCGGTCGCAGGCCGCGACCACTTGCGCGAGCAGCTCGCGAATGCGCTCCGGGTCCGCCTCGTCCGGCGCCACGAGCAGGACCGCCAGGAACAGCGACGGTCGCGCCCCGCAGACCGCCAGGTCGTTGGCGTTGACGGTCACCGCCAGCCGCCCGGCGTCCTTCGTAGTGAAGGAGACCGGATCGCTCGCGATCGCCCACAGCTCGCCGCCGATCCTCACCAGCGCCGCGTCCTCGCCGGCGCCGGGCCCGAGCACGACCTCCGGCGGCAGCCTGCGGGCCACCACCTCGGCGACCAGCTCCCACGGCACCTTGCCCTGCCGCAGCCGATGGATCATGTCGACACCGTAACATCAGGATGCGCGCAGCGCATCCGTCTCGGAGCGCGTAGGGCAGAGGCCAGCTCGCCGACCAGGTATCAGCAACGCGTGCTGGTGCCTATGCTCTACGTGCTCCGAGCGGGCTCGGATAGGATAAAGGCAGATGAAACGGTTGCTGCACGCGCTCGTCCTCGGGCTCGGAATCGGAGCGGTCGCCGCCTGCTCCGGACCGGCGCCGCCGCCCGCGGTTGCCGACGGCGCGCCTGGTCCGGGTGGTACGGTCGTGATCGGCGGCCTCGGCGACGTCCTGAGCTGGAACCCCTACCTGGCCGAGGACCAGACCACGATCGAGATCCTCGGCCTCGTCTATCCGTCGCTTGCCGTCGAGCAGTCCGACTACACCGACCACCCGCCGTCGTTCGCTCCCGGCCTCGCCACCGGCTGGGAGCGCTCCGATGACGGGCTCGAGCTGCGCTTCTCCCTCGACCCGCGCGCGCGCTGGAGCGACGGCGTGCCGGTCACCGCGGAGGACGTGGTCTTCAGCTTCAGGACGCAGCGCTCCCCGGAGCTCGCGTGGCTGGGCAGCGACGCCAAGGACGCCATCCTCGAGGTCGCGGCGGTCGACCCGCACACGGTGCGCTTCCGCTTCGACCGGCGCTACCCCTACCAGCTGATGGACGCCAACGACGGGCTCATCATCCCGGCCCACGCGTGGAGCGGCATCCCGTACGCGCAGTGGCGCGAGCTCGACTGGGAGGAGCGGGTGCTGTCCGCCGGACCCTTCCGACTGGCCAGCCACCGGCCCCAGCAGGAGCTCGTCCTCGAGCGCAATCCCGGCTACTGGCGCGAAGGCCTCCCCTACCTCGACCGCGTGATCTGGCGGCCGATGCCCTCGCGCACGGGGCTGCTGACGCAGCTGCTGACCGGAGGCATCGACCTCGTCAACGGTCTCGACCCGGCAGATACCGCGCGGGTTGCCGGCGACCCCCGGCTGCGGCTCGTCAGCTTCCCCGACCGCGGCTACAGCCAGGTCCGGTGGAACCTGCGGCGGCCCTTCCTCTCCGACCGCCGGGTCCGGCGGGCGCTCGCCATGGCCATCGACCGCCAGGCGATCATCGACGTCGCCTACCTCGGCCACGCCCGGCCGTCGGTCGGCCCGGTGATCTCCGCCATGTGGGCCTTCAACCGCAGCCTGCAGCCGGTTTCCTTCGACCCCGCCGGGGCCAGGAGCCTGCTGGCCGAAGCCGGATGGTCCGACAGCGACGGCGACGGCAGCCTCGACCGCGACGGCGTCGAGCTCGCCTTCGAGCTCCTCACCAACGCGGAGAACGACCAGCGCCAGGACATCTGCCTGCTCGTCGAGGCCGACCTGGCCCGCGTCGGCGTCGTCGCCCGCCCGCGCTTCGTCGAGTGGGGCACGCTGCTCGCGCTCGAGACCGCCGGCGACTTCGACGCCATCGTCTCGGGCTGGATCGAGCCGACCCTGATCGACCTCGGCCCGCTGTGGCACAGCGCCCCGCCCGGCGAGCCGACCCTCAACTCGATCGGGTACTCCAACCCTGAGGTCGACCGGCTGCTCGACGCGGCCGCCGAGGCCGCCACCTTCGAGGAGCAGAAGCCGATCTTCGACCGCATCCAGGAGCTGATCGTCGAGGACCAGCCCTACACCTTCCTGGCCGAGACCGAGCGCCTGGTCGCGATCAACGCGAGGGTGCGCGGCGCGGTCATCAACGACGCGTCGCCGTACTTCAACCTCGAGGAGTGGTACGTCGAACTCGCGGGGCGGAAGTGAGATGACGCGGATCGCGATCCGGCGGCTCGCCACCCTGGTGCCCCTGGTGTGGCTGGTGGCGACCCTGACCTTTCTGGTCGTCCAGCTCGCGCCCGGCAGCTACGCCGACACCCTCGATCATCCCCGGCTGACCCCGGAGGCTCGCGCGAAGCTGCGCGCCGTCTACGGCCTCGACCGGCCGCTCGGCGAGCAGTACCTGCGCTGGCTCTCCTCGGCGGCGACCGGCGACCTCGGCAGCTCCTACCTGTTCAAGGAGCCGGTGAGCCGGGTGATTGCCCGCGCTCTGCCGCCGACCATGCTGCTCGCCGGCGCCGCGCTGCTCATCGACCTGATGCTCGGGGTGCTGCTGGCGGTCGCTGCCGCCCGCCGGCCGCACGGCTGGGTGGACCGGCTGACCACCGTGCTCGGGCTCGGCCTCTACGGCCTGCCGTCGTTCTGGATCGCCGGCCTGCTCCTGCTCGTGTTCGCCCTCTGGCTGGGCTGGCTGCCGGCCTCGCACATGCAGTCGGTCGACGCCGGCGAGCTCACCGCTTTCGGGCGCCTCGCCGACCTCCTGCGCCACCTCGTGCTGCCCGCGCTCAGCCTCGGACTGGTCGGGGCCGCGGCCACCGCCCGGCTGCTGCGCTCGACCCTGCTCGAGGCCCGCGCGTCGCGCTTCGTGCTCGCGGCCACCGCGCGCGGGCTGAGCCCGCGCCGCGTCCTCTGGGTGCACTCGCTGCGGCCGGCGCTGCTGCCCGTGATCACGGTCTTCGGTCTGGCGCTGCCGATGGTGGTGTCCGGGTCGGTGGTGGTCGAGTCGATCTTCTCGTGGCCGGGCATGGGCCTCGCGTTGTGGCGCGCCGCGGAAGCGCGCGACATCCCGCTGGTCATGGGCATCACCCTGGTCGGGGCGGCCGCCGTGATCATCGGCAGCCTGGTCGCCGACCTGCTCTACGCGGTGGCCGATCCGCGGGCGCGGGAGGAGCGGTGAGCGCCGCGGCCCGCCTGCGGATCGGCGGCGCCGCGGTGGCGGTGCTCATCGCCGGCTGCGTCGTCGGCCCGTTGGTCCTCCACCCGCCCCCGCCGGACCCCGTGGTCGGCGCGCTGCAGCCCCCGCTGACCATCGTCACCGCGCTCGCGCTCGTCGACGGCACCGCCGTGGTGGCGCCGGCGGTGGAGGAAACCCCGGACGGCCTCGTCGCCACCGGCGCCGGACGGAGACGGGTCGTCGATCCGGCGACGCGTCGTCGCCACCACCCGCCACCGGCTGTGGCTCGGCAGCGACCGCTTCGGCCGCGACCTCCTCCACCAGCTGCTCGTCGGCGGCAGGATCTCGCTCGCCGTGGCGGCGCTCAGCCTGGCGCTCGCCGTGGCGATCGGCGGCACGGTCGGCCTCGCCGCGGCGACCGGCGGCCGCGCCGTCGACGCGGTGCTGATGCGCGGCGTCGACGCCTTCCTCGCGTTCCCACTGCTGTTCCTGATGATCCTGGCCGCCGCGGTGCTGCGCCCCGACCCACTCCTGCTCGTGCTGCTGCTCGGCGGCACCTCGTGGATGGGCGTCGCGCGCCTCGTCCGCGGCCAGGTGCTGTCGCTGCGGGCGCGGCCCTTCATCGCCGCGGCCCGGGTCAGCGGCAGCCCGTGGCACCGGATCGCGCTCTGGCACTATGCGCCCAACCTGGTCGGTCCGGTCTCCCAGGACACGGCGTTGCGGATGGGCGACCTCGTGCTCGCCGAGGCGACGCTCTCCTACCTCGGCCTCGGCGTGCCGCCGTCGGTGCCGACCTGGGGCTCGATGGTGGCCCAGGGCCACCGCGCGCTGCCGGAGGGCTGGTGGCTGGCGGTCTTCCCGGGGGTCGCGATCGCCCTGCTGGTGATCGGCCTTGCCCTGATCGGCGACGCCCTCCAGCGCCTCACCGAGCCCGGCGCCTGAAGGTCGCACGGACGGCGCCGGCCGTCGTCGTGGCCGGCGCTGCCGTGCGCTCTCCTTCTACTCCGTCACGAAGCAGCTCTCCGTGATCGTCTGGTTCCCACCCTCCTCGATCGCGAGGACCTCGAACGCGTACTCGGTGCCCGGGCTGAGGAACTCGGCGGGCACCGTGATCGCGGTGGTGCCGGCGCCGACGGTCAGATTGAGCTCCAGTCCCGCCGCCTCGTCCTCGACGATTACCTGGTAGGCGGCAATCGTGATCTCGGGGTCTCCCCAGATCGTCGTCGTGACGGGCTCCCAGGCGATGACCGCGCTGCCGACCGGGACGTCCGCCGCGCAGTCCTCACCCGGTGCCGGCAATGGCTCGGTCAGCACGGGCCCGGCCGGGATGACGTGGGTCAGCTCGGCGCTGCCGACCGCCCAGTCGTTCCCGGTCGTCCGGGCGATGAAGCGGTACTCTCCCTCGGGTAGCAGCCCGATCAGGTCCTCGAGCTCGTCGAGGTCCTCGAACTCCGGCTCCTCCGACTCGAGGAAGAGCTCGGTGCCACCTCCGATCCTCCGGATGCCGCCTTCGACCATGGCGTGAAAGACCTTCCTTCCGCGCGGCTCGAACACCCGCAGGTTTCGCCAGCCCTCGCTGTCGGCGAAGATCTGGAAGCCGGCATCCTGGTCGGTCGCGTTGACCTCGATGATGATCGACGCGTCGCCCATCTCGATCATCGCCTTGGCCTGGCCAAGCTCGGCGATCGCCTCGTCCCAGGTCTCGGCGGCGGCGAGCTCGTCGTGCCGGTCGCTGCTGCTCAACTCACCAGCCCCCGCGACGATCGCGGCTGCCAGCGCGAGAAACACCGTTGCTGTGGTCATGACGCTCTTCATCGCTGTCCTCCCTTTCTGCTGTCCGTTTCAGGTTGCCGAACTCGGTGTCCTGCTCTGTAAGAGTGGCGCGGGGGCCGGTTTCCTTCCCGCGACGCAAAGCCCGGGTTCGGTAATCCACGTCGCAGTGACCCCGGCCACAAACCGCTATACTGGCAGCGCCATGGCGACACCGACCGTGCCCGGCCGCATCCTGCTGGTCGACGACGATCCCGCAATCCGGGAGACCCTGGCCGCCGCCCTCGACCCCACCCGCTACGTGCTGGTCTCAGCCGCGGACGGGGCCTCGGCGCTGTCGGTGGCCGAGGGCTTCTCGCCCGAGGTGGTGCTGCTCGACCTCGGCCTGCCCGACGTCCAGGGGCTCGACCTGATCCCGCGGCTGCGCGAGCTCGACGAGCTCGCCGGCATCGTGGTCCTGACCGCGACCAGCGAGATCTCGGTGGTGGTGCGGGCGATGCGCCTCGGCGCCGACAACTTCCTGGCCAAGCCGGTGTCGCTGGAGACCCTCAACGACGTCCTCGGCCGGACCCTCATCGCCCGCCGCCGTGATCGCCAGCTGCGGGCGCTGGTGGCCCGGGCCGCCGGGCCGGACGCTCCGGTGCTGATCAGCGCGTCGCGCCCGATGCGGCGGGTGGTCGACCTCATCCACCAGGTCGCGGACACCGACGCCACGGTGCTGCTCGAGGGCGAGTCCGGCACCGGCAAGGGCCTCGCCGCCGAGATGATCCACCGGTCGAGCGCGCGCGCCGAGGGCCCGTTCCTCGACATGAACTGCGCGGGGCTGTCGCCGGCCCTGCTCGAGTCGGAGCTCTTCGGCCACGAGAAGGGGGCCTTCACCGACGCCCAGCAGTCCAAACCCGGGCTGCTCGAGATTGCCTCCGGCGGCACCGTTTTTCTCGACGAGATCGGGGAGATGCCGCTCGAGGTCCAGAGCAAGCTGCTCAAGGTCCTCGAGAGCAGGCGCTTCCGCAGGGTCGGCGGCATCAGGGACATCTCGACCAACGTGCGGCTGATCGCCGCCTCGAACCGCGACCTCAAGGACGCGCTACAGGTCGGCGAGTTCCGGGAGGACCTCTACTACCGGCTCAACGTGTTCGCCATCAACATCCCGCCGCTGCGCCACCGCGCCGACGACATCCTCGAGCTCGCCCACCACTTCCTCGGCGAGCTCAACCGCAGCATGGGCACGCGGGTCGAGGGCTTCGAGCCGACCGCCTCCGACATCCTCAAGCACTACTTCTGGCCGGGCAACGTGCGCGAGCTGCGCAACGTGGTCGAGCGTGCGGTGATTCTCGTGCGCCAGGGCCAGATCCGCTCCCACCACCTGCCCGCCGACCTGCTCAAGCCCTCGCGGACCGGCATCGCCGCCGCGGTGCGGCCGCTCGCCGAAGCCGAGGCGGAGCACGTCACCCACGCCCTCGAGGTCACCGGCGGCAACATCAAGCGCGCCGCGGAGCTGCTCGACATCTCGCGGACCACGCTCTACAACAAGATCAAGACGCACAAGATCCGGGTCGCCGAGTAGGAGTGTGTGGGCAGAGGCCCCTCGGCGCACGCGGGTCGTAGATCTCTGAGCGTGTGTGACGCGCTCGCGCGTTGCTGGCTGGCCTACGCCCCGCGCGCGCCGAGAGGGATGCGCTGCGCGCATCCTGAGAGTTCGTTCCGCAGTGGCCGTCCGACAACAACGCGGTCAACCACGTCCGCCGAAGAGGCCAATGCGGTACGAATTCCTATCCCACACCGACCACCACCGCCGCCACAACCAGCCAGACCACGACGCAGGCGAGCAGCGGGCGGTCGATGAGCAGCACCCGGGAGGGGCTGCCGCCGAGCTCGTGGCGATGCAGCAGGTAGAGATAGCGGAACAGGCCGTAGAGCACCACCGGCACGGTCGCCATCAGCCCCTCGGAGCCGACCTTGGCCACCGTCTCCGGCGCCACCGTGTAGAGCGTGTAGGCGAGCACGGTCGCGCCAAGCACCACGCTGATTGCCTGATCCACGAGCGGAAGCGTGTAGTGGCCGAGCACGACCCGGTGGTTGCCAGCGTCCTCGCCGAGCAGCGCGAGCTCGGCACGTCGCTTGCCGAGGGCGAGGTAGAGGGCGAGCAGGTAGGCGCAGAGCAAGAGCCAGCGCGACACCGGCACGTCGATGGCGATCGCGCCGCCGACGACGCGCAACACGAAACCGGCGGCGACCACCAGCACGTCGACGAACACCAGCTCCTTGAGCAGCGCCGAGTACAGCAGGGTCAGCGCGAGGTAGCCGCCGAGCAGGGCCGGGAACCAGCCGCCGAGGGCGAGCGCGCCGACAGCAGCGAGGACGACCAGCAGCACCGCAGCGCCGACCGCCGTGGCCACGCCGAGCGCTCCGGACGCGATCGGCCGGTTGCGCTTCGTCGGGTGCCGGCGGTCGGCCTCGCGGTCGAGCAGGTCGTTGACCAGATAGGTCGCGGACGACGCCGCGCAGAACGCCGCCACCGCAAGCAGGCTGCGCAGCCACGCGTCGGGGTCGCCGATCCGCCCGGAAAACACGATCGGCGCCAGCACGAAGCCGTTCTTCAGCCACTGCACCGGCCTCAGGCTGCGCACGAGGGCGCTCAATGTGCGCGTCACGTACACATTGTAACTGCCGCATCGAGCTCGTGACCCTTACCCCCTTCCGCTTCCCCTTCCGCTTCCGCTTCCGGATTCACGACAAATCGGGAACGACACACCGAGGAAGCTCGGGTTCGGGCTCGGAAGCGGGCGCGGGCGCGGAAGCAGGGAATGGAGGCAGCCCCATCCACATGCCGTGGTTCCCGCTCGCCCTGGGCCGTCCGTCAAGGCACCAGCCGACCGTCCGGACGCCGCGGGGTCACCGACGACGGCCCGACCTCGACCAGCGCCGCGGTGCTGCCGGCACCGAGGCCGTCGGGCAGCGTCGCCGTGATCCACGCGCTGCCGAGAGCGCGCGCCTCGAGCGGCACCGCGACCGAGTGGCTGCCCCTCGGCACCGTCACCTGCGCCGGCACCGACACCACCGCCGGGTTGGAGCTCGCGAGGTTGACGCCAACCTCAACCTCGAAGTCCTCCTCGAGGCTCAGCTCGAGCTCGGCCGGCACCCCGACCCGCGCCACGCGCAGCTGGGGATCGAGAGCGGCCAGCGTGCCGACGCAGGAGGCCTCGAGCAGCGCCCGGTCCTCGCCGGCGGCGACGAACCCGTCCTCGCCGTTGCCGGCAACGCTGAGCAGGGCCGGCGCCTCGATCGGGAACGAGCTCCAGTGCAGCGCGTCGGCGCTCGCGAGCACCACCGCCGCGGCCGCAGCGTCACCGGCGCCGGGGTCGAAGCCGACGGCGGCGAAGTGCCGTCCGTTCCAGGCCACGCCGCGCAGATCTGCTGTGACGCCGGTCAGCGGCGCGAACCAGTAACGCCCGTCCGTGGTCACGAGAATCGTACCACCGTCGCCGACCGCGACCGCCACCTCGTCGCCGCCAGCGACCCCGAAGAGATGCGCGGTCGACGCGCTCAGCTCGGGGCCCCAGTTGACGCTGTCCGCGCTCGACAGGATGGTGCCGCCCTCGCCCACGGCGACGAAGCGATTGCCGTCCCAGGCCACCCGCTCGAGGTCGGCGGCCGACGTCGACCACTGCTCGACCCACTCCCGGCCGTCGGCGCTTGTCAGCAGCGAGCCCTCGCCGCCGACCGCTACGAACACGTCGTCGCCCCAGGCCACGGAGCTCAGGGGCCACACCGTGGGCACGTCGTGGACCTCCCACTCGCGGCCGTCGCTGCTCGACGCGGCCCAGACGTCACCGACGGCCGCAAAACCCGGCTCGCCGAAGGCGATCCCGTGGATGCGGTCGATGTCGAGCGCCGCGACATCCCACGGCGAGTCCTCGAGCCTCTCGGCGATGGTGCCGCCACCCAGCCGCTTGCCGCTGTCGCACAGTCCGACGCCGCCTGCCGCCACCAGGCCGTCCTCGGTGACGGTGAGATCCGCGAAACCGTCAGCGCACGCCCCCGAGCTGCAGCCGGACCCCGGCGCCTCCCACTCGGCGCCGTTCACGCTGACCAGCAGGTCGCCACCGTCCCCGAGCGCGACGATGGTGCCCGGGCTGTGGGCCAGCGCCGGGAAGCCCCCACCGACGTCGCGCCAGGTCATGTCCCAGGTGCTGCCGCCGTCGAGCGAGGTGAAGAGCTGGGCCTCCGGAACGAGCAGCGTCGACGGGCAGGCGCCGAAGCCGCTGAGCACGGCGCCGGACGGCGTCCCCAGTACGCCGACGAAACGGCTGAAGGGCTCGCAACCGTCGACGGTCGCGGCGAGGGTCCACCGCTCCCCGTCGGGGCTGACCCAGGCCTCGGGCCCACCGGCCCACACCAGGCGGCTGCCGGTCCAGGCCAGGTCGTAGCGCTCGAGCTCGAAGAGGTGGTCCTTGAAGGGTGTCTGCACCTCGCCGACGAAGCTCCAGCTTTCGCCGTCCGCGCTCCGGTACACCTCGCCGGTGCTGCACGCGAAGAAAGCGTTGCCAGCCCACACCACGGCATGGACCTCGTCGGGCAGGGTGGTCGCGACCCGCGACCATGCCGTCCCGTTGGCGCTGACCAGGACGTCTCCCTCGAGCCCGGCCCCGACGGCCACGAAGCGCGAGGCGCCGAACTCGACGTCGTGCAGGGTCACCGCCGGGTCGCTGAAAGCGACGCTCCACTCGTCGCCGAAGCGGCTCGACAGGATCACCCCCTCGCCCACCGCCACCCAGTGCTGCGCCGCGAAGTGGACGCCATAAAGATCGGCCGAGATTCCCGATGCGCGCCGCTGCCAGGCCTCGCCATCCAGACTCGTCAGGATGAGACCACCGGCGCCCACAGCCATGAAGCCGCCAGGGCCATCGGCCGCTCCGTAGAGCGTCGTTCGGGGCGGCATCGGGTTGACCCACCGCCACGGGCACTCGACGTCGACCGCCGCCGCCGCAACCGCCACGAGAACCACGATCGAGCTCGCGCACAGACGGGCCAACGCTCGCATCCTCATGGTGCCCTCCCGGCTTGCAGCGGCTCCGGAGGATGGCCGGACGCCGTCGCTTCCACCGTACACCTCCCATTGCGGCGGCTCGGTGAGAGCGGTCACGGGTCGTTCCGCGGTCGATGGACCGAGTCGCAGCTCCGCGGTGGTCGTGGCGTCCCGGTGGACCGGCGGCGACATTTCGGGAGCCCGATGGTGCCGGAAACGGAGCGGCGGGCCGCCGCCGCGGCCCGCCGCCATCTCTCGCGCGCGCGGATGCCGATCAGTCGTTCGGCGCGCCGCGCTCGATCCAGTCGCGCAGCAGGTCGATCAGCACGGCCGACAGGGGTGGGCCCCCGAGCGGCATCTGCGAGCCGACGATCGAAGGGTCGCCGATGACCTTGAGGTACAGGTAGCTGGCGGCCGGGTCGTTGGGCTCGATGCGGTCGAGGGTCGGCCGCTCGTTCGAGGGCACGTTGACGATGTTGCTGTAGGCCGATCCGGCGGTCAGGTTCATGCCCTGTGCCGGTGACGAGCCGCCGTGGCAGCCCGAGAAGGCGCAGCTCGCCGTGAAGATCTGGCTCTGCACCTGGCTGAAGGTGGCGCCGGCGCCGCCGCCCTCGACGACGATCGTGCGGGTGTCGGGGCTGGGGTCGGCCAGTCCCTGCGAGTCGGTGACCGTGAAGGTCACGGTGTAGGTGCCGGATGCGGTGTAGGTGTGGGCTCCGGGCGAGAGCTCGGTCGAGCTGATGTTGTCGCCGAAGTCCCAGAGGTAGGTCATCGCGTCGCCGTCGGGGTCGGATGCGCTGCCCTCGAAGACCACCGACTCGCCTTCGCTGATCGTCACGCTTCCGGCCGGCTGGACGATGACGCCGCTCGGCGGCCGGTTGTTCTGGGAGCCTCCCGAACCGACGATCACCGCGGGCGCCGGCGACGGGCTGACGAGAACCGGGTCATTGGTGACGTTGTCGACCACCGACAGGTAGGCCGCGATCGGCCGCGCCGCCGCGAAGCTCACCACCAGGTCGTCACGGTTGCGCTCCGACTGCGGCACCGAGGGCACCAGCTGGTACACGCTCCGGACCTCGTTGGCGTAGGGCGCGAGCACCAGCTCGTTGGCGCCGAGCAGCCGGCCGTCGACGGACCACACGCTGAAGGTCGCCGCGACCTCGACCGGGGTGGGGTTGAAGTAGCCGACGTTGCTGCGCAGACCCTCGCCCGAGGCCGCGGGACGGCTGGCGCCCAGCAGCAGGGCCCCCGAGCTCAGCAGCTCGGCGGGACGGCTGGCGGGCGCGTACTGGCCAAAGGTCCCGCCGATTTCCGGATTGCCGCGCTGGTCGTTGAAGATCCGCGAGGCCACTACCAGCGGCTCCGAGGCGAGCAGCCGCATGGCGCCGTTGCCGTCCGCGGCGAACAGCGTGGCCACCGAGTCGTTGACGACCGCCGTGCTCGAGCCGCCGACGCCGAGCTCGACCGTCATCTCGGGCCCGGTCAGGCCCCCGGAGCTCGAGGGGAACCACTCGGCCCACACCGAGGCGACCTCATCGGACAGGTTGAGCACCCGCAGGTCGGTGCGCCAGGCGCTGCCCGCCTGGCCCGCGATGCGCGAGGCGACCGGGAGGATGAACAGGCTCTCGGTGGCTCGCAGCTGGCCACGCGCCGCGCCGCTCGGGTGCTCGGCGTTGTGAACATTGAAGTAGTAGCTCTCGGGATGGGCAAGGACCGCGTCCTCGAGGGCCTCGTCGACCGCAACCGAGCCGGCGGCGATGCCGTCCGTGAACTCGGCTGCGAAGTCGATCGCGATCGGCCCGTTCTCGGCGGCAGTCCCGGCGTGGATGTGGGCCGCCGTTGGGCTGGCGATATTGGCGACGGCGAGGAAGTAGTGGGCCGCGTGGTCGTCGAAAACCACGGCGCCGAAGCCCTCGCCGTCCGGGTCGCCGGGGTTGCCGACCTCGCGGAAGCCACGCAGCGTCCCGGCCAGCGCACGCCGCGCGGGGCCGTCGCCGAGGACCTGGCCCCGCACCGCACCCGCCGGGAAGTCGGCGTTGTGGACGTTGATGTAGAAGCCGGCCGGGGTGTCGAGGACGGCCCCGATCGTCCCCGGCTCCGCGGCGACGCTGCCGGTGGCGACATAGGTGTTCGGCGCGACCTCGGTAAAGGCCGCAGCGAAGTTGATGACGACGCCACCGCTCTGGCCGGCGACGCCCGCATGGATGTGGGCCATCGTGGGCTGGCTGACGTCGGTCACCCACAGGTAGTAGGTGACCGTGTCGGCGCCCAGCCCGACGACGCCCAGGCCCCAGCCGTCCGCGTCACCGGCGGTGCCGACCTCCCGGTCGCCCGCCAGGTGCGCGGCAAACCACGGCGTCTGGGCCGCGGCGGTCGCCGCCGAGCCGCAGACTGCCAGCGCCAGCGCGGCCATGATCACTCTGTTTCCCTTGCGTGTGCGCATCGTGCTCTCCCTTCAGCGGCGCTCGACTCGCGCCGAACACAGGCGCGATCCCAGCTCTTCCACCCAGGCGGTCGCCCGACGCCGCATTCGGCCCCGTTCTCGGGTACTGTGTCTCCTCTCTGGAATTCGAGACACTCTTTCAACAAGGGAAGCGGGAAACGTCAGTCGATGTTCTTCCACATGAGAGCGCGACTCCGAAAACGAGCTGGAGGAACAGCATGCAGCGCAACGTCGGTTCGATCGACCGCACGGTCCGGATCCTCGCCGGTCTCGGCATCATCGCGGCCGGGCTCTACTTCGGAAGCTGGTGGGGCGCCATCGGGGCCCTGCCGCTGCTCACCGGCCTCATCGGCTGGTGCCCGCCCTACTCGCTGTTCGGGATTTCGACCTGCCGCACCCGCGCCTGACGGCGGGCCGCGCCTAGCACTGACGTAACCGCATCGGCCTTCTCGTCGGCGGTTGTGGTCGGACGAGAGGTGTCGGCGCCGGCCACCGCGATGACACGGAGCGCCTTCCTGGACCGAACGCCCTAGCCCGGATATCTCTCGGGTTTCGTAGCGAGGGCGGCGAGGTGCCGTGCGCAGTGGGGATTTCGACCCGAGGGGCGCGGAGCGAACCCGCCGGGGCGGGCGGTGGGAGTGCGGGAGGGCAGCGGGTCTGTGACGGCTGCATGCACGCCGTCGGAGCGCCCAGGCGAGCACCGCTGGTGCGGCATCGCGGCCGCAGTAGGCCGTCGATATCCGGGCTAGCTGTGGTCGAGCACGATCAGGATCCCGATCCCGATCAGCACCACGCCACCGGCGACCTCGGCCCACGCTCCGAAGCGCCGGCCGAGCCGGCTGCCGAAGATCGTGCCGACCGCCGTCAGCACCCCTGCCGTGCAGCCGATCACCAGGCTCGGCACCCACACCCGCACCCCGAGGGCGGCGAAGCTCAGGCCCGCGGCGAGGGCGTCGAGGCTGGTGGCGAGCGACAGCACGACCAGCGAGACGCCTCGGGTCGGGTCGGAGGCCGCCTCGCCCGGTTCCTCACCCTTGAGCCCCGCCCGGATCGCGCGCAGGCCGACGAGGCTCAGCAGGCCGAAGGCGATCCAGTGGTCCCACGAGGCGATCGACTCGACGAAGGAAACGCCGGCCAGCCACCCGATGATCGGCATGAGGGCCTGAAACAGGCCGAAGTGCCAGGCCAGCCTGAGCACCTGGCGCCGGCTCACCGCGCGCAGCGAGACGCTGACCGCGACTGCGGCGGCGAAGGCGTCCATCGCCAGCCCGATCGCCACGCCGAGCAGCACGAACCAGCTCATCGAAGGCCCCGCAGGGTGCACGCGGCTCACGCCTCACCCCGTAGAGACGTACGAGCGGCCGCATCGGACGGCAGGCAGCTCGACATCCAGTGAACGACCAGGTCCGTCGCGACATCGGGCGCGTCGTGGTGCGGGGCGTGGCCGCAGGCGGTCAGCAGCTCGGCGCGGACCGGACCGCCGAGCCGCGCCGCGATCTCGGCGAGGTGGCCGGCCGTTGCGTACTCGTCGTCGGCGCCCTGCAGCAGCAGCGCCGGGCAGCGGACGGCCGCCAGCTCGGCGGTGATGCTCCAGCCGTCGAACCACGGGGCGAGCCAGGTGTCGGCCCAGCTCCGGAAGACCGGCTCGGCGTTGGCCCCGTGCAGCCGCTCGAGCCGCCGCCGGAGGTTCCCCCTCTCCCAACGCGCGATCGTCCGTCGGATGCCGGCGCGCGCCGCCTCTTCGACGAAGCAGTGCGCCGCCTCGGCGACGATCGCCACCGGAGCGTGGTGGGCGGCGTAGAGCAATGCGATCGTTCCACCGTCGGAGTGCCCAACCAGCAGCGGCCTGGCGACCGCGCAGGCCGCGAGCACGCCCGGCAGCTCGTCGAGGGCCGCGCGGTGCAGGTAGTCAACACCCCATGGCCGGTCGAGCGCGCTCGACCGGCCGTAGCCCCGCCGGTCATAGAGCAGCGCCGGCAGCCCGGTCGCCCGCACGAGGCGCTCGGGGAAGCTTCGCCACGCATCGATGCAGCCGAGCCCCTCGTGAAGGAGCACCAGGGTCGGCCCGTCCGCTCGAACGCCGGGCGGCCGCAGACGGCGCGCCGCAAGGAGCGCCCCGCCGACCTCGAGCTCGAGGTCCTCGCGCTCCAGCTCCGCCACAGGACGCGCCACTGGGTGATTGTAGCCCCGTACCCTATCGCGGCCGGCGACCGGTACCATGGTCGGGCACAAACCCGGAGGGCCGCCGTGCGAGCCATCAGAGCCGCCGTTGCCGCTGCCGCCTGCGTCGCGGCCGTCGCCTGCTTCGAGGAGCCGGTCCGCGAGCACCTCCACCTGACCCTGATCGCCGACCAGGCGTTTGTCGTCACGACCGTCCAGGAGGTCGCTCCGCCCGAGGTCGCCGGATCAAATCTCCAGCTCGCCGCCCGTCTCGACGAGACGCGCGCCGCCATCGAGCGCGGCTTCGACCGCTGGCGACCGCTCTACGAGGAGCTGCAGCCGGTGGTCGAGCGCTACACCCTCGAGAAGGTCGACGGCGCCGCCCGGCGGGCGCTGTACAGTGCCGCAGTCACCGACTTCGACTCCGTGGCGCGCCTGCTCGGCAGCCAGGGCCTCGGCGCCATCCTCGCCCACCACCGGATCGACGGCGACCTCGTCGAGCACGAGCTGCGGATCGATGCTATCGGCAGCCCATCAGCGACCACGAGTGAGCGTCAGGAGATCGAGCGGCGTCTCGACGAGTGGGCGGTGAAGGTCGCCGCCTACCTCGCCGACGCGGCCGCATTCTATGAGTATCTGGACCGGCGGCCGGACCGCGCGGTGCCCTGCTTGTCCCAGCTCTTCGAGCACCCGGGGCCGGAGTCGGAAACTCTCGACCGGGCCGAGGAGGAGCTGGTCTCACGGCTCGTGGACCGCATCCAGGCGGTGGCCGGAGCCCTGCGCGTCGAGCCCGGCGCGGCCTACACCCTCAACGAGCGGAGCCGCCTCGCCTTCGACCCGTTCCCGGCCCGCCTGACCGTCGCAGTCCGCGGAACGAATCTGGAGATCGAGGGCCTCGTCGAGGGTGACGGCTTCCTGGAGCGGCCGGCGGTGGACCTGTGGCGCGCGCTCACCTCCCTCGAGGGCCGCTGGCTGAGCCCGGACCTGGTGACCGCGATGATCGCGCCGGTCCCGCACGAGCAGCAGCCTGAGCCCGACCCCGAGAGCTTCGCGACCCTCACCCGCCGCTTCCGACCGGCGCCGAGCCCATCGGAGGTGGCCGCCGCGCTGCGCGCGGAGCTGGTCCCTCCGGAGCTGCACCGCGTTCGCTGGCGTTCCGGGGCGGCCGACGTCGCCGGGCTCGCGGACGACGGACCCCCGCTCCCTGCTGGACGCCGCCCAGGCCGACGTCCCGCCGTGATCCGGACGGCGCGACCGTGCCGACAGGGCGTTCGCTCCCGCTTCCGGCTGCGGTCCGCCGGCCCGGGCTGATTGACAGACGCCGGCAGCCGACCCACCATTGCAGTATGGGCGACTACCAAAAAGTATGGCGGGAGTTCGAGCGCAACGAGGTCACCCACTCGGCGGCCCACTACCTGCTGGCGGTCGCCGCCTTCGGCAAGTCGGGCCGCGACCCTCGCGCGGTCGACGTCGCCCGCCTGCTCGACGTGTCACGCGCCGCGGTGTCACTGCAGATCAGGGCCCTTCGCGACAACGGCCTGGTCGACGTCGCCGACGACCACCGCATCCACCTCACGCGCACCGGCGCCGACCTGGTGGCGCGGATCGCTTCCAAGCGCGAGGTTGTGCGGCTGTTCCTCGTCGACGTCCTGGGGGTCGAACCGGAAACCGCGGAGCGCGATGCCTGCAAGATCGAGCACCTGATTTCCGAGCAGTCGAGCGCCGCCCTCGTCCACTTCATCAGCTGCCTGCGCGCCGACGAGACGGCGCTGGATGAGCTGGCACATCGTGTTCGCGCGCTGGCGGCCGGGGGAGCGGAAAACACGGGCAGCAACCTGCAGGCCATGATCGGCCTGCTGCGCGGAAGCGGCACCGAGCCCCCGCCGGGGACCTGACACCGGCGCTGCCATCGGCGTGCATCGACCCGGTTTCCGGTCCACGGTAGGATGGGCGCGGTGAGCGGTCCCGACGATAGCTTGCGCAGGCCCCCCGACCCCGGCGCCGAGTTCGCGCCGGCGACGCTCGACGCCTGGCGGGTTGCGGCCGCGGAGAGCCTGGAGGGCCGACGCCTGGACGAGCTCACGGTCGAGCTCTTCGCCGGCCTGACCGTGCGGCCCTTGTACACCGAGGAGGATCTGCCGGCGGCGAGCGTGCCGCATCGCGCAGCCGCTGGATGGCAGGCCTGCCAGCGCTGCGATCACCCCGACCCGGCCGAGACCGGTCGCTGGATCGCCGAGGCGGCCGACCGTGGCGTCGGCTGCGCGTGGCTTGTCTTCGACGCCGCCGCCCGCCGCGGCCTCGATGCCAGCGATCCCGAGTCAGCCGCACTTCCGGTCGACGGCATCTCGCTGTGCTCGGCCTCCGAGCTGTGCCCGGTGGTCGAGGCGATCGAGACCGCCAAGGTCGGAGCACGGCTCGACGGCGGCGGTAACGGCTTCGCCCTCGCCGCGGCGGTGGTTGCCGCCGGCCGGCTCCGGGGTGCGGCGCCCGGCGGGTTGTCGGGCGGTCTCGGCTGGGACCCGCTCGGCAGCTTGGCCGGCGACGGCCTGCTCTCCTACGGCCTCGAGCGCAGCCTCGACCTGCTCGCCGATGCCGCGTCGTGGGCCGAGATCCACGGCCGCAAGCTGCGCGCCGCCACCGTGTCGACGCTTCCCTACCACATGGCCGGCGCGACCCCGGTTCAGGAGCTGGCCTGCGCCGCCGCCACCGGCGTCGAGTACCTCCGCCGCATGATTGCGGCCGGAGTCGAGCTCGAAACGGCCTGCCGCCACCTCGAGTTCGTCGTCCCGATCGGCCGCGACCTGCCGGTCGGGATCGCCACCCTGCGCGCCCTGCGCGTGATGTGGGCGCGCGTGGTCGAGGCCTGCGGCGGCGACGGCGCGGCGCGGGTTGCCAGGATCCACGCCGTGACCCCACCCCGAGGCCTCACCCGCCGCGACCCGTGGGTCAACATGCTGCGCGCCACGGTCGGCGCCTTCTCCGCCGTCGCCGGGGGCGCCGACGTCCTCACCGTGCTGCCCTTCGATGCGGCGCTCGGCCATCCCGACGGCTTCGGACGGCGGATCGCCGCCAACCTGCACGCCATCCTGCGCGAGGAGTGCCGGCTCGGGCAGCTGGCCGACCTTGCGGGTGGCAGCTATGCCATCGAGCGGCTGACCCGGGAGCTGGCCGAGGCCTCCTGGGCGGAGTTCCAGGCCACTGAGGCTACCGGCGGCATGGCCGCCGTCCTCCTCGATGGCGGGCTGCACCGCGAGCTCGCGGCATCGGCGCGCCACCAAGCCGCGGACCTCGCTTCCGGCCGGATGCCGGTCACCGGCGTCAGCTCCCACCCCGATCCCGGCGAGCAGCCGCTCGACCGGGCGGTGACCGCCCGGGCCGACGTCCTCGCCGCCGCAGCCGCCCGGCTCGCCGGCAGGGCGGCGGGGGCGGGGCTCCGGGACCTGTTGGCGGCGGTCGAGCGCGCCGCCGCGGCTTGCCGCGGCGACGGGTCGGTGCTCGAGGCCGCAACTGCGGCCATGGCCGCGGGTGCAACCGTCGGCGCGGTCGCCGCGGCGATCCGCGGGCGCGACGCGCCGACGGCGATCGCCGCCCTGCCGGCAGCGCGCGAGGAGGAGATCCTCGACAGCCCGCGTTCGTCGGACACCACGCCTCTCGCCTGCCCGGAGGCCGGCGATGGCTGAGCCGAAGCTCCCCTACTTCGCAACGGTGCCGCTGGCCCCGCCCGCCGGCGCGCCGAGCTTCGAGAACGAGCCCGGCGGCGCCCCCGATCACGCCGCGTGGGAGACACCCGAAGGCATCACGGTGAGGGCTGTGTACGGTCCCGAGGACCTCGTTGGGGTCGGCCACCTCGGCGGCTTGCCCGGCCTGCCGCCCTTCGTGCGCGGGCCCTACCCGACGATGTACGTGAACCAGCCGTGGACCATCCGCCAGTACGCCGGGCTTCTCCACCGCCGAGGAGTCCAACGCCTTCTACCGCCGCAACCTGGCCGCCGGCCAGAAGGGCCTGTCGATCGCCTTCGACCTGCGCCACCCACCGCGGCTACGACTCCGACCACCCGCGCGTGCGCGGCGACGTCGGCATGGCCGGCGTGGCGATCGACTCGATCCTCGACATGCGGATCCTCTTCGACGGCATCCCGCTCGACCGGATGTCAGCGTGTCGATGACCATGAACGGCGCGGTGCTGCCGATCATGGCGCTCTACATCGTCGCGGCCGAGGAGCAGGGGGTGCCGCCCGAGCAGCTCGCCGGCACCATCCAGAACGACATCCTCAAGGAGTTCATGGTCCGCAACACCTACATCTACCCGCCGGAGCCGTCGATGCGGATCATCGCCGACATCTTCCGCTTCACCGCTCGGCGAGATGCCGCGGTTCAACTCCATCTCGATCTCCGGCTACCACATGCAGGAGGCCGGCGCGACCGCCGACCTCGAGCTGGGCTACACGCTGGCCGACGGCCTCGAGTACGTGCGCACCGGGCTCGCCGCCGGCCTCGACATCGACGACTTCGCGCCGCGGCTCTCGTTCTTCTGGGCGATCGGCATGAACTTCTTCATGGAGATCGCCAAGCTGCGCGCCGCGCGGCTGCTGTGGGCGAAGCTCGTGCAAGCGTTCGGCGCCGACAGAACCCGAAGTCGATGGCGCTGCGCACCCACTGCCAGACCTCGGGCTGGAGCCTGACCGCGCAGGACCCGTTCAACAACGTCGTGCGCACCTGCGTCGAGGCGATGGCGGCGACGCATGGGCCACACCCAGTCGCTGCACACCAACGCCCTCGACGAGGCGCTCGCGCTGCCGACCGACTTCTCGGCCCGCATCGCCCGCAACACCCAGCTCTTGCTCCAGGAGGAGACCGGCATCTGCCGCGTCGTCGACCCGTGGGGCGGCTCGCTACTACGTCGAGCGGCTCACCCACGACCTCGCGCAGCGCGCCTGGGCGCACATCGACGAGGTCGAGGAGCTCGGCGGCATGGCGAAGGCGATCGACGCCGGCCTGCCCAAGCTGCGCATCGAGGAGGCCGCGGCGCGCACCCAGGCGCGCATCGACTCCGGCCGCCAGACGATCGTCGGCGTCAACCGCTACCGGCTCGAGCCGACGAGCGCGAGATCGAGGTCCTCCAGGTCGACAACACGCGCGGTGCGCGAGGCGCAGATCGCGCGGCTCGAGCAGCTGCGAGCCGAGCGCGACCGCGACGCGGTCGAGCGGCCGCGCTGGCAGCGCTCACCGCCTGCGCCGCCACCGGCGACGGCAACCTGCTCGAGCTGGTCGGTCGAGCGGCCCGGGCCGCGGCGACGGTCGGCGAGATCTCGGACGCGCTCGAGAGGGTCTTCGGCCGCCACCAGGCCGCCATCCGGACCGATCGCCGGGCGTGTACTGCGGCCGAGGTCGGCGACGAGCGCGGCGAGGTCGGCACGGTGCGCGGCGGCTGGCCGACGCGCTTCGCCGCGCCGCGAGGGGCGGCGGCCGCGCATCCTGGTCGCCAAGATGGGCCAGGACGGCCACGACCGCGGCCAGAAGGTGATCGCCACCGCCTTCGCCGACCTCGGCTTCGACGTCGACGTCGGCCCGCTGTTCCAGACGCCGGAGGAGGTCGGCGCGCCAGGCGGTCGAGAACGACGTGCACGTCGTCGGCGTCAGCTCGCTGGCCGCCGGCCACCTGACGCTGGTGCCGCAGCTCACGGCAGGCGCTCGAGCGAGCTCGGGCCGCGACGACATCATGATCGTGGTCGGCGGCGTCATCCCGCCGCAGGACTCACGAGGCCCTGCGCGCAGCCGGGGCGGCGCCGATCTTCGGGCCCGGCACCGTGATCGCCGACGCCGCCGCGATCGAGCTGCTCGAGCGAGCTGCGAGCGCCGGCTCGGCCGAGGCGGCCGGTCGAGCGACCCAGTGGCGAGGCAGCTGACCGTCGACGACTACGCCGGCGGCGTGCTGCGCGGCGACCGCGCCGTGCTCGGCCGCGCGATCACCCTGGTCGAGTCGCAACCGTCCGCGAGCACCGGGCGCTCGCCCAGCGGCTGCTCGCGACCCTGCTGCCGCACACCGGCGGCCTCGCACCGCGTCGGCATCACCGGCGTGCCCGGCGTCGGCAAGAGCACGCTTCATCGAGGCCCTCGGCTGCCGCTCACTCGACGCCGGCCACCGGGTCGCGGTGCTCGCCGTCGACCCGAGCTCGTCGCGTGACCGGCGGCAGCATCCTCGGCGACAAGACCCGGATGGAGCGGCTCGCGACCGCCGACGCGCGCCTTCATCCGGCCGTCGCCGACCGGCGGCACGCTCGGCGGCGTCGCCCGCAAGACCCGCGAGACGATCCTCGCTCTGCGAGGCCGCCGGCTTCGACGTCGTGCTCGTCGAGACGGTCGGCGTCGGGCAGTCCGAGACCACGGTCGCCGACATGGTCGACTTCTTCCTGCTGCTCGATGCTGGCCGGCGCCGGCGACGAGCTGCAGGGCATCAAGCGCGGCATCCTCGAGCTCGCCGACGTCATCGCCGTCAACAAGGCCGACGGCGACAACCTGGCACGCGCCGAGCGCGCCCGCGCCGAGCTCGAGCGGGCCCTGCAGATCCTGCGGCCCGCCCCCCGCGACGGCGGATGGACGCCTCGCTCGGTGCTCGCGAGCAGCCTCACCGGTCTCGGCCTCGATGCCATCTGGGAGCTCATCCTCGAGCACCGCCGCTGCCTCGAGGAGCGCGGGCTGTTCGACGAGCGGCGGCGGCAGCAGCGCCTCGACTGGATGTGGTCGCTGGTCGACCAGGGCCTGCTCGCCGCGGTCCGCGAGCACCCGGAGGTCGAGGCGATGGTCGGCCGCCTCGAGGCCGAGGTGCTCGACGGCCGGGTCACCCCGACCGCCGCGGCCGAGTCGATCCTCGCCGCCTTTGGCGTGGGGCTTCGCCCCAGCAGGGATTAGGGGCCGGGGACGAGGGGTTCGCTCCCCCACTTGCCCGCTTCCGCTTCCGCGCCCCCGCCCGCTTCCGAACGTCAAACCTCGGAGACGTCCTACCCCGCAGCGTCGCGCGCGACGACCCGCCGCAGCAGCAGCCACAGGAAGAACGGGCCGCCGAGGAAGGCGGTGATCACGCCCACCGGCAGCTCGGCCGGCGCCAGCACCAGCCGGGCGGCGGTGTCGCAGACCGCGAGGAAGGCCCCCCCGAAGAGGCAGGAGGCCGGCAGCAGGTGGCGGTGTCCGGCGCCCAGCAGCAGCCGGCAGATGTGCGGGGCCATCATGCCCACGAAGCCGATCGGGCCGCACGCCGCCACCACCCCGCCGACCATCAGCGAGGTCGCGAGGAAGATCACCGTGCGCTCGCGCCCGACGTCCACCCCGCGGCTCGCGGCGAGGTCGGAGCCGATCGACAGCAGGTCGAGCTCGCGGGCCCGCCAGCCGAGGATCGCGATCCCGAGCACCACGAAGGGCAGCAGGTGGAGCAGCTCGCGGGTGCCGACGCCGGCGAGCCCGCCCATCAGCCAGCGCACGATCTGGTACGAGTCGCCGAGCGAGGCCGTGTACTGCAGCAGCAGGATCAGGCTCGAGAAGAAGAAGCTCATGGCGACGCCGGCGAGCAGCAGCACCATCGACGAGCTCGCCGGCCGGGCCCTGGTCAGCAGCCACACCACCGACACCGCGACCAGCGCGCCGGCGAGGGCGGCCAGGGAGTCGGTCGCGAGGCCAAGGAAGGCCGCCGCCAGCCCGAGCCGGGTCGCGAGGGCCACGCCGAAGGCGGCGCCCGAAGCCACGCCGAGGGTGAAGGGCGTCGCCAGCGGGTTGCGGAACAGCGCCTGGAAAGCCGCGCCGGCGATCGACAGGCCAGCGCCGGCCAGCAGCGCCGCAGCCACCCGCGGCACCCGGATCTGCCAGAAGATCACCGACGCGACGCTGCTTCCACCCGGATCCCGGATCACGGAGAGGGGCACGGCCTCGATGCCGATGAAGGGAAGCACCACGACGACCGCGGCGGCAGCGGCGGCGAGCAGCAGGAGGCGACGGCGAGCGCTCACGAGCCGTTCCTCGCCGGCACCACGAGCGGCAGCGCCCGGCTGCCCGAGGCGACCAGCTCGAAGCGCGTGCCGTAGATCGCCTCGAGCCGGCCGGCGGCGAACAGCTCGGCCGTCGCGCCGAGAAAGGCCACCGCGCCGTCCCGGAGAGCGAGCACCGCATCGGACACCGTCAACGTCCAGTTGAGGTCGTGGGTCGCCGTCACCACGGTCATTCCCTGGTCGCGGTGCAGGCGCTCGAGCAGCTCGACGATCCACATCTGGTGGCGATAGTCGAGGAAGGTCGTCGGCTCGTCGAGCAACAGGATCCGGCCGCCCTGCGCGAGGGCGGCCGCGATCAACACCCGCTGCCGCTCGCCGCCCGACAACGACTCCATCGAGCGCGCCGCCAGGTGAGCGGTCTCGGTCTGGGCCAGGGCCTCCTCCACCGCGCGGACGTCGGCCGCACCCGGGCGCCGCCCACGGCCCGAGGTGCGGGTAGCGGCCCATCTCGACGAAGGAGCGCACGGTGAACGGCAGCGAGCGCGCGTCGGCCTGCGGCACGTAGCTGATCGAGCGCGCGACCACCCGCCGCGACAGCGACCTGAGCGGCCGCCCGTCGAGCAGGATCTCGCCGCGGCCCGGGGCGATCAGGCCAGCCAGGCACCGGATGAGGGTCGACTTGCCGGCGCCGTTGGGCCCGATCAGCGACAGGAACTGCCCCTGCTCGACCGTCACCGACACCTCGTGCAGGATCCGGCAGCCGTCGATCTCGACCCCGACCGCGCGGAGCTCGAGGGCGGGCCGGCTCACCGGAAGGCCTCCGGGTGGAGCGCCTGCGCCACCTCCTCGACCAGCTCCGCGACCCGCGGCCCGGGCACCACCGTGAGCTCGTGCCGGAGCGCGTACACGCGGCCGCTGCGGACCGCGCGCAGCGCCGCGAGCTGCTGCCAGTCGGCCGTCGCCGCCTCGGCGGTGACCCCGCGCTCGTCGAGGTCCGCGAGCAGATCGAGGATGGCGTCAGGGTCGACGTGATAGAGGCCCTCCCGCGACAACTCGGGGTAGAGCACCGGCGACGGCTCGGCCGCGTTGACGCCGCCGGCGAGCCGGACGACGTCGTCGTAGAAGGTCTCGGTGCCCGCCACCCAGACCGTGGTGATCGACCCGGCCCCCGCCTCGCGCCCGACCACGGCCAGGGTGCGCGGCCGATCGAGGCCGGCGACACGCCGCTCGACCGCCTCGAGGCGACCGCGGATCGCGGCGACGAGCTCGTGGCCGCGATCGGCGACGCCACACTGGTCCGCGACCACCTCGATCGAGCGCAGGATGCCATCGAGATCGGCTTGGTCGACCTGGAGCGTCGGGACGCCCAGCTCGCCCAGCCGCGCCTGCGCGGCGTCGTGGTCCTGGATGAGGACCACGAGGTCGGGATCGAGGCCGACGATCGCCTCGAGGTTGAGGTCGAGGTAGCCGCCGACCTGGGGCAGGCGCGCCGCCTCGGGAGGATAGCGGCAGAAGCTGGTCACGCCGACGACCCGGTCGCCGAGGCCGAGCGCGAACAGCACCTCGGTGACGCTGGGCGCGAGCGAGACGATGCGCTGCGGCGGCCCTGAAGCGGCGGCCCCAGCCGTCGCGTGAGGAGCCTCCGTCGGAAGGCATGCGCTCGGGGCAAGCGCCACGGCCGCCGCGAGCGCCAGATTGAAGAATGAAGAATGAAGATCGAAGACCCGCCCAGACCTCCCGCGACTGCTCCGGGCAGTAGGGGGGGCCTTCTTCGATCTGCAATCTCCGATCTGCAATCTTCGCCATCGTTCTCCAAACGCGAAATCCCGGACGCCCGAGCGTCCGGGATGCCGTTTTCCATCCGCGGTCTTGATGGTGGTGTTGGCCCCGTGTCCCCGAGGGCGCGCCACCGCTCGACGGCAGGTCTTCTGGCTTCCGGATCGTCCTACCTGCCGAGCCTTCCCATCGCCTGTCGGCGACAGTGGATCTCCCGGCGCTCGTCCCCGGTCACAGCGGCGGGCCCGCGACGGTCTCGCACCGTCTTCCCTTGGCCGTCGAGCCGCCCCGAGTGTAGCGCGAACCCTGGCGCCCGGTCCATGGATTTCATTCCCCCCTGCCCGCTCTTGTCAGGGCGTAGTCCGCAGGACGAAGCCGGATCCGCTTCCGCTTCCGCTTCCGCCCGAGATTCCTCGAACAGCGCGAGATCGACGAGCCCGAGATGTCTCCACCAGTCCGCGTCGATCTTGAAAGTGCCAAAGTGTCGGCCCTGGCACTGAGCGGGAGTAGCGAAATCAGGAGCCGACGGCGGATATCACGGGACGGTAGCGTGGCTGCGGGATCGGCTTGCCCTCGGAGCGCGCGGCCTCCAGCCAGGCCTGCTTGGCGAGCTGGGCCTCCTGCAGCGCCTCCTCCGCCGTCTCTCCAAACGCGGAGCAGGCGTCGAGGTCGGGGACGTTGGCGATGTAACCGCCATCCTCCTCGCTGTAGAAGATGTTGATGTGGTAGTCCCTCATCCGTCCGGCTCCAGCTCCAAATCATAGCGAAGCGATGCGCGACAAGTTGGTCATGAATGGTCAGCTGATCGGCCACCTGAGCTCGGGTCTGCCGCGGGATGAACCCAGGCACCCTGTGGCGGGCCGCCGGCCCGCCGCGGATCTCGGCTGCGACTCCTGAAACTGCCAAAGTGTCGGCCATGGCACTTTGACGGTTCGGGAATCGACACTTCGGGTACGGGATGGAGAGTTAGAGAATCACCCTCCGGTAGAGCACCGTGGCGTCGCCCCCGTGCGCTGGGACATCGTGGCCGGGCGACTCGCCGCGGTGGCCTGCGCGCTCGCCGGAAGCCCGGGGCTGCGATCGAGGACGAACGCGTCAAGGCGATCCGCAGAGAGGGTGAGCTCGACCACGACCCCCTCCGGCGGCGCCGCTTCGAAAGAGACCAGCGAGATCCCGTTGGCCGAGCTGCGGCCGCGCAGGTAGGGCGGCGCGAGCGGCTGCCCCTGAACCCGGATCGATCCCGCCGGGACCGCTCCCGCGAAGGCGAGGCCGATCTCCGGCGCTCCCCGGGGGGAGGAGAGGCGCAGGGTCAGCCGCCGCCTCCCGTCCGGGCCGGCCTCCTCCCCGAGCACCTCGAGGGTCGGGTGCGGCAGTCCGAGCGGCGGCAGCGGCGCCACGAAGGCCGGGGCGGGTCGCGCCCACGGAAGAGCCATCGTTCGCCGCTCGAAGGGTGCGGCCTGCGCCACGCTCTCGGGAAGTCGGCCTGACTCGGGTCGGATGATCGAGCGACGCGCCGGCCTCGCCCTCCCCCTCGGCGGCGACCATCGAGCCGTGCTCCGGGTCGCGCGGGGTGCTCGCGGGCGCCAGCAGGGCCCCCACCGACGCCGCCAGGCAGAGACCGGCGAGCAGGGCGACGGGCCGCCGCGTCGCCCCGGGTGCGGAGTGCACGGGAAGCGACGCGAGGGTGAGGCCGAGTCCGACCGCGACCAACGGCAGGCCGACCGGCCCCAGCGCCTCCGGCATCCGGAGCGCGAGGGGCAGGATCAGCAGGCCGAGGAGGGTGAACGGCACCCAGGCCGAGATCGGTTCCGGCAGCAGGAGCCGGGAGATCCCCGCGGCGAGAGTTGGGACAACGAGCAGGAACGAGAGCTCCGGCACGGTCACGGCGAGGACGAGGCCGAGGAGCGCGCTCGAGGTCCAGATCCGCTCCCACACCTCGGCCGGCGAGCCAGTCCAGCGCGACTCGACGGCGAGCACCCGCAGGGCCGCTGCCACCGCTGCGGCCGAGACGGCCAGGGCCGCCCACATCGGGTTGGCGAGAAAGCCCAACGGAAAGGCGCCGGCCAGCCGGAGGATCTGCCACACCAACGCCCCGGCAAGCAGGCCGAGCAGCGGAGCGAGGAGCGGAAGCAACGCCTTGCCCCGAGGACGATCTTCCCGCCCCGGCGCATCGCCGCCACCCTGACCAGCGCGAGGCCGAGCAGGGCGAGCACCGGCGTGAGCCCCTTCGGCCACCACAGGACGGCGAGTCCGGCAAGGTCGAAAAAGACGGCGTCTCCAGCGGGAGCGGGCGTAGAGATCCTCGCCCGCGAGCGCCCGCACCAGGGCGAGGGCGTTGTCCCCGTGGTGCTGGAGCGACGCGCGCGACAGGTTGGCGAGGGAGTCCTGGGGGGTGTGGTAGCGCGCGGCCGAGCCGATGAACGCCAGGTTGAGCCCGGGCAGGCCGGCGCGCTTGAACACGGTCAGGTCGGTGTCGTTCGGGAGCCGGTCGTACACGAAGCTGAAGACCGAGCTGGTGACGGGCCGCGGCATGCGGCCTGCGGCGCGGCGCACGAGCCAGGCGTTGTCGCGACTGGTCTCGAACAGGAAGCTCGCTCCGCTGGTGCCGCGGGCCTCGAGGTTGACCACAGCGCCAATCGACCGCGACCGCTCCGAAGCCATGAAGAGCTCGGCCCCCAGCAGCCCCGCCTCCTCGCCATCGTCGAACAGGAGGAGCACCGGGTTGCGTCGAGGCGAGCTCTGCAGGGCCCGCGCAACCTCCAGGGCGCAGGCCACGCCGGCGGCGTTGTCGCTCACTCCGGGACCGGCCGCCACCGAGTCGTAGTGCGCCGCCAGGAGGACCGCCGGCCCCGGCAGGGTGCCCGGGAGCTCGGCCACGATGTTGGTCAGCTGGGCGCACGAGCCGTTCGGGGAGCAGGCCACCCCTCGCTCGAGGCTCGGTGCCAGGGCGAGGCGCGACAGCTCGGCGACGAGCCTCTCCTGAAAGCGCTGGTGCTCGGCGCTTCCGAGCGGACGCGGGGCCTCCTCCCCGACCAGACGGCGCAGGACCTCCTCCGCGCGCGCCGCCGAGAACTCCGCCAGTGGCGCGTCCGCTCCCCGCGGCCGCGGTGGGGCCGAGCGCCAGACGGCCAGGGAGGCGACAGCGGCGAGGGCGAGGACAGCGATCGCGGGCCGAACGGAGGTCAACGTCAGATCACCGAGGCCCAGGGTACGACAGCCTGCAGCTCGGTTCGTCACTCGGTCTCAGGCGATCGCTGCGAGCGCGGCACGCAGGCGACACCTAGGGGCCGGAGGCGGTGCTCGACTGCTCGTCGATCCCACGATGAGCCAGGCGTTCCAGTGTTCGGCTTCGATGGTGACGCGGGCCTCGGGCGGGAGGAGCGCCGAGATTCTGGGTGGCGCCAGAAAGTGGCTGCGCATCAGGGCCAACTTCTCGGCCAAGGCCAACAGCTTGACCAGCCAGGTGCGCACGTCCGGCTCCTCGATGACCAGCCGCCCGCCCGGTTTGAGCACCCGCCACAGCTCACTGACCGTCTCGCCCTGGTGGGCAACGTGATGCAGCGTGTCGATCATGATGATGCGCTCGAAGGTGGCGTCGGCGAAGGGGAGGCGCTCGGTCGGAGCCACGACGCTCGTCAGCCCCTTGCGGCGCGCCTGGCGAAGCATGCCGAAGGAGGCGTCAACGACCAGAACCTCGCGCACGTGCGGTCGCAAGGCCGCGGCGACGCGGCCTGTCCCGCCGCCCGCATCGAGCAGCAGCACGTCGGCGGGCAGGGAAACGAAGCGCAGCATGTGCTCCAGCCGCGAGAAGGGAATGGCGCGGTCGTAGAACGGGGCAATGAGGTCGAAGTGGTCAAACACCGCGCCCGCCCGCACCTGCCCGCAGTGCGGCCGCCTCGGCGAGGATGAGCGCTGCCGCGCGGTCGACCTCGTCCTCGGTCGTGAAGCGGCCGACCGACAGGCGGATCGTGGAGAGCGCCGTCGCAGCGTCGACCCCCATCGCCGCCAGCACGTGCGAGACCTGGACCTTGTCGGCGTGGCATGCGGAGCCCGGCGAGGCCGCCACGCGGTCACCGAGGCGCTCGAGGAGACGGTGGGCGTGGACCCCGGGCAACGCCACGCTCAGGGTGTTGGGCAGCCGGTGCTCGGGGTGGCCGTGCACGATGATCTCCGGCAGCCCGGCGCGCAGGAGGCGTTCGAGCCGGTCGCGCTGGCCGCGCAGGCGCTCCCCTTCACCTCCGAGCTCGTCGCGGACGATGGCACAGGCCGCGCCGAGCCCGGCCGCGAGCAGAACGCTCTCGGTGCCGGCCCTCCGGCCGAGCTCGTGGCCGGCGCCGCGGATCAGCGGCTCGATCGCAACGCCGCCCCGCACGAACAGGGCGCCGACGCCCTTCGGCGCGTAGAGCTTGTGGCCGGCCACGCTCAGCAGGTCGACCCCGAGCCGCCGCACATCCACCGGAACCTTGCCGACCGCCTGGGCCGCGTCGGTGTGCAGCAGCACCCCACGTTCACGGCACGTCGCCGCCAGCTCGGCGACCGGCTGCAGCGTCCCGACCTCGTTGTTCGCGAGCATGACCGTCACCAACGCGGTGTCGGAACGCAGCGCCCGCACCACCTCGTCCGGATGGACCCTCCCCCACCGGTCGACGCCGACGATGGTCGACGCGAGGAGCCCTTCACACTCGAGAGCCAACACCACCTCGAGCACGGCCGGGTGCTCGACCGCGGAGGTGACGACGTGGCCGCCCCCGCGCGCCGCGACCACGCCGCGGATGGCGGTGTTGTTCGCCTCCGACCCGCCCGAGGTGAAGACGATCTCGTCAGGGTCGCAGCCAAGGCAGGAGGCCACCTGCGAGCGAGCGTGATTGAGCGCCTGCCGCGCCTCGCGGCCGAGCTGGTGCGACGATGACGGGTTGCCGTAGCAGCCGGAAAGGAAGGGCTGCATCGCCTCGGCCACCCGCGGGTCGACCGGCGTGGTCGCGTTGAAGTCCAGGTAGATGGGGTCAGTCGTCTCGAGCATCGCAGACCTCAGTGTACCGGGATCGAGGCGCTCCGATCGGTCCCGCGGTCTCGCCGCCCCGCTTCGCGCGCTCCGCCGTCTCCGTCCCGTCTCCGTCGATCCGTCCGGATGGACGATCCGTGGTGCCGCCCGTCATCGGCATCCGGCTTCGCCCGCTCACCGACAGCCACGAGACGGCCCGATGCGGCTCTACGCAGAGGCAGCCAAGATGGCTACCCCACAAGGCAGCCAAGATGGCTGCACTACAAGGCAGCCCCCGCCTCCTTCTCGGCGCCCAGTCCCGATCCCGTTCCCGTCCCCGTTCCCGTTCCCGTTCCCGATTGCGGTCCGCCCGGCGACCCGCTACCATGCCGCCGCGGCGCTCCGGTCGCCGCCGCGTGCTGCGATTGCACTCCCGTGGAGGTCGTCATGCCCAACGGAATCGTCCCCATCCCGGAGCCCGTCAACGAGCCGGTCCGCGCCTACGCCCCGGGCTCGCCCCAGAAGGCCTCGCTCAAGGCCAGGATCGACGAGATGCTGACCCAGGAGATCGAGATCCCGCTGGTCATCGGCGGCAAGGAGGTGCGCACCGGCAACATGGCGGAGGCGGTGTGCCCGCACGACCACCGGCACGTGCTCGGCCGCTATCACATGGCGGGCGAGAAGGAGGTCGGGCAGGCGATCAAGGCCTCGCAGAGGGCCTGGGCCGAGTGGTCGGAGATGCCGTGGGAGCACCGCGCCGCAGTCCTGCTCAAGGCGGCCGAGCTGCTCGCCGGGCCCTGGCGCGACACCGTCAACGCGGCGTCCATGCTCAACCAGTCGAAGACCGTCTACCAGGCCGAGATCGACTCGGCGTGCGAGCTCATCGACTTCTTCCGTTTCAACCCCCACTACATGCGCTTCATCTACGAGCAGCAGCCGGGGAGCATGCTCGGCCACTGGGACTATGTCGAGTACCGTGCGCTCGAGGGCTTCGTCTTCGCGGTCACCCCCTTCAACTTCACCTCGATCGCCGGCAACCTGCCGACCGTCGCCGGCGCTGATGGGCAACACCGTGCTCTGGAAGCCAGCGTCCTCAGCGGTCTACACCGCCCACTGGCTGATGAAGCTGTTCGAGGAGGCGGGCTTCCCGCCGGGCGTGATCAACCTCGTCCCCGGCTCCGGCAGCAAGGTCGGCAACCCGGTGCTGGCGAGCCCGCACTTCGCCGGCGTCCACTTCACCGGCTCGACCTCGGTGTTCCACGGCATGTGGAAGACGATCGGCGAGAACATCGCCCGCTACCGCTCCTACCCGCGGATCGTCGGCGAGACCGGCGGCAAGGACTTCGTGTTCGCCCATCCCTCGGCCGACGTCGAGGCGCTGGCCACCGCGCTGGTGCGCGGCGCGTTCGAGTACCAGGGGCAGAAGTGCTCGGCGGCATCGCGAGCCTACATCCCGAGCTCGATCTGGCCTCGACTCAAGAAGCTGCTGGTCGGGCAGATCTCGGAGATCAAGATCGGGCCGCCCACCGACTTCCGCAACTTCATGTGCGCGGTCATCGACCGCGGCGCGTTCGACGACATCACCGGCTTCATCGACTACGCCAAGAGGTCGAGCGACGCGAAGATCCGCGCCGGCGGCACCTGCGACGACTCCGAGGGCTACTTCATCCAGCCGACGGTGGTCGAGACCACCGACCCGCACTTCAAGCTGATGGAGGAGGAGATCTTCGGGCCGGTGCTGACGGTCTACGTCTACGACGACAAGGACCTCGCCGGCGCTCTCAAGCTGTGCGACACCACGAGCCCCTACGCGCTCACCGGCGCGATCTTCGCCCAGGACCGCGCGGCGGCGGTCGAAGATGGCGACGCGGCTGCGCCACGCGGCGGGCAACTTCTACATCAACGACAAGCCGACCGGCGCGGTGGTCGGCCAGCAGCCGTTCGGCGGCGTCGCGGGCGTCCGGCACCAACGACAAGGCCGGCTCCTACCTCAACCTGATCCGCTGGACCTCGCAGCGCACGATCAAGGAGACCTTCGTGCCGCCGAAGCACTTCGCCTACCCGTTCATGGGGGAGAGCTGAGTCGACGGACGGGAGGGGTCGGGGGGCCCGGAATCAGGCTTCACGCCCCCCTTCCGCGTTCGCTTCCGCTTCCGCGCCCGCTTCCGACGGATCGATAGTGAAGGCTCCGCATCGGGCTCGGCAGCGGAAGGAGAAGCGGAAGCGGGCTTTGCCCCCCACGCCCGCGCCCGCTTCCGGATGTGCCGCCTGGCCGGTGCGCCATGGGCGCCTGTCTCGTCAACCCGGCGATCGTGCCCGACTCGCGGTGCTCGCCTCGAGCAGCGCCGACTGCAGTGCCTCGGGCTCGGCGGTGGGCAGGATGACGCTCTGCCCGCGATCCGGCAGCACTGCGGCGTTATCATTGAGTTGTACTGAAACCGGCCGTCTTCGGTACTCGAGACGGTGGAAGAACCGAGGTGAGGCGTCATGACGACGACGATGTCCACCACCGAGACGTCATCCCTGGCCACGACCTCGAACGACGGCCCGCTGCCCGGCGGCGCGCCGACGCCGAGTACCGACCCCAAGAAAATGGGCGTCTTCCGCAAGATCGTCGCGGAGCTCAGCCCGCGGCGGCAGTACGTCGTCAACCGTGAGAAACAGCTGCGCTCGGCCTTCCTCGTGGTCGTCGTGGTGCTGCTGCTCCTGGTTCCCCTGAACTACAGCCTGCACACCGTCCGCCAGCAGGAGACCGCGACCATCACAGCGGCCAACCCCGAGCTGCGCCCGCTCATGGAGTCGCGGGACCGCGTCGAGCTGGTGGTCGGCTTGCTCGCCTCCCTCGTGATCATGGCCGGGATCTTCGTGCTGACGATCATCGAGACGCATCGCACGTCAGGGGCCGCCTTCGCCATCCGGCGTCGGATCGATCTCGTCCGCGAGGGTCGTCTCGACGCCCAGCTCCACCTGCGGGGCAGTGACAACTTGCGCGAGCTGGAGGCACCGTTCAACGCCATGGTCGAGGCCCTGCGCAGCCGGGCGAGCGAGGAGGCCGACGCGCTCGAGGAGATCGCCGACCAGGTCGCCGGTATCATCGTGCCGCAGGAGGCCCACAGCCTCGCAGCAAGGCTACGGCAGCTCGCGCGCAAGCGCCGCGAAAGCGTCGGCCTCGGCTAGCCCGGATATCTCACCAACTTTCTACTGCGGCCGGCGATGTACCGCACTCAGCGGTGCCTTCTCGCCTCGGGGTGCTCGACGTACTGGCGAGTACGCCTCCGCGCCCCTCGGGTCGAAATCCCCACTGCGCACGGCACCTCGCCGCCCTCGCTACGAAACCCGGTGAGATATCCGGGCTAGGAGCGTATCGGGCATAGGCCCCTCGGCGCACGCGGGTCGTGGAAGTCTGGGCGTGTGTGACGCGTCGCGGTCGCTGGCTGGCCTACGCCCCGCGCGCGCCGAGCAGGATGCGCTGCGCGCATCCTCCAGAAGGAACTCGTGCCGCGTAGGCCGTCCGCCGACACTTCGGTCGACCACGACCGCCGAAAGGGCCAATGCGGTACGAGCTCCTCGCCCAGCCTCTGTCCGCGGACGGGCAGGGAGACCCTTCGCCTCGCGGTGCCGCAGCACCGCTCGCTCAGGGCAGGCTCCGCGGGCGCGGAAGGGGAAGCGGGCGCGGGCACGGGCGGGCGGAGGCACTATCCGCTATCCCCTATCCGCTATCCCCTATATCATGTGCCCGCCAAGGAGGGATCCTATGAGCCGACTGTGGCTGCTTAGAGGCGCGCTTGACGCGCCGGGATGGAAGCTCTTGCAGGCCGATCAGAAGGCGGAGACGGTGGACATCGTTCACCTCGACCCGCCGGTCTGGGCGCTCGTCCGCGCGGACCAGCCGCCGGCCGGATACGAAGGCCTTGACGCGAGCGAGCCCCGGGACGGCCTCTACCTGGATCCCAACGGCTCGCCGATGTACCTGGTCGCTGGTCAGCCCGTGAAGGGTCCGTTGGACGTCATTCGCGCACTCGGCGGCGAGGCGGGCTCGCTCCTCGACGGGCTCAAGGATCCGGACGCCGTACTCGAACGCCTCGGGAGGGTCTTCTGATGCCGCAGGCAACTCGTTCGGGATGCACCATCGGGAGCCTCGCGCTCGTCAGCGTGATGGTCTTTGCCGGCCTCGCCGAGGCCCAGCAGCAGGGAGAGTGGCACGTCGGAGGGCGCGCCATTTTCGTCGACACCGATGCGCTCTCCGAGCCGGTGCTCGAGACCGGCTCCCAGCTCGCGGTGGACAGCGCGGCGAGCCTGGAGCTCGACGCCACCTACATGCTTGGCCACAACTGGGGCCTCGAGCTCATGGCCACGGCCGCCAACCATGACCTCAGCGGGTACTCCGGCCAGCACGACGGCCTCGACGTCGGCTCGGTGTGGATCGCCGAGGGCACGATCAGCTTGCGCTACATGGTGCCGCTGTTCGGCAGCTGGCGCCCGTACGTCGGGGCGGGCGTCGCGGGAGCCTACTTCTTCGAGTCGGACACCTCCGACGAGGCAGCCGCCCTCGGCATCGACAGCGTGGAGTCGGACTTCGGCTACGGCTTCGTCGGCCAGGTCGGCCTGCTGCATCGCTTCAGCGACTCGTGGATCTTGACCCTCGACCTCAAGTGGATCGACCTGCCGATCGATGTCGACCTGGAGTCGTCGGGGTCACCGCTCGACACCGTCGAGACCGATCTCGACCCGGTGATCATCGGCCTCGGCGCGGCGTGGCGGTTTTAGGGGTGATAGGTGATAGGTGATAGATGATACGCCGGGGGCTGGGGCTGTGTGACCCGCGCCCGCTTCCGCGCCCGCGTCCGCTTCCGGGTTCAATCCCGCGTCCGTCCCTGTACCTCATCCCGACCGAGCCGCCGCCATACACTTGGAACCGTTGCGGACTCGTTAGCGCGGATTGGCGATAGGGCAGCGAGTCGAGGATCCGCTGCAGGAGCACGGGCCGTCGAAGATCGCTCGCCGGCGCGGAAGCGGGCGCGCGGAGCGGGGGCTCTATCCCCCAGATCCTAGATCCTAGATCCTACCCTAGCGGCAATGCCCTCGGCCTCGAGCCGGCGGACGAGCTCGACGGCGGAGATCCCGCCGAGCAGCACTAGCTTGTCGCGGCCGGTGGAGCCGGCGACGACCGTGACCTCCGCTCGACCCAGGTCCAGCCGCTCGGCCAACAAGCGCTCCACGGCGTCATTGGCACGGCCGCGCTCCGGCGCCGCCCGCACCTCGAGCTTGAGCGCGCCGCCATGGGGGCCGATGAGACGGTCGGCCCGGCCGCCGGGTTTGACCTTCAGCTGCAGCTGCACCCCGGCAGCGACTGCCACGACGAGCACGGCGTCGGCTGGAACGTCCACGAGTGTCTTCCCCACCGGGGTGGGTCCCGACCGGGGCCAGCCCGGATATCTCACCAACTTTCTACTACGGCCAGCGATGTGCCGCACTCAGCGGTGCTTTCTCGCCTCGGGGTGCTCGACGTACCATAGAGTACGCCTCCGCGCCCCTCGGGTCGAAATCCCCACTGCGCACGACACCTCGCCGCCCTCGCGACGAAACCCGGTGAGATATCCGGGCTAGTCGCGAGCCAGAATCACGCCGCGCCGCGTGCCATCGATGAAGGCGAGCACGGCATCGACATCCGGCTGGCCGGCGAGCTCCGCTCGCGCCTTCGCGACCGCCTGGGTGGTGGTCAGCTTCGGACTGCGGAGGACCCGCCACAGCTTCTTGAGCGCTTCGCGGCGCTCCTCGGAGAAGCCCTTGCGCTCGAGCCCGATGGTGTTCGGGCCGTAGCACTTCGCCGGGCGGGCGCCGACGGTCCTCATGAACGGCAGGCAGTCCTTGGTGGCGGTGGTGAAGCCGCCGAGGAAGGCGTAGTCGCCGATTCGCGAGAACTGATGGACCGCCGAGAAGGCGCCGACGGTGACGTCGTTGCCGACGTCGACATGACCGGCGAGCGTCGCGCAGTTGTCGAAGATCACCCGGGAGCCGACGTGGCAGTCGTGGGCGACGTGGGTGTAGGCCATGAACAGGCCGTCGCTGGCGACGGTTGTGACGCCACCGCCGCCCGGCGTGCCGCGGTTGAAGGTCACGAACTCGCGAAACGTGTTGCGGTCGCCGATCTCGAGCCGCGTGGGCTCTCCGTTGTACTTGAGGTCCTGCGGCGGCCCACCGATCGCGCAGTGGCTTTCGAAGCGATTGCCGGCCCCGATCGTGGTTGGCCCCGCCAGTCTGCAGAACGGGCCGACGAAGGTGCCCTCGCCGATCACGACGCCGGCCTCGATGACGGCGTACGGACCGACCTCGACGCCGTCGGCGAGCTCGGCCTTGGCATCGACCAGCGCCGTCGTGTGTATCTTCGTTCCCATCAAACCTCCACCGCGGCGGACATCAGGTCCGCCTCGCACACAAGCTCACCGTCGACCGTTGCGCGCCCGTGCATCTTGGCGACGGTCGATCGCTTCGCCACCAGCTCGACCTCGATGACGAGCTGGTCGCCGGGTACGACAGGCCTGCGAAATCGGCAGTTGTCGATGCCGGTGAAGTAGATCAGCTTGCCCTCGTGCGGCCCCGCCTGGCTGAGCATCATGCAGCCGCTGGCCTGCGCCATCGCCTCGACGATCAGCACCCCCGGCATCACCTTCTTCTGCGGGAAGTGGCCGACGAAGAACGCCTCATTGGCGGTCACGTTCTTGAGTGCCCGCACGCGCGTTGACTCGAGCTCGAGGACGCGGTCGATGAGCAGGAACGGGTAGCGGTGCGGCAGCACCTCCAGGATCCGCTCGATGTCCATCATCGGTCACCCCCCTCTTCCGGAGCCTCGAGCCGCCGGACCTGCGCTTCGAGCCGCGCGAGGCGCTCCCGGAGCTGGTCGAGCCGCTGGAGGCCGGCGTTCGCCTTCAACCACTCGCGATGCGGCCGCGCCGGAATGCCGGTCACGAACTCGCCGTCGGGCACGTCCTTGTACACCGCGCTCTTGGCGCCGACCACGACGCGGCTGCCGATGTGCAGGTGGCCGGCGGCGCCGGACTGGCCCGCAAATACACTGTGATGCCCGATGGTGGTGGAGCCCGAGATGCCGACCTGAGCGACCAGCAGACAGCCCTCGCCGACCTGCACGTTGTGCGCGATCTGGACCAGGTTGTCGACCTTGGTGCCCCGCCCGATCCGGGTCTCGCCGAGCGTCGCCCGGTCGACGCAGACGTTGGCGCCGAGCTCGACGTCGTCCTCGATCACCACGATGCCGACCTGCGGGACCTTGTGGTGCACGCCGGCAACCGTCGCGAAGCCGTAGCCGTCGGAGCCGACCACCACTCCGGCATGCAGGATGCAACGGTCGCCGACCCGGCAGCCGTCCTCGATGACGACCCGGGGGTGGAGCAGGCAGCTCTCACCAACCTCCACCCGGCGGCCGAGCACGCAGCCGGCGCCGATCACCGAGCGCTCGCCGATCCGGCAGCCGGAGCCGACCACCACGCACGGCCCGACCGAAGCCCCCGCGCCGACGACTGCGTCGGCGGCGACGACGGCCGAGGGGTGAACCCCCGGCGGTTCGGCCTCCGCGGGGTGCAGCAGCTCGATGGCTCTCGCCAGCGCGAGATACGGCTCGTCGCAGACCAACAGGACGCGGCCCGGCAGCGTGTCTGGATCGCGGAGGAGGATCGCCCCGGCTCGCGATGCCCTGGCCTGGGCCACGTACTTCGGGTTGTGCAGGAAGCTCAGGTCGTCGGACCCTGCCGCTTCAAGCGGCCGCACGGCGACGACCGGCCGCTCCCCGTCCCCGATCAGGGTCGCGCCGAGACGGTCGGCAAGCTCGGCGAGGCGCATCACTCGGCGGTGTTGAAGCGCCGGATCACTTCGTCGGTGATGTCGACCGCGTCGTCGGCGTAGACGATGCCCGAATCCTGGAACTTGTTGAAGATCAGGGTCAGGCCGCGCTCCTTCCCGATCTCGTTGATGATCGGCATGATCTGCTGCTCGAGCCGGCCGAGAGCCGTGCGCCGGGCCTCATCGAGTGAGCGCTTCGCGTCGTCCTCGAAACGCTGCAGCGCGATCGTCCTGTCCTCGATCTGGCCAGTCATCTCCTCGAGCTTCTGCTCGGAGAGCGTGAGCCGCTGCTTGTTGAACTGCTCGCGCAGCGCAGTCGAGCTCGGTCTGGAGGTTGCGACCCTCCTCGATCTTCTGCATTCTGGAGCGTCATCAGTCGCTGGAGAGACTCCTTGCCGGGGTCGGAGTCGGTGACCACGCGCTGGACGTCGATCACCGCCAGCGTGGCCTGCGCCGCCGCCGGAAGCGCCAGCGCCGTCAGCGCGAGGAGCCAAGCACCACACACCATCATTCGTTTCATTCCCTGAACCTCCTGATTCGTCGTTCTCTCGGGGGTCAGAACGTGGTCCCGATGGAGAACGAAAAGTCGCTCGAGTCCTCGTCCGGGAAGGGATCGAGGTTGATGCCGTAGATGAACCGGATCGGGGCCTGGAAGATCGGCAGGAAGACCCTCATCTCCAGGCCGGTCGACTTCCGCCACAGGTTGAGATCCCAACCCTGGTCTTCGTGGTAGGTGTTGCCGGTGTCGAAGAACGCCACCACCTTGACCGGACCTCCCACCCGATACTGTAGCTCGATATTGCCCAGCCAGTAGCGGTCGCCGCCCATGCGCGACCCGCCTTCGGTCAGGAAGTAGCGCCCCTCCTCGGTTCGCGGCAGGATCGTGTAGTACTCGAAACCGCGGATCGTCCGGTCGCCGCCGAGGCGGTAGCGCTCATACAGCGGCACCTCGGTGCCGTCGTAGGGGAAGAACTGCCCCACCTCGCCGTGGTAGGCGACGACCCACTTCTTGTTGAGCGAGGCGAACTGGAGCCAGCTGATCTCGGGCCGGACGTAGTCGAAGTTGCCGCCCAGCGGCCCGCCGGCGAGGCGGAGCCGGCCGCTGAAGCGCTTCCCCTTGTTGGGGTCGAAGGGATCGTCCCGGCTGTCGAACATGTAGCTCGGCGTGAACGACGAGGTCTGGCCCTCGAAGACCTCGACGGCGTACCTCGCGCGGCGTCGGCTCGATCGGCGGCGGGTCGACCGGCCGGCCGTGCCCGCCGGTTGGGTCGCCCGGGAAGCCCGTGCGCTGGATGTCGTACTCGGAGTAGACGTCCTCCCACGCGAAGACACCGCTGACCGAGGAGAAGGTGCCGACGCCGAGCCCGATGCTCACGCTGGCGCCGGTCGTCTCCCGGGTAGAAGTCGGTTGCCTCGAGGTTGGTCTTGAAGATCGACCCGCCGAGCAGAATCCGGCGGTCGAGGAAGTAGGGCTCGGTGTAGGACAGGGTGTAGTAGTCCGAGCGCCTGCCCGATCTGCAGCGACACTCCGAACGAGTTGCCGCGGCCGAGGAAGTTGCGGGTGTTGAACTGGGCCTGCACGAAGAACCCGTCGAGCTCCGAGTAGCCGGCGCCGAACTGGACGTCGTTGCGGCCCACCTCCTGGCCCTTGACGACGACGTTGATCCGCTTCTCCTCGTCGTCGATGTCGAACTCCACCGGCTCCTCGTCGAGCTTGAAGTAGCCCAGGGCGTTGACCTTGAAAACCGACGAGCGGAACACCCCGGTGTTCATGTAGGCGCCCTCAGGAAGCCGGAACTCGCGCCGCAGCACCTTGTCGCGGGTGTTGGTGTTGCCGGAGAACTCGAGGCGCCCGAGGCGGAAGCGGTCGCCCTCGAAGACGTCCACCACGACGTCCACGATCCTCTCCTCGCCCTCCCGCGGCTTCCACACCTGGTTGGTGTAGGCGTAGAAGTAGCCCGTGTTCTGGTAGAGCTCCCGGACCTTCTCCATGCCGTCCTCGACCGCCTTGTTGCTGTAGGTCTGGCCTGGCTGGACCTCGAAGAAGGTGGTAAGCCGTTCTCCGTCGTAGGCCTCGGTGCCCTCGACCGAGAGCGTGCCCATGGCATAGGGCTCGCCCTCCTCGATCGGGATCTTGACCACCAGCTTGAAGTCCTGCTTCTTGAGGGTCTCGGCATCGGGGTTGTCGGCGACCATCTCGATCTGCGGCTCGCCGATCTTGACGTCGATATACCCGCGGTCGAGGTAGTACTTGCGCAGGTTGTCGCGGTCCTCCTCCCACGACTCCGCGGAGAACACGGTCTTGTCGCCAAACATCTGGAGCAGCCCGGTCTCCTTGGTCTTCTTCAGAGCTCCCTGGAGCTTGGAGTCGGAGAAGATCTCGTTGCCGACGAAGTCGATCTCGGAGATCTTGACCTTGCCGCCCTCCTCGATGGTGTAGACCACCTGGCGCTTGTTGGCGGCGACCTCGTCGACCCGGAACGCCACCTGCGCCGAGCGGTACCCGTCCTCGTCGTAGAGCTCTTTGATGGCGGACTCGATCCGTTCGAGCTCGGACATTCGTAGCGGCACGTTGCGCGGAATCTCGATGCCGCGCTCATCGAGCCGGTCCTTGATGTCGGACTCCTTGAGCTTCTTGTTGCCCTCGAAGATGACGTTCGTCACGAACGGGCGCTCGACGACCACCACGTAGGCGATGACCTCGCCCTCGGCGGTCGGCTCCAGCTCGATGCGGACATCCTCGAACAGCCCGGAGTCCCACAGCCGGTGGAAGCCCTCCGCGACGAGCTCGGGGTCGAACGGATCGCCTTGGGCGAAGCCCAGGTAGTACGACACCGTGTCGGCCGTCACCGTGACGCCGCCCTCGACCACGACGTCGGCGATCAGGACCTCGGCGCCCTCGTCGGCCGCCGCTCCCTCCCCGGCGAGCGCCGGCAATCCGGCGAGCGCCAGCCCGAGCAGAAGCGCCGGCAGGTGGAGCCTCACCGGCGATCCTCGCCGTGATGGACCGCGTCGATCGCCTCGACCACGGGCTGGCCGTCGCGCAGGTACATGTTCAATGCCACCTCGTCGCCGTGGCGGTTCAGGATCAGGTAGTCGGCGACGGCGTCCTCGACCCACAGCTTGACCAGCCGCCTCAGGGGACGCGCTCCGGCCTGCGGATCCACGCCGCACTGCGCGAGCAGCCACGCCGGCACGTCCTTTTCGTAGGTGATGGTAACCCGCTGCCGGGTGAGGTTGTCGGCGGTCTCGTCGAGCAGGATCTCGGCGACCCGCAGCATGCTCGGCTCCGACAGGGCGCCAAAGACGATCACGTCGTCCAGACGGTTGAGGAACTCGGGCGGGAAGTGCCGCCGGAGCTGGCGGTCGACAACCTCGCGGACATGCGCCGACTCGAGGCTCGGCCGCTCGCTCGCGAAACCGACCCGATCGGAGTCCGCGAGGTCGCGGCTGCCGAGATTCGAGGTCATGATGATCAGGGTGTTGGTGAAGTCGATCACATTGCCGTAGTTGTCCGTGAGCCGGCCATCCTCGAGCACCTGCAGCAGCAGGTTGTAGATGTCGGGATGGGCCTTCTCGATCTCATCGAGCAGGATCACCGAGTAGGGCTGGCGGCGCACCTGCTCCGACAGCTGGCCCCCCTCCTCGAATCCGACATAGCCCGGCGGCGAGCCGATCAGCCGGGAAACGGTGTGCTTCTCCATGTACTCGGACATGTCGAAGCGCACCAGCCGCCGGTGGTCCTGGAACAGGTAGTGCGCGAGCTGGCGGGCGACCTCGGTCTTGCCGACGCCGGACGGCCCGAGGAAGATGAACGATCCGATCGGCCGAAATGGGCTCGTCACGCCGAGCCGGCTGCGCCGGATCGCGCGCGCCAGCGCCTTGATCGCGTCGTCCTGGCCGACCACCCGCTGGCGCAGGATCTCCTCCATGCGGAGCAGCCGGTCGGCCTCGTCCTCCTCGAGCGCGGTGACCGGCACGCCGGTCCAGGACGAGACCACCTCCTCGATGTCCGACCGGGCAACTACCACCGCCTCGCTGGGCTCCGCGGCATGGGTCTGCTCGAGCATCGCGAGCTCCTCGCGGAGCCGCAGCTCCTCCTCGCGCAGCTCCACCGCCGACTCGAAGTCCTTGCGCGAGATGGCGTCCTTCATCTCGCCGACCACGCGCCGGATCTCGGACTGGACGTGACGCAGCGCCGACGTCGAGGACACCCGGCGAAGCTTGACCCTGGCGCCCGCCTCGTCGACGACGTCGATCGCCTTGTCCGGGAACGACCGGTCGGTGATGTAGCGGCCGGCGTGGCTGACTGCGGTCCGGATCGCCTCGTCGGAGTAGCGGACGCCGTGGAACTCCTCGTAGCGCGACTGAATGCCGCGCAGGATGGCGATCGTCTGGTCCTCGGTCGGCTGGAGGACGTTGATGGCCTGGAAGCGGCGCGACAGCGCCCGGTCCTTCTCCACGTACTTGCGGTACTCGCGCATCGTCGTCGAGCCGATGCAGGTGATCTCGCCCCGCGACAGCGCCGGTTTGAGGATGTTGGCCGCGTCGAGCGACCCCTCGGCCGAGCCGGTCCCGATCAGGGAGTGGATCTCGTCGATGAAGACGATGATCTCGCGCCGCTGGCTGCAGCTCCTTCAACAGGCCCTTCAGCCGCTCCTCGAACTGGCCGCGGTACTTGGTCCCGGCCACCAGCAGCGACAGGTCGAGAGCGAGGATCCGCCGGTCGGCGAGCAGCGAGGGCACGTTGCCCTCGACGATGCGGGTGGCGAGCCCCTCGACGATCGCGGTCTTCCCGACGCCGGCCTCACCGAGCAGCAGCGGGTTGTTCTTGGTCCGCCGGCAGAGGATCTGGATCACTCGCTCGACCTCGCCGTCGCGGCCGATCAGGGGGTCGAAGCCGCCCTCGGCCGCCAGCGCGGTGAGGTCCCGTGCGATACTCGCTGATGTGGGGCGTCGCCTGCGAGGAGGCCTCGGCCTCGACCTCGCGACCCTGCCGCACGACCTCCTCGCGAAGCTGGAAGAGGTCGAAGCCGTGTGCGCTGAGGTACTGGGCGGCGGTGGAGCTGTCCACCCGCAGCAGGCCGAGCAGCAAATGCTCGGTGCCGACCGACCCATGACCCATGCTCTCGGCCTCGTGAACCGCGAAGGCCAGGGCCTTCTTGGTGTCCTCGGCCAGCGGCAGGTCGGGCGAGGTGCTGACGCGCTCCAGCGCGACCCGGTCGCCGAGCAGCTCGTCGCGCAGCTCCTTGACGCTGCCGTCGATGCCGGCGCAGGAGGCCGGTCAGGACCGGATCCGCCTCGCGCAGCATCCCGAGCAGCAGGTGCTCGGTGCCGATGGCACGGCCTGACGAGCGACTCGCCTCGTAACGGGCGAAGAACAAGCTTCGCCGGACGTGCTCGTTAAATCGTTCGAACATAACCGGAACGTTCGCCCGGCGGCGCGAGCCGGAAGATACGATCGCACCTGCGGGCCATCGCCTCGTTGTGGGTCACTATAATTGAAGTCAGACCGACCATCAAATGAAGCTCGCGGATCAGCGCGAACACCTGCTCGCGCGTTGGCGTGGTCGAGGTTTCCGGTCGGCTCGTCGGCCAGGAGCAGGCGCGGTGACGCGGCCAGGGCGCGAGCGACCGCGACCCGCTGCTGCTCCCCTCCGGACAGCTGATCGGGGAAGTGGCTGGCTCGCTCGGTGAGGGCGACCGACGCCGAGCAGCTCCTCGGCGCGGGCGCGGGCGCGCCGGGCCGGCCACTTGGCGATCCGCAGGGGCAGCGCCACGTTGTCGCGGGCGTCGAGCTCGTCGAGCAGGTGGTGGTGCTGGAAGACGAATCCGATGAGCCGGTTGCGCAGGCCGGCGCGGACCTCGCCGTCGAGCTCGCCGACCGCGTCGCCGTCGAGCTCGAGGCTTCCCCGCCTCGGGTCGATCGAGCAGGCCGACCAGGTGGAGCAGCGTGCTCTTGCCCACTCCCGAAGGGCCGACCACCGCCAGCAGCTCGCCGCGCTCGACGTCGAGGTCGAGGTCCCGCAGCACCTCCACCCGCGTCGTCGCGGCCCCGTAGCCCTTGGCGACGCCCCGCAGCCGCACCATCGACCGCTCACTCATAGCGGAGCCCCTCCGCCGGCTCGCGTCGCGCCACCATCCGCGACGGGAGCCACGAGGCACCGCGGCCGACAGGACCAGCGCGAGCGACGACGACCAGGGACACCATCCGGGGGTCCGACCGGAAGGGAACCGACGACGCCAGGAACACGCCGCGCGGCAACGGCAGCGCGCCGGTGGCAGTCGAGAGCCGTCGCGACCGCCACGCCGAGCAGCGCCCCGAGCACGGCGCCGCTCGCTCCGATGCCGAGACCGATCAGCACGAACAGCCGTCGCAGCGACGACGGCGGCAGCCCGAGGCCCGACAGCACCGCGAGGTCGGTGCGCTTCTCGGCCGCGACCATGGCCACGTTGCTCAGCAGGTTGAGAGCGGCGACGACCAGCATCAGGCCGACCGCGACGAAGATCATCACCCGCTCCAGCGCCAGCGCCACGAGCAGCGGACGGTGCAGCTCCTCCAGACCCTCGACTCTGAGGCCGGCGGCGGAGTCGCCGAGGACGCGCCGCACGCGGCCCGCCAGCCGCCAGGGGTCGCCGGGGTCCCGCAGCTCGATCGCCTCGACCGCCGGCTCCCCCCAGAGCAGGCGCTGCGCCGCGTCGAGCGGCAGCCCGATCGTCCCGGACTCGGCGCCCGGCGCCGCGCGGCCGGATCTGCTCGACCGCAAACCGCAGGCGCACCGGCAGCAGGCCCATCGGAGTCAGGCGATGGCGCGGCGAGATCACCTCCACCTCGTCGCCGACCCCGACGCCGATCTTGGCCGCGAGGAGCTGGTCGACGGAGGCGACGACCGCGTCAGAGCGGCCAACCACCGATGCCGGAACGGCATCCTCGGCGGACGAGACAAGGCCGGTTCCCTCGACGACGCGGACCAGGTCCGACATCGGGCAAGGATGACTGCAAGACCGAGGCCAACTGGTCGGGTTGCTCGAGCCGCCGGCCCTGCGTCGGAGAGACCCGCACGTGGGCGGCGCGCGCCACCAGCTCGTTGCGAATGCCCGACTGGAAGCCCTCGAGAAGGGCCAGCGTGACCACCAGCGCGAGCACGCCCAGCGCCAGGCCGACCAGCGAGATCAGCGTCACCGTGGCGACGTGGGTCCGCCGTCGCAGCCCGACCAGGTAGCGCCGCGCGATGTGGAGCTCCGCCTTCACGCGGCCCTACTCCCGGGGGCGGAACAGCGGGAACAGGATGACGTCCCGGATCGAGGGCTGGTTGGCGAAGAGCATCACCAGTCGGTCGATGCCGATGCCCTCGCCCCCGGTCGGCGGCAGGCCGTGCTCGAGGGCGAGCACGTAGTCGTCGTCGACCATGCCCCCGCCGACCGCGGCCTGCTCCTCGAGCCGGCGGCGCTGCTCGTCGGGGTCGTTGAGCTCGGTGAAGGCATTCGCGAGCTCGATGCCACCGACGAACAGCTCGAAGCGCTCGACGGTGCCGGCGGCGTCCGGCCTCGACTTGGCGAACGGCGAGATGTCGCGCGGGAAGTCGGTGATGAAGGTGGGATCGATCAACTGCGGCTCGGCCGTCACCTCGTAGAGCTCGGCCAGCAGCTGGCCGTCCGACCTCTCGTCGATCCGCTCCACGCCGAGCCGGCGCGCCGCCGCCTCCATGCCGGCGCGGTCGGCGAGATCGTCCGCGGTGAGCTCTGAGTACGCGAGCACCGCCTCGCGCAGCGTCAGCCGGCGCCATGGGCGCTCGAGGTTGATCCGGCGCCCGTTCCACTCCAGCGTCCGACCACCCGCCACCTCATCGGCGAGGGTCGTGACCAGCTCCTCGGTGAAGTCCATCAGCAGCTCGTAGTCGGCGTACGCCCAGTAGAACTCGAGCATCGTGAACTCGGGGTTGTGGCGAGTCGAGATCCCCTCGTTGCGGAAGTTCCGGTTGATCTCGTAGACCCGCTCGAAGCCGCCGACCAGCAGCCGCTTCAGGTAGAGCTCAGGGGCGATCCTCAGGTAGAGGTCGAGGCCGAGGGTGTTGTGATGGGTGACGAACGGCCTTGCCGAGGCGCCGCCAGGGATCGGCTGCATCATCGGCGTCTCGACCTCGAGGAAGCCGCGGGAATCCAGGAATCGCCGCACCCCGCTGACCACCGCCGACCGGACCTCGAAGACCCTGCGCGACTCCGGGTTGGCCAGCAGGTCGAGGTAGCGCCGGCGCGCCCGCGCCTCTCGATCGGTCAGCCCGTGGTAGCTGTCGGGCAATGGCCGCAGCGACTTGGCGAGCATAGCCAGCGACTCGACCGCCACGCTCAGCTCGCCGGCGCGGGTTCGGAAGACCCTCCCGTCGACTCCCACGAAGTCGCCGAGGTCGATCTCCGAGAGCACGGCCCACGAGCCATCGTCGAGATGATCGCGGCGCAGGTAGAGCTGGAGGTGCTCCGACCCGTCCGACAGGTCGGCGAACGACAGCTTGCCGTGGCCGCGGACCGCACGCACCCTGCCGGCCAGCCGGACTCGCGGCTGCTCGGTCTCGAGCTCCTCGGCCGACCGCGCACCCCAACGGCGGCAGACCTCGCTGATCGACGCGCTGACGCGGAACCGGGTCGGGTACGGGTCGACACCGCGCTCGCGCAGCCGATCGAGCTTCGACCGGCGATTCGCCATCAAGGTCTCGAGCGGCTGCTGCTTGTCCGAATCGCTCACTCATCCTCCGCCGGCGCGGGATTGTACCATGGAAATTCGCTCGGCGATTTTCCATAAGATCATATTTTTCAATTTCTTAGCGCGTCTTCTTCGAGGCGGCTGGCGATCGCTTTTCGGCCGGGCTCTTCGCGCCACCGGATCGCGGGCGCCGCACCGCGCGGCCACGCTCACTCCGGCCGCCGCTGCGCTGCGGACGCACGGGCCGGTCGAGCGTGAGCGCGAGCAGCTCCTCCTCGGTGAGGGGCCGCAGGTCGCCCGGCCCCATCCGGTCGTCCCTGAGCGGCCCGATCGCCGTCCGGCGCAGCCGCTGCACGTGATGACCGGCCCTGAAAAAGAGCTCGCGGACCTCGTGGGTGCGGCCCTCGGTGACCTCGATGCACCACCACGAGTTGGTGCCGCCACGAGAGGCCGACAGCCGGCGGGCGGCGCGTGGGCGGACCCGCCGGCCCTCGATGACCGAGCCGGCCATGAGCCTGCGGAGCTGGGTGTCGTCGAGGTCGCCCCGGATCTTGACCAGGTACTCCCGAACCAGGCCGCGCCTGGGGTGGCTGACGCGCTCCGCCAGCTCGCCGTCGTTGGTCAGCAGGAGCAGCCCCTCCGAGTGGTAGTCCAGGCGCCCGACCGGGAACACTCGCTCGCGGACGAACGGGCGTACGAGGTCGACCACGGTCGTCCGCTCCTCCGGGTCGTCGCAGGTCGTCATCACCCCGCGCGGCTTGTAGAGCAAGAGGTAGCGCAGCGCCTCGGCGCGCCGCAGCGCCTTACCGTCGACCTTGACGTGGTCCCGCTCGACGTCCGCGCGGTCGCCGAGGCCAGCGACCCGGCCGTTCACCGTCACTCGGCCCTCGCGGATCAGCTGCTCGGCGTCGCGCCGCGAGCACTGCCCGGAGCGGGCGATGAGCTTCTGAAGTCGTTCCTCGGGCATCCCATTCCTCCAACAGGGAGATGCCGCCTCTCGGCGGGGGCGTGACTGTACCACAGCCACACCCGGCGCGGCTGCCAGTGCCAGCTTCCCCTTCCGCTTCCGCTTCCGAGAGCGTCGTGGCTCAAATCGAAAGTCGCCCCGTTCGTGCCTGGGCTCACTTCCCCTTCCGCTTCCCCTTTCGCTTCCGCTTCCGAGGGCGTCTCGCTCAATCTGCGGGGCCGCCTTCCCAGCCCGGGCTCGGGCGCGAAAGCGGGCACGGAAGCGGACAGCGAGCCGCGTGGAGCCCGGAGCCGAACGCCGATCGACTATCCTGATGCCGCCATGCGCCTCGCTCCGGAAGCGACGCTTCGATCCGACCGCCTCGTAGTGGAGGTCTGGAACGAGATGGGGCAGCCGCCGTGCTTCGTGGCCGGCGGCTTCCTGCGCGATCGGCTGCTCGGCCGGCCGAGCACCGACCTCGACTTCTCACTGCCCGGCACCGTCGAGTCGGTCGCAGTGCCCGCGCGCCGGCTCGCTGCGGCCCGCGGCACCCGCCCGCACCTGCTCGGCAAGGCGCCGCGCGCCGTGTGGCGCGTCGACAGCCAGGGTCTCAAGGTCGAGCTGTGGCCGCTCGGCTCGCTGACCATCGACGACGACATCCTGCGGCGCGACTTCTCCTGCAACGCCCTGGTCTGGCAGGTGCCGGACGGACCGCTCATCGATCGGGTCGGCGGCCTCGACGACCTGCGCTCGGGCCGGCTGCGCGCGGTTTCCCGCGGCAACCTCGAGGACGACCCCCTGCGGCTGCTGCGCGCCGCCCGCTTCCTCTCCCAGCTCGACGGCCTCGCGCTCGACCGGCGCACAGCGTCGTTCATCCGCGAGCTCGCGCCCGCCCTCGCCAGCGCACCGAGGGCGCGGGTCGGCAACGAGCTGCGGCTGCTGCTCGCCTCCGCCGGCGCGGAGCGCGGCCTCCGCAGCCTGCTCGAGCTGGGCACCTTCCGACACGCCGCTCCGCCCGGCGCGAGCCCGGATCCGGCCTGGATGGACGACCACGCGGACGCCATCGGCCGCCTCGCCGGATCGCGACGCCACCCGGTTCCGGACGCGGTCGGCGAGGCCGGCCTCGCCGCACCGCTCGCGCTGCTCCTGCGCGGCTGGGGCTGCCCGGCCGACGAGGGATCGGCCGAGTACTCGTGGCCGCGGGAGGAGCGCACGGCCGCCGTCCGCGTCGCTCGGCTGCTCGATCGTGCGATCGCGGGGGTCGGCCTCGATGCCGCCGGCCGCCGCGAGATCATCCACGTCGCCGGTGCCGACTTTCCGGCGCTGCTCGCCGCGGCGGCGGCGGTCGCCGGCGGCGATCCGTCGGGTGCGGCCGGCTGGCGGCGCTGGTGGGCCCAGTGGCGGCGGCAGGGAGAGCGACTGACCAGCCCACCGGCCCTGCTCTCCTTCGACGAGATCGCAGCCCGCAGCGGGCTCTCGCCGGGGCCTGGCGTGGGGCGCCTCCTGCAGCAGCTGCGGCTCGCTCAGGTCCGCGGCACGGTGCGGTCGGCCGCGGGCGCCAGACGGTGGATCGCCGGGGCCGCCCGCGGCGCCGGTCGGGGCGAGGACGAGCCGTGACGCACGCTCGCGCGGTTGGCGCACCTGGCGGCGCCCGGTACGCCGGGACGCTCGATGGTTGCACGTCACCGTCGGGGGCGGCATGACAGGACACCGCAACGGACGAAAGGAGCGGCCATGCTCGTGATCTGGATCGCGATTGGAGTGTTCATCGGAATGGTCGCGGCGGCGGCGATCGGCGTTTCGCTGATGCGCTCGAAGATGGTGGTGCCGGAGCGCAGCGCCCACTCCTTCGACGAGACCTGCGCCCGGATCGAGCGGGTGGTCGAGGACACCGCGGGCTGGAGCTTCCCGAGGCCGAGCTTTGACATGTCGGTCAAGCTGGCCGAGAAGGACGCACTGCCGGCGAACCTCCGGCGGATCCGCCTGTACTCCGTGTGCAGCCCTCCGGTCGCCGCCCGTGTGCTCGGCGACACCCCGAAGCTGTCGGCCATCATGCCCTGCGCGTGGTCCGTCTACGAGCTGGCCGACGGCTCGGTGTGGCTGTCGCACATGAACATCGCGATGATGTCGAAGGTCATGGGTGGCGTGGTCGGCGAGGCGATGGGGACGGTGGCCAGGGCCGACGCGACCTTCATGACCAAGATCCTGAAGTAGGTTTTGGCGGCACGTCTGCGTGAAGAGCGCAGGTGGCAGGGCTCGCTCGACGCACTGTGCACCCCGCCGCGGCTGAGGGGCATGGGCACCTGCGACCGATGCAGAGCTTCGGCCCCGATCGAGCTATCCTGTTCTGCCGACGGTGGAGGAAGCGGATCATGGGAAAGACACGTGCAAAGGACAAGGCAGACCAGCCGCCGGTGGCGATCGTGACCGGCGGCAACCGCGGCCTCGGGCTGGAAACCTGCCGCCAGCTCGCCGCCCTCGGCATGCACGTGGTGCTGACGAGCCGGGACCTGGCGCAGGGCGAAGCCGCGGCCGCGGAACTGAGAGAGGCCGGGCTCCCAGTCGTCGCGCTGCCGCTCGACGTCACCGACCCGTTGAGCGTCGACCGGCTGGTCACCGATGTCGACGGTCGCTACAGCCGGATCGACATCCTCGTCAACAACGCCGGTGTGGTCGTGCGGCCGCACGACGACCGCGGGACGCTGCAGGTGGACCTCGAGACCATTCGCCAGACCCTGGAGGTCAACACCCTGGCGCCGCTGAGGCTCTGCCAGGCGGTGGTGCCCGTGATGCGCCGCGAGGGCTACGGGCGGGTGGTCAACGTGTCGAGCGGCATGGGCCAGCTCGACGACATGGAGAGCGGCTGGCCGGCGTACCGGATCTCCAAGACCGCTCTGAGCGCCGTGACCCGGCTGGTGGCCAGGGAGGTGAGCGGCGCCAACATCCTGGTCAACGCGGTGTGCCCGGGCTGGGTGCGCACCGACATGGGCGGCGAAAGCGCCCCCCGCAGCGTGGAACAGGGTGCCGCCGGGATCGTGTGGGCGGCCACCCTGCCCGACCGTGGCCCGAGCGGCGGCTTCTTCCGCGACGGCGTCCGGATCCCGTGGTGATCCCTCGACTGCCTTTGCAGGGAGCGATCCGCCTGCTGGTGGCGGTCGCCGCCCTGCTCCTGGCACCCGGCCCTTCTTCAGCCTGGACGGGACCACCGCGGTCGATCGTGGGCGAGCCGTGGGTCATCGACAGCCTGGTCGTGATCCACGAGCCGATCGAGGTCGGCGACGTGATCATCGTCGACGGCGGCGCGCTGCACGTGGTCGGCGTGCCCGAGCCCGGCCTGCAAGTGGCGGGCAACCTGTGGGTCATCGGCCACGGCGAGCTGGTGCTCGAGGACTCGGTGGTGCAGTTCCTCAGCACCTACCACGGCCAGTACAGCCTGGCGGCGGCGGAGCAGGCGCGGGCGCGGGTCTCCGGCTGCGACTACCGGGTGCCGGCCGGCGTGCAGCACGCGCTGGTCGCCGCCGGCGCGGCCGAGCTGACGGTCGAGGACACCGACTTCGGTGACGTCCAGATCCTCGCCGCCGGCAGCTCGCGGGCGACCGTGCAGCGCCTCACCGGCAACTTCGAGGTCATCGTCCAGGACGCCGCCACGATGAGCCTGGCCGACATCCCCCGAACCGGCGGCGAGGGCAGCATCTGGGTCTGGGTCGAGTTCGGCCCGGGCAGCGAGGCCGTGTACTCGCCGCCGCTACCGGGGTGGGTCGACTCGTGGACCTTTCCGCCGCCCGGCGCCGTCGGCATCCCGCAGGCGATCCGCGTCGATCGCTGCGAGGTGCGGCTGTGGCCGATGCTGGTGCGCGAAGGCAGCCGCCTCGAGCTCTCCGACATCGACGAGGACAACTGGGTCGTGGTCGGCCTCCACCTGCCGGCCGACGCCGCCATCTCGGAGCTGCACAACAACCGCGTGGTACGCCGACGAGACGCTGCCGCTGCGCGACCGCGAGCTGCGGCTCTTCAACGCCGCCGTCGACACCTGGAACCTGTACCCCCAGGGCGGCGCGAGGGTGGTGATCTCCGACTCCACCGTCGGCGAGATCCTCGGCATGGGAGACGCCGACGTCAAGGTCCGGCGCACGACCATCGACGGCAGCGGCGGGTTCTTCGGCGCCCGGGACCGGTCCACGATCGTCGTCGATGCCAGCCTCCTCACCTGCACGGTCGAGGCGAGCCAGGAGGCGACCATCGAGCTGCACGGAAGCGAGATCCTCCCCTACCCGATCGACCCGACCGGTGCCTGGACCCGCTTCGGGGCCTACGACCGGGGGCGGCTGCTCGCCGACCAGACGCCCGTTTCCACGACCCCGGCGCTCGGCGGCGAGGGCCTGATCGCCGTCAGCTACCTCTTCGACGCGCCTCCGCACCCGCCGGCGCCTGGGGTTGCGGTTGAGCTCCACGGCATCGCCGCCCAGTTCAGCCTGAGCGATCAGCTGGTGCCCGGGAGCTGGCGGCTCGAGGCCGATCCGGTCGGCGGCGGGCCCGAGATCCTGGCCTCCGGCGAGGGCAACGTCGAGGAGGGGCTGCTCGGCGTGTGGCGGGACGCCGTCCCGTGGCAGAGCTACCAGCTCCGGGTGGTGCTCACGGACAGGTCGGGGCGGGTGCTGTCCGGTCGACGGCTCGTGCCGGACGTGCGACCACCGCCTCCGGAGGCTTCTGCGCCGCGAAGATGAGGCCGACCCCCCACGGCAGCCCGTCGAACAGGCGGTCGAGCTCGAGGACGGCGCGCACCGCCGCCACCATGACAGCGCGATCGGCCGAGCCCGGCCACCCGGCGCAGCGTGGGATCCCCCTCGAGCGGCCCGTCGGTGTGGAGGCGTCGGCGGTTGACCCTGGTCAGGAAGAGCTCGTCGTAGAGCCGCTGGAACGGCCACCCCCACACCATGACCCGGGCGTCGAGCCCGGCGCCGCCGAGCAGCTCGCGCATCCCGCTCGCGGTGTAGCGCCGCAGGTGGCCGCCCCAGTCGTCCCAGTCCGACCACTGGCTCGGGTTCGCGGGCACCGTGCCCACCAGCCAGCCGCCGTGGCGCAGCACCCGCGCGAGCTCGCCGGCCGCCGCCCCGTCGTCCGGAAGGTGCTCGAGGGTCTCAGCGCTGGTCGCCGACGCGAAGCTCTCGTCGTCGAAGGGCAACCGGGTGATGTCGGCGACCACCGGGAGCACGCGTGCCGAGAGCCCCGCCTGGCGGGCGCGGAGGTCGAGCTCCCGCAGCGACCGCAGCGAGCGGTCGGCGGCGACCACCTCGCGTCCGCGCCGTGCCAGCGAGCACGCCAGCGAGCCGACGCCGGCGGCGCACTCCAGGTGCGGACCGGAGGCGGGCGCAAAGCGGCGCAGGGTGCCGACGATGCGGCCCTCCCGATGCGCGTGCCGCGGCCCGAAGAACTCCGGGTCGGCTCCCCACTCGGCCATGCCCATGCGGTTACTGTACCGCTTCCGGATGCGCACAGCGCATCCTTCTCGGCGCGCGTGGGGCGTAGGCCAGCCGGCGACCGCGACGCCTCACGCAAACCCCAGAGCCTGCGACCCGCGTGCGCCGAGGGGCCTCTGCCCTCACGCTCCTACCGGTTGATGATCCTGCGCGCCACCTGCTTGACCGGGAGCACCCGCTCGAGCTTGTGGCCGATCTGCAGCAGCTGATCCATGACCACCGCCTTGCCGGAGCTGTTCCGGTAGCACTCGCCGCAGCGAGGCAGGGTCTGCCAGTCCTTGGCCTTGAAGGCCGCCATGTAGCGCTCGACGGTTGTCGCAGCGAGGATCTCCTGCACCGTCTGCGTCCTCATATCGCCGATCGGCTGCGAGCCGTCCCAGTCGTAGCAGCAGTGGGTGACGCGGCCGTCGGCGAGCACCACGAACCAGCGGAACGGATAGCCCTGGAAGCAGCCGTAGTAGGCCTCGTGGAAGTCGGTGGCGTCGGCGGTGTCGAGGCCCTCGCAGGTCTTCTCGATCACCGTCGCCTGCGGATAGCGGTCGAGCTTGAAGAACTCCTCGATGTCGCGGACGCTCTCGGATGAGGTCTGCAGCGCGACCAGGCGCTGGATCTCGACCCGGATGTCGCACCCTCTGGAGAGCTCGAGGAAGCTGCGGATGTTGGCGACCACGGTTGCGAAGTCGCCGCCGCGGCGGATCAGCGGGTAGACCTCGGGGTTGACGGTGTCGACGCACAGCCGGATCCGGGACAGCGAGCTCGACAGCAGCTCGCGGCCGTAGGCCTCGTCGAGCATCATGACGTTGGTGGAGACGCCGGCTCCTGGAAACAGGTCGATCGCCTCGGCGAGCCGCGGAAAGAGCAACGGCTCTCCCATCTCGTGCAGCCAGCGGACCCGGATGCCGTTGTCGCGGAAGTCGGCCGCCACCTTTTCCACCAGCCACCACGGCATGTCGTCCTCGGGGCGCCCGAGGTTGCCCATCGGACACATCCCGCAGCGCAGGTTGCAGCGGCTCGTGAGCTCGACGGCGATCTTCGCCGTGCGGATGTCGAGAATCGGTCTCACGCTGGGTACTGTAGCACGAGCAGAGGGACGAGGGATGAGGGATGAGGGGTTAGGGCCGGTCCCCGCGCCCGCTTCCGCGTCCGCTTCCGAGCCCGATGTGAGGCTCGTGATTCACCAGCCGTCGGAAGCGGAAGCGGGTCGAGAAGCCTCTCTGCTCCCGTCGCCCACCTCTCGTCTGCTACCATCCCGTCCATGCTCCCAGAGCTCAAACCGACCTGGGCGGACACCCCGGACGGCGTCCGCCGCGCGGCCTCCGCGTGCGCCGCGGCCGGCCGCTTCGCCCTCGACACCGAGGCCGACTCGCTGCACTCGTACTTCCACAAGGTCTGCCTCATCCAGGTGTCGGCCGGGAGCCAGCACCTCGTCGCTCGACCCGCTGCCGCTGCCGCGGGCGGAGCTCGACCCGCTGTGGCGGGTGGTCGCCAACCCGGCGCTGACGGTCGTGATGCACGGCGCCGACTACGACGTGCGGATCCTCGACCGCGACTACGGGGCGCGCGTCGGCCGGCTCGAGGACACCCAGATCATGGCGCAGCTGCTCGGCGAGGAGCGGACCGGCCTGTCCTTCCTGCTCGAGCGCGAGTTCGGGATCGAGCTCGACAAGCGGTACCAACGGGCCGACTGGGGAGCGCGGCCGCTGGCGCCGGAGCTCGTTGCCTACGCAGCGGCCGACACCGCCTTCCTGCTCGAGCTCGCGGACCGGCTGCGCGAACGGCTCGAGGCCCTCGGCCGGTGGGAGTGGGCGGTCGAGGAGTGCGCGCGCCTGACGTCTGTCCGGCACGAGGAGTCCGCGCCCGACCCGCTCCACTTCGAGCGCGTCAAGGGCGCTCGCGCGCTCAAGGGCCGCGCCCGCGACCGCTTCCACGAGCTTTTCTGCTGGCGCGACGAGGAAGCCCGCCGGCTCGACCTGCCGCCCTTCAAGGTGCTCGGAAACCGGCCAATGGTCGACCTGGCCCTCGCCCCGCCCGACGGACCCGGCGAGCTCGCCCGCTTTCCGGGGCTCGGTCCGCGCTTCGCGCGCCGCTGGGGGGCCGAGGTCACCCGCCGCCTCGCGAGCCCGCGCGGCGCACCGTTGCGAGTCCGCGGCGAGCGCGCCTCGTCGCCGACCGCGGCGGAGCGCCGCCGCCTGCAGCGGCTCGTCGAGGTCCGGGACGAGGTCGCAACCCGGCTGAGCCTCCAGGGCGGCCTGGTCTGCCCGCGGGCGACGCTGCAGGCGATCGCGGCCGCACCCGGCGCGGCCTCGGCCCTCGACGTGGCGGGCCTCTCGGGATGGCGGCGCGAGCTGCTCGGGGAGAGCTTCGAGGCGGCTCTCGCGGAGCCGTCGTGAGCTGTCCAACCGTCGCCCGCATCCTCGCCTCGATCGCTGACCTCCCGGCCTGTCTCGGAATCAAGGGTTCTGCAATCTTGTAGTCTGTAATCTGCAATCTGCGTTCTCTGGAGGCGGCAGTGGCACTCAACAACGAACGGATTGCGGTGATCGGCTGCGGGGTCATGGGCGAGGCCATGGTCAAGGGCCTGCTCCACGAGCGGCTGGTCCGTCCGGACCAGATCGTCGTGTCGCACCCGCGCGAGGAGCGTTGTCGCGACATCGCCGAGCGCTACGGCGTTCGAACCACGACCGGCAACCGGGCCGCGGCCGAAGGCGCCACGCTGGTGGTGATCGCGGTCAAGCCGCAGTTCTTCGACGAGGTGGCGGCCGAGCTGAAGGGCGCGGTGCTCGACCAGGCTCTCGTCGTCACCATCGTCGCCGGCATCCGCATGGCGCACGTGATCGAGGTTCTGGACGCCACCAGGGTGGCCCGCGTCATGCCCAACACGCCCGGGCAGATCGGCCGCGGCATCTCGGTCTGGACGGCGACCGATGCGGTGGACGCCGACGGCCGCCACCGGGTGCGGGCGCTGCTGTCGGCGCTCGGCGTCGAGGAGCTCGTCCGCCACGAGAACGAGCTCGACATGGCGACCGCGCTGTCCGGCACCGGGCCGGCTTACGTCTTCCTGTTCATGGAGGCGCTGATCGACGCCGGGGTGCACCTCGGGTTCTCACGGCGCCTCGCGTCGAAGCTCGTCTACGAGACCGTGCGCGGCTCGGTCGAGTTCGCTGCCAGCAACACCCTGCATCCGGCCGAGCTGCGCAACCAGGTCACCTCGCCGGGAGGCACCAGCGCCGAGGCCCAGGCCCAGCTGGAGCGCGGCAGGCTGCGGACCGTGCTGTCGGACGCGGTGTGGGCGGCCTATCGCCGCTGCGTCCAGCTCGGCGAGCTTGCGCAGTCGGGCGGTGGCCTGAGGCAGGCTCCGGGCAACCCACCCGGCGACGGGCATGTGCGGTAAGAGGACGGCCTGGGGCGTGCCGGGGAGCGGAGGGCGTGGACGCGAGGAGCATCGAGCGAACGCCGGGCGGAGAACCGCAACGGTCGAGTAGTTGCGAAAGAGTCGCCGGCTCGATAGGCTGTCGGCACGCATATGTTGCTCCAGCAGGGAGATCGCCTCGGTCCTTTCGAGATTGTGGCGCCGCTCGGCGCAGGCGGTATGGGCGAGGTCTACCGCGCTCGCGACCCGCGCCTCGGCCGCCAGGTCGCCATCAAGGTGCTCCCTGGAGCTCTCGCGAGCGACCCCGATCGGCTGCATCGCTTCGAGCAAGAGGCGCGCGCCGTCTCCACGCTGAACCACCCCAACATCTTGACCGTCCATGAGTTCGGGCACCACTGTGAGGCGCCGTACCTGGTCACCGAGCTGCTCGAAGGCGAGTCGCTGCGTGAGCTGCTGCAGCGCGGACCGCTGCCGCTCGCCCGCGTCTTCGATCATGCGTTCCAGATTGCCCGCGGCCTCGCCGCCGCCCACGAACGGGGCATCGTCCACCGCGACCTCAAGCCCGAGAACCTCTTCGTCACCTCCGACGGCCGGGTCAAGATCCTGGACTTCGGGCTGGCGCGCCTCCTCGAGGCGGAATCCGGCGTCGCGTCCGCCCAGGCGGAGACGGCGCTGACCCTGGCGGGAACAGTGATGGGGACCGCCGGCTACATGGCACCCGAGCAGGTGCGCGGCGAGCCAGCCGACCCCTGCAGCGACAGCTTCGCGTTCGGCTGCGTCCTCTTCGAGATGCTCGCCGACAGGCAGCCGTTTGCTCGCACCACCGCAGCCGACACGATGGCGGCGATCCTCCGCGAGGATCCCCCGCGGCTTGCCGGGCTGCGCGCGGACGTCCCCGCGGCCCTGGCGTCTGTGGTGGAGCGGTGCCTCGCCAAGCGACCGCAGGAGCGCTTCGCCTCCGGTCGGGAGGTGCTCTTCGCGCTGGAGATTGCGGGCATCGCCTCCGGCGCGCCACCCGCAGCGTCGCCGGTGGTGGCGCCACCGACCGGCAGGGTGCGGCGGCTGACGGGTTGGCTTGCGGCTGGAGTTGCGGGCGCAGTTCTGGCCGCCATCGCCGTCCTTGCCTGGCTGCCGCGTGGCGAGGATGGGGCGCAGCCCGGGCCCGTCGCGAGCTCGATCGTGCTGCCGGAGAACGAGGGCTCGTTGGTCATGGCGACTGACGCGGCGGCGGCGGTGTCGCCGGATGGTTCCCGGATCGCATACCTCGGCCTCGGGAGCGCCCGTCGACGAACCGTGTGGATCCGCGAGCTCCGCTCCGCCGCCACCCGCGAGCTGCCCGGCACCGACGACGCGGTTGGGGTGTTCTGGTCGCCCGATGGGCGCTTCGTCGGTTTTGTGGCCGGCGACACGCTGCGAAAGGTGTCCGTCGACGGAGGCCCGGTCCAGGTGATGTGCGATGTCACCGATTCCGCCTGGTGGGGAGCCACGTGGGGAGTCGACGGTGTGATCGTGTTTTCCCAGCGAGGGTCCCTCTACCGGATCGCCGATGAAGGCGGTAGCCCGCAGCTCGTGCTCGAACGCAAGGCGCCGGAGGAGCTCGACCTTCGCTTCCCCAGCTTCCTCCCGGACGGCGATCGATTCCTGTACTTCGTTCGCCGCGACAGGGGCCAGAACCGGGTCTACGCCTCGTCGCTCGGCACCGCACCGCCGAAGCTCATCCACGAGGGGCAGTCGCGTGCCGTCTTCGCGCGATCGGGTCACCTGCTGTTCGCGCGGGACGGTGTGCTGGTCGCGCAACCATTCGACGAGCGCTCTCTCGAGCCGCTCGGCGAGCCACGGCCGCTCGCCAGCCGAGTGTTCCACCATCTCGGGAATGGGGGGGCGAACTTCTCGGTGTCCGACGTTGGCACGCTCGTGTACACCGAATCGGCCGACCTCCTGACGGAGCTGGTGTGGATGGACCGCCAGGGGAACCTCCTCGAGAAGGTCACCGAGCCGGGCCGGTTCATCGGTGCCTTCCTCGCTCCCGACGGTCGGCGGGCCGCGGTGGAGATCGAGGATGAGGAGACCAACCAACACGCCGTCTTCATCCTGGGTCTCAGCGGCGGCACCCGCTCGCGAATGAGCCGGCGCCCCCACGACGGACACCACCCTGCATGGTCGCCAGATGGTCAGCAGATCGCTTTCTCCTCCACGCGAACCGGGAAGTGGCTGCCCTACCGGCAGCGCGCCGATGGGCTGGGCGACGAGACGCTCCTGTTCGACAGCCCCGAGATCCTGGAGGCGTTTCCACGCCAGTGGACTCCTGACGGCAGCGCCGTGCTGGCGGCCGTCAAGGAGGCGGACGGGCGCAACCGGCTCTGGCTTCTTCCGTTCGCAGGTGGGCCGGCGACGCCCCTGACTGAGGGTCTCCAGGGAGCCGTGTCGCCGGACGGGCGCTGGCTTGCAGCGGTTTCCAAGGACAGCGGGAGGTACCAGGTCTACGTGCTGCCGTTCCCGTCCGTCGACACCCGTTGGCAGGTCTCGGCTGATGGCGGGAGCTGGCCCCGCTGGCGACCGGACGGACGCGAGCTCTTCTTCGCCTCCGAGGACCACATCCTCATGAGCGTGCCGGTGCGGACGGAGAACGGCTTTGCGGCCGAAGCTCCCCGGCCGCTCTTCCGCCTGCGATCCAAGGGGCTGACCCCGGCCTCCTACCCTCACGAGTACGACGTCGGCGCGGCCGGCGACCGCTTCCTGGTGTGTCAGGTCGCAGAGCACTCCGCACGGATCTCGATCGAGATCATCACCAACTGGGAGGCGCTCCTGCAGGAGCGCTGACCCGCCACGCGCCGCCCGTGGACGGTGGCATGCCCACTCGCGATCGGTAGATCGCGGAGGTGCCGCAACGCACGGCGGCCCGCACCAGCGGGCCGCGTGCGTCGACGAGGTCGAGCGGCTACCGCCAGTGCGGGGGCAGCAGGCCGACCATCCGAAAGGCCGGGAACAGCGGCTCGGCGCGCTCGGCGCGCTGGAGGAAGCGGTACTGCGCGAGCTGCTCGGCGTCGAGCAGGCCCTCGAAGCCGCCAACGTAGGCGCGGTGGACGCCGGCCAGCTGCTCGCCGAGATCGCGGCGCTGGATCGTGAGCTCGCCCACCGCCAGCGGATCAGGGTTGGGGTCCGCGAGTAGGTCGTCAAGCTGCTGCTGAACAGCGGCGATCGCGTTGCGCAGCGGCGCGGCCGCCTGCTCACGCTCGTCGATGAGCACCTCCCACTGCGCAACCTGGTCCTCGCTGAGTTGGAGGAAGCGGGCGACCACGTTTTGCGCGGCTCCCGGCAGGCAGAGGTCGTCGACGGGCGTCGGGCCGGGAGGTGCCTGGGCCGCCGACGGGACGGCGATCGCGAGGGTCGTGACGAGGGCCGCGGCGAAGAGGGCTCGGGTCATGGGATCACTCCTTTCGTGTTCGCTGATGGGCCCGGGATCGGACCCCTCACGCCCACTGTGACGTCGGCGGGGCCGCCGGGTTGACACGCCCCCACTGCGCACCGCACCTCGCCACCCTCGCGACGAAAACCCCATGAATAGTCCGGGCTAAACTTCCGCGACGCTCCGCGATAGACTCTCGGGCGGAAGGAGCGTGTGATGATCAGCCTCACCGAGACAGCGCAACTCAAGATCGGGGAGTTCGTCGCCGAGGCGGGTCCGGACTGCCGCGGCGTCCGCATCCGCGCCGCGCGGATCGGCTCCTACACCTTCCGCTACCAGATCCACCTGGTGCGCGAGGCCGACACCGACCCGACCGACACCAGCCAGCCCTTCGAGGGCTTCTCGATCTACCTCGATCCGCAGACTGCCGAGTGGATGGAGGGCTCGACGATCGACTACCTGACCCTCGACAGCGGCGCCGGCTTCCAGATCGACAACCCGGCGGCCACGCCCAGCTGGGAAGATCCGGTCTGCCAGAAGGTCCAGAAGGTCATCGACGAGAAGGTGACGCCGGTGGTCGGAGCGCACGGCGGCTGGGTCGAGCTCGATCGCGTCGAGGGCAGCACCGCCTACGTCCGCCTCGGCGGCGGCTGCCAGGGCTGCGCCAGCGCCTCGTTCACGCTGTCGCAGGGGATCGCCTCGGTGATCACCTCGGAGGTCGCGGAGATCGAGCAGGTGGTCGACGAGACCGACCACCACGCCGGCGACCAGCCCTACTACACGCCCTGACGATGATGTGCCGCGTTTGATTCGCGGATTTGTTGGCCGCCGCAAGAGGGCCGTCCCCGGATCGGATCGCAGGTGCCAGGCTTTGGGAAGTTAGGAAGTCGGACACCTCGGCTCAACTTCGTAAGATCCTCAAGCCAGGCACCGGATGGTTGATAGGGGTAGGCTTGCTCGCGGCCTGAGGCCGCGGCGACGCGGCGCCACGAGCGGGTGGCACATCGCCGGGATCCTCCCAGACCGCCCACCGGCCTGTGCCACGAGCCGCTCCCGGCGCCGGGTTCTCAGCCTGCGGGAAGGCAGCCAAGATGGCTACCCCACAAGGCAGGCCAGGATGGCTGCGCTACAACGCCGCGTCGGAGGTTGGCCGTCTCGCCTGCCATCTCGCGCCCCTCCCTCTGTCATCCCGAGCAAGGCCCGAAGGGCCGAGTCGAGGGATCCCCTCAAGCATCGAACCACGCCGCGATCGCCATTCCATACAACCGCCGCGGGAGATCCCTCGACTCGCCACGGCTGACGCCGCGTCTCGCTCGGGATGACGTTACTCGAGCCCTCTGGGCTCGGTGACTCCCCCTCGCCAGCGAGTGGGCCGTATGTCCGTCCGACCCCCTCTCCTGCCCGGCTGGCACCGTGCATGCGACCCCCCCGGACACGGCCACGAATCGCTGCCGACGGTGAGTTCGGCCAGGGCCGCCGAGGCGGCGCGGGCTCATCGCCACACAAGAACCTCGAAAGACCCTTCGACTCGCCCGCTGCGCGGGCTCGCTCAGGGTGACCTTCGGCTGAGGCCGAAGGTCACTGCGGGAGGACGGTGGTTGGGTCGGAGGTCAGGTTGTCGAGCACCGAGCCGTAGCAGTAGATCAGGGCGTCCGGAGTACAGGTCCGGACGTCGACGTAGCCGTTGATCGGCGCGTAGTCCCGGAAGATGCCGTTGATCTGCCGGTTGGAGTACGGCGGCAGCATCATGTACTTGGTCTCGAGCAGGGCGCCGTCCGAGCCGTAGAGGTCGATCGCCACCGCGACCTCGATGCCGGCGCCATTGACGCAGCCGACGTTGGCCCGGACGTCGTCGTTCTCGCTCAGGAAGATGATCCGCTTCTTGACGCCGGTCGGGATCATCCGGTCCGCCGGGATGCCCGGCAGCTCCTGGCCGAAGGTGCCGGCCACCTTGGCCGACGGCAGGTTGTAGGTCCGGCTCATCGCCGAGAAGATCCATTCCGCTCGCCTCGATCGCCAGCGCGCCGACCTGGTCCGGCTCGAGGCCGAAGACCTCGTCGAGCACGTTGGCGTAGCGCACGCCGGCGCCAGGCGCGAGCGAGAAGGTGTCGCTGCGAACCGGCTCGCTGTTGTCCTCGCCACGCGGCAGCCACAGCAGCTCGTAGGTGAGGTCGGTGGAGCCGACGTTGTTGAGGTCCACGTCGGTTCGGAAGAACGAGCCCTCCAGGCCGGCAGCAGAGCGCCGCGGCCGGGATGAAGGTCATCTCATCCGACGGCACCTGGGGCAGGATCGTGGTCGGGTCCGAGGTCTGCGTTGTCGAGCATCGAGCCGTAGCAGTAGTAGAGCGCATCGTCGCTGTCGGCCCAGCACGTCGACATAGCCATTGACCGGCGCGTAGTCCTCGAAGATCCGGTTGATCTGGTTGTTGGAGTAGGGTCCGAGATCCATGGTCTTGGTCTCGAGACGGCTCGCCCTCCGCGTCGAACAGCCCGATGTTGATCGTGACGGTCTCAGCTGGGCCGTTGACGCAGCCGACATTGGCCCTGGAATCCGGGTCCTCGCTGAGGAAGATGATGCGCTGCGGGTCGGTGCCCTGCGATCATCTCGGTCGCCCGGATCGCGGGCAGGCCCTGGCCGAACGTGCCGGCGGTCTTGCGCAGCCGGCACGTTGTAGGTGCGGCTCATGCCGATGACAGACTCGGTGCTGGCGACCAGCTTTAGGGCGCCGAGCGAATCGGGCTCGAGGCCGAAGAGCTCGGTGAGCACGTTCTCGAAGCGCAGGCTCTGGCCGGGAGCGAGGGCGATAGGGTCGGATTGGGTCGGCTCGGAGTTGTCCTCGCCGCGGGGCAGCCACTGGAAGCTGACCTGCGCCTCCTCGGTCCCGGTGTTGTTGATCTCGACGTCGGTCTGGAAGAACGCGCCCTGAGCTCCGGCCGCCACCGCCGCCGCCGGGATGAAGGAACATCGGCTGTCCGCAATCGGACCTGTGCATTCACTGAAAACGTACAAACCGTCACCGGAGGCGGCGAGGAACGCGTATCCGCCCGAAGCGGCGACATCAAATGCGTAGTCCAGCGTGCTGACGAAGCCCACCTCCACCGGCGCTGACGGCACGCTCACGTCGATCACTCGAAGGCCAGAGCTCGGGTGCCCGAACCCACCGCATGCGACGTACGCGTAGCCGCCGAGACACCGCGACTCCGAAGGCCGAGCCTGGCGTGTCGACGATCCCCACCTCGACCGGCGCCGACGGCGTTGACACGTCGATGACCCGTAGCCCAGCGTCCCGGTCGGCGACGTAGGCGTAGCCCATCATGACCGCGACATCCTAGGATCCCCCGGTGTGTCGACGAAGCCGACCTCCACTGGCGCCGACGGCGTGCTCACGTCGATCACCCGTAGACCCGCATAGGAGTCCGCGACGTAGGCGTGGCCGCCTGCGACTGCGACCCCTACCGGACTGGACAGCGTGTCGAGGGAGCCGACCTCGAACGGCGCGGTTGGCGTGCTCACGTCGATTACCCGCAGGCCCGCCCCCCCCACCCCGACGTAGGCGTAGCCAGCGGCCACCGCGACATCGAGTGTGCTCCCCGGGGTGTGGACGAATCCCACCTCGACCGGCGTCGCGGCGTGTTCACGTCAATCACGCGCAGACCCGCAGCCCCGTCTGCGACGTAGGCGTAGCCGCCCGCGACGGCGACGTGCCAGGCGTCGCCCGGCGCGTCGACGAAGCCCACCTCGACCGGCGCCGACGGCGGGCTGACGTCGATTACCCGCAGACCCTCGTAGTTGGCCGCGACGTAGGCGTAGCCGTCTGGCGACCGCGACCCCGAAAGCGGAACGAGCCGTGTCGACGAAGGCCATTTCGACTGGCGCCCAAGGGTCGCCGACTGCAACCACCCGCAGCCCGGAGTCGCCGTCTGCCACGTAGGCGAAACCTCCCGAGATCGCGACGTCGTAGGCGGCGCCCGGAGTGTTAACGAAGCCGGTTTCGAACGGCGCCGACGGCGTGCTCACGTCAATGACCCGAAGCCCCGCTTCCAGGTCGGCGACATACGCGTAGCTGCCGGCAACTGCGACACCCCAGGCCAAGCCCGGCGTGTAGCCGAACCCCACCTGCACCGGCGCCGACGGCGTGCTGATGTCGATTACGAGCAGGCCCGATTCCCAACCCGCGACGTAGGCGTAGCCGCCGTCCACCGCGACACCGGATGCGCGAGCCGGTGTGTGGACGAACCCTACCTCGACGGGCGCCGACGGCGAGCTCACGTCAATCACTCGCAGACTGAAAAGGTCCACGACGTACGCGTAGCCATCCGCGACCGCGACACCCAAAGCCTCATTGGGCGTGTCGACGAAGCCCACCTCGACCGGCGCCGACGGCGTGCTCACGTCGATCACTCGCAGACCACTGTATCGCGCGACATAGGCGTGCCCGTCCGACACCGCGACACCGACGGTCAGGTCACGGCGCGTAGATGGACCCCACCTCGACCGGCGCCGACGGCGTCCTCACGTCGATAACCCGAAGCCCCCATTGCCCGTCGGCGACATACGCGTAGCCACCTGAAACCGCGACGTCGCCTACTTGGTCTGGCAGCCCGACCTGGCCGACGACCACCGGTGCTGACGGATCCGACACGTCGGCGACCATCAGCGCGGTGCCGCTGCCAAAGTAGGCGTGGTCACCCGAGACGGCGACCGCATGCGTGGCCCCGAACGGCCAGCGGCCGACCAGCTCCGGGCAGTCTGCAAGCGCAGGCACCGCAAGAACGGACACACCCATCACGACGAGCGCCACCACGTGGGCCACGCACTGCTGGCGGTTCATGGGCTGCCCCTTTCTGTGGAGTACTCAGATGCGTCGAGTGTTTGGCCCCGCAGCACGAATGTCAACGGGAGGGGAAGGGGGACCCTCCGCTGGCGTCTGGACGCGTCTCGGCTACTTCTCCACCCGCTCGATGTCCGCGCCGAGTGCCGTCAAGCGCTGGTGGAGATCCTGATAGCCGCGCTCGACCTGACGGATGTTGTGGATCACGCTCTCGCCGTCGGCGCTCAGGGCGGCGATGACCAGCGCCATGCCGGCCCTGATGTCCGGGCTCGCGAGCTCCTGCCCGTGCAGCTTCGACGGGCCCACGACCACCACCCGGTGGGGATCGCAGAGCACGATCCGGGCGCCCATGGCGATCAGGCGGTCGACCCAGAACAGCCGGCTCTCGAACATCTTCTCGTGGATCAGGATGGTGCCGCGGGACTGGGTCGCCAGCACCACCGCGATGCTGGTCAAGTCGGGCGGGAAGGCCGGCCACGGCCCGTCGTCGATCTTCGGGATCGCACCGTGGAGGTCCTCGCCGACCACCAGCTCCTGGGAGGCCGGGACCACGATGTCGTCCCCCTCCTCTCGCCACGTGATGCCAAGCCGGCCGTACGCCAGCCGCGTCATCCGGTGGTGCTCCGCCGGGCGAGCCCCGGTGATCCGCAGCTCGCCGCCGGTCACGGCGGCAAGGCCGATGAAGCTCCCGACCTCGACCGGGTCCGGTCCGATCTCCGCATCGGCCCCGCCGAGGCTCTGCCGTCCCTCGACCACCAGCGTGTTGGTGCCGATGCCCTCGACCCGGCCGCCCATGGCGTTGATGAGGCGGCACAGCTCCTGGACGTGCGGCTCGGACGCCGCGTTGCGGATGATCGAGGTCCCCCGCGCCAGCGATGCCGCCATGACCGCGTTCTCGGTGCCCATGACGCTCATCTCGTGCAGGAACACGTCGCTGCCGGTGAGCCCGCGCGGGGCGCTCATCACGTAGCGGTCGGGCTCGACGTCGACCGAGGCGCCGAAGTCGAGGAAGGCGTGGATGTGGGTGTCCAGCGGGCGGCGTCCGATGCGGTCGCCCCCAGGTCGCGGCAGCTCGGCGCGGCCCCAGCGGGCGAGCAACGGGCCGGCGAGCAGGAAGGAGGCCCGGATCTCCCCTGCCACCTCGGGGTCAGACTGGTGGCGCTCGACCGACGAGCCGTCGATCTCCCAGGCCCCGTCCTCGAGCTCCCGGACCTCGGCGCCGAGGCTGCGGACGAGCCGGATCATGTCGTGGACGTCGCGGATCGCCGGCACGTTGCGCAAGCGCACCGCATGCTCGCCGAGCAGGGCGGCTGCCAGCATCGGCAGCGCGGCGTTCTTGTTGCCGCCCGGCTTGAGGGTGCCCGACACGGGGCGCCCGCCCCGGATCAGGTAGGCGTGGGTGTCGTCACTGCGAACGGCCGGAGTCGACCTCGGCATGGGATCTCCCGGCGCCACCATACCACCGAGGGTGCGGTTTTGCAGGGTGGACGCCGCTCGCGTAGACTGCGCAGGCCGTGACGCGCCTCGAGCTTCATACCCTGCCTGGTGCCAAGCGTGCCGCCGAGGTGGCAGAGCTGGTGGCGATGCTCCACGGCGAGCGCCGCCGCGTCGTCGTCTGGGTCTCGGACGAGGGCCGGCTGCGGATCCTGGACGACTTCCTGTGGACCGCCGACAAGCTTGCCTTCCTGCCGCACGCGGTGTGGGCCGAGGGCATCGACGTCGCCGACGAGCCGGTGGTGCTGGTCTGCCAGCCGGTCAACCCGAACCGCGCCGCGGTGCTGGTGGTCGGCGACGGGCTGCCGCCGCTCGACTGGGCGGCCGGATTCGACGAGGTGCACGACCTGGTGGCGCCGGACGCGGCAGGCGACGAGCGGCGTTCGCACTGGCGTCAGCTGCCACAGGGCGGCCCGGGCGGAGACGTCGACCCGTGAACATGCGCAGGATCCTGCCACGGCTCGCGGTGGTCCTGATGGCCGCCGGGTTCAGCGTCGGCGCCGGGGCGGATGAGGCGAAACCACCCAACTCGGCCGACATGGTCATGCGCCTGCTCGCGGAGGTGCCGCTCATCGACGGCCACAACGACCTGCCCTGGGCGATCCGCATGCGGTTCGGCAGCCGCTTCGCCGGGTTCGACCTCAACGACACGGCGACGCTCGACCCACCGCTGGCCACCGACTTGCGCCGGCTGCGAGCCGGCGGGGTCGGCGGCGGTGTTCTGGTCGGTGTGGGTCCCGACCGAGCTCGGCAAGGACGAGGCGGTGCGCACGGTGCTCGAGCAGATCGACCTCGTCCATCGCATGGCGGCGGCCTACCCCGAGCAGCTCGAGATCGCGCTCGGCGCGGCCGACGTGCGCGCGGATCCACGCCGCCGGCCGCATCGCGTCCCTGATCGGCGCCGAGGGCGGTCACTGCATCGCCGACTCGCCGGCCGTGCTGCGGATGCTCTATGCCGCAGGCGCCCGTTACCTGACCCTCACCCACTGGGACGCCACGGCGTGGGCCGACGCGGCGACCGCGGCCCCCAAGCACGACGGCCTGACCGATTTCGGGATGGCGCTGGTGCGGGAAATGAACCGGCTCGGGATGCTCGTCGACCTCTCCCACGTGTCGGCGGCCGCAATGCACGACGCCCTCGACGCGACCCGCGCCCCGGTGATCTTCTCCCACTCCTGCGCCGCCGCCCTCAACCCGCACCCCCGCAACGTCCCCGACGACGTGCTGCGCCGGATGTCGGCCAACGGCGGGGTCGTGATGGTCAACTTCGGCTCGTACTTCATCGACCCGAGGGTGACGGAGAGGGTCGCGGCAGGAGAAGCCGAGGAGGCGCGCCTGAAATCGCTGCACCCCGGCGATCCGATCGCCGTCACAGCAGGCATCGACCGCTGGTACGCCGCGAACCCGATGCCCAAGGTCACGATCGCGCAGGTCGCCGACCACATCGACCACATCCGGCAGGTCGCCGGCATCGACCACGTCGGGCTCGGCTCCGACTTCGACGGCCTGTCGTCGCTCCCCGAGGGGCTCGAGGACGTCTCCGGCTACCCGACGCTGCTCGTGGAGCTGGCCAACCGGGGGTACACGCGGGAGGACCTCGCTCGCGTCGCGGGGCTCAACCTGCTGCGGGTGATGGCCGAGGCCGAGCGGGTCGCGGCGACGCTCCAAGCCACCGAGCCGCCGCTCGAGCGCCACCTCGACGACCCCGCACCGCCGCCCCCGCAGCCGAGCCCGAGCCATTAGTCCCTTACCGCCGGCGAACCACGAGAATTCAAAAATACTACCTGTCGCTGAAAGTCCAAGTGGTTGAAGATTGAAGATCAAAGATCGAAGGTCCCGCCGCCATCCCGGAGCTGGCAGGCAACTCAGAACTCAAGATCCAAAACTCGCTTTGGGTTGCGGCGATGCCGCGTTGGGAGCGTGGGGGCATGAGCCCCTCGGCGCACGCGGGTCGTAGGCCTCCGGGTGTGCGTGAGGCGTCGCGGTCGCTGGCTGGCCTCTGCCCCACCCGCTCCTCAGGATGCGCTGCGCGCATCCCGACGCCATTGCGATGCGGAAAACCCGCAGGCGAGCGTCTACGGCCCAGGGTGCGGGGCCCGCAGGCGCTGAAGCTCACCCCGCTGCGCCTCGGACAGGTACTTCGATCCCTCGCGCAGGGTGAGGCCGGAGACGCGATCGATGTGCTCCGCGAGGAAGGCGAAGGCCAGCTCCGGACGCTTCTTCGAGACGTCGCGCAGGACCCAACCGATCGCCTTGCGGATGAAGAACTCGCGCTCATCGACCATGCGGCCCGCGAAGCGCGCGAAGAGCGCGAAGTCGCCGCGCCCGGCGCGCAGCTCGGGCAGCAGGGACAGCAGCGCCGCGCGCCGCAGCCAGAAGTCGCCGTCGCGCGACCAGCGCTCGAGCACCTTGCTGGCAGCAGGCGCGCGCGCGACCACCGGTGCCGCCACCTTGGTGCAGATGAAGTCCACGAGCGCCCAGGTGCCCGAGCGACGCAGCAGCTCCTCGAGGAGCCCGAGGTCGTCCGCCGAGAGCAGGTCCGGGCGCCGCTCGAGCAGCGCCACGCCGAGCGCCCTCAGCTCGAAGACCGGCTCCTTCCACAGTGCGCGAACCAGCGCCACCAACCGGCCGTGGTCGACTTCGGGGTGGCTCTCGAGGATCTCTCGCGCCGTCGCGCGGAGGCCGCCGGCGTCCACACCGAGGAAGTCGAGCTCGCTCTTGAGGTAGGCCTTGGCCCCGGCCGCCCGCTCCGGGCTCCCTCGAACGGCCAGCGCGGCGCGCGCAGCTGCTGCCAGGGCCGCTGGATCGAAGCCCGCGGCCGTCACGCGTGGACCTCGGCCGCGAAGCGGACGACCTCCCGCGCGACCTCTCCCGGCCGCTCGAAAGGCAGGAAGTGCGAGCTGCCCGGGATCGCCACCGATCGGGCCGCGGCGAGCTCCCGAACCCCACGCCTCGCTGCCGTCCCCAGGAAGGTGTCGGACGCCTCACCCCTCACGAAGAGGATCGGCACCGGGATCCGCGCGAGCTCCCTCCAGACGTCGGCCGGGCAGACCTCGAAGATCCTCGCCTCCCACTCGCGCGGGTAGCGCAGCCGGACGCCGCCCCCGGGAGCATCGACGAAGCCGGCGTCGAGGTAGTCGTCGAAGGCCTCCGGAGCCCAACCCGCGAAGACGCGCCTGTCACGGTAGGCGGCACGCACCGCCGCACGTCCCGACCAGTGGACCCGCCGTTCGCGGGCCCGCCGCACCAGGGGGAAGCGGCCGGCCAGGCCCAGCCGCTGCATGGCCGACCAGAACCACGAACGGGGCCACGTGAAGATCACCGGGTCGATCAGCACCAGCGCCGAGAACAGCTCCGGCTCGGCCGCTGCCGCGAGCGCGCTGAGGGTGCCGCCCAGCGAGTGGCCGACGCCGACCAGGCCGCGGAGGCCCCGCCGCCGCATCGCGGCGCGCAAGTCCTCGGCCATCGGATCCCAGCTCGCCAGAGTCGCCGGATCGCCGTTCGACCACAGGGGACGAGCCTCCAGGGACACCACGTGGAAGGCCGGCGTCAGCAGGCCGATCAGGCTGCGATAGCTGGCCGCCGGAAACCCGTTGGCGTGGGCGAGATGCAGCGGCGGCCCGTCACCGCCCCAGTCGATGAACGCGCTGTCGGGCGGTTCGGAGGCGCTCACCTCTGAGCTTCCGCCGTCAGATCACCCCGAGTCGCTTGCCCACGGTCTCGAAGGCCGCGACCGCCCGGTCGAGGTGCTCCCGCTCGTGAGCGGCCGAGATCTGCACCCGGATCCGCGCCTGCCCCTGCGGCACCACCGGGAACGAGAAGCCGATCACGTAGATCCCCTCGTCGAGCATCTCGTCGGCCAAGGTGGAGGCCAGCTTGGCGTCGTAGAGCATCACCGGCACGATCGCCGTCTCGCCCTGGAGAAGGTCGAAGCCGGCGTGCCGAGCTTGCGCGCGGAAGTAGCGGGTGTTGTCCATCAGCTTGTCGCGCAGCGCGGTCGTGGCCGACAGCATCTCGAAGACCTTGATGCCGGCCGCGGTGAGCGACGGCGTCAGCGTGTTGGAGAAGAGGTAGGGCCGCGAGCGCTGGCGCAGCAGGTCGATGATCTCCTGGCGGCCGGTGGTGTAGCCGCCGGAGGCGCCGCCGAGCGCCTTGCCGAGGGTCGAGGTGATGATGTCGACCCGGCCCTGCACGCCGCAGTGCTCGGGCGTGCCGCGGCCGGTCGCCCCGATGTAGCCGGTGGCGTGCGAGTCGTCCACCATCACCATCGCGTCGTAGCGCTCGGCGAGGTCGCAGATCGCGTCCAGCTTCGCCAGGTAGCCGTCCATCGAGAAGACGCCGTCGGTGGCGATCAGGCGGCGCCGGTGGCCCTGGGTCTGCTTCAGGATGCTCCTCGAGGTCGGCCATGTCCGAGTTGGCGTAGCGGAACCGCTCGGCCTTGCACAGGCGGACGCCGTCGATGATCGAGGCGTGGTTGAGCTCGTCGGAGATGATCGCGTCCTCCTCGCCGAGGAGCGTCTCGAAGAGCCCGCCGTTGGCGTCGAAGCAGGACGAGTAGAGGATCGTGTCGTCGGTGCCGATGAACCGCGAGATCGTCCGCTCGAGCTCCTTGTGGAGGTCCTGGGTGCCGCAGATGAAGCGCACCGAGGCCAGGCCGAAGCCGCGCTCCTCGAGCGCCTGCGTGT
>CAVWIJ010000027.1:0-257263 GCA_963754985.1 uncultured Holophagae bacterium | reverse complement strand
CGTTCTGGATTCTGCGACCGGCGTCGAGCTGGTGTCCCAATTTGAAACAAATCACCACAGCGACGCCTAACCCTCTGATTTTGCGACGATTAGGATGGACCTTCTCCTACCTGCTCTGGATGCGCGAAGCGCATCCTTCTCGGCGCGTGCAGGGCAAACGCCCGCCTGGCGATCCGGCCTTGGACCGCGTACCTGGCGTTTGCCCTGCGCGCGCCGAGCGGCTACTCCCACTCGATCGTGCCGGGCGGCTTCGAGGTGACGTCGTAGACCACCCGGTTGATGCCCTCGACCTCGTTGACGATCGCGGCGCGCGATGCGGTCGAGCACCTCGGGCGGGAAGCGGAACCAGTCCGCGGTCATGAAGTCCTCGGTCGTCACGGCCCGGAGGGCCAGCGACGTTCTCGTAGGTCCGCTGGTCGCCCATCACCCCGACGCTGCGCACCGGCAGCAGCACCGCAAAGCGCCTGGGCGATCTCGCGGTAGAGCCCGGCCGCGCGGATCTCCTCGATGAAGATCGCGTCGGCCTCGCTGGAGCAGTCGCGACCCGCTCCGGCGTGACCGTCGCCGAGGATGCGCACCGCGAGGCCGGGCCCCGGGAACGGGTGCCGCCAGACGAACTCGTCGCGGCAGCCCGAGCTCCTCGCCGAGCCGGCGCACCTCGTCCTTGAACAGGTCGCGCAGCGGCTCGACGAGCTCGAGACCCAGCCGCTCCGGCAGCCCGCCGACGTTGTGGTGCGTCTTGATCGTCGCCGACGGCCCGCGCACCGCCGTGGACTCGATGACGTCGGGGTAGAGCGTGCCCTGGGCGAGGAAGCGGGCGTCCGGGAAGCGCCGCGCCTCGGCCTCGAAGACCTCGATGAACTCGTGGCCGATGATCGCGCCGCTTCTGCTCCGGGATCGGCGACCCCGGCGAGTGCCGAAGGAAGCGCTCCGCGGCGTCGACGCGGTCGATCTCGCATGCCCGAGCCCGGCAAGCGGCGCTCGCACCCGCGTCGCCCTCGTCCTGGCGCAGCAGCCCGGTGTCGACGAAGATCGGCACCAGTGCGCTCGCCGATCGCCTCGCGCAGCAGCATGGCCGTCACCGTCGAGTCGACGCCGCCGGAGAGCGCCGCAGATGACCCGGCCCTCGCGGCAGCGCCGCGCGCAGGCCTGCCACCGACTCGCGGCGGATCGCGCGCCGGGGTCCAGTCGCGGCGCGCGCCGACCAGCTCGAGGAAGCTGCTCGAGCATCGCCGCGCCGTGCTCGGTGTGGCGGACCTCGGGGTGGAACTGCAGCGCCGACGAAGCGCCGCGCGTCGGTCGGCCATGGCCGCGACCGGTGTGCTGTCGGTGTCGGCCGAGGACCTTGAAACCCGTCCGGAAGCCGCGGTCACGGTGTCGCCGTGGCTCATCCACACCCGCTGCCGGGCCGGCGTACCGGCGAACAGCGGCGCGGACGCCACCACCTCGAGCTCGGCGAGCCCGTACTCCCGCCGCTCGGACGGGCTCACCGCGCCGCCGAGCAGGTGCGCCATCAGCTGCATGCCGTAGCAGATCCCGAGCACCGGGCACGCCGAGAGAGAACACCGCCGGGTCCGGGCTGCAACGCCCCGGCCTCGAAGACGCTCGCCGGCCCGCCGGAGAGCACGATCGCGACCGGCGCGATGGCCGCGATCCGGTCGTGCCGGCAGGTCGCCGCGCTCGATCATCGCTTGACGCCGAGCTCGCGCAGCCGGCGGGCGATGAGCTGGGTGTACTGAGAGCCGAAGTCGAGGATGAGGATGATCTCGTGCCGCATCGTTCCCCTTCCGGGTGTCGCGGCGGAGCATAGCAGAGGACGGAAAGGCAGGAATCCTTCCGGTTGACGGAGCGCCGGGGGGTGGTTAGGATGCACCTTGTGAAAACAGCCACGAGCCCGAGCCGAACGTCGGGCTCCGGCGGTGGCGGGTTCGGGGTCGACACTCCCCTCGCGCGGTGTGCCCCGGCACGGCCGGTGCGCGTCCGGCTCGGGCCTCGCTCGCTGCGAACGACGGTGAGGGATCGGGAGAGGGTGGCATGGCCGAGCAGTTTCTTCCGGTGTTGATCACGCTCGCAGCGGCGGTATTCACCGCTGTCGCGATCCTCGGCCTCGCGGCCCTGGTTGGCCAGCGTTCGCGCCACGACACGGCGGCCAAGCGCGAGACCTACGAGAGCGGCGTCCCGCTGCTCGACTCGGCCTACAAGCGCATCTCGGTCAAGTTCTACCTCGTCGCGCTGGTGTTCGTCGTGCTCGACGTCGAGGTGGCGTTCCTCTACCCGTGGGCCGTGACCTACCGTGAGCTGCTCGCCGAAAACTCGTCGGTGGTACTGCTCGACATGCTGGCGTTCATGGTCCTGCTGGTGGTGGCGTACGCCTACCTGTGGCGGAAGGGCGTCTTCGACTGGGGCCGGCGCAAGCTCTATGCGGACGGGGGTGATGATGGCTGAGCCGCGCACCGCGCCCCTCACCGTCGCCCCGCCCGAGGCGGTCGCCGAGCTCCGCTTCGACGCGGCGATGGAGGCCGAGATCGACCGCATCCTCGCCCGCTACCCGACCACCCGGGCCGCACTGCTGCCGGTGCTCTGGCTGTGCCAGGAGCGCTACGGCTGGATCTCGCCCGGCGTCGATGCGCGCCGTCGCCGAGCGCCTCGGCGTGTCGCCCGCCTTCGTCGAGGGGGTCGTCACGCTTCTACACGATGTACCAGCGCGAGCCGCCGGCGCCGCTACGTGCTCCAGGTCTGCACGCACGCTGTCCTGCGCAGCTCTGCGGCGACCGGCGAGCTGGTCGGCCACCTCAAGCAGAAGCTCGGCATCGACTTCGGCGAGACCACCCCGGACGGCCGCTTCACGCTCGTCGACGTGCAGTGCCTGGGCGCCTGCGGCGAGGCGCCCGGTCGTCCAGATCAACGACGACTACTACGAGAACCTCACCGTCGAGCGGCTCGACGCGCTGCTCGACGGGCTCGAGGAGGGCGCGGGGGAAGCGATGGAACCCATCCTGCTGCGCGCCCGCGGCACGCCGAGACTCGCGCTCGATCGACACCTACCTCGCCGCGGGCGGCTACAGGGCGTTCGAGAAGGCGCTGGCGATGGACGCCGGAGGCGGTCATCGCAGGAGGTCAAGGCGTCCGAGCTGCGCGGCCGCGGCGGCGCCGGCTTCCCCACCGGCGTCAAGTGGAGCTTCGTGCCCAAGGACCGCCCAAGCCCGAGCTACCTGATCTGCAACGCCGACGAGTCCGAGCCCGGCACCTTCAAGGACCGCGAGATCATCGAGCGCGACCCGCACCTGCTCCTCGAGGGCATCGCGATCGCGGCGTACGCGATCGGCGCCAACGTCGCGTACATCTACATCCGCGGCGAGTTCGTACGCTGAGGCGCGGATCCTCGAGGAGGCGATCGACGAGGCGGCCGCAGGCGGGCTTCCTCGGCGAGAACATCCTCGGCAGCGGCTTCGACCTCGACGTCTACGTCCACCGCGGCGCCGGCGCCTACATCTGCGGCGAGGAGACGGCCCTGATCGAGTCGCTCGAGGGCAAGCGCGGGCTGCCCGCGCCTCAAGCCGCCGTTCCCCGCCGTGGTCGGGCTCTTCGGCTGCCCGACCGTGGTCAACAACGTCGAGACGCTCGCCTGCGTGCCGCACATCATCGACGCGCGGCGCCGCGTGGTTCGCCGCGCATCGGCAGCCCAGCGCAACACCGGACCGAAGCTCTTCTGCGTCTCGGGCCACGTCAAGCGCCCCGGCGTCTACGAGCTGCCGCTGGGCGTCACCTTCCGCGAGATCATCGAGGAGCACGTGCGGCGGCGTCCGCGGCGGCAAGGCGCTCAAGGCCTTCTTCCCGGGCGGCTCGTCGGCCCCGGTGCTGACCGCCGACGAGGTCGACGTCGGCGCCGACTTCGACGCCTGTCGCCGAGGCCGGCATCGATGCTCGGCTCGGGCGGCGTGATCGTGATGGACGAGACCGTCGACATGGTCGTGGGCCGCTCGAGAACCTGCGCACCTTCTACGCCCACGAGTCGTGCGGCCAGTGCACGCCGTGCCGCGAGGGCTCCGACTGGGCGCTCGACATCCTGCGACCGGATCCGCCGCGGGCCACGGCCGTCCGGAGGACCTCGAGACCCTGCTAGCGCATCTGCCCGCTTCGCGAGCCAGGGCATGACGATCTGCCCGCTCGGCGACGCCTTCGCGATGCCGATCTCGAGCTTCGTCAAGAAGTTCGGCGACGAGTTCGAGGCCGCGCATCGCGGCCGCGACCGCCGCTGCCGCAGACGAAGCTACCCGTGCTGCCGCTGGGCCGGGCCGCGGCCCGGTTCGGGCAGCGAGGAGCGTCATCATGCCGAAGCTCACCATCGACGGCCGCGAGGTCGAGGTCGCCGACGGGCACCAACCTCGATCGAGGCCGCGCGCGCCGCCGGGATCGACATCCCGTACTTCTGCTACCACCCCGACCTGTCGGTCGTCGGCCAGTGCCGGATCTGCTTGGTCGAGATCGAGGGGCAGCCGCGCCTGGCGATCGCCTGCGCGACCGCCGGCGCGCGACGGCATGGTCGTGCACGTCGGAGACCTCCGAGCGGGTCAAGGAGGCGCGCGCGGCGGTCATGGAGTTCCTGCTCGCCAACCACCCGCTCGACTGCCCGGTCTGCGACCAGGCCGGCGAGTGCCTCCTGCAGGACCACTCGTGTCGAGCAGCGGGCCTCGACACCACCCACATGGTCGAGACGCGGCGGACCTTCCCGGGCCTCGAGCGGCGGCTGATCGGGCCGCACGTGATCCAGAACCAGAACCGCTGCATCCACTGCTCGCGCTGCATCCGCTTCACCCAGGAGATCTCCGAGACCGGCGAGCTCACCTACAAGTCGCGGGGCAACCACGCCTTCATCGACACCTTCGACGGCGAGCCCTTCGACAACCCGTGGTCCGGCGTGCGCCGCCGACGTCTGCCCGGTGGGCGCCCTCACCGTCAAGGAGTTCCGCTTCCGCAAGCGGGTCTGGCAGCTCGAGCGACGCCGTCGGTCTGCCCCGGCTGCTCGATCGGCTGCAACATCTCGATCGACCACCACGACCGGGAGGTCGTCTACCGCTTCACGCCCCGCGAGAACCCCGAGGTCAACGGCTGCGTGGATGTGCGACCACGGCCGCTTCCTCGCCGAGGGCTCGAACGAGCAGCGACGTCACCAGGCCCGCAGCTGCGCAGCGGTGCCGAGCTGCGGCCGGTGGCCTGGAGCGAGGCGATCCGCGCAGGCTCGCCGAGCTCCTGCGCTCGACGCCGCCGGCGCGGGTCGTCGCCTCGGCCAACCTGTCGCAACGAGGAGCTCTACCTGGCCGAGACGCTGTTCGTCGACCACCTCAGGGCCGAGGTCGTGGTGCCGGTCGAGCCCGGCGAGCCGCGCCGGATCAAGAACGGCAGCCGGCGAGTGGCTCGACTAGCGTCGACGCCCACCCCAACAGCGCGCGGCGCCCGGCTGCTCGGCCTGCAGCTGGTCGACGCGCGCCGGGCTCGCAGCGCTTCCTCTGCGGCGGCGGCGGACCGCTGCTGATCCTCGACGCGCGGGCCCATCCCTGGCTCGCCTCGGACGAGGCCGCCGCGGCCGTCGCCGGGCGCGCGGTCGCGGTGGCTTCGCCCGCAGCGAGACCGTCGCTCGACCCGTGCCGCCACGCTCGCTGCTGCCGACCGCCTCGCTGGGTCGAGGCCGAGGGCACGCTTCACCTCGTCGACCGGACGCGTCCAGCGCGTTCGAGCCGGCCTTCGCGCCGCCGGGCGCGCTGTCCTGGCCCGCGTGGCGGCTGTCTCCACGCGCTCGGCACGGAGCTCGGCGCTTCTGCGGAGCTGGCCTGATGCCACGGCCCGAGCGAGCTCTTCGGCGAGCTGGCCGCGCATCGTCGCCGGCCTTCGCCGGCATGAGCTACCGCGGAGCTGGCCGCCGGCGTCGGGGCTGCCGGTCGCGGCGGAGCGTCTCCGATGTGGGTTGAGCTCCTGGTCATCGGCATCAAGCTGGCGTGGTCGCTCGCCGGCGTCCTGCTGACCACGGTCCCGATCATGGTCTGGGTCGAGCGACGCGGCGCCGCCTTCATCCAGGACCGGCTCGGCCCCAACCGGGTCGGACCGTTCGGCCTGTTCCAGCCGGTCGTCGACGCGGTCAAGCTCATCTTCAAGGAAGACGTGATCCCGGCGGACGTCAACAGCTTCCTCTACATCCTCGCGCCGGTGATCGCGATGTCTCGTTGCGCTGTCGACCTTCATCGTCATCCCCTTCGGCAACGACTCCGGCGCTCGAGCTCTTCGGCCACGCCGCTGCGCGGCTTCATCGTCGCCCCCGACCTCAACATCGGCGTCCTCTACATCTTCGCGATCGCCTCGCTCGGCGTCTACGGCGATCGTGCTCGCGGGCTGGTCGTCCAACAACAAGTACTCGCTGCTCGGCGGGCTGCGCGCCTCGGCGCAGACTCATCTCCTACGAGCTCGCGATGACGATCGCGGTGCTCGGCGTGCTCCTGGCCTCGGGCTCGCTGCACCTGCACCACGTCGTCGAGTCGCAGGCCGGCACCTGGCTCGGCGTCCTGCCGCGCTGGAACGTCGTGCCCCAGCTCCTCGGCGTCCATCATCTTCCTGATCGCGGCCTTCGCCGAGACCAACCGCCTCCCCTTCGACCTGCCCGAGGCCGAGGCCGAGCTGGTCGCCGGCTACCACGACGAGTACTCGTCGATGAAGTTCGCCGCCTTCTTCATGGGCGAGTACGTGCAACATGATCGACCGCCTCGGCGCTCATCGTCGACGCTCTTCTTCGGCGGCTGGACGCTGCCGGGGGTCGACCTCGCCTTCGCCGGCTGGCTCGGCGGCCTGCTGTCGATCGGCGTCTTCGTCGCCAAGGTCGCGTTCTTCCTGTTGCTTCTTCGTCTGGGTCCGCTGGACGCTGCCCCGCTTCCGCTACGACCAGCTCATGGAGCTCGGCTGGAAGGTCCTGCTCCCGCTGTCGGTCGCTCAACCTCCTCTGGGTCGGCGTCGCCGATGGCGCTGCCGGCATCCTGAGGGAGCGGACGATGGTCGCCCGATCGTCTTCGTCGATCGCGGCGGTCGTGGCGGTCGTCTTCGCGCGTCGTCGCCATCGCCCACCGCAGCCCGGTGGTCAACGTGCTCTCCCTGGTCGTCGTCTTCTTCGCCCTGGCGGCGATCTTCGCGCTGCTCGGCGCTGGACTTCCTGGCGGCGGTCCAGATCATCGTCTACGCCGGCGCGATCCTGGTCCTGTTCCTGTTCGTGATCATGCTGCTCAACGTCCGGTCGGTGGAGCGCCTCGGCAGCGGCCGGCGCGTGCAGGCGCTGCTCGGCGCCGTGGCCGCCGCCGGCATCGGCGCGTCGGCCGCTGATCGCGGCGTCGCTCCTGACGCCGGCCGCCGGCGCGGTCTACCCGGCAGCCTCGAGACGGGCACCGTCGCCCCGATCGGGCGGGCTGCTGCTCGACCACCCACCTGTTCGCCTTCGAGTTCATCTCGCCTGCTGCTGGTCGCCGCGATCGTCGGCGCGGTCGTGCCTGGCGCGGAGGAGAGCACCCGATGACGCGACATCCCGATCCCCCACACCTGGGTCCTCGCCCTGTCGGCGGTCCTCTTCGCGATCGGCGTCGCTCGGCGTGCTGCTGCGGCGCAACGGCATCGCGATCTTCCTGTCGCATCGAGCTGATGCTCAACGCCGCCAACCTCGCGCTCGTGGCCTTCGCCTGACTCTCGCCGCGCAGCCGAGCGGCGCGGAGGCGCTCGACGGGCCAGATCTTCGTCTTCTTCGTCATCGGCGTCGCCGCGGCCGAGGTCGCGGTCGGCCTCGCCCTCTTCATCGCCCTCTTCCGGCGCAAGGAGACGATCGACGTCGACCGCGTCAACATCCTGCGCTGGTAGGAGGGGGCGATGCTCGGCAACCTGCTGGCTGATCCCGATCCTCCCCCTCGCCGGCGCCGTGGTCAACCTCGCTCCTCGGCGCTGCTGCGCGCGCGCAAGCGCCTGCGTCTCGGTCGTCGGCGTCGGCTCGGTCGGGCCTGGCCACGCGTCGCCGCCTTCGTCGCGCTCGTCGCAGTACCTCGGCCAGACCACGGCGAGGTCGTCGTCGAGACGCTACTTCACCTGGATCGCGGCCGGCGAGCTCTCGGTCGACGTCGCGCTTCCGGCTCGACCCGCTGTCGGCGATGATGCTCGTCTTCGTCACCTTCGTCGGCTTCCTCATCCACGTCTACTCGATCGGCTACATGCACGGCGAGACCGACCGCGGCTACGCGCGCTACTTCGCCTACCTGAACCTCTTCATGTTCGCGATGCTGATCCTGGTCCTCGGCGACAACCTCGCCGGTGCTCTTCGTCGGCTGGGAGGGCGTCGGGCTCTGCTCCTACCTGCTCATCGGCTTCTACTTCGAGAAGGACTGGTGCGCCGCGGCGGGCAAGAAGGCGTTCATCGTCAACCGGATCGGCGACTTCGGCTTCCTGCTCGGGATCTTCGCCGCGTTCACGGTGTTCGGCACCGTCGACTTCGCCGGCCTGCGCGAGGCCGTCGCGGCCGACCCGGCGGCGTTCGCGCCGGCGCGCCACCGCCGATCGGCGCTGCTGCTCTTCCTCGGCGCGATCGGCAAGTCGGCGCAGATCCCGCTCTACGTCTGGCTGCCCGACGCGATGGCCGGCCCGACGCCGGTCTCGGCCCTGATCCACGCCGCCACCATGGTCACCGCCGGCGTCTACATGGTGGCGCGCACGCAACGTCTTCTTCCGGCTCGCGCCCGACCGCGATGCTCGTCGGTGGCGGTCGTCGGCGGGCTGACCGCGGTCTTCGCGGCGACCATCGGCCTGGCCCAGAACGACATCAAGAAGGTCCTCGCCTACTCGACCGTCTCCCAGCTCGGCTACATGTTCCTCGGCGCCGGCGTCGGGCGCCTTCGTCGGCGGCGATCTTCCACGTCTTCACCCACGCCTTCTTCAAGGCCTGCCTCTTCCTCGGCGCGGGCTCGGTGATCCACGCCTGCGGCGGCGAGCAGGACATGCGGAAGATGGGCGGCCTGCGAGAAGCACATGCCGATCACCTACTGGACGTTCCTGGTCGCGACCCTGGCCATCGCCGGGATCCCGCCGTTCGCCGGCTTCTTCTCCAAGGACGAGATCCTCGGCCAAGGTCTTCGCGGCCGGGGCCGGCGACCTCAACGGCTTCGGCACGCGTCTACCTCGTGCTCTGGGTGCTCGCGGCTGGCGGGCGCGTTCATGACCGCGTTCTACATGTTCCGCGCTGGTCTACATGACCTTCCACGGCGAGTTCCGGGGCGGCCACGAGGCCGGAGCACCACCTCCACGAGTCGCCGGCGCTCGATGACGGTGCCGCTGCATCGTGCTCGGCGCGCTGTCGGTCGTCGGCGGCTTCCTGGTCGGCTTGCCCGGTCAGCTCTTCGGCCGGCCGGACGCTCAACCGCATCGAGCACTTCCTGCATCCGGTGATGGCGCCGCTCGCGGGCTCACGGCGAGGTCGCGCACGCCGGCCAGGCCGCGCACGCCGTCAGCCTGTCGACCGAGTGGGTGCTCATCGTCGCCTCGGTCGCTGGTGGCCGTCGCCGGCGGATCCGGCTGGCGCGCCGCTTCTACATCGGCGCCGAGGCCTTCGCGCCGCGCCCGCCGGCTCGCCGAGCGCTTCCCGGTCGTCTACACGCTGCGTCGCCGACAAGTACTGGGTCGACGAGCTCTACGACGCGCTCGTCGTGCGGCCGTTCGACGGTCTCGCCCGCTTCTCGTGGAAGGTGGTCGACGCGGTGGTCATCGACGGCGTCCGTCAACGCGCAGCGCGTTCGTCGTCGAGCTCACCGGCGACTTCCTGCGCTTCCTCCAGACCGGCAACGTCCGCAACTACGCGCTGTCCGTGGCGCTGGCGGCATCCTGGTCCTCGCCGTGGTCGCTGCTGGTAGGAGGAGGCGATCGTGCTCGACACCTCGCTGCTCTCGCTCGTCACCCTCCTCCCGGCTCGCCGGCGCGCTCGCTCCTGGCTGCTGCTGCCCGGCGCGCCCGGCCGCGCTGCACCGCTGGGTCGCGCTCGCGCGCTGTCGCTCGTGGCACTTCGTCCTGTCCTGCGCTGGTCTGGCTCGCGCTTCGACGCCGACCAGCCCGCGCTTCCAGCTCCGCGAGCAGCTGCACCTGGATCCCGCAGCTCGGGATCAGCTACCACCTCGGCGTCGACGGCATCTCGCTGCTCCTCGTGCTGCTGACCGACGCTGCTGCACGCCGGTCGTCATCCTCGCCTCCTGGACCTCGATCGACGACGCACGTCAAGGGCTTCCGCATCGCGCTGCTGCTCCTCGAGACCGGCATGCTCGGCGCCTTCGTCGCGCTCGACCTCTTCCTCTTCTACGTCTTCTGGGAGCTGATGCTGGTCCCGATGTACTTCATCATCGGCGTCTGGGGCGGCGAGCGCCGGATCTACGCGGCGATGAAGTTCGTCCTCTTCACCATGGTCGGGTCGCTGCTGATGCTGGTCGCGATCCTCTACCTGGCCTGGCTACCACCACGCTCACGACCGGGGCCTGGTCGTTCGACTACCTCGCGACATCGCGACCACTGCGCCGCCGATCGGCGCTCACCGGCCTGTGGCTCGCCGCAGGCTGCTGCTCTTCGCTCGCCTTCGCCCTCGCCTTCGCGATCAAGGTGCCGATCTTCCCGCTCCACACCTGGCTGCCCGACGCCCACGTCGAGGCGCCGACCGGCGGCTCGATCATCCTCGCCGGCGTCCTGCTGAAGCTCGGCACCTACGGCTTCCTGCGCTTCGACCGCGCCGCTCTTCCCGGAGGCCTGGGAGCGCTTCGCGCCGCTGATTCGTGGTGCTCGCGGTCATCGGCATCGTCTACGGCGCGCTGGTCGCGATGGTCCAGCAGGACATCAAGAAGCTGGTCGCCTACTCGTCGGTGTAGCCACCTGGGCTTCGTCATGCTCGGCCTCTTCGCCGGCACCGTGGCGTCGACCCAGGGCGCGATCCTCCAGATGGTCAACCACGGCCTCTCGACCGGCGCGCTCTTCCTGCTCGTCGGCGTGATCTACGAGCGCCGCCACACCCGCGATGATCGCGGACTTCGGCGGCCTCGCCGGCAGTCGTGCCCGCTCTACACCGGCGTCTTCCTGATCGTCACCCTGTCCTCGATCGGCCTGCCCGGGCTCAACGGCTTCGTCGGCGAGTTCCTGATCCTCGCCGGGTCGTGGCAGCGTGCTCCCGGTGGCGGTGGTCTTCGCCGCGCCCGGCATCATCCTCGGCGCGGTCTACATGCTCTCGATGGTCCAGCGCGTGTTCTGGAACCCGCTCGTCCACGACGAGAACCGGACGCTCGACCGACGTCAACGCCGCGCGAGCTCGCTGGCCTTCGCGCCGCTGCTGGTGCTCATGGTCTGGATCGGCGTCCACCCGAGCACCTTCCTGTCGCCCATGGAGGCGGCGGTGCGCTCCCTGCTGGGATAGGAGGACGACGCCGTGCTGACCCCCTCGCCAACCGACCTCGCCGCCATCCTCCCGGAGCTCGTGCTCGCGGTGGCCGCCGGCGTGCCTGCTCGTCTGGTCGAGGCCTTCCTCCCCGGCGCTGCGGCGCCTGCTGTCGCCGATCACGATCGCTCGCGACCGCTGCTCGCGGCCTGGGCCGCGCTTCGCACTTCCCGCTGCCCGGCGCTGGTCTGGAGCGGGCTGCTCGTCGATCGACCGCGGTGGCCGCCTTCGTCGACATCTACATCCTGGCGGCGGTGCTCCTCACGGTCGTGGATGGCCGGCGCCTTCCTGCGCCGCAACGACGCCGACCGCGGCGAGTTCTACGGCCTGCTGCTGCTGGCCGCGATCGGCGCCATGGTCATGGCCACGGCGGTCGACCTGCTGATCGTCTTCCTCGGCCTCGAGCTGCTGTCGATCTCGCTCTACGTCCTCAACGCCTTCCAGCGCGGTCACGCGATCTCCATCGAGGCCGGCCTGAAGTACTTCGTGGTCGGTGCCTTCGCCTCCGCGTTCGTGCTCTACGGCATCGCGCTGCTGTACGGCGACGGCCGGCAGCACCAGCCTCCTGGCCATGGGACGCGCCGTGATCGACGCCGGCGGCCTCGCGCCCGCTGATGGCCATCGGCCTCGCGCTGGTGCGTCGGCGGCCTCGGCTTCAAGCTCGCGCTGTTCCCGTTCCACGCCTGGGCGCCCGACGTCTACCAGGGCGCGCCCGACGCCGGTGACCGCGTTCCTGTCGGTGGTCCCGAAGGGCGCCGCGCTGGTCGCCCTGCTGCGCCTCGTCGACGGCCTCGACCTGCTCGCGCCTGTCGCCGCGCTGGGTGACCGCCGCTCGCGCATCATCGCGGTCGCCTCGATGACGCTCGGCAACCTCGTCGCCATCGTCGCAGCGCGACCTCAAGCGGATGCTCGCCTACTCCGGCATCGCCCACATGGGCTACGCCATGGTCGGCATCATCGTCGCCGGCGTCGACGGCGGCGCCGGCGGTGCTGGTCTACCTCGCCGCCTACACGCTGATGAACATCGGCGCCTTCGCCGTGGTCGCGCGCTGCTCTCCGAGAGCGAGGACGAGCCGCACCTGCATCACCGACCTCGCGGGCCAGGGGTGGAAGCGGCCGGTGCTGGCGTTCGCGCTCGACGCTGTGCCATGTTCTCGCTCGCCGGCATCCCGCCGCTCGTCGGCTTCATCGCCAAGTTCCTCGTCTTCCGCGCCGCCGTCAACGCAGCGGCTTCGTCTGGCTCGCCGTGGTCGGCGTCCTCAACTGCCTGATCTCCGTCTTCTACTACCTGCGCGTGGTCTACGTGCTGTACATGAAGCCGCTGCCCACGGCGGGCGCCAGTCTTCGCCTCGGCCGCGCTCCGTGGCCGCCGTGCGCGGTGGTCGCTGCGCCTCGGCGGTGGTCGTGCTCGGGGTCTTCCCGATGCCGGTCCTCGAGGCGGCGCAGCGCAGGCCGTCCTCGACCTGGTGAGGTGAGCCGATGGCGCCTTCAAGCGCACATCGACCCGTCCGATCGCATCTCCGACCTGACGATCAACCGCCTGTCGGTCTACCTGCGCTGCCTCGAACGCATGCTCGAGCCGAGGGCAAGTCACGACCGTCTCGTCCCAGGAGCTCGCGCGACCGCTTCCACCTCAACTCCGCGCAGATCCGCAAGGACCTCGCCTACTTCGGCGAGTTCGGCATCCGCGGGGTCGGCTACAACGTCCGCGAGCTCCGGCAGCACCTCGTCGAGATCCTCGGCCTCAACCGAGAGCGCCGCGTGGTCATCGTCGGCGCCGGCAACCTCGGCACCGCGCTCTGCCACTACTCCGGCTTCATCCGGCGGCAGCTTCCTCGTCGTCGGCGTGCTCGACTCGGACCCCAACCGGATCGGCGACCCGACACCCTCCGGCCTGCTCGTCGAAGATGCGTCCCGGATCGCGCGAGATCGTGAAGCCAGCGCGGGGTCGAGATCGGCGTCATCACCACCCCGGCTTCAGCCGCCCAGACGGTCTGCAACCAGATGGTCGAGGCCGGGCTGCGCACGGTCCTCAACTTCGCGCCGGTCCGGGTCAAGGCGCCCGAGGACGTCCACGTCAAGACCGTCGACCTCAAGATCCACCTCGAGGAGCTGTCCTTCCACATCACCCACTCGGGCCTCGCCCGCTGAGCTCCTGCCCCGCCCGGTTCGCCTGCGGGCGGCGAATTCGCTACAGTACGCAGTGATGGACCGGCCGCACCGCATCGGTAAGTACGAGGTGATCTCGCAGATCGCCAGCGGCGGCTTTGGCGTCGTCTACAAGGGCTGGGATCCGTTCATCAAGCGCGCCGTCGCGATCAAGCTCTGTCTGACGCCCGACGAGGAGGTGCGCAAGCGCTTCCAGCAGGAGGCTCAGTTCGTCGGCAATCTGGTCCACCGCAACATCACCCTGGTCTTCGACTTCGGCGTCGAGGACGGGGTTCCCTACATCGTCCAGGAGTACCTCACTGGCTTCGACCTCGACCAGCTGGCCGCCGCCGGCACCCTCAACGAACCGCGCTCCGTGGTGGCCATCCTCCTCCAGGTCTGCGAAGCCCTCGACTTCGCCCACCGGCGGGGGATCATCCACCGCGACATCAAACCGGCCAACATCAGGGTCCTCGAGGACGGCACGGTCAAGATCCTCGACTTCGGCATCGCGAAGTCACAGGAGGCCGGTCTGAAGCTCACTCAGACCGGGATCGCACTGGGCACCGCCGGGTACCTCGCCCCGGAGCAGATCCAGGGCGGGACGATCGATGCACGCACCGACATCTTCGCCCTCGGGGTGGTGGCCTACGAGCTCATCACCGGCGTCCGTCCGTTTCAGGGCAACTCCCTCAGCAACGTGCTGTTCAAGATCCTTCACGAGGATCCGCCCACGCCCGTCCTCGTCAATCCCTCGTGCAACCCGGAGCTCGACCGCCTGATCACCCGGGCCATGGCCAAGGACCCCGACGACCGCTTTCCGAGCGCGGCAGAGCTCTACGACGCGCTGCGCGCGATCGCCGCCGCCGAAATCGCCGAGGGCGAGCCGGCGCGGGAATCCACGACCGGAATCCTCCGCGACGCGGTCAACCGGATGGACAGCCCCGCGACGCCGCCGGTCTCGGGCGAGTCCACCACCGCCGGTATCGCCCGCCCGCCGCGCTCGACGCGGCCGGCCCACGCCCAGATCGAGCATCCCCCGCGCGTCGGCGACGCCGATCAGCCGCGCCGCCGCCCCGCCCTGGCCACCTTCCTGATGCTCCTCGCCCTCATCGTGCTCGGCGCCGGAGCCCTGTACTTTTCCGAGGATGCCCAGCGCATCGTGTTCGGGGCTCGCGCCGCACCGTGGGTGCCGACACCGACGCCCACCGCGACCCCAACACCCGAGCCGACGGCCACGCCCACACCACACCCCCGTCCCGACCCCGTCGCTGGTGACCGTGCAGATCGTCGTCGATCCACCTGCCTCGTTGCGCGTCGACGGGCAGCCATTCGGCAACGGCCGCGTCACCGGCGGCGCGATGCAGCTCCTCCCAGGCTCCCACACCTTCACTCTGAACCTTCCCGGCTTCCCCGAGCGCACCATCGTCCGCGACGTGACGCCGGCACTCCACGACGATATCGCTCACCCTCGAGGTCGGCATGCTCACGGTCATGGTCGATCCTACGCGCGCGCCCCCGGGCGGCGTCGCCTTCCTTGACGGCCGCGAGCTCGGCCCGGTGCCCCTCGTGCGCCTCAAGGTGCCCGCCGGCGAGCACGTTTTCACCGTGCGCTGGCCTGGCCTGGACACCCAATACCAGAGGGTGATCATGGTTCCCCTCCTGCCCAACGAGCTACGGCTGCCGCCGGTCGCACCCCCCACCCCAGAGTGAAGAGAAGGTAAGGGGAGCAGGAGAGAAGGGGGACAGTAGCGAGCTGATCCGGAGGCGCGAAGCAATCCCATGCGGCCATCGGGCACGGGTGCGCGTGCTCCTCACCTGTTCTCCCTCTCCCCCACTCACCTCCCTTGCGCTTTTCGTCGGGCCGGGTAGAGTGGGCGCATGACTGGGTCGCCTCACCTCTGGTTGAGGGTGCGCGCTCTGCTCGGCGTGCTTCTCGTCGCCGGCCCGGCACTCGCTCAGCAAGCAACCCCGAGCGAGCAGGCTGCACTTCAGGCCTACCGCGAGGGCTCGTTCAGCCGCGCGGTCCAGCTCTACACCAGGGCGCTGTCCGAGGCCGACGATCCCACGCACCGGGCCCAGCTCCACATCAGCGTCGCGTGGACCCTGTTCGCCCTGGGTCGTCACGGCGAGGTCGATACCCACCTGCGCGCAGCCCTGGTCGAGGATCCGGACCTGGCCCTGGTCCCCGATTACTACACAACTGAGTTCGTCCAGCTTTTCGAGTCCACCAGGGCGCGGCTGCGCAACGCGCCGGGCGACGCCAGCCGCACCCCGCCTCCCGACCTCGAGGCGACCCTCGCGGCAATCGACAGCCGCCTGGAATCCGGGCGCGACCTCGACGGAGCGCTCACCGATGTCGAGCTGTTGATCGCCGCGTACCCCGCCGACGGCCGGCTGCTGCCGCTGCGGGTCGAGCTGCTCCGCCGTCTCGGCCGCGACGACGAGGCCCAGAGCCTGCTGCTCGTCTACGGTTCCGGCTCGGCCGGGCCCCCGGTCGACAGCCTGTCGATCCCCGACCTCATTCTCCGCGCCAACCGGCTGCTCGACGAGGGTGACGCCGAGGCCGCCTTCGGGTTGCTCCGCGAGGCGGTGTCCCGTCAGTCGACGAATGTCGCCGCGCTCGAGCTGATGGCCGAGGCCGCGGTGCGCACCGGGCGCTGGCAGGACGCCGAATTCGCCCTCAAGTCGGCGCTCGGCCTCCAGCCGGACAACCTCAACCTCCAGCTTCGGCTCGGCGGCGTCTACCTGTCGAGAAACGACACCTCGGCCGCGCGCGACGTTTTTCGCGAGCTCACCGAGAGTTACCCCCACTCGGATCGGGCGTGGGCCTCGCTCGGGCTGCTCGACGCCATGCTCGGGAACGAGGAGCGCGCGCTTGTCGAGCTCGACCAGGCGCTCAAGGAGAACCCGCTCCTGCCCGAGGTTCAGCTCGCATACGGCGAGCTGCTGCTTCGCCAGGGCCGGGACGCTGAGGCGCTCGCCGCGTTCCAGGCGGCAAGGAACCTGCTCCCGGACGACCCCCAGCTCGAAGGCCGCACCGGGCAGGCCTTGCTCGGTCTCGGGCGCGATGCCGACGCGCCCGCGCACCTGCGAAACGCCATCGACGGCGGCTTCCGGCCGTTCGACGTCCAGCGCGGCTGGGTGATGACCTTGATCCGCGACGGTCTGTACGCGGAGGCCGAGCGCGCGCTGGCCGACATTCCGCCGGATCAGCGCGGCGATCGCGACATCGTGCAGGGGCTGCTGCTCGTGCGCCGTGGGTCCTTCATCGAGGCCGAGACCGTCCTCCAGCGCGCCGCAGCACTGCGGCCCTCGGATGCCGCGGTGCTCAACCTCCTCGCGGCCGCGGTCTTCGAACAGCAGCGCTACGGTGACGCGGTCGAGCTGCTCCGGCGAGCCGCCGAGCTCCAGCCTGCGGACGCCACCCTTGCAGCCAACCTGGAGCGCGCCGAGTCGGCGCTCGCCGCTGAGCGGCTCGCGGAGCGCGCCGAGTCGGTGACGGCGGCGGGAGAGTCGTAGTCTAAGAAGGGGCTTGGGGCTCGTCCCCCACCCGCCCGCTTTCGCGCCCGCTTCCGCATCCGCTTGCGAGGCTCAGCCTGTCCGCGCGATCGCTACGTCCTCCAGGGCACGCACCAACTGCCGGGCGGCGACCGACGGCAGATGCCCGGCCTCATAGGCCGCGCGTGCTGCACGCCGCCGCGCCGACCAACGCTCGCGGTCGACGGCCTCCACGATCAGGCGGACGAGATCGGCGCACGCAGACGGCCCGGGCGTCACCCGCGGTGCGGCCTCCGGCGGCCACTCCAGGAACTGCCGGATCCCGGTGACCGCGACCGGCGTGCCGCACGCGAAGAAGCGGATCGCCGCGGCCGAGGTCTCGCCGGCCGACGGGTCGCGCAGCGCCACGCCCAGGTCGGCAGCGCCGGGCAGGGGCGCGAAGTCCTCGGCCGACACCCACCCGGTGAAGCCGGCCGCGTCGGCCAGCCCGATCCGCGCTGCGGCGGCGGAAATGAGCTCGCGATGGTCGCCCTCGCCGACCATCAGCAGCCGCGCGGGCAGCCCGATGGCGCGGGCCGCAGCCACAGCACCGAGCACGTCCGCGAGCCCCTTCTCAGGGGTCAGGAAGCCCAGGTGAGCCAGCAGCACGGTGTCGGGCGCGAGGCCGAGCCGCTGCCGCACTGCGGGGCGGTCGACCGGGCCTGGATCGGCCACCGCCAGGCCGACCCGCCTCACCGGCAGCCCCGGGAAGTCCCGACCGACCTGCGCCACCGCCCAGCTCGAGTGGACGACGACCATCGGCGCGTCCTGGAGGAAGGCCCTCCGCGCCGGGAACAGGAAGGGGTCCCGCCTCCCGGTCACGCCGAGGACGCGCGCGCGGACCAACGCCCCCGCCTCGGGGTGCGCCCGGTGCAGCAGGGCCGCGAAACGGTCCGGCTCTCCGCGCGCCAAGGTCGCCTCGACCAGGAGATGGTGAAGCACCGCGTCGTGCAGGACCACGACGGTTCGCGGCTGCCGGAGCCGGTCGATCAGCCACTCGTGGTACGGGTTGTTGCCGAGGTGCACGAGTTGGATCTCGTCGTCAGCCACCGGCTCCGACGTCGGCACGAGTGGGCAGCCCGCAACCACGCCGCCGGCGCGCCCCCATGGCGCTCCCGGAGGTGCGACGACTCTGACCTCTGCCAGGCGGCCCAGCTCGGGCAGGAGCTCGACGGCGTAGTCGGCCACCCCGGATCGCGTGGGCGGCAGCGGCGAAGCCCACAGGATCTTCACGGGGTCACGGTAGCACGGGTGCTCCGGTGACTGCCGACCTGCCACCGCCGCGCGAGCGTCAGCTGAGCACGTGAGCCAACCCCCCGGCTTCGCCGCCCGCTTCCGCGCCCGCTTCCGCGCCCGACGGAGTTCGGCCATCGATTCAGAGGCGTGCCGAGGACACCATGGATATTCTGCGGACAGCCTGCCTTCCGGAACGGTCGGTAGCGAAGTTGTCATCCCGGAGAGGTTGCGGGGCCCGAGGCGTCGTCAAGGTTGCTCCGGCTTGACACCCCCAACACATCCCGGGCGCGGAACCGGGCGCGGAAGCGGAAGCGGAGTCGACGCCGAGGTCGGTCAGGAGGCCCCCACCTTGGATTGCACTCCCTGTCGCGGCCGCCTGCCGTCCGATAAGATGGCCCGGTGAGGCTCTCCCGCCTGCTGCTCACCGCTCTCTACATCGGGTATCTGGTCCAGGTCGGCCTGCTCATGATCATCGTGCCCTGGTCGAGCGCCTGGCGACTCCTGATGAGCCAGATTCCACCGCACGCCGCGTGGCTGCTGGACGCTCCTGCAGCCCGCGGGGCCTTGACCGCCCTCGGCGGGCTGCATCTCCTCCTGGTAGTGGCAGAGGTGGTCCACGCCGGGGCGCGCGACCGCCGGACCAGCCTGGCCCCAAAACCAGCCCGAACCGAGGCGAAGGACACTCCCACGCAACCCGGACCGTGAGCCGGCCCGCGGCTTGACGGTGCCCGCGGTCGCGGTTAGTCTCGCTCCTCGGCGACCGCGCCTCGTGGTCGGCCGGCACCACCCGATGAGAAGCCTCCTGCCCTGGGTCACCGCCGCCCTCGTGGTCGCTCTCGACCGCGCCACCAAACTGCTGGTCGTGGAACGGCTGGCGGTTGGGAGCTGGACCCCGGTGTTCCCCGGCTTCGCCCTGACCCACGTCCACAACACCGGCATCGCCTTCAGCCTGTTCAGCAACGGCTCCTGGTTGTCGCGCGTGCTGCTCCACTCCGTCATCCTGACGGCCGTGGTGCTGATCGCGTGGATGGCGCGGCGCCACGGCCATCACCACCTGGCGGCGGGTGCCGCCTTCGGCCTGATCCTCGGCGGCGCGGTCGGCAACCTCATCGACCGCGTGCTGTACGGCTGGGTCATCGACTTCGTCCACCTGTGGGTATCCATCGGTGGCGGCAGCTGGTCCTGGCCCGACTTCAACGTCGCCGACGCCGCCATCACGGTCGGGGCGATCATGCTCATCCTGAACGAGTTCCTTGCAGGCCGCCACGAGCCCGAGCATGCACCCGATTCTCATTGACTTCGGCTTCTACCAGCTCCCGAGCTACGGCGTCCTGGTGGCCCTCGGCGTGGTCGCGGGGCTGCTGACTCTGAAACGGCGGGGCGATCGCGCCGGGCTCGACGGCGCGCAGCTGGTCGATGTCGCGCTCTGGCTCGTGATCTGGGCGCTCGTGGGTGCCAAGGGCCTCCTGGTCCTCGTCGAGCTCCCGAGGTACCTCCACGACCCAGCCGAGCTCATCGGTCTCGTGCGGGCGGGTGGCGTCTTCCTCGGCGGATTCGTGTCCGCGGTTGTCGCTGGCATCATCCTGTTCCGCCGCTACCGGCTCCCGGCGCTCGCCACGATGGACGTCATCGTGCCGTCGGTCGCCCTCGGTCAGGCCATCGGCAGGCTCGGCTGCCTGATGGCGGGCTGCTGCTGGGGCAGCCGCTGCGACCTTCCCTGGGCGATCACCTACACCGATCCCGTCGCCGCAACCAATGTGGGCACGCCGCTCCACGTCCCCCTCCACCCCTACCCCGCATACGAGTCGCTGATCGATTTCGTGCTCTACGTCGCGCTCGAGCTGCTCTACCGCCGACGTCCGTCAGCGGGACGAGTGTTCGCGACCTACCTGCTCGCCTACGGGGGCGGCAGGTTCCTGCTCGAGTGGACGCGGGGCGACGCTGCGCGCGGCTTCGTGCTCTCCGGCGCGCTCTCTACCAGCCAGCTCATCGCCCTCGCCATGATCGGGCTCGGGTCGGCGCTGCACCTCGTGATCGCGCGCCGTCGCACGCCGTGAGCCCGCTGTACCGCTTCACCGTTGACGAACGCCTCGCAGGGGCGCGCCTCGACCGCTGCGTCGCCGACCTCCACGGCGAGTGGTCGCGCTCCCGCGTCCGCCGCCTCATCGACGACGGCCACGTGCTGCTCAACGACGAGCCCGCCAAGCCCGCCACCCAGGTCGCGGCCGGCGATCGCATCGAGGTCGACGAGCCGGCGCCGCAGAAGCTCGATCTGGTCGCCGAGGACATCCCGCTCGTCATCCTTCACGAGGACGAGGAGCTGCTGGTGCTCGACAAACCGCCCGGGCTCGTCATCCACCCCGCCGCGGGTAACCGTTCGGGGACTCTGGTGAACGCCCTGCTCCGTCACTGCGGCGAGCTGTCCGTGATCGGCGGCGTCGAGCGTCCCGGGATCGTGCACCGCCTCGACAAGGACACCTCCGGGCTGATGGTGGTGGCAAAGACCGAGCGCGCCCACCTCGCCCTGTCGATCGCCTTCCGGCGGCGCGAGGTCGAGAAACGCTACCTGGCCGCGTGCTTCGGCCTGCCGGCAGCTGCAAGCGGCGTCATCGAGGGCGCCGTCGGCCGCCACCCGACCGAGCGCAAGCAGATGGCGGTAGTCGCGAGCGGGCGCCAGGCCCGCACTCTCTATCGAGTCGTCGAGCGCTTCGCCGGAACGTGCCTCGTCGAATGCCGCCCGGTCACCGGCCGCACTCACCAGATCCGGGTCCACATGGCCCACCTCGGCCACGCCGTCGTCGGCGACCCGGTCTACTCCGGACGCCAGTGGCGCGGCCTCGAGGACCCACGCCACCGCGCCGCCTGCCGCGACTTTCCGCGCCAGGCTCTCCACGCGTGGCGCCTCGCCTTCAACCACCCGCATTCTGGTGAACGGATCGAGTTCGAGGCCGCCCCGCCGGCCGACTTCGTGGGTCTGCTTGTCGTGCTGCGATCCTAGTAGCGTGCCGGGCATGGGCCCCCGTGCGCGCTCCTGAGGAGGGCGTTATGGTTGGCCCCTGGCCCGCACGCTCCTCGGGATGCGCTGCGCGCATCCTCACATCCTGACGATGGGAAGGAGCTTCACCAAACGCCCCCACCCTTTCGTCGTCTCCACCAAGCAGTCGTCCTGTCATCATCCTCCGGAGGGAGCTCGTGCCGAGGTGGCCGTCTGACAACGCTTCGGGCACCCACGCCCGCCGAGAAGGGCAACGCGGTACGATCTCCTCAAGCAGAGACCGCTGCTTCGAGGCCTCCCGATTCAGGCGCGACGCTTATCGGCCCCCGGGTTTCATGGCCGCGACCAGCTCTCCCGAGCCCTGGCCCCAGCGGGTGATCGACCTGACGGCCTGGGTGAAGGGCACGTCGAGTGGATGGACGCGGTTCGCGGTGAGGACGTAGACGGCGCCCGCGAACGGGGTTGGCACCGATGGAACGAAGACCGTGACGCGCCCGTCGTCCAGGACCTCGATAATGAACCCTGGGACGAGCGCCTCCTCGATCTCGACCAGGGCCGGCTGCCAGGCCGTCTCGCCGCCTTTCCCGGCGAGCCGCTGGGTCAGGCTGCGCAGCAGCTCGTAGCCAGGGATCTTCTCGAAGAACCCCTGCTCAAACCGCTGGCGAATCGCGTGGCCTGCGGCGGTTCGAACCGCGAAACCCACGATCAGGCAGACCACCAGAATAACCGCGAGCGCCACCAGCTTCTCGCCCGGAACCCAATCCGGCAGCATGGCCACGAACGGTCCGATGAGCGTTCCGATCGACTTCATCGCCTTGAGCAGCAGCAGGATGGCCAAGTACAACGGAACGAGGACGAGCAGACCGGCCACCAGGGCAGCCACCACGGATCCCCAGACACGCTTCATGATCGCCTCCTTGGCCAGGGCGTATGAGCCCGACGCGGGATGGGCAGGCGAGTATTGCCCTTGGCGCCACACCGTGCCGCATCCCCACCTCGCCGACGCATCGTCACGTGACTACATCCTATCCGAGCACCGGCTGTCGGGAGAAGGGGGCAGACCGGTGAGGCGCGCGGTTACGCCGTCCGCTGGGCGTCGAAGACCGAGAGCGCCTCGACCGCGGTCGGCCAGCGATCCCTGGGGTCGCGGGCGAGCAGCCGCTCCACGAACTGCCGCAGCCAGCGTGGGCACCCGTCAGGAAGGGCCGCCGGCGTCCGCTCTGCGATCGGGCTGACGCCGGTCAGCAGCTGCCGGAGCGTCACGCCCAGACCATAGAGGTCCCATGCCGGGGCGGGATCGGCGCCCGCCGCGTGCTCCGGTGCCATATACCCCGGCGTTCCCACGCCCGCCGTTCCCCCGACCGGATCATCGAGGCGGTCGAGCCGTCCGGCGAGACCGAGGTCGGCGAGCTTGAGACGGCGCTCGCCGTCGACAAGGAGGTTGGATGGCTTGACGTCGCGGTGAATGATGTGCTGCTCGTGCAGGAAGGCGAGCACCGACAACGCTTGCTCGGTCCAGCCGACGACCTTGGCGGCCGGCTGCGGTCCCTCGAATGCGACCAGCCGCGCGAGGTCACCGCCGGCGACAAACTCCATCACCGCGATGAGGTGCTGCTGCCACTCGAGCACCTCGTAGAGCTGGACCAGGTTGGGATGGTCCAGGAGCAGGCCCAGCCGGACCTCGGTGAGCGCTCGCGCCCTGACCATCGGGTCCGCGCACGGCGGGAAGAGCTTGAGCACCACCCGCTCGCCGAGCTGCGCGTCGTCCGCAATCCACACCTGGGTCAGGTGCCCGGTCGGCAGCTGGGCGCGCAGCCGCCAGCGCTCGGGGAGCGGCGGAATGGCGGCCGTGGTCGGGTTCGCGGTCACGGTGGAGTGGCTCCGATTCGAGATTGTACACAGGCCAACTGGGCCCTGGCGGCGCCGAGACGACCATGCGGGGACCGCCCAGCCGCTTCTCGACCCCGCTACCCCTGGCGCTCGCGCGCCCGATGCACCGCCCGCCCTCGACCCCCGGGTCAGCTATCATCGCCAACGACCGCCGGAGACCCCTCTCCACCTGCGAGGGACCATGCAGCGGATCGCGAGTATCACCGACATCCCGGCCGAGGGCCTTCGCTTCAGCTACCGCGAGGGACCCTTCGACGAGGAAGGTCTCCTGCTTGCCGTCGGCGGCGGCGAGGTACGGGCCTACAAGAACCAGTGCCGCCACCTCGCCGTGCCCCTCGACGACCGCGATCCCGGTCATCTCTGGGACTCGGACCGGCGCTATTTGCTCTGCACCTCGCACGGCGCCCGCTACCGGCCGGACGACGGGCTGTGCGTCGACGGCCCCTGCAAGGGATCCCACCTCAAGCCCCTGCCGATCGAGGTCCGGGATGGTGAAATCTTCCTCGACACCTCGAAGCTGGGTTCGTTCTTTCAGGTTTGAGGCAAGACACCCGCCCCTCGCCCGCTTCCGCTTTCGCTTCCGCGCCCGGGTTTGTTTCCCAAGGCAACCCGACGACTTCGCCCGGCGACCCCAACGGGAACCAGCAACGCGTCACGTCGCTCAGGGATCCCCGTCGGGCTCGGGAGCGGAAGCGGGCGCGGAAGCGTTCGAAGGTACCCCGACGGGAGCGCAGAGCTTGGAGCCGGTCTCGCTCGCCTCCTGCTACATCCCCCTCACAAACGCGTCCATCTTCGCGAAGGCCTCGCCGATCGAGTCCACCCACCAGAGCAAGGGCTGGTAGGTGGTGATCGGATAGGCGGTGTCCTTGGCGATCTCCGGGTCGAAGCGCCGGACCTCGACGCCGCCGCCGAGGGCGTGGTCGAGCTCACCGAAGCTCGACAGCAGCCCGGCTCCATAGGCACGATCGCCGTCCGGCGTTCGCAGCAGCCCGTACTCGATGGTGAACCAATAGAGCGTGGCGAGCTGCTCGACCTGGCGGTCGTCGGCGCGCAGCGACCCCTCTCCGATCTTCTGGGAGAGGTCCGCGAACTCCGGGATGGCGAGCATCGGCGCGTGCCCCATCAGCTCGTGCACGATGTCCGGCTCGGGCGTGTAGAGCGGCTGGCTCGCATGCCGGATGTACTGGGTCGCGCAAAACACTCGCCGCGACAGCTTGCCGAGGAACTGGCGCGCCGAGACCAGCCCGGCGACCGGCTGGAGGCGGAACCCGGTTCGCTCCGTGAGGAAGCGGCTCACATCGGGCAGCTGGGGAATCTCGGAGGCACGGTAGCCGAGGGCATCGATCACGGCGTTGAAATCCGCGCAAGCGTGGGTCGGGTAGAGGGCAGTGAGACGTTCGAAGACCGTGGCCCAGGTCGCTCGTTCACGGTCGCTGTAGGCGACTCGCTGCGGGTCGCCGTCGCTGTCGATCGGCGGCGCGAGCCGGGCAATCTCGTCGCGCCGGCGGCGATACTCCGGGTCATGAAAGCCCGGGTGGTCGGCCTCGAGACTGACGACGTAGTCCTGCATGGTGCCTCTCGTTGCGACTCGGTCTGATGTGCACTATGGCATGTGGGTGCGGGTTGCGGCAAGCGCTCGCCACCCGAGACCCGCTCCCGGATCTGGGCCGAACGCGGTGGCCCGCTTCCCCTTCCGCTTCCGGGCGCGCCTCCGACGCGCCCGTGGCTTCACGACCTCGAGCACTGATTCGGGCTCGGAAGCGGAAGCGGGCGCGGAAGCGGGCTCGGAAAGGCGCAATCCTGCATCCTCGGCCCTGGTTTCAACGTTAATCTCTTCAATGGAGGACCGTTTCCGTGAGTGAGGGCAAGCCCGAGGAGGCTCGATTGGACGCTGCGCTCGCTCGCTCCCAGCCCGACCCTGACCCGCCGGGCCACTGGCTCGAGCCCATCTACCGGCTCCACGCCACCGCCGTGCTCCGCACCGCCTACCGCGTCACCGGTAGCGCGGTCGACGCCGAGGACGTGCTGCAAACCGTGTTCGTCCGCCTCGCCCGCCGCGCCGATCCGCCCGAGCTCGGCCCGGGCGCGGCCGCCTACCTGCGCCGCGCCGCCACCAATGCGGCGCTCGACCTGATCCAATCGCGGGCCGTGCGCACGTCGCGCCCACTGGACGACGCGCCACTCGCGGCGACGACCGATCCCGGCCCGACCCCGGAGCAGCTGCAGCACGCGCGACAGCTCGAAGATCGCCTGCGGGAGGCGCTCGCCACAATGAGCCGCCGCCACGCCGAGATCTTCGTGCTGCGCTTCATCGAGGGCCTCGGCAACGGCGAGATCGCGGCCCTCTTCGACACCTCCCCGGGCACCGTCGCGGTGACCCTGCACCGGATCCGCGAGCGGCTCGCTGCCGAGCTCGCGCCCTACCTCGGAGGCACTACATGAGCGACCACCATCACGACCTCGAGCGGCTCGACACCGTCGTTGCCGGAATCCGCCATGCCGAGCTCGACGACCGGACGACGGCGGCCGCCACCGAGCGGGTTTGGCAGCGGATCGCCGGCGGGATCGAGGGCCCGATCCAGGGGTGCGAAGACTACCAGCGCCTGATCCCCGACCTCGTCACCGGCCGCCTGCCCGAGGCACGCGGCTTGCTGGTGTCCAGCCACACCCGCGAGTGCGTGGCCTGCCGGCGGGCGCTGCTCGAGGCGCGCAGCGGCCGGCCGGCCGCGGTCGAACCGCACGCGGCCGCCGCGCGATGGTCGCTCCCGCGCCGGTTCTGGATCGCGGCCGCCGCCGCGGTCGCTTTCGGGCTCGGGCTCGTCGGCATCGTCGCCGTCGGCAGCTCGTTGGCCGACGGGCGGCTGTCCGCCACGGTGGACTCGGCCAACGGTACGCTCCAACGGGTCGAGCCGAGTCGGACCGCGGACCTGGCAAAGGGGGACACGGTGAGGTCTCGCGAGCTGCTCCGCGCTGCCGGGGCCTCCGGGGCGCAGCTCCTCCTCGCGGACGGCTCCCGGGTGGAGGTCGCCGCGCGCAGCGAGCTCGAGCTGCGCGGAGGGCTGCGCGGGACGACCGTCCGGCTGCGTCGCGGCAACCTCATCGTTCACGCCGCCGATCAGGGCAGCGGCCGCTTGTACGTGGACACCCCCGAGTGCCTGATCGCCGTCCGCGGCACCGTCTTCGCCGTCGACCACGGGATCAAGGGCTCACGCGTGTCGGTGCTCGAAGGCGAGGTCGAGGTCCGCCGTCGAGGCCAGACCGACGTCCTCGCTCCCGGCGATCAACTCACCACCAACGAGCGGCTCGAGCCAGTGGCCATCGCCGAACAGATCGCCTGGAGCGCTCACGCCGAGGAGCACCTCGCGCTGCTCCGCGAGCTCACCCAGCTGCGGCGGGAAATCGCCGACGCGCTCGAGCCGCCGACGCCGCGAACCTCGTCGCCGCTTCTGGATCTGGCGCCCGCCGACACCGTTGTGTACGTCGCCCTCCCCAACCTGACCGGAGGCCTGGGCGAGGCCCGCCGCCTCGTCGAGGACCGGATTGCCGCCAGTCCGGTCCTGCAGGCCTGGTGGCAGGAGCACGTGGTCGCGGCCGGGATCGACCGCACGCTCGACGGGATGCTCGACCGGCTGCAGCCGCTCGGCGAGGCGGTCGGCGACGAGATGGTGGTCGCCCTTCCGGCGAGCGCACTGCACGGCTCCGGCGGCCCGGTGGTGCTGGCCGTGCTCGACGACCCGGCCTCGTTCATGGCCCTGCTCGAGGAGGAGGTGGCGCGCGTCAACGCCACGGTTTCGTCGCCCGTGCTCGAGCTGCTCCAGGATCCGGCGAGCGAGCCCCTGCCGACGGCCGAGCTCGTCATGACCGTGGAGGGCGGGCTATTCGTGGCGGCGACCGACCGGTCACAGGTGCTGGCCGCCACCCGCCGCGAAATACCTGCCCCCGGTGACTTCGCCGGGAGCGAGCTCCACCGGCGGCTGGCCGAGTCGTACGCCCGCGGGGTGTCCTGGGTCGCCGGCATCGATGTCCGGCGCTTCGTGGAGCTCGCGGCGGCCGGGTCCGATGCCGACGCCCGTGCCACGCTCGAGGGCCTCGGCGTCCTCGACGCGACCACCTTTGTGGTCAGCTCGTCCCGCGACGGCGACCGCCGCTCGCTCGACGGCGCCCTCGACTTCGATGGTCCGCGCCGAGGCGTCGCCGCCTGGCTCGGCGACCCCGCGCCGATCGGCAGCCTGGACTTCGTGTCGCCCGCGGCCAGCTTCACCGTGGCGGCCGTCACCCAGGACGCGGCGGTGATGCTCGACGAGCTCCTCGTCGCAGTCGCAGCCGGCGAGCCAGAGACGATGGATGAGCTCGCCCAGCTCGAGAGCGCCGTCGGCATCGACCTGCGGGACGACATCGCCGCCGCACTCGGTGGTGAGGGCACCTTCGCCCTCGACGGGCCGATGCTTCCGATCCCGTCCTGGAAGCTGATCGTCGAGGTCGACGATCCCGAGACGCTGCTGTCGGCGATCGAGCGCTCGGTCGCCGCGATCAACCGCCAGCTTGCGGCCAACGGCCAGCAAGAGCTCGAGCTTGACGAGACCGTGCTCGGGGGACACAGCTACACCGTCCTGCGGCACCCCCGTGCCGCGGCCGAGCTGGCGATGCTCACCGTCGACGGCTACCTGGTGGTGGCCCCGAACGCGGCCCTCATCGAGCAGGCGTTGCGCTACCGCAGCTCTGGCGTGACGCTGCCGCGCAGCGCCGCGTTCCAGGAGCTGCTGCCCCGCAACGGCTACCCGGACTGCTCGGCGCTGATCTGGCGCAACCTCGGCACCCTGCTGGCGTCGGTGCCCGATTCGGCCGTCGGCCAGCTCCCGCCCGAGCTGCACGCCCTGCTCGAGGACGGCAGCAACCCAGGCCTGATCTGCGTCTACGGCACCCCTGAGCGCATCCTGGCGAGCGGGAGTGGTGACGGTCTGCTGATCGGGCTGCCGATGCTTGGCATGGCCGGGCTGCTCCACGCCGGCCCTCACGTACATCGCGAACCGTCGGAACCGGTATCATCGTCCGGATGACGACCGACCGGGCGCCCGCAACGCCGGTGATCGAGCTCGACGGTCTGTCCGTCCGGCTCGGGGGCCGGCCCATCCTGTCGGAGCTGCGCGCGTCGCTCGGCGGTCGCGCCATCGGTCTCCTCGGACCCAACGGCGCCGGCAAGACCACCCTGCTGCGCACGCTCCTCGACTTCTTCCATCCCTGCGCCGGCGGCGCGCGCGTCCTCGGGCAAGAGATCACCGGCAGCGGCAAAGAGCTGCGCGGCCGCATCGGCTACATGCCGGAGAGCGACGCCTTCATCGCCGGGCAGACCGCGGTCCGCCACGTGCGCATGATGGCCGAGCTCAGCGGCCTGCCGCCTCGGCCCGCCCTCGAGCGGGCGCACGAGGTGCTGTTCTACGTCGGCCTCGGCGAGGCCCGCTACCGGCGGATCGGCACCTTCTCCACCGGCATGAAGCAGATGGTCAAGCTCGCGCAGGCGCTGGTCCACGGACCGCGGCTGCTGATGCTCGACGAGCCGACCAACGGCCTCGATCCACCGGCCCGCTCGCAGATGCTCGCGCTGATCGGCGACATCCGCGACCGCGGCGAGACCCACATCCTGCTCTCGTCCCATCTGCTGGCCGACGTCGAGGCGGTGTGCGATGAGGTGCTGATCCTGAAGGAGGGCCGGGTCGCCGACAGCCGCAACCTGGACGAGGAGCGGCGAGCCAACCGTTCCTTCGTCGAGCTCGAGCTGACCCGGGTTGTGCCCGGCTTCAGCGATGGCCTCGCGGAGCTCGGCTGCGAGGTCGCCCTCGCCGGCGATTGCCGGCTCAAGCTGGTGATGCCGGCCTCGGTCGCGGTGCGCGACCTGTTCCAGGTTGCCGCCCGTCACCAGGTCGCCATCCGCCGCCTCGACTGCAAGCGCGACTCGCTGCAGGACATCTTCCTGCGCGCCATGGAGGACCATCGTGGCGGTGTATGAGCGCACCTGGCGCCCCTACACCGGCCCGACCACGCCGGTCCGCGGCCGCTGCCTCGTGGTGACCCGCTACGCGCTCGCCGAGGCGTTCTCCTCCCGGATCTTCACCGCCTTCTATGCGGCCTGCTTCCTGCCGTCGCTGCTCGGGCTCTTCCTCATCTATCTCAGCCACAACCTCGGGCTGCTCGAGCAGCTCGGCCTCACCAGAGAGTTCATGGGCGGCTTGACCCTCGTCTTCTTCCGGCTGCTGTTCCTGTGGCAGGCCATCCCGGGCTTCTTCCTGATGGCGATCCTGGCCCCGAGCCTGATCGCTCCCGACCTCGCAAACAGCGCGCTGCCGCTCTACCTGAGCCGTCCGATCGACCGCCGCGACTACGTCCTGGGGAAGCTCGCGGTGATCGTCCTTGTCGTGTCCCCCCCCACCTGGATGATGGGGCTCGCTCTCTTTCTGCTCCAGACCGTTGAAGAGGGCCGCAGCTGGGGTGTGACAAACTGGCGGATCGCGCTCGCCTACCTGGTCGGCCACCTGGTCTGGATCCTGGTGATCTCCTTGCTCGCGCTGGCCATCTCGGCCTGGGTTCGCTTCCGGCCGGCCGCGCTCGGCGCGCTCTTCGCCCTGCTCTTCGTGCTCAGCGCCTTCGGGTCAGCGGTCAACGGGATCACCTCGAGCTCGATTGGCGACGTCGTTCACCTGACCCGTGCCATCGCGAGCGTCGTCCAGCACCTCTTCGGCGCGCCCACCTCGAGCGGGCTGCCGGTCGCTGTCAACTGGCTCACGCTCGCCGCGGTCGCCCTGCTCTCGCTGTGGGTCCTCAGGCGCAAGCTGCGGGCGCACGAGGTCGTGCGATGAACCCCGACGCCATCACGCTGCGCGAGGTCTCGAAGTTCTACGGCGAGGTGCTCGGCGTCAATCGGATCACCCTCGACCTCAAGCCCGGGCTGACCGGGCTGGTCGGGCCCAACGGCTCCGGCAAGAGCACCCTGATGCACCTGCTCACCGGCCTGCTGCGGCCGACCCGCGGCGAGGTCGCCGTGCTCGGGGTGCCAACGGACGACCCCGAGCGGCTGTTCCGGATCGTCGGCTACTGCACCCAGTACGACTCCTTCCCGTCAGGTGCGACCGGGCTCGGCTTCCTGCGCCACGCCCTTGCGCTCCACGGCGCCGGCGCCGCCGAGGCGGACCGCCGGTCGTGGGAGCTGCTGCACCAGGTCGGGCTCGCCGAGGCCGGCCGGCGGCGGATCGCCGGCTACTCCAAGGGCATGCGCCAGCGGATCAAGCTCGCACACGCGCTCTGCCACTCGCCGCGCGTGCTCGTGCTCGACGAGCCGCTCAACGGGCTCGACCCGATGGGCCGGGCCGAGATGATCCGGCTCTTCCAGGAGCTCGCGGCGGACGGCCGCTTCGTCATCGTGTCGAGCCACATCCTGCACGAGGTCGACGCGATCTGCGACGCGGTCGTCATGGTCCACGGCGGGTCGGTCGTCGCCGAGGGTCAGATCCGCGCGGTGCGCGAGGAGATCACCAGCCAGCCGATCCAGGTCCTGGTGCGCTGCGACCGGCCGCGGGCGGTCGCGGTACGCGCCTTCGCGCTCGACCACGTGGTCGAGGCGAAGCTGCTCGACGACGGGGCGAGCGTGCTCGTCCGGACGCGGGACGCGGACGCCTTCTACGCCAGCCTGACCGCGATTGTCATCGACTCCGGAGTCGCCGTGGAGACGGTGCTCCCCGCGGACGAGAGCGTTGACGCCGTCTACGGCTATCTGATCGGCCAGGCGGGAGTCTCGACATGAGCGACGGACGATGGACGATGTGGCGCCGTCAGGCGTGGGCCGTCGCCCGTCATGAACTGGGTCGCGCGCTGCTCGGCCGGCGAGTCCTGCCGGTGCTCCTGCTGGTCGCGATGCCGCTGTCGCTGGCCGTCCTGCGCGCCTTCTTCCTGCCCGGTAGCCAGCGGGCCGACCTCAGCCACAGCACCGCCGACTTCGCGCAGATGTTCGCCCTCTTCCACCTCCGTTTCGTGGTTTTCTTCGCGTGCGCCGTGCTGTTTGCCAAGCTGTTCCGCGGCGAAATCCTCGAGCGCAGCCTCCACTACAGCCTGCTCGCACCGCTGCGCCGTGAGGTCCTCGTCGCCGGCAAGTACGTCGGGGGCGTGATGGCAGCGTGGCTCGTGCTGCTGCCGGCGACCGCGGCGACTTTCGTCCTCTTCCACCTGCCCCACGGCGCTGCCGGCATTCGCCAGGTGCTGTCGGCGACCGGCGCCGCCCACCTCGCCGGCTACCTCGCGGTGGTGGCTCTTGCCTGCTGCGCCTACGGCGCCCTGTTCCTGCTCGCCGGCCTCTACTTCGGCAATCCCATGGTCCCGGGGCTGCTCTTCCTCGGCTGGGAGGTCGCCACCCCGTTCCTGCCTCCGGCGCTCAAGGCGCTCAGCGTCGTGCACTACCTGAGCTCGCTGCTCCCCGTGCCTCCGTCGCTCGGCCCGCTCGCACTGCTCACTCGGCCCGTCGACCCGTGGTTCGCGGGGTTCGGACTACTGGTCGCCACCGCCGTGCTGCTCGTGCTCGCCGTCCGCAAGGCACGGCGGCTGGAGGTGACGTATGCCGCGGACTGAGGGGTCAAGGGCCAGGACCCCCGCCCGCTTCCGCTTCCGCGCCCGCTTCCGATGATCCGCCCGTCTCAAGGTCAACCTCGGGCACGGGCACGGAAGCGGGCACGGGCAACGATGTCACGGCGCCGCCACGCCGCATCGCTTTCAGTCGTCGGTGCGGGGAGGCTACGTCACCGCGTCACCGCCAAGCGGATTGCCCTCGGGAAACCCGAGGAACACCGGCTCGGGACGCAGCCGGACCCCGAACAGCTCGTCGACCCGCTCGCGGATCCGCCGTGCCAGCGCCACCAGCTCGGCGGCGCTCCCGCCGCCGCGGTTGATCAGGGCGAGGCTGTGCCGCGTGGAGATGCCGACGCCGCCGCTGACGTGGCCTCTGCTGAATCCCGCCCGCTCGATGAGCCAGGCCGCAGGTATCTTGCAACGGTCGTCGCCCGCCGCGAAGCTCGGCACCTCCTCGCCGATGCCTGCCGCGACCGCGCGCTCGCGCAGCGAGCAGAGCTCCGCCTGTGACAGCACGGGGTTGACGAAGAACGAGCCTGCGCTGCGGCGGTTGGGATCAGCCGGCTCGAGCACCATCGACTTGCCGCGCCGCAGCCCGAGCACCGCCTCCCGGACGGCCGCCAATGACGGCGGGTGACGGCGCGCCCCCAGCGCGCGCTCGAGCTCGGGGTAGGCGACCAGCGCGGCGCCATTGACCCGCAGCCGGAAGCTGACTGCCAGCACGACGAAGCGGTCGGGCTCGTCGCGCAGGGCGCTGCGGCGGTAGCCGAAGCCGAGTTCGCCGGGCCCCAGCTCGGTTTCCCCGAGTGAGCTCCGATCCACGGTGCGAACCCGTTCGATGGTCTGCGCGACCTCCTGGCCGTACGCGCCGACGTTCTGGATCGGCGTCGCGCCGGCGGTGCCCGGGATGCCCGACAGGCACTCGAGACCGGCCCAGCCCTCGGCGACGCACCGCGCGACGAGCTCGTCCCAGGGCTCACCGGCCGCCGCCGTCACCAGCACCGTGTCGGCGCCACGCACGACCCGGACGCCGCGCAGGCCGATCCGCAGGACCAGGCCGTCCAGCCCAGAGTCGGCGACCACGACGTTGCTGCCGGCCCCGAGCACCGTCACCGGCAATCCGCGTCCGGCCGCCCAGCGCAGCGAGTCGACCACGCTCGGCTCGCTTTCCGCCTCCACCACGCAACTCGCGGGGCCGCCCAGCTCGAGGGTCGTCAGCGGCGCCATGGGAACGTTGTTCCGGAGCCCTTTCGGCGGCACGCTGCTCGCCATCGTCATCCCGGCCAGTGTGCCCGAAGGCAGCGCACGCGGCAAGCAGAACCCTCGTGGACCCGCTACAATCCACCGGCTGGAGGGTCATGATGCGTCGCAGCCTCACCGCCGTTCTGATCGCCCTGCTGGTCGCACCGGCAGCACTCGCACAGGTTGATGATCTCGGCAGCGATCGCGGATTGCCTGCCGCGGCTGCCCGGCACGCCGACGAGATCGCCGCCAAGCGGGCACGCTACCAGCGCGCGCTGGATTTCGGCGCCGCCACGCCCAAGGGGTGGGCGCCGATCCCGGAGCCGTCGCCGATCGACGTCACGCACTATGACCTCGACCTCTATCTGGACATCGGCGAACGGTTGCTGTCAGGGACCGCGACCCTCGACGTCGCGGCGGCAAGGGACGGCGTGCGCACGATCGAGCTCGACGTCGACCTCGGCCTGCGGGTGCTCGACGTGACCTTGCTCGCCGACGCCCGCCACCCCGCCGACTCGCCGCGCTCGCTGCCGTTCAGCCACGCCGACGATCGGCTGGCGGCCCTGCTCCCGTCGCCGCTCGCGGCGGGAGACTCGGTGAGGCTCGCGATCACCTACGGCGGCCGCGCGTCACGCTTCGGCGACGGCGTGAACTGGTACTCGCACCGGGGCTTCCCGGAGATCTTCACCTTCGCCGAGCCCTTCGGCGCCCGGGTCTGGTTCCCGTGCAACGACCGGCCCGACGACAAGGCCACGGTCGAGCTCACCGTGACCGCGCCCTCGGACCTGACCGTGGCCTCGAACGGCCTCGAGCTCGATCGCGCTGACAACGGCGACGGCACCGCCACCACGACCTGGTCCTCGCAGTACCCGGTCGCCACCTACCTGGTGGTCATGGACGTGTCGAACTACGCCTACCGTGAGTGGCCCTACCAGGCCCAGGACGGCTCGACGATGCCGGTGGTGGCCTACATGTACCCCGAGCGGGCGGAGGCCGGCGAGGCCGACCTCGCCATCACCCCCGAGCTGATCCGGGTCCTCGCCACCCGCTTCGGCGAGTACCCCTTCGTCGAGGAGAAGTACGGCAACCTGACCGCGGCCTTCGGCGGCGGCATGGAGCACCAGACCCTGACCACCATCGGCGACTTCTTCGGCGACCCCTGGATGGAGTGGCTCAACGTCCACGAGCTCGGCCACCAGTGGTGGGGCGACTTCGTGACCTGCGCCGACTGGCGGGAGCTGTGGCTCAACGAGAGCTTCGCCACCTACGCCGAGTTCGTGTGGGCCGAGCGAGACCTACGGCGAGGACTTCCTCGACGGTTACCGCCGCGACGCCGACTGGGCCTTCTTCTACGCCGGCGCGCTCTACGACAACCCGGTGCCCTTCTCGCGCACCATCTACGACGGCGGCGGGATGATCCTCCACATGCTGCGCTACGTGGTCGGCGACGAGGCCTTCTTCGACGGCCTCGCCGGCTTCCGGCAGACCTTCGCCGCATCCTCCGCCACGACGGAGGGCTTCAAGGCGGCGATGGAGGCGGCCTCGGGCAGCGACCTCGACTGGTTCTTCGAGCAGTGGGTGTACGGCGCGAACCGGCCCCGCATCCAGTACGACTGGCAGCCTGTCGCCGGACCGGCGGTGCGCCTGACCGTCACCCAGGAGCACTCCAACGCCCCGTACTTCAGGACCCCGATCGACGTCCGCGTCCAGACTGCCGCCGGCTCCGAGGACCACCGGGTCTGGCTCGAGGCAGTCGCCGAGCAGACCCTCGAGCTGCCCGTGACGGCGACACCCGACCGGCGTCGTGCTCGACCCCGGCAGCCGGATCCTCGCCTACCTCTCCCCAGCGTCGGAGCCCGACATCGACTTCGGGCCCGACTTCCCGGACCTCGACGCCGGTCTCGTCCTGCGTGGCGACACCGCGCCGATCGTCGTGCCGATCACCAACACCGGCGGTTCGGAGCTCGTCATCTCCTCGATCGACTCCACCAGCCCCTCCCAATTCCGTATCATCGCACCCGAGGAGCTCCCGCTCACCCTCGCCCCCGGGGAGACCGTCGACCTCGTGATCGACTTCGCGGCCTCCTCTACCGGCGACCAGTCCGCCTACGTCGTCGTCACCAGCAACGACCCGTCCTATCCGGACGGCCTGGCCTACCTGCCGGTCGCCGGGCGCGGTGTGCGCTTCGCCGAGCCCTCGATCCAGGCCTCGTCCAGCGTCAACCTCGGGAACGTGCCGATCGGCTCGACCGGAGAGGCCTCGCTCAACGTCTTCAACTTCGGCGCCGAACCCCTCACCCTCGCCGGCACGATCTCCGGTGACGGCTTCGCCCTCGCCAGCGCGATCCCCGCGCAGATCGGCCCCGCCGAGTCCGCCGCTCTCTTCGTCCGCTTCCAGCCCCATGAGGTCGGCGCGCACACCGGCTCGCTCGTCCTCGCGACCAACGATCCCGCCCGCCCCGAGCACGTGGTGGCCCTTTCCGGCACCGGCGTCGGCGCCCCCCGCCTCGAGATCACCCCCTCGGCGCTCGACCTCGGGGTGGTTCGCCGCCGAGGCCACTGCCGCGGTCGCGATCGCCAACAGCGGGACGGAGGAGCTGGTGATGACCGCCCTCACGGTCACCGGGCCGTTCGCCATCCCGAGCTTCTTCGTGTTCCCGGTGATCGTCCCGGCCGGGCCAGGTCTTCCCGCTCGACGTCCGCCTCGACGGGGCCGGGCCCGGCGCAGCGCGCGGCGCGTTGAGCATCACCTCCAACGATCCGTCGCTGCCCCGGGCCACCGTCCCGCTGAGCGCCTACGTGGCGGAGGATGCCGGCGCGCTCGAGGCGTCGGCCTTCCCGGCCGCCGCCAGCACGACGCGGTCTCGGCGGCGCCGCAGTGGCGCTCGCAGGCCTTCCTCGTCAACCCGACCGCCGATGGCATGGTCGTCGACCTCCGCTACCGTCCGGGCACGCCTCGACCCGAGTCCGGCGCTGACCTGACCCTCGAGCTGCCCGCCGGGCACCAGCGCTCGCTCGCCAACATGGTGGCCGAGCTCGGGCACTCCGGCGCCGGCGGCGTCGTGCTCACCGCCTCGCAGCCGGGCCTGGTCGCCGTGTCGCGGACCTACGCCGACGGCGACGACGGCACCTACGGCCAGTTCATCCCCGCCCTCGGCCGCGAGCAGGAGCTCGAGGGATCGGTGACGTACGTGGTCGGCGGCCTCGCCGCCAACAACGGCTTCCACACCAACCTGGGCGTCCTCAACCTCGGGGACGGTCCGCTCTCGGTGCAGTACACCCTGTTCGCTCCGGACGGCACCGAGCTCGCGCGCCGGACCCTGAACGCCGAGGCCGTACGGCTACCGGCAGCTCAGCGACGTCTTCCAGGGCGTCACTGCGGCCACGCTGCGCGGCGCCTTCGTCGAGCTCGTCGCCGGCGACCCGCCGCACGCTACCTCGCCTTCGCGTCGGTGGTCGACGACGGCTCCCACGACCCGACCCTGATCCTGCCGGTCGAGGTCGACCTCGGCCTCGACCGCCTGAAGCTTCCTGGTCCCGGTCGTCGCCTCCAACCCGGGCGCCCACGGCACCATGTGGCGCTCCGACGTCTCGGTCGTGTCGCGGGCCGCTGAGAGCGTCCAGATCGAGCGCCACCTTCCTAGCCCGGCCGAGCCCGGCAGCGCGTACATCGTACCGGTCGCTCGAGGTGCCGCCAGGTTCGTGCCTCCATCTCGAGGACGTCGTCCGCGAGACCTTCGGCACCACCGGCTCCGGGTGGCTCGAGCTTGCTCCTCGGCCCCCGGCATCGCCGTCTTCAGCCGCACCTACAACGACGATCCGGCCGGCACCTACGGTCAGTCCGTGCCGACCGTGACCACCGGATGACCTGATCGACAGGCGGCGAGGTGGCCGTGCTCGCCGGGCTCAGCTCGGCCGGCGGCTTCCGCACCAACCTCGGTATCACCTCGATCTCGGCGTACGACATCACGGTCACGGTGCGCGCCTTCGCGCGACGACGGCGGGCTCATCGGCGAGCTCGACGTGTCTCGTGCCGGCCGGCGCTTCGTCCAGGTCGAGCGGCTGCTCGCCGGCCAGCTCGGCTTCACCGGCACCGCCTGGGCCACCCTGACCAGCGACGACCAGGGGGCACGCACTACGTCGCCCACGCCTCGGTGATCGACGGCGACAGCGGCGACCCGATCTACATCCCGGCCGTCGTGCGCGCCGTCAACGCGGGAGGGCCTTGACCGCCGGTATACTAGAGGCGAATGCCTGCCGCGGGTTCGATTCAGGTCCTGGTCACCAGGGTGGATGACGCCACGCACCGGAGGATTGCCGACACCCTGCGTCAGATCCGGGTCGACCTCCACCGGGTGCGCTGGGACCAGACCACCCTCGAGCTCGTGCAGGGCACCGCTTTCGACGTCGTGATCATCGGCTACCCGGTGTCACGCGACGCCCTCATCCGCTTTCTCGCCGCGGCCCGGGACAAGGGCGCCGCCTGCCGCCGCGCCGGCCTCGTTCTCATCACCGAGACGTTACACTCCGATTCGGCCCAGGCCCTCGTCGGCAAGGGCGCCAACCGGGTCGTGCCCGTCGATGAGCTCGAGGGAAGGCTCGTCACCGCCATCGAGGAGCTGGCCCGTCCGGCACCTCGCCTTCCGGTGCGCATCCCGGCGCGGGTGCAGCTCCTCGCCTCCGGCCGCCCGCTGCGGCTGATGGCCCAGGTCGACAACATCTCGACCTCGGGCATGCTCCTGCGCGGCGTGACGCAGTTCCCGGTCGGCACGACCTTCAGCTTCGAGATGGTGGTGCCGGACGAGGCGAAGCCGATTCGCGGGTCGGCCGAGATCATGCGCGTGACCGATCCCAGGCACGAGCAGGTGAACGGCGTCGGCGCCCGCTTCGTCTCCTTCGAGGGCTCCGACCGCCTGCGCCTCGAGATGTTCATCGACCGCAACCTGCCCTCGCGTTCCGGGAGCGCGCCGGCCTGAGTCAGGCCTCGATCTCAGCGGGCAACCGAGTCAGGATCGGCGTTCGCACCACGCCCGATGAGCCAGGCGTTGTCGCCCTCGCCGGGGCAGTGCTCCGAGTGGGTCGGACGGATCCGCGAGTACCCAGCCGGCACCGGTGACGAAGCCGCCACGACCTCCAGTCGGCCCGGCCGCTTGATGATCCAGGCGTTGCCACCTTCCCCCGGGCAGGCCGGGCTGTGCGCCTGGCCCACGACGACCCAGCCGTCCGGCACCTCGCGGCCCTTGCAGATCAGCCGGTTGCGCCGGGCCGGCTCGACCACCGGCCGCGTTCCGGCGCGCTGCCTCCACATCCGCTCGAGCTCGTCGACGAGCTCGATGTCGGCGCGAATCCCGTTCACCCGGTTGATCTGCACGATGGTCGTCGGCGAGGTGAAGTTGACCTCGGTGAGGTGCTCGCCGATGAAGTCCAGCCCGAGCAGGTGGAGGCCCATCGGGTTGAGGTCGGCCGCCACCGCCGCGCAGGCCTCGAGCTGGCGCGGGGTCGGCTCCAGCCGAGCCGCCGACGCTCCCTGGTGCAGGTTGGCGAGCCGCGATCCCGCCGCCGGTACCCGCAGCACCGACCCGAGGACCAGGCCGTTGATGGTCAGGATCCGAAGGTCGCCGCTGTCCTCGATCGCCGGGAGGTAGGGCTGGACGATGACCTCGGGCTGCCATTGCTCCCAGAAGACGCGCAGCTCCTCCGCCCCCGCGTCAGCGGGCACAAAGCTCACTCCGATGCCGGAGCAGGTGCTCTTCGGCTTGAGCACCGCCTCGCCGGGCTGGCGTCGGACCGCCGCGACGAGCTCGTCGAAGCTGCCGCAGACCGAGGTCGGGGCAGCGAACTCGGGGTAGCGCACGTGGACGGTGTGCTCCGACAGCGTGTAGGTCGCTGGCGGCCGGTTGATCTGCACGATGTTCTCTGGCGCCGCCTCGAAGTGCCGACTGTACTCGATGAAGCGCCGCGATCCACCGGCGGGTCCTTGCGTTGGAGGATCACCCGGTACTCGCGGACGGCGGCTTCCCGCCGCGGGCCGAGCTCCCAGAAGGGCTTGCGGCCGGCGTCGGACGACAGGATCGCGCGCACCGGCAGCGACGCCAGGAAGCGTAGGCTCGGCTGATCGGCGTTGCTCGCCAGCAGATCGAGGTAGTCGACCGCGATCCCCCGGGCGATGAGCTCGGTGCTGATGCAGACCCCGAGATCGAACTCCGGGTTGAGCGTTTCCACCGGGTCGGCGACGATGAGGTAGCGGGTGTCCGTGCTCTTCATCCGGTCCGGAGAACAGCGTAACGGACGGCCCCATTTCGCGCCCCTCCGGATGCGCGCAGCGCATCCTGCTCGGTGCGCGCGGGGCGCAGGACAGCCAGGAACCGCGACGCGTCACACACACCCGGAGGCCTGCGACCCGCGTGCGCCGAGGGGCCTATGCCCTACACGCTCCTACGACGTTCCTCGCGGTTGACCCCCGGCCGGCCCGATGCCACCATCCCGTCATGCTCGAGGTCCGTCCGGTCCGCGTGCTCGACGACAACTACGCGTGGATCCTCGGTCCGCGCCGCGGCAGCCTCGCCGTCGTCGTCGTCGACCCTGGACAGGCCGCTCCCGTGGCCGACGCTCTCGCGCGTCGGTCCCAGCGGCCGGCGGCGATCCTGCTCACCCACCACCATTCGGATCACGTCAGCGGCGTGCTCGAGCTCGTCGCCGAGACCGTTGTGCCGGTCTATGGCCCGCGCCGTGATGCGATCCCGACAGTCGACCGTCCGGTGGGCGACGGCGATCGGATCGAGGTCCCCGAAGCCGAGCTCGTCCTCGAGGTGCTTCACGTTCCGGGACATACGGCCGGGCACGTCGCGTACTTCGGGCACGGACTCGTCTTCACCGGCGACACCCTGTTCGGCGGCGGCTGCGGTCGGCTGTTCGAAGGCAGCGCGCGGGAGCTGCTCGGCTCGCTGCGCCGGCTCGCGGCCCTACCGCCTTCGACCGAGGTCTACTGCGGCCATGAGTACACGGTGGCCAACCTGCGCTTCGCCGCTGAGATCGAACCGGCAAACCTCGCTCTCGCCGCACGGCTCGCCGATGCCACGCGGCGGGTGGAGCGGTTCGAGCCGACGCTCCCGTCGACGATCGCCGAGGAGCGCGCCACCAACCCGTTCCTCCGTTGCACCGAACCGGAGGTCGTCGCGGCCACGGAGCGCCACGCCGGGCGCCGTCTGAGCGATGAGATCGAGGTGTTTGCCGCACTGCGGCGGTGGAAGGACGGCTGGCGCCCTCCACACCCGGCCATCGACTGACGCCCCTCCCCCGGGGACCCTGCACGCCACCACCGCGGCCCGTGCCGCCTCGTGATCTGGTAGAGTTCAGGGACCGACACTTCGCGGCGCGGTCACGACGGAGGGCTTTCATGGTGCTGGGTTTCGGCGAGGGCACACCGATGGCGAGCGTCGATGCCGCCTGGTGGCGAATGGAGCACCCCACCAACCTGATGACGATCACCGGGGTCATGGCCTTCCCCGAGCGCCTCGACTTCCGCCAGCTCAAGGAGCTCATCGAGGACCGGCTGCTCTGCTACGACCGCTTTCGGCAGCGGGTCGTCGAGTCCGCGATTCCCTTCGGCAGGCCGCGCTGGGTCGAGGATCCTCACTTCAATCTGCGCCACCACCTCCTGCGGGTGGCGCTGCCCGATCCCGGCGGCAAGGACGAGCTCCAGGAGATGGTCAGCATCCTGATGAGCACCCCGCTCGACTACTCCAAGCCGCTGTGGCAGTTCCAGTACATCGAGAACTACCGCGAAGGCTCCGCCCTCGTCGCGCGGCTCCACCACTGCATCGCCGACGGCATCGCGCTCGTCCGGGTGATGCTCAGCATGACCGATGACTCACCCTCCGGAACGGCCGTCACCCGGCGACAGCGGCGGCGGCGGCGGCCACTCGGCGGCGGCACCTGGCTGCCCGAGGTCGTCGACGACGCCGTCCGCTCGGTCCGGCGCCTGACCGGCCGCGGGCTGAGCACCGTGCTCGACCCGGAGCGCGCGAAGGCGGCGATTCGCCAGGGCGCGACCGCGGTCAGCGTGACGACCCGCCTGGCCGCCATGGCACCCGACCCGAAAACCCTGTTCCGCGGACCACTATGCACTCGCAAGGTCTGCGCCTGGTCCGAGATCCTGCCGCTCGACGAGGTGAAGATCTTCAGCAAGAGGGTCAAGGCCACGATCAATGACGTCCTCCTCGCCGGGGTCACCGGCGCCCTGCGCAGCTACATGCTCCAGCGCGGCGCCGACCCGACCGGCCTCGACCTCCGGGCCGTGCTGCCCGTCAACCTGCGACCCGACGACGAGGTCGAGCAGCTCGGCAACCGCTTCGGGCTCGTCTTCCTCGCGCTTCCGGTCGGCATCGCCGATCGCGACGAACGCCTGCGCGTCCTCAAGGAGCGCATGGATGCGATCAAGAGCTCCGCCGAGGCGGTGGTGACGTACGCGATTCTCGACGGCATCGGCATGACGACACCCGCCATCGAGACGGCGGCCGTGCGCTTCTTCGGGTCCAAGGCGACCGCGGTCATGACCAACGTCCCGGGACCCCGTCAGACCCTCTACCTCGCCGGCGCCCCGGTCCGCAGCCTGATGTTCTGGGTCCCGCAGTCGGCCCGCCTCGGCCTCGGCGTCAGCATTCTGAGCTACGCCGGACAGGTGCGCCTCGGGGTCGTCACCGACGCCGGCCTGGTCCCGGACCCGGACACGATCATCACCAGCTTCCACGAGGAGCTGCGGGTCATGATGGCGGAGCCCTGGAGATTCCGCCTGACGCTTCGTCCGGCCGCCCGCCTCATCCCCGCGCCGGCCGCGACCGTGGTCAGAGGACCCCGTGGTGCGCCGATCAGATTTCCGAACCCGGCTCGCCAGGGACGATGCCCGATCCGTCCGCGAGCCGCGGGTCCGGATCGCTCGTGCAGACCTCGATCCGCTCGATCCGGCCGTCCTCCCCCACGCTCACCAGGAACAGCGCCGCCCGAACCAGCTCTCCCTGGGAGGAGATCACACAAGCCCGGCTTCCACCGCCGGCCGCGCGGACCCAGCCCAGCTCGGCCCGGATCCGCGCCGCCTCACCCGCCTCCTCGATCCTGGCCACCTTGCGGTGCAGGTACTCGAGCACCGCCTCCCGTCCGAACAGGCAGAGGTCGGTCGCCAGCGACTCGTAGCGGACCTGCTCCGCGAGCCAGGGGGCCAGCAGCTCCGGATCGAGTCGGTTCCAGCTCCGGGCCAGCGCCTCGAGGGCGGGCTCGAACGGCGGCGCACCCAAAGGCCGATCGTCAGCCATGCGTCCATTCTCACCCAGCTCGGCCGCCACGGTGCCGGGGATGGGCAGCTGCGGTCGTGGCCGACGCCGGGCTCGAGCTCCTGACCCGGCTTTGCTGGGAGTGTGATGTCGATCCGACGAAGGATGCGCGCAGCGCATCCCGAGGAGCGTGTGGGCAGAGGCCAACAACAATGACCACGTCAGGAACGCATGAAGGGGCCTATGCCCTACACGCACCTAGGTCCCGCACATCGCCAGCGCCGCCGGCCGCACGAGCCCGTAGTTGAGGTTCAGCTGATTGAACTCGACCACCCGGCGGCAGGCCGCGTGCCCGGCCTCCGCGTTACCGCTCCCGGCAATCGCCCGCGACAGGGCGAACAGGACCCGCGGATCCTGCTGGTTGGCCTGCTCGAGCGCCGCCGCGGCACCCGCCCAGTCTCCGCCCGCAGTCAGAATCAGCCCGTCGAGCTCGCGCAGCTGCCAGAGCTCGAGCGGTATCTTCGCGATCTCGACCCGCTGCCGGTACTGCTGCCCGAGCTCCCGCGCCTGCTCGAGATTCCCGCGGGCCACCGCGACCCGGCCGAGGTCATACAGCGCGTTGCGCTGCGCCGCCTCTTTGACCTCGGCGGTGGCCCCGGAGCGCAGCGTCATCTCGACGGCCTCCCGGAACGCCCGCTCGGCATCGTCGAGGCGGCCGGCCGCCAACAGCACTTCCGCCTCGAGGTTGAGGTCGAAGGCGATCGCTCCGAAATCCTCGCTCGCGGCCGCGATCTCCGTGCCCCGCCGGATCTCGACCAGAGCCTGCTCGGAATCGCCCTCGTGGAGATAGCTCTGAGCGGACCAGATGTGGGCGAGGCGGCGCTGGCCGTCATTGCGCGCCACGCCGCGGAGCTCGCCGAGGACCGCGCGCGCCTCCTCGGCCTTGCCCTGGAACATCAGGTTGTTGGCGATCCCGACGTAGGCGTTGACGAAGCTGGGGTCGATCTCCAGGGCCCGCCGGTAGCTCGCGATCGAGTCGTCGAAGCGACCCACCTTCATCAGCAGCTCGGCGTATGAATCCTGCGGGTTGGGCTCGTCCGGGATCAGTTCGGTGTACTTCCGGAATGCATCCTCGGCGCCCGCGAAGTCACCAAGGAAGCGGCGACTGTAACCGAGCAGGTTGTACGCCGGGGAGAATCCCGGGTCGATCGCGATCGCGCGCTCGAGGTGGCGAGCCGCGGTCGCATACTCCTGGCGCGTGAAAAAGTGGAAGGTCGCGAGCTGCTGCTGGACGCGCTGGTCGTCGGGAAAGCTCGTCTCGAGGCTTTGGAGGAGGGCGAGCTGACCCTCCGGCTCGCCGTTCACACCGGCCATGAAGGCCTCAATCATCCGCCGTTCGCCGTCGCTCGAGGCCACCGCGAGCTCCTCGGCCTTCTTGGCAGCGGCGAAGAACTCCTGGTTGCTCTGCGCCGTGGTCGCGAGCCCGAGTTGGGCGAGGGCGAACGTGGGATCGGCGGCGGCGGCCTTTTCGAACTCGACGCGCGCGTCCGCAGCGCGCAGGCTTTCCTGCAGCTTGCGGCCCGCGAGGTACGCGTCACGCGCCGAGTCCGACGTGGTGGTGACCGGCACCTGGGTCGTGCTCGGACTGGGCGCCTGGGCCTCCTGACAGGCCACGACCCCCACGACTACGCCCACGATCCCGGCCACGGCAACGGTCTTCATCCGACGCATGATTGCTCCCTTCCGTCGATCCACCGAGCTCGCGCAAACAGCCGCCGGCGGCGCTCGCCGCTCCCGCCGCTCCTCTGACCACGCCGCTGAGCTCGCGCGATCGTCATGGCTCCCTGCCAGATACGCGCGCCAGGTCCCGGGGTTCTCGGGAAGTCCGGGGCACCCGGTCCGGATTGTCGAAACGCCGCTGGAACGCTATTGTGATAGGCGGGCGTCGGTTCGTGGTCGACGATACGGCCCAGCGAACCATGGAGGGATGAGATGCCGACCTACGTGTTTCGCTGTTCGAAGTGCCGCAAGGTGTTCGAGAAGAGGATGAGCGTGGCGGAGCGCGAGGGCGCCCGCCCCGTCTGCCCGAAGTGCAAGGGGCGGAAAGTCGAGCCGGTCCTGACCGGCTTCGTCGCCAAGACCTCGCGCAAGGGCTAGTGACCTACAACTTCGACCCCGACCGGTGGCTGGCCCTGCAGCTCGCGGTGCTCGCCGAGCGCCGCCAGCGCGGCGAGCTCGACGAGGCCGGGTACCACCGCGAGCGCGGGCTCCTCGAGCAGCGCTATGAGCAGATGCTCGATGGTCTCGATCGCAGCTTCGAGCTGCCAAGCGCCGCCAGGCCGGCAACGGAACCGGGGGATTCTGGCGGGGGAAAAACGGGTTGTAGCTGACGGAGACGCACGATGTTGCGGCGACTCTTCTCGGCGGCGGTTCTCGCCATGATACTCGCGGTGTTCAGCGCGCCGACCCTCCGTGCCTCGACCTTTGGGATCAATGCCCACGTTCCCTCCGAGGCCATCCAAGACGAGATCGTGGCGGCCGGCATCGGCTGGGTCCGGGTCGACGTCGTCTGGGGCCTTATCGAGGTCCACCGCGACAGCTTCGACTGGGAACGCTACGACAGCCTCATCAACACCCTCGAGTCGCGCGGGCTGAGGATCTTCGCCACCCTCCAGGGCACGCCCCAGTGGGCGACCTCCGGCAGCGAGTTCAGCGGCGTTCCCGACGATCCGGACGACTGGCGCGAGTTCTGCTACGTGGTGGCCTCCCGGTACCGCGGCCGGATCGACGCCTGGGGCTTCTGGAACGAGCCCAACCTCGGCCACTTCTGGCAGGGCAACCGGACGCAGTACGTCAACGAGATCCTGCTGCCCGGCATCGAGGCCGTCTCGACAGCCGACCCCGGCGCACTGCTCGTCGCGGCCGACCTCGCCCACCTCTCGAGCGGCAACTGGGAGGTCTGGATGGCGCGCGTGCTCGACGACGCCGGACACCTCCTCGACGTGTTCGCGCACCACGTCTACCCCGCCAACGGCACAGCCGGCGACGTCACCCGGAAGCTGACCGAGGGCGGCAGCCTGCCGTTGGACCCGCCGCCGGTGCGGGAGGTGCTCGACGACGGTGGTTGGGGTGACCGGCCGTTCTGGCTGACCGAGACCGGGGTCCAGAGCAACATCTACGGGCAGACCGGCCAGGCCGCGTTCTACGGCAACCTCCTCGGGCTCTGGTTCGGGAGCGGGCGCAGTCACGACTGGATCGACCGTATCTTCTTCTACGAGATGGCGGACCCGAGCAACGATCCGACCCTGTCGTGGGGAATCCTCGAGGCGCCGCCCGGGCTCGAACACAAGCTCGCGTTCGACGCCTACCGTGACTTCATCGAGACCGAGTTGGTCGACGACGCCGAGGTATCGACCCAGGACCTGCCGCCGTTCGTCGGCTCCCGGGAGCTGCTCGAGCCGAGCTTCGAGATCCGCAACACCGGGACCACCACCTGGACCGCGTCCGCCGGCTACCGCCTCGACCTGGAGGTCGATGACATCCGTTGGCAGGTCGCGGTCGACCCGCTGCCCGACTCGGCCGCTGTATCTCCGGGCGACACCATCATCCTCGGCGCCTCTCTCCTCGGTCCAAATACGTTTCCGTTCCAGGCGCCCCGCGTGGAGACGATCGAGGCCCGGATGCAGCTCGTCGGCGAGCGCAAGTTCGGCAGCGGCATTCGCCACCGCTTCGTGCTGACCGCTCGCGAGCCGCCGCGGCTCATTCGCCAGCCGGATCCTGCGAGCTCGCCATACAACGGCTCGGCGGCGTTCTCGATCGAGGTTGCGGACCCCGCGGCCTCCTCTTACCAGTGGCGCCGCAACACCGTTGCTCTGGTCGACGACCATCGCCACGCGGGCGCCACAACCGCCGAGCTCACGGTCTCGGGCGTCGGCTTCGACACCGTCGGCGACTACGACTGTGTCGTCACCAACGACGCCGGTTCGATCGCCTCGTCGCCAGCGGCACTCACCCTCTCCGGCCCGCCGATCCGCCGTCCCGGTGGGCGGCTGCCTGGCGAGCTTCCCGAGCTGCTCCGGCGGTGGCTCGAGTTCCGGCGCTTGCGTCCGGCGGCCGCCGGCGAAGATCCAGCAGACGCAGCGCGACCGCCGTCGACCGCCGAGGCCTCGACGCGGCGCGGCCCGGCCCCGCGTGCTTCAGAGTCCGGGCTACACTAGGGCGCCCGCGCCCGCCGCGCCGACTCGGCGCCCGGGCCGTCTTCGGCGAGAGCCACGAAGGAGACCGACATGCGATTGACTGTGCGCCTCGTGCTGGTCCTGGCCTGCCTGGCCATGCTCGTGCCGCTGGTCGCCGCCGCGCTCGAGGTCGAGTGTGAGACCTACACCCTTCCGAACGGCCTGACCGTGATCCTCCACGAGGACCACACGCTGCCGCAGGTGGTCGTCGACACCTGGTTCCACGTCGGCTCCAAGGACGACCCGCCGGGCCGCAGCGGCTTCGCGCACCTCTTCGAGCACCTCATGTTCATGGGCACCGAGCGCGCGCCGGACAGCTCCTACGACGACATCATGGAGGCCGGCGGCGGCGCCAACAACGCCGGCACCGGCATGGACCAGACCGTCTACTACAGCTGGGGGCCGTCGTCGCTGCTGCCGACCCTGCTCTGGCTCGACGCCGACCGCCTGGACGGCCTCGGCCGGGCGATGACCCAGTCCAAGCTCGACCTCCAGCGCGAGGTCGTGCTCAACGAGCGCCGCCAGAACTACGAGAACGCGCCCTACGGGGTCGCCGCCTTCCTGATCCCCGAGGCGCTCTACCCCGAGGGCCACCCCTACCGCAGCTCAGGTATCGGCGAGCCCGCGCAGCTCGAGGCGGCCACCCTCGAGGACGTGGTCGTCTTCTTCGACGCCTACTACGTGCCCGCCAACGCCAGCCTGGTGGTCGCCGGCGACTTCGACCCCGAGGCGGTGAAGCCACTGATCGCCCGCACCTTCGGCGCAGTCCCGGCGCGGCCGCCGGGCCCCCACCGCACTGCGGGTCCGGTCGTGCTCGAACGCGAGCAGCGGCGCGTGACCACCGACCGGGTCGAGGCGCCGAAGCTGTTCCTGGTGTGGCTATCGCCGCCCGCCTACCACCCCGGCGACGCCGAGATGGACCTCATCGCCGACATCCTCGGCGACGGTCCCTCGAGCCGGCTCCACCAGCGCCTCATCGTCCGCGACCGGACCGCGCGCGAGATCGAGGTCTACCAGGGCTCACAGCTGCTCAGCTCCGAGTTCCACATCGAGGTCACGGCGGTCGCCGGCAGCGACCTCGAGCAGATCAAGCGAGCGGTGCTCGAGGAGCTTGCCACCTTCGCCGCGGCCGGCCCGAGCGGCGGCGAGCTCGAGCGCGTGAAGGCCGCCACCGAGGCCTCCTTCCTGCGCGGGATGGAGGACCTGCGGGCACGCGCCGACAGCCTCAACGAGTACCGCTTCCACTTCGGTGAGCCCGACGCCTTCGCCCGCGACCTCGCGCGCTACACCTCGGTCGACGGCGATGGGCTGCGTCGATGGGCCGCGCAGGTCTTCGACGAAGGGCGCCTCGATCTGAGGGTCCTCCCGCTCGACGCGTCGGTCGAGGACGCGAGCCTCGACCAGCGTCCGGCGGACTTCCCGCAGCCGAGCCACCAACCCCCGCTCCCCGAGCGCTTCACGCTCGGCAACGGGATTCCGGTCGATCTCGTCTCCCGGCCCCGCAGCGGGCTCTTCCAGGGCGCGCTGGTGGTGGAGGGCGGCGAGCGCGTGGTGTCCGCCGCGCAGGCCGGCCTCGCCTCCCTGACCGCCACCATGCTGACCGCCGGCGCCGGAGGCCGGAGCGCCGCCGAGCTCGCGGACGCGATCGACTCCCTGGGAGCCCGGGTCAGGGCGTCGGCGAGCGAGCACGAGACCACGGTCACCGTCCGCGGCCTGGCCTCGCGACTTTCACCGACGCTCGATCTCTTCGCCGACGCCGTGCTCCGGCCCAACCTGCTCGCCGACGACTTCGAGCGCGAGCGCAACCTCGCCGTCGAGGACATCCGCTCCCGCGCCGAGGATCCGAGGACGGTGGCCTTTCTCAGCTCCTCCGCGCTGCTCTTCGATCGCGACAACCCCTTCGGACGACCTGCCGACGGCTACCTCGACACCGTCGGCGCACTGACCCTGGACGACGTGCGGTCCGCGCTACCCCGGCTCATCGACCCCGGACGCGCTCGCTTCGTGTTCGTCGGCGACGTCGATGCCGTCACGCTACGGACCGAGCTCGAGCGACGCTTCGGCGCCTGGTCGGCCCCGCCGTCCACCCTCGCTGGCCTCCCCGAGGCGGCCGTGAAGGCGGTCTCCCCGCGGATCGTGCTCATCGACCGGCCGGCCGCACCGCAGACCGTGATCCTGCTCGCCCGGCCGGTTCCGGCTCCCGGCGACGAGCTCGAGCGGGTGACGAGGGAGTGCCTCAACACGCTCTTCGGCTCGACCTTCACCAGCCGGCTGAACCGCAACCTGCGCGAGGAGCACGGCTACACCTACGGAGCCGGGAGCGCGTTCACGCAGCGAGCCGGCCAGCACGAGCTCTACGCCTGGTCGTCGGTTCAATCCGAGGTCACGGCTGCGGCTCTGGGCGAGTTCCGGAAAGAGTTCCAGGGGCTCGCCTCGGGGAACGTGACCGCCGACGAGCTCGCCAAGGCGGTGAGGACGCTCCGCTACGAGCTCATCAGCACCGCCGAGACCACCGGGTCGCTCGCCGGCACCCTGGCCGAGCTCGCTGCCGACGGCCGGCCCCTCGACGCGATCGCCACCGAGCTCGCGAGCCTCGACCGGGTCGAGCTCGACGCGGTCAACGAGATGGCCCGCTCCGGACTCTACGACTGGGATTCGCTGCTGGTCGTGCTGGTCGGGGATGCCGACTCCGTGACCGCTCAGCTCGAAGCGGCGGGCTTCCCGCGTCCCGAGCTGAACCCGGAGTCGATGGGCCTAGCTCGGATCGTCGAGGCCGGTGTCGTGCCTCGGTTCGGAGGCGCGGCGATCCTGCGGGTCGTGCGCGCGGGCCGTCGCGACCTCGGCACCCTCGCCGAGGCCAAGCGGTACGCCGCAGCCTGCTAGTCTCAGCGGGTTGACGGTCTCGGACCGGAGGTTTCGCATGTCGCTCGTGCTTCGCATCGCTCTCGTGCTGGCCCTCTTCGCCCCCGCGGCCGCCCAGGCGGCGGCGCCCGCACCGACTCCCGCACCCGCCCTCACGGCCGAGACGCTGGCGGGCCTCGAGCTCCGCGCGATCGGACCGGCCCTGATGTCCGGCAGGATCGCCGACATCGCGATCCACCCCAGCGACCAGAGCAGCTGGTACGTGGCCGTGGGCTCAGGGGGCGTCTGGAAGACCACCAACCGCGGCACGACCTGGACCCCGATCTTCGACGACCAGGGCTCCTACTCGATCGGCTGCGTCACCCTCGACCCGAGCAACCCCAACGTGGTCTGGGTGGGCACCGGCGAGAACGTCGGCGGCCGCCACGTCGGCTTCGGCGACGGCCTGTACCGCAGCTCCGACGGCGGCCGGAGCTGGGAGCACCGCGGCCTCGACGACTCCCAGCACATCGCACGCATCCTGGTCGACCCCCGGGACCCCGATGTGATTCTCGTCGCCAGCCAGGGCCCGCTGTGGTCGCCGGGCGGCGACCGCGGCCTCTTCCGTACGGCCGACGGCGGGGCCACCTGGACCAAGGTCCTCGGCGGCGGCGAGTGGACCGGCGTGACCGACCTGGTCATGGACCCGCGGGACCCCGACCGTCTCTATGCCGCCACCTGGCAGCACCACCGAACGGTGGCCGCCCTGATCGACGGCGGGCCGGAGTCCGGCATCCACGCCTCGACCGACGGCGGCCTCAGCTGGCGGCGGCTGGCGCAGGGCCTGCCCGAAGGCGCCCTCGGCAAGATCGGGCTCGCGATCTCGACCCAGCAGCCCGACGTCCTCTACGCCGCGATCGAGCTCGATCGGCGCACTGGCGGCGTCTGGCGCTCGGCCGACCGCGGCGCGAGCTGGACGAAGATGTCCGAGGCGGTGTCGGGCGCCACCGGCCCGCACTACTACCAGGAGCTCGTGGCGAGCCCCCACGCCTTCGACCGCATCTACCTCATGGACTGGCGCATCCAGGTCTCCGACGACGGTGGCACCACGTTCCGTCGGCTCGCCGAGAAGGACAAGCACCCCGACAACCACGCCCTCGCCTTCGACCCCGACGACCCCGACTACCTGCTCGTCGGCACCGACGGCGGGCTCTACGAGAGCTTCGACCTCGCGTCCACCTGGCGCTTCATCGCCAACCTCCCGGTCACCCAGTTCTACAAGGTGGCCGTCGACGACGCCGAGCCCTTCTACAACGTCTACGGCGGCACCCAGGACAACTCGACACAGAGCGGCCCGTCGCGCACCGACACCGTCAACGGCATCCGCAACGACGACTGGTACATCCCGCTCGGTGCCGACGGCCACCAGCCCGCCACCGAGCCCGGCAACCCCGACATCGCCTACTGCGAGTGGCAGCAGGGCAACCTCGTCCGCCACGACCGCACCACCGGCGAGAACGTCTACATCCAGCCGCAGCCCGAGCCTGGCGACCCTCCGGAGCGCTGGAACTGGGACTCGCCGATCCTGGTCAGCCCCCACTCTCCGACCCGCCTGTACTACGCCAGCCAGCGCCTTTGGCGCTCGGACGACCGCGGCGACAGCTGGCGCCCGGTCAGCCGCGATCTCTCCCGCGACGGTGACCGGATGCTCGAACCGCTCATGGGCCGGGTGTGGAGCTACGACGCGCCCTGGGATCTCAACGCAATGTCCGCCTACCACACCATCACCTCGATCGCCGAGTCACCGCTCGTCGAGGGCCTGCTCTACGCCGGCACCGACGACGGCCTCCTCCAGGTCAGCGAGAACGGCGGTGGGAGCTGGCGGCGGCTCGAGGTCGGCGCCCTGCCCGGCGTGCCGGCCACCGCCTTCGTCAACGACATCAAGGCGGACCTCCACGACCCCGACACCGTCTACCTGGCCCTCGACAACCACAAGACCGGCGACCTCCGTCCCTTCCTGCTCGCGAGCTCCGATCGCGGCCGCAGCTGGCGCTCGATCGCCGGGGACCTGCCCGACCGGCACCTCGTCTGGCGCGTGGTGCAGGACCACGTCCGGCCGGAGCTTCTGTTCGCGGCCACCGAGTTCGGCGTCTTCTTCACGCTCGACGGCGGCACGCCACTGGGTCGAGCTCACCGGCGGCGTGCCCACGATCTCGTTCCGCGACCTCGCCATCCAGCGCCGCGAGAACGACCTCGTCGCGGCATCGTTCGGCCGCGGCCTCTTCATCCTCGACGACTACTCGCCGCTGCGCGAGCTCGACGCAGGCCGGCTCCAACGCGAGGCGACCCTGTTCGGCGTGCGGCCAGCCTGGTGGTATGTCGAGCGCAGCATGCTGGGCGGCCGCGGCGCCGCCGACCAGGGCGCCGCCGCCTTCGTCGCGCCGAACCCTCCGTTCGGCGCCGTCTTCACCTACCACCTCGCCCAGGGCCTGGCCAGCCGCAAGGAGGCGCGCCGGGAGAGCGAGCGCGAGCTCGAGAAGGCCGGCGCGAGCACCCCGTACCCCGGCTGGGACGAGCTCGAGCGCGAGCGCCGCGAGGAGAAGCCCGCGATCCTCCTCACCGTCCGCGACTCGAGCGGCGCGATCGTGCGCCGGATCGACGCCCCGGCCGGCAAGGGGCTCCACCGCGTCGCCTGGGACCTTCGCTCACCGAGCCACGATCCGATCACCGACGGCCGGCGCCGCGAGGAGTGGGAGGACGACGATCGCGCTCCCACCGGGTACCTGGTCGCGCCCGGGACCTACAGCGTGAGCCTGTCGAAGCGAGTCGACGGCGACCTCGTCGAGCTTGCCGGGCCGGTACCCTTCGAGGTGGTACGGCTCCGCGAGGGAGCCCTGCCCGGGGCGCCGCCCTCCGACACCGCCGCCTTCCTCGAGCGCGCGGCCGACGTCGAGCTGGCCGTCGGCGGCGCAATCCAGGCGCTGGACGACGCAATGGCGCAGCTGCAACGGATGAGGACGGCCCTCGATCGCTCGACGGCCGCCCCCGACGGCGAGCTCGACCGCGAGCTGCGCGAGCTCCAGCGGCAGCTCTTCGCCGTCGACGAGGAGCTGGCGGGCAACCGGAGCCGCCGCGACATCGGCGAGCCGATGGCGCCGTCCGTGTCGCAGCGACTTCGGGTCGCCATCCACGGCGTGTCAGGTGCGACCTACGGTCCCACCGCCACGCACCGCCGCAGCCTCGAGCTCGCCGAGCAGCGCTTCTCCGCGCTCCAGGACCAGCTCCGGCGGCTGGTTGACGCCGAGCTGCCCGCGCTCGCACGACGCATGGACGAGGCCGGGGTGCCGTGGACGACCGGAGCGCCGGTGCCGCAGCTCCCGCCTTCGCCCTGAGGTGTCGCGGCGAGCTCGCCTCAGCGCGACCGATCGGCGCGCCGCTGGCGAAGCCCGAGGATCCGCCGCACGGTTTGCACCAGCTCGTCGGGGTCGACGGGCTTGGTGACAAAGCCCTCCGGCGGCCGCGCCGGCCGCTCGTAGATGACCTGCCGGAACTCGGGATGCCCGGTGACTACGCAGACCGGGATGTCGTCGAGCCCCGGCGTCTCCCGCAGCTCGCAGAAGGCGTCCACGCCGTCCTTGCCCGGCATCGACAGGTCGAGGGTGATGAGGTCGGGCCGGCGATCGCGCGCCTCCCGAATCGCCTCGTCACCGTCCGTCGCCTCGCAGATCTGCGCGCCCGAGTCGGCGAAGAGCGCGAGCAGGAAGGTGCGCACGTCCTCGTCGTCGTCGACGACCAGGATCCGGTAGCCCTCGAGCGGCGGGTGCTTGCGCACCGAGCCCAGCGTCTCTCGCTCGTCCGTCATGGCGGCTCCCCCGCAGCACACGGTCGGGGTACCGGGCCGGCGCCTCGCCGTTCGTGCCTACGATGTCCACCATTCTGCCACTGCGGCCGCCCGTTGACACCCTGGTCAGAGGGGACAGAGCTCGATCGGGCAGTCGCCAGCGTGGGGGCAGCTCGGGTACGGGCAGTGGGCGGCGATCAGCGTCCTCTTCACCGCCGGCCAGTCGACCTCCCTGGCGCGAGCCGCCGTGCCAGCGGCAGCCCCGAGGTCGAGCTCCGCGACGTGCGAGAGGTAGTGGTTCAACGCTCGCTCGACCAGAGCCGCGCGAGTGGTCCCGAGCTCGGAGACGGCGCGATCGACCCGACCGAGGAGCTCCGCGTCGACGTTGTCCAGAATGTCGGCCATGCCGCCTCCCAGCTTTCGCGTCCCGGATTCGCTGCTTCGGACAATGCGCGCCGCTCGGGTGGTTATTCCGCCCGGCTGCGCGCAGCGCATCCTTCTCGGCGCGCGTGGGGCGCAGGCCAGTCGGGCCCGCGACGCCTCACGCACACCCGGAGGCCGACGACCCGCGTGCGCCGAGGGGCCTATGCCCTACACGCTCCTGGGCGGTCACCAGCGTCGGTAGGCCGGATGCCCTTCCGACACCGCCACGAAGGTCGCCCGGCAGGTGGCGGTGACGGCGCCATCGACCTCGAGCTCGCCGTCGACCACCGCCCGGCGCTCGGTCGACTCGATGACGCGGGCGCGGAAGCGCAGCGGCCGTCCTGACGGGGTCGGGGCGCGGAAGCGGACCGTGTACTCGGCGGTCACGGTGCTCGGCGGCCCGGCAGCGCCGTTTGTCACCATCAGGTGGTGGGCCGCCGTCCAGTTGCAGTGGCAGTCGAAAACGGCGCCGATGATGCCGCCGGCGACGAAACCGTCGAAGGCCTCGTGGTGGGGCTCGGGCAGGAAATCGCAGACCCCCTCACCCGCCTCGATGAAGCTGCGGATCCTCAAGCCGGCCGGGTTGCTCGGTCCGCAACCGAAGCACCGGGTGTTCGGGGCGAAGCGTTCCTGGAGGCTCTTTTCCATGACTGGCTCCCTCGAGCGCGACCGCGCCTCGTGCGCTCGCAGCATCCTACATCGCACCGACGATGCGCGCAGCAATCGGCCCGCCCGGACCCGCTGCGGCGCCGGCCGGCTGACACGCGCGACGCGGCTTCGCTATCGTGGTGTCGTTGAGAGAAGCCCTCGCCTGCCATCCGGCCGGGACAACCACCCGGCGTCCCCGCCGCCACCCCGTCGGTGCAGCAGGCTCTCCTGCTCCTCGTCGTCGCCGTCGCGTGCTCGCCCGCCCCGCTGCCGCCCGACGCGGACGCTGCGCCCGGCGCCACGACTCACCCCACCCCACCCGAGCTCTACTCGATCGAGCTCACCAGCGAGCCGGCCTCGCGGTACGAAACCGAGACGACGGTCACATCGCCGCTCAGCTCCGTGGTCAGCGGTCGTTACCCGGGGATCGCCGTGTCGGCCTGCCTCGAGCGGGCGGCGCGGGCCCACGCCGACCTGCCGTCCGGGTTCGAGGAGCACGTCCCCCTCGCCTTCACCGAGTTCGCGCTCCACTGGGCGGGCTGCCCGGACCCGACGGCCACCCTCTCGGTGCTGCTCACCGACCGCTCGGAGCCCGGCGCCATGCTCGACCGGCTCGCGCCGGTGCTCCAGGGAGCCGGCTTCACCCATCTCGGCGCCGCGTCCTCGCCAGCCCCGCCGCCGTACACCACCCGCTGGTTCGTGCTGCTCGTCGGCCGCAGAATGAGCATGCTCCCGGTCGCAACCTCTGCCGCACCCGGCGCCCAGCTCCCGCTCCAATTCCGGCTGTACGGCTCGTACCCCCGGGCAACCGTCGCCGTGACCACCCCGCGCGGCCTCGTGCAGACCATCGCGGTCGGTGTCAGCAGCGGCTGGGCGGTTGCCGGGGTGGCGCTGGCCGCGGAAGTTGGCACCCAGTGGATCGAGCTCATCGGCCACGGGCCGAGCGGGCCGGAGGTGCTAGCGCTCTTTCCGGTCGAGGTCGGCCGCGAGCCCACCCGCCATTGGGTCGGCCGCCCGGCCGATGATGAGTCCTGGGTCGACACCACCGACGAGGCCGAGTCCCTTGCGGCACGACTTGTCGCCGACGATCGCTCCCGATTCGGCCTCGCCGCCCTCTCCTGGGACCCCGAGCTCGCCGCCGTCGCGCGCGCCCACAGCGCCGAGATGGCCGAGCAGGGCTACTTTGCCCACGTCTCCCCGCGCACCGGCAGCGTGGCCGACCGCCTCCGCCACGCCGGCTACCCGGCGAGCTTCGCGGCCGAGAACATCGCCATGGCGCCGACCCTCGGCGAGGCCCAGGAGAGCCTGATGCGCAGCCCCGGTCACCGCGCCGCCGTGCTCAGCCCTGAGGCGACCCACTTCGGGATCGGGGTGGTGACTCGTCGCGACCCCCGCCTGGGCGCGGCCCATCACCTGACCCAGCTTTTCGTGAGGCGGGAGACGCCCCCCGGCGACGGATGAGCGCCGGCGCGTGCCGCCCGCGCGGTTGACAGCGCTCGGCGCCAGCCAATACCGTGTCGGCTCAGATGATGTCCGCGTCCCCGGATCCATCCGAAGGCCCTGCCCCTCTCGACGGCACCCACCAGGGCGTCCGCGAGTACCTCACCCGCCCCTGGGCCCTTCTTCGCGACTACCGCCGGGCAGATCTCAACCCGGACCTGCTCGCAGGCGTCACGGTCGCTGCGATCGCCATCCCTCAGGCCATCGCCTACGCGTCCATCGCCGAGCTGCCCCCGCAGTACGGCCTGTACACCGCCCTGATCGGCGCGATCGTCGGCTCGCTGTGGGGATCGTCGCGCTTCCTCGCCACCGGGCCCACCAACGGCGTCTCCCTGCTCGTGCTGCCCGTGCTGCTGGCCGTCGCCCAGCCCGGCAGCACCGAGTTCCTGATCGCTGCGAGCACCGTGGCGGTGATGGTCGGGCTGCTCAAGATCGGCCTCGCTCTGCTCCGCTTCGGCGCCCTCGTCACCCTCGCCTCCCGCGCCGTGCTGACCGGCTTCGCCACCGGCGCCGCGATCCACATCGCGGTGGGTCAGCTCAAGCACGTGCTGCGAATCGACGTGCCGGTCGCGCCGGAGCTCTTCCTGACTTCCACCAGGCTCATCAAGCAGCTGCCCACGACGCACCTCCCGAGCCTCGCTATCGGCGTTGCCACCGTGGCTGCGCTCGTGCTCCTTCGCAGATTCGGGCCGCGCGGGAGCTCCGCCCTGGGCGCCATCATCTTCGCCGGCATCGCTGTGGCCGTGCTCCGGCTCGATGCCGCGGGGGTGACGCTCGTCGGCGCCATCCCCCGATCCCTGCCGCCCTTCACCTGGCGGTCGCTGGAGTCCATTCCCGACCTCGGGATGATCAGCGCCCTGGCGATGGGCGGCCTGGCCGTGACCCTGCTCGGCCTGGTCGAGGCGGTGGCGTCGGCGCAGACCCTCGCGCGGCGCACCGGGGAGCGCCTGGACAGCAACCAGGAGTTCTTCGGCCAGGGAATGGCGTGCGTGGCAGCCGGCCTCTTCTCGGGCTACCCCTGCTCGGGCTCCTTCACCCGCTCGGCGCTCGCCCACCAGTCCGGAGCGCGGACGCAGCTCACCGGGGTCGTCACCGGCGTGACGATTCTCTCCGGAATGCTCCTGTTCGCTCCGTGGGCGCGCTTCATCCCCCGCCCCGCCATTGCCGGCGTGCTGCTCGCCATCGCGTGGGGCATGGTCGATCGGGTGGCGATCCGGCGCGTCCTCAAGACCTCGCGGGCCGAGTCCGCCATCATGGCGGTCACCTTTCTCGCCACCCTCACCCAACCGCTCGACTTCGCGATCCTGGCCGGGGTCCTGTTCTCGCTCGCCTTCTTCGTGCTCCGCTCGGCCCTGCCCCGCGTCTACCCGGTGGTTCCTGACCCGACCTACCGCCACCTCGTCCATCTCCCGGGCGCGCCGACCTGCCCGCAGATCGGGATGATGAACATCCGCGGTCCGCTGTTCTTCGGCGCTGTCCACCATATCGAAGAGGAGCTCCGCCACAACCTCGAGGACAACCCCGGCCAGACCGTGCTCGTGCTGCGGATGCACGGGGTCGACATCTGCGACCTCTCCGGCATCGAGATGCTCGAGTCCACGGTAAACCGCTATCGCTCGCTCGGCGGCGACGTGTTCCTGGTCCGGCCGCGACGGCCGGTCCGCGAGGTCATGGAGCAGTCGGGTTTCCTCGACCTTCTCGGTCGCGACCACATCCTGCCCCAGGAGGGCGCCATCGAGTTCCTCTTCGATCGCGTGATCGATCCGATCGTCTGCGTGTACGGCTGCGAGCACCGGGTCTTCGCCGAGTGCCAGGCGATCGTCAAGCACCCGTCGTCGGAGCACCTGCCGGTGCTGCCGCACCGCAGCCTCGACGCGGCGAGGCTTCTCGAGCCGGCGGCCTTCCGTGAGCTCGTCGAGGCCGGGAATGCCGTCGTCATCGACGTCCGCGAGCCGGAGGAGTACCAGCAGGGCCACCTTGCCGGCTCGATCCTGCTGCCGCTGCGCACCCTCTATGACGCCGTCGGCGAGCTGCCCAGGGACCGGATGCTCCTCATCGTCGACCGCTCCGGCCGGCGGACGGCCCGCGCCATGCAGACCCTTCGCGATCTCGAGTTCGAGAGCTACCGCGGGCTGAAGGGCGGCGTTCTCGCGTGGCGGGCGTCCGGCTTCCAGTTGGTCGTCGAATGACCCCGGTCCCCGCGGTGGCGCTCGTCACGCGAATCGGTCGGGGAGCTTCTTCGATCGCGTGGCCTGGGCTACGCTGGTGGAGGCAAGACCGGTGCTAGCCCGGATTATTCATGGGGTTTTCGTCGCGAGGGTGGCGAGGTGCCGTGCGCAGTGGGGATTTCGACCCGAGGGGCGCGGAGGCGTACTTGACCGTACGTCGAGCACCCCGAGGCGAGAAAGCACCGCTGAGTGCGGCGCATCGCCGGCCGCAGCAGATACCTCGTGAATAGTCCGGGCTGGGGGCATCGGAGAGAGGCTCGCGATGAGACCTAGGTTGTCACCCGCCGACCGGGGAGCGGTACCGATCGACATGATCTCACTCCCCGACGGGGTCACCGAGGACCAGTGGCGCCGCGAGCTCGAACGCTGGCAGAACCCTCGCCTGCGCGCCCTCCTCGGCTGTCTGCGGCGTCTCGACCCGGTCCACGAGAGCAACATCGCCGTCCTCAACTGTTCACCCAACCGGCTGGCCGTCATGTGGTCCACGGTGCGCGAGGTGGCCGACCTGGTCCGCACCGACCTCGCCCCGCTGCTCGCTGCGCCGTCGCCGATCCCCGCCCTGGAGGCGAGCCGCCAGTCGGTGGCGGTCAGCCTCGCCCACCTCGAGGCGACCATGTTGGCGCAGTTCGACGCCTTTCCCCGCGACGCCGCCGCCCGCCACGAGCACGAGCTGCGGCGGTTCCTCTGCGTCGCGATCGGTCAGCTGCACGCGTTCCTCCAGGACTCCTTCGGCAGCCTGATGGCGAGCGACCCTCGCGGCAGCCACGACGCCGACTACTACCTGTCGAGGGAGTTCCCCCGCGACGTCGAGGAGTCTGAGTGGCTGTACGCTTCTGTCCTGGCGCTCGACGCCGACTTTCGGGAGATCGAGCGCGAGCGGCGCCAGCTCTTCCCGGTCTTCCTCGAGCGGATCGCAGGGCGACAGCACCTCCCCGCTCCCGGGGACTGGGCCGCCATGGAGTCCTTTCTCCGCCGTCTCGGAGCCGACTTCTCCACGCGCCTGCGCACGATCCTGCTGCTGCGCGCGATCCGCCTCACCGAGCTCGAGCTGCTCTCTCATCACGCCACCGAGATCCCAATTACCTGCCGCGTGCTCATCGAGCTCTACGAGTCGGGCCGCCAGGCGGTCGCCGCCCTGTCCTTCGCGCGCGCGGTCCCGGATTCCGGCGAAATCGGCACGCGCATGGCGATGCTCGTGGATGCCACGGTCAGCGCCCGCCTGATGCCTCACGCCAGAGCCCTCGACGATTCACTGCGCGACCTCGGCGCCTTCATTCCGATCTGGCGACAGGGGGTGAGCCAGCGCCGGGCGCTGGCCTTCCGTGGTCTGCAACGCCCGATGCCCGACCCGCATTCGTAACCGGAAGCCGCGGTCCCGTCGTCGTGATCCGACTCAGCCAGCCGGGCCCGCGACCTAGAGGTCGAGCGTCAGCTGAGACTGTCCTTCGGACTTCTCGAGCCAGAGCAGCCGGAACGCGCCGCCGCCCAAGGGCTCGAGCTCGAAGTGCGGCGGCCGGTTCTTCTCCCAGGGGATGAGCCCCTGACGCTCGAAGAAGGTGCGAATCCGCGGCGACCGGAGCTCCGGCGCGCTGCTCCAGAAGCTTGCTGTGAGCACGACCGTGACCGGAGCCGCCTGACCCGGGAGATGGAGCGTGACCTCACTCCACTCGGGGCGGAAGTAGAGGCTCACGTTGTCCTCCGGCACCCGCAGCCCGTAGCCCCCACCCCCGTCATGCCATGCGGTGACGATCATCGTCCGAGCAGCCTTCGCTAACAGTACCATTTTCAGCGCGATGCGACAACGAGGGCGGCGCCGCCTCCGGACCCGCGCCGGGCGGACCGCCGATCCCGCAGCGTGCCGGCTCAGCTCGGCGGGTCGCCGAACGAGATCCCGAGGTCGCGCGCCGTGAGCACGATGTCGCTGTCGAGCGGGCACGCTCTTCATCCGGCTGGTCGCGACCGTCAGCGGCACCGCGTGCACGTTCGGCGGGTCGAGGGCCACCATGTGGTCTGAACTGGCCGCTGCTCGACCATGCGCACCGCCGCGGCGCCGAAGCGCAGCGCCAGCAGCCGGTCGGGGTGGTCGGCGCGCCGCCGCGCTGCAGGTGGCCGAGCACCACGGTCCGCGTCTCCTTGCCGGTGCGCGCGCTGATCTCGCGCGCCACCATGCTCGGCGATCGCCGCCGAGCCGCACCTCGCGGCCCGTCCTCGCTGGTCCCTTGACCACCATCTCGCCGCCCATCGGGCGTCGCGCCCTCGGCCACCACCACGATCGCGAAGCGGCGGCCGCGCGCCTCGCGGTCGTTGATCTTCTCGCACACGACGTCGATGTCGAACGGGATCTCCGGGATCAGGATCACGTCGGCGGTCGCCGCGACGCCCGCGTGCAGGGCGATCCAGCCCGCGTAGCGGCCCATCACCTCGACCACCATCACCCGCTCGTGCGCCTCGGCCGTCGTGTGGAGCCGGTCGATGGCCTCGGTGGCGACCGTCACCGCGGTGTCGAAGCCGAAGGTCACCTCCGTGCCGGAGAGGTCGTTGTCGATGGTCTTGGGCACGCCGACGATCGGCATGCCCTTCTCAGCGAAGCGGTGACGCGATCCGCAGCGAGCCGTCGCCGCCGATCGCGATCAGGGCGTCGATGCCGAGCCGCTGGAACGTCGTCGACCACCTCGTCGGAGCGATCGACCGCGTCATCTCGCCGTTCGGCGCTTCATCGGGTACTCGAAGGGGTTGCCCTTGTTGGTCGTGCCGAGGATGGTGCCGCCGAGGTGGGTGATGCCGCGCACCGAGTCGCGGTCGAGCTGGATGATCTTCGAGGTGTCGAGCAGGCCCTCGTAGCCCTGGCGGATGCCGAGCACCTCCCAGCCGCGCCGCAGCGCCGACAGAACGATCGCCCGGATCACCGCGTTGAGGCCGGGCGCGTCGCCGCCGCCGGTGTTGATCGCGATTCGATGAATGGCGCGTTCTGCCACGAGCTCACCTCCGCAACCGGAGTAGTGTACAGCGGGAACGCGGTTTCCGAGCGCCGACGCCCTGCCAGGCATCGGTTCCGCGAACCGCCGCGAAAAATGCGAGCCCCCGGCCGGAAGGCCGGGGGCCGCTGGGTTTCGGCTTGCTGCCGGCGCCGCGCTAGAGCGCGGCGAGCATCTCGTCGGCTTCGTCGCAGGTCTTGCGGACGCCGCCGACCGACTTGCGCGAGGGCCGCCTTCTCCTCGTCGGTCAGGTCGAGCTCGATCACCTTCTCGACGCCGTTCTTGCCGAGGATCGCGGGCACGCCGACGAACAGTCCGTTGACGCCGTACTCGCCCTCGAGCTTGGCGCACACCGGCATGATCTTGCGCTTGTCGTAGATGATCGCCTCGGCCATCTCGAGCGCCGCCCAGGCCGGCGACACGAAGGCCGAGCCGAAGCCGAGCAGGCCGACCACCTCGCCGCCCGCCTTGCGGGTGCGGGTCTCGATCGCCGCCAGGGTCTTCTCGTCGAGGAACTTGCTGACCGGGATGCCGGCGATCAGGCAGGAGCTGCGCACCGGCACCATGTCGTCGCCGTGGCCGCCGAGCACCATCGCGTTGACGTTCTCCACCGACACCTTCGCCGCCTCGGCGACGAAGTAGCAGTAGCGGCCCGAGTCGAGCTGACCCGGCCATGCCCATCAGCTTGTTCTTGGGCGGGGTGAGCCGCTTGTCGAGGGTGTAGACGATCGCGTCGAGCGGGTTGGCGATGGAGATGATCGATCGCGTTCGGGGCAGTACTGCTTGATGCCCCTCGGCCACCTCCTTGGTCACCTTGAGGTTGATCGCGAGCAGCTCCTCGCGGCTCGGGAAGGTGCCGTCGGGCCGCGCCTTGCGCGGCACGCCGGCGGTGTTGATGACCAGATCCGCGCCGGCGATCGCCGAGTAGTCCTTCGACGCCACACAGCGCACGTCGCTGCGGATCGTCGGCAGGCCCTCGGAGATGTCGAGGCACTTGCCGATCGCCACCGACTGCTTCTTCTGGACCTCCTGGCGCTCCGGCGGGTCGTTCGGGTTGACGAAGGGCGCCGGGTCGGACAGCCCGACCTCGCGCGCCAGCCTGCGCTGCGCGATCTCCTGGGTCAGCACCCCGCCGATGTAACCGCCACCGATGATTCCGATCTTGCCGATCATCACGATCTCCTTTCCGCTTTGCGGCGCCCGGAGCCGACGCCAATCGGCTGCGAGCTGTGTGTGAAATCTTGCACGAGCCCAATCACGCCGTGCAGCATAGCACTTCCCCGAGCGCGCGGCAGCCTTCAACTACCGCGACAAACCGCCGTCCCTCGGGCGCCGTCAGCCCGACGTCGGCGCGAGTCGAAGTTCCGACAGTTCCACCGTCCCGACGCCTCACCGGGTTACCCCGGCCATGAGCACCGAGCACCTTCGCCCGAGCCTGGCGTCTCGAGGGGCTTCGGCCAGCGCGCACGCTGCAACGCCCAGTACAGCCGAGGGCAAGCGCCAGTGTTGAGGTCCTGGCACTCGATCGGCGTTCAATCCCCTGCTTCAGGGCACCGTGGCCGACCACGCCGAGGTGTCGCCCGACTCGAAGCCGTCGGCGAACGGCCGACTCGGGGCAAACCCGGAAGATCTCCACGCCGGCATCATAGTCAGCCACATGAATGAACTCCCCGGAGGCCGCGACGCCCCAGGCAAGACCTGGGGTGTCGAAGGAGCCCGCTTCGAACGGCTCGGTGACGTCAGATACGTCGATGACCATCAAGCGCGAGAAGTTCGCGACGTAGGCGAATCGACCGGCGACTGCCACGTCATAGGCTCGGCCGTACCCTTCATCGAAAAAGCTCACTTCAACTGGGTTGGCGGGCGTGGAGACGTCGATGACCCTCAGCCCCCCTGAGTCATCTGCCACCCAAGCGAATCCGCCGGAGACCTCGATCCCTTCGGCATAGCCCGGCGTATTGAGGGAGCCCGCTTCGACGGGGTTCGAGGGCGTGGAAACGTCGATGACCAGCAGGCCGGCATCGCCGGCCGCGATGTACGCGTAACCGCCGGCGACGGCCACGTCGAATGCACCTTCTGGGGGGTCGATGAAGCCAGTCTCGGCTGGGCTCCCCGGCGATGACACGTCGATCACCCGCAACCCACCGTCGCCATCCGCGACGTAGGCGTAGCTGCCGGAGACGGCCACACCGTAGGCGAACCCCGGAGTATCGACGGAGCCCACCTCGAACGGGCTCGTGGGGTCGGACACGTCGATGATCCTCAGGCCGACCTCGAAGGCGGCCACAAACGCGTGGTTGCCGGCGATGGCAACACCCATTGGCTGACCGGGAGTGTCGACGTGACCCACCTCGATCGGACTCGCCGGGTCTGAGGTTTCGATGACTCGTAGCCCTGAGCTTCGATCCGCGACGTACGCGTGACTGCCGGCGGCGGCGACATCCATCGCTTCCCCTGGGGTATCGATGTACCCCACTTCGAAAGGGCTCCCAGGGTTGGTCACGTCGATCACCCGAAGCCCGCCGAAGTAGTCTGCGACAAAGGCGTTTCCCGCGCCGACGGCAACGCCGGACGCCCACCCTGGGGTGTCCACCCATCCCACGTGAGTGGGTTCCGCTGGCGTCGATATGTCGATCACCCGTAGGCCGAATTCCAAGAGTCCGACGTAAGCGAAGTTGCCGGAGACATCGACGGCCTGGGCGTAACCCGGCAAGGCGAGAGACCCCACTCCGACCGGGCTCCCGGGCGTCGACACATCGATGACCCGCAGACCGAACAATCCAGCCGCGACGTAGGCGTAGCTGCCGGAGACCGTAACACCGTTCGCTTCCCCGGGGGTGTCAATGGCGCCTACCTCCGATGCCATCGCCGGATTGGAGATGTCGATGACCCGCAGGCCGTCACCGCCGTCTGCGACGTAGGCGTAGCTGCCGGAGACGGCGACCCCGGACGCCCCCCCGGGGGTGTCGATGAAGCTCACCTCGAATGGGCTGCCCGGGTCTGAGACGTCAATGACCCGCAAGCCGGTATCGCTTTCCACGAGGAACGCATATCCATTAGAGACGGCGACACCTCGAGCTTGCTCCGTTGTGCCCAAGCTCCCGACCACGATCGCGCTCGCGGGCGTCGACACGTCGACCACAGCCAGGCCACCCTCCCCACTCGCGATGTAGGCGTGGTTGCCGGAAACGGCCATGCCCCGTACCACTCCGGGGAGATCGACGTGACCAACAGCATGCGGTGCTGCAGGTTCCGAAACATCCGCGATGATCAGCTCGGCGCCGCTCCCGAAGTACGCGAAGCTGCCCGATGCCGTGACCCCATACGCCGGTCCGTACGGCCAACGGCCGACCAGCTCGGGACAGTCTTGCGCCAGCCCGGGGTTCGAAACACCACAGACAGCAATCACGAGGAGCGTCGCCACGTACGTCGCACGCTGCTGATGACTCATGCTTCCCCCAGATCGCGGGCGTGGTCAGGTGGCCTCAATATACCTCGCGATGACAGTTGGGCGATAGCCCGGGGATGATCCGGACGAGTGTGCCAGGTGCGGTGGGTGACCTAACCACTGTGTCGCGAGCCGTCTGCGGGCGAGGACAGCGAGAACCAAGCCGACTCTCCTGATCGAAGGTGTGCTCAACGACGCCTACGACCGACGCTCGCATCGGTAGCGCGTTCCCCGACGAGACCGCGGCGGACGAACTGTCGAAGCCGCTTGCCGGGAAGAGACCCTTCTCTTCTTCGCGTTCTTGGCGTCTTCGCGGTTCAAAACTCCCCGCCTGGGGCGCGGAAGCGGGCCACCCCTCCACTGCCTCACTGCCTCACTGCCCCACGCCCTCGTTGCGCCTCGAACGACGCGCGAAGCTGCCGGAATCCCTCCTCCAGCGACACCTCCGGCTCGTAGCCGAGGTCGCGGCGGGCAGCGGAGATGTCGTACCAGTGAGCGGTCGCGAGGTGGCGGACCAGCATCCGGGTCAGCGGCGGCTCCCCATCGATTCGCAGCAGCCGGTAGACCGTCTCGACCGCGCCGGCGGCGACCAGGGCCAGCGGGTACGGGAGGCGGCGGCGCAGCGGCGGCTCGCCGGCCGCGGCCAGGATCCGGTTCAGGATCTCGACCATCGGCCGCGGCTCACCGTTGGTGATGAAGTAGGCCTTGCCGGCACACGGGGATCCCGGTCGCAGGCGCTCGCACGCCAGCACATGGGCGACCGCCGCGTTGTCGAGGTACGTCGTGTCGACGAGATTCGAGCCGTCACCGACCAGCCACAGCCTTCCCGCCCGGGCGCGAGCGACGATTCGGGCCACGAGCTGGGGGTCGCCCGGGCCCCAGATCAGGTGCGGCCGCAGCGCCACCGTTGTGAGGTCGGGGCCATTCGCCGCCAGCACCGCCTTCTCGGCCGCGCACTTGGTCGCCGGGTAGGGCGACTCGAAGCGGTCGGCGTAGGGCGCGGACTCGTCGACGCCCTCGAGGTGGCGGCCGCCGTGCACCACCGACGGCGTGCTGGTAAAGACCAGCCGGCGGATTCCGGACCGGCGACAGGCCGCGAGAACGTTGGCCGTCCCGACGACGTTGGTCGCGTGGAACTCTCGCGGCGGGCCCCACAGCACCGCGCGGGCCGCGACGTGGAAGACCACCTCACAGCCGGCAACGGCAGCCTCGACCGCCGCCGCGTCCGCAAGGTCGCCCAGCTGCTGCTCGACGCCGAGCGCCGCGAGCGCCGGCGAGTGGCGGCGCTGGAAGCTGCGCACCGCCCATCCCTCGCTCGACGAGCCGGCGCACGATGGCGCCGCCGAGGAAGCCGCCCCCGCCGGTCACCAGCGCCTTCACTGGTTCACCGTCTCAGCTTCCTGGCGGCCCAACGAGCGAGCTTCTCCCGCCCGATCTTCGCGTTGTGGCGAACGTCGACCGGGAACGACGGGTGGAAGAGGACGCGGCGGATGCCGGCGGTGTGCTCGTGGCGGCCGCCGATCTCGAGCAGCTCGCGGACGATCTGCGCCCGATCGAGGCGCCGCGCCCCGCGCTCGAGCTCGACCACGAGCACCGGCACCGTCTCGCCGTCCGATTGACGACGCCGACCAGCGCGCTGCGGCGCACCGCCGGGTGGGTGTTGAACACCCCCTCGCAGGGGATGGTGTCGAGCACCCCCGCCGGGGTCACCACCCGATGGGTCTTCCTGCCCACGAACCACAGCCGGCCCGACTCGTCGAGGTAGCCGAGGTCGCCCATCCGGTGCCGGATCCCACCGTCGCGGTCGCGGATCTTGGCGAGGCGATCGTGGCGCGGCGCGTTGTGGTAGGCGGTCGTCACCTGCGGCCCCCGGACCACGATCTCCCCCACCGTACCCGAGGGCACGCGCAGCCCGTCATTCCAGTCCGGAAGCTCCTCGTCGGTCACCCAGATGAGCTCGAGCGAGATGCTCGGCACCGGGCGGCCCACGCAGACGCCCGCGCCGCGGTCGGTGCCGTGGCGGGTGTCGCCGAGGATCTCCGCGCTCGAGATCGCGGCCACCGGGAGCGCCTCGGAGGCGCCGTACGGCGTCAGGATGCGCGCGTCCTCGGGCAGCAGCGAGGCGAAACGCTCGATGACCTGCGGCGCCACCGGCGCGCCGGCGCTGAGCACCCTGCGCAGCGTCGGCAGGTGGACCCCGTGCTCGACCCCGTAGCGGCCTACCGCGTCGAGCAGCGCCGGCGAGCCGAACATCATGGTCACCCCGAAGTTCGCGATCGGCTCGATGATCCGCCGCGGATCGACACGGGCCGGACGGGTCGGATCCATGTCCGGCACCACGGTAGTCATGCCGAGCGCGGGGTCGAAGAGGGCGAAAAGGGGAAAGGTTGGCAGGTCGATTTCACCCGGCCGCAGGTCGAACAGCTCGCGGATCGCCTCGACCTGGGCCAGGAAGTTGGCGTGGCGGTAGACGACGCCCTTCGGTGGCCCGGTCGAGCCCGAGGTGAAGACGATGGCTGCAGGTTCATCGGCGGCGGTGGCGACTGCGTCACCGGGTTCACCCCGCCCACCGAGCCGCTCGATCTCGCCGAGGCTCGCGCCGAACCCCGGCAGGCGGCCGCCGACCGTCACTCGCCGCCGAATCGTCCGTCGGCCCCACCCCAGGGCGCGCGCCGCCAGCTGCGCCGCGGGCACGCCGATGATGGCTTCGGGCTCGGCGGTGTCGATGCAGCGCTTGAGGTGGCGGCGCCCGATGCCCGGATCGACCAATACCGGCACCGCGCCGGCCCGGAACATCCCGAAGACCAGGCAGAACAGGTCGATGCCTGGCCGCACCATGAGCACCGTCCGCACGCCCCGGCCGATGCCGTAGCTCTCGAGGCCGCGGGCGATCCGGGCCGATCGCTCGTCGAGCTCACGGTAGCTCAGGCGGCGGTACGCCGTGCGGCCGGCGCCGTCGCGCCCGGCCGGGCAGGCGATCGCCACCGCCTGCGGCCGCTCGCTGGCCATGAGTGGGAGGAAGGAGGCGATGTTGGCCGGCTGCGTCACCGCGGCGGAGTGTATCACCCCACCGGCCAGTCACTTACTCGGCGGCTGGCGAGCCGAGGAAGCGCCGCACGAGCGGGAATGATCTCCTCCGCCGCGTCCTCGAGCACGTAGTGGCCGCAGTCCGCGAACTCGTGGACCTCGGCCGTCGGCAAGAGCCGGCGCCAGACCGCGAGAAAGTGGTGGTCGAAGACGAAGTCGCGGGCGCCCCAGAGGATCAGTGCGGGCCGGTCGGCAAGCGCGCCGAGCCCGGCCTCGATGCGGGACAGCGGCTCGTCGGCCGGGTCACCCGCTCGCAGCGGGATGTCCTGCACGAAGCGCAGGACCGCGCGCCGAGTCGCCCAGCTGTCGTAGGGCGCACAGTAGGCATCCCGCAGCTCGCGCGACATCCGCACTCGGGTGCACGCGACTGCGGGTGGCGCCCCGCGCGAAGGCGTTGAGGCCGCGCACGAGCAGCGGGCCGAGCGGCGTGTCACGGACGAGCGACAGCTGCCACGGCATCCGCTTCCCGGCCGGCAGGTGGAAGGCTGCGGTGTTGAGGATGACCAGCCGGCGCACCTGCTCCGGGTGGCGGACCGCCCAGCCGATGCCGATCGCCCCGCCCCAGTCGTGGACCACGAGGGTGAGGTTCGTCGAGGCCGAGGTGGTCGATCAGCGCCTCGAGGTCGTCGACCCGACGCGCCAGGCGTGTAGGGGTAGCGCTCGTCGGTCGGCTTGTCCGACAACCCGCAGCCGATGTGGTCGGGCACGACCACCCGGTGGCTGCCGCGCAGCGCCTCGACGAGCCTCCGGTAGTAGAACGACCAGGTCGGGTTGCCGTGGACGCAGACCACCGGCGTCGCCCCGGCCCTCGTCGAGGTAGTGCATGCGCACCCCGCCGAGGTCCAGGTACCGGCCCTCGAAGGGGTAGAGCTCGCGAGGCACGGGACGCATGGCTTCTTCGTTCTTCGTTCTTCGTTCTTGGATCTTCTTACCAGACGATCTCTGCCATCGTGCAGTTGATGCCGCTCCCGATGCCCATCAGTGCGACGAGGTCGCCCGCGTCGACGATCTTCTCCTTACCGAGCTTCGACAGCACGATCGCGATCCCCGCCGGCCCGACGTTGCCGTAGGTCGGGTAGAGCCGGTAGACCTTGCCCATGTCGAGGCCGAGGATCGCGGCGAACTTCTCGGCGTGGCCCCTGCTGACCTGGTGCTGCACGTAGTGGGCGTGACGGTCGATCGTCCAGCCCAGCAACTCCGCCGCGCGCTGCCAGGTCCGGTGCGCGAGCCGGAGACCGGCCTCGGTCAGCGCCTGAGTGTCGGTGACCATGTGGTCCATGTTGCCGCAGCACAGGCGGCAGTTCTCGGTGGCGGCGAGGCTGACCCCGCCCAGGTAGCGGTGGCCGTTGGCGGCGAGGCCGGAGCGGGCGAGCACCATCGCCACCGCCCCCGATCCCAGAGTCAGGCTCGCGAAGTTGTTGCGGAAGGTCGCGGCGTCGAGGCTGTCGTCGAGCAGGCGCGGGATCGTCGCCTCGATCAGCGGCCGGCTGCTCTCCGCGTTGACCACGATGCCGTAGTCGACTTGCCCGCGCTCGATCATGTTGCCGACCACGTCCATGCCGTTGACGAAGCCGAGGCAGGCGTTGCTGACGTCGAAGTTGACGCAGTCCTCGGACAGCGAGAGCCCGTGGTGCACCGCGCACCCCGTCGAAGGCTCGAGGTAGTCGCGGGAGACCGAGGTGTTGACCAGCACGCCGATCCGCGCGCGATCGATCCCGGCCGCCTCGATCGCCCTCTCGCCGGCCCGGGTCGCGGGCTCGCTCGGCGTCGTGCCCGGATCCCACAGCCGCCGTTCGACGATGCCGGACAGCTCTTGGAGGAGGTTGGGGCGGACGCCGAGCCGCCGGATGGCCGGGGCGAGCCGCTCCTCGATCTCCGCCGAGCTCAGACAATGCGGAGCGTCGACATGCTCGACGCTCAGGATGGACACGGTGTCGAAGCGCATGCTCTCCCCTTGCGGACCGACGGCCGCCGCGCAGCGCACCAGCCGGGTGGCGGACTTTCGGGAGGGTACCATCGCCCGGGGATTCGAAAAAGCCACGCTGCGGCAAGGCCCTGCGCCGCAGCGCGCGTGGCCGTCGCTCACGCCGGTCCGCCCCTCACCGGATCCCCGTCGGCCGCCATGCCATAATCGCGGGTGCGCCTACGCGCCGCAGGAGGTGAACATGACACTCATCAGCAGATCGGCCCTCACCGCCGGGATCGCGCTCGCGATGTGCGCTGCGGCTGGCGCCCAGACCCCGACCCCTCCGGCCCCGACCCCCACCGCCGGCCCGGCGCCCCCACCGCTGACCAAGGCTGAACGCATCGCGGACCGCGCCATCGTCCTCCTCGCCGGCTGGAAGGTGAAGGCTGCGGAGAACCTGCTCACTGCCAATGAGCAGGAGCTTGGAGCGACTCCGGAGTTTCGCGCGGCGCTCGGGTACCTGCAGGCTGCGCAGGGCAAGTGGGACCAGGCCACCGGCTCGCTTCGCGGCGCCGCGGCCGACAAGTCGGCCGATCCCGCCCCCCAGTACTACCTCGGCGAGACCATGAGCTGGCGGCAAAAGCCGGCGGACGCGGACACCGCCTGGAAGGCCGCGAGGGCTCGCGCCACCGCTCAGGTGGAAGCACGCGCGACCGATGCCCGCGCCCAGTACTACCTGGGCGCGGCGCAAGCTCGGCTGAAGCAGTTCGTCCCGGCGCGGACCGCGCTCGAGAAGGCCCGCACCGCGGGATTCGACCCGATCCTGGTCGACTACCAGGTTGGCCTGTCGAACGCCCTCGAGGAGCGCTGGCAGCTGGCCGTCGAGTCCTTCGACAAGGTCATCGCCAAGGACGCGAAGTTCGCCCACGCGTACTTCTACCGAGGGTTGGCATACGGCAAGCTCAACCAGAAGGATCGGCTGCTGGTGGACCTCGACCTGTTCATCAAGCTCGCGCCGAACGCGCCCGAGGCCGGCATCGCCAGGGCCACCCTGGCGGCCGCCCAGCGTTGAGTGAGCGCCAGTGGCGCTACGAGCCATGGGCCCCAGTATGCCTTCGTGACGTGGTCATTAATTGTTGCCCTCTGCCCCACACGGTGCTCAGGATGCGCTGCGCGCATCCTGAGTGTTCGTGCCGCAGTGGCCGTCTGACGACGTTTTGGTCCACCACGCCCGCCGAAAAGGCCAGTGCGGCACGAAAACCTAGAACGGGCGTCCGATGCCGAAGTAGAACTTCGGATCGCGTGAGCTGATGCCGACGTTGGCCACCGGCCACGCGGCATCGGCCCAGATCAGCCCCACTGGCGTCGACCAACGCAGGCCGAGGCCAACCGAGGTGGACAGCTGCCAGTCCGCATCGTCCCAGCTCGGCCACACCTGGCCGGTGTCGACAAACAGGGCGCCGCGCAGGGACTTCCACAGCGGTGTGCGGAGCTCCTCGTTGAGAATGAACAGCGCGCCGCCGCCCAGCGGCACCGAGCCCGTGGACGTCGCGAACGCGGGCCCGACCGACTCGAAGTCGAATCCGCGGATCGAACCCTGGCCGCCCGCGAAGAAGCGCACGGTCGGATCGAGCACGGTCCCCCGCAGCGGCTCCGCGGCGCCGGCGCGAACGGTCTGGACCCACGTCCAACCCGTCCACGGCGACGCCGCCAGCGAACAGCTCACCATCCCGCGCACGGTGTCCAGGTCGGACCCGAAGTAGGACGAGCTCCAGCCGGCGTCCGCGACGACGCTGTAGCCCTTCCGAGGATCGAAGGGGTTGTCGAAGCGCTCGTGGAACGCCGCGCCGCCGAGGGTGGTGGTCACGATGGTGTCGTCGAAGAGGCTGTCCCCGAAGTCGAATTGGGTGCGGTCGAAACGCATATACGGCTTCAGCGTGGTGCTTGGCGCCAGCTCGTAAATGAGGTCGATCGACGCCGAGGTTTCGAGCTCACGGTACGAAAGCGCCACGTCGGAGTACGCCACCTCGCGGTTGAGCTCGCTGTAGCTCAGGGTGGTACCGATCGTTGTACGGCCCCCCGGCAGCGGCGGCAACGAGCCGTAGAGCAGGGCGACCTTCTCCTCGTCATTGGCGCGCAGCCGCAGGTTCGCGCTGACCCCGCGACCGAACAGGTTGTCGTCGCGCACCCCGGTCCGCGCCTCGAAGCCGCGCTCGGAGTCCCAGCCGGCGCCGAGCTCCACCGTCCAGCGCGGCTTCTCGTAGACGTCGATCTCGACGATCGAGCCACCCGATCCGGACGGCACGGTCGCTACCTGCACCCGTTCGACCGGCGCGAAGTTGGCGATCTTGATCGCGCTCTCGTCGACCTCGAAGACGTCGAGCATCTCACCCTCCTCGAGGTCGAGGCCCCGCCGTAAGAAGCGCGGGTCGACGTAACGCGTCCCCGTGAAACGAACCTCCTCGAGCCGGCGCTGGACCCCGGGATCGATCTGGATCTCGACCCGACCGCTGCCATCCGCAAGCCTCTCGAGATTCGCCCGGATGCTGACCTGGTCGTAGCCTGACGTCTGGTAGACCCGCCGGATCTCCGCGATCTGGTTGTCGATGGCCCGCCGGTCGAGCGGCGCGCCGATCGCGAGCGCGTCGCCACGCCGCTCGGTCGCAGCCAGCGGATCGTGGCCGTCGACCGCGACCTCGGCGATCCGGACCATCACGCCGGTGTCCACGACGAGCCGAACCTCGGACACCCCGTCCTGCGGCTCGCCTGCCGCCAGCTCGACCACCCGGGCATCGGGATAGCCGATCCCGGCCAGCAGGTTCGATACCATGCGACCCGCCCGCTCCGGATCCTCGAGCGCGGCCGCCAGCTCGAGCGGTGACCCGAGCATCTCCCGGATCAACCCAGCGCCCCGCTCGTCCACGCCTTCCACCCGCGGCCCCCGGTAGGCCAGCGCCTCGCCCGGCTCGATCGTGAACTCCAGGCTGTCTCCCCGACGCTCGGCACGGATCTCGGCAACCGGGTGGCCCTTTGCCTGGTAGTGCCTCCGCAACGCCAGCCGCATGTTGGTGAGCGCCAGCTCCTCGAGCGGCGGCGGCATGTAGAGGGCCAGCACCTCACGCTTCACCGCCTTCGGCGGATCGTCCCCCACGAACTCGATCTCATAGCGCGGCCCGGTCTCGCAGGTGTACACCAGCGTCGGCGACCGCGGCGACCCCTCGGTGCGGCTGCGAACCCGCGCTTCCGGAAACCCGGCGACCGCGAGCTCCCGCTCGAGGTGAACGTCGGCCACGAAGGCCAGGAAGGGGTCGTAGGGTTGGCCCTTGGACAGGCCGCTCGCCCGGCGCAGCCGTCGCTTCGACACCGGCCACTCCCCGTCCAGCCGCAGCTTGTGAATCACCGGGCGGTCGTCGTCCTCCGCGTCCCTGGCCGAGGCGATGAAGGACGCGAGGCCGGCCGGCTCGGCCGACCCGCCCCAGCGGAAGCGCTGGATCAGGCTCAGCCCCTCGCTCTCGTCGAGCACCGACTGATAGGCCTGCGCCGCGAGCCCAGGTGCGAAGTCGAGGTTCCACAGCTGCAGGGTCGTGGTGCGGTCCCTGACGTCGGTCGGGTTCGCGGCGAAGAAGAACGCCAGGTTCGGGCTCAGCCGCTGCCCGAGCAGAATCTGGCTCGACGCGTCGGTCTCGGTCTCGATCGCGATCTCGGCCGGCTGCAGGGTTTCGTTCTCGAAGCCGAGCGCCTGCCCGACCTCGCCGTAGATCCCTTCAGCAGCCAGCGAGTAGACGTCGAGCGACGAGGTGCTCGTGCCATCCTCGCCGAACACCGCGAGGTCCTCGACCGGAACCAGCTCGAGGACCGGGTCGACCTGAGGATCGCCGGTGAAGCGAATCGTCCCCCGCTGCAGCTCGACGGTCTTCCCGGGCAGGCGCACCACCCCGCCAGGCTCGATCCGGAGGTCGCCGACCAGCACCGGCGCCGCCGCCGTCCCCCCGACCCGCAACCGGTCCCAGGTGACGTCGAAGCGACCGAGGTTGTTGTTTACCCGCACCCCGGTCTGCGCCCGCACCGTGAGGTCGAGCGCGATGCCCTGCAACGGGTCGTCCGCCGTCGCCGCCAGATCCGGGACGCCCTTGAACGCTCCCGCGAGGTCTGCCGGCCGCTCCCAGATGCCGCCGGCGAGCACGAGATCGCCGCTCACCCGGGCCGTTTTCTCCGGATCCGGCTCGATGGCGACCACCCCGCTCCACTGGGTGAGCGTGCCCGACGCGAAGAAGGTCACCCCTTCGAGCTCCATCACGATGCCCTGCCCGGACGCGCGGTCCCAACCGCCGCCGAACTGGGCGCGTCCGCGATTGATGCCGACCGAGCCGTCACTGATCGCGATCCGGCCTCCGCCCAGCTCCACCTGGAGTTGCAGGTCGGTCAGCTCGACCGGCGGGTCCCGCCATACGATCGACCCGCCGCGGTGGTCGACGACGATCGTCCCGACGGGTGCGGCGAGCGGACCTTCAACGCTCGCTCTGACCGCAATCGGCCCCTCGAAGCGAACCGGGTAGGGAATCAGCTGCGCGATCTCCGGCGCGAGCTCGCCGTCAAGCTCGAGTCGGAGCTGCTGCCCGGCCATGTCAATCTCGCCGGCCAGCTCGACCGCGCCGCGCGGACCGACGAGCCGGGCTCGCTCCAGGCGCAGCACCCCGCCGTCGAGCCCGAGCCTGATCCCTTCCGGGGCGGTGATCTCGCCTCCTTCGTGGCGCACGCTGAGACCATCGAGGGCGAGCCGGCCAAAGCGCTGCGCCGGATCGAGCAGGTCCCAGCTGAGCTGGAGTGAGACGTCGGACTCGACCTGCACCGGCGGCGCCGTCCCGCCCAGCGCGCTCACGAGCGCACTCAGCTGGAGCTGGTGGCCGGACACGCTGAGCTCGGCCGGGCCTCTCGGCGCCTCCGGCCACAGCCACACCGGCCGCGGCACGTCGCCCAGGGGCAGGTGGCCCGTGATGACGAGCGGCCCGGCAGCGGTGGTGAGCCCGTCACTCACCAGCTCCACCTCGCCGCCGGCGAGCACCGCGCGCAGAGCGCCCGCGGCCACCGGGTCGCTACCGCCTCCGGCCCAGCGCAGCTCGAGCTCGCCCACCGGGTGCTCCACGCTGCCCGCCACCTGGAGCCAACCGTCGAGCGACCCGCGCGCCGCATCGGGGAGCTCGAGCGGCAGCGTCGACGGATCGAGCCCGCTCCACTCCAGGCGGCCCTCGATCGCGCGCTCCGCCCCGGTCAGCGCCACTGTCCCGGCCCCCCGCAGCGACCCACCGAGCACCCGGAGCTCGATCCGTCGCAGCTCGGCGAGGGCCGGCGAGGCCGCAAGCTCGGCCACCGCCGAGTCGACCCGGTACCCATCGACCCTCACGCCGGTCGCCTGCACCACGCCGTCGACCGACCACTCGCCGTCGCCGGCCCATCCGAAACTTCCCTCCCCGTCCACCCAGCCGCCGAGCCGATCGGCCAGCGCCGAGTCGGCGAGCGCGGCGGCGGATGCGAGGTCCGGAATGGAGACCCGCCAGAGTCCTGCGACTGCCGGCGGATCGGTTTGGGCCGTCCCCTCGAGCTCGACTGCCGCGCCTGCAACCGGCACCGCCACGATCCCCCACTCCAGCCCGTCGAGGCCGCCGCGGGCGAATCCGTCGATCCGCTCCGCCGCGATCGTGCTCGCGGCCGGCCGGTCCCAGCCGAGCACCGCGTCGATCCTGGGGCTCGCGAGTGAGCCCGAGACCTCCAGGGTGAGATCAGCGGGACCGCCGCCGACGCCGAGATCGGCCACCGGTGGCATCCACCTGGCGAGGTAGGCCGCCAGCACCGCCGGCATCGCTCACCGTGGCCCGCACCGTGCCGGACAGCCCACCTTCGGCCTCAATCCGGCCCTCGCCCTCAGCTCGGCGCCTGGCACCGCTCAGGAACAGCCTTCGGGCGCGCCACGTGGTGCCCTCGCCGTCGCCTTCGAGCTCGAGGCGGCCATCCGGGAAACGCCACCCGCAGGTCGAGCAGCGGCCGCCAGCCGCTGCACGCTCACCGGCAGCGGTACCGTCGCGTCGACCGTTCCGTAGAGGGTGAGGGGCCCGGGCATCCAGTAGGGCTCTGGCGAGACCGCCAGCGCCACCGCAGGACCGGCCGCGGCCCCAGCAAAGCGCGCGTGCACCGCGGCCCGGTCTCGCGCGAGATCCACCGCCACCTCACCCCACTCGTCACCGCCGGCGTCGAGCAGGACGCCGGTCGGCGTCGAGCTGAGGCGCAGCCGGGTGATCCCGTAGCCCGCAAGGCCAAGCGGTCCGCCGACGTGCTCGAGAGCAATCTTCAGATCACTCCCCGCCGATACCTCGCCCGTGCCCGACAGCACCAGCCGGCCGCGTGGTTGCAGCAGCGTTGCCAGGTCGGGCTCGAACCACTCGATGGCCGGCTGCAGCTCGAGCTCGAATCGACCACCACCAGCCAGCCGGCGGTCGGCGAAGCCCGTCGAGAGCGTGATCGATCCGCTCGCCACCTCTCCCGCGAGATCCAGGCGCTCGACCTCAACCCCCTGCTCGCTCGCCGACGCCACAACCTCGAGTGGCCCGACGACAAGACGCCGGCCCTGGCGGACCGCCACGATGGCTCCGATTCTCGCCGCCAGGTGTGCCATCCCGTCCTCGATCCCTCCCGACAGCTCGACCTCATCCAGCCCGAGCTCGACGTCGGAGGCCGCGGCTCCCAGCCGGGCCCCGCGCACCTCCAGGCTGCCGATCTCGATCGAGTGCCAGGGATCGGCCGCCGGACGATTCGGATCAGGCTCGGTGCGCGGGAGATCGAGCCCCCGGAGGTCGACCGACATCCCCTCAATCTCGATGGCCTCGATCCGCCGCGGCGACGCCAGCACACCGCCCCACCGGAAGCGAACGGCAACCCGGTCCGCGACCACCGCTCCCGGATCCGGGGCGCCGGCGCGCAACCCGCGCAGCTCGACGGTGGCCGGCCAGAGTCGGGCGCGGAACTCCGCCGCCTCGATCTGCCAGCCAGTTGCCCTCCCCACCGCCTCCGCCCCGCGCTCCCATGCCGCCCGCTGCACAACCGGGAGGTGAACGACCACGATGATGCCGGCGACCAGCGCCAGCGCCGCTGCCGCTCCCCAAACCAGCGCCCGTCGGAGGGTGGCTCGCACGGAAGCAGTCTACTGCCTCAGCCTGCTCCTGGTGACCGCCCTGCGGGAGCCTGCCGGAGCAACGGCAGCACTGCAACCGAGTGGGCGCTCACGTTCCGAGCGGGCGCTGCCGGTCCCGACAGTGGTATTGTTGAGTCTGGCGACAGATGTCACTGCAGGCGCTTCCAGCCATGGTTGGGACACTGTGTCCCGGCTGTGCTCACAGCCGACCACTCCGGAGCCGGCGACGGTGAGCCGGGGGCGGTTGTCGGAGATCTTCCGCCGGCTGGTGGGCGGCACACCCCCTGCCGAGGAGGCGCCACCGGCGGCGGCGCCGCGGCCGCTGACTTTCGTGGTCGCGAGCTCCGACCGGCAGCTTGCAGCAACCATCGTCACCGAGGTCGAGTCCACCGGCCACCAGTGCACCGTTCTCGCCGGCTCTCGGGAGCGCCGCCGCACCACCGAGCGCTCGAACCCCGTCATCGCCCTTGTCGATTGGCGGTTGCCGGATGAGCAGCGCCGGACCCTGCTCGCCGCTCTGCGCGCCCCCGACGGTCCTCGGTCTTCGGTCCTCGCACTGGTTCCCGACGAATCCTCTGCAACCCTCGACGAGCTGCTCGCGGACGGCTGCGACGATTACCTGACGCTTCCGGCCGAGCCCGCGGCCATCCGGACCAAGCTGCGCTTTTTCGCCGAGCGGCTGCGCGCGAGGTCGGAGATCATCGAGGCGAATCGGACGCTGCGCGCCGCGCTCGACCGCTTCCTGATCGCGTGCGGCGGCCAGCTCGATGGCATCTGGGACTGGGACGTCCGGCATCGCAAGGTCTACTACTCGCCCCGCTGGAAGGAGATGCTCGGCTACAAGGGCGTCGAGATCGGCGAGTCGGCGGAGGACTGGTTCGAGCTCGTCCATCCCGACGACCGTGAGCGACTGCGCAGCATGATCGACGCCAACGTCGCCGGCAGCATTACCCCGCTCGAGCACCGCTACCGGATCCGCCACAGCGATGGCAGCTACCGCTGGATGCTGGCCCGCGCGGAAATGCTGCGCGACGACTCCGGTCGGGTCTACCGAATCGTCGGCCGTCAGACCGACGTCCACAGCGAGGACGACGCGGACACCGACCCCCGGATCGGCGGCCTGCACGATCCGCTGACCAAGCTGCCGAACCGCACTGTCCTCACCGACCGACTTCGGCTCGCCTTCGCCCGGGCGCAGCGCGAGCCCAGCCGGCCCTTCGCGCTGCTCTTCTTCGACGTCGACCGTTTCAAGAACGTCAATGACAGCCTCGGCCACCTCGCCGGCGACCGCCTGCTGCGGGCCATTGCCGACCGGGTGCAGGCGGCGTGCCGCCCCTCCGACACGGTCGCCCGCTTCGGCGGCGACGAGTTCGTGATCATCGTCGAGGACATCACCGACGTCCGTGGAGCGACGGCCGCCGCCGAGCGGATCCTGGGCGAGTTCCGCGTGCCCTTCGAGCTCGACGCCTTGGAGGTCTTCGCTTCGGTCAGCATCGGCATCGCGGTGTGGAAGCCGAGCTACGAACGGCCCGAGGATCTGCTGCGTGACTCCGACACCGCGATGTACCGCGCCAAGGCGAACGGCCGCAACACCTTCGTGGTGTTCGACGATGACATGCACGCCCGCGTGGTCGCGACCCTCAAGCTGGAGACCGACCTGCGGCGGGCGATCTCCCGCCACGAGTTCCGCGTCTACTACCAGCCGATCGTGTCGATCGCGGTCGGCCGGATCACCGGCTTCGAGGCCCTGGTCCGCTGGCAGCACCCCGAACGGGGCCTCCTGCTGCCGATGAACTTCATCGGCGTCTCCGAGGAGATGGGCGCGATCATCCAGATCGACCGCTTCGTGGCCGAGGAAAGCTGCCGCCAGCTGCGCGCCTGGCAGAACAAGTACCGCCACAACCCGCCTCTCAACATCAGCGTGAACATCTCCGGCACCCAGTTCCTCCAGCCGGACCTGGTCCAGCAGATCGACCACATCCTGCGCAAGACCGGCCTCTATGGACGCAGCCTCACCCTCGAGGTCACCGAGAGCGTCCTCATGGAAAACGCGCAGTACGCGTCCGCGATGCTCGAGGAGCTGCGTGCCCTCGACATCGGCATCAGCATCGACGACTTCGGGACCGGCTACTCCTCGCTTGCCTACCTGCGCCGCTTCAAGATTGACACTCTGAAGATCGACTACTCGTTCGTGTCGCGGATGCTCGCCGACGAGGAGAGCTCGCAGATCGTCAAGACCATCACCACCCTCGCCGGCAACCTCGGCAAGCAGACCGTGGCCGAGGGCGTCGAGACCCGTTCCCAGTTCGACGCGCTGCGCGAGCTTGGCGTCGACCGCGCCCAGGGCATGTACATCTCGCCGCCGGTGCCCGCCGAAGAGGCCGAGGAGCTGCTCGCGCGGACCATCCGCGAGGACAACCACCTCCGCAGGATCCTGCACGACCGGCTCAAGACCACCACCCAGCCCGACGACGCGATCGCGGGCTGAGCGCCTCGCAGCCTCCCTCGACCCCGATCGCCGCGCCGCGACCCTCTCCCTGGGAAGCGCCGGCCGCCGGCTGCGAGCTGGACGAGACCGTGAAAGAGAGTCTCGTCGACCTGTGTTACAGAGCCAGGAAACACCGCGGCCCGTACCGGTCGCGACGGCGAGGTGGACATGGCAGTGGAGCCACGACAGGCAAGCACAGCCGCGGAAATCCAGGCAATCGAGACTCAGGAGTGGATCGACTCGCTGGACTGGGTCCTCAGCCACCAGGGACCGGAGCGGGTCCGCCACCTGCTCGAGGACCTCCAGATCTCGGCGCGCAAGGCCGGCGTCCGCATCCCGTTCACGGCCAACACGCCGTACGTCAACACCATCCCGGCCGCACGAGCAGCCGCCCTACCCGGGCAACCGCGAGATCGAGCGGCGGATCAAGAGCATCATCCGCTGGAACGCGATGGCGATGGTCGTCCGGGCCAACCGCGAGGAGGACGGGCATCGGCGGGCACATCTCCACCTACGCCTCGGCCGCCACGCTCTACGAGGTCGGCTTCAACCACTTCTTCCGCGGCAAGAGCGAGCAGCTACGACGGCGACCAGGTCTACTTCCAGGGCCACGCCTCGCCCGGCATCTACGCGCGGGCGTTCCTCGAGGGCCGGCTCGACCGAGGAGCAGCTGGAGAACTTCCGCCGCGAGCTGCGACGCCGCGGCGGCGGCCTGTCGTCCTATCCGCACCCCTGGCTGATGCCCGACTTCTGGGAGTTCCCCACCGTGTCGATGGGCCTGGGGCCGATCATGGCCATCTACCAGGCGCGCTTCAACCGCTACCTGGAGGACCGCGGGCTCAAGCCGCCGCTCGGACCACAAGGTCTGGGCCTTCCTGGGCGACGGCGAGATGGACGAGCCGGAGGCGCTCGGCGCGATCACGCTGGCCGCGCGCGAGCAGCTCGACAACCTGATCTTCGTCGTCAACTGCAACCTGCAGCGGCTCGACGGCCCGGTGCGCGGCAACGGCAAGATCATCCAGGAGCTGGAGGCGGCCTTCCGCGGCGCCGGCTGGAACGTCATCAAGGTCATCTGGGGCGCGGACTGGGACCCGCTGCTCGGCCAAGGACACGCGACGGGCTGCTGGTCGCGCCGCATGGGCGAGGTCGTCGACGGCGAGTACCAGAAGTACGCGGTCATCGCCCGGCGACTACATCCGCAAGCACTTCTTCGGCGCGGACCCGCGGCTGCTGGAGCATGGTCGCGCACCTGTCCGACGAGCAGCTGCGAGCGGCTGCGCCGCGGCGGCCACGACCCGGAGAAGGTCTACGCCGCCTACAAGGCCGCGGTCGAGCACAAGGGCGCGCCGACGGTCATCCTGGCCAAGACGATCAAGGGCTACGGCCTGGGCGAGGCCGGCGAGGGCCGCAACATCACGCACCAGCAGAAGAAGCTCAACGAGGAGGAGCTGCGCGAGTTCCGCACCCGCTTCGGCATCCCGATCTCCGACGAGGAGGTCGCGCGACGCCCCGTTCTACCGGCCGCCCGACGACAGCCCGGAGATGCAGTACCTGCAGCGAGCGCCGGCAGGCGCTGGGCGGCTTCGTGCCCGACGCCGCGGTCGTCCGCTGCGCAGCTCAATGCCGCCGACTCGGGGAGCATCTTCGACGAGTTCTTCGAGGGCAGCGGACGGCCGCGAGGTCTCGACGACGATGGCCTTCGTGCGGCTGCTGGCCAAGCTGCTGCGCGACAAGAAGATCGGCCAGCTCGATCGTGCCGATCGTGCCCGACGAGGCGCGCACCTTCGGCATGGAGGCGCTCTTCCGCCAGGTCGGCATCTACTCGCACGCCGGCCAGCTCTACGAGCCGGTCGACTCCGACACGCTGCTCTACTACCGCGAGGCCAAGGACGGGCAGATCCTCGAGGAGGGCATCACCGAGGCCGGCGCGATGTCCTCGTTCATCGCCGCCGGCACCGCCTACGCGACCCACGGCGTCAACATGATCCCGTTCTTCATCTACTACTCGATGTTCGGCTTCCAGCGGATCGGCGACCTGATCTGGGCGGCCGGCGACATGCGCGCGCCGGGGCTTCCTGCTCGGCGGCACGGCCGGCCGGACCACGCTGGCCGGCGAGGGGCTGCAGCACCAGGACGGCCACAGCCACCTGCTCGCCTGCCCGGTGCCCAACCTCCAGGCCTACGACCCGGCCTACGCCTACGAGCTGGCGGTCATCGTCCGGGACGGCATCCGGCGGATGTACAGCGAGCAGGAGGACGTCTTCTACTACATCACGGTGATGAACGAGAACTACGCGATGCCCGCCATGCCGGAGCGGCGTCACCGACGAGGGCATCCTGCGGGGCATGTACCGCTTCCGGCCCGCGGCCGATGCCGGACGGCGCCCCGCGTGCCCAGCTCCTCGGCAGCGGCGCCATCCTCAGCGAGGCGCTCGAGGCGCAGGAGCTGCTGGCCGAGCGGTACGGCGTCGCGGCCGACGTCTGGAGCGTGACCAGCTACAAGGAGCTCCACCGCGACGGCCTCGACGTGCGAGCGCTGGAACCGGCTGCACCCGGACGCCGAGCCGCGCACCCCATGGGTGACGCAGTGCCTGGCGGGCACCGACGGCGTCTTCGTCGCGGCCAGCGACTACGTCAAGGCGCTGCCCGCGTCGATCGCCCCGTGGATCCCGGGGCCGCCGGTGGCGCTCGGCACCGACGGCTTCGGCCGCAGCGACGGCCGCGCGGCGCTGCGCCACTTCTTCGAGGTCGACGCGGCCCACATCGCGGTGGCCGCCCTCGAGGCGCTCGCCCGCGAGGGTGCGATCGGCCCCGGCCGTCGTGCGCACGGCGATCGCGGAGCTCGGGATCGATCCCGACGCTCCCAACCCGGTGACTGGTGTAGGAGGGCCGCGATGACGGCGACGCTGCGCGTGCCCGAGCTCGGGGAGAACGTCGAGTCCGTCGACGTGGTGAGGGTCCTGGTCGCCGCCGGCGACACCCTCGCCGTCGACCAGCCCGTGATCGAGGTCGAGACCGAGAAGGCCTCGGTCGAGGTTCCGTCGACCCTCGCCGGCCTGATCACCGAGGTGCACGTCGCGGTCGGCGACACGCTCCATGCCGGAGACCCGATCGTGTCGGTGGCAAACGAGGGCGCTCAACCGACTCCAGCTCCGGTCCAGCCCAGTTCGGAGCCCGTCGCCGCAACCACGGAAGCGGCACTGGCCCCGTCCGAGGCGGAGCCGGTCGAGCCCCCGGCAGCGGCCCCGGCGCCCGAGCCGGAGCGGCCGCCTCGCCCGGAGACGGTGGTGCTCGGCGAAGCCCCGCTCGCTCCCCGCTGGGTGGCGCCGGAGGGGCCTCGCAAGCTCGTCCCGGCAGCGCCCTCGGTCCGCCGCTTCGCGCGCGAGCTCGGCGTCGACATCACCCGGGTCAGCGGCTCCGGGGCCGGCGGCCGGATCAGCATCGACGACGTCAAGGCCTTCGCGGCGCGGATGCTGAGTCAGACGGCGGCCTCGCCGGCCGGTGCCGCCAGCCCCTGACCTCCCGGATCTCGCGGCGTTCGGCGCGGTCCGCCGCGAGCCGATGTCCAAGATCCGCCAGGTCACCGCGCGCAACCTCGCCAGGGCGTGGGTGACGGTCCCCCAGGTGACCAACCACGACCAGGCCGACATCACCGGCCTCGAGGCCCTGCGCCAGCAGTACCGGGGACGCGTCGAGTCGGCCGGCGGCAAGCTCACCGTGACCGCGATCCTGGTCAAGGTCGTGGCCTCGGCGCTCAAGCTCCATCCCGACGCTCAACGCCGCCGTCGATCTCGGCCGCCTGGAGATCGTGTTCCGCGACTACGTCCACATCGGCGTCGCGGTCGACACCGAGCGCGGACTGCTGGTCCCCGTGATCCGCGATGCCGATCGCAAGAACATCACCGAGATCGCGATCGAGCTCGACGACCTCGCCGCCCGCGCCCGCGAGCGCAAGCTCAAGCCCGACGAAATGCAGGGTGGCGGCTTCTCCATCTCCAACCTCGGCGGCATCGGCGGCACCGCCTTCACGCCGATCGTCAACTGGCCGGAGGTCGCCATTCTCGGCGCATCGCGGGCCTCCACCCAGCCGCGCTGGACGGGCGACCGCTTCGAGCCCCGCCTCATCCTGCCGCTGTCGCTGAGCTACGACCACCGGCTCGTCGACGGCGCGGACGCGGCGCGCTTCCTGCACTGGATCGTCGAGGCCCTCGAGCAGCCGCTGCTGCTGGCCCTCGAGGGGTGACAGGTGATAGCGGATAGCGGATAGCGGATGGCAGGTTGGTGATAGGTGAAGGGTGGGAGGTCGGGAGGGGCGAGCTGCGCCGGCGGCCTTGCTGGCTTCGCGCTCGCATGAGACCATTTCGCATCCTGGAGGTTGTCGTGAATCGTCGCCCGAAGCTCGCCCTCGCGTTGATGGTCACTGCGGCTGCGTTCGCCGGCGCCTGCGCCGCACCGCCGCCGCCACCCGCCCCTGCCGTCGGCCCCACGGCCACCGTGGCGACAGCCTTACCGCGGAGCTACCCCGCCGATCCTCGCGAGGGACACTTCGGCGAGCTCCAAATGCTCACCGACGGCGGCGAAAACGCCGAGGCCTACTTCTCCTTCGACGGCTCCCGGCTCATCTTCCAGGCGACGACAGCGCCCGGTCGCTGCGACCAGATCTTCGCAATGCCAACCGCCGGCGGCGAACCTCGCCTCGTCTCGACCGGCACCGGACGGACGACCTGCGCGTACTTCCTCCCGGGCGACAAGGAGATCATCTACTCCTCGACCCACCTCGGCGGCACCGACTGCCCGCCGACCCCCGACCACAGCCGCGGTTACGTGTGGCCGATCTACTCGAGCTACGACATCTTCCGCGCGAACGCCGACGGCTCGGGCATTGTGCGCCTCACCGACGCCCCGGGCTACGACGCCGAGGCCACCGTGTCACCACGCGGCGACCGCATCGTCTTCACCTCGATGCGCGACGGCGACCTCGACATCTACAGCATGAACATCGACGGCACTGACGTGGCCCGCCTCACGGACACGCCCGGGTACGACGGCGGCCCGTTCTTCTCGCCGGACGGCCGCAGCATCGTCTACCGCGCCCACCATCCCACCGATTCGTCCGCCCTCGAGGACTACACCGCCCTGCTGGCCGATGGGCTGATCCGTCCGAGCAAGCTCGAGATCTGGGTGATGGACGCCGACGGGCGGAACAAGCGCCAGGTCACGTCCCTCGGCGCGGCGTCCTTCGCGCCCTTCTTCCTCCCCGCGGGCGATCGGATCGTCTTCTCCTCGAACCACGGCGATCCGAGCGGGCGGGAGTTCGAGCTCTTTCTGGTCGGGCTCGACGGCAGCGGCCTCGAGCAGGTCACCTACAGCGGCGGCTTCGACGGCTTCCCGATGTTCGCTCCCGACGGCACGACCTTCGTGTTCTGCTCCAACCGCCACAACTCGAATCCCGGCGAGACCAACATCTTCGTCACCACGTGGCGCGACTGAGCTTGGCCAAGCCAACCGATCGAAGATCGAAGATCGAAGAACGCAGATAGAAGATCGGGGGTCCGATGTCGGACCCCCGCGCCCTTGTCTCTGCCAGGTTGGGCTCGATCAGCTGCTGGTCTTCAGGTCCATGCCGCAGCCGCACTTGCCGGGCGTCGCCGAGATGTGGTTGCAGGTGCATGACCCGCCGCAGTTGCAGAAGTAGAGCCCGGTGCCCTTCAGGCTGACCCGCCGCAGCTCCTTGCCGCAGCCGCACTTGGTGGGATCGGTCGCATCGATCTTGCAGGTGCAGCCTTCCGCGCAGGTGCACACCAGTGCCGTGTCGCCCTCGACCTTGACCACGTGGCCCCACGCGAGCGGCTTGCCGCAGCTGCAGTTGCCGGGCTCGGCCTTCACCGTGTTGCAGGCGCACTCCGGCCCGCACGAGCACGCGTAGACGACGTCGTGGCGCGTCGACTCCTCGCCCGGGGCTGCCGTGGCCGTCGGCAGCAGCGACATCGCGCCCCAGGTCACCACCAAGGCGACCAGGGCAACCATCAGCAAACTCTTGCGTCCACTCATCGTCATCCTCCATGTTGCGCACCATCCGGTCACCGGAGGTGGCGTGTGGCTGCTATCATCCCACACTCCTCGGAGATCTGCACCCGCCGCCGCCCGCGCGCTGGTACCAGCCCGGATATCTCATCGGGTTTCGTAGCGAGGGCGGCGAGGTGCCGTGCGCAGTGGGGATTTCGACCCGAGGGGCGCGGAGGCGTACTTGACAGTACGTCGAGCACCCCGAGGCGAGAAAGCACCGCTGAGTGCGGTACATCGCCGGCCGTAGTAGAAAGCTGGTGAGATATCCGGGCTAGGCGCGCTCGGCGGCCGCTCTGCTACTGTGTGGCCGTGTTCCGTCCACACTGGCTCGTGCTCGCGCTGGTGGTCAGCTCGACCACCGCGGCCGCCGCCACCGATCCGGATCCGGCGGTCGCGGTCTACGACGGCCTGGTTTCCCTGCGCCTCCCGGAAGGGTGGCACGAGATCCCGCCCACGGTTCTCGAGTACTTCACCTTGAGCACCGCCGAGGCCACCGGCGGTCGCACCGCCGAGACCTACCAGCACGGCTTTCGGCCCGGCGACCCGGACGCCGAGTTCGCGCTCCCACAGCTGCTCATCCAGATCCGCGAGGACGGCCGCCTCCCGTCCGGCCACTTCCAACGACTCCCGTCCCCCGAGGAGGTCGCCTCGCAGCCCGGCAGCCCGCTGGCCGACCATCGCGGATCGCTGGTTCGCGACCTCCAGCTCACGGGCATCACCTACGATCCCCGGCGCCACTGCCTGCGGATCGACAGCGTCATGGAGCTGTCGATCGAGGGGCGGGTCGCGGTCCGCTCTGCGACCTTCCTCACCGAACGGGGGCTGCTCACGCTCCACTTCTACGAGCTCGAAGATCGGCTCGCAGCCACCGCGCCCGTCTTCGAGGAGATCCTCGACAGCGTCCGCTTCGACGCCCGGATCGCCTACCGGCCGCGCTTCGCCGACCAGTGGTCGTCCCGCCACACGGCGGTGGTCCTGTTCGTGCTTGCCGCGGCCTTCGCCGCCGCGGCCATCGTGGCCCGCCGCCGCCGGCGCTAGAGGGTCGTACGGCGGTGACGATCTCGATCGATATGGCCGCGTGCCGGATCGATGCCGCGGTCGGCGACCTGGTGGCCGAGCAGGACCAGCGCGCCATCGGCCTTTCGGGCAGCGGGATGGCCAGGATGTGGATCGGGCAGGAGCTCCACGCCCGCATCCAACAGGAGCTCTCGGATGAAGATCCCGGCTACCGCGCCGAGGTACCACTCTCCGCCGAGCTCGCGATCGACGGCTGGACGCTCGGGCTGTCGGGCCGCGCCGACGGCGTGCAGTACGCCGGTGAGCAGCCGGTCCGGGTCGACGAGATCAAGACCCTCCACTTCGCCGTCGACCTGCACAACCTCTACCTCGACGAGCGCCTCGAGCGCTTCCGGCGCCAGGCACGGCTGTACGCGCTGCTGCTGTCGACGCCCGAGCGCGCGGTGGGCGCGCGGCTGCTGCTGGTCGACATCGTCACCGGCGAGCTCGAGAGCGAGGAGGTCGAGTGCGATCCCGAGGCCACCACGGCATGGCTGCGCCAGCAGCTCCACCGGCTGGTGGCGGCCGAGCGGCGGCGGCAGGAGCATCGCGAGGAGCTGAGCCGTGCCGCGGAGCTCCTCCCCTTCCCGCACCCGGAGCCCCGCCCAGTTCAGGAGACGATCGGCGAGGCCGTGGCCGCGGCCCTCGGCGAGGGCCGACACCTGCTGCTCCGCGCGCCCACCGGCTGCGGCAAGACTGCCGCGGTCCTCCATCCGGCGGTCAAGACCGCCCTCTCCCGTGGCCAGCGCGTGTTCTTCCTGACCGCCAAGACCCTCGGCCAACGAATCGCGGTCGAGACCATTCGCGCGATGCAGAACGGCCTCTTCCGCAGCCTCCAGCTGCGCGCCAAGGCCAAGATGTGCGCCAACGCCGAGATCATCTGCCACGAAGAGTACTGCACCTACGCCAAGGACTACGGGCTCAAGCTGGCCCGCTCCCAGCTCGTGCGCTCCCTGATCGCCGACGACGCGCACCAGGACCCGGACCGGATCTTCCACGCCGCGGTCCAGCACGAGCTCTGCCCCTTCGAGCTCAGCCTCGACCTGCTGTCCGAGATCGACGTCGTGGTCTGCGACTACAACTACGTCTTCGATCCCGACATCGGCCTCGCGGCGCTGCTCAACCGGGGAGCCCTGCGCGACGCGGTGCTGATCATCGACGAGGCGCACAACCTCGTCGACCGCAGCCGGGAGTACTACTCGCCCTCACTCGGCTCGGCGCTGCTCGAGCGCGCCCGGTCGTTCCTCGCGAGCCGCGACAACGCCGTGTTCCGCGAGCTTCGCGTCCTCGCCGACGAGCTCGCCGAGCTGGTGGCCGAGGTGGTCGCGGGCGCCCTCGGACCCGACGCCAACGGCGACGCCACGGTCGAGCTCCCTGCCGCGCGCATCGGCGACCTCCGCCTCGCCCTCGACGGCGCCCTGCTCAGCTACTTCCTCTACAAGCGGGAGCAGGAGCTCTGGATGGCCGACGACCCGATCGTCGAGCTCTTCCTGGCGCTGATGCGCCTGCACAGGGTGCTCTCCGAGGGTGGCAGCGAGTTCGTACACCTCGCCTCGCGTTCCGCCGACGGGACCGAGGCCCTCAAGGTCTGCTGCCTCGACGCGTCGCGCTTCGTCGGCAGGGTCCTCGAGGAGAGCGCCGGCGTCGTCGCGATGTCGGCGACGCTCGAACCCTTCGAGTTCTACCGCGAGCTGCTCGGATTCTCGCCCCAGCGCACGGACGAGCTCTACGTGCCGTCGCCCTTCCCCGCGTCGAACCGGCTCGTGCTGTGCATTCCCGACGTCGACACCACCTTCCGCAGCCGCGCTGCCCACTACGACCGCATCGCCCACTGGATCGCGCGCCTCGCCCATCCCGACCACAACGTGCTCACCCTCTTTCCCAGCTACCGCTTCCTCGAGTCGGTCCGCGACCGGTTGCCACCCGTCGGCCACCGCCTGCTGGTCCAGGAGCCCGAGCTCGTCCGACGCGGTCCAGGCCTCTGTGCTCGACGCCCTCGCGAGCGGCGAGCCGCAGCTGGTGCTCGCCGTGCTCGGCGGCATCTTCGCCGAGAGCGTCGACTACCCGGGGGAGATGCTGTCCCAGGTCATCGTCGTGTCGCCGGGCCTGCCCCAGCTCTCGACCGAGCGCGAGCTGCTGAAGGCCTACTACCAGGAGTCCTACGGCCACGGCTTCGGCTACGCCTACCTGGTGCCGGGGCTGACCCGGGTCGTGCAGGCGGCCGGCCGGATCTTCCGATCGGAAAGCGACCGCGGCGTCATCGTCCTCATGTGCCAGCGCTTCCTCGACCCACGCTATGCTCGCCTGCTGCCCTCCGAGTGGACCGACGACGACCCGAGCAGCCTGCTGAGCGAGGACCCGGCGGCCGAGGTGCGGCGGTTTTTCGATCGCTTTTAGCGATCGCACGCTTCCGCTTCCCCTTCCGCTTCCGAGCCCGAGCTTCGTACCCGAAGACAACCCCAGGAACCGCGCGGAGTGAGGAGGTCCTTCGACTCGCCGCCCCGTAGGGCGGCTTGCTCAGGATGACTGCGGGCGCGGAAGCGGGCTCGGGCTGGGACGTCATCGAAATCCAACGGTTTCCAGCCCGCCGAGTCGTCGCGCTATCATGGGTCGACGATGCGCTCCACCTTCACCTTCCTGATGCTGCTCTTCCCGGCCCTCGCCATCGTCAATACCTGGTGGTTCGGCCGCGAGCTCAAGGCCTTCCTCGATGCCACGCCGGCCATCGCGTCGACCGCCGACATCGAGCGCCTGAAGGCGGCGGTGAAGCGCCAGATGTTCGCCGCCCTGGTCCAGATCCCGCTCCTCGCCGCCGGCCCCGCGGTCTACGCCCTCGGGCTCTATCGCCACCTCCTGCGGCCGGGGGACGTCGTCTTCGTCATCGTGCCCTCGGCGGCGGTGCTCGCCCTCTCCCTCGCGACGAGGCGAGTCGAGGTGGCCACGCGCAGCCTCGACGCCCCGGACGAGGAGCTGCGCCGCCAGCGCGACGCCATCGTGGACACCTGGCTGAAGAAACCGTTCCCGGATTGGTAAACGGCTCCTTCCCGTACCCGTTCCCGTCCCCGCCCGCTTCCCCTTCCGCTTCCGAGCCCGCTTCCGGTCGGGTGCAGGGTGACCGGTAACAGGTCCACGGCCGGCCTCGTCTCGGTTTCCCCCGCTTCCGAGCCCGCTGTCATCCTGAGTGAGCCGCCCTGCGGGGCGGCGAGTCGAAGGATCTCCTCAAACGACATTCCCTTCACGCTCGGAGAGCCCCGAGTGCGACCACGGGGACCCTTCGACTCGCGGCGGCGCGGCGCCGCTCGCTCAGGGCAGGCTCCACGGGCGCGGAAGCGAGAACACCCCCCTTCCCCCCATCCTTGACCTCCCTGCGTCGGCAAACTACCTTCCCTCCTCGTGACCCCAGCGCCCGACCCCCTCGATCTGTTCAGCGCGCCCACCCGGTCGTGGTTCGCCTCCCGGGTCGGCCAGCCCACCGAAATCCAGCAGCTCGCCTGGCCGGTCATCGCCGCCGGCGAGCACGTGCTGGTCACCGCGCCGACCGGCAGCGGCAAGACGCTGGCCGCCTTCCTGTGGGCGCTCGACCGCCTCCTCGCCGGCGCGTGGCCGGGCGGCCAGGTGCGCGTCCTCTACGTGTCGCCGCTGCGCGCCCTCGGCAACGACATCCGCCGCAACCTCCTCGAGCCGCTCGCCGAGCTCGCGGAGCACTGGACCGCCGCCGGACAGGCGCCACCGACGGTCCGCGTCGCTCTCGCGCACCGGCGACACCCCGCAGGCCGAGCGGCGCACGATCGCCAAGAGCCCCCCTGAGATCCTGATCACCACCCCGGAGAGCCTCAACATCCTGCTCACCTCGGCGCGCGGCCGGACCCTGCTGCGCGGCCTGCGCTCGGTGATCCTCGACGAGGTCCACGCGGTCGTCGACAGCAAGCGCGGCGTCCACCTGATGACCGCGGTCGAGCGCCTGGCCGCCCTCTCCGGCGAGCTCCAGCGGATCGCGCTCTCGGCGACCGTCCGCCCGCTCGACGTCGTCGCGCGCTGGGTCGGCGGCGGCGATCGTGGAGCGGACCGCCGGTGGCGCGGTCTACCACCCGCGCCGCGTGCAGGTCGTCGCCGCCGGCGACCCCCAAGCGCTACGAGCTCGACGGTCGCCCTCCCGCTCGCCGAGCCCGGCGCCAGCCGCGACCCCGACACGCCTGTGGGCCGAGCTCAGCGCCCAGCTCAAACGGACCGTGCGCCGCAACCGCTCGACCCTGGTCTTCGCCAACAGCAAGCGGATGGTCGAGAAGGTCGCGCGCTTCCTCAACGAGGGCGAGCCTGACCAGCTCGCCTACTCGCACCACGGCGCGCTGTCGCGCGAGATCCGCAGCGTCGTCGAGGAGCGGCTGAAGGCGGGCTCGCTGCGCGCGATCGTCGCGACCAGCTCGCTCGAGCTCGGGATCGACATCGGCAGCATCGACGAGGTGGTGCTGGTCGCAGCCGCCGCCGACCGTCGCCTCGACGGTGCAGCGCCTCGGACGCTCCGGGCACCGCGTCGGGAGACGCAGCCGGGGACGCCTCTACCCCCTGCACGCGCACGACCTGCTCGAGGCCGCGGTGCTGGCCCGCGCGGTGCTCGACGGCGACGATCGAGGCGCTCCCGGCCGGTCGCCAGCCCGCTCGACGTGCTGGCCCAGGTGCGTGCTGTCGATGACGCTCGAGCGGACCTGGGCGCTCGACGAGCTCTACGACGCGGTCCGGCGCCGCGGAACCCTACCGCGACCTGCCGCGCCGCCAGTTCGACCTCGTCGTCGAGATGCTGGCCGGCCGCTTCGCCACGACCCGCGTGCGCTCGCCTGCGGCCGCTGGTCGTCGGTCGACCGCGTCGACGGCACGATCCGCGCCCGGCCCGGAGCCGACCGGCTGATCTTCAGCGCCGGCGGCACCATCCCCGACCGCGGCTACTTCACGCTGCGGACCGAGGGCGGCGGCGCGCCGCTCGGCGAGCTCGACGAGGAGTTCGTCTGGGAGCGGGCGGTCGGCGACACCTTCACGCCTCGGCGTCCAGACCTGGCGCATCCAGCGCATCACCCACAACGACGTCTTCGTCGTCCCGGTCGACACCCGCGCCGCCATGGCGCCGTTCTGGCGCGCCGAGGAGCGCGACCGGTCGCTCCTTCCTCTCCGACCGGATCGGCCGTTTCCTCGAGCTGGCGCTGCCGGCCGTCGACGACCCCGACTTCGCCCGCGAGCTCGAGGAGCGCTACCGCCTGCAGCCGGCCGCCGCGGCCGAGCTGCGCCGAGTCCTCGCGGCCCAGGTGGCGGCCACCGGCACCCTGCCCCACCGCCACCAGCTCGTCGTCGAGCACACCACCGCGCCCGACCGGCAGCGGCGACTCCCGCCAGCTCGTTCTCCACACCGCTGTGGGGCGGCCGCGTCAACCGGCCCTTCGCCTATGCCCTGGCCGCGGCCTGGCGGGCGCGCCTCGGCGGACACGCCCGAGGTCATCCACGACGACGACTGCGTCGTCGCTGACCCACCCCGCCGGCGCCGCGCCCGACGACCCCTTCGCGCTGGTTCCCGCCGAGCGCATCGAGGAGCTGCTGCGCGAGCGAGCTCGAGCACACCGGCTTCTTCGGCGCCCGCTTCCGCGAAGCCGCCGGCCGCGCCCTGCTGCTGCCCCGCGCGGGCCGGCAGCGGCGCACCCCGCTCTGGCTCAACCGGCAGCGGGCCAAGGAGCTGCTGGAGGCGGTGTCGGAGCTTGGCGACTTCCCGCTTGGTCCTCGAGGCCTGGCGCGACTGCCTGCACGACGCCTTCGAGCTCGACGCGCTGCGGGAACGGCTCCTCGAGGTCGCCGACGGACGCACCGCGGTGCGGCACGTCACGACCGATGCGCCGTCGCCCTTCGCCGAGCAGGTCGCCGTGGCGCCAGACCAATCGGCTGATGTACGAGGACGATCGCCCGGCCCGGCCGGCGGCGAGCCGCCTGCGGCCGGACCTGGTGCGCGAGCTGGTCTTCGCGTCCCATCTGCGGCCCCGCATCGCGCGGCACCTCATCGACGAGCTCGAAGCCAAGCTCCAGCGGACCGCTCCCGGCTACGCCCCGCGCAGCGGCCTCGAGCTGCTCGAGTGGGTCAAGGAGCGGTGGGCCCTGCCGGCCGATGAGTGGCGCGCGCTGCTCGCTGCCATCGAGCGCGACCACGGGGTGGACCCCGGCACCGAGCTCGCGGCGGTGGCCAGCCGGCTCGTGGCGTGGCAGACCCGCACCGGGGGTCCGGCCCTGGTCAGCGCGGTCGAGTCGCTGCCCGCGCTCGCGGTCGCGCTCGGCCGTCCCCTCGGCTCGCTGCGCCTGTCGACCGCGGTGTTGGACGGCGGTGCGGCGGACGCGGCCGGGGCAGCGCTCGCGCACATGGTTGCCGCACCCTCCTTCGAAGCCCCCGAGACAACCCTCGCCGAGCTGCTCGCAGGCTGGCTCGCGGGCTTCGGTCCGGTCGACCCGGACTGGATCGCCGCGGCCCTCGACGTCGAGCCGGAGGCGGTGGCGATGGCGCTCGACGAGCTCGCCGAGCTGCAGGCCGTCCTGCTCGACCAGATCAGCGAGGGCGCCACCGCGATCGAGGTCTGTGACAGGGAGAACCTGGAGCGCCTGCTCCGGATGGCCCGCCGCGCGGCGCGGCCCTCCTTCCGGACGCAGCCGCCCGAGCTGCTGCCGCTCTGGCTCGCCCACCACCAGGGCCTCGCCCGCCGCGATGCCACCCTCGACGACCTCAAGGCCGCAATCGAGCGCCTCGTCGCCTGCCCGCTGGCCGTCGAGCTCATCGAGACCGAGATCCTGCCCGCCCGAGTCGATCCCTACCACCCGGCGTGGCTCGACGCCCTGCTCGCCGAGACCGAGCTCGAGTGGTTCGGCTGTGGCGAGCGTCGGATCGCATTCGGGCTCGCGGGCGACCGCGACCTCGCCGTCGACGACCCGCTTGCGGACGGCCCCCGGGCGGAGGGCGGCCCCGAACCTGCCGATCCGCTCCTGCCGGGTGAGCTCGGACGGTACAGCTTCACCGACCTGCTGCGACGCAGCGGCGCCGAGTCGGGCCAGCTGCTCGAGACCCTGTGGTCCGCCGCCTGGCGGGGCGAGGTCGCTGCCGACAGCTTCGCGCCGCTGCGGCACGGCGCCGCGGCCGGCTTCGAGGCTGCCCCCGTCGAGCTCGAAACGCCGCTCTCCCGCCGCCGCCCGAGCTTTGATCGCTGGCGCTCCCGGCTGCCGGTCGCCGGCAACTGGTTCCGCCTGCCGCGGCCTACGGCGACCGGGGACGCGCTCGACCGCGAGGAGGCCGACCGCGACCGCGCACGGCTCCTCCTCGAGCGCTACGGCCTGCTCTTCCGCGAGCTCGTCGAGCGCGAGCTCCCCGCCATGCGCTGGGGCGCCATCTTCCGCTCGCTGCGCATGCTCGAGCTCGCCGGCGAGGTGATCGCAGGCCGCTTCTTCGATGGCGTCCCGGGCCTCCAGTTCATGACCCGCGCCGCCTTCCGGGAGCTCGAGGAAGGCCTCCCCGAGGACCTCGTGTGGTGGCTCAACGCCGCCGATCCGGCGTCACCGTGCGGGCTCCCGGCGATCGACCTCGGCCTCCAGCTGCCGCGGCGGATTCCGTCCAACCACCTGGTCTTTCACGGCCGGCGCCTGGTGCTGGTCTCCGAGCGGCGCGGCGCCCGCCTGACCATCGCGGTCGGCCCCGACCATCCCCGGTTGGCCGACTACCTCGGCGTCCTCAAGGCCCAGCTCGGGAGGTCGGTGCAGCCGCGCGGCGCGATCACGGTCGACGAGATCAACGGCCAGCCGGCCGGGGCGAGCCCCTACCGCAGCGCCCTGCAGGAGCTCTTCCAGGTCACCCGCACGCCGAACGCGCTGAAGCTCGCGCGTCGCTACTGAAGGAGCGGGTCGGGTATAGGCCCCTCGGCGCGCGCGGGTCGTAAACCTCTGGGTGTGTGACGCGTCGCGGTCGTTGGCTGGCCTACGCCCGCGCGCGCGACAGGATGCGCTGCGCGCATCCTAACGGAGAATACAGGCCGCCGCGTTCGCCGACGAGGCCGAGGAAACGCGGCTCCCAGTCACTCGAGTCATCACCGTATTTTCGTGACCTCGCGGCCTCGTACCCGTGCGAGCACGCGCCACCTCAAGCCCCGAACGCTGACGAACCTCTCCACGCAGCGGCCGACCTGGCTCGACCTCACCCACCGTCGTCTGACGACGCGGTCTTCGCCGGCTACGGCTGGCCCGCCGACCTCTCCGACGAAGAGATCCTCGAACGGCTGCTCGCCCTCAATCTTGAACATTCCGCTGATCCGAATGTGGAGGCGAGGAACTCCGGAACGGGAAAAGCCGGCTCGTAGTTTTCTTCGCGTTCTTTGCGGCCTTCGCGGTTCAACCTCTTTCGCGTTCTTCGCGGTTCAGCCTCGTTCGCGTTCTTCGCGGCCTTCGCGGTTCAGCCTCGTGTTGCCCCGGTGGATCGGGCGCGGAGCCGGGAGTCAGGCCCGCGCCGCCAGCTCGAGGTCCTGCACTGACTTCGGGATCGGCGGGCCGAGCACCCGGCTGCCGTCCTCAGTGATCAGCACGTCGTCCTCGATCCGCACCCCTCCCAAGCCGCGGAAGGCCTGCACCCGGTCGTAGCGGATGAACTCGGCGTGGCGGCCTTCCCGCCGCCAACGGTCGATCAGGGCCGGAATGAAGTACACGCCCGGCTCGATGGTGATCACGAAGCCCGGCTCGAGCTGCTTCGCGAGGCGGAGGAAGTTGAGGCCGAACTGAGTCGAGCGCGGCTCGCCCTCCGGGTAGCCGACAACGTCGCCCAGGTCCTCCATGTCGTGCACGTCGAGGCCGAGCATGTGTCCGATGCCGTGCGGGAAGAACAGCGCGTGCGCGCCCGCCGCCACCGCCTCGTCGACGTCGCCGCGCATCAGTCCGATCTCGCGCAGGCCCGAGGCGATCGTCCGTGCGGCCACCAGGTGGACATCGCGGTTGCTGGTCTCCGGCGAGGCCGCCCCGATCGCGGCCAGCTGGGCTGCCAGCACGACCTCGTAGATGTCGCGCTGCTCCGGCGCGAAACGCCCGGTCACCGGGAAGGTCCGCGTGATATCCCCGGCGTAGCCCAGCGGCGACTCGGCGCCCGAGTCGATCAGCAGCAGCTTGCCGGCCTCGAGCACATTCGAGTAATCCTCGTTGTGGAGCACCTCGCCGCGGACCGTGACGATCGGCGAGAACGACAGCTGCCGCCCCCGCGCCGCTGCCGGGGCCTGCAGGGCCGCCATCACGGACGCCTCGGTCACGCCCGGCCTGGCTGCGGCGCGCGCGGCGCGGTACATCTCCGCCGTCACCGCCAGCGCGTCCTCGATCTCCGCAACCTCGGCCTCCGACTTCACCGACCGCTGCGCCACCACCGCACGGATGAGCGGCGCCGAGCCGCCCTGGCTGGCGGTCGCGGGGTCGACCCCGAGCAGCGCCGCGAGCTGCAGCACCCGGTCGGCGCGGTAGGGCGGCAAGAAGTGGAGCGCCTCGCCGCGACCGACCACCGCCTGCACCCGCGCGCCCAGCTCCTCCAGCGTCCCGCACGTCGCCACCGCCGCGCCCTCCGCCAGCTCGGCGAGCGAGGGGTGGGGGCCGAACCAGACGAGGTCGTCGGGGTGGGCCGCCGGACCGTAGAGCGTCTCCGAGCCGTCGTCGCCGATGGTCAGTGCCAGACCCACCTGGGAGATTCCGGTGAAGTAGAGAAAGCTCGAGTCCTGCCGGAACGGCAGGTGGGCATCGGCGTAGCTGCGGGAGATCGGCAGGTTGCCGAGAAGCAGGACCTCGCCGCCGGGCACCGCCTCGCGCAGCTGCCGGCGCCGGTCTCGGTAGGTGGTCGCATCCATGGGTGGCCTCCTTGCCGCGTCCGCGTATTATCCATGATTCTCCCGCAGCCGCCCAGCCCCCGCCTCTGTTTCCCCGCCCGCTTCCGCTTCCGCGCCCGCTTCCGCGCAACTGATAGGTGGTAGGGGGTTGGTGATACGCGAAACGGCCCCGCCCGCCCATTTCCCATCATCTCGGGCGCGGGTGGCCCGAGCCGATGCCGCTGGATGTGGGATCGGCCGGCCCCATTCAGCTCATTGAACCGCAGACGACGCGGAAACCGCAGAGATCGTCGCGGACGAGGTCTCGTGACCGGGCTCCGCGTTCTCTGCGCCCTCCGCGGTTTAGAGGACGGGATCCGGGCTCGGAAGCGGAAGCGGGCGCGGAAGCGGAGAGCGGGCACGGGCACGCAGCCCGCGCACGGGGCGCTGCTTGACCCCGCGCGGCCCGCGCGCGGCGGCGGAATCCCCGCCCTGCGGTCCCGGTTGTCCAGGGCGTCATGTTCGTGAGACCGGCCCTTGCAGCGTGCCTCGCGGCAGGCACGATCGTCACGTCCGGCTCCCCGGCCCGGAGCCTCCCCGAGGAGACCCCCGTGAAGTCCAACCGTCTCGCCCACGAGTCGAGCCCCTACCTCCTGCAGCACGCCGACAACCCGGTCGACTGGTACCCCTGGGGCGAGGAGGCGTTCGAGGCCGCTCGCCGCGAGAACAAGCCGATCTTCCTGTCGATCGGCTACGCCACCTGCCACTGGTGCCATGTCATGGAGCACGAGTCGTTCGAGGATCACGGCGGTCGCCGCCCTCATGAACGGGGCCTTCGTCAACATCAAGGTCGATCGCGAGGAGCGTCCGGACATCGACCAGGTCTACATGACCGTCTGCCAGCTGCTGACCGGCAGCGGCGGCTGGCCGCTGACGATCATCATGACGCCGGACCGCCAGCCCTTCTTCGCCGCGACCTATCTCGCCAAGGAGAGCCGGTACGGGCATCTCGGGATGCTCGAGCTGGTCCCGCGCGTCCAGCAGCTCTGGCATTCCGAACGCGATCGGCTGGTGGAATCGGCGCGGCAGATCGTCGGCCACCTCGAGGCCACCGCCGGCCGCGACCGCAGCGGAGGAGTGCCGCCGGACCTCGCCACCGCCGCCTTCCACCAGCTCAAGGGCCGCTTCGATGCCGAGCACGGTGGCTTCGGCGACCGGCCGAAGTTCCCCTCCCCGCACAATCTCCTGTTCCTGCTTCGGTACTGGTCCCGAACCGGCGAGCCTGCGGCGCTCACCATGGTCGAGAAGACCCTCGACGAGATGCGCCGCGGCGGGATCTACGACCACATCGGCTTCGGCTTCCACCGCTACTCGACGGACGACGCGTGGCTCGTCCCCCACTTCGAGAAGATGCTCTACGACCAGGCGATGATGGCACTGGCCTATACCGATGCCTTCGCGGCGACCGGCAATCCCGCCTACCGGCGCACGGCGGGCGAGATCATCGGCTACGTCCTCCGCGACATGGCGTCCCCTGAGGGAGGGCTCTACTCTGCCGAGGACGCCGACAGCGAAGGTGAGGAGGGCCGCTTCTACCTCTGGACCGAGCAGCAGATCCGGTCGATCCTGGACGACCGGCAGGCGGACCTGGCCATCCGCGTCTGGAACGTGGAGTCTCAGGGCAACTACCGCGACGAGGCGATCGGGGCTCGAAACAGCTCGAACATCCTCCACCTGCGTGAGCGTGCCGGCGTCGCCGCCTCGCCGACCCCGCTCGACGACGGCGATCTCGGCGTCCGGCTCGAGGCTGCCCGCCTCGCCCTCTTCGCCGCGCGCGAGCAGCGGGAGCACCCGCTCAAGGATGACAAGATCCTGGCCGACTGGAACGGGCTCATGGCGGCGGCCCTGGCCCGCGCCGGTCGCGTCCTGCAGGACGAGCGAGCCTGCGAGGCGGCGCTCCGGGCGGTCGACTTCGTTCTCTCGAGGATGCGGTCGGACGACGGACGGCTGCTGCATCGATACCGCTCCGGCACCGCGGCGGTCCCCGGCTTCCTCGACGATTACGTATTCCTCGCCTGGGCCTGCATCGAGCTGTATGACGCAACTCTCGACCCCACCCACCTCGAGCGCGCGCTGGTGCTGATGCGGGAGGCCGACTCCCTGTTCCGAGACCCCGACGGCGGCGGGTACTTCTCGACCGGAAGCGACGGCGAGAAGCTCCTGGTCCGCCAGAAGGACATCTATGACGGAGCGATCCCGTCCGGCAACTCGGTCGCCATGTCGAACCTCATCCGCCTCTCACGGCTGACGGGTGACTCCGAGCTCGCCCGCCGGGCCGACTCGGTGGCGGCCGCCTTCGCCCGCGATCTCGAGGCCGCGCCAGTCGCCCACTGCCACCTCGCGGCCGCGCTGCAAACCGCGGCTGCTCCCTCGCTCGAGGTGGTGATCGCCGGGGATCCCGGTGACGGGGCCACGCGGCGCCTCCTCGAGGTGGTCCGCGCGCCGTACCTCCCGGACGCCGCCGTGCTGCTCGTCCCGGACGGCGAGGCGGGCCGGACGATCCGCCGCCTGGCGCCCTTCACCGAGCACCACGCACCGATCGGCGGCGAGCCGGCGGCCTATCTGTGCCGTAACTTCAGCTGCCAGCAACCCACGACCGACCCGCAGCGGCTGGCCGTCATGCTCAGCGAATCCGCGGGCGGCACCGGTCGTCCCTCCGATTGACAGTCGAGCGGCCGCCTCCGTATCCTCGCCACGCCCATGCGGATGGCGCTCCACACCAGGATGCTTCTCGGCGGCGTGGCCGGCGCCGCGGGCGGCGTGCTCGCCCACCTCGCCCTGCGCGACAGCCCATTGCTCGACGCCTTCGTCCGCTACGGCACCCAGCCGATCGGGCAGATCTTTCTCCGCCTGCTGTTCATGCTCGTCATTCCGCTCGTCTTCTCGGCGCTGGTGATGGGTGTCGCCGGCCTCGGCGATCTGCGCCGACTCGGGCGGATCGGCCTCAAGACCCTGGCCTACACCGTGGTCGTGTCGTCGATCGCCGTTGTCCTCGGCGTGGTGCTCGTCAACACCCTGCGGCCCGGCGAGGGGTTGCCGCCCGCGCAGCGCGCTGAGCTCACCGCCTCGGCGGCCGAGCGGGCGTCGTCGCTGGCCACGACCACCGCCGCGCCGCGGACCGGCATCCAGTTCCTGGTCCACCTCGTCCCCGACAACCCGCTGCGCGCGGCGGTCGAGGGCGACATGCTGGCGGTGATGTTCTTCTCGCTGCTCGCGGGGATCGGCCTGACCCTGACCTCGACCGATGCGTCGCGTCGGCTGCTGGAGGTCATCGAGGGCCTCTACGACCTCACCATGACTCTGATCCAGATGGTCATCGCTCTCGCCCCGGTGGGGGTGGCCGCGCTGCTGTTCACGGTCACCGCCCAGTTCGGGTACTCGGTTCTCGTCCAGCTCGCTCGCTACGTCGGAGTGGTCCTGCTCGGCCTCCTGCTCCACCAGTTCGTCGTCTACTCGCTGTCGGTCAAGCTGCTCGGCGGGATGAGCCCGGTCCGCTTCTTCCGCGGCATCAGCGACGCCATGCTGACCGCCTTCTCGACCTCGTCGAGCTCGGCCACCCTGCCCACGGCGCTCAAGGTGGCGGAGGAGAATCTGCGCCTGCCGCCGCATATCTCCCGCTTCGTGCTCACCATCGGCTCGACCGCCAACCAGAACGGCACCGCGCTCTTCGAGGGCGTCACCGTGCTCTTCCTGGCGCAGCTGTACGGCATTCCTCTCACGCTCGGCAGCCAGGCGCTGGTGGTGGCGCTCTGCATCCTGGGCGGCATCGGAACCGCCGGCGTCCCGGCCGGCTCGCTGCCCGTCGTGGCGCATGATCCTGGGCATGGTCGGCGTGCCGGTCGAGGGGATCGGCCTCGTCCTCGGCGTGGACCGCTTCCTCGACATGTGCCGGACGACCCTCAACGTCAGCGGCGATCTGGCCGCCGCGGTCGTGATCGCCCACAGCGAGCCGGCGACGCCGCCAGCCATGACCACGCCGTCGCCCGACTGACCGTCCTCGTCAGGCCCGATCGCCGCCGCCGTCGGGCGCGGAAGCGGAAGCGGGCCCGGAAGCGGGCCAACTCCGACCCCGCGACGCGCCCCGGTTTCTAGCCCATCTGGTCGAGCGCGCTCAGGATCGACTGGCGGACGGCATCGATCGACTGGGTGCCGTCGACCGTGATCAGCACCGGGGCGCCGGCAACGCCGCGCTCGGCCATCGAGCCGTAGAAGGACGCCAGCACCTCGGTCTGGGCGTGGTAGTTCACGAGCCGGCGGCGGATCGTCTCCTCGCGGTCGTCGTCGCGCTGGACGAGCGGCTCGCCGGTGACGTCGTCCCGGCCCTCCACCTTCGGCGGGTTGAACACCACGTGGTAGACGCGCCCGGAGCCCGGGTGCGACCTCCGGCCCGACAGACGATTCACGATCTCCCCGTCGGGAACCGCGATCTCGACCACCGCATCGATGCCGACCCCGGCCTCGCGCAGCGCTTCCGCCTGGGCGAGGGTTCGCGGGAAGCCGTCGAACAGGAAGCCGTTGGCGCAGTCCGTCTCGCGGATCCGCTCAGCAACGAGCCCGATAATCACCTCGTCGGCGACCAGCCCACCCGCGTCCATCGCGGCCTTCGCCTGGCGTCCGAGCGCGCTGCCGGCCGCCACGGCGGCCCGCAGCATGTCGCCGGTCGAGATCTGAGGAATGCCGTAGCGCTGGCAGATCGCCTGCGCCTGCGTGCCCTTGCCGCCGCCCGGAGGTCCCGAACAGGATCAGCCTCATCCTCTCCTCCTTCGTCGTCTGTGACGGCCGAGCCCTTCCCGGCGTCGACCGAGCCCGAGCTTGCACGAGCGGTGCCAGCGGCCCGGCTCCGCCCTTGACCGCCTCCCGCCACGCAACCGCGGCCCAGTCACGGCCTTCGCTCCGCCGCAGCCCGCCACGGCGGCCGTTTCCGACCGGAAACCGTTCCAGGAGCGTAACGCGACCCTCGGGAGATGATGTGTCGTAGATGGAGCACTTCCCCAGGACCGTGACGCGTGCAGTTACGTTCAGGTAACCTTCTCGGGCCCTCGGGGAGCGTAAGTCACCGGAATTGCATCAAGTGAGTTCTTTCACAATTTCTGCAGTGTGCGACCTAACCCACCCGCTTTCTGCGGCTTAGGCCCCGCGGTCACGGCCTCGACCCGCGCCCTCCGATGCCGTGATGCGGCAGCGTGACGAGAGCCGCCCGGCCGACTCCGTCCGGCCACCGCCGGCAGCAGCCTCCGCCTTCCTTGCAAGTCACTGACCTGGTGACGCTTCGCCCCTTCCGTTCGGCATCCCCGAGGCTCTCGGGGTCCCCGGCACGAGAATTGCTACACGACCCACCGTTGCGAATGGAACGCTGCCCGGAAACTGGAATCACGCCACGGTCGAAAGGAGGACGAGGTTCATGCCGAGTTTCGTGAACCCGGAGAAGTGCGACGGATGCAAGGCGCTCGACAAGACCGCCTGCCAGTACATCTGTCCCAACGACCTCATGGTGCTCGACAAGGAGACGATGAAGGCGTACAACCGCGAACCCGAGATGTGCTGGGAGTGCTACAACTGCGTGAAGATCTGCCCGACGCAGGCAGTCGACGTGCGCGGTTACGCGGACTTCGTGCCGATGGGCGCCTCCGTGGTCCCGCTGCGCTCCACCGACAGCATCATGTGGACGGTCAAGTTCCGCAACGGCATGGTCAAGCGCTTCAAGTTCCCCATCCGCACCACGCCGGAAGGCCAGGCGGTGCCGGACGGCGGCTGCGGCGACCGAGCCGGACCTCGACGGGCCCGACCCTCTTCACCGAGCCCGACTCCCTCGGCCTGCCCGCAGTGTGGACGAAGTAGGAGAGGAGGCGAACATGCAAGACTTCGAGACTGTCAGAGGTCGAAACCGACCTGCTGATCCTCGGCGGCGGCATGGCGGCGTGCGGCGCCGCGGTCGAGGCCGCGTACTGGGCCAAGAAGCACGGCCTCAAGGTGACCCTGGTCGACAAGGCGGCGGTGGATCGCTCCGGCGCGGTGGCCATGGGCCTGTCGGCCATCAACCAGTACGTGGGCCTGCAGGGACGGCCAGAACACCATCAAGGACTACGTCGACTACGTCCGCAACGACCTCATGGGCGTCACCCGCGACGACCTCGTCGCCAACATCGCCCGCCACGTCGACTCCTCCGTCCACCTGTTCGAGAAGTGGGGCCTGCCGATCTGGAAGGACGAGAAGGGCGCCTACGTCCACGAGGGCCGCTGGCAGCTCATGATCAACGGCGAGTCCTACAAGGTCGTCGTCGCCGAGGCGGCCAAGAACGCCCTCGGCACCGGAGAACATCTACGAGCGCGTGTTCATCGTCGGCCCGATCATGGACGGCGAGCGCGTGCGCGGGCGCCGTACGGCTTCTCGGTCCGCGAGAACAAGTTCTACGTGTTCAAGGCCAAGGCCGTCGCTGGTCGCCATGGGCGGCGCGGTGCACGTGTTCAAGCCGCGGTCCTCGGGCGAGGGCCTGGGCCGCGCCTGGTATCCGCCGTGGAACTCCGGCGCCTCCGCCTACTTCACCCTCAAGGCCGGCGCCGAGATGACCTGCCAGGAAGTGCGCTTCATCCCGGTCCGCTTCAAGGACGCCTACGGCCCGGTCGGGCGCCTGGTTCCTGCTCTTCAAGTCGCGCGCGACCAACGCCTTCGGCGGCGAGTACATGGTCGAGCGCAAGCCCGAGCTCGAGAACTGGGAGCCCTACGGCAAGGTCAAGCCGATCCCGGCCAACCTGCGCAACTACCTCGGCATGCTCGACGTGATGGAGGGCAAGGGCCCGATCTACATGCGCACCGAGGAGGCGATCCAGAAGATCGCCGACCAGCCGCGGGCGACGAGAAGGCCGCCAAGAAGAAGCTGAAGGAGCTCGAGAGCGAGGCCTGGGAAGACTTCCTCGACATGACGATCTCCCAGGCGATCCTGTGGGCCGCCACCAACGTCGCAGCCCGAGGAGAAGTCCTCCGAGATCGCGGCCGCCGAGCCGTACTTCATCGGCTCCCACTCCGGCGCCTCCGGCGCCTGGGTGTCAGCGGTCCCGAGGACCTGCGCCCCGGCAAGGAGTACTTCTGGGGCTACGAGAACATGTCGCACCGTCAAGGGCCTCTTCTGCGCCGGCGACGCCTCGGGCGCCTCGTCGCACAAGTTCTCCTCCGGCTCCCACGCCGAGGGCCGGATCGCCGCCAAGGCGGCGGTCCGCTACATCGTCAAGGAGAAGCCGGCGAAGCCGACCGTCGACGACGCCGACGCGTCGACGCAGCTCAAGGCCGAGATCCTCAAGCCGCTCGCACTCTTCGACGAGCACAAGGGCGCCACCACGCAGACCGACGTCAACCCGAACTACATCCTGCCGAAGATGTTCATGATGCGGCTGCAGAAGCTCATGGACGAGTACGCCGGCGGCGTCGGCTCGCAGTTCACCACCTCCGAAGCACCTGCTCGAGCGCGGCCTCGAGCTGCTCGGCCTTCCTCAAGGAGGACTCGGCACAAGCTCGGCGCCGCGGACCTGCACGAGCTGATGCGCTGCTGGGAGAACGTCCACCGCATGTACCAGGCCGAGGCGCACGTCCGCACGATCCTGTTCCGCGAGGAGACGCGGTGGCCGGGCTACTACTTCCGCGCCGACTTCCCCAAGCTCGACGAGGAGAACTGGCATGTGCTTCGTCAACTGCAAGATGGATCCGGCCACCGAGCAAGTGGGAGATGCTACAAGCGCCCGATCCTCCCGCATCGTTCAAGCAGTGCCGGCGGACCACGAGCTGCTCGGCGGTTGACCCCGCCATTCGGGCCCCGGGCGCTCGCGGCGCCTGGGGCCGTCTCTTCGCGCGAGTGCACAGCGATGACGCCGATGACCGACAGCTCCGTTCTGCCCGCACTGCGGCGAGTCCCTCCAGCGCGTTCTCCCTGCCCGGACAACACGGGCTGGGAGGCGCGACTTCCAGCTCGCCTGCTTCAACGACGACTGCCCGTACTACCGGCGCGGCTGGGCAGTGGATGGAGGAGCACTACGGCGTCACGGTCGTCGTACCGCTACCGGGTCGACCCCGCGACCGGCGCACGCCTCGCCGCTCGCCGTCTGGTCGCCGACCGCGCTGAAGGACCGCATCCTCGAGGCGACGTCGCCGAGCGTGCGACGCCGACGTGCCCGCGCGATCGGGACGGGGAGCACGCGATGAGCCCGAGCGCGAGCACGGCCGCTTCCCGCGCGTCCTGCGAGGCGCAAGCAGACTCGCCGCACGGCGAGCACCTTCCGCTTCGCCTGCCATCCCGGCGTGCCGTGCTTCAACCCCTGCTGCGCGGACGTCAACATCATCCTCACGCCGCTCGACGTGCTGCGCCTCGCGCGCCGGCTCGGGCCTGCACACCGCGCGAGTTCCTCGACCGCTACACCCTGATGCCGATCACCAAGGACCTCCACCTGCCGGTCGTCATGCTGCAAGATGAGCGACGAGCCGGAGAAGCGCTGCCCCTTCGTCGGCGCCGCAGGGCTGCACGGTCTACGACGATCGCCCGTGGGCGTGCCGGATGTACCCGCTCGGCATGGCGATCCCGCCGGCGCGCGCCGGCGTCGAGCCCGAGCCGGTCTACTTCCTGTTCGAGGACGACTTCTGCCAGGGCCGGCAGCAGGCCGACGCCGCAGTGGACCGTCGACGCGCTGGCGGCGCGACCAGGGCGTGATCGCGCAGGACGAGCTCGAGGCAGGCTTCCGCGAGCTCGTCTCCCACCCCTGGTTCATCGGCGGCCGCGCCAGCTCGACCCCAAGCGGATGGAGATGTTCTACACTGGCCTGCTACGACCTCGACACGCTTCCGCTCGTTCGTCTTCGAGTCGAGCTTCCTCGAGCGCTTCGAGCTCGACCCGGAGCTCGTCGAGCCAGATCGCCGCCGACGACGAGGCGCTGCTGCGCTTCGCCTTCCGCTGGCTCCGCTTCGCGCTGTTCGGCGAGCCGACCATGACGGTGCGCGGCGACGCCGCCGGCACACGGGAGTGAGCGCATGAACGCAACCAGACCGCTGCCCTTGCTCGTGGTCGGCGCCGGCATCGCCGGCATCACCGCAGCCCTCGAGGCCGCCGAGGCGGGCGCGAGGTGGTCCTGGTGGAGCGCGAGCCACGCATCGGCGGGCGCGTCCTGCGCAGCCACCACTACTTCCCGAAGCTCTGCCCGCCGTCCTGCGGCATGGAGATCAACACCCGCCGGCTCGAGCGCAACCCGCGGATCCGGGTGATCACCGCCGCCACGGTCGCGCGCGGCCGAGCGGACGGCCGGCGGCTGGACGGTGACGCTCGCCCATCGCCCCGGCCTACGTCAACGACCGCTGCACGGCCTGCGGCGACTGCGAGCGAGGTCTGCCCGGCCAAGGTCGCCGACCCGTTCAACCTCGGCATGAAGCGAGGTCCCGGCGATCCGCCTGCCCCACCCCAACGCCTGGCCGCAGCGCTTACGTCTTCGACCGCGCCGCCTGCCCGGACGACGTGCGCGGCAGTGCGCCGACGCCTGCACCGTACGGCGCCATCGACCTCGACGCCAAGCGCGACCACCGAGACCCTCGAGGTCGGCGCCGTCGTGCGTCGCCACCGGCTGGCAGCCCTACCCGCTCGACGAAGCTCCCCGAGCTCGGCGGCGGCGTCCTGCCGGACGTCATCGCCAACGTCGCAGATGGAGCGGCTCGCCGCGCCCGGCCGGGCCGACCGGCGGCAAGATCCTCCGCCCGTCCGACGGCAAGCCGCCGGCGCGGGTGGCCTTCGTCCAGTGCGCCGGCTCGCGCGACGTCAACCACCTGCCCTACTGCTCCGGCGGTCTGCTGCCTGGCCTCGCTCAAGCAGGCCATCTACGTCCACGAGCAGCTCCCCGAGGCCGAGGTGACGATCTACTACATCGACCGCCGCACGCCCGGGCCGCAACGAGGACGTGCTGCTCGAGGTCGCCGCGACGCGAGGGCGTGCGCCTGGTCAAGGGCAAGGTCGGCAAGGTCGAGCAGGCGACGACGGCTCGCTCACGCTCCGGGTCGAGGACGTCGAGGCCGGGCAAGCTCGCTCGACGCCGAGGCCGACCTGGTGGTGCTGGCCACCGGCATGGTGCCGAACGCTCGCCGGCGACGACCTGCCGCTGTTCGCGCCGCAAGCGACGAGGACGGCTTCGTGCTCGACGACCCCGAGCGCGCGGATCGCGGTCGCCGGCGTGGCCCGGCGCCCGGAGGACGTGGCGGCGTCGGTGCGTGACGCCACCGGCGCCGCGGCGCGGGCGTGCGTGGCCGCGGGAAGGAGGGCGTAGATGGACCGCCTCGGCGTCTTCCTCTGCACCGGGTGCGGCATCGGCGAGGCCGCTCGACCTCGAGGCGCTGGCCGAGGCCGCCAAGCGAGCTGGCGCGGCCGCCACCGCTGACCCACGCCGTGCCTGCTGCGCTGCCGAGGGCGTCGCAGGCGATCCGCGACGCCGTCGCCGGCGACGCGCTCAACGGCGCTCGTGATCGCCGCCTGCTCGCCGCGCGCCAAGCGCGAGGAGTTCCGGCTTCGACCTCGACCGCAGGTCGATGTCGAGCGGGTCGCGCCTGCGCGAGCAGTGCGACGTGGTCGCACCCGGCCGGCGACGAGGACACCCAGATGCTGGCCGAGGACCTCCTCCGCATGGGGCTCGCGCGGCTGGCCAAGAACTGCAAGCCGATCGAAGCCGCTCGCCGAGACGATCGAGCGACACCGTGCTGGTCGTCGGCGGCGGCGTCGGCCGGGCTCGAGGCGGCCAGGGCCGCGGCCGAGCTCGGCCACCCGGTCGTGCTGGTCGAGAGCGAGCGACGTCGCTCGGCGGCCACCTCGCCGGCTGCGCGAAGTCGCTGCTTCCCGAGGAGCCGCCCTACGACCGGCCCGCACGCCAACCCGCTGCCGACGCTCGTCGACGAGCGTCAGTCGCGCGACCCGACGTCACGGTGCTGCACCTCGACCACGATCGCGCAGCATCGCCGGCCAGCCCGGGCAGTTCAAGGTCGAGCTGCGACGGCCCGTCCGGCGCGACGAGCTCACGGTCGGCGCCATCGTCCAGGCCACCGGGTGCGCGACCCTACGACGCCGCCAAGCTCGGCCACCTCGGCTACGGCGCCTCGCCCGACGTGGTCACCTCGCACGAGCTCGAGGCGATGCTCGGCGAGCGGCAAGCGTCGCGCGCCCGTCGACGGCCAGCCGCCCGAAGCGGGTCGCTCTTCGTCCAGTGCGCCGGCTCGCGCGACGCCGAGCACCTCCCCTACTGCTCGAGCGAGTGCTGCGCCACCACCCTGCGCCAGGTCGCGGCGATCCACCGCGGCCGACCCCGAGGTCGAGACCGCGGTCGTCTACCGCGACATGCGCACCCCGGGCCAGATCGAGCGCTTCTACCTCGGCGGTCCAGGAGCAGCCGGGCAGCATGTTCACCCGCGGCGAGGTCGAGCGCGGTGGAGGGCAACGGCACGCTCGCGGTCCACCTGTCGAGACAGCCTGCTCGGCGACGCGCGTCGACGCTCGAGGCCGACCTCGTCGTGCTCGCCGTCGGCATGGTGCCGAACGCGGCCGACGGCGAGGCGATCCGCACGCTCCACGACGCCCAGCGCGCGCCGAGCACGGCGAGAGCGAGATCGCAGCGCGCCGAGGCGCGCAAGCTCGTCGAGCGAGCTCGCCGCCCACGAGGGCACCGAGATCCTCAACCTCGCCTACCGCCAGGGGCCCGGACCTGCCGGCGCTCAGGTACGGCTTCCCCGACTCCCACTTCATCTGCTTCCCCTACGAGACGCGCCGCACCGGCATCTACGCCGCCGGCGCGCGTGCACGCACCGATGGACGCCGCGCAGGCGGCCGAGGACGGCTGGGGCGCCGCGATGAAGGCGGTGCAGTGCATCGACGCCGCCGAGCGCGGCGAGGCGGTCCACCCGCGCGCCGGCGACCGTCGCCGTACCCCGACTTCTTCCTGCAGCGCTGCACCCAGTGCAAGCGCTGCACCGAGGAGTGCCCGTTCGGCACCCTCAACGAGGACGAGAAGGGCACGCCGCAGTTCAACCCGCTGCGCTGCCGCCGCTGCGGCATCTGCATGGGCGCCTGCCCGGAGCGGATCATCTCGCTTCCCCGACTACTCGGTGCGATGCGGTCGCGGCGATGATCAAGGCGATCGAGGTCCCCGAGGAGTTCGACGAGAAGCCGCGCATCCTCGCCCTGATGTGCGAGAACGACGCGCTGCCGGCGCTCGACGCCGCGGCGCGCGCAGCGGCAGCCAGTGGAACCCCTGGGTGCGGGTCATCCCGATCCGCTGCCTCGGCTCGACCAACATCGTCTGGATCGCCGAGGCGCTGTCGCGCGGCATCGACGGCGTCATCCTGATCGGCTGCAAGTACGGCGACGACTACCAGTGCCACTACGTCCGCGGCTCGGAGCTCGCCAACACCCGCCTCGGCAACGTCCAGGAGACGCTGCACGCGCCTCGCCCTGGAGCCCGAGCGCATCAAGGTCGTCGAGCTGGCCCACGACGAGTTCGACCGCATCCCGCGAGATCCTCGACGAGTTCGCCGCCGAGCTCGAGGACCTCGGACCCAACCCGCTGAAGGGGTTCTAGAGGGAGGCGCCGATGGCGGCGATCCCAGTCACTCCTGCCGTCCTCCGAGTTCCGCGAGGCGCTTCGCCAAGCGGGGCGGCGAGACCGCCGCGCGCTGCTACCAGTGCGCCACCTGCTCGAGCGTGTGCGAGCTGGCGCCGGCCGAGGCGCCGTTCCCGCGCCGCCAGATGCTGCTGGGCGCAGTGGGGCCTGGTCGACCGGCTCGCCGGCCGACCCCGCGGTCTGGCTGTGCCACCAGTGCAACGACTGCACCGTCCGCTGCCCGCGCGACGCTCAGCCCGGGCGACGTGCTGCAGCCGCGGTGCGCGCGCTGGTCGATCGAGCGCCTCGCCTTCCCGCGGGCGCTCGGCACGCTGGTCGCCAACGCACGAGCCACCTGGCCGCTGCTGATCGGTCGTGCCGCTCCTCTTCTGGGTCGCTCCTGCTCGGCGTGACCGGCCACCTGGCCGTCCCTGCCGTCGACCCGCACCTGGCGGCGCTCGACGGCCGCTTCCACTACGAGGACCTCGTCCCGCACCGCTGCATCTACGCGGTCTTCTTCCCGGCGCCGCCTGGGTGCTGATCGCCGTCGTGGGTCAGCGGCCGGCGGTTCTGGAAGCTGCTCGGCACGAGCGCCGAGCGCCGGGGGTCGTTCCTCGGCAACCTCGCGCCGGTCGCTGGTCGAGATCGCCACCCACAAGCGTTTCGGCGAGTGCGACCGCGGCGTACCGAAGCGGCGCTGGGGCCACTTCCTGCTGATGTGGGGCTTCGTCGGCGCCGCCGTCACCTCCGGCTTCGCGGTCCTCTACCTGTACAAGGACACGGTGTTCCTGGCCTGGCTCAAGCTCGGCTACAGCTACCCCGTCCCGCTCGACCACTGGGTCAAGTGGCTCGGCAACCTCTCGGCGGTGCTGCTGGTGGTCGGGGGCATCCTGCTGTACGCGAACCGCCTCACTGCCACCGACAAGCTGGTCGGGGCCACCACCGGGTTCGACCGCTTCTTCCTGTACACGGTCCTCGGCGGTGATCGTGACCGGAGTGCTGACCGAGACCTTCCGGTTCATGGCCGTGCCGACGGTCCTCGCGGCAGTCGTCTACGTGCTCCACCTGGGCATCGTGCTGACCCTGTTCCTGACCTTCCCCTACTCGAAGTTCGCGCACCTCGTGTACCGGACGCTGGCGATGGTCCACGAGCGGATGGCCGGATTGAAAACGACCTGACGACGGAAACCGTCCCTTTCAAAGGAGGCTGAGACCGATGAGTCAACTCGTACCACCGCATGGCAGTCCCGAGCTGAAGCCGCTGCTCCTCGAGGGCAAGGCGCACGACGCCGAGGTCAAGAAGGCGCAAGGGCCTCAAGAGGGTCCCGCTGACCAGCCGCGAGACCGGCGACCTGATCATGATGGGCATCGGCGGCTTCACGCCGCTCGACGGCTTCATGGGCAAGGCCGACTGGAAGGCGGTCTGCGACGACATGCACGATGCCGTCCAAGAACGGGCTGTTCTGGCCGATCCCGATCACCCTGTCGGCCACCAAGGAGCTCGCCGACTCGATCGCCGTCGGCGAGGAGGTCGCCCTGTGGGACACCGAGACCGACGACGCTGATGGCCACCATGAAGGTGACCGAGAAGTACACCATCGACAAGAACCACGAGTGCGAGCAGGTCTTCCGCACCACCGACCAGGCGCACCCCGGCGTCAGATGGTCATGGAGCAGGCCGACGTCAACCTCGCCGGTCCGGTCAAGGTGCTCTCCGAGTCCTACTTCCCCGAGCAGTTCGAGGGCCTCTACCAGCGCCCGGCCGAGGCCCGCAAGATGTTCGAGGAGCGCGGCTGGATCGACGGTCGCGGCGCTCCAGCTGCGCAACCCGATGCACGGCTCGCACGCCTACCTGGCCTGGATCGCCATCGAGGTCTGCGACGGCGTCTACATCCACCAGCTCGTCGGCAAGCTGAAGCCCGGCGACATCCCGGCCGACGTCCGCGTCAAGGCGATCGACGCCCTGGTCAACAAGTACTTCCGCAAGGAGCGCGTGGCGATGGCCGGCTACCCGCTCGACATGCGCTACGCCGGTCCGCGCGAGGCGCTGCTGCACGCCGTGTTCCGCCAGAACTACGGCTGCTCGCACCTCATCGTCGGCCGCGACCACGCCGGCGTCGGCGACTACTACGGCCCGTTCGACGCCCAGAAGATCTTCCTCGAGATCCCGCCGGACGCCCTCGCGCTCAAGCCGCTGTGCATGGACTGGACCTTCTACTGCTACGAGTGCGGCACCATGGCCTCGATGAAGACCTGCCCGCACGAGTCCAAGGCGGTGATCGACGACAACGGCAACTACAAGGGCGGCGCCCGCCTGCTGCTCTCCGGCACCCTGCTGCGCAAGCTGATGAGCGAGGGCAAGCCGGTGCCGGCCGAGTTCTCGAAGCCCGAGGTCATCGCGGTCCTCAAGGAGTACTACGACAACCTCGAGGAGAAGGTGGAGGTCAAGCTGCACGGCGCCGCCACCGGCGACGTGAAGAAGTAGCCGACTTGACCTCGGCGGTTGCTATAGCGCAACCGCCGAGTCTGCTATCATAGAGGCCCGGCCTGTCCCAGCACGCGGTTCAGGCTGGTCCGTGCCCGGCAGGGCACTCTGATTGAGGGGGCCATCGGGGCCAACCTTCGCATGGGCGGGCGAATCGCCTCACGAGCGTGGCATGAGTACGCCCCGGAACGGCCGTGACTCAGGGAGACGAGAAGAGAGTATGGCGAAGAAACTGTTTGTGGGAAGTCTGAGCTGGGACACTAACGACGCCAAGCTGCTGCAGGCATTCAGCCGCTTCGGCGAGATCACCGAGGCCAAGGTGATCACCGACCGCGACTCCGGTCGCTCGCGCGGCTTCGGCTTCGTCACCTTCGAGGACGACGAGGCCGCCGACCGGGCGATTGCCGCCCTGAACGGCACCGAGCTCGACGGCCGGTCCATCAAGGTCAACGTCGCCCAGGAGCGCAGCCGCACCGGTGGCAGCTGGCGGCGGCGGCGGCGGCCGTGGCGGTGGCGGCGGACGCGACCGCTGGTAGCTGGAGCCGCGACAGCGAGCTCTGTGAACCCCTCCCCGCGGAGGGGTTCTTTGTTCACCGGCTCGGCGCCTCCCCTCCCTCCGCTGCGTCCGCAGCCGGGAGCTCGACGGTGAAGCGGGTGCCGCGGCCGGCCTCGCTCGCCACCTCGACGGTCCCTCCGTGCTGCTCGGCCACGCTGCGGACGATGGCGAGGCCGAGGCCGGTGCCGGTCGGGACGCGGTCGCGCGCATTCGCGGCCCGGTAGAACTCCTCGAACACGCGGGGCAGCTCCGCCTCGGGGATCCCGATCCCGGTGTCCTCGACCTGCAGCCGGATTCGATCGTCCTCCCGGTCCAGCCTCACGGTCACGCGGCCGCCCGGCGCGGTGTAGCGGATGGCGTTGGACAGCAGGTTGCGGCAGAGCTGGCCGAGGTCTCGAGGGTCGCCGCGGACGACCGCGGGCACGGCGGAGGCCTCCCCGGTCACCGTCACACCGGCGCGCTCGGCATCGGCCACGGCCTCGACCAGCTGCTCGCGCACGACGGCAGCGAGGTCAACCTCGGAGCGCTCGACCGCCAGCCGCCCCTCGCGAGCCCGCGACAGCGCGAGCAGGTCGCTCGTCACCTCCGCGAGCTCGCCGGCCCGCCGCTCCGCTCGCTCGAGCAGGTCCCGGGACTCCGGCTCCACGGTGGCCGCGGAGCGCTGCAGCACCACCTTGAGCGCGGTCTGGATCGTGCCGAGCGGCCCCCGCAACTCGTGGGAGACCTTGCGCATGTACTGCGACTTCGCGCTCTCCACGGCCTGCAGCTTGCGGTAGGCGGCGTCGAGCTCGGCCGCCTGCGCCGAGACCGCCCGCGACAGCAGCACGGTTTCCCGCACACGGGTCCTCAGGCGCACGGCGATGGTACTTGCCATGTAGGCGGTGAGGTAGAGGGTGACGCCGAGCACGGTCAGCTCTGCGGCCACCAGCCTGGGATCCGCGTAAGCGCCCTCCCGCCAAACGCCGCCCAGCGGATAGTGGGGCAGCACCCCGAAGCACTCGCCGAGACCGACCGTCGCAATCAGCATGAAGCCAAGGGTGGCGTGGAAGAAGGTCGCTCGCCGCGACAGCAAGTTCGAGGCGATGATGACGTGGAACACGAAGAAGATGAGGAACGGGTTCTCCAGTCCTCCCCCAAAGTGCAGCAGCAGAGCGAGCAGCACCAGATCGACGGTGATTTGAAGGCTGGTGAACACCGCAGCGCGCACCGCTTCGCTCTCGCCCTCGAAGCCCAGCAGAGTGCGTGGTGTCAGAAAGCGGGCCAGCCAGCCGGCGCGGCCAGCCGGCGGCGCAGGGGCCGCGGCGTGGCGCTGTCGGTGGATGAGCGAGATCGCCGCGTTGTACAGCGCGAGCAGGCCCAGGACCGCGTACAGCCGGCCCAGCTCCAGCTCGACCGGAAAGACGCGGCGGGCGATCTCGAGAAAGGCGGCGACCCCGACCACCGCCAGCCAGCGGAGCCGAATCAGCCAGCCGATCCGATCGATCAGCTCCGCTGCTACTGGCGGGGGGCCGACACGCGCCGACGCAATCTCGCCTGCTGACATCCGCACCGCCCGGACTGACGCGTCCCCAGGGTCCCGTCGCACCTAGCTTAGCGCAGCAGCCGGCCGGCGACCTCCGCGTGGCCGTCCCCTGGCGGTCACCCTCATTCGGCGAGCACCAGGACCCTGCCGATCCGCTCGAGCAGCCGCGCCGGGTCGAGCGGCTTGTCCACGAAGTCCTGGATGGGCAGGAACTCGCCGGCCCGGTAGGTTCCGTCGCCGCTGTCCGGGTAGAACCGGAGGTCGGTCGTCTCGTGGATCGCGCTCAGCACCACGATCGGGACCTTTTGGAAGTACGGCTCCTCGCGCCGCCGCAGCTTCCACACGAAGTGGAAGCCTTCGGTGGCATTCGGCATCATGATGTCGAGCAGGATCAGGTCCGGGCGTTCGTCTGCGGCGGTGGCCATCCCCTGCACGGCGTCCGGCGCCGAGACAACCCGGTAGCCGGCGCCCTCGAGGACCAATCGCAGGGTGGCGACCAGGTCGCGATCGTCGTCCACCACCAGGATCGTGACAGGCTTGCTCATGTCCGCACCTCGCGCTTCATCGCCGTGCCGGCGGCGAGGAGCTCGATGTCCTCCTGGCTGAAGTGCTCCGCCGCCACCTGCTTCGGGACCAGGCCCAGGGCGAAGGCGACGCCGTACAGGATGGCCTCCGGTCGCGGCGGGCATCCCGGGATGTAGAAGTCGACCGGCAGCACCTTGTCGGCGCCGCCGAGGACGGCGTACGAGTCGAACCAGCAGCCGCCGCCGGTCGCGCACGAGCCGACCGCGAACACCAGCCGCGGCCGGGGCAGCGCGTCGAGCAGGCGCCGCAGGGCGGGCGCAACCTGGCGCGTCACCGGACCGCTCACCAGCAGCGCGTCGGCGTGCCGCGGCGACCCGACCAGCCGGATGCCGAAGCGCTCGGCGTCGTAGTACGGCGTCAGGACGTTGATGACCTCGATGTCGCAGCCGTTGCACGCCCCGGCATTGGCGTGATAGACCCACAGCGCGCGTCCGAAGGCCTTCCTGCACAGCTGTGCCAGCACGACATCACCTCCCGAGCGTCGCGAGCACGACCGCGGCGCGGTCGAGCAGCGGGTACGCGATCTGGGGAAGCACCCCGAGCACCACGCAGGCGATGGCCAGGATCACCATCGGCACCCACATCGTGACCGGCACCTCGCGCACCGGTTGCGTCACGGCCCCCGATCCGGCCGGCTGGGCCCAGAACACCGCGCTCGCGGCGCGCATCAGCACCACCGTCGTGAGCAGCCCGACCAGCACCGCCACCGCCGCCGCCCACCACATCCCGGATCGCGCCAGTGCGAGGAAGATCGTCAGCTTGCTCATGAAGCCCGACGAGCGGCGGCAGGCCCGAGATCGCCAGCGCGCCGATGAAGAAGCAGGCCGAGGTCACCGGCATCTTCCGCGCCAGACCGCCGAGCTCGCGAGATCCGGCGCACGCCGGTCGCGTAGATGAGCGCCCCCACCGCCATGAACAGCAGCGACTTGAAGACCGCGTGGTTGAGCAGGTGGAAGAGCCCGCCGTAGCAGCCCAGGTAGGTGCCGAGGCCGACGCCGGCGACGCACGTAGCCCATCTGGCTCACCGACGAGTAGGCGAGCAGTCGCTTGAGGTCGTCCTGGGCCAGGGCCAGCACGATCCCGAGCACCATGGTGAAGACGCCGAGGCCGACCAGCGAACACCGTCAGCGCCGGCCAGGTCGGGTAGAAGATGCTGACGGTCCGGGCCAGGGCGTACACCGCCATCTTGATCATCACGCCCGACAGCAGCACCGAGACCGGGGTCGGGGCCTCGGCGTGGGCATCCGGGCAGCCAGGGGTGGAAGGGCGCGATCCCGGCCTTGGTGCCGAAGCCGACGATCAGGAAGGCGACGGCGATCAGCGCCGTCCCGGACGGGATCAGGCCCGCGACCCCGCGCACCTCGCTGAGCAGCAGGGCGGCGCCGCCTCGAGCGCTCCGGTCGCCGCGCCGGCCGCGTAGATCAGCACGCAGCCGAAGAGCGCGAAGGTGATGCCGATGGTCAGCAGCATGAGGTACTTGTAGCCGGCCTCGAGGGCGCGGCGATCCCAGTAGAAGGCGACCAGCAGGCCCGAGGTGAGGGTCGTCGCCTCGACCGCGACGTAGAGCATGATGACGTTGTTGGTGACGCACCCCCACAGCATCGTCGCGAGAAACCACAGCAGCAGGCCGTAGAACACCGGCAGCCTGCCCGGGGCGACGGACTCCCCCACCCTCGTCCGGCTGGGCCGGCCGAGCCAGGTAGCGCACCGAGTACAGGCTCGCGAGCACGCCCACCCCGCCGATGACCACCACCAGCAGCGCGGACAGCCCGTCGACCCGCAGCTCGTTGCCCCAGGCCACGAGCACCTCGCCGGCCACCACGCGGACGACCATTGCGATGCCGATGACGAGCACGGATGCCGACGTCAGCAGCGTGACCGCCTGTGCCGGGCCGCGCCCGAGCCGGCGCCCGAGGAGCACCACCGCCCCGGCGGCGAGCGGCAGCAGGAAGACCAGCGGCCGGCAGGCTCGAGGTGACGGCGGCAGGGTCTGCGCTCATCGTGCGTCCTCCCCTCCAGCTACCAGTGCAGCTCGCGCAGCGCGAAGGTGTCGGTCGTGCCGAACTCCCGCCGCACGCCCCCGATCACGTAGAGCAGCAGGTACACCGTCACCACGACCTCGGTGGCGACGCCGAAGAGAGCGGTCTCCGGGCAGGCCGGGGGCCAGGCTCACCAGGCGACAGGTGGACTCCGTTCTCGAGCAGGCACAGCCCGATCACCGTCTTGATGGCGTCGCGCCGGGTCAGCACCGCGTACAGCCCGAGCGCGAACACCGTCGAGGCGACCGCCAGGTTGGTCCGGAACAGCTCCTGCTGCGCGATGCGCGCTCGGCGCCAGCAGCGCGACGTGGGTGTGCGTGAGGCGGTAGAAGCCGAGCATCAGCAGCGCCGCGACCATCACCGACGGGGCGAAGCCGATCAGCGGCTTGAGCTCCCGGTCGTCGCCGGCGCCGATCGCCCGGAACAGGAAGTAGGGAGTGAGGACCGCCTTGGTGACGAGCGCCGTGCCCGCCCACAGGTAGAGGGCCGGGTTGCCGCGCGCGAAGCTCGCGAGCAGCGCGACGATGAGCAGCGCCTGGATCGAGTAGGCCACGGCCGACAGCCGCAGCCGGCGGATCTCCACCGCCGCCACCGAGGTGATCACCAGCAGCATGCTCAGCGTGCGGATGAGGTCGACGGGCAGCAGCTCGGTGGTCATGGCCTGCCCTCCTCGCCGGTCCGTGGAAGCCCGCGACATCCATCCGGTCGAGCGGCGTCGGCGGCGGGAAGCAGCGGCCGCAGCGCTGGCACGGCCCCATGAAGACCTCCAGGCTGATCACCATGTCCTCGGGCCGGTCGGTCGCGGTCTCGAACATCTGGGTGAGCGTGATCGCGTCCTCCGGGCAGACCTCCTCGCAGCGGCCGCAGTAGGTGCAGCGGCGCCAGTGGAGCTCGAGGATGCGCGTGTGCTGCGCGGCGTCGTGGAGGAAGATGACGCCCGCCGGGCAGACGTTGGCGCAGCCGCCGCAGCCGAAGCAGAGGTCGGGATCGATCGTGATCTTCCCGCGGAAGCCCGGGCTCGGGGTCGTGTGGGCGCGGCCGGGTACGGCAGCGTCACCCGGCCCGCCTTGAGGCAGATCAGCGCCTCGCGCAGCTTCGCCATGAGCACGGCGTACCTCCTACATCCCGATCACCGCGAAGGCGAGGGCCGCGAGCGACGAGAACGCCACCCTCGCGTAGTAGCCCATCGCCTGGTCGATGCGCAGCCGCGGGTTGACCGACGTCGACCACGCGCCACCAGCAGCAGCACCACCATCGCCTTGACCAGGGCGAGCGACGAGGTCGAGCGGCGAGCGACCCGAAGCGCGGCCAGGGCACGAACAGCTCGACCAGCAGCAACGCCACCACCAGCTGCTTCGCCCACAGCGCCCAGCGGAACAGCGCGAGCCGCGGCCCGCTCTGCTCGATCAGCGGTGCCGCCCATGATCTCCTGGTCGGCCTCGGCGATGTCGAACGGCAGCTTGCCGGCCTGCGCCTGCAGCGCGAGGAAGAAGCGCGAGCCCGGCGATCGCCATGCTGATGGTCGGGCCGTGCGCCGCCTGCCAGGCGATGATCGCCGCCGAGTCGCCAGCGTCCCGGCCTTGACCGCGCCGATCACCAGCGCCACCGCCATGCACCGGCTCGACGGTGAGCAGCAGCATCATCTCGCGCGAGCCGCCGACGAAGGCGTACGGGCTGCCGCTGGCGAACGCGGTCAGCATCAGCAGCACCGCGCTCGTCGGTCGCCACGTAGAGCAGCACGATGACGTCGCCGGCGAAGCCGAGCGGCGGCCGGGCCGCCCATCGGCACCAGGGTCGCGAGCAGCAGCACCGAAGCCGAGGGTGAGCGCCGGCGTCGCGGCGTAGAGGCAGGCCGGTCGTCGACGCGCAGGTCCTCCTTGCCGAGCAGCTTGAGCGAGGTCGAGGTAGGGCTGGATGATCGGCGGCCCGGTCCGCGAGTGGATGCATCGCCTTCAGCTTGCGCATCACGCCCTCGGCGAGCGGCGCCAGGAGCAGCAGCGACCAGCGCGACGTTGAGCAGCGCGAGAGCGACGATCGTCGCCGACCGTAGAGCTCATCGCCCGGCCTCCGCTCCGCTCGCGCGCAGCGCTCGCCAGCTCGCGCCGGGAGTACACGCGGCACCGCGCCGGTGCGGACGTCCACCGCCTCGACCCGCTCGGTGCACGAGAAGCACGGGTCGAGGCTGCCGAGGGTGATCGGCACGTCGGCGATCGTCTGGTCCTGCGATCATCGCCGGCACCGCCTGCAGGTTCGGGTAGGTCGGCGCGCGCACCCGCCAGCGGTAGGGCCGGTTGTCGCCGCCGGTGAGCACGTAGTGGACCGCCTCGCCGCGCGGCGCCTCGACCACCGAGATGCCCGAGCCGTCCGGCCGGGATCTCGCCGCTCGACCTCGGCCAGGACCGGCCCGTCGGGCATGCGCGGCCAGCGCCTCGCGCACCAGCCGGATCGACTCGACAGCTCGTCGAGCCGCACCAGCACCCGCGCCCAGGTGTCGCCGCCGCTCGTCCGTGCAGATCCGCGGCACGATCTCGTCGTAGGCGGCGTAGGGGTGGTCGAGACGGGCGTCGATGGCGACGCCCGAGGCGCGCGCCGGCGGGCCGACCACGCACGACCTGCGCGGGCCCACGTCGTCGCGTCAGCACGCCGACGCCGCGGGTCCGGGCGTGCAGCGTCGTGTCGCCGACGATCGCGTCGCGCACCGCGATCGGCTCGCGCTCGACCTCGGCCAGCGCGTCGAGGATCTTCGGGTACGAGCGGCGGCGGCAGGTCGCGGCGCACGCCGCCGACCGTGTTCATGCCGTAGGTCTTGCGGTTGCCGCTGATCTCCTCGCACAGCCACATCACCGGCTCGCGGATCCGCCACGTCTGCATCAGCACGGTGTCGAAGCCGAGGATGTGGCCGGCGATGCCCGAGCCACAGCAGGTGGGAGTGGATGCGCTCGAGCTCGAGCATGATGGTGCGGATGTAGCGCGCCGCGGCGCGGCACCTCGATGCCGGCCGCCTTCTCCACCGCCTGGCAGTAGCAGGTCGAGTGGATGAAGCCGCAGATCCCGCAGATGCGCTCGGCGAGGTACGGGATCTCGTTGTAGGTGAGCGACGCTGTCGCCGAGCTTCTCGATGCCGCGGTGGTTGTAGAAGCCGCGGTAGTCGCAGCCGACGATCGTCTCGCCCTCGACGAACAGCCGCCAGTAGGACGGCTCCTCGAGCACCGGGAAGAACGGCCCGATCGGCAGCACGCGTCGCGCCCTCCGGCGGCTCGCGTCAGCCGCGGCCGCGACGCCCTCCGCCGGCGGCGGCCTGCACGTCGTAGGGGAAGTCGCGGCGCAGCGGGTACACGCCCTCCGGCCAGTCGTCGGCGAGCATCAGCCGGCGCGGGTCGGGGTGGCCGTCCGGCATCGACGCCGACCGCGTCGCGGAACTCGCGCTCGGCCCAGGCGGCGCCCGGCACCACGCGCGGTGATCGAGTCGATGTGCGGGTCGTCGCGTCGGCACCGCGCAGTCGAGGACCACGAAGAGGTGCTCCGCGTCGAGCGAGAAGAGGTGGACGATCCCGAAGTCGCCCGACAGCGGCCGCGCGGTCGATGCCGACCGTGATCAGGAAGCGCGCCCCGCAGCTCCGACGAGCGCCTCGGTGGCGGCGCGCACCGCCGCCGGGTCGATCACTCAGCCGGACGGTGTCGCGGCTGCGACTGCGACGCCGCGAGCACGCCCTGCGCCGAGCCGGCCGGCGACCGCGTCGACCACCCGCGCCACCGCGCCCTCGTCACGCTCGCCATCACGACGCTCCTCACCCGGCCGCCACCAGCACGAGCCCGGCGACCACGGCGATCGCGCCGACCGACGATCCACAGCAGGTACACCTGCGGGACCCCCACGTGCGCTGCGGCTGACGTGCCTCGCGCGACCCGCTCCATCAGCCGCGCCAGCGGCAGGTACAGCCAGCGCGTCGAGCTCGAAGCGCCCGGCGCAGCGCGGCGGGAAGCGCGGGCGCGCGCCAGCGCGAGCCGCGGGTAGATCCCGTGCGAACGCGTGCTTGAACGGCAGGTAGAAGCTCGCTCGCCGGGTAGCGCACCGCGCCGCGGTCGTGCTCCTCGCCGCAGTTCCACACCGGGACCTCGCGCGACCGTGGCGCCGCCCGCGCCGCTGCAGAGCCGTAGGCGACCAGGCCGAGCAGCGCCAGCGCCGATCGACGAGCACGCGAGCGGCGCCCAGACGCCGCGACCGTCGCGCCGTCGAGCGCGAGCGACAGCCCCCAGCGGCCCGCCGAGCAGCTCGCGCGGCGGCCGGCACCGCCGCCGGCAGCGCCGCCGCGACCGCGTCGCGGATGCAGCCGCAGCGGCAGCTGCGGCAGCACGCCCAGGAGCACGCACAGCGCGGCGAGCACGACCTGCGGCACGCACCATCGTCGCCGGCACCTCGCGCACCGCCGCTGCGGCGCTCGGGCGCGCCCGAGGAACGACCGCGCCGAGCGACCTTGAGGAACGAGGCCAGGGTGGCGAGCGAGATGAACAGCGCGACCAGGCCGAGCACCAGGAACAGCGGCTGCGTGCATGCCCGGCCAGCAGGCAGGTGGCGACGATCAGCCACTTGCTGGCGAAGCCGTTGAGCGGCGGCACCCCGGCGATCGACAGCGACGCGACCGTCGGTCGAGCCGGCGGTCACCGGCATCTGCGCGGCCAGAGGCCGCCGAGCCGGTCCATGTCGCGCTCGCCGGTGCGGTAGAGCACCGCGCCGGCGCCGAGGAACAGGCAGGCCTTGAAGCAGGCGTGGTTGAGCGGCGTGGAACAGCGCGCCCGACGAGGGCGAGCGCGGCCAGCGCCGGCTGCCGCGGCGAGGCAGGCCACGCCGACGCCGAGGCCGAGGCAGATGTACCCGATCTGGCCGATGGTGTGGAAGGCCATCAGCCGCTTGCTGTCGGTCTGGCGCAGCGCGGTCAGGGTGCCGACGAACAGCGAGCCGGTCCCGGCCAACGCGATCACGACGCCCCACGCCGACGCCGCCGGCCGCCGGCAGGAGCGCCGCAGAACACCCGCACCAGGCCGTAGATCCCGAGCTTGACCAGCGCCCCGGAGAGCACCGCGCTCATCCCCGACGGCGCCACCGGGTGCGCGTCCGGGAGCCAGTCGCCCATCGGCAGGACCCCGGCCTTGGTGGCGAAGCCGACGAGCAGGAGCAGCAGCACGAGGTGCGCGGGAACGGGCCGCTCGGCGAGCAGTCACGCCGAGCGCCTCGCGGAGCGGCGTCGAAGTGGAACGAGCCCGCACTGGCGCCACAGCAGCAGCGCCGCCGCCACCATGCACAGCGTGGCCGCGTGGGTGATCACGAAGTACTTCAGTCCGGCCCGCTGGCTCGCCGCGCTCTCGCGCTCGAAGGTCACCAGGAAGAACGACGCGAGCGTCATCAGCTCCCAGAAGACGAGGAAGAACAGCAGGTCCGACGGTACCAGCACGCCGATGATCGCGGCGAAGAAGACCAGCAGCACCGGGTAGAACTTCGACACCGAGTCGCTCGAGTAGTGGGTCATGTAGCGGACCGAGAACAGCGCGGCAGCGAGCGCGATGACGCGCGGTGATGGCGAGGAAGAGGGCGCTCAGCGGGTCGACGGCCACCGTTAGCCGGGCGCCCACGGCGTCGAGGGAGACACAGGTCGAACTCGGCGACGCCCCCCGTGAAGGCCTCGATCACGACCGCGCCCAGCGGCAGGCAGGCAGCGGCGACCGCCGCACAGCGCGATCCAGCCCGCGAGCTCCCGGCGACGCGACAGCGATCAGGCTGGCTACCGCCCCGGCGCCGAGCAGCGCCACGCACCAGCCGAGCAGGGACTGGACAGCCATGCCGTCACCTCCAGAGCAGCGCCAGACCGACGAGCGGCGCGACCAGGCACCCGACCATCAGCACCACGAGCGCGACGCTCATCGCCAGCGGCGGGTCACTGTGCGACCATCGCGACCGGCGTGGTGGCGCCGAAGAACACCTTCTGTGCGATGTGCAGCATCCAGGCGAAGGAGATCAGCGACTCTCGACCAGCACCAGGACGACCAGCGTCGGTCCGATCGCGCCCGGCAGCTCGCAGCGCCCCGGCCAGGATCATGAACTTGCTCCAGAAGCAGGCGAACGGCGGCACCCCGGTGACCGCGGCGGCGCCGACGAAGAACGCGGTGGCGGTGAGCGGCATGCTCCGCGCCACCCCGCCGAGCGCCGAGATGCTGCGCGAGCCGGTGACGTAGGCGACCGCGCCCGCGCACAGGAAGAGCGTCGCCTTGCCGAAGCCGTGGCAGAGGATGTGGAGCACGCCGCCGCGCAGCGCGGTGAGCGAGCCGAGCCCGCCGAGCGCGACGCCGAGCAGCACGTACCCGAGGTGGGCGATCGTCGAGTACGCGAGCAGCCGCTTGAGGTCGTCCTGGACGAAGTAGAAGGACAGCGCGACGAAGATGGTCAGCAGCGCCATCGCCCCGAGGGCCAGCGCGGCCGGCGCCGGCACCTCCCAGCCGGCGGCAACCGTCCGGGCCATCAGGAACACGCCCGCCTTGACCATCGCGGCGGCGTGCAGGTACGCGCTGATCGGGGTCGGCGCCGCCATCGCATCCGGCAGCCAGGTGTGGAAGGGCACCTGCGCCGCCTTCGCCCAGGCCGCCACCATCAGCAGCACGACGAACCACCCGCGCAGCGATGCCGGCAGCTCGGCCGCGCGCGTCGAAGTCGAACGAGCCGGTGTGGACGAAGAGGATGCAGCAGCGCGGCGAGGAAGAACATGCCGCCGGCGCCGGTCATCACCAGCGCCTTGAAGCCTGCGCGCAGGCTGTCGCGGTCCCGGTAGAACGAGATCAGGGCCCACGAGCAGACCGTCGTCATCTCCCAGAAGATGAAGAGCTGCAGGAAGTTGGGAGCGAGAGCGACGCCGGTCATGCTGGCGAGGAAGGCGAGCAGCCAGAAGTAGTACCGCGGCTGGTCCTCCTCCGGGGTGGCGTGGGCGCGGTTGGCGGTCGAGAGGTAGGCGGTCGAGTAGAGCACGGTGAGGAAGCCGATCACGGTGACGACGAGAAGCAGCGTGGCCGCCAGCGGGTCGAGCAGCACGCCGAGCACCGCGCTGTCGGCGATGCCCGCGAGCCACGGCAGCTCACCGAAGAGCGCGTGGTACGACCCGGACCCGATCGTCAGCACGGCCCAGACCGCGCCGGCCGCGGTCAGTCCGGCCGCGGCGACTGCCATCGGCCGCACCGCGCGCGCAGGGGACCACGCCGCGGCCACCGCAGCCGCGGCGGGAAGCAGCACCAGCAAGACCAGCAGCGCGGTCATGTCACCTCCCTGGGATCACGCGCATCCGGAGGCCGGTCCGACCCGAGCATCCCGACCAGCAGCTCCGTGAGGAGCTCGAGCGACGATCGCACCGGTGCGGACATCGGGAGTGCGAAGCCGGTGGCGGCGGGCTGGACCCCGAGCAGCAGGCAGCGGGCGCCGGTCGCTCGCTGGAGGACCTCCATCAGGAGCTCGGCGGGAACGCGATGGGTCGTCGGGACATAGCTCGAGGTCTGGTCGCGGTCAATCAACGCCGCCGACCCGGGCTCCGAACCCAGGTCCACGGCGTCCACCAGCAGGACCGTGTCGGGCGACGTGGCGGCGACCGTGCTGACCAGGGACTCCGGCAGCTCCTCGGCATCGAACACCCGCGGCACCCCGGCCGCGATGAGCGCCCCGGCCAGCACGCTGCCCACGCCGTCGTCGCCCCGCAGGCGGTTGCCGATCCCGATCAATGCAACCCGGCCCTCGAGGGCGGACGACAGGGCCAGCTCCAGGCTCACTCGACCATCTCCCGGATCTGCCGGTAGGTGAACACCGGACCGTCGCGACACACGTAGCGGTGGCCGATCGCGCAGTGGTTGCACTTGCCGACGCCGCACTGCATCATCCGCTCGAGCGTCGAGATGACCGCGTCCTCGGCGAAGCCCCGCATCAGCAGGTCCTGGACCACGAAGTTGATCATGATCGGCGGGCCGCAGACGTAGACCAGCGAGCTCGCCGGCCGCAGCTCGGTCATGTCGAACAGGATCGGGACCATGCCCACGTTGCCCTCCCATCCCGGCTCGGCCCGGTCGACCGTGACGAGCAGCTCGAGGTCGTCGCGCCGCTGCCAGTCGGCGAGCTCGTTCTTGTAGACGAGGTCGCTCGGCGTGCGCGCGCCGTAGAGCACGGTCACCCTGCCGAAGTGGTCCCGCTCGTCGAGCACGTTCCAGATCAGGCCGCGCAGCGGCGGCAGCCCGATGCCGCCGGCGACGAACACCAGATCCTTGCCGCGCGCGGACTCGAGATCGAAGCCGTTCCCGCACGGACCGCGCAGGCCGAGCTCGTCACCCGGGCCGAGCGCGTGCAGCGCGTCGGTGAGCTGGCCGGTGCGGCGCACGGTGACCTCGAGCGCCTGCGGCCGGGTCGGGCTGGACGCGATGCAGAACGGCGCCTCGCCGCAGCCGAACACCGAGAGCTCGAGAAACTGGCCGGGCGCGAAGGACATGGTGCCCGGGCCCGACCCGTCGTGCAGCCGCAGCGCGTAGGTCCGGGTGTCGGGCGTCTCGTCGCGCACCTCGGTGATTCGGGCGAGCCGGGGCAGGTAGAGGTCATCCATTCCAGACCCCCTTCCGGATGGCTGCCACCACCGCCGGCATGTCGGTGGTCCCCAGGCAAACGGTCACGCAGCGCCCGCAGCCGACGCAGCCGACCGCTCCGTCCCGCTGGTAGTACTGGGCGCTCACCTTGTGGTAGAAGCGCCGCTTCACCCGGTCCTTGCGGTGCGGCCGCGGGTTGTGGCCCGAGGCCTCGAGCGTGAACGCCGCGTACTGGCAGGAGTCCCACATCCGGCAGCGCTCCCAGCCCTCGCCGTCCCGCCGGTCCTTGATCGAGAAGCAGTAGCAGGTCGGGCACACGAGAGTGCAGGCGCCGCACTCGAAGCACCAGTCCGACATGGTGCTCCACAGCGCGTCGCTCACCCGTCCGGTCGAGATCCGCCGCATTGCCGATCCGAAGTGACAGGTGCTGTCGCCGAAGCTCTCGCAGGCCACTGCCTCCAGCATCCGGCGCCGCGAGAGCTCCGCCTCCCCGGCCGGCCGGAACAGGTGGTCGGCGGCGTGCACGAGCGCCTCGCCCCGGACGCTCCCGGTCTCCGCCAGCATCACTCCGCCGAGGTCGGTCAGCTGAACGTCATAGCCGCCCTCGAGGAAGGGGCCGGCGTCGCAGCAGATGCAGAAGCCCTGGGGGCACGGCGTCGTGCAGCTCAGGCTGATGACCGCGAGGTCGGCGCTGCGGCGCACGTACTCCGGGTCCTCGAGGTCGCTCGCGTGCACCGCACGCAGGAAGCGCAGCCCGGCCGCGTCGCAGGAGCGCGCGTTCAGCAGCACCCGCGGTCCAGCCGGCGGCAGCGGCGTGAGACGCCAGCCAGCGGCGCCGCCACGGATGGAGAGCAGCGGGTCGGTCTGCGGGAGCAGGAGCTCCTTCGGGGGTTGCAGCGAGTTCGAGAACTCCCACAGCACCTGCGCGGGGCTCGACACCGGGGCGTAGAGGACATCCTCGCCCCGGCCGGCCGTCGGGGCGATGACCTCTCCCCGCTCGAGCAGCGTCGCCACCCAGTCATTGATGCGCGAGCGCTCCACAGCGTAGGCGCCGAGAGGGCCCGCCGTCGTGCCGCGAGCCGAGTCCTGGTCAGACACGCTCCACCCTCACAGTCGCCGCCGGCAGGCCACCGAGCACGCCGGCCAGGCAGTCGCGAAAGGCCACGGGAACGCTCAGCCGTCCCGGCGCGAGCTCGCGCCGCAGCACGACCGGAACCACCGCCTCGCCATGGTCCGACACCAGCTTCACCAGCCAGCCCTGGCGGACGCCGAGGGCGTCGGCGTCAGCCGGAGCCATCGCCACCTGGCCGTGCGGGTAGAGCTTTCTTCTCGAGCGCTCGTCCCGGCACAGAATCGGCGCGTGCGCCACCAGCGGGTCCCGCCCCCAGTCGTAGACCCCGTCGAGCACCACGACTCGGCCGTCGGCGGGCGGAAGCGGCGGGTTGAAGGGCCGGAGCATCGCGCGCTCGACCGGGGCCGCCGCCAGCAGCGGACCCCAACCGCGGTCGAGGGCCTCACGGTCGACCGAGCCGTAGCCCGGCACGACGGCCGTGATCTCGTCGAGCACCTCGTCCGTCGACACCGGGCCGCCGCGGAAGTCCGAGCCGGCGCGCGAGCTCGCTCAGCACCCAGCACGCGTCCCGCGCCTCGCCCGGCGGCGCCACGCACCGCCGCAGGCGCTGCACCCGTCCCTCCGCGCTGGTGACGGTGCCGGAGCTCTCGACCGCGGTGGCCACCGGAAGCACGACGTCGGCGACCTCGGACACGGTCGAAGCAAAGGCGTCGATGACCACCACGACCTTCGTGGCGCCAGCCGCATCCGCCGGCGCCGCGAGCTCCGCCACACCGCCGGCGAGGGCGTCGCCGACGATCACCAGGCCTGGCATCGTGCCAAGCATGTCGAGCGCGGCGGCGCCCCGTCCGGCCTCCACCCGGCCACCCCACGCCGCGGCCAGGCGCGCGCGCAACTCCGCATCGTCGAGGCGCCCCCACCCCGGCAGCGCGTCCGGGGTCACCCCCATGTCCAGCGAACCCCTCGCGTTGCTGCGCGTCGGCAGCACGAGCAGCGCCGTCGCGGGCCGCCCGGGCAGGCCGACCAGGGCCGCGAGATCGGCCACCGCCAGCGCCACCCGCCGCACGCTCGCCGGCGTGGCGGCGAAGGGGGCCACCATCACGCTCGGTCGCGTCGCCTCGGTGAGCCAGCGCGCCGCCTCGCGCTCCCCCTCACCGATCTCAACGTCGGCGAGGCTCGCGCGCAGTTCCTCCACGCCCGGCGGCAGCCAGTGGTGCCCCCGGCCTGTTCCGCCGGCCTCGAGCACCGCCGCCACCAGCGGGGCGAAGCCATCCGCCTCCGCGCCGGGCCGCAACGCGAAGCGCAGCCCGGAGAGCCGAGCCATCTGGGTCGGAAGCTGCCCGAAGCTGACCAGCCTTGCTCCGGCGGCCACAGCCCGCGTGACGGCCGACGCCGCCCGCGGATGGGAGTTGGCGAGATCCCCCTCGACGAGCAGGATGGCGTCGCTCCTCTCCACGTCCTCCAAGGTGCCGATGCTGCCCGCCACGCCGGTGACGTCGGCGATGCCGGCCAGCGCCTCTGCGAAGTCAGCGCGCTGCGGCGCGTCGACGTGGGGGCTCGCGAGCGCACCACGGGCGAGGCGGACCGCGAGGTAGCTCTCTTCGTTGGTCAGGCGCGGCGACGCGATCACACCGACGGGCAGCCCGCGCCGCTTGAGATCGCCGATCTGCCGGGCGGCCTCGTCGAGGGCCTCGCTCCAGTCGACGTCGCCGAGCGCGCCGTCCCGGCGCACCAGCGGCCGCGTCAGTCGCGGACCCCACGCCGCGGCGGCGTGGGTCGACCAGCCCCGCGCGCACAGCCGCCCCTGCGAGATGGGGTGGTGCTGGCTCGCGGCCACGCCCACCGGCACGCCGTCGCGCGCGTTCACGTACAGCCCGCAGCCGCACGCACAGAATGGGCAAGACGTCAGCACTGACCGCATCGCACTACCTCACCCTCAAGCCAGCGATCTTCAAGGCGCCGCGGTGGAAGCCGTCGGGAAACAGACGCTCGAACTCCTCGAGGTCGAGGTCGTTCGCCTCGCAGGTGGCGTAGAGGTTCGGGACCTCGTGCTCGCGCTCGTAGCTCGAGCGCAGGAAGCGCACGACCTGCCAGTGGCGCGCGGTAAGGCCGCCCGCCATCTTCAGTTCGAAGGCCTTGTGCTCGGCGTAGCCCTCGTCCCAGTCATAGGGGTCGATCAGGAAACCGTGGACGTCGACCCGGTAGACCTTGTCCCCGAGCGCCGCGGTGGCGTCCGGCAGGCTGCCCCGATCAACCGCGGTGCCCAGGTAGCCGTCCTTGAATGTGAGCCCTGCGAGCCGGCATGCGCCGCGCAGGTAGCCCGCCGGAAAAAGCCGCTTCATCCCCGCGACGTCGAGCCCGGTCATCCGGCAGGCGTGGTACACCAGCGGGCACCGGCCCGTCTCCCGGAGGCCGTTTCGGATCGCCCGGATGACGTCCCAGTGCTCGCCGGTGAGGGTGCCGCGGATTCCCACGGCCGGCGCCAGGTCCTGCGCGAAGGCCTCGTCCCACGCCGCCGGGTCGACCAGGAAGCCCTCCAGGTCGACCTCGTAGCTGCGGCCCGCAAGCCCGATCGTCGTCACGCCGGCTCCGTCCCGCTCCGCGTTCCGGGTCGCGCTCGCGGACGCCTTCCGGCCGCGGAACTCGCCGACCCGTGTGCGGCTTGTCGCCATGTCCCTGAGTCCAACAGGTTCCAAGAACCATGCCAAGATTCCCAGATCATTGGGGATCAGGACCTTGGATCCGATGGAGGTGCCGTGCGCCCGAGGTTCTCATGAGAATCCACTGAATACGCTGGAAATCGCCGTCACATTTCACGGCAAATCCGTGACATGTGATAGAATCGCGCTCACGATGCCGCCGTCCAATGCGCTCCTGGCCGCGACCTGGCACCTCGTCGGCCGGCACCGCACGCTGCCGGAGGTCATGGCGAAGCTCCTCTCGGTTGTCGGCTCCGCGATCCCCACCGAGCTCGTCGTCGTCCGCCGCTTCGACCTCCGGCGCGGCTGCCTCGAGACCGTCGCCGTGGCCAGCGGCCGGACGGTCGAGCCGCCTCGCCACGCCGTCGAGGAACTCTCTCCTCAGCTGCTCGAGCGCCTCGTCAGCCGCTGCCGGGTCGGCGGCGTCCACCTTCTCCGGCGCTCGGCCGGCAGGGACGCACTCGAGCTCGCGATCCCCCCCGGGGTCCACAGCAGCGTGTTGGTCGGCCCACTCCTCGCGTCCGACGGCCCGCTCGGAGTCGTGCTGCTCGCGGAGGCAGCGGGACATGCCTTCGACGACGCCCACGTTTCGCTCGCCGAGGCCTTGCTCGAGCCCCTCGCGACCCTGCTGGAGAATCACTGCCGGCTGCTTCAGATCCGGACCGAGTACGAGGCGGCCCGTGCCGACCGCCAGTCACTGCTCACCCGTCTCGGCCAGCCCGATGGCACCGAGTTGATTGTCGGCGCCGAGTCGGGGCTGCGCGAGGTGATGGAGCGCGTCGCGCAGGTCAGCCAGTCCGACGTGCCGGTGCTGATCTTCGGCGAGACCGGCTCGGGCAAGGAGGTCGTGGCGCGTGCGATCCACAGCCGCTCGCGGCGGGCGGCGGGCCCCTTTCTGCGGGTCAACTGCGGCGCCATCCCGACCGAGCTCGTGGACTCGGAGCTGTTCGGCCACGAGCGGGGGAGCTTTACCGGGGCCACGCAGAGGCGGCAGGGATGGTTCGAGCGCGCCGACGGCGGCACCCTGTTTCTCGACGAGATCGGCGAGCTTTCCGCTCGCCGCCCAGGTGCGCCTGCTCCGCGTTCTCCAGGACGGCACCTTCGAGCGCGTCGGCGGCCAGCAGCCGCAGCGGGTGGACGTCCGGATCGTCGCCGCGACCCACCGCGACCTGCGCGCGTTGGTCGCCGAGAGCCGCTTCCGCGAGGACCTCTGGTACCGGCTGGCCGTGTTCCCGATCGAGCTGCCGCCGCTGCGCGACCGCATCCAGGACATCCCGGCCCTCGCGACCCACTTCGCCGAGCGGGCGTCCCGCCGCCTCGGCCTCCCCTACGCCGCCCCATCGCGCCGCGACATCGACCTGCTCTGCACCTATCCCTGGCCCGGCAACATCCGCGAGCTGGCGGCGGTGATCGACCGGGCGGCGATCCTCGGCGACGGCGAGCGCCTCGAGATCGCCCGTGCCCTCGGCCTCCAGCATGCTCCGCTGCTCCCGCCGCGCCGCGAAAACGGGGCCGCACCGGCCGCGGAGCCGACCCAGCTGCCGTCGCTCGACGAGGTGGCGCGCCGGCACATCGAGACCGCGCTCGCGGCCGCCGCCGGCCGGATCGAGGGCCCACGGGGCGCGGCCACGCTGCTCGGGATCAACCCGCACACGCTGCGCGGCCGCATGCGCAAGCTCGGCATCGACTGGTCCCGCTACCGGAGGGCGCGGCCCACAGCCGACTGAGCACCCGCTGCGGGATCACCCCGGCTCAGGCGTTCGCCGGGCGCGGCGAGGGCTTCACCGGTGCCTCGGCGAGCAGAGCCTTCAGCGCACCTGCGAGCAGCTGGTACTGCTCGAAGCGGTTGTAGACCTGGGCCGAGATCCGGATCAGGCGAGCGGGCGGCGCTGGCCACGGGATGACCGGAGCCTCGATCCCCCACCGGCCCAGCAGCTGCGCCTGGAGCGGGTCGGTGTACAGCGCCGAGCCGGGCGCCTCGTCATGGCCCGGCGGCAGCGGCAGCGCGGCCATCGAGCCGATCATCTCGTCCGGGCACGGCGGTGCCGCGCCGAGCGCACGGCACAGCTCGTCACGCGCGTGCAGCGCGAGCCGGCGGTTGCTACGCCGCAGCTCGGTCCACCCGCCAGGCAGCAGGCTACCCATGAAGCGGATCGCCTCGGGCACGCAGAGCACCGCCGTCGGATCGGCGGTGCCGACCCAGTCGAACTCGAGGTGGAAGCGCGAGCGGTCGCGGCGCGGCGAGTTGGCACCGTGGCTGATGACCAGCGGTCGTACCCGCTCGCGGCGGTCACGCCGCACGTGCAGGAAGGCCGCCCCCTTGGGCGCGCACAGCCACTTGTGGCAGTTGCCCGTGAAGTACGCGGCGCCGAGTCCGTCGAGGTCGAGCTCGAGCATTCCCGGCGCGTGCGCGCCGTCGACCAGCGTGTCGACGCCGCGCGCCGTCGAGCTCCCGCACGAGCTGCGCCATCGGCAGCACCAGGCCGGTCTGGCTGGTGACGTGGTCGAGCAGCGGCGAGCCGGGTCCGCCCGGTCACCCCGCCAGCACCGCCTCGACGACCTGGTCCGCCGACGACAGCGGGAATGGGACCGGCGCCACGACGACGGTCGCTCCAGCCCGCTCGGCGACGACGTCGAGGGCGTTGCGGCAGGCGTTGTACTCGTGATCCGTGACCAGCAGCTCGTCCCCGCGGGACAGGGCGAGCGACTGCAGCACCGAGTTGACCCCGGTGGTGGCGTTGGCGACCCAGGCCAGGTCCTCCGGATCGGCGCCGACGAAGGTCGCCAGCCCCGCCCGGGCGGCGTCGAGCAGCGGGTCCAGCTCGCGGGCCAGGAACTGGACCGGCTGGGCTTCCATCCGATCGCGCAGGCTCCGCTGGTGCTCGAGCACGGGGACCGGACAGGCGCCGAACGACCCGTGGTTGAGGAAGCTGATCCCCGGGTCGAGGCACCAGTGGCGGGTCAGGTCGACGGCATCGCGTGGCACGGCACCACCTCGCGCCCGGCCACGCTAGCCCCGCCGTCGCCGTTGCGCAAGCCTCCGCTGCCTCCGCCGCCTGGCGCGACGGGCGGGCACCGCACAGCCCGCCGCGATCAGCGCGTGGTAGAGTCCCGGCGATGACCAGCCCCGAACCGGACCTCGAGGTCGCTCTCGATTCGCCCACCGCCACCAATGCCCTGGCTCACCTTTACCGCGGCGAGATGAACCGGATGACGGTCTGGCGGCAGCGCCTCGACGTCACCAGCAACTGGGCGATCATCCTTGCCACCGCCCTCAGCACCTTCACCCTGGGCAGTGCCGACGTCCCTCACTACACCCTTCTCCTCGGACTCGGGCTGATCGTCATCTCGATCGCCATCGAGGGACGCCGCTACCGCCACCTCCACCACTGCAAGTGGCGGCTTCACCTGCTCGAGAGCGGCTTCTTCGCTCCCCTTCTCCACTCGTCCCCTCACCCCGGGAACGACTGGCGAGTCATGCTCGCATCCGATCTCCGCCAACCCCGTTTCCTGATCTCGTGGCTGCTCGCGATCCGCATCCGCCTGCGCCGCAACTACCTCCTCCTGATCTACTTCCTGGGCGCCGTCTGGCTCATCAAGCTGGCCATTCACCCGGAGAGGTCGAGCTCGCTCGCGGCGATGTACTCGCGGCTTCACATCGGCTTGCTTGTACCGTCGTGGTTCGTCGGTGCCACCGCCTTGCTCTTCTTCCTCACCGTCACGGTCCTCGCCGTGACCTGTCCGCCTGCGGAACGCCTCGAGACCTGGCCGCTGGACGACAGCAGCGTCCGCGCACCCCGACCGAGCGGCTGAGCTGGCGGCACCTCCGGCGCGCAACCGCACGGGCGCGGACTTCCCCCTTGCGCAATTGACAATTGTGGTCCATATTGGTCTTGAGGGTATGTGAAACTTTTCACGATATCCTCCAGGGAGTCATGCCATGCAGACCCTTCGCCTCTCCGAGCACCTGCTGCCAGAGTTCGTCGAGTCGCTGAAGGCCTGGGGCACCGTCTGGGCGCCGGTGGAGCGCGCCCCTGGCGTCTATGCGCTGGAAATCATCGACGACGTCGCCCGTGCCCGTCCCGACGCGCTGCGGACCATCATCCCCTTCAAGAAGCTGCTGCTGAAGCCCCGGTTCACGATGCTGGCCGGGAAGCTGGGGGAGATCCCAGAGGACCCCGGCGAGGGCCTTCACGGGCGACAGGTTTTCTTCGGCGCACACGCCTGCGATGTCCACGCGCTGAGGATTCTCGACCTGCTCCACCTGTCCAACTTCCAGGACACCTACTACCTGGAAAACCGGCGGGGCCTGATGGTGGTCGGCTACGGCTGTTGGCCCGATGAGCGCTGCTTCTGCGCGTCGCTCGACACCTCGACCGCCGACGACGGCTTCGACCTCTTCCTCACCCCTCTCGACGGCCGCCTGCTGGTGTCGGTGGGCACCTCGATCGGCGACGACGTCGTGCGCGCCAACCCCCACCTCTTCGAGCCCGCCACCCGCCAGGACACGCGCGACTATATGGATCGGCTGGCCGCCCGCCGCAAGGCCTTCCAGCTCTCCCTCGACGTCACCGACCTGCCCTACGTGCTCGAGCTCAAGCGCGACGATCCGGTGTGGCGTGAGATCGGCGCGCGCTGCCTGTGCTGCGGCTCGTGCTCGATGGTATGCCCGACCTGCTCGTGCTTCAACGTCGTCGACGAGCTTGTCCCACAGGGAGTCGGCCAGCGGGTCCGGCTCTGGGACTCCTGCCTCTTCCGCGACTATGCGGTCGTGGCTGGAGGCCACAACTTCCGCGCCGACCGCGCCGACCGGGTGCGCAACCGCTACTACCACAAGCAGGAAGCCTTCGTCCGCGAGTTCGGCGTCCCGTCCTGCGTCGGCTGCGGCCGCTGCATCGAGAACTGCCCGACCGGCATCAACGTCGTCGAGGTCTTCGGCCACGTGCGAGGTGACCTATGAGTCCCGACCTTGGCAGGGCGATGGCGCACCGCGGCGCCCATCGCGTGACCCTCACCAGCGCCAACCCGTACCAGCCGGCCCCGGCCCGGATCATGCGGATCACCGAGGAGGTGGCGGACACCCGGCTCTTCGACCTCCGCTTCGAGGCGCCCGAGCTCGCGGAGCGCTTCGAGTTCACCCCCGGGCAGTTCGTCCAGCTGTCGGTGCTGGGCGTCGGCGAGGCCCCGTTCTCGCTGCCCTCCTCACCCACCCGGCGGGGCGCGTTCCAGCTCTGCATCCGCCGCGCCGGCACCGTCACCGGCTATCTCTTCGACCACATTCGGGAGGGCGACCTGGTCGGCGTTCGGGGCCCACTCGGCAACGGCTTCCCGGTCGAGCGCTTCGCGGGCCACGACCTGCTGCTGGTTGCCGGCGGGCTCGGCATGGTGCCCTTGCGCGGCCTGCTGCAGTACCTCATCGACCTGCGCCACCGCTTCGGCCGAGTCATCCTCATCTACGGCTCGCGCACGCCCGACCAGGTGCTCTTCCGCAACGAGCTCAGCTCGCTCGCCCGGCGGGGCGACGCCGAGATCACGCTGTCCGTGGATGCCACCGCTGGGCAGCCCTGGGACGGGCGGGTCGGCGTCGTGACCCAGCTCGTGGACGGCCTCGAGCTCGACGTCGCGAGAACCTACGCCATCGCCTGTGGCCCGCCGGTGTTCTACCGCTTCCTGCTCGAGCGGCTGGTGGCGGCCGGCTTTGGCAAGGACCGTATCTTCCTCAGCCTCGAGCGGCGGATGGAGTGCGGCGTCGGCAAGTGCGGGCACTGCGCCGTGGGCTACACCTTCACGTGCCTGCACGGCCCCGTCTTCTCCTACTGGGACGCCATCAACCTGCCGGAGCTGATCTACACATGATTGCGGCCGTCGGATTGCGGATGACAACTCCCGCGGATCGGCCCGCGAAGCTCGGAGTCGCCCGACCCGATCGGGGCGGCTTTTTCTGCAATCCGCCGCCCGCAATCATGAAGGGGTGACATCATGACGAATCAAACGCGACCAAAAGTGGGGATCTTCGGGCTGACGGGCTGCGCCGGTGATCAGCTCCAGATCCTCAACTGCGAGGACGAGCTGCTGCGCCTCGCCGGCAGGATCGACATCGTCGACTGGGTGATGGCGAAGTCCAGCAACGACCACAGCTGCCGCCTCGACATCGCCTTCATCGAGGGGGTCGTCGCCACCGAGCGCGACCTCGAGACTCTGCGCCAGGTGCGGGCGCGGACGCCCTTCCTGGTGGCGCTCGGCACCTGCGCGGTCTGGGGTGGGCTGCCGGCGATGCGCAACGACCTGCCCCGCGAGGTGCTCGAGCGGGAGGTCTACCACGCCGAGCTCGACTTCCTGGACACGGTCGAGGCGCGCCCGGCAACCGACTTCGTCCCCTTCGAGTTCCGCCTCCCGGGTGCCCGATCGAGCGCCACGAGTTCCTCCAGCTCGTCGATGCGCTGCTCGCCGGGACCGTCCCCGAGCTGCCGGCGGTCCCGGTCTGCTTCGAGTGCAAGACCCGCGAGAACCTGTGCCGCGTGATCACCTTCGACGACGTCTGCTGCGGCGCGATGACTCGCGGCGGCTGCGGCGCACGCTGCCCGTCGCACGGGGTCGCGTGCGCCGGCTGCCGCGGCCCGATCGAGGAGCCCCACTACGACGCCAACGTCCAGATGTTCAAGGCCCGCGGCATCACCTGGCGGGAGATCGCCAACCGGATGAGCAACTTCTCCGCGCCGGTGTGGATGACCCACGGGCTGCGCAGCGAGGTGCACCATGACGACCACTAGGACGATCTCGATTCCCCACCTCGGCCGGGTCGAGGGGCACGGCGGCATCTTCGTGAAGGTCGTCGACCAGGCCGTGGCCGAGGTCAACATGGACATCCACGAGGGCAGCCGCTACTACGAGGCTCTGCTCGTCGGCAAGCACTTCCTCGAGGTCCAGGGGATCATCACCAGGGTCTGCGCGATCTGCTCCGCCAACCACACCGTCACCGCACTGCAAGCCCTCGAGTCGGCGCTCGGGATCCCCCAGAGCCCCCGCGTCCACTGCCTGCGCGGGCTGATGCTGCACGGCGCCGCCATCGAGTCGCACGCGCTGCACGTCTTCGCGCTCGCCCTGCCCGACTTCCTGGGCTTCGACTCCGTCATCTCGATGGCCTCGAAGTACCCCGATGAGGTCGCGGCGGCGCTCCGGCTCAAGCAGCTCGGGAACAAGGTCCAGACGCTGATCGGCGGCCGCGCCGTCCACCCCATCAACACCCTCGTCGGCGGCTTCGGCAAGGTGCCGGCGCACCGCGATCTCGAGCGGCTGCGCGACGAGCTCGCGTCCGGGATCGACGTTGCTATGGGCTTCGTGCGCCTGGCCGCCACCATTCCGGTCCCGGACTTCGCCGTCCGGCCGACGGTGTTCGTGGCGCTGCGGCCGTACGACAGCCGCTACCGATTCCGGGGCGACTCGATCTGCACCTCCACCGGCGAGGAGGTGCCGGTCTCGAGCTACCGCGACGTCGTCCGCGAGTTCACCGTCGAGCACTCCCACGCCAAGCACGCCGCGCTGGCCTCCGGATCGACCTACCAGGTCGGCGCACTGGCGCGGCTCGCGCTGTGGGGCGACCGGCTGGAGGGGCGCGCCCGTGAGGCCTTCCAGACGCTCCTGCCGAACGGCGCCGTGGGCAACGTGCTCTACAACAACTGGGCCCAGCTGGTGGAGATCCTGTTCAGCCTGGAGACGGCGGTCGAGGGTTGCAACGAGCTCCTCGGAATGGAAGAGGTACCGCGCGAGCAGGCCGAGTACAGCGTCCAGGCGGGCCGCGGCGTCAGCGCCGTCGAGGTCCCGCGCGGCACTCTGTTCCACGAGTACGAGATCGACGACCACGGCCTCGTCGTCGCCGCCAACGTCATCACGCCGACCGCCCAGAACCTGGCCAACACCGAGCGCGACCTGCGCCATGCCACCGAGCGGCTGCTGGCGGCCGGCGACGTTTCGGACGCGCAGCTGCGGCTCGACCTCGAGATGATCGCCCGCGCGTACGACCCCTGCATCTCGTGTTCGGTGCACGTTGTGCGCCTCGACTGAGACCAGGAGCCGAGCCGTGGGACTTTCCGCGTCGACGCGGACCACCGCCTCCATCCTGAGTGGCGAAGCGCCTCCCCTCGCCCGCTTCCGCTTCCGCTTCCGCTTCCGCGCCCGAGCCCGACTCCGTGCCCGTCTCCGTCTCCGACGGTGGGTTGCCGCGTTCAAGGACCGCATCGGGTACGTGCACGGAGACGGGGGCACCGCCAAGGTCTCAATGCTCGAGCAGTCCGCTGATGGAGATTCCACCGTGAGCGACGTTCTCGTCATCGGTTTCGGGAACGAGCTCATGGGCGACGATGGAGCAGGCCCGGCCGCGGTTCGCGAGCTCTCGGCGCAGGCGCTCGCCGCCGGAGCCCGGATCGAGGATGGCGGCACGGACGCCCTCACCCTGCCCGGCTGGTGGCGGGGCGAGCGCGAGGTCTGGATCATCGACGCGGTTCGCTCGGGGCGACCGCCGGGGACCATCCACCGCCTCGACCACGAGGCCATCGTGTCCCTCAGCGCCGCGAGCTCGTCCTGCCACCACCTGAGCCTGCCGGAGTGCCTGCGCTGGATCAACCACGCCTACCCGCAGATGGGCGCCGTGCGCTACCGCATGTGGGGCATCGAAGCGGCGACGGTCACCCCGGGGGCGGGCCTCTCGGCCCCGGTCGCGGGCGCCGTGGGAGAGGTCACGGTCGAGGTCTGCGCCGCGCTCGCGGCGAGCTCCACCGGCTGCGACTGAATCTCGGTACCTGATGATAATACATTTTGAGAACATTTATTACGGGTGTGCGTGCGCGTTGACATTGACAACATGGCGTCCTATCCTCCCCCTCAGCGCAAGAACTACGCCCTTCGGGGTGAAAGGAAGAGGGAGGAGATCGCCATGGGTCGCATGGAACACCCGCTGCGTGGTCCTGAAGGTCCGCCGGCCGATCGGGTCGATCGGAGGGACTTCCTCAAGGTCTGCATGATCGCTGCCGCCACCGTGGGCCTGCCGGCCTCGGTCGGGCGGAAGTGGGCAGAGGCGGCGCAAGCGGGGCTCAAGCCATCCGTGATCTGGCTTCACTTCCAGGAGTGCACCGGGTGCACGGAGTCGCTGCTGCGGACCTCGCACCCCGGCATCGGCGAGCTCATCCTTGATCTGGTCTCCGTGGACTACCACGAGACGCTGTTCGCCGCGGCCGGCTACCAGATCGAGGAGGCGCTCCACCAGGCGATGGAGCAGAACGCCGGCAAGTACGTGTGCGTCGTCGAGGGTGCGATCCCGACCAAGGACGGCGGCATCTACTGCAAGATCGGCGGCCGCACCGCCGTCGACATCCTCCAGGATGTCGGCAGCAAGGCGGCCGCGGTGATTGCGATCGGGTCGTGCGCGTCGTGGGGTGGCATCCCGTCCGCGGATCCCAACCCGACCGGCGCGGTCGGCGCGAAGGACATCCTCACCGGCACCACGGTCATCACCATTCCGGGCTGCCCGGCCAACCCCTACAACTTCCTGGGCACGGTGCTCCAGTTCGTCGCCCTCGGCACGCTGCCGGCGCTCGACGACAAGGCCCGGCCGCTGTTCGCCTACGGCCGCACCATCCACGAGCACTGCCCGCGCCGCGCCCACTTCGACGCAGGGCGCTTCGCGCGCCAGTTCGGTGACGAGGGCCACCGCCTCGGCTACTGCCTGTACGCTCTCGGCTGCAAGGGCCCCGAGACCTACGCGAACTGCTCGACCAACCACTTCGGCGAGGTCCCGGACTGCTGGCCGATCGGGCTCGGTCACCCCTGCTTCGGCTGCACCGAGAAGGGCATCGCCTTCCACAAGCCGCTGCACGAGGCGGCCGTCCTGCCCGAGGGTGCTCATCCGCCGATCTTCCCCGAGCATCGCCGGAGCGCGAGCGTCCCAGCCGCCGGCGCCGCCGGCCTGGTCGCGGGCGCGGTGATCGGCGCCGGCATCATGGCCTCCAAGAAGATCGCCTCCAAGGATTCGGAGGGCTGACGATGAGCATGGATCGACGCGCACTGCTCAAGGGCATTGCCGTCGCAGGCGCCGGAGCTGCGGTGAGCGCGACGCCCACTGCGGCCTCCGAAGCGCCCCGGGCGCCTGACGATGCCGTGGGGATGCTCTACGACGCCACCCGCTGCATCGGCTGCCGGGCCTGCGTGACGGCGTGCAAGACGGCCAACGATCTTCCGGGGAACCTCTACGACCCACCGGAGGATCTGGACGGCGACACCAAGAACATCATCAAGAAGTACGAGGTCGACGGGCAGGTCCTGTCGTACATGAAGCAGCAGTGCATGCACTGCCTCGACCCGGCCTGCACCCGCGCGTGCATGGTCGGCGCCTTCAAGAAGCGGGACTACGGCATCGTCACCTGGGACCCCGGCCGCTGCATCGGCTGCCGCTACTGCCAGGTGGCCTGCCCGTACACGATCCCGAAGTTCCAGTGGGAGAAGGCCAACCCGAAGATCGTCAAGTGCGAGCTGTGCCTGCACATGCTCAAGGCCGGCAAGCAGCCCGGATGCTGCCAGGCGTGCCCCAAGGCGGCGGTGATCTACGGGAAGTACACGGATCTCATGGCGGACGCCAAGGAGCGGATCGCCAAGCACCCGGATCGCTACTGGCCGCAGGGCAACCCGAAGATCTTCGGCGAGCACGACGGCGGCGGCACTCAGGTGCTCTACCTCGCCTCGGTCGACTTCGCCAAGCTGGGCCTGCCCGAGCTCGGCGACGAGTCGGCTGGCGCCATCGCCCAGAAGGTGCAGCACGCCGTGTACAAGGGCTTCATCGCTCCGGTGGCGCTCTACGCGGTCCTGGGCGCTGTGCTCTGGCGCAACCGCCGGGCTGCGAAGAAGGACGGGGGTGAGTGATGGCACACGCAAGCGGAGCTCAACCCGTCGGCGGCCCTCTTCTGACCCGTCCCTACAAGTGGCTGCTCGCCTTCCTCGGTCTGTGGTTCATCATCCTGATCTGGCGCTTCGCGGCCGGCATCGGCGCCGTCTCCGGGCTCACCGACGGCTATCCGTGGGGCCTCTGGATCGCCTTCGACGTGGTCATCGGCACCGCGCTCGGCTGCGGCGGCTACGCGATCGCGATCCTCGCCTACATCCTCAACAAGGGCAAGTACCACCCGATCGTGCGGCCAGCCATCCTGACCAGCGCCCTCGGTTATACCCTGGCGGCCATCGCGATCATCATCGACGTCGGCCGGCCCTGGTTCATCTGGCGGATCCCGCTCGGCGGCTGGCCGGACCTCGGCGGCTATAACTGGGACTCCGCGCTACTCGAGGTGGCGCTGTGCGTCATGGCCTATGTCGGCGTGCTCTGGATCGAGCTGTCGCCGGCGTTCATGGAGCGCTGGGCCCAGACCTCAACCGGCTTCCTCAAGAGCTTCTCCGAGTGGGGCCTCAAGTTCTTCGACAAGGTCCTCATCTTCATCGTCGCGCTCGGCCTGCTGCTGCCAACCATGCACCAGTCCTCGCTCGGCACGGTGATGCTGCTCGCGGGTCACAAGCTCCATCCGCTCTGGAACACCGGCTGGATCCCTCTGCTCTTCCTGATCTCCTGCGTCGGAATGGGTTACGGCGTGGTGGTCTGGGAGTCCGCAGTTTCGAGCGCGGCCTTCAAGCGCGAGCGCGAGACCTCGATGCTGACCTCGCTTTCGGGCGCGGTCATTGTCGTCAATGTGCTCTACCTGGCAATCCGGCTGCTCGACATCGTGATCAGCGGCAAGACCCTCCTGATGTTCAACCAGGGCGTCCACAGCCTGATGTTCTGGATCGAGATCGCCGTCTTTGCGGCGCCGATCGCCTTGCTCGCGAACCGCGAGCGGCGCGGCCGTTTCAGCACCATGTTCCAGGCATCCATCCTGCTCGTGCTTGCGGGGGCTCTCTACCGCTTCGATTCCTACCTCGTCGCCTACAACCCCGGGGCGAACTGGACCTACTTCCCGAACCTGCCGGAGCTGCTGATCACCCTCGGCGCCATCGCGCTCGAGATCGCGGTGTACATCTACATCGTCAAACGATTCCCGATTCTGGCCGGCGTCCCCGCCGCCAGGTCGGCTCGCTAGGAGGGGGACCGATATGGCCAGAATCATCACTGTGGACCCGATCACCCGCATCGAGGGCCACCTGCGCATCGATGTCGAGGTGGACGGCGGGAAGGTTCAGAACTCCTGGTCCTCGGGCCAGATGTGGCGGGGGATCGAGAAGATCCTCGAGGGCCGGGATCCGCGCGACGCGTGGATCTTCACCCAGCGCATCTGCGGGGTGTGCACCACGGTGCACGCCATCGCCTCGGTGCGGGCGGTCGAAAACGCCCTCAACATCGAGATCCCGCTCAACGCCCAGCTGATCCGCAACATCCTGATCGCCGCGCACGGCCTGCACGACCACATCGTGCACTTCTACCACCTGTCGGCCCTCGACTGGGTGGATGTCGTGTCGGCGCTCCAGGGCGACCCCGTCAAGGCGTCGGCCCTCGCGAACTCGCTCTCGCCGTGGCCCCGCAACAGCGCGGTCGAGCTCAAGGCGGTGAAGGACAAGCTCAACGACTTCGTCGCCAAGGGCCAGCTCGGCATCTTTACCAACGGCTACTGGGGCCATCCGGCGATGAAGCTGTCGCCGGACGTCAACCTGCTGGCGGTCCACCACTACCTGCAGGCGCTCGAGTACCAGAAGATCGCGAACCAGGTGGTCGCGATCCTCGGCTCCAAGACCCCGAACATCCAGAACCTGGCGGTCGGCGGCGTCGCCAACGCGATCAACCTCGACAACCAGGCCACCCTCAACATGCAGAAGCTCTACCAGATCAAGGACCTGCTGACGGAGGTCAAGACCTTCGTCGAGCAGGTCTACCTGCCCGACGTCGCGGCGATCGGCGCCATGTACGCGCCGTGGCTCGGCTACGGGGCGGGGGTCACCAACTACCTGGCGGTGCCCGACATGCCGCTCGACACCAAGGGCACCCAATTCGACCTCCCCGGCGGCACCATCTTCAATGCCGACCTCGGCACTCTGAAGAAGATCGAGTCCTTCGACGATCCCTACTTCCGCGACAACGTCGCCGAGTCGATCGCCCACTCCTGGTACGACGGCGACTGGAGCCGGCACCCCTGGGAGGAGGACACGGTCCCCGCCTACTCCGAGCTCGACCACAACGGAAAGTACTCTTGGGTCAAGGCGCCGCGCTTCGACGGCAAGCCGATGCAGGTCGGGCCGCTGTCCCAGGTCCTCGTCGGCTTCGCCGGCGGCCACGAGCCCACGGTGCGCTGGGCGAAGTGGATGCTCTCCACCGCCGGCGCGGTCGCCGGCGCCAACCTCGGCCCGGCCGTGCTGCACTCGACCCTCGGCCGCCACGCGGCCCGGGCGATCCGCTGCGCCGTGCTCGCCGAGCTCGCCCTCAAGCACTGGGACCTCCTGGTCGCCAACATCGCCTCCGGCGACACCGACATCTTCACGCCGTGGGAGTACCCGGCCGGCGAGCAGCAGGGCTTCGGCTTCCACGAGGCGCCGCGCGGCATGCTGTCGCACTGGGTGGTGGTCGAACGACGGCAAGATCAAGAACTACCAGTGCGTGGTGCCCTCGACCTGGAACGCCGGCCCACGCGACGGCAACGATCAGATGGGGCCCTACGAGGCCTCCCTGGTCGGCAACCCGATCGCCGACCCCGAGCGGCCGCTCGAGGTGCTGCGCACGATCCACTCCTTCGACCCGTGCCTGGCGTGCGCGATCCACACCCTCGACCCGGAAGGCAAGGAGATCGCGACCGTCAAGGCGTTGTAGAGCAAGGATATATAGGTTCTAGGATCTGGGGGCTGGGGCGAGCAACCCTGGCCCCCTTTCTCTGACCCTGCCGAAACGTCAGGACCCGCGGCACAGCGCGCGACCTTGGCAGTCTCACGAAGGGCACAAAGGGAAGCTGGCGACGATGGCGAAGCCGATCCGCGTTCTCGGGATAGGCAATGTCCTGATGGCCGACGACGGCCTCGGGCCCTTCGTGGTCCGGGTGCTGGAGGCCGAGTACGTGTTCCCGGAGCGTGTCGAGCTCGTCGACGCCGGCACGCCCGGCCTCGACTTCACGCCCTTCCTCGACGGCGCGGGCGCGGTGATCATCATCGACACGGTCCATGCCGACGGCCCGCCAGGGACGATCCGCCGCTACGACATGGCGCAGCTCCTCGCCTCGCCTCCCCCGGCCCGCATCAACCCCCACCAGCCCGGGCTGCGGGAGGCCCTGATGGCCGCCGAGCTGACCGATTCCACCCCAGACGAGCTGATCATCATTGGCGTGGTCCCCGAAAGCATCGAGGCCGTCGCACGCGTTGGTGCGACGTTGCGAGCGGCAGTTCCTGGCGTCATGTCGGCTGTCCTCGCCGAGCTCGAGCGGCTGGGTGCTGCGCCGGCCAAGCGGAGCGACCCCCGACAACCGGACATCTGGTGGGAGTGAAGCGATGCGTCTGACCGAGCGTCACGAGTGGCTGCTCATCACCTTGGTGGCCCTGCACAGCGCGATCATCGGGGTGGTGTTCATCATCGCACCCAACTTCACCATGCAGTTTGGAGGCTGGGAGCGGATCGAACCCGTGTTCTTCGGGCGCCAGGCCGGAGCCTTCCATATCGTGCTCGCCGCCGGCTACCTCATGGAGTTCGCGAAGTACCGTGGCGTCCGGCTGATCCTGATCGCCAAGTCCTTCGCGTTCTTCTTCCTGCTTGTCTACACAATCATCGACCCCTTGCCCTGGGCGGTGCCGGCCTCGGGCGTGATCGACGGGCTGATGGCCCTCGTCGTGTGGTGGGTCCACCGTCAGACCGGCTCCGGAGATCGCGCCACGGCGTAGCGTCCGCGACCCGCAGCTCCGAAGCCTGGCCCTGCCGCAACTCGAGCACCCCGAGCCAAGCCCTGCACGCGGAGAGCTCGATGCCAGGTACCTGTGCAGACGGGGCGACAGCCGAGGCACAGAACCGGGCGCGGACCCGCCTTCGATCTGCGATCCTCGCCGTGACAGGTCCGGCTTCCGGCTTCGCTCGACGCCACGCTGGGACGAGTCTCGCCCTCGGCTCCGCCGTGACACGAGCGGAGGCGACTGCCGACGCAGGCGAGTGGTCAGCTCGACTCGCCGCTCGATTCCAGGTCCGGGCCGGGTAGCGGGCTCGTGTTGACACCCTGCCCGCCGGGAGTATGCTCGGGCCACTTCACCACGAGATTCGGAATGGCGGGAGGGTGTTGGCGATGAGAAGCCATCAGACCGTCGCGCGCGTGATCGTTGGGGTTGCCGCCGCCCTGCTGGCGGTCCTCGTCGCCCCACCGGCGACCGGAGCCGACGCCCAGGTCGGCGTCGCGACCATCTCGCCCGAGCGCGCCGCGGCCCTGGCCGTTAACGAGATTGAGGCGATCGACGGCGGCTTCGAAGTGCGCAACCCGGCCCTCCGGGCCTCGTTCACGGCTGAGGGCGTGGCGCTCAGCCCGCGCGGCAGTGGCCCGCGCTGGATCTGGCGCCTCTCGCGGCTGGCGCTTGTCGGCGACGCCGGTGTTCGGTCGATCGCCCCGGCGAATCCTGAGGCTGGTCTTGTCAGCTACGAGCGAGACACCCTCGACGAGGAGTACGAGTTCGAAGCTGACGGCATCGAGCAGCGATTCGTGCTCCACCAGCCGCCACCTGGCGGTGCCGACCTCATCCTCGAGGGCACGGTGTCGAGCCGCGCCGAGTTTCGCGCAACGGCAGGAGGCTTCGAGTGGCGCGGCGAGCGCGGCGTGGTCCGACTCGGACCGGCCACGGTCGTCGACGCGAGCGGCGCAACTCTCCCCTCCTCCTTCGAGGTCAGCGCCGAGGCGACCCGCCTGGTGGTCGCGGGCGCAGCGCTGGCCAGCGCTGCCTATCCGTTGGCCATCGAGCTCGATCTCAAGTCGCACGAGCTCCGGATCAGCGACATGGGCGGCACCGGAGACCTCAATTACAGCGCGCGGAGGCCCGCTGTCGCCTACAACAGCACGGACAGCGAGTACCTGGTTGTGTGGTCGGGTGACGAAACCGGCAGTGGCTTCGCGGACAACGAGTCTGAGATTTTCGGCCAGCGGATCGACGCCGCCACCGGCGCCGAGCTCGGCGCCAACGACTTCCGCATCTCCGACATGGCCGGCACCGGGGATCCTGACTACGACGCCTACGGCCCGGCGGTCGCCTACAACAGCTCGGACAACGAGTACCTGGTGGTCTGGGCTGGGGACGACTACGTCGGCGGGCTGGTCGACGAGGAGTACGAGATCTTCGGCCAGCGTCTTGACGCCACCACCGGCGCCGAGGTCGGCACCAACGACTTCCGGATCAGCGACATGGGCGACGACGGTGATCCGAGCTTTGGCGCGGGCACGCCAGCGGTCGCCTACAACAGTGTCGACAACCAGTATCTCGTCGTCTGGGACGGCGACACCAACAGCTACCTCTTTGTCGACGAGGAGTACGAGGTTTTCGGCCAGCGGCTCGACGCCGTCACCGGTGACGAGATCGGCACCAACGATTTTCGGATCAGCGGCATGGGCGGCACCGGCGATCCCGCCTTCGATGCGCAATCGCCCGCTGTGGCATACAACGGCAGTGACTACGAGTACCTCGTGGTGTGGTTCGGCGACGACGACGTCGGCGGCCTGGTCAGACGGCGAGTGGGAGATCTTCGGCCAGCGCCTGATTGCAGCCACCGGGATCGCGGTCGGCGCCGACGACTTCCGGATCAGCGACATGGGCGGCACCGGGAATCTCGACTACGCCGCTTTCAGCCCGGCGGTCGCCTACAACGGCACCGACAACGAGTTCCTGGTGGTGTGGCACGGCGACGACGACGTCGGCGGCCTGGTCGGTGGGGAGTGGGAGATCTTCAGCCAGCGCCTCGACGCCGAGACCGGCACGCCGCGCGGGGTCAACGACTTCCGGATCTCGGACATGGGCGGCACCGGGGACTTCCACTACGACGCGCAGTCCCCGGCAGTTACCTATAACAGCGCGAACAACCAGTATCTGGTGGTCTGGTTCGGCGACGACGACGTCGGCAGCCTGATCGACAACGAGGTCGAGACCTTCGGTGAGCGCCTGGACGGCGCGACCGGCTGGCCAGTGGGCGCCAACGACTTCCGCATCTCGGAGATGGGCGGCACCGGTGATCCGGACTACCTGGGCTGGTTCCCCGCGGTCGCCTCCGGCGGCACCGCCGGCCAGCACCTCGTCGTCTGGGAGGGCACCGACAACACCGGCGGTCTGATCGCCAGTGAGTACGAGATCTTCGGAAAAATGCTGGGCGTCCTGCCCTTCGAGGACGGCTTCGAGTCCGGCGACACCTCGGCGTGGTCCACGACGGTGCCGTGAGGCTGGTCCATCGAGCCCAGCCGCTCACCGATCCGGAACCGCGTTCCAGGGACCGGCCCTAGGATGCGCGCAGCGCATCCCGAGGAGCGTGTTGGGCAGAGGCCATCAACAATGACCACGTCAGGAACGCGTACAGGGGCCTATGCCCTACACGCTCCTACGTCGACTCGCCGGAGAGCTCGTCGTAGATCTCCATCACCTGATCGCAGCCGAACTCCACGGTCATCGTCAGGTAGTCGCGCAGCGCCTCGTCGAGGTCCTTCGCCTCCGGGTCGCCGGCGAGCACCTCGAGGCAGGTGTCGCTCAGCAGCGTCAGCGCGTTGCAGACCTCGGACCCGGGGAAGCCCTCCTGGTATCGCTTCTGCGCGAGATCGCGACAGTACGCGGTGAACAGCCCCTTCTCGCCGGTCCGAACCGCGTTGAGGAGGTGCCGCAGCACCACCGTGTACCGCCACTCCAGGATTTCGATCGGCACGCGCTGGTAGTTCGGGTAGCGCTCAGGCCCGCCGGCGCCTCGCAGCCGATCGTGGACGTAGCGCCGGCGAATCTCGTCATGGTGCTTCTCGAGCAGGCGGTGGATGCGCAGGTTGGCCCTGAGATTGACGTACTTCATGGCGGCCTGGTTGCGCTGGTGCCACTCCACCGGATCGGTCTTGAGATGCTCGATCATGAACGGAACGCGGCGCTTGACCATCAGCCGCTCGCGCGGCGTGAAACCGAGCTTGGCCTGACTGCGCCTCGCGTCCACCGCGAGGTCCCAGTCGATGTAACGCACCATCCACGGCCGTTCGAAGGGACGGCTGCCGAGCACCCGGCCGGTCAGGTCCCTCCCCCACACCCCGATCCTGGCCAGCCATGAGGGCATCAGGATCGGCCGCACATGGCGACCACGGTAGTTGACATTGGCCAGGTCGAAGAGCTCGCGGTGGCCGACAGTCTCGTTCGGGCTGCAGATCAGCACCTCGCGATGGCCGATCGTGTCGAGGCGATCGAACAGCCGCCGGAAGAAGACCGGGATCTCGCGCACGTGAAGGTACGGGATCGCCGACTCACCCTTGCCGCCGAGGATCCGCGCGTTCCACGTCCGCGACAGCCAGGTCGACAGGAACACGTACATCGGCGCGTACTCGCACCAGTCCGAGAACATCGCCGCGAAGCGGACGATGCACGAGGGAACGTCGTCGAACTCGGCCAGCATCTGCTCGCCGATCCGCTTGGTCACTGCGTAGATGTGCTCGCCGTCCGGTGGGCTGTCCTCGTTGAGCTTCTGTCCGGGTGCTGGGAAGTTGCACGCGGCCACCGAGGACGCGAACACGAAGCGCTTGAGCTTGAGGCCGCGGCACTCCTCGAGTACGAAGCGCAGCCCGTCGACGTTGGTTCGAAAGTACTCCGGGTGCTCCTCACCAGTGAAGTCGTAGTGCGCGGCGAGGTGCACGACGTAGTCGGCGCCGCCGCTGTCGCGTACGAAGCGGAAGGCGGTGCGCACCGACTCGCGGTCGCCGATGTCGACCTGAAACCAGCTGATGTTGTCGTGGAAAGGCGCGCCGCATCGCAGCTGTGAGCGGCGTGCCATGCCGACGATCTGAAAGCGCTCTTTGAGGCCGTCGAGCAGCCTTCGTCCGATGAAGCCCGATGAGCCGGTCACGATGAGACGAGGCAATGCCATCAGTGCTCCCAATTGTACACCGCCCGGCCTGGGATTTGCCGGACCATTCGCAGTGGCTTCGCGCTCCACGGCGAGCCGGTCGCGGTCGCACCGAGGGCCGGTATGCGATCGGCAACGTGGCGCAGCTCCTCCGGCTATACTCTTTCGAGTGCACGAGATGGGCATCGCGCTCGAGATCCACCGGGTGTGCCGCGAGGCGACCCGCCAGCACGGCGCGGGCCGGATCGAGTCGGTGCGCGTGGCGGTCGGCGAGCTGACCGCGGTCGAGCCGGAGCTGCTGCGCTTCGCGTGGGAGGCGGTCGTGGCCGGTGGGCCCCATGCCGGCTCCGAGCTCGAGGTGGTCTGGTGCCGGGCCACGCAACGCTGCAGCCGCTGCGGCGACGTCGAGGGCCGGACGGCCGGGAGCTGGCTCAGGATCTGCCCCGGCTGCGGCAGCCCGCTCGAGGTATCGGGCGGCGATGAGCTCGACGTGCTCGAGCTCAAGTTCACGCCGGACGACGAGGCCGGCACGGCCGCCGATGCCCAGCGTCCCGACCGGGGGGAGAACGCATGAGCCAGGTGGTCACCGTCCGGCGGCGGGCGCTCGAGGCCAGCGAGGAGCGGGCGCAGCAGCTGCGGCGAACCTTTGCCGAGTCCGGGACTCTGGTCGTCAACATCATCTCGTCGCCCGGCTCCGGCAAGACCACGCTGCTCGAGGCCACCGTCACCCGTCTCGCCGCGGGCCACCGCTGTGCCGTCATCGAAGGCGACGTCGCGACCGAGCGCGACGCCGATCGGATCCGCGCCCTCGGGGTGCCCGCCCACCAGATCCTGACCGGCGGCGCCTGCCACCTCGACGCGCGGCAGATCGAGGCGGCGCTGGGTGCGGCGCCGCTGCTGCCCGCCGACATCCTGTTCATCGAGAACGTCGGCAACCTCATCTGCCCCACCACCTACGACCTCGGCGAGGACTTCAAGGTGGCGGTGCTCTCGGTCGCCGAGGGCGACGACAAGCCGTTCAAGTACCCGGCCATCTTCGCCCGCGCCGAGATCACGGTCATCAGCAAGATCGATCTCCTCCCCTACCTACCCTTTAGTGTCTCGGTTGTCGAGGAGCAGCTCCGCGCGCTCAACCCGGGGGGCGTCATCCTCAGGGCCTCGGCAACCACGGGGGTCGGTATCGACGCCTGGTGCGAGCTCCTCACCGAGCGACTCGGCAAGAAGCGGCTGGCGTCAGCTCCGGTGTGATTGTGCATTTGTTTCGATTCCGCCCTCCGGGCTCCTTCAGGTGCGGTGCGTGTCTCCGAGCTGCTCATTTCGGGCTCCAGCGAGGCAGGTTGGCCGGAGGGCGGTATCGGAAATGACAAGAACGTTCACGAAGGGGCGATGAGCGACCTTGTCGTCCGGCTGCGGATACGATGCCGCGGTGCCGTGCAAGGCGTCGGCTTCAGGCCGACCGTGCATCGGATCGCGACCGCAGCCGGGCTGGCCGGCTGGGTGGTCAACGACCCCGGCGGCGCGACCGTCGAGGTCGAGGGCCCCGAGCCAGCGGTCGCCGCCTTCCCGGACCGGCTGCGCTCCTCACTGCCGCCGCTCGCCCGGCTCGACGGGATGGAGGTCGCCGAGATTCCCCCCGTCGGCGACGCGGCCTTCGTGGTCCGCGACTCCCGCGACGGACGGCGGGCAGGGGCGCTGGTGCCACCCGATGCCGCTCTCTGTCACGACTGTCGCCGCGAGATCGAGGACCCGCTCGACCGCCGCCACGCCTACCCTTTCATCACCTGCACGAACTGCGGCCCACGCTTCTCGCTCGTCCACCGCCTCCCCTACGACCGCCCGGCCACCTCGATGGCCTGCTTCCCGATGTGCCCGGCGTGCGAGCGCGAGTACACCGATCCGGGCGACCGGCGGTTTCACGCCGAGCCGGTCTGCTGCGCCGACTGCGGGCCGCAGCTGCGCCTGCTCGATGCGGCCGCGTTTTCTCTCGGTGTGGGGCCCGCGGCGATCGTGGCCGCCCGCCGCGCCCTGCTCGAGGGCGCGGTGGTGGCGGTCAAGGGCCTCGGCGGCTTCCAGCTCGCCTGCCGCGCCGACGATCCCGCCCCGGTGCGCACCCTGCGGACCCGCAAGCGCCGGCTGACCAAGCCCTTTGCCGTCATGGTCCGCGGCCTCGACGAGGCCGATCGGCTGGTCCGGCTGACCGGCGCCGACCGCCGGCTGATGACGTCGCCGCGGTCTCCGGTCGTGCTCGCTCCCCGTCAGCCGGGTTCGCCGGTCGCGGACGAGGTGGCGCCCGGGATTGCGGACCTCGGTGTCATGCTGCCGACGACGCCGCTGCACGTCGAGCTGCTCCGTCCGCCCGAGATGCCGCCGCTGGTGATGACCTCGGCTAACCTCAGCGAGGAGCCGCTCTGCCGGGGAAACCGCGAGGCCCTGCAGCGTCTGGCTGGCGTCGCCGACGTCTTCCTGCTCCACGACCGCGACGTCGTCCGCCGGGTCGACGACTCGGTCGTCCGCTCCTGCCCGGACGGGCCGGTGGTCGTCCGCCGCGCCCGCGGCTGGGTCCCGGAGCCGCTGCCCCTGCCCGAGGCGGCGCCGGAGCCGATCCTCGCCGTCGGCGGCCACCTCCAGGCGACAGCGTGCGTCGCGGTGGAGGGCCAGGCCTTCCTCTCACAGCACTGCGGCGACCTCGACTCCGAGCCGGCCCGCCGCTTCCACCGGGAGGTCATCGACGGGCTGGAGGACTTTCTCCAGGCCTGAGCCGTCGCTGATCGCCTGCGACCCCCACCCCGACTACCCGAGCTCCTGGCTCGCCCGCGAGCTGGCCGCGGCGCGCGGTGGGCGCGTCCTCGAGGTCCAGCACCACCTCGCCCACGCGGCCGCGGCGCTCGCCGAGCACGGCCGCTTCCCGCTGCCCGGCGAGGAGGTGCTGGCGATCAGCCTCGACGGCACCGGCTGGGGGCCCGACGGCACGGCCTGGGGCGGCGAGTGGCTGCGCCTCGGCGGCGACCTCGGCTGGCGGCGCGTCGCCCACCTCGAGCCGCTGCCCCTGGTCGGGGGCGAGCGCGCAGTGCGCGAGCCGTGGCGGGTGGCGGTGGCCGCTCTCGCCCGCGCCGGCGCCGGCGAGCTGGTGCCCGCGCTCCCTCTTGCGCGCGCCGTGGGCAGCACGCTCTGCTCCGAGGTCGCGCGGCTGGCCGCCGGCGGCGACGCCCTGGCCGCTCGCCACGGGTGCCGGCCGTCTCTTCGAGGCGGCCGGCGCGCTGCTCGGCCTGGTGGAGCGCAACGACTGGGAGGGCGAGGCCGCGGTCGCGCTCGAGTCGCTGGCCGCGGCGTGGACCGGAGAGAGCGCGATCTGGCCGCTGGCGGTCCACGAGCTCGCCGGCGCTCCCGTCCTGCCGTCGGCCGGCCTCCTGCTCGAGGCGGCGCGGCGGCTGATCGGGGGCGAGCAACCGGAGCGGATCGCGGCGTCCTTCCACGCGACCTTCTGCGCCCTGGCGGTCGAGCTGACCCGGCGAGCCGGCCGCGAGATGCCGGTCGCGCTCGGCGGCGGCTGCCTGGTCAACCGGCTGCTGCGCGACGGCTTGCGCGAGGGGCTCGCGGAGGCCGGCTTCGAGCCCCTGCTCGCGACCTCGGTGCCGCCCGGCGACGGTGGCCTCGCCTACGGCCAGGCGGTTGTCGCCGCGGTTGCCGGCGCCCGTGGAGTGGATCCCCGCGACCTGGGAGGCCGGCCGCGATGAGGTATCATCGCTGATCTGGGCCTGCCCGCTGGCGGCCGGATCGGACGGAGGGCGGCGCGATGTGTCTCGCCATTCCGATGCGCCTGATGGAGCGCAGTGAGATCGAGGGCGTGGTCGAGCTCGACGGCGTCCGCCGCACGGTGTCACTCATGCTGCTGCCAGACGCCGAGGTCGGCCAGCACCTGCTGATCCACGCCGGCTACGCCATCGGCGCCGTCGACGAGGCCGAGGCCGAGATCACACTCGCCCTCCTGCGCGAGTACGCCGACGCGATGGTCGACTTGTGATCCGCGACGACCTTCTCCACAACCGCGCCGCGGTCGCCGGCCTGGTGCGCAGCATCGTCGACACGGCCACGCAGCTCGGTCGTCCGGCAACCTTCATGGAGGTCTGCGGCACCCACACCCACGCGGTGGCCGGCGCCGGGCTCCGGCAGATGTTGCCCGACGGGGATCCGGCTGGTGTCGGGACCCGGCTGCCCGGTGTGCGTGACCCCGGTCGGCTACCTCGACCGCGCGCTCGCGCTGGCCGCCCGGCCCGGCACCGTGCTCTGCACCTTCGGCGACCTCATGCGGGTGCCGTCGAGCACGCTCACCCTCGAGCAGGCGCGGGCTCGAAGGTCGCGACGTGCGCATCGTGTACTCGCCACGCGACGCGCTGGCCGTCGCCCAGTCCACCGACCGACAGGTCGTGTTCCTCGCGGTCGGCTTCGAGACCACGACCCCGACCATCGCGGCGGTCCTCGCCGAGGCCGAGTCATCCGGTACCGCGAACTTCCAGATCCTGCCCGGCAACAAGCTCATCCCGCCGGCCATGCTCGCTCTGGTCGACGACCCCGACCTCGAGGTTCACGGCTTCCTGCTGCCCGGCCACGTCTCGGTGCTCACCGGCTGGGAGGCCTTCCGCTTCCTGTCCGACGAGCACGGCGTCCCCGGCGCGGTGGTCGGCTTCGCGCCCACCGACATCCTGCGCGGCGTGCTCGAGCTGCATCGAGCAGAATGCCGGCGGCCGCAGCGCCATCGTCAACCTCTACGGAACGGTCGTGTCACCCCAGGGCAACGCCACCGCCGCCGCGCTGGTCGAGCGCTTCTTCGCCCCGGCCGACGACAGCTGGCGCGGCTTCGGCGTGATCCCGCGCTCCGGGCTCGCGCTGCGCCCGGAGTGGGCCCACCGCGACGCCTCGCGGATCGCGGTCGAGCTGCCGCCGCCGCAGGAGCCGGCCGGCTGCCGCTGCGGCGACGTGCTGCGGGGTGTCATCGACCCGCCCGCGTGCCCGCTCTTCGACGCCGGCTGCACGCCCGCGACCCCGGTCGGCGCCTGCATGGTGTCGAGCGAGGGCACCTGCTCGGCGTGGTTCCGGCACGAGCGATGGGGCGCGGCGTGACCGGCAGCTCGCGGGCGCCCGCCACCCTGCTGCTCGCCCACGGCTCCGGCGGCCGCCTCACCCAGGAGCTGGTCCGCGACGCCTTCCTGCCGGTGCTCGGCAACCCGTGGCTCGCCACCCTGACCGACGCCGCCGTGCTGCCCGAGCTGCCCCCCGGCCGGCCGGCGCTGACCACCGACGCCTTCGTCGTCGACCCCGCGCTGTTCCCGGGCGGGGACCTCGGCTACCTCAGCGTGGTCGGCACCGTCAACGACCTCGCCATGGTGGGCGCGCGCCCGCTCTGGCTGACCTGGGCGCTGGTGCTCGAGGAGGGCGCTTCGGGCGAGCTCATCTCGACCTGCGCCGCCGGCGCGGCCCGGGCCGCGGCCGAGGCCGGGATCGCGATCGTCGCCGGCGACACCAAGGTGGTGCCGCGGGGCAAGGGCGACGGCATCTACGCGGTCACCGCCGGCCTCGGCGTGGTGCCGCCGGGTCGCGACGTCGGCGACCACCGGATCGTCGCCCGGCGACGCGGTGCTCGTGTCGGGGCCGATCGGCGACCACGGCGCGACCATCATGGCCTGCCGCCACGCTCTCGGCAGCGCCGGGCCTGCGCTCGGACTGCGCGCCCGAGGCCGCGCTGGTCGAGGCGCTGTTCGCCTCGGGCGCGGAGGTCCACTCGCTCCACGACCCGACCCGGGGCGGCCTGCTCGCGGTCTGCCACGAGACCGCCGAGCGGAGCGGCCTGCGCATCCACCTCGACGAGCTCGCGATCCCGGTCCGACCCGAGGTCCGAGCGGTGTGCGAGGTGCTCGGGCTCGAGGTGCTGAGCCTGGCCTGCGAAGGGCGCGTGGTGGCCTGGGTCGCCGGCCGCGACGCCGGCACGGCTCTCGCCGCGATGCGCGCGTCACCCGGGCGGCGAGGGTGCGGCCGTCATCGGCCGGGTGGCCGAGCGGCGGGCCGGCGAGGTGGCGCTCGTCCTCGACACCGCCGCCGGCGGCCGCCGCCCGCTCGACCTGATGTCGGGCTCGGACCTGCCCCGCATCTGCTGATTCGATTGCGCCTCGCTGCGCTCGGCGCATCGAAATCAACGAGAAGCTCGTTGAACCGAATCTGAAGCCGAAAGCAAGGCAGGGCGACCCCGCGCAACAGAGGTCGGTACCATTCTCGCGGCTGCACAGCCCCCGGCGAGACGAGAGCCGCACGCCCGGAGAATCACCGAGTGAATGAACCTCGGACCTTTACTGACTTTGGTGCTGAGTTATCCGTCTTGAACTGAAAAGTCCGGACAACCAGTCGAGAAGGGGGTCGTCAGGGGCTTCTTCGTCGTTCGTGCGTCTCTCCGCTCGAAAAGTCGGAGCGGCTCGTCGACGATGTCGAGGGTGGCCTGCGCACAGTAGACGCGGTTACGCTTCGCCTTGCTGGCGATGGTCGCGATGCCCTCTGCCTCGAGGTGATCGACCGCCCTGTGCGCGTGGACATCGGCTTTCCGGCTTTCGACCGCGAAAACAGCCCCACTCGCTATTATCGATATTGGCCGAAGACGAAAACAGGGAGCCGTGACCCATGTCAAACCCGCAGCCGCAGCTTCAGATCGCAAGTCCCTCACGCCCGGCTCCAGAGGAATTACCTCCACTTTCCCGGTGCCTCTATAAGAAGTCAAGGGGGCGGTGGGGATGGTCTTCGTCGTCGTCGGGGCTGGGGAGCTGTGGGAAACCCCGGAGGGGTTTTCCAAGCCCTGTGGGAAGGCGGAGGGTGGGCGGCGGTGGCCGGCTTTCCACAGGGCGTCAGATCCCCAGCCGGGTGAGGAGGGGGGCCGGGCTTGAGGAACTTTGGATGTCGCAGCCTGTCACAGCTCGCTGTCACGGCCTGTCACCGCTTCTTCCGCGCTGGCTAGATCGACTCGGCGAGAAGGTAGTTACGATTCGGGTCGGTCGGCCCGCTCCCGCCCTCCTGACCTGCCGCACGCTCATCGCCAGGGCCCCCCCGGCGGCCATCGCTCCTCGAAGTGCTCGCCCCGGCCGATGGCCACCAGCACCGGACCGATGAACGCGGCCACCCGCTCGAGCGTCGTCACGAGATCGGTGGGCTCCGGGTGGTCCGGCAGACGGCGCATGAAACCGGCCCACTGGGCAGCCTTCCCCTCGATCGCGGCGAAAGCCGGGGTCAATCCGATCGGCAACTGGTGCGGCACAACGGTGCGACGCCTCGCGAAGGTGGCGGCGACCGCTGCGGCGAGCACAGTTCCGTCGAACGCTCCACTGGTCGCCAAAGCGTTCACATCGAAGAAGTCACGCATGCGACTGTTCTTCGAGTCGAGCTCGACCATAGCCTGGACCTTCTCCGCGATGGTGGTCTCCGGACGGTAAGCTCGCAGCCGCGGCCTTGGTAAATCGAGCAGGCTCGGGTACTCGATCCACTCCGGCTCCGGCACGACGGCGTCGCCAATACCGACGTCCACCTGAACCCGGAGCCGCGCCGGGCCCAGATGGGCCCACACGACGGTGCGAAGTCCACCATAGGGCATCCGCCGGACGAATCGGAGCCTACCCGGATGACGCCGCGTCGAACTCGAGACCGTCCGGGTCACGACCGGCACGCAACAGACCTCTGCGAAGATCGCGAGCAGCGAGCCGGGGTCGAGATCGCCGAAGCCGAGGAGGTCGGCGTCGCGCGTGGGCCGAACTCGTCTCGCCGAGCCAGACCAGCAGCATCAGAGCACCCTTGAGCACGAAGCGCTCAGCATGCGGCGAACGCGAGAGCCGATAGAGGAATCGCTCGGCGCCGTACCGCGCCAGCACGTGGTTGGGGTCCAGCCCGAGCGCGTGTGCGTGCCGCACAAGCCGCGTCTGGACCGAGTGTGGAAGGCCAGAGCTCATGACACGACGGCCTCGACGTACGGGCGCATGACGCGCTCCACACGGCAGAGGCGGCTCGCCCGGTCCAGCGCCGCCACCGTGAAGAGTCGATCCCGCCACGCCTCACGCAGCGCCTCGAGCGCCACGTCCAGACCCACCCGGTTGCGCGCCTTGAAAAGATCGGCAAGCGTTTTGGCGACGCTGTACACCCTCACTCGCTGCCCTTCGATCGCGTGCAGCTCGATGCCCTCGTGGAACGCGACCCCGCTGAAACGCACCACCCTCATCCGGAGGTGTGACACTCTCGGCGCTCGGCCTCCTCGCTCGACGGCGAGCCATACCTCGGCTGGGAGCTGGGTGCCGATCCCGTGAAAGCTCAGAGCAGAGAGGAGGCAGATGACAGCGGAGGGCGCCGCGGCCGCCGCAAGCGCGAGGCCGTGGTGTTCAGTCACGTCGGCGTCAGCAAACCGGTAGTGCCCTCTGGCGATGCGCTCGAGTGTTCCGTCGGCAACCAGGCGCGTGATCTGTTGGCTGTGGATTCCCGCCTCCGACACTTCCCTCGCAGAAAGGAAGGTCTGCTTCCTCGCCAGAGTGACAAGTCGCGCGCGGGATGTATCCTTCATGTGCGCAATGGTAATCATTTATGAGCATCTGTCAACGATTTAACACACAACCCCAATCTGGAAGACCGAAGACGCGGGGAGGAAGGAAAGCGCTCCAGGTTCACAGATTGGGTGATTCTCACCAGAATCCACACCACCTTCCATGGTGCCGAGAGCGCCGAGGTTGTTTGTCGAGGGGAGATCGACCACATCTACAGTCGAGTAAATCGCGGCGGGCGAGTGTCTGCCGAAGACCGTGAGGCGCGGCGGCTCGTCGACGTTCCATGCGGGGTCAGGTAGCGGGAGGGGTTGGCCGTTGTCGCCTGAGCCGCCGCGCGTCGCTCAGCGTGCCGAGATCAAGGAGCAGCGCCGGATCGGCGGGGCACTGGCGTCAGCCGCGGAGCTCGGCGAGCTTCTCGCGCACCTTCTCGGCGTGGCCGGCGGCCTTGACCTTGGGCCAGTGGAACGCGACCCGGCCGTCCGGGTCGATGAGCACGGTGGAGCGAATCACGCCCATGGTGGTGCGCCCGTACATCGACTTCTCACCCCAGGCGCCGTACGCCTCCATCACGGCGTGGTCGCGGTCGCTGAGCAGGCGCACCGCGAGGTCGTGCTTCTTGATGAAGGCGCGGTGCTTCTCCGGCGAGTCCGCGCTGCAGCCGAGCACCACGGCGTCGAGCCCACGGAAGGCCTCGATGCCCTCGCTGAACTCGCAGGCCTCGGTCGTGCACCCGGGAGTGTCGTCCTTGGGGTAGAAGTAGAGCACCACCCAGCTCCCGCGCAGGCTGGACAGGGACACCGGCACGCCATCCTGATCGGGAAGCGTAAACGCGGGGGCCTTCTCGCCGACTCGAATTGGGGACTCGTTCATCGGGGCCCTCCTCTCCGTCGTCGCCAGGGCACAACACGCCGCGCCGGATCTTCGTTCCCTGCCGGCGCCGGCGCCGGCCGTGCTACATTCGGGCGCACCAGGGAGGACCTCGTGATGACACGTCGTGCCCTTGCCCTCATCTCAGCGCTCACCATCGCGGTGGCCGCGTTCACGGCCCCACCCGCACTGGCGGCCGAGCCCAACCCGGCCCTGCTCCAGCCGTCGCTCGCCGTCGAGAAGGCGCCGGAGACCTACAAGGTCAAGCTCGAGACCACCAAGGGCGAGGTGGTCATCGAGGTGACCCGAGCGTGGGCGCCCAACGGCGCCGACCGCTTCTACAACCTGGTCAAGATCGGGTACTACGACGGCGTGGTGTTCTTCCGCGTCATCGAGGGCTTCATGGCCCAGGTCGGCCTGCACGGCGAACCGGCGGTCCAGGCCGCCTGGTCGAAGGCCACGATTCCCGACGACACCGTGCTCCAGAGCAACACCCGCGGCATGGTGACCTTCGCCGCCACGTCCGCGGCCAACTCGCGGACGACCCAGTTCTTCATCAACTTCGGCGACAACTCCTCCCTCAAGCAGCACGGACCGTTCGCGCCCTTCGGCCGGGTCGTCGAGGGCATGACGGTCGTCGACTCGCTCTACTCGGGCTACGGCGAGGGCGCGCCGCGTGGCCGCGGCCCGAGCCAGGGCGAGATCGCCCGCCAGGGCAACGCGTACTTGAAGGCGAGCTTCCCGGAGCTCGACGCCATCACGCGGGCCAGTCTGCTCGCGCCGTGACCAACCGCCGACCGCTCGAGGCTCTAACCCGGATATCTCACCAACTTTCTACTGCGGCCAGCGATGTACCGCGCTCAGCGGTGCTTTCTCGCCTCGGGTGCTCGACGTACTGTCAAGTACGCCTCCGCGCCCCTCGGGTCGAAATCCCCACTGCGCACGGCACCTCGCAGCCCTCGCTACGAAACCCGGTGAGATATCCGGGCTAAGCGGGCACACGGCGGCCGGACCGGCTATCATCCGCTTCAGAGGCCCCATGGGATTGACCCCTGATGAGGTGCTGCGGGCGCGCGCGGCCTTCGACGAGAATGCCGCCGAGATCCTCCGGCTCGCCGTCGAGCGCGGCCTGATCTCCCCCGTCGAGGCGGACACCGCAATCTCCCGGGCCCATCGCGACGTCACCCAGACCGCGGACGGAACCCCGCCGCCGGTGATCGAGGTCCTCACCGCGAGCGGTGTGCTCGACGAGGGCACGCTCGCCGACCTCGCTCGCGAGCTCGGGCTGCCGTCCGAACACGCGCCGACCTGGGCCGGCAGCGACCCCAGCAGCGGCTCCGACGGCTTCGACATGCCCCCTGTGAAAGACTGGGACCGCTACCGGATCATTGACTTCATCGGCCGCGGCGGGATGGGCGACGTGTTCAAGGCCCGCGACCCGCGCCTCGGCCGTTTCGTGGCGCTCAAGTTCCTGCGTCGCGACACTCCGGAGATCGTCCACCGCTTCCTCCGCGAGGCCCGCGTCCAGGCGCGGATCGACCACGACAACGTCTGCCAGGTCTACGAGGTCGGCGAGGTCCAGGGCCACCCCTACATCGCGATGCAGTACATCGCCGGAGGCTCGCTCAAAGAGATCAGCGACCTGCTGTCGATCACCGAGAAGGTGACGATCATGGTGGACGTGGCTGACGCCCTGCACGCGGCGCACCAGGCCGGCCTCATCCACCGCGACATCAAGCCCGCCAACATCCTCGTCGAACGCGACCACGAGGGCTCATGGCGGCCGTACGTCGTGGACTTCGGGATCGCCCGCGACGTCGAGGGCCGCGACGTCACGATCTCGGGCACGGTCCTCGGCACGCCTGCCTTCGCCTCGCCCGAGCAGGTCCGCGGCGACGTCGGCCATCTCGACCGGCGAACCGACATCTACAGCCTCGGTGCCACGATGTACTGGTTCCTGACCGATCGCGCGCCCTACGAAGGCGGCTACCCGGAGGTGCTTGCCGGGATCATGGAACGCGAGCCGATCCCGCCGCACCGGATCCGCCCCGACATCCCGGTCGACCTCGAGACGATCACGCTGAAGTGCCTCGAGAAGGAGCCCGCCCGCCGCTACCCCAACGCCCGCGCCGTCTCCGAGGACCTCCGCCACTTCCTCGCCGGCGAGCCGATCACCGCTCGCCCGGCGACCTTCGGCTACAAGCTCGGCAAGCGGATCCGCAAGAACCCCGGGCTGACCGCCGCGACCGCGGCGGTCCTGGTCGCCTTTGCCGCCGTGGTCGGCTACTCCGCCCGCGCCAACTTCCAGGCCCAAAAGCAGGCCGCGATCGCGCAGGAGCTGCTGGTCCAGGCCAACGAGATTGACGAGCTGGTCCGGATCACGGCCATGATGCCGCTCCACGACCGCCGCGCGGCGGAGGCCCGCATCGGACGGCGCCTGTCCCAGATCGAGGAGCGAACCTCGCGCCTCGGCCGGCTCGGCTTCGGCCCCGGCCACTACGCGATCGGGCGCGGCTATCTCGCCCTCCAGCGCTACCCGGAGGCGCTCCGCCATCTCCAGCTCGCCGAGGAGTCGGGCTACCGGACACCGGGGGTGGCGCACAGCCTCGGCCTGGTGCTCGGCAGGCTCTACGAGGCGGGCCTTCAGCGCGCCAACCAGTTCGCCGACGAGGCCGTCCGCGACGCCTTCCGCCGCGACATCGAGTCGCGCTACCGCGAGCCGGCCCTCGCCTACCTCCGCGACAGCGGAGCGGCTCAGCTCGAGGCCGCCGCCTATGCCGAGGGCCTGATCGCGTTCTATGAGCGCCGATACGGCGAGGCCCTCGACAAGGCCCGGCTCGCCGCGTCGGAGGCGGCCTGGCTCTACGAGGCCAGGAAGCTCGAGGGCGACATCTACCTGGCGCTCGGCGCCGAGGACCGCTTCCGCGGCGACTACGATCGCGCCCTCGCCAACTTGGACCTCGCGGGCCAGGCGTTCGCCGCGGCCGCCAACATCGCCCGCTCCGACCCTACCGTCTACGACGGCAACTGCGCGCGCTGGATCCAGGTGCTCGAGACCGAGCTGCGCCGCGGCGACCCCGCCCCCACGACCTTTTCGAGCGCCCTCGCCGCCTGCACCCAGTCGCTCGACGTGAACCCCGACCGGGGAGACGCCCACGAGCGACTGGCCTCCCTGCACTGGCGGTGGGCCGACGTTGTCCACGACCGTGGCGGTGACCCCACGCCTCACCTCGAGCACGCCTCCCAGGAGGCTCGGCGGGCCATCGAGCTCGCCCCGGAAAGCGCCACGGCTCACGCCGCACTGGGCGGCGCGCTGACCGTCGCCGGGCTCTATGAGCTGGCGCAGGGCGCCGACCCCCGCCCCACCCTCGAGAGGGCGATCGCGAGCCTCGACGCCGCGCTCGCGCTCGACCCGGGGCTGGTCCTCGCCCACGACGACCTCGGCTATGCCTGGGAGCGGATCGCGCGCTACGAGCTCGGCGCCGGCCTCGATCCGAGGCCCTCGCTCGAGCGAGCGATCGCGAGCTTTGACCGCGCCATCAAGCTCAACCCGGCCTACGCCAACGCCCACAACAACCGCGGCATCGCGCTGTGGCGGCGGGCCTACTACGAGCTCAAGACCGGCATCGACCCGCAGGCCACCCTCGACCAGTCGCTCGAAGCGTTCTCAGCCGCCACCACCATCAACCCCAACTACGCCAATGCCTACGCGAACCGCGGGCTGAGCTATCGGACCAAGGCGATGGCGCTCATGGAGCGCGGCGAAGACCCGTCCCCCTGGATCGACCTCGCGCGGGACAGCCTCGACCGCGCCCTCGAGATCAACCCGACCATCTTCTGGGGGTACCCGGAGCGTGCCGGGGTCGAGATCCTCGCCGCCCGCTGGGCGATGCGGCGCGGACAGTCCCCTGACGGTTTTCTGTTGGCGGCGGCAGCCGCAGCCGACAAAGCTCTCGCCGCCAACCCCCAGAACGCCGCCGGCTACCAGACCGCCGCCGAGGTTCACCGATGGCGCGCGGAGTCGGCGCGCTCGATGCAACGCGACCCGTCGCGCGACATCACGGCCGGGCGTCGCCTGGTCGCGCGTTCGCTCGAGCTCAACCCCTCGCTTGCCAACGCCATGGTCACCGACGCAGCGTTGCTGCTGCTCCAGGCCGAGGTCACCGCTGCGCCGGCCAGTCAGCAACGCCTGGTTGCCGACGCCCGCGAAACGCTCGATCGGGCGACCGAGCTGAACCCGTTGCTTGCCGACGAGGCCAACCAGTTGCGCAGCCGCGCCGACCGAACCGGGCGCAACTGAACAGCCCGGGAAAGCTCCGCGTTCGAGGCGGTCACTCCGTTTCACGATGACCGGCCACACGGCCCGGCGTCCTCGCGCTCCTGACCTTCCCGGCATCTGACCGCACGGCGGTACCGGGCCCCTACACCGAGTCTTCCACCAGGTAGTGCCGCACTATTTTCAGTCGGAAATTTCTATAGTGAATATATTGACGTTATTGTTTATTGTGTCACTATAGTTGTGGAGGTTGAAGTGAGCCGGGAGCGCGCCAGACAGATGCTCACCTTCTTCATCGACACCGAGCTGCTCGATCGGATCGACGACTTTCGCTTCGACAACCGCTTTCCCACCCGCGCGGGCGCGATCAGGTGGCTGCTCGAGTGGGCGCTCCGGAAAGCGCCGCCCCCCGGAAGACCACCTCGGCGACCGTGATCGGAGGCCATCCATCGTGACACCGCAACGGAAGCACCGCCGCCTCGTCTCCACGCTCGACCCAAGGGTCTACCAGAAGGACCGCCTCGGCTTCCTGCGCGGGCTGCGCGCCATCCACCGCGCCGCCCAGCTCGGCTGGGATACCCGGCGCTCGTACCTCATCGTCGAGAACGACCGTGTGGTGGGCGTCGGCGGCTGTGTACCTTTGAGCAGGACCTGAGGGCGGTCGCGCCTGACCAAGCACGCCTCTGCGAACGCCGCACGTCACACCCGCCAGGTAGCCTGGACTGATCCTCATCTGTCGCACTCTTGATCACAACCGAGTACGGCGGACGGCGGAGGTTTGGCCCGCAGCGCCGTGAAGCGTGTTCCATTGATGAACAACCGTTCTCGTTACTGGACAGTCTCACTTCGTTCCCGGGGCTTTCGCTCCTGGCACGCAGTTTGCTACTATCCCGCCCCGGAAGCGGAGGAATCCATGCGAGCAGTGTCCTTTCTCGTGGGAAGTCTGCCCGGAGGTTCGCACGCGCGGCTCGGATTCCGAGTCGCGCAAACGCCGTCCTGCTGCTCTGCGGACTCGTCACCTTCCCCCTCGTCGCCGGCGCGCAACAGACCGGAAACTACTGCGTTCAGGACTTCGTGCCGAACGCCGGCTGCACGGCGAACGACGTCCGCATCGAGGTGCTGCGCGTCGCTTCGGTTCTCGAGTCGTGTACTGACGGCGTCTACGGGGAGGCCGAGGTCGCTTTCGAAGTGCTGGTCTCGGCCGATGGATCGCCGGACCGCTACGACATTGGTCTCTTCCTCGCGCTCGACGGGGGAAGCGCCCTCAGTGGCGACAACTGCTTCCACGACTACCTCCCGCCTCCACTCAGTTCCACCCCCGTTTATGGCGACGTCAACCTCGACGGCATTCCCGACCTGCACCAGCCGCCATGGTGGGATGGGGAGGGACAGGGGGACACCTGTGGCGACATCGAGTCCGACACCCAGGTGTTGAAGACCCTCGCGCCGGTCCGCATCGCGTGTGTCGACAACGACGGCGACGGCATCGTCGATATCAGCGTCGCCACGAGCTGGCGCCAGAACGGCCTCGCCGACTGCTTTGGCATCGGCCAGGTGTACCCCGGCACCAGCTCGAAGTGCAGCGCTCCCGACCCTATCAACCTGGGCTTCCCAGTGCCTCCCGCGCCGACGGCCACACCAACTCCGACGGCGACACCCACCAACACCCCGACCTGGACACCCACGGCGACGCCGGTGCCGCCAACCGCGACCCCGACGAACACTCCTACGTGGACGCCCACGAACACGCCGACCCTGACACCCACCAACACCCCGACGTGGACGCCCACGAACACGCCGGTGCCGCCAACCGCGACCCCGACCAACACTCCCACGTGGACGCCCACGAACACGCCGACCTGGACACCCACCAACACTCCCACGTGGACGCCCACGGTCACGCCGGTGCCGCCGACCGCGACCCCGACCAACACCCCGACGTGGACGCCAACCAACACGCCGGTGCCACCGACGGCAACCCCGACCAACACGCCTACGTGGACGCCCACGAACACGCCGACCTGGACACCCACCAACACCCCGACGTGGACGCCCACGGCAACGCCGGTGCCGCCAACCGCGACCCCGACCAGCACCCCGACGTGGACGCCCACGAACACGCCGACCTGGACTCCGACCGACACCCCGGTGCCACCCACTCCGACGTTTACTCACACGCCCACGGCGACGACGACCCCGCCGCCGCCCACTCCCACATTCACCCCGACCTCCACCTTCACGCCGACCGCAACGTTCACCTACACCCCGACGCCGACCAACACCCCCGTCCCGCCGACTCCGACCTTCACGCCGACCGCGACGTTCACCTACACCCCGACGCCGACCAACACCAACACCCCGGTCCCGCCGACTCCGACCTTCACGCCGACCGCGACTTCCACCTACAGCCCGACGCCGACCAACACCAATACCCCGGTCCCGCCGACTCCGACGTTCACGCCGACCGCCACGTTCACCTACACCCCGACGCCGACCAACACCAACACGCCGATCCCGCCGACGCCCACGGCAACCCCGACCGCGACTCCGACCAGTACACCGACGTGGACGCGCACGCACACGCCAACGCAGACATCCACCAGTACCCCGACCTGGACGCCCACGGCGACTCCCACGCACACTGTAATTCCGGCGACTCCGACCGCCACGGCGACGCCAGGCGGCCCCACAGCGACGCCCACGCCGGTGTTGCCGACGCCGACAGCGACCGCGACGGCGACGCCCACGCCGATCGGCGGCGGTGGCGGGCAGTACCAGATCCCGGACGGGTCGCCGGCCAGCCGCACCGTCTTCATCGTGCTGCTCGCAGCGGCCGGCGCGCTGATCGTGAGGCGGATGTTCAGTTGAGGGTCTGGGAGCGGATTGGCGGGGCTAGCAGGACTCGAACCTGCGACCAATGGTTTAGGAAACCACTGCTCTGTCCACCTGAGCTATAGCCCCGCGCGGGGATGCCGATGCTATGTCGCAGGTCCCGGTCTGTCAATCGCGACCACGGTTTCATCCTCAGAGACCGACGAGCGCACGCTACGGGTAGCGCACTGAGGTTTCGCGGCGGGACCGCGATACCATCGAGCAGGTGGCGCGTTTCTTCGGTATGCTCCTGCCGTGGGCGCCGTCGCCGTCATTCTGTTGGTGCTTGTTGCTGCCGCCGCGCTCGGGCTGTCGCTGTTCCGCTTCCTGCGGGCCGAAGACCGCCATGCGCGCGGCGAGCGTGCCCAGCTCGAGCGCCGCGACCTCGAAGAGATCGAGGCCGCCGACGATGCGCTCCCGGCCTCACGGCGGGACCACGACGCAGTGGACTGACCGCGCCGAGTTTGACGGCTGAGCCGACGTCCTTACGCCTTGCCGCGTCATAGAGCGCCCTGGACGCACGGTACTGGCCGGCCGCGGTCCGCCCCACAGTCACACCGGCGATCCGCACCGCCATCAGCCGTAGCGGCCTTCGATGTACTCCGCGGTCTTGCGGGTCCTTCGGGTTGAGGAAGAGGTCCTCGGTCGGCGCGTGCTCGATGACCTCGCCCAGGAGCATGAAGATGCACTCGTCGCTGGCGCGCCGGGCCTGGGCCATGTTGTGGGTGACGATGACGATCGTGTAGCGGCCCTTGAGCTCGAACATCAGCTCCTCGATCGCCCGGGTGCCCTCGACGTCGAGCGCCGAGCACGGCTCGTCCATGAGGATGACCTCGGGCTTGAGCGGCAGCAGGCGGGCGATGCAGAGCTTCTGCTGCTGCTCGAGCTGCAGGGTGGTGGCCTTGGCCTTGAGCCGGTCCTTGAGGTCCTTCCAGAGGCCGACCTCGGTCAGCGCCTTCTCGACCGCCTCGTCGAGCTCGGCCCGCGCTGAGCGCGCTGCGCTCGGAGTGGATGCGCAGCCCGAAGACGACGTTCTCGTAGACCGAGATCGGCAGCGGGTTGGGCCGCTGGAAGACCATGCCGACCGACTTGCGCAGCTCGATGAGCGAGACGTCGGGGTCGTAGATGTTCTTGCCGAGGACGACGATCTCGCCGGTGGTGCGGACGTAGCCGTAGCGCTCGTTGACCCGGTTGAAGCAGCGCAGCAGCGTCGTCTTGCCGCAGCCCGAGGGGCCGATCAGCGAGGTGATCAGGCCGTGGCTGGATGCCGACCGAGACGTCGATCAGCGCCTGGAACGAGCCGTACCAGAGGTTCAGACCTCGCGGGTGACGATGGTGAGGTCGCCCGGCGCCGCTCATCCGAAGATCCCGTTGACGTAGTCGTAGGTGCGGCGGTCGCCGGGGTGCTCGGAGAAGATGACCTCGCTCGCGCCGAGCTCGACGATCTCGCCGTTCCACAGGAACATGGTGCGGTCGGCCAGGCGGCGCGCCTGCTGCACCAGGTTGGTGACCAGGATGATCGTCATCTCGCGGCGCAGCTCCTTGAGCACGTCCTCGATGCGCATGGTGGTGACCGGGTCGATGGCGATCGAGAACTCGTCGAGGCAGAGGATCTCCGGCTGGTGCGACAGCGCGCGGGCGATCGTGAGCCGCTGCTGCTGGCCGCCGGACAGCGCGGTGCCGAGGCTCGCCAAGCCGGTCCTTGACCTCGTCCCAGAGCGCCGCCTGGCGCGAGGCACCGCTCGACGATCGCGTCGAGCTCGGCCTTGCGCGTCATGCCGGCGCAGCGCGGCGCGAAGGCGACGTTGTCGTAGATCGACAGCGGCAGCCCGACCGGCAGCGGAGCGACCATGCCGATCCGGCGGCGCAGACCGAAGACGTCCTTGACGCGGCGGACGTCCTCGCCGTCGACGCGGACGCTGCCGGAGACCGTGGCGCCGGGGATGAAGTCGATGGTCCGGTTGAGGCAGCGCAGCAGCGAGGTCTTGCCGGACTGCGCCGGGCCGATGACGCCGAAGATCTCGTTGCGGTCGACCGTCGAAGGAGATGCCGTGGAGCACCTCCGTGGTGCCGTAGGCGAGGCGCAGGTCCTCGACCTCGACGATCGGCTGCGTTCGCGCCCATCTCGTCACCACTTCTTCCGCCGGCGCAGCCAGACGCGCACCGCGATCGCCGTGGCGTTGACGAGCAGCACCGAGCCGAGCAGCACGACCGCCGTGGCGTAGGGGATCGACTCCTTGACGTTGGGCACCTGGGTGGAGACGGTGTACAGGTGCATGGACAGCGCCATGCACTGGTCGCCGAGCCGGTAGGGGAAGAGGTCGCCGCGTTGCACCGCCTTGTAGAAGACGGCGCCGGTGAACATGATCGGCGCCGTCTCGCCGGCGGCGCGGCTAGACCTGCAGGATGATGCCGGTGAGGATCCCGCGAGATCGAGTTGGGCAGGACGACCGCGCGGATCGTCTGCCAGCGGGTCGCGCCGACGTTCCAGCAGGCCTCGCGGAACGCCATGGGCACCGAGGCCAGCGCCTCGCGGGTGCTGGCGATGATGACCGGCAGCGTCATGATCGCCAGAGTCAGCGAGGCCGAGAGGATGGAGTAGCCGAAGTGCGCCGCGTAGACGAAGGCGCCCAGGCCGAACAGGGCGTGGACGATGCTCGGCACGCCGGCGAGGTTGATCACCGCGAGGTTGATGAGCCGGTTGAACCAGTTGTCCCGGGCGTACTCGTTGAGGTAGATCGCCGCCAGCACGCCGATCGGCGCCGCGATCGCCAGCGAGATCGTCACCAGGTAGAGGGTGCCGACGAACGCCGGCCAGATGCCGCCCTCGCGCATCCCCTTGCGGGGCAGGTCGACCAGGAACTCCCAGCCGAGCGACGGCCAGGCCCGGTACAGGAGATAGGCGACGATGGCCACGAGCGGGAGGATCATGGCCAGGGCCATGGCGCAGAACAGCCACTTCGCGACCTTCTGGGCGCGCTCGCTGCGCGCCGCCTGGGCGGTCCGGGCGAAGCGCTGCGCGGTGGGAGCGATGCCGTTCATGCGCGCCTACTTCCGCCGGATCCCGCGCACCACGAGGTCCGCCGCGACGTTCACGACGAGGGTGATCCAGAACAGCAGCACGCCGGTCAGGAACAGCACCCGGTAGTGGCTGGAGCCGGCCGGCGCCTCGCCGAGCTCGGCGGCGACGTTGGCGGTCAGCGTGCGCACCGAGTTCAGGAGCCCGTCGGGAATCTGCACCGCGTGGCCGGTGGCCATGAGCACGGCCATGGTCTCGCCGACGGCGCGGCCGACGCCGAGCAGCACGGCGGCGAGCAGGCCGTTCTTGGCCGCCGGCAGGAGGACCCGGTAGACGGTCTGCCAGCGTGTCGCGCCCAGGGCGACGGCGGCCTCGCGGTACGAGTCGGGCACGGCCTTGAGGGCGTCCTCGCCGATCGAGACGATGATCGGCACGCTCATCAGGGCGAGGATGACGCCGCCGTTGAGCAGGTTCACGCCGACCGCGGTGCCGGTCAGCGTGACGATGATCTTGCTCATCACGGTGAGGCCGACGAATCCCCACACCACGCTCGGGATGGCGGCGAGCAGCTCGATGACGATCTTGAGCGTCTCCTTGAATCTCGGCGAGCAGAACTCCGAGACGAAGATCGCGGCGCCGAGCCCGAACGGCACCGCGAGCAGGATCGCCACCGCGGTCACCGACAGCGTGCCGACGGTGAGGGCGAGGGTCCCGTAGCGGACGTTGCTGACCGAGGTCGGGTACCACTCGGTGCTGAACAGGAACTCGAAGATGTGGAAATCCTCGCTCCACAGCACCGGCGCGGCCTCGCGGAAGATGAAGAAGAAGATCGCGACGACGAAGACGATGGCGCTGACGCCGCGACCCTGATCGAGGTTTCGACGATCCGCTCGCCGACGACCGCCGCCGTTGATCGGCGTCGGCCGCCGTCCGGGGTCGCGTCGTCCGCTCGTGGCCGGAATGCCGCTCACCGGATGCGCTCCGCGCTGCCCGCCGGACGCGCCGGGCGGCCGTCCCTTCGCGAGGGAGGCGTCACTCGCCGGCCCCTCCGGTGCCGACCGGCACGTACCCGTTCTCCTCGAGGATCCTCTGCCCGGCGGGGGAGAGGATCCAGTCGATGTACTCCTTGACCGCGCCCTGGGGTTCGCCGAGCGTGTAGACCTGGAGCGAGCGGGCGAGCGGGTAGGCCTTGCTGATCGTGTTCTCGACGGTGGGCTCGAACGCCGGCTCCCCTGCCGCGCGGGCGATCCTCAGCATCTTCACGTTGTCCGTCGCGTAGCCCATGCCGCTGTAGCCGATGGCCGTCCTGGTGCTGCCGATCAGCTCGACGACCTCCTTGGAGCCGTTCATGTCGCGCGAGCCGAGCTTGAAGTCCTTCGTGCCGAGGACGTGCTCGCGGAAGAACTCGTAGGTTCCCGAGCTCGACTGGCGGGACGACCCGGACGATCGTGTCGTCGCTCACCCCAGGGATGGTGACTCCCAGGTCCGACCATCTCACGGCAGTGCCGTCCTCGGCGAAGATCCCGGCGAGCTGCTCGATCGTGACCTCGCTCAGCGGGTTGTCCTTGTGGACGTAGACGGCGAGCGCGTCGTAGCCGACGATGAACTCCCTGGGCTCCTTGCCGGTGTTCTTCCTGGCCTGCTCGATCTCCTCGGGCTTCATGTTGCGGCTGGCGTTGGCGATGTCGATGGTGCCCCGTTCCAGCGCGGCGATGCCGACGCCGGAGCCGCCGCCGGAGACCTCCACTCCGACCGTGGGCTGGACCTTCGTGTACTCCTCGGCCCAGGCCTGGGCGACGTTCACCATGGTGTCCGAGCCGCGCACCTGGATCGTCGTGGTGCCGCCACGGTCGCCGCTCTGGCCGCAGGAGCTCAGCAGCGGCGCGGCCGCTGCGAGCGCGAGGGCGACGGGGACGGTGATACGTCTCGGGGTGGTCCAGTAGGAGGCCATGGGTACTTCCTTTCGCGTTCGCAAGATCGTCAGCCCTCCTTGGTGTCGCGGATTGCGGAGACCAGGTCGCGGATCTGCGCTTCGATGTACTGGTACGTCCGCTCGTACGCTGCGGTCACCTCCTCCTCGCTGCCGGTGACCGCGCTCGGGTCCTCGACCGACCAGTCGAGCAACACCGTGTTCCGCGGCCGCCGCGGGAAGGCTCGCTGAGCCTCGGGAGCGAGGAGCACGATCACGTCCTCGTGCTCGATGTTGGCGACGGCGGTCAGCGGCCGGGGGATCGCCCGGCTGACGTCGAAACCGCGCGACCCCATGAAGCGGATCGTCGCCTCTGTGATCGGCTCCGGGCTGATGCCCGCACTCGAGAACACGAAGTTGGGCTCGTTGAGTGCGGTGCCGATCGTCTCCGCGATGACGCTGCGGCAGGCGTTGTGCTCGTCCACGAAGAGGACCCGGAAGACATCCGAGCCGGGGTGCTTGGCGAGCTCCCCGGTGCACATGTAGAGGGTCTCCATGCCGATGTTGCGGGCCTGATCAGAGACCCGCTCGAGCCGGCGCGCCACCGTGATCAGCGGTGTGAGGGCCGCGAACGGCAGCCGCCCCTCCTTGTACCAGAGGGTCAGGTCCTTGGTCAGCGTGTCCCGCAGCAGGTCGACGGTCTCGTCAGACTCGATGGTCTTGCGGGCGAGGTCGGCATCCTGCCGGACGAAAGCCTCGACGGCGTCGTGCAGCATCGGCACCGCCAGCTTGCCCACCTGCTGCAGGCGGTCGAACGGCAGGGGCGCGTCGACCTCGGTCAGCTTGAGAGCCTGGCGGGCAATGCTCTCGGCGTAGTCGCCCACCCGCTCGAGCTCCAGGTTGACCTTGATCGTCGCGTAGGCGAAGCGGAGCAGGCTCGCGGCCGGCTGGTAGCGCACCAGAAACTGCAGGCAGAGCTTGTCGAGCTGCTTCTCGGCCTCGTCGATGAACTGGTCACGCAGGATCACCGCGAACGCGAGCTGGCGATCGCGCTCGGCCACCGCCCGGATGCTCGCCAGGACCGCTCGCTCGGCGAGCCCGCCCATCTCGACGACCTTGAGGCGGATCCGTTCCAGATCCTGCTGAACCGACGCCTCCAGGTGTGTCGTCATGCCTGTCGTGCCTCGCTTTCCTTGACGACGGGCCGGAGCCCTCCCGTCAGCGGCCCGAGTCTACCATCAGGAGCTTGGGTGCTGCCTCGACGCCACCGACCTGGAAATCGTCGCGCCGAGCCGCTGCTCGCTCGCCGCCGGCGACTCGGTGTCGGGCGACGCCTTGCACTTCGTCGGGGAGGGCCATGATGCCACGCTGCCCGGACGCCGGCTGTTCGTTGACTTTCCCCACGACAACCGCGAAACTCATGTCAGCTTTCTGCACACCCGAGCGCGCCGACCCGGCGGGTCCGGCCGCACGACAACTTGATGAATTCCGCGAGGAGCGGGCGGAGGAACGGAGACCATCATGGCAAGGGGAGCATGGTACAGGCGGACGTGGCAGAGTCTCTTGGTCGTGGCTGGGCTGGTTGCGGCGGCAGGGTTGATGGCCGCGGCGCCGCCCGGGGAGTGGTCACCGGCGGCGTCGCCGGTCGGCAACGTCGGGATCGCCAGCGAGGGCGAAGGCAACTGGCCGCTCGATGTCGGCGGTGGCGAGACCTGCGCCGCGGCCACGGTCATCTCGTCGCTCCCCTACGTCGACAGCGGATCGACAGCCTTTGCGGTCAACGACTACGACGAGGTCTGCCCGTTCAGCGGCGGCACCTCACCGGACGTCGTCTACGCCTACACCCCGCCGAGCAACCGGTCGGTCAAGATCTCGCTCTGCGACCCGGGCACCACCACCGACTACGACACCAAGCTGTACGTGTACCAGAACGCGTGCCCGGGCACGGTGATCGGCTGCAGCGACGACACCTGCTCGTCGCCGATCACGCCCTTCGTCTCGGAGGTCACCGTCGCCCTGACAGCCGGCAACACCTACTACATCGTGGTTGACGGCTACGACACGGAGTGCCGGGAACTACACCCTGTCGGTCGAGGAGTTCACGCCCCAGACCTGCCCGTGCCCGCCGGGTGCGGACCTCTTCGAGGCCAGCTTCGATCCGCTGTGCGGGAATGACGTTTCCGGCGACCCCAACGGCGGCTGCAACACCGACGAGGGCAACCCCGGCGCACACGTCACACAGATCAGCTGCAACACCACGATCTGCGGCACCACGTCGACCTTCACGAGCGGGTCGGAAGATCTTCGCGATACCGACTGGTACGAGCTCAACCTCGCCCAGGCCGACACCATCCGCGTGACCCTGACCTCGACGGCGAACCTCTACCTGTTCGACCTCACCAACGAGTACAACTGCCCTGCCGTCGAGGTCGCCCAGACCTACGCGGAGCCAGGCAACTGCCAGGGCTCCGGCGAGATGGTCATCAACGGCGTGGCCGGTTCGAACTGGATCTGGGTCGGACCGACGAGCTTCGGCTCGGCGGGCGGCGTCTCCTGCCCGACCGAGTACACCATGACCGTCACCTGCGACGGCCAGGGTTCGTGCACCTACAGCATCTCGCCGACCTCGGCCAGCTACGGTGCGAGCGGGGGCAGCGGCTCGGTGTCGGTGAGCACGACCCCGGGCTGCCCCTGGGCGGCGACCTCGTACAACAGCTGGATCCATGTCACCGGCGGCTCGAGCGGCAATGGCCCCGGAACCGTCAGCTACTCGGTCGATGCGAACTCCGGGAGCGCACGCACCGGCACCGTGGCGATCGCCGGCCGCACCTTCACCGTGACCCAGTCCGGAGGAGGCGGCGGGCAGACCTACTCGTACCAGGTCGCGGGCATCGCCCACGCCGGGGGCGCCGGGGGCAGCGTCTGGCGTTCGACCCTCAGCGTGACCAACCGCTCGGGCGCCACTGCCAATCTGACGCTGACCTACCGGATGGCGGGCAACACGGTGACCCGCACCTACATGCTGCCGAACAGCTGGATCAAGGAGTGGGAGGACGTTGCGGCGAGCCTGTTCAACCAGGGCGCCGCGACCTCGGGCTCGATCGAGATCACCTCCGATGCGCCCGTCATGGTAGTGGCGCGGACCTACAACCAGGCGCCGGACGGGACCTTCGGCCAGGGCATGCCCGGCAACCCCGACTCGGAAGCTGCGACCTTCGGTCAGATCGCAGTTCTGCCGCAGCTGAAGAAGACATCCGCGTTTCGAACGAACGTCGGCTTCATGAATCACGGTTTGGCGGCGTGCAACGTGAGGATCAGGCTGTACTCGGAGACCGGGAGCCAGATCGGGAACACGATCGACACCTCGGTGCCGGCGAAGGAGTGGAAGCAGATCAACGACGTGTTCGGCGAAGCCGGCGTCGGCCAGTGCCCGATCGGCTACGCGACCATCGAGGTGCGCACGGCAGGCGGCATGGTCTGGGCGTACGGCTCGGTCGTCGACAACGGAACCGGAGACCCGACGACGATCGTGCCATTCATGGAGTAGCGGGTCAGGAGTCGAAAGAGCGAGCCTGGCGGGTCGAAACCTGCTCGTCGCAGGGTATCCTGATCGGCATGAGTAGGACTGTGCGCACGTCGGCTTTCGTCATTGCCATCCTCACGCTCGCCCTGGCGTCGTTTCCTCAGCCCGCCCGGGCCGGCGGCGACGACACGATCTCGCCATGGGTCACCGCCGCGACCGCGAACGGCGGGTCGACCGGGGTCCTGGTCGTCCTGGCCGAGCGCGCGGAGCTCGACGCCGCGGCTGCCACGCCCGAGCTCGCGGCCCGGCGCCAGGCGGTCCGCGACGCGCTGTGGGCGACCGCCCAACGCAGCCAGCAGAGCCTGCGGGCGTGGCTCGACGCGGCCGGAGTCCGTTACCGCTCCTTCACGATCGTGAACGCCCTCCACGTCCTCGAGGCGGATGCCGCGCTGATCGCGACGATCGCCGCCCGGCCCGACGTGGCGCGCATCGAGGCCAACCCGCGAATCCGGCAGCTGCTGCCGCAGCCGACTGCCGCACCCGGCGGCGACGACCCCGAGTCGATCGAATGGAACGTGAACATCATCCGCGCGCCCGAGCTGTGGGCCCTCGGCTTCACCGGCCAGGGGATCGTGGTCGGCAACCAGGACACCGGCTTCGAGTGGAACCACCCCGCGCTCAAGAAGTCAGTACCGGGGCTGGAACGGTACGGCCGCCAACCACGACTACAACTGGCACGACGCCATCCACTCCGGCGGCGGCAGCTGCGGACCCGACTCCCCTGCCCCGTGCGACGACTACGGTCACGGCACCCTGACCGTCGGGGTGTCGGTCGGCAGCGACGGCAGCGCGAACCAGATCGGGGTCGCTCCCGGAGCGCGGTGGATCGGCTGCCGCAACATGGACCAGGGATGGGGCACTCCCGCCAGCTACCTCGAGTGCCTCGAGTTCTTCCTCGCTCCCTATCCGGTCGGCGGCACGCCGGCCCAGGGCGACCCGGCGCGCGCCCCGGACGTGACCAACAACTCGTGGACCTGCCCCCCGGAGGAAGGCTGCTCGTGGGAAACGCTCCAGGCGGCGATCGAGGCGCAGCGCGCCGCCGGCATCCTGACCGTGGTCGCGGCTGGCAACTCCGGCCCGTCGTGCTCCACAGTCCAGGACCCGCCGGCGATCTACGACGCTGCCTTCAGCGTCGGCGCCACCGACGCCGGCGACAACATCGCCTCCTACAGCAGCCTGGGCCCGGTGGCGGTCGACGGGAGCGGCCGACTGAAGCCCGACATCTCCGCCCCGGGCGACGATGTCCGGTCGAGCTCGCCCGGCGGCGGCTACGCGTCGGCCTCCGGGACCTCGCTCGCCGCCCCGCACGTCGCCGGGGCGGTAGCTCTGATCTGGTCCGCCTCGCCGACGCTTCGTGGGCGCCTCGACGCCACCGAGTGGGCGCTCGCGCACACCTCGGCAGCGCGCTTCAGCACCCAGTGCGGCGACCCCGCGGGCACGGTACCCAACAACGTGTTCGGGTGGGGACGCCTCGACGCCGCGGCGGCCTACGCAATCTTCGCCGACGGCTTCGACGCCGGCAACCCGTGGGCCTGGAGCACGATCGGTCCCTGAGCGCGACCCCCTCGGCGCGGCCTTCCCCGCGATCCGCAGGATCGCGGGGATCAGAGGTCGCGGCGCACCTCGGGAGTGTCGAAGAAGAGGTCCGAGAAGGAGACGGTCGGATCGACCAGCCGGCACTCGCGAAAGAGCAGCGCGGCGGTCGAGATCGACGGCTCGATGCGGGAGGACATGACGCCCGAGACCGTCGACGGTCGCAGTCCGGTGCGCAGCGCGAGGTCGGTGGTGGACAGGCGGTGGGCGCGCACAAACCTCGACAGGCCCCGGCCGTCCCAGAATCGCGTCGGGCGCGGCTCGAGGTCGAGCATGATCACGCGGCGCCACCCTGTCTGATCCGCGTGCCGGCCGGCAGACTGAGCGGTGTCACCAACAGCCTTACACCGAGTCGCCGAATGCCGCCCACGAATCGCACGGCGTGCATTCTTCGGCGTTCCACGGCCGCCTGTCAAGGGCACTGCCCTCTCCCGGTCAGGCGCCAGGTCTCAGGTGCTCTCTGGCACCTCTGCGCCGTCCACCCACAGGGTGCCGGGCAGGCGCAGCAGGAAGCGCAGCGATCCTGAGCGCAGGTTGGGAACCCACAGTGGCAGCCCGTGGCGAAGGGCAACCGTGGCCAGGCGTTCGACCAGCAGTCCGGCCGGGCTGCCGGCTGACAGCCCACCGACGATCCAGCCCGGAACGCGGAGCGCCGCGCCCTGCGCAGCCATCCCGCCGAACCCATCCAGGACCATCCTCTCCGTTCCGTCGCGAGCCCTCAGGCGCCAACGGTAGCCGGCGTCCGTCGCCTCCTCGGACGCCGCCACCCACTCTCCCTCGCCCGCCGCCACCGCACCTGCGACCGGCGACCACCACCCCACCCGCCGGCCGCTCGGCAGCTCGTGAACGGGTCGCGGGAAGCCCCACAAGGCCGGATCCGCGAGCGGGGTGTGCCGCTCCGCGAGGGACCTGACCGCCGCCGCCACCACCTCTCCGCGGCTGGCCTGGAGGTCGCAGGGGACCTGCTCGACTCCCTGGGACAGCACGTGGCAATCGGCCGTGAGGCGGCGCCACGCTGCCTCGATCTCGGCCTCGGTCGGGCCCCGCGGCAGGAGCAAAGCCGGCCACGGCAGCACGGCCGGCAGCACGCCGAGCCCCTCGGCGAGCTCCGCAAGCAGGAGCGCCATCTCGCGCTCGCCGAGCTGCTGGCGCCAGAACGGGGCGTTGACCCAGCTGACTGCGACAAGCTGGCCGGCACCGCAGGCCACGAGATCGATCAGACCGCTGTCGGTGCAATCGCGCGCGGCCTCGGCCGCCGCCGCGGCCGCCAGCGCCCCCACCCCCCCTGCCAGCGACGGCGGCAGCCACAGCGCGCCCCCGACGCCGAGCCGCGCCGCCACCACCAGCGCCTCCACGTTCGCGACGCCGACAACGCCGCGGCGGCGCTCGGCGGGAGGAAGGCCCGCGGCGGCCCGAATCCAGGCCCCGCCCGGATCCTCCGCCGCCGCCCAGGCCGGCGCCGGGGCCCCACCGGCAACCGCGCGCTCCAGCACGCCGGCCAGGCTGGCGGCGGGAGCCGTGGCGGTGCCAAGAACTCGGATCATGCGTCCCCGAGCACGGCGAAGCCGGCCGCAAGGCGCTCGACGGCCTCCTCGCGTCGCGACTCCACCCGGTCGACCCGCGACATGCGCGGACCCGCCGCGAGCGCCGCGGCGAGATCGTCGAGCTGCTGCGGCGACCCCTCGGCGAGCACCTCGACCGAGCCGTCAAAGTGGTTGCGAACCCAGCCGTCCACCTCGAGCCGCCGCGCCTCGCGCCACACGAAGGCGCGGAAGCCCACTCCCTGCACCTCGCCGGACACCCGGAAACGGCGGCGCTCGCGCATCACACCCCTCCCCCTTGGGGTGACGATCCTCGGCCCATCAGCTCCCCTCCTGCCAGCCGTGGCGCCCGATCAACGGCACGAAGCAGGCGTTCTGGAGCTGGGCGCGGCTGGCGCGGTTGCCGTGCCGCTCCGCCACCCACAGTGCCTGGCTCTCCAGCGAACCGACCGGGATCACCAGCCGGCCGCCGTCCGCGAGCTGCTCGAGCAGTGGCTGGCGGGAACTCAGGGGCCGCGGCGGTCACCAGGATCGCGTCGAACGGCGCCTGCGCGCTCCAGCCGAGGGTTCCGTCCATCACCTTGACGCTGACGTTCTCGATGCCGAGGCTGTCGAGGCGCTGCTTGGCCGAGCGCGCGAGCGACGGGATCCGCTCCACCGTGAACACGAAGCGGGCGAGCTTCGCCAGCACCGCGGCCTGGTAGCCGGAGCCGGTGCCGATCTCGAGCACCCGGTTCTCGGGCTGGATGCGGGCCGCCTCGGTCATCAGCGCCATCACGCGCGGCTGCGAGATCGTCTGGCCCTCGCCGATGTTGATCGAGACGTCCTCGGAGTAGGCCTGGTTGCGGTAGGACGCGGGCACGAACAGGTGCCGCGGCACCTCGGCCATCGCCGCGAGCAGGCGCTCGTCCGTGATTCCGCCCTGGCGCAGGACCTCGACCATCCGCTGGCGGCGGTAGGCGTGGCTGTCGTGTGGGCCTCACCGGCCGAGCTCCCTGCCTGGGCTCGGCGTCGACCCAGGCCGGGCGCGCCGCCTGCAGGCTCTCGAGGGCCCGATGGTCGGTCATGTCCAGGTGCGAGCGGCGTCACCGACACGTAGCCCGAGGCGACCTCGTGGAAGTCGGTGCCGGGGATCGCCTCCCAGACCGGCTCGCCGCCGCCGATCCAGAAGATCTGCTTCCCGCGCGGGTCGACCTGCTCGATGACGCCCTCGGTGTAGCGGCGAACGCCCAGCCGGGTCAGCCGGACGCCGCGCGGCCGGCCGACCGGGACGTTGACGTTGAGCAGCATGTCGCTCGTGCAGCCCGCTGTCGAGGATCCAGGCCGCCAGCCGGCGTGCGTACTCGGCCGCCACGTGGAAGGAGAAGCCCTCGCCGCGAACCTGCGACACCGCGAGCGCCGGGCAGCCCAGGATCACCCCCTCGAAGGCCGCCGACACGGTGCCCGAGTAGTGGACGTCGACCCCCATGTTGCCGCCGAAGTTGATCCCCGAGACGACGAGGTCGGGGGCTGACTCGCCCATCAGGCTCGCGAAGGCGAGGGCCACGCAGTCGGTCGGGCGTGCCGTCGACCGCGAAGCGCCGCTCGCCGAGCCGCTCCAGGCGCAGGGGGCGGTCGAGGGTCAGCGCGTGCGACACCGCCGACTGCTCGGTCCTCGGCGCCACCACCCAGACCTCGCCCAGCGACTCGAGGCTGTCGGCGAGGACCTGGATGCCCTCCGAGCTGTAGCCGTCGTCGTTGGTGAGGAGGATGCGCCGCATCGCGACCACGGTCGCGATTATGCCATGGGGGGTGCGGGGCGGGGGCGATTAGCGCGCTTCCGCGCCCGCTTCCGATGCCGCGCCCATGCCCGCTCCCGTCGCCGCGTTCCCGGCTTGCCACGGCGGAGCCAATGGCGAAGCCGGGTTCCCGTTCCCGAATGCGTCCGCTCTCGTCACGGCAATGCGGAAGGCGACGCCCGGTTCGCGCCCGGACCGTCGACCGAGCGCCGTCCCGTCCCCGAGTCCGGTCCAGAGCGGCCACCCAGAGAATGTTCCGATTTTCACAACATCGTCCCGCAAAGCTAGTTTCACCCTCCAGGACCGTCTAGAATGACCTCCAACGGAGGGCGCAGCGATGGGGCGTGAGGTCCTTCTCGGCGACGAGGCGATCGGCCTGGGCGCGATCCACGCCGGCCTGAGCGGCGTCTACGGCTACCCCGGCACCCCGTCCACCGAGATCTTCGAGTTCGTCGAGCAGCGGACCCGGGACACCGGCGAGCGTCCACGCCTTCTGGAGCACCAACGAGAAGGTGGCCTACGAAGAGGCGCTCGGCATGAGCTGGGCCGGCAAGCGGGCGCTGGTCTGCATGAAGCACGTCGGCCTCAACGTGGCCGCCGACGCGTTCATGAACTCGGCGGTGACCGGCACCAACGGCGGCCTCGTGCTGGCGGTCGCGGACGACCCGGGGATGCACTCCAGCCAGAACGAGCAGGACAGCCGCATCTACGCCCAGTTCGCCCTCATCCCCTGCCTCGAGCCGCGCGACCAGCAGGAGTGCTACGACCTGACGATCGAGGCCTTCGAGCTGTCCGAGCGAGCTCAGGCTGCCGGTGATGGTGCGCCTGGTGACCCGCCTCGCGCACAGCCGCTCGGCGGTCGCCACCCGGGAGCCGCGCCCGCAGAACCCGCTCAGGCCCACCCGCGAGATCCGCAAGCTGGACGCTGCTGCCCGTCCAACGCGCGCGTCCAGTACAAGCACCTCACCGACAAGCAGCCCGAGCTGCTGCGCCGCGCCGAGGACAGCGCTCCACAACCGCCTGTCGCTTGCCGGCCGCCGCGGCGTCATCGCCTGCGGCATCGCCGACAACTACCTCCTCGAGAACCTCGATGAGGGACACGACCTCTCGAGTGCTGAGCCTCGCCCACTACCCGGTCCCGGCCGGCCGCATCCGGGCGCTCGTCGAGCACGTCGACGACCTCCTGGTGCTCGAGGACGGCTACCCGTTCGTGGAGAACATGATGCGCGGGCCTGTTCGGGCTCAACGGCGTCCGCGTCAGGGGCCGCATGACCGGCGAGCTGCCGCGCACCGGCGAGCTCAACCCCGACCTCGTCCGCGCGGCCCTCGATCTCGCCCGTTCTCCCACGGCCCACGAGCCGTCCCAGAGCCTGGCCGGCCGGCCGCCGGCGCTGTGCAAGGGCTGCCCCCACACCGACACCTTCAAGGCCCTCAACGAGGCCCTGTCCGACTTCGACAACCCGCAGGTCTTCAGCGACATCGGCTGCTACACGCTGGCGGCGCTGCCGCCGCTCGAGGCGGTCCACTCCTGCGTCGCCATGGGTGCGAGCATCGGCATGGCCGCGGGCGCCGCGCACGCCGGCTACCGCCCGGCGGTGGCGGCGATCGGCGACAGCACCTTCGCCCACGGCGGCATCACGCCGCTCCTGTCGGCGGTCCAGCAGGGGGTCAACCTCAAGGTGATCGTGCTCGACAACGGCACGGTCGGCATGACCGGCACCCAGCGCTCGATGTCGACCGGCGACACGCTCGACCACATCATCCTGGGCGCCGGGGTGGCGCCGGAGCACCTGCGGATCATCGAGCCCACTCCCGCCAACCACGACGCCAACGTCAAGGTCCTCCGCGAGGAGCTCGCGTGGGAGGGCACCAGCGTCATCATCGCCCGGCGGACCTGCCTCGAGGCCATCAAGCGTAGGGCCTCGTAGGAGCCGCAGCATGCAGAAGAACATCATCCTCGCCGGCGTCGGAGGCCAGGGCATCCTGTCCATCGCCTACGTCATCGACAACGCCGCGCTCGATGTCGGGTTCCACTTCAAGCAGGCCGAGGTCCACGGCATGGCCCAGCGCGGCGGCGCGGTCCAGTCCAACCTCCGCTACGGCGACCACCCGATCCACTCCGACCTCGTGCCCACGGGGCGGGCCGATCTCGTGCTCAGCGTCGAGCCGCTCGAGGTCATGCGCTACTGGCACTACCTTTCGCCGGGCGGCTGGGTCGTCTCCAGCGTCACCCCGTACGTGAACATCCCGGACTACCCGGCGGTCGACCGCCTGATTCAGGACCTGGCGGAGTTCGGGCGGGTCGTGCTTGTCGACTCGAGCCTGATCGCCCGCGCGGCCGGCAACCTGCGCGCCCAGAACATGGTGATGGTCGGCGCGGCCGCGCCGCTCCTCGGATTCCCGGACGCAACTCCTCGAGAAGTACGTCGCCGCGCTCTTCGCCGCCAAAGGCCAGAAGACGGTCGACGTCAACATCAGCGCCTTCAGGCTCGGCCGCGCGGCCGGGCTGTTCTTCCGCGGCCTCGTTGACGGCGGATTGGGCGTCTCCGAGGCGCTCCGGCTGTGCGCTAAGATCGATCCGAAGACCGTCGACCCGGCGCACGCCCCGGCGTGGGCGGCGGCGATCCTCGGCGACCGGCGGCTCCTCGAGCAGGTCCTCGCAGGCGAGTCGGCGGTGCCCTGCGATCGCGTCGCCGCGCCGGCGTGAGCCAGCGACCGCCGGCCCGTCGACTGGGAGACATCCATGGCTGTGGTCGACTTCGCGAGCATCGAGAAGATCCTCCTCAATGCCCACCGGCAGGGGCGGCTCGGCCTCTACGAGCACGAGTGCTACGACCTGCTGTCGAGCACCGGGGCCGAGGCGGCGCCGGCCCACCGGCTGATCGCGCCCGGATCGCGCCCGACCCGCGCTGATCTCGAGGCGATCGCGAGCGACAAGGTGGTGCTCAAGGTGGTGTCCCCCGACATCATCCACAAGACCGAGGCGCGCGGGGTGCGGATCGTGGCGCGCGAGCTCGGCGCGGTGGAGGCCACCTTCGAGCTCATGCGGCGCGAGGTTCCCGAGGCCTTCGCCGGCTATCTCGCCGGCCGCTCGGGCGACCGGCCGGCCGCGCTCGCGGGCCTCGGCGGCGAGGGCCTGCGGCGCCGCATCGCCGACCGCCTCACCGGCATCCTGCTGTGCGGCTTCGTCGAGCCGGACGCCCAGCGGCTTCGCCACCGAGCTCTTCGTCGGCATCCGCGCAACCGACGAGTTCGGACCGATCATCTCGGCCGGCCTCGGCGGGGTCGAGATGGAGGTGCTCGCCCGTCGCTCCCGGCCCGGCGCCGCGATCGCGATCGCCCCGACCGGCACTGCTCACCGGGGCCAGCTTCCTCGAGCTCTTCCGGCAGACCTTGAGCTACGAGCGCCTGTCGGGCCGGATGCGCGGCTCGCGCCGGCTCGTCGAGGACGCGGTCCTCGAGGAGTGCTTCCAGGCCTTCATCGACCTCGCCAACCACTTCTCGGAGGTCAACCCGTCGGCGCCGCTCCACCTCGACGGAGCTCGAGGTGAACCCCTTCGTCATCGCGGGCGGCAGGATCGCTCCCCTCGATGGCGTGTGCAGCTTCCGGCCGCCGGTGCCCGCGCCCGCCGCCCGGCCGACCGCCAAGATCGAGCAGCTCCTGAAGCCCCGCTCGATCGCCGTCGTCGGCGTCTCCGAGAAGTCGATGAACATGGGCCGGATCATCCTCAGCAACATCCTCGCCGCCGGGTTTCCGCGCGACCGCGCCTACGTGGTGCGGGACGGGGTGCCCGACATCGACGGCGTCCGCTGCGCGCCGTCGATCGCCGAGCTGCCCGAGAAGGTCGACCTGCTGGTGGTCGCGGTCGGCGCGCCGCAGGTGCCGGAGGTCATGGCCGAGGTCCTCGAGCACGACCGCGTCAACGCGGTCATCCTGATCCCCGGCGGGCTCGGCGAGAAGGAGGGCAGCCAGGGCCTCGAGAGCGAGCTGCAGGGCGCGGATCCAGGCCTCCCACGCCCGCCCCGACGGCGGCCCGATCGTGCTCGGCGGCAACTCCCTCGGCGTCGTCTCCCACCCCGGCCGCTACGACACCATGTTCATCCCGGAGACCAAGCTCGCGAAGTCGCGCGGCGACCACCCGCGGCGCAGCTGCTTCATCTCCCAGTCCGGCGCCTTCATCATCTCCAACCTGAGCCGCATGCCGTGGCTCGACCCGGCCTACTCGCTGAGCATCGGCAACCAGATCGACCTCACGGCCGCGGACCTGCTCGGCTACGCGGCGAGCGACCCGGCGATCGAGGTCATCGCCGCCTACCTCGAGGGCTTCCGGCCCGGTGACGGGCTCGCCTTCGCCACCGCGGTCCGCGAGGCGGTGGCCGCCGGCAAGGACGTCGTCTTCTACAAGGCCGGCCGCACCACCGAGGGCCGCTCGGCGACCGCCGGCCACACCGCCTCGGTGGCCGGCGACTACGCGGTCTGCGAGGCCGCGCTGCGCCAGGCCGGCGCCATGGTCGGCGTCCGACTTCAACGAGTTCGCGGACCTGCTGCGACTCGCCGTGTCGCTGCGCGGCAAGCAGGTGCGCGGCAACCGCCTGATGGCGATGTCCAACGCCGGCTACGAGTCGGTCGGGATGGCCGACTCGATCCGCAGCGACCACGCCGAGCTGACCCTCGCCCGGCTGGGCGCGCGAGACCCAGGAGGGCCTCGCCGCGATCCTCGCCGAGTTCAAGCTCGACCGGCTGGTCGACGTCAAGAACCCGCTCGACGTCACCCCGATGGCGAGCGACGCCGCCTTTGCGCGGATGGTCGGCCAGATCCTGGCCGACCCGGGCGTCGACGTCATGGTCGCCGGCATCGTGCCGCTGACCCCGGCCATGCAGACCCTGCCACCCGGCGAGGGCCACCGCGAGTCGATCCGCTCCGACGCCTCGATCGCCCGGCTGCTGCCGGCGGCGGCCGCCGGCAGCGACACGCCGCTGGTCGTGGTGGTGGACTCGGGGATCTGGTTCGATCCCGCTCGCCGACGAGCTCACGGCCGCCGGGCTGCCGGTCTTCCGCTCCGCCGACCGTGCGGTTCGCGTTCTCTGCACCTATGTCGATGCAAAACGAAAGCCCGCTTGAGCGCTTTCGTCGCTTCCGATTTCCGGCGGCAGAGTCCAACCGACTCGTCGAGGAAGCGCGTCCGGCGTTCAGAGTGTCTGTCGCCGGAAATCGGAACAGAGCGGTCGCGAAACGGAGAGCACACCGATGAAGAGTCATACCAAGTACCTCACCATGCACCTTCGTGAACGGATGGGGTTCCAGAACATCACGTCCGAAGTGGCGGCGGCGGTGCGCGAGTCGGGCGTCCAGGAAGGGCTGTGCCTGGTCAACGCCATGCACATCACGGCCTCGGTCTTCATCAACGACGACGAGGCCGGGCTGCACCGCGACTACAAGAAGTGGCTGGAGCAGCTCGCGCCGTTCGATCCCTCGCCCGAGCGCTACCACCACAACCGCACCGGCGAGGACAACGCCGACGCCCACCACAAGCGCCAGATCATGGGCCGCGAGGTGGTGGTCGCGATCACCGACGGCCGCCTCGACTTCGGCCCCTGGGAGCAGATCTTCTACGGCGAGTTCGACGGCAAGCGCGCCAAGCGCGTCCTGGTCAAGATCATCGGCGAGTAGTCTCTGCTCCGTCGGCGGAGCTCACGGAGTGAGCTGCATCCAGACCATGTCGAAGTCGTGGCCGCGCTTCCTGCCGACGCAGCGGAAGCGGCCGCACTCGGTGAAGCCGTGCCGGAGATGGAAGCGGATGGAGCCCTCGTTGAGCGAGGAGATGTGCGCGAGGAAGGTGTCGACGCCCATCCGCCGGCCGGCCTCGAGCAGTGCCTCGAGCAACTGCGAGCCGATCCCCTGCCCGGTGCACTCCGGCGCCAGGAAGTACGCGAGCTGGGCCGCCCGTCGCAGGGTGGCCGCGGGGTGGATCGAGCTCAAGGCGCCGAAACCCACGACCTGTTCGCCATCGTGGGCGACCAGGAACGGGTAGCCGGCCGTGGCGTTGTGCCGGTCGCGGAAGAACGATTCAGCGACCTCCTCATCCGGGTACGCCGCCGGGCTGGTCTTCACATAGTGATTGAAGATGGCGGCGACTGCCGGCCAGTCCGCGGGAGTCACGGGTCGGATGTCAACGCTCATGGGACCATCGTAGCCTCGAGCGAACGGCCAGTCGCGCGTCCATGCGCGCTCTCGCGTGCCAGGTGCTGCAATTGCCCCCTTTGCGGCAATGATCGCACCTGGCACCCGAAGGTTTACACCGCCCCAGGCGCGTGCAGATCACGATCAGCGGGGGCTGAGCTTGGCGTGGAAGACGCCCCACACTCCCGCGAGAATGAGGGCCATGCCGGCCAGGGTGTAGCCGGTGATCGGCTCGTTCAGGATCAGCCAGCCCAGAAGCACGGCGATCGCCGGGTTGACGTAGGCGTAGGTCATGACGACCGAGGTCGGCAGCACCTTGAGCGCGTACACGAAGCACGAGAAGGCCAGCAGGGACCCGACGACCATGAGGTAGGACCAGGCCGCCCAGGCTTCGGGGGTCGGCCGCGGCAGCGGCTCGCGCACCGCCAGCGCGACAACGGCGAAGCCGATCCCGCCCGCGAGCTGCTGCCAGCCCGCAACCACGATCGGATCGAGCGGGAGCCGCCGCCGGTTGAGGACGATCGTGCCGTAGCCCCAGCTCACGCCCGCGAGCGCCAGGCCGACAACGCCCAGCACGTCGGCGGTGACCCCCGAGCGCAGCAGCGGATAGCTCAGCACCCCGACTCCCGCCATGCCGACGAGGAGAGAGCCGATGAGACGAAGGCCCGGGGGCCGGCGGTCGATCATCGCCTCCATGGCGGCGACGGACAGCGGCGCGGTGCCCACGACCAGCGCTGCGAGTCCGGAGTCCACCCGCTGCTCGGCCCAGTTGACGACCCCGTTGCCGCCGACCCACATCAGGACGCCGGTCGACGCCAGCGTCAGGAGCTCGAAGCGGCTCGGCCGTAGCCGCACCCCGCGCAGCCGGTTGAGCGCGAAGAGCACGGCGGCCGCCGCCAGCACCCGCGCCGCGCCGAGCCAGAACGGGCCCCAGCCGGCGCCCTCGCGGACCGCCACCCGGATCGCGAGGTAGGTGCTGCCCCAGGCCAGGTAGATGACAAGCAGACAGAGCAGGCCCGAGACCGGCAGGCCGTGGAGGTGGCGGCCCGTGTCAGGGCCGCTCGCGGCTACACCCATACGCCCGGGATCGCCCGCCGGCATTTCGGGCAGTGGCCGTCCGCGAGGCGGTTGTCGAGGATTCGAAAGCCCATCCGCCGAATCACCACCTCGCCGCAGCCAGGGCAGGTGGTGTTCTCGGCCGGGTGTCCCGGCACGTTGCCGAGGTAGACGAAGCGCAGCCCCTCGGCGGTGGCTGCCCGCCACGCCCGCTCGAGGGTCTCGACCGGCGTCGGCGGCAGGTTGGTCAGGCGGTAGGTCGGGTGGAAGCGGGTGAAGTGGAGCGGCACGTCGGGCCCGAGGTGCTCCTTGACCCAGGCGGCGAGCCGGCGGACCTCGTCCTCGGAGTCGTTGAGCGTCGGCACCAGCAGCACCACGATCTCGAGCCACACCCCGGCGCCGCGGATGATCTCCAGGGTCTTGAGCACCGGCTCGAGCTTGCCCCGCACCTGCTCCTGGTAGAAGTCTTCAGTGAAGGCCTTGAGGTCGACCTTGACGGCGTCGAGCAGCGGCAGCACCTCGCGCAGCGGCTGCTCCTGGATGAAGCCGTTGGAGACGATGGTCGGCCGCAGGCCGGCCTTCCTGGCCGCCGTGGCGACGTCGCGCACGTACTCCCAGAACACCACCGGCTCGGAGTAGGTCGCGGCGGTGAGCTTCGACCCGGAGCGCTTCGCCATCTCGACGAGCGACTCCGGCGGCAGCCAGTAGGACTGCACCTGCTCCGGCCGGAACTGCGAGATCTCCCAGTTCTGGCAGAACTTGCACTCGACGTTGCAGCCGGCGGTGGCGAAGGAGAGCGCGAGCTCGCCGGGCAGCACGTGGAAGAAGGGCTTCTTCTCGATCGGGTCGGTGTGGAGGCTGCAGGCCAGCGAGTGGACCAGGGTGTAGTAGGTGCCGCCGCGGTTCTCCCGCACCCCGCAGCTGCCGCGCTCCATGTCCGCGACCACGCAGCCCTGCGGGCAGAGCTGGCACTCGACCCGGCTGCGGTCGAGCTTCTTGTACCAGGAGGCCTCGCGCGCCGGCAGATCGTCGCCCGTGACGACCTCCCCGGGCCGGGGTGTCTCTCCCGCGCCGAGCCAGCGCGGCGCCGCCGCCGCCAGCGTGCCGCCGGCCGCGAGGAGCGCGAGGCGCCGCCGGTCGAGGCTCATCCGGCCACCAGCTTCAGCTGCGCGGCGTCGCCCACGCCGAGGCCGTAGCGCGCGGCCGTGGCGATGAACGAGGGCGCCCGGCGGTCAGCCTCCAGGGTCGGCAGGCCGCGCCGCGCCCGCTCGGCCTCGAGCACCTGCCAGGCCCACAGGTCGGCGGCCACCGGGTCGGCGCTCGCCGCCACCACGCCGAGCGGGAAGACTCCGCCGGGGTAGAAGGCGGGACCGCCCTGGCACTGCCCTTCGACGCCGTCGAGCAGGGTCAGCCGGAGCTTGCTCGCGATGAAGGGATGGCGGACGACGTCGGCCAGGTACGGGTTGCAGTTGCTGCCGTGGTACTTGTTCGGGTTGTGGATCACCCCGTACCAGTTCTTGATGCCGGCCGAGACCCCCGAGAGGTCGTGATCCTTGACCACGCCGAACGAGATCAGCGCGCTGCAGGTCGTGGACACCTCGCGGGCGTAGCACGAGCCGATCGACCCGGAGGTCGACGGCTCCGGGTCCCACTGGTTGTCCGTGCCGTAGCACAGGTAGGGCCCGCCGGACCGCCGGATCGCGAAGCCGGCGCGCTCGAGCTCGCGGCTCGACCGCTCGAAGACCAGGATCCGCGACCGGAGAACCCCGGCCTCAGCGAGCAGGTCAACCAGCGCCTCGACAAGCTCGATCCGCGGCGACAACCGGGGGGCGGCAAGGCAGTTGAGCTTGATGCCGACGGTGTCGGAGGGCGAGAACAGCGTCGCCAGTCCCGCCGCCGCGCGCTCGGCGCCGAGCGCACGCTGGACGGCGAGCTCGACGGCGCGCCGCGCCGCCGCGCGATCGAGGCCTTCCGCGGCGAGCGTCGCGGTGCCAACCACCCCCGGCCGCGGGGACGCCCCGGTCGCGACCACGCTGCGGCCCGCGAGGAGGCCAGCCGCGGCGAGCTTCGCGAGCTCACGCCGGGTGTGGCCGGGCCCTCTGCTCACGAACCCTCCGCGAAGACCTGGGCGGTGAAGACCTCGAAGGTGGCTCCCTGCCGCCACGCGTCGGCGGGCAGGCCGGCCTTGCGGGCGAGCTGGTCGAGCATCTGCTCGCGGGTCCAGCCCTGCTCGGTGGCCACCTGCGGCAGGAACACCGCCCGCCGAACACCCTTGGTGAGGAGCACGCCATGGCGACCGACCTCGATCGCCTCCGGGCCCGGCACCGCGCTGGTCGGCGACAGCACCGAGATTTCGAGCTCGACGGCGTCGAGCTCTGCCGGCGTGAGGGCCGGGAAGCGCGGGTCGTGGGCAGCCGACACCGCCGCCGACACCACCGCGTCGACCAGCGGCTCGCGCGCCTCGATGATGCCCATGCACGCGCGCAGCCGGCCCTCGGTCTCGGCGCGCCGGCCAGTGTTGTGGACGGTGACGAAGGCTCCCGCGGCGGCTCGCCACGCCGGGTCTCCGGCGTGGCCCGCGAACCACGATGCCAGCGCCGCGTCGTGGGTCAGGTGCGAGTGCAGCGTGGCCCGGGCCAGCTCGAGCAGGCCGGCCTTCTCCTCGGCGCTGAGCGTGCCCAGCCGCGGCGCCGGCGCATCGTCCGTCCACGCCTTCCACGAGCCGGCGAAGACCACCGCCGCGTAGGTCACCGAGAGGTCGAAGCTGCCGCTGACGTGGCCGGAGGTGGTCAGGGCCGGCACTGCGCCCGAGCCCGCGAAGGCGTGGTCGAGCAGCTCGCCGAGCACGGCGAGGGGACGCCGCCCGCACACCGTGTCACCGCTCACCTCGAGCTGGTGCCAGAAGCCGTCAGGGTCGGTAGCCGCGAGCCTGCCGGCGGTCGCGCCGCCGACCTGGAGCAGGGTGTCACCGAGGTGCGGGTCGCCCGCAAACGGGGCGTAGCCGTAGCGGCTGCCGTGGTGCGTGAAGTCCGACGACACCACGATCGCGGTCGCGGGGTCGAGCAGCTCGGCGAGGGCATGGGCCATGCGCCGGCTCGCCTCCCGGTCGGTGTCCTCCCCCACCAGCACCGGCACGATCGCCGCTCCCGGCGCCACGGCCTGCAGGAAGGGCAGCTCGACCTCGAGGCAGTGCTCCGGGTCGTGGGCGCGCGGCGGGCCCTGGAAGTCCGGGTTCCCGCGCAGCCGGGCGACGGCGTCGGCGTCGATGGCGACCTCGCCGAGCGGGGTGGCGAACGCCGACAGCGAGCGGTCCGGAAGCGCACCGCCGGCGAACGACGCGTGGTGCGATGGGCCGAGCAGGATGACGCGCCGCGGGGCGGCCTCGCGCAGGGCCGCGAAGGCAGTTGCCGCGGTGGCGCCGGAGTACACGTACCCCGCGTGCGGCACGACCACGGCGCGGGCCGCGGCCGCCGGCTTCCCGGCCGTTGCCAGCAGGTCGCCCACCTGTCGACGCAGCTCCTCCGCGCTCGCGGGGTAGAAGGCTCCAGCGACCGCGGGCGGGCGGCTGCCCGCCGCGGCAGAGACGGCGGCAACAAGAAGTAGTGACACGAGCAGCGTCCTCATAACGTCAGAGATAACCCCTCTCGCCCTCAAATGCAATGCGGAGGCCGGGGATCAGTCGGGCTTCGGGGCCTGGCGCCGGCCGAGCTCGGCCGCCCGCGCCCGGTGGCGCTCGGCCCTGGCCGGATCGCCGCGCCGCTCCGCGAGCCGGGCCAGCGCCAGGTGGACCTCGGGCTCGTCGCTGTACCACCGCCGGGCTTTGCGCAGGTACCCGCCCGCGGTCCCCAACCGGCCGCGCGCCATCTCGACGTCAGCCATCGCGATCAGCGTGAAGGGGTTGGTCGTCTGCTGCGCGGCCGCGCGCAGCGCCACCTCGGCCTCGCGCTCGCGGCCCTGATCGCGGTAGATGAACGCGAGATTGCCGAGGGCCGACGGGTTTCCCGGCTCGGCGTCGAGCGCCCGCTGGTAGTCCGCGAAGGCAGCCACGGCATCGCCCTGCCGGTAGTGCGCCACTCCAAGGTTGACCCAGCCCGGTGCCCAGTCCGGCGCCAGGGTCGTGGCAATGACGAGGTGGCGGACGGCCTCGTCGAGCCCGCCGCGCCGGATCGCGTCACCGCCCAGGTTGACGTGATACATCGCGGCGGCGGTGAGATCATCGATCGTCCGCTCCTGGATGTACGGCCCTGAGGTGGTGAGGTAGAAGTCGAAGATGTGAACCTCGCTCGAGGCGCCGCGGTAGCCGGCGACGACGTGCCGGTTGACGACGACGAGGCTGCCGTCACGATCGACCTCCGGCTCCCGGCGCACCGACATCAGGAAGGCCGGGATTCCAGCGCTGCGGGCCATGGCCACGAACATCGAGGTGAAGGACAGGCAGTTGCCGCGCCGCGTGGCGAAGGCCTCGGCGGCGGTCAGCGTGAGCTGGGTGTCGTACGCGAAATCGAAGTCCGCGCTGAACAGCGCGGCCTGGAGGATCCTGAGCTTCCGCAGGCCGCCGTCGCCGAAGTGGGTCCGCAGCACCTCCTCGGTCCACTCCACCATATCGGGTGTCGTGCTGAACGGGTAGACGGCGGCGGCGGGATCGACGCCGCGCCGCTCGAGCTCACGCGCCCACTTGGACACGGCGAGCCGGTCGACGGACCCGGTGTGGGCGCAGCTTGCGAGCAGCAGCGGCACCACCCACACCACGACCACGGCCTTCACGGCCCTCATGCGCTGAGGGTACGCGAGCCGGGTGCATTTGTTCCCGCCCGCCCCGCTCGCGCGCCACCCCGACCGGGCCGTGCGAAGATGGCGCGGGGAGGCGACCGTGCGCACCACCATGATCCTGGCGTGCCTGCTCTCGTGCTCCATTGCTACCGCAGAAGATCGGCCCGCCGCGACCTTCGACGGCAGCTTCGACGACGCGACGCTGCGCGTTGACTTCTATCAGGTCGGCAACGCCGCGACCGAGCTCGTGAGCCTCGACCGGCTGATCCGGCAGGGAGCGTGGGCCGGGCCGCGGACCGGGCTGATCGACGGCTCCCGCCTCGGGCGCTACAGCATCGAGCTGCGCGAGCCGGCCGGTGACCGGCTGCTCTTCGAACGCGGCTTCGACAGCTACTTCGGCGAGTACCGCACCACCGAGGCGGCCCGCGCCGGCCGGGTCCGCGCCTACCACAACTCGATGCTCGTGCCCATGCCGCGCGGGCCGGCGGTGCTGGTGATCCGCGCGCGGCCGGCCGCGGGGCCCGCCGTCGAGCTGCTGCGGCACACGCTCGAGCCGGGCCCGCTCGAGATCGCCGCCGAGCCTCCCGCTCCGGGAGCCATCGTCGTCGAGTCCCACGGTGCGGGACACCCGCACGAGACGCTCGACATCGCGATCGTCGGCGAGGGCTACCTCGCGGAGGAGGCGCCGCGCTTCCGCGAGGACCTGGCCCGGGTCACCGGCGTCCTGCTCGGATTCGAGCCCTACGCGTCCCATCGCGACCGGATCGCCGTCCGCGGCGTGCTCGTACCGTCCGCCTCGAGCGGCGTCGACGAGCCGTCGCGTGGGCGCTTCCGGACCAGCTCCGTCGGCGCGACCTTCGACTCCCTCGGCTCCGAGCGCTACGTGCTCACCGAGGACAACCGCGCCCTGCGAGACGTTGCGGCCAACGTCCCCTACGACGTCCTGATCATCATGGTCAACCATGAGCGCTACGGTGGCGGCGGGATCTACAACGCCTACTGTACCTTCACCGCCCACAGCCCGTGGAGCGACTACCTCCTGCTCCACGAGTTCGGCCACTCCTTTGCCGGGCTTGCCGACGAGTACTACACCTCCGACGTCGCATACAGCGAGTTCTACCCAGCCGGTACCGAGCCCGCGGAGCCGAACATCACCGCGCTGCTCGACCCGGGCGGGCTCAAGTGGCGCGAGCTGGTCGAGCCGGGAACACCGATCCCGACCCCGTGGAGAAAGGCCGATTTCGACGCCGCAGGGAAGCAGTACGAGGACCGGCGCCGCGAGCTCAACGAGCGCATCGCCGCCGCGAGCCAGGCCGGCGATCCGTCGCAGGAGGTGGCAGGGCTGGAGCAGGAGCAAGAACGGCTGGCCCAGGAGCACACCGAGGTCACGCGCTTGGCGCTTGCCGGCGAGAGCCACGCCGGGCGGGTCGGCGCCTTCGAGGGCGCGGGCTACGCTTCCACCGGGCTCTACCGGCCGATGCTCGACTGCCTGATGTTCCGGCGCGGCGTCCAGCCCTTCTGCAAGGTGTGCGCACGGGCGGTCGAGGAGAGGATCCTCCTCGCCACCGGCACTGCTCGCGAGAGCGGCGCCGGACCCTAGCCCGGATATCTCACCAACTTTCTACTGCGGCCGGCGATGCGCCGCACTCAGCGGTGCTTTCTCGCCTCGGGGTGCTCGACGTACTGTCAAGTACGCCTCCGCGCCCCTCGGGTCGAAAACCCCACTGCGCGCGGCACCTCGCCACCCTCGCGACGAAACCCGGTGAGATATCCGGGCCAGCGCGACCACAGGCGGCGGCCCGGACTCGGCTGTGCTAGCCTCGGGCTCCCTGCTGGGCCGGAGCCTGCTCATGTCCGACGCCACCATCTACCGCATCACCTTCGTCAACCGCGGCGAGGTCTACGAGATCTACGCCCGCAGGGTCGGCCAGGGCGGGATGTTCGGCTTCGTCGAGGTGGAGGAGATTCTGTTCGGCGAGCGCTCGAAGCTCCTCATCGACTCGTCGGAGGAGCGGCTCAAGAGCGAGTTCGAGGGCGTGCGCCGGTTCTTCGTTCCGCTCCACGCCGTGGTCCGGATCGACGAGGTCGACAAGGCCGGCCGCGGCCGGATCTCGGCGTCGGAAGGGACCGTCACCGCGTTCCCGCTTCCCTTCGCATCCCCTGGCACCAAGCCGAAAAAGGACGAGTAGCTCCTCTTCCCGCTTCCGCGGGCAGCCAGGATGGCTACCCCACAACGCCCGCTCTTGTCCCGGCGAATCCGGATCCGCGCCCGAGGAGCCTGCCCTGAGCGAGCGGCGCCTCAGCGCCGCGAGTCGAAGGGTCCCCGACCGGACCCCACCACCGATGCAACCCTCGCCGAGCGCCGCACGTACCACCGGGAGAAACGGGGGAGAAGGGTTGGTGGCCACCGCGAAAACGAGGCTTGTCAGGGTGTGGCGGGAGTGGCTGCGCTCGGTGCTGGTGTTGGTGCTCGCGATCACCGCCTTCCGCTCGGCGATCGCCGACTGGAACGACGTCCCGACCGGATCGATGCGGCCGACCATCCTCGAGGGCGACCGGATCGTGGTCAACAAGCTCGCCTACGACCTCAAGCTGCCCTATGCGGGGTGGCGGCTCGCGCGCTGGGACGATCCGGCCCGCGGCGACATCGTCGTGCTCTTCTCGCCCGGTGACGGCAAGCGTCTCGTCAAGCGAGTGGTCGGGCTGCCCGGCGACCAGATCGCGGTATGCGGCGGTTCGCTCGTCGTCAACGGAGAGGCCCTTCGCTACAGCCCCCTCGATCCCGGCATGGTGACCGGGATCGACCTCGTCGACGAGCTGCCGATCCTGGCCGCGGAGGAGCTCGGCGACGCCCGCCACGCCATCATGCTCTCGCCTCGCCCGCCGTGGCACGCGTCCTTCGCTCCCTGCTCCGTCCCGGACGGCCACTATTTCGTGATGGGCGACAATCGCGACAACAGCCTCGACTCCCGCCACTTCGGGACGGTCCCGCGCGCCCAGATCGTCGGACGAGCGATAGTGGTCGCCGCGTCCCTCGACCCCGAGCGCCACTTCGTGCCCCGGTGGCAGCGGTTCTTGAGGGAGCTGCGGTAAGAAGGCCCGGGGTCGACACCCGGCACCTCGCCCCGCTTCCGCTTCCGCTTCCGCCGCCCCCCGCGCCCGCTTCCACCAGCGCACGCGCCCCCGGATTGCAGGCTGGAAGCCTGCGCTACAACGCATCCGGAAGCGGGCGCGGAAGCGGAAGGGGAAGCGGGGTTGGAGTCCTTACCTACCCCAAGTGCGCGCGATCCGAGTCCCCCATCTCGACGCCGCCGTCCGGGAAGTACTCGCGCCAGCGCCGGCTCACGAGCGCTGCGGTCGCGGGATCGCACGCCACCTCCTTCGGGTACCAGGCCTTCAGACGGGCGTCGATGACGATCGGCGCCGAGTAGGCCAGGTGGTGGCGCACCACACGGGTCGCACCGGCGTGGATGTCCGCCGCCGGTTCGAAGCGGGTGAAGGTCGTCCACAGGAAGCGCGCGACCGAGGCGCATGCCTCCCGCGGCCGGTCGCAGAGCACGACGAGCGGCCAGTCTGCCAGCTGCGGGGCGGCGGCGAGGCGGGCCGCGAAGCCGGGGTCGCGTCCGTGCGGCGGGCCGTCCACGACCAGGCAGCCGGCGCAGAAGACCTCCACCGTCGCCACCCCGTGGGGCGGCTCGTCGGCGCGGAACTCTCGCGGCAGCGCTCGCAGCTCGTCACCGAGACCCAGCCACACGCCCTTCGAACCGAGGTTGACCTCGGGACCGGTGTAGTCGAGGGAGTCCATCGACAGATTCGAGATCACGTACAGGTCAGTCTCCGGCATTGTCCGCGCGAGCACGTGCTCGAGGGTCGCGCGGAAGTCGCGAAGGTCGACCGGGCGGTCGGTCAGCAGGAGGAACTTGGTCAGCCCGAGCTGCCCTTCGCCGAGGATCCGGAACGCCGAGCTCATCGCCTCACGGCGGTAGCGCTCCTGGACCACAGCGGCCGCCAGCGAGTGGTACCCGGTCTCGCCGTAGGACCAGATCGACCTCACGCCCGGCATCACCAGCGGGAACAACGGCGCGAGCAGCTCCTGCAGCAGGTCGCCGATGTAGAAGTCCTCCTGGCGGGGCTTGCCAACCACGGTGGCCGGGAAGATGGCGTCCCGCCGGTGGGCCAGCCAGTCGACCTCGAGCACCGGGTAGTCGTGCTGGAGGGAGTAGTAGCCGTAGTGGTCGCCGAAGGGGCCCTCGGGCCGGCGACGATGCGGCGGCACCCGACCGCCGATCGCGAGCTCGGCGGTCGCGACCAGCGGGTGCGGACCGGGTCCGGGGCAGCGCGGAATGCGGCGGCCGGCGATCAGCGACGCCAGCAGCAGCTCGGGCACGTTCTCCGGCAGCGGCGCAACCGCGGCCAGGGTCAAGGCCGGCGGCCCGCCGAGAAACACCGTCACCGGCAGCTCCGAGTCGCGCCGGGCCGCGGCAGCGTGGTGGAACCCCCCACCCTTGCCGATCTGCCAGTGCATCCCGGTCTGGGCCGGGCCGTGAATCTGGAGCCGGTAGACGCCGAGGTTGTGGCGCCCGCCGTCCGGGTGCTCGGTGTACACCAGCGGCCAGGTGACAAAGGGCCCTCCGTCCTCGGGCCACGACGTCAGCACCGGCAGGCGGCGCAGGTCGGGCTGGTGGGAGACCACCTCGAGCACCGGGCCGTTGCGCACGGAGCGCAGGCCTGTCCGCAGCGCGGCGGCCAGCAGCTCCCTCGCGCCCCACAGCCCGGCCACAGTCGGCGGCAGCAGGGTCTCGGCGGCATGGACGGCCTCCTCGATGAGGCGCCTGGGACGGGCGCCGAACGCCAGTTGCGCTCGCTCCGGAGTCCCGAACAGGTTGGTGACCAGCCGGAGCTCGGCGCCACGCACCGAGGTGAAGAGCAGCGCCGGGCCGCCCGCGGCGATCACGCGGCGGTGGATCTCGGCCGCCTCGAGCGCGGGGTCGACCGGCGCCTCGACCACCCGGAGCTCGCCGCGAGCCTGCAGAGCGGCGAGGAACGACCGAAGGTCGGGGAAGGACCGTTCCGTCATTCCGGCCACGATAGCACTGCCCTTCTCGAGGAAGTTGCGCCGACATGCCGCATTGCGGCATGAATCGTCACCCAGGCGGCGCCCCGGTGATGACCGGACCGCAACGCCATATCTTCTGTGAACTGAATGAGGTCGCATCCGATGCCGGGGTCCGCCCCCGGGCGCGGCTCGCTCTTGACAGGCTTGCCGCAGCGCGGTATCTTCGCCACGTCGGGCCGCGGCCATGCGGCCACCCCCTCCGGAGGTGGAGGACACCTGATGATTCGCCTCATCAAGCGCTACGGAAGCCGCAAGCTCTACGACACCGAGGAGAGCCGCTACGTGTCCCTCGAGGAGCTCGCGGCCTGGATCCGCAGCGGACAGCAGATCCGTGTCATCGACAACAAGAGCTCGGACGACGTCACCCCACAGACCCTCACCCAGATCATCTCCGAGGAGGGCCGCCGGGGCACCTCCATGCTGCCGAACGACCTCCTCCACGACCTTATTCGGATCGGCGAGGAGGCGGTGTCCAGCGGCGTCGAGCAGCTGCACAGCAGCGTCGATCGCCTCGTGCAGGCGTCCATCGACCGCATCGGTCCGGTGCGGCGGGCGCGCGAGGAGATGGCCCGGCTGCGCGAGCGCCTCGAGGAGCTCGAGTCGTCGCTGGCGGCCTTCGAAGGTCAGCGCGAGCATGCCGTGGCGAGCGAAGCCGCGGCAGACCTGGGCGGGGGGACCGAGTCTGAGGGACCAACCAGCTCGTCGTAGGGGTTCGCGGCGCTGGCGCGACGCGTCCGGCCGCTTCGCCGCCCGGGGTCGGAGCGGCCCACCATGATTCACAGCTGCCAGGCCGAGAGCCGTGTCGGTCTCGCGCTCGCCGGAGGCGGGCCCGCCGGCTCGATCTATGAGATCGGCGCGGTTCGCGCCCTCGATGAGGCCCTCGACGGGGTCGACTTCAACAACCTTCCGATCTACGTCGGGGTCAGCGCCGGGGCCTTCATCACCTCGACCCTCGTCAATGGGCTCACCAGCGGCCAGCTCTGCCGCGCGATCGTCAAGCCGGAGCCCGGCGAGCACCCCTTCGTCCCCGAGAACTTCCTGACCCCGGCCTTCGGGCACTACGCGCGCAGCGGCGCCCGCCTGCCGAGGCTGCTGATGGAGGTGATGCGGGACGCGATCCGCCACCCCACCGACGTCTCGCTCGTCGACTCGCTGATCCGGCTGGCACGCGCACTGCCGGTGGGGGTCTTCGACAACGAGTCGATTCGCTCCTACCTCCACACCATCTTCAGCCGCCCCGGCCGCACCGACGACTTCCGCAAGCTGCGCCGGAAGCTGATCCTGGTCGCCACCGACCTCGACTCGGGCCGCGCCGTGCGCTTCGGCGAGCCGCCGTATGACCATGTCCCGATCTCCACCGCGGTCCAGGCCTCGACCGCGCTCCCCGGCCTCTACCCCCCGGTCGAGATCGACGGCCGGCACTATGTCGACGGCGTCCTGCTGAAGACGATGCACGCCTCGGTCGCCCTCGACGAGGGCGCCGACCTCGTCATCTGCGTCAACCCGATCGTGCCAGTGGACACCATTCGCAGCGTCGAGCTCGGTGTCATGCGACGGGGCCGGCTCGCCGAACGTGGGCTCCCCGCCGTGCTCTCGCAGACCTTCCGCACGATCATCCACTCGCGCATCGGAATCGGCCTCGCCGCCTACGAACGCAAGTACGCCGACCGCGATGTGCTCGTCTTCGAGCCCGGCCGGGACGACTACGAGATGTTCTTCTCGAACATCTTCTCGTTCGCGAACCGCAAGGCGGTCGTCGAGCACGCCTACCGCAGCACCCGGCTCAAGCTGTGGCGAAACCGGCACCGCCTCGGTCCCCTCCTCGACCGGCACGGCATCGGTCTGAGAACCGACGTGCTCGAGGACCCCGACGCCGATCTCTGGGCAAGCGTCGGTCTCGAAACCGGGCGGCGTCAGAACCGGCTCCCGGTGACCCAGCGTCTGGGGGAGACGCTGCGCCAGATCGAGCTCCTCATCGGGCAGGCCGACTCCTAACGGCTGCAGACCTGCGCGATGGCCCTTTTCAGATCGGCGATCCGATAAGGTTTCTGGAGGTAACCCGCGGGCCGCGGGCCGCTGAAGCGGTCCATCGCGTCCTGCTCGCTGTAGCCCGAGGCCACGATCACCGGCACGTCGCTGCGCACTTCCAGCAAAAGCCGATAGGTTTCCTCGCCGCTCAGCTTCGGCATCGTCAGGTCCAACAGCACCGCGTCGACCGCGGAGGGCTCGGCGCGCAGCCGCTCGACGGCCGCCATGCCGTCCTCGGCGCAGAACACGGCAAAGCCGGACTGCTCGAGCATGTCCCTCGTCAGCGAGCGGATCGTATCGTCATCGTCGACCACCATGACGGTGAGGGTGCTCACCGTATCGGAACCGCGCGGCGCGACCAGGGTCGGCGCCGGAAGCGGCTCGCCGCAGATCGGCAGCAGCACCCGCACCGTAGTGCCCCGCCCGAGCTCACTGTCGATCAGGATCGCACCGCCGTTGGTGCGGACGATGCCCGCCACCGCCGCCAGTCCGAGGCCGCGGCCGGTGAACTTAGTCGAGAAGAAGGGGTCGAAGATCCTCACCACGGTGTCCGCACTCATCCCACTGCCGCTGTCCGACACCTCGAGCACCACATAGCTGCCGGGTTCCAGGTCCTCGCCCAGGATCGCCTTCGCCAGCACGGCGCGATCGCACGGCTCAACGGTGGTCCGCACCAGGACGCTGCCGCCGCCATCGCCCAGCGCTTCGGTCGCGTTCGTCACCAGGTTGCTCACCATCTGCCGGATCTCGGACGCGTCGGCTGTGATCGGCGGGAGATCCGACTGGAGATCGAGGCATAGCTCGGCCGAGCTCGGCAGCGATCCAGCGAGGCTGCGCACCGTCTGCTCGATCTCCGCCGAAAGGTCGACGTCGCCGACGATGAACCTGCCCTTGCCGGCATAGGCCAGCATCTGCCGGGTCAGGCGGGCGGCGCTGTCCGCTGCGGTCTCGATCGCCGCGATCTGCTGGTGGACCGGGCTGCCTGCCGGCAGCAGCTGCGAGGCCAGGCCGGAGGCCCCCAGAATGCCCTGAAGCAGATTGTTGAACTCGTGGGCGACCCCCCCGGCGAGCACCCCCAGGCTTTCCATCTTCTGGCTGCGGAACGCGCGCGCCGCGAGCGCCCGGCGCTCCTCCTCGACGCGCGCCCGGTCGATCGCGATCGAGATCGTGCCCGCTGCGTAACCCAGCAAACTGATGTCGCGCTCGGCGTAGAGCTCTGGATTGTCGTAGCTCTGCACGGCGACCACCCCGATCACCTCGGTGCCTCGAGTCAGCGGCGCGCCGAGCCACTGCACCGAATCGGTGCCGACCAGCTCGACCTCCCCGGCCGCCTGCAGAGTTGCGAAGTCATCGGGATTGACCAGCCTCGGCTGGCCGATGCGGCGGACGTAGTCGGTGAGGCTCTTGGGAAGGGCCTCCACCGAGTCGGGCTCGGTCACGTCGAACTGGTCCGCGAAGTACGGGAAACGGTAGTGGTCGGCGACCTCGTCGTAAAGCGCGACGAAGAAGTTCGTGGTGTCGATGAGGCCGCCGAGGATCTCCCGGATCGCCGCAATGAGGGTTCGCAGATCGGAGGTCGTCGCCGCCGCGCGGAGGATCGCCGCCATGGTGCGCTCCACCGCCTCGGCCCGCGTCAGCTCGGTGATGTCACGGGCGATGCCGCACACGCCGACGACCGCTCCGCCGACATCCCGAAGCGGCACCTTGACGGTCTGGAACACGTGATCGATGCCGTGCACGCGGGACGTGCTGACCTCGTCTTCGATCCGGCCCTGCAAGACCCGAAGGTCGACCTCGCGCACCCGGGCGCAGGTTTCTGCGTCGAACAGCGCGTCGTCCGTGACCCCCACCAGCGCCGCGGGGGTCGAGTCGAAGAGCGCGGCCATCGCGGGATTGACGTGCGTGTAGCGCAGACTGCGGTCCTTCACGAACACGCAGTCGCGCGCGGTCTCGAAGATCGCCCGGAACCGCTCCTCGCTCTCGCGCAGGGCGATCTCGGCCCGTGACCGCTCGGTGGCCCCGTCGTCCGCCGTCATCGCCGCGTCCCGTCCCTCACGGAAAGACCCGCCCGTAGAGATCCCACGCCAGCGCGGGGTCGAGCTCCTTCAACCGCCACCGACAGCGCTGCCAGCACCGCCGGGACGACCCTGCGCCAGCTCGCGCCCACCGCTTTCGCCGAATGCTCCATCGCCCCCATCATACGTCGGCCGCCGATGCGACTCGCCCGGCGGCCGCGACGCCTCACAGTCCGGTACCTTGAGGGCCGTCACTTCGTACGCTGAGCGGCGTGGCCCGACCCGCGACTGAGTGTGGACGACCGCGGAAGAGCAGATTCGCTCGCGTGCTCGACCTACAACGGGCGGGCGTCGGCAGCGACCCTGGCGAGGTCAGCGATTCCCGGGGGGCCGATTCCGTTGTCTCGAGCACACCGAGGCGCTATTGTGGGGGCCATGAAGGCCGGGACAGGCGCAGGACGGCGCTCCTTTGGCCACGGCTATTGGAGCGGCCGGGCAAAGAACAACCCTCGGCTCGGGCACGGAGGCACCCGTGGCCGCTGACGGTCTGCCTCCGGAGCTCCCGTCGAAGTCCATGCGCGTTGCCGGGGCAGCTGACAACGGCACCACGCCGTCACTGGTTCGCCATCTCCTCTCCGGCTCGGCGTTCGGTATCCGTCCCGGCGAGGGTGGCACGGCCTGGCTCCTGTTCGTGTACTTCTTCCTGCTCGCCACCATCCACTCGGTCGGCGAGAGCGTCCGCGACTCCACCTACATCGCCTCGCTGGGAGCGACCCAGCTCCCCCTGGCCTACCTCGCGGTGGCGCTCGGTTCGTTCCCAGTGCTCATCCTGTACGCGCGCGTCTCCGCGCGCTTCTCGCAGCGCTTCCTGATCGTGTCGTGGGCCTTCATCCATGCCGTTGGCCTGCTCACCTTCTACTGGCTGTTCGACCTCGACTCGAACTGGGTCCCGCTCGCGTTCTACCTGTGGACCGCCATTGCGTTCGGCATCGGCCTCAGCCAGTACTGGTCGTACGCCAATCACCGGCTCGATCCGCGCCAGGCGCGGCGCCTCTTCGCCTTCATCGGCGCCGGCGGCTTGCTCGGCGCGGTGCCCGGCGGCCAGATCGCCCGGCTCATGAGCATGGCGTTCAGCACCCGGTCGGCCCTGCTCGCGGCCGCCGCCCTCTCGCTCGTGGTCGTCGCGTTCATCGGGCTGCTCGAGCGCACGGACCCCGTATCCCCGCCACCCGTGCACCGCCGTCACGGCGCGCTGGAGCAGATCCGAAGCGCCCGCGGCGGGCTGCAGGCCCTTCGTGGCTCACGGCTGCTGCTGCTGATCGCCGCGCTGATGTTCGTCGCCACCGCCGTCAATCAGATCGTCGACCTGCAGTTCAAGTGGGCGGTCGAGGCCGCCGCCAAGACCGGCGGGCTCGAACGCCTGACCGAAATCTTCGGCAACTTCTACAGCGTGATGGGCCTGCTCGCCTTCCTGTTTCAGATCTTCTTCACCCAGCGCATCCACCGCCGGCTCGGCGTCGCCGTCGGCCTGCGCGTGCTGCCCCTGTCGGTGGCGGTTTCGACCGTCCTCCTGCTCCTGACCTTCGGTCCGCTGACCCTGGCGCCGCTCGCCGCGGCCTACATCCTCAAGCTTTCCGAGACCGGCTTCCGCTACTCGGTCGAGCAGTCGAGCCGCGAGCTGCTGTTCATGCCGGTGCCGTCGCCGCTGCGCCTCCAGGCCAAGGCCTTCATCGACCTCTTCGTCCAGCGCGTGGGCCGCGGCGCCGCTGCGCTGCTGCTGCTCCCCGTCGTCTACCACAAGGTGAGCCAGCAACAGGTCGGCTGGGCGACCCTGGTCCTGGTCGTGGTCTGGCTCTGGATCACCGCCCTGGCGCGGCGCGAGTACGTGCTCGCCTTCCGCGAGGGCCTGCGCTCCGGAGTGATCGACGAGATGCCGGTCGTCGACCCCGGCGACGTCACGACCATCACAACGCTGGTCGAGGCGCTCGGCAGCTCGGAGCCCCGCCAGGTCCTGCACAGCCTCGAGCTGCTCGCCGGGAGCCGGCAGCACCGGCTCGTCCCGCCGCTGCTGCTCCACCACGAGGACCCCCGGGTCCGGCGCAAGGTCCTTGCCGTCCTTTCCGCCGCGGGTCGCACCGACGCGATTCCCCTCGTCGAGCGCGCGATCGCCGATCCCGACCTCGAGGTCCGCACCGCCGCCATCCAGGCGCTCGTCGCCCTCAAAGGCGGGGACGCCCTCGCCACCGTGCTGCCCAAGCTGGACGACTCCGACCCCAGGATCCGGGCCGCCGCGGTGGCCTCGCTCGCCGGGGTGGACAACCCCGAGATCGCGAGCCGGGCAGAGGCCGTTCTCAACGAGCTCGCAACCTCGCCCGACACCGCCATCAGGATCGAGGCGGCGCGCGCCGTGGCCGCGATCCGCGAGCCGGTCGCGGCGGCCTCGGTGGTCCAGCTCCTGTATGACTCCAACCGGGCGGTCGTCCAGGAGGCCATCGCCGCCGTCCGGACCCGTCTCGAGCGCGATGGGCCCAACCCGCTGTATGTCCCGATCATGATCTCGCTGATGGGCAACCGCCGGCTGCGAAAGCTCGCGCGCGACGCCGTCGTCGCTCACGGCGAGCGCGCGATCTCGGCCCTGGTGCTGTTCATGAACGCCGAGGACGAGCAGATCGGGGTCCGCCGCGCGGTGCCGATGACGCTCGCCAAGATCAACTCGTCGGCTGCGGTCGCGAGCCTGGTCGACGGTCTGTCGTCCTCCGACCCCGTGATCCGGAAGAACGTCATCGAGGCGCTCGCCTACCTGCGCACCCACCACCCCGAGATCCACCTCCGGCCTGACATCGCCGCCGAGCAGATCCGGCGCGACGCCTTCGTCTACCTGCGCAGCCTCGCCGATCTGTTTGCCGTGTCGTCGTGGCACGAGGCGCGCTTCGACGGCCCGTACGCGCTCTGGCAGAGCTCGGGCCGCGTCCCGACCCTCCTCCAGCAGGTCCTGGCCCAGCGGATGGCCAGCGCCGTGGAGAACATCTTCAGGCTACTCAAGCTGATCCACCCGGCCCGCGACGTTGAGGCCACCTACCGCAGCCTCGGCAGCGGGCAGCAGGGGCTGCGCGCCACTGCGCTCGAGTATCTCGACAACTCGCTCGCCGGCGGGGTCCGCCGCGACGTCTTTGCAGTCATCGACGACGCTCCGGTCGAAGACAAGCTGCGAAAGGCCGCCCAGATCTTCAATATCACGATCGACACGCCCGAGCAGACTCTCGGCCGGCTGCTCGACCCGGACGCCGCCAGCGATCCGGCGGGCGTGCTCGCCTTCGCGGCCATCCACACGGTCTACACCGAGAGGATCGCCGAGTTCTATCGCACGGTCGGCGAGCTCGGACTCCGTACCCCAAACCAGTTCCTGCGCGAGACCTCGGAATGGGTGGTCGCCAAGCTCGGGTTGCAGAGGGGGCCCGGCGTTCCCCCGTCCACCGAGGCCGCCACACCTGGAGGGCCAGCCGACATGAAGAAGATGGCGCTCATCGAGAAGGTGGTCCTGCTCCAGGGCGTGGATCTGTTCGCCGCCTGCAACGCCGAGCAGGTGCTCCAGCTCGCGTCGATCGCGAGCGAGATCTGGTTCGAGGCGGGCGGGATCGTCTATCAGCGCCACGAGCCCCCTGACGCACTCTTCTGCATCGTCGAGGGGAAGGTCGACCTGATGGCCGACGGTGCCGATCCGCTGCGCCGGAGCGCCGGCGAGACCTTTGGTGTCATCGACATTCTGCGCGGCCAGCTGCGATCGCGGGATGCAACCGCCGTCACCGACACCCGCGCGCTCGTCATCGAGGCCGATGACTTCTTCGACCTCCTCGCCACCAACATCGACATCGTGCGGGCGCTCTTCCGCCAGCTCACTCACAGCGCCATCGAGGTTCCGGCGGGGCTCCAGTGACGTCGGCGCGCCGCAACCCGTGGCGCCGCTGGACGGCGGCGCTGGCAGTCGCCGTGGCCGCCGGGGTGTCGGTGCCGAACCCGTCCTTCGGCGTCGAGGCCGGCGGCAGTGTGCTGCCGCGGGTCGTGGCGATCGGCGACGTCCACGGCAGCATCGACGGCCTGACGTCGATCCTCAGCGAGGCCGGGCTGATCGACACGACCGGCAGCTGGACGGGCGGCAGCGCGACCCTCATTCAGCTCGGCGACCTGCTTGACCGCGGCGTGCGGCTGCGCGAGGTGCTCGACCTGTTGATGCGCCTCGAGCTCGAGGCCCCGCGCTCCGGGGGACGGGTGATCGTCCTCCTCGGCAACCACGAGGTCATGAACCTGCTCGGCATCACCCGCGATGTCAACAGCGACGCCTTCACCGAGTTCGTCACGGAGGAAAGCCGGCGGCGTCGCGCCGAGGCACTGGCCGCTTTCGAGAGTCTCTGGCGGCGGCGGGAGGTCGAGCTCGGCCGGCAGCCGGTCTTCTCCGACGAGGCCGCCGACCAGTGGCTGGCGATGCACCCGCCCGGCTTCGTCGAGTACAGCGAGGCCTTCGGCGTGCAGGGCGTCTACGGAACCTGGCTTCGCCGCCGGCCGGTGGCCGTGATCCTCGGCGAGACCCTGTTCGTCCACGGTGGGTACGGTCCCTCGCTCGCGGGCGTCGGGGTCGACGAGATCAACCGCCGGGCAGCGGCCGAGCTGGTGCTCTTCGACGAGACCCGCACCTTCATGGTTGCCGAGGGCCTCGCCCTGCCCTGGAGCTCGGTGATCGAGCTGGTCAGCGAGGCGCGGCGCGAGCTCGAGTGGATCGCGGCCCAACCACCCACTGCGGTCCCGCGCGAACGCAAGAACCGGGCGAGCCGCCTCGAGCTGAACTTCGGCGCCGGCTACCTGATGGCTGACGACGGGCCGATCTGGTTCCGCGGTCTCGCGACCTGGGACGAGCTCGAGCGCGGCGCGGAGATCGCGAGCCTGCTCGAAGGGCTCGGCGTCGCTCGTCAGGTCGTCGGCCACTACCCGCAGCCGGATGGCCGGATCCGGTCGCGCTTCTCGGGACGAGTTCTGGTCATCGACTCCGGGATGCTCACGAGCGTCTACGGCGGCCGGCCGTCGGCGCTCGAGATCGTGGGCGACACGCTGACCGCGATCTACCCAGGGGAGCGCCAGACCATCGCCTGCGCGCCTCAACCGCCACCGGCCGCCGCGAGCGCGACCCCGCCTTCCGCCGGCGGGAGCTGAGCCGCGCCGAGCGGCACGCTGGCTGCGACCGCTGCAGCGGCCGGGCCGCTCAGGTCGTCAGCCACCGCCGTCCGCGAGCAGGTTCCTGACGTTGGCGCGGTCGTCGACCGCCTCCAGCCGGGCCACGACCTTCCCGAACGGAAGGTCGAACACCACCCGGTAGGGCAGCCGCCGCTCGTCGGCGCCGACCCAGATCTCCATCCTCCCCTTCTTCGAGAACAGCTCGTCCTGCTGCGGGCGCGGGACGATCACGAGAACCTCGCGCGCGCCGAAGGGGGTCTTCACGGTGCGCTTCTCCACCACCTCGGCCACGGTCTCGACGGCGCCGCCGCTCGTCATCATGGCGAGGGTCGCCCGCTCGCCGGCCTTCGACAGCAGCACGCGCATCCGGTACACGAAGCTGAGCGGGTCGACGACCCCATCGGTGGACAGGGGGAAGGTGGTCAGCTTCCCATCGCGGGTCCGGTGCACCTCGGAGGCCGCGAAGTCGACCTGCCACAGCTCGTCCTTGTGCTCGCCCTTCTCCTCGCCGTGGTGGTGGTAGCTCAGCGACGACGCCCGCTCTGCGCTGTACGTCGATTCGATGCGAACACGGACGCGGTAGACGCCGTCGAAGAACTTCGAGGTGCGGGCGGCCAGGTCGATGCGATAGATCGGCGTGCCGCCCTGGTTCTCGGTGAAGCTCGAGAGGGTCATCGCGCCGCAGTGGATGCCGAGGTAGCTGACGTTGTAGCTCAGGAACTCGTCGAGCGGAAACGGCGCCGTCGCCGTGGCCGGAGGCCGGCCATCGGCCGGCATCCCGGCAACGGCGGAGACCGCCAGCGCACCCGCGAGCAGCCACGCAGCCCGCCTGCGCACCCGCCCGGATCGACCCGTGTCCACCATCGGCCCTCCGCCAGCAGCACCATCCCTGCCCGATCCCGCGGCCTGCCGGCCGGTGGGACGACGGGAGGGCGCGCCCGGCTCTGAAACGGTAGCATCCCGGGGCATGGGTTCGCACTATACTGAGCCCTGCCGGCCGCCGCCGAGTGGCCGCAGGACCCGACGGTGCAGGAACCTGTCGTTGCCAACGTCGAAGGCCGCAGCGGCCCTCCGGGCACTCCCAATCGGAGCTCGGGCCTGCGCCTGCTGCGACGCAGCGCGGTGCTCGCGGGCCTGGTCGGGTTTGCCCTGCTGCTGCTCTGGCTGGCGACCGACGACCGCATGTTGCAGGTGATCCCGGGCGAGATCATGCGCTCCGGCCGTCTCGACGGCGGCGAGCTGCAGCAGGCGATCGAGCGTCTCGGCCTGCGCACGGTGGTGAGCCTGACGGGCAGCGGCCCCGACGACGACTGGGTCGGCGCCGAGCGGGAGCTTTGCGCCTCGCTCGGCGTGCACCACGTCACACTTCCATTCAGCGTCGACGAGTGGCCCGGGCGGGCGGAGGTCGAGGAGGTGATCCGAATCCTGGACGACGCCGAGCGGCCGCTCCTCTTTCACTGCCTGCGCGGCGTCGACCGCTCCGGCTGGGCGTCGGCCGTCGTACTGGTCCTCGCCGACGCCCCGGTCGAGCGAGCGCTGCGCCAGATGTCCCCACGCAACGGCCACCTGTGCGACCCGGGCTCCTGCCCGCTCCACCGCTTCTTCGCGTCCTACGAGGATCACCTTTCCGCCACCGGCCGCCCCGAGGGCGCGGCGAGCTTCAGGCAGTGGGTCGCCGAAATCTACTGCCCGGAGCCTTACAACGCCGCGCTCGAGCTGCTGACCGAGCTCCCGCCGTCGGTTGCGACCGGCGAGACGCTGCGGCTCACCGTGCGCGTCACCAACCGCGGCGGCGACAACTGGCGGATGACCGACAATCGTACCGAGGGAGTACGGCTCGGCGCCCGCCTCATCGGACCCTTCGCGGAGCCACCCACCGACCCGATCGAGCTCTTTCGGACGCCGAGCGGCCCCGCGGTCGACATCGCGCGCGCCGGTCTCGAGGCCGGGGTGATGCCGCCGGGAAGCCGCCGGGACTTCGACCTGCGCCTGCGGGCGCCGCGCAAGGAAGGCCGCTACCTGATCCAGATCGACATGGTCGACGAGCGTATCAACTGGTTCTCCGACCTGGGGTGGCCGGGCCTCATTCGCGAGCTCGAGGTCGTGGCGACCACGTGAGCAGCGGGCGAGGCAGCGTTGCCTCGCCCATCTGAATGCCCGTTTGGGTGCGGGTTCCCGGTTGCTATGGCGGCCCAGGCCGGAGCCGGCCGCCGATCCGCCGCATGGCTCCGCCCGGCGCTGGCGGTGCGGACGCCGGCTCGACCACCAGGAAGTTCGCGGTCTCCACGGTCGTCGCAGCTCCGTTGCAGGGCCCCTCGGCGAAGGGGATGGCTGTGAGCTCCTGGTTGAGGGTCTCGATCACGAGCTGCCAGCGGGTCATGTCCGACGGCAGCGCCGTCCCCGCCGGCCGTCCGATCAGGGTGTTGATCTCGTCATCGTCGAGATCCAACACCGCGGTGTGGATATCCTCGGCGAAGAATGAAAGCCCGTCGGCGGTGTCCACGACGTAGGCCCCGTAGCGACGCAGCGCCCGCAGGAACATCCGGGTGATCGGGGTCAGCTCGTTCTCGTTGATGACGTCGCCGTCGGCGCCGACCACGGTGCCCCGCAGGCGAAGGCGCTGTCCGGCTGCGAGCGCTTTGTCGTTGATGCTGTAGCGAACACCGTCGGTCGAAGAGGCGGGGTAGACGACGTCCGCCGCCAGCGGGCTCGACGGGTCGGAGCTCCGGTTGCGCATCCCCGGGATCGCCACCGCCAGCGCGTGGGCGATCTCGCCCGACTCGACGTCCTCGGGGAGGATGGCGCCGGCGAGCAGCGGCGTCCCGGTGGGGCGCGCGCCCCGCACGCCTGCCGGGTTGGCCCCGCTGCCGTGGATGTCCCCGAAGTCAGCCTGGCCCGCCTGGAGGATGGCGGGACCGGGAAGGCCTGCGCCCATGCTCTGACACTCGCCCTCCCGCACCGTGGTCGCCTGCCAGAAATCGTAGGCAGTGTCACCTGCGACCAGGAGCAGGTAGCCGTCGGCGTCGAGCCCGGCCGGCCCGGACGGCCGCACTTCTGCCGGCACACGCCGGGACCTCGACCGGCCCGCCCTCGGTCGAGACGCCCCACTTGGAGTTGGGGTACTGCCCGAAGCCGGCGTAGTCGCAGAGCAGCACCTCCTGGCTGCCGGCGCTGGCCGCGAAGATCGGGAGAGCGCCGGCGTCGGCGCGAACCTGCGGAATCGGCTGGTCGGTGGTCGGCGGATCGTCGACCGGGTAGAGGCCGCTGGTGTCGCCACACAGTGCCTGGTAGGTGGCCTGGATCTGCTCGTCGCTGCCGGCGAGCACCGCCGCAGGACGCACGTCCTCCAGCCAGGCGCTGTACTCACCGTCGTAGAGCGGCAAGCTGAACGGCAGCTGGCGTGGATAGTCCGGCTCGGCGCTTCCGGACTGCGGGAACGGCCAGCCCATCTGGGCCGCCTGGAAGACGTTCGCCGGCCCTGTGTCCGCGGTCTCCTGGGCCCAGACGACGATCCGGATGTCCTCCTGGCGGCTCCAGCTCGTGTCGTCGAAGTTGAAGGTGCTCTCGACCACCGCGCACTCGCCGGGGTCGAGGTCAACGTCCTGGGTCAGCGCCGCCTGGCGGAGCGTGTTGCGCGAGTAGGACGGGTCGTCCGGGAAGTGGTCGAGGGTCTCCACGGCGTAGATGCGCATCCGCTTGCCCGCCCCGCCCGGCTCGATGCAGACCTCGGCGACGACGGTCCACACCGCCTCGCGGTTCTCGACGGCGCTGAGCTCGATGGTGACGTCGGTGGGGTCGTTCAGCCGGTCCCGCAGCCCGTCGGTGAAGTCCGCAGGGTCAATCCAGTACCAGTACCCGTCGTACATCATGATCGGGATGGTGTCGCCGCACCACGAGCGGTAGAAGTCGGACAACCGCTCCTGCCCCCAGCTCGCCACGTAGGGGTCGCCGAAGGTGTGCATCTCGACGATCGCGAGCCGGTCGGGGTACACGTCGTGAAGGTCGGAGACCGCGGGACCCGCGGCCGCGCAGGACGTTCAATAGATGCTCGTGAAGTACTCGGCGAGGACCACCCTCTCGGCCGCCTGCGCCTGCACCGCCAGCATCGCCGCCAGCGCGAGACCGAGCACGCCCACGGACGAGAACGCGACGCTTCGTGATCGCCGGTGTCATGCTCCCCATCACCCCCAAGGTCCTGGGCGCCTCGACGGGCGGGATCTCCCGGGATCGTCGATTCGCCCGCTCGAATCATAGCGGCGAGTGCCGAAGAAGTCTATGGTCAAATCGACGAGCAGTAATATTCTTCCGGCTTCCTGCTCACTTTTTGAGACTCAGTCTGGACAGCGTCTACGACCTTGAGCAACGCGATCAGAAACGCCATGCGAACCGGGCGCGCAGGCCTTCGAACGGCGGCTCGATCCGGCACTGCCCGCCGGAGCACACCAGCCCTCCGGGGTCGCCGCCGATGAACAGGCCGAGGGTGATGGCGCGGATCGGGAAGAACTCGATCTCTCCTCCCCAGAAGTCCTCGGAGCCCGCGCCGCTGCGCTCCTCGCGGGCGAAGCGCGCCGTCACCGACCCGTAGGGCGACAGCGAGAAACCGAGGTAGGAGCGGTCGAGGTCCGAGCTCGCGAAGCCGAAGTCCTCCGTGCGGGTGTCGTAGCCGCCGCTCAGGTCGCCTCGTCCGCCGAGGATCGCGAGGTGGACGTCTGTGATGACGTGCTCCTCGGTGATCCCGCGGTCCTGCCAGTCCCGGTTGAAGTAGCTCGCCTCGAGGTACAGTGGGCCGGCAGTCTCCTCGACCCCCGCGTACCACTCGAACTGACGGTCGCCGTCGGTGCCACCGAGAGAGTCCTCCTTCCGGTGGCTGTCGAAGTCGCCGATGCTCGCGTACAACCTGGTGCCGGTGGCCAGGATGTCGCCCGACACCATGAGCCGCGGCCCCTTGACGTCGGCGTGGTCGTAGGGCTCGAGGTTCGAGCCCGCGGTGGGCGGGTTGCTGTAGCGGTAGCCGAAGTTCCAGTAGTCCTTGTACTCGCCGAGCAGGGTCACCGGCCCGAGCGTCGACGACAACGCCAGGTACCCGCCGTAGCCCTCGGTGAGGCGGCCGCGCTCGGTCTGCTCGATCTCGGAGTACTCGCCGTGGACGTCGAGCACGCCGCCGAGCTCGATGCCGCCGGCCTCCAGGGCCCAGACGTCGACCTCGTCGTCCGGCTGGTCGGGGAAGGTGCTCTGCAGCTCGGCGCCGACGATCGAGCCTCCGACGTAGAGCTCGGCCGGCAGCTGGACGCGCACCGATGACCCCCAGATCGTGTCCTCGAACTCGCGGCCGAAGCGGTCGGAGAGCAGCGGCTCGGAGACCTCGCCGCCGAGCGCCGTCAGCTCGAGGCGCCCGATGCTCAGAGTCGCGGTGCCGCCGTGGATCGGCTCGTCGAAGCCCACCACGTCGTTCTTCTGCACGTAGAGCGTCAGCCCGTGGCCGAAGGAGCTGAAGAAGGTGCCGAGCCGGGCGTCGAAGGGGTCGCTCAGGTACTCGACCCAGTACTTGCGCAGCTCGAAGCCCTCGCGCAGGCGATCGAGGTCGCCGGGATCGACCAGCTCGGGGTCCGAGTAGTCGAGGTACTCGAGCTGGACCCCTGCCGACATCCTCCACCACACCAGGTTGAGGTTGAAGCAGGCTCTTGAGCTTCTGGTACGCCTCGTCCTCGTCCTCGTTGGTCTGGTTGTCCTCGTAGGTGACGTTCCAGGTCCCGAACAGGCGGTACGAGCGCTCCCCGGCCTCGCCGGCGCACCGTCGTCCTGAGCCCAGGCCGGCGCGGCCGCTGCCAGCAACAGCAGCGCCGCGATGCCGAGCCTACTCATCCGCCGGCGCTCCGCTCCCTCCAGCCCCAGCTTCGCTCGAGGCAGGGGCCTCACCGAGCAGCGCGAGGATGTCCTGGCGGAGCAGCTCCTCGTCGCCGGTGCGGTAGCCGGCGTAGGTCTTGTGGAGGTTGCCGGCGCGGTCGATCAGCAGGCCGTAGGGCAGCTCGCGGCTCGGGTTGTAGGTGTCGTGGACGTTGTTGTCCGGGTCGAGCACCGTCGGAAAGGTGAAGCGGTACTGGCTGGCGAAGGGCTTGATCTTGCTCTTGTTGGCGGCCGGATCGGTGTTGACCCCGACCACCAGCAGGCCGCGGTCCTTGAGCTCGGAGTACATGCTCTCGAGCAGCGGCAGCTCGCGCCGGCACGGCACGCACCAGGTCGCCCAGAAGCTCACGTAGACCACCTCGCCCTTGTGGTCGGCGAGGCGGAAGGTGTTCCCGTCGAGGTCCTTGAGCTTGAAGTCCTGCTGGCCGGCGCCGACGCCGGCCGCTACTGCGAGCACCAGCACGCAAACCGCCGCCGCGAGGCCGATCCAACCGCGGCGCGCAAGCACCATCGTCAGTCTCTCTCGCATGCTCACTCCCCTGCCCGCCTTCCCGCGAGGCGGGTCGTCGTCACGTGCCGTCCGCCGGGCTCCGGCGGCGGCTTGATTGCTACGGCTGCACCGAGCTCCAGCCCGACAGGTCGCCGGACTCGAAGGCGTCCTCGAACACGTTCATCGACAGGGTGGCCGCCTGATAGGCCTCGCCCCAGCCGCTCGCCGGGGTCTGGGCCCACGCCACGATCTCGACGCCGGTCCATCGGTCGAGCTCGATCGACGAGAAGGTGAAGGTCGCGTCGACCTGCACGCACTCACCGGGGTTCGAGGTCGGCGACCTCGGGCCCGTAGCCGCCGCGCAGCGTCTTGCGGTAGACGTACGGGTAGCCCGTCGGGTAGTCGTCCACGGTCCACGCCAGATTGACGGCCACGCTGCGCGCGCTGCCGGTCGGCTCCATGCACACGTCGGCGGTGAAGAGCCACTGCGTTTCGTTCTGCCGGCGCGGCAGGATCGCGATCGTGATGTCGGTCGGCAGCGCCAGCCGGGCGTCGACCATGTTCGTCCACGGAGTCGGCGGGTTCCCGGGATAGTCGACGTAGTGGCTGACCCCGCCGTCGACGATCGCGTCCGGGATGTACATCGTGCCCGGGTAGTAGCCGTTTCGGCGCACTTGACCGAAGGCGGTCTGGTAGCCGTCGGAGAGGTGGATCGCCAGGAACGCAACATTGTCCGGATAGGTTTCATCGACAAATGGCGTGACCACGTACCTCATGGTCGTTTGGCAGGCTATTCACCAGGTGGCGTTGAAGTACTCCATCAGCACCGTCCGGTCCGCGGCCACCACGTTCCCGGCCGTCATCCCGATGACGGCCAGCGCCAGCAGTGCTGCTCCAACATGAACCTTGTGACTCTCCATGGCTCCCCCCGATCTCTCCTCGTGAAGGTCGATCACGTCAATCGTCCGATCATCTGGCGCTACGGCACCGTTGCCGACCAGGCCGACGCGTCGCCCGACTCGAAGCCGTCGGCGAACATCGCGGCCTCGACGAAGGGCCACTTGAGCTGCGCCGCCTGGTGAACCTCGGCCGGGATCCCGGGCAACGGCTCCTGGGCCCAGGCCATGACCACGATGTCCTCCGGATTGGCCATGCTGAGCGCGTCGAAGGTGAAGGTCCGCAGGACCTCGGCGCACTCGCCCGCGGCCACCGTCACGTCCTCGGTCGCGGCCGCCTGCTGGAAGGTGTTGCGCGAGTACGTGGGCGACACCGGGTACTTGTCGAGCGCCTGGACCATGTAGATCCGCATGTCCTTGCCGATGCCGCCGGCCTCGACGCAGGCCTCGACCGTGAACTCCCAGGTGTCCGTGGCCAGCTCAACCCCGGACAGCTCGAGCGTCACGTCGGTCGGCACTGCCATCCGCTGGACAAGGGCTGGCTCGTAGTTGGCGATCGGCCAGGCGTCGAACAACCCGTCATAGGCGAACCAAGGAATGCCAAGCGCCCAGATGTTGTAGAAATCGCCCCGGTCATCGCCCCAGGGTTCCGAGTAGGGATCCTGGGCCGTCACGTGGTACTCGACGACGACGAAGCTCGGATAGTTGGTGATGAGGGTGTTGACCACCGGACCGGCGGTCGCGCAGGTGCTTCACCAGGTGGCAGTGAAGTACTCGCCGAGGACCATCCGGTCAGCGGCCACTGCCGCGCCGGCGGTCGCGCCCACCACGGCCAGGACCAGCACACGCGCCAGCACGCTCGAAGTCTTGGATCGTCGCATCCGCGGCATGCCCTCCTACACGAAAATCCGCGAAGCGCCGGGCTGGATCACTCCCCTGTCTGTCGACCGCCCGCCCCCTCGAGCTCGGCACGTCGCGGCAGGCACACCTTAGACCATGCGCACAAATATCGCAATAGCTATATGGTTATTGAGAATGGGTCCAGAGATCCCAACGCCGCCGCCCACCCAGGGGAATGGGGAGAAGGTGAGAAGCCCCCTGCCCGTCTCCGTCTCCAATTCCGCATCCGCCTCCGCTTCCGCTTCCGCGTCCGGCTGCGAGCCCGGCTTCGTCTCAGAGCCACTTCGCGACGTCGGATGTGCAGGTCATGGGCGAGGGCTCGTGAGCTCCCACCCGTTGCCGCGTTCGAGTCCGGACGTGAGGGCTGACGAGAGGCATGCAGGGTCCCGTCTCAGCCGCCGGGGAGGATGCACGGCGAGAAGCCTCCCCGAGAGCCTGCGTTGGCATCGGAAGCGGGCGCGGAAGCGGAAGCGGGCACGGGGATGACTCCAGGCTTCCCCCGGCGACGCCGGGTCACGCCTTTGGCAGCAGCTTCTCGATCGCTGCGATGAGCTCAGGGTCCTCCGGATCGACCGAGGAGCCAAAGCGCGCTACCACGTGGCCGTCGCCGTCGACCAGGAACTTCGTGAAGTTCCACTTGATCTCGCCGCGGATGCCGTCGGCCGTCTGCTCGGTCAGGGTGCGGTAGATGGGCGCCTGCTCCTTGCCCTTAACGTGGACCTTGGCCATCATCGGGAAGCTGACGCCGTAGTTCTTGCGGCAGAAGTCGCCGATCTCGACGGCTGTCCCCGGCTCCTGGCCGCCGAAGTCATTGCACGGGAAGCCGAGGACGACCAGGCCGCGCTCGCCGTAGCGCTCGTGCAGCCGCTGGAGGCCCGCGTACTGCGGCGTGTAGCCGCACTTCGACGCGGTGTTGACGATGAGCATCGGCTTGCCGCGGAAGGACGCCAGCTCGAGGCTGTCGCCTTCGAGGGTCGTCACGGTGTGGTCGATCACGGCCGGCGTCGCGGGCTCGCCGGCGAGCACCGGCGGCACGACGGCGCAGAGCAGGCCCGCAGCCGCGAGCACCACGGGCGCAGTGATGTCAACAATGGGCTTCATGGTCGTCGATCCTCCCTCCCCGGCCAACGGCTGCGATTCGGTGGAGATTCCAACCCACGCCCTGCTCGCCCGCTTCCGCGCCCGCTTCCGCGCCCGCTTCCGGATCCGCGCTCGGGCAAGGGCGCCTCAGACGTCGTGCTCGCCCGCGCCCGGGCGGTCACCCGGCGGCTGCGGAAGCCCGGTCGGCCGCACTCCGCGGCCCCGCGGACCGCTCGCCGCACCAGGGCCGCCACCCCTCCGGCGACGGCGACCAGGGCGATCAGCACGAAGCCCAGCGCGGCGAGGCCGGCGGCGACCTTGAGCGCGGTCAGCATGGGCGAACCCACCGCGACGGAAACCAGGGGGTCGGCCTCATGGACCGGATGCGAGATCGACCTCGTCGACGATGCCGACGATCACCGCGCGCACCGCGCCTGGATCCAGGCCGAGGATCTGGCGGGCGCCGTTGCCCTCGTCGAGCACGAGCACGGTGTCGCCGGGCCCGGCCTGCACGACGTCGACCGCGATGTCGTAGGCGCCGGTCACCTGGCCGTCGAGATCGAGCCGGTCGACCATCAGCAGGCGCCGGCCCGCGAGGTGCGAGATCTTGATCGTCGCCACCACCGAGCCGATCACCCTGCCGAGGTACATCACTCTCCCCTTCGCCAGGAGGCAGTCGCCGGGCCGCGCCGCGCCGCCTCGACGACGTGGACGTCGTCGACGAGCCCGGTGATCGCGAGGTCGACCGGCACGAAGAGCTCGGGCATCGCCTGGGCCCCCTCGCGGCTCGCCACCATGAACACCAGCTGCCCTGGCCCGGCCTGCGCCGTGGCATCGGCCGCGACCTCGGGCCGCCCCGCGGGCCGGCGGTCCTCGTCGAGGGGCTGCACCACCAGCAGCTTGATCCCCTCCAGGCCCGTGCTGCGCCGGGTCGCCACCACGGTGCCGATCACGCGGGCGAGCTTCACAGCTTCTCCAGCACCCGCGCGCTGAATCGCGTGGCGTCGGCCACGTTCTCCCAGAGGCTGGGATGAAGCCGCGGGATGACCACGCTGCGCACCAGCTGCTCGGGCCGCTCGAGCACCCCGACGCCGATCTCCACCGCCGCCTGCACGTCGGCCACCAGACCGGAGAACAGCACGATGCCCTTGCCGCCGAGGCCGTCGGCCATCCGGATCTCGACCAGCCGTACGTCGGCGCCCTTGACGCCGGCGTCGGCCGCGCGGATCGCTGCCGCCACCGTGCCCGTCTCCACCACGCCGAGCGCGTCCTCGATATCCGGCACCCGGCCGCCGCCGATCGCCGCCACCACCTCTGGATGAACGTGGGGCAGGAAGACCTCGTCGAGCACCGCCGACCCGCCGACGGCGCGGCCGGCGGCCAGCGACTCCTCGACGTCGGCCACCGTGCCGCCGATCAGCACCAGGTAGCGTCCGGGCTGCACCGTGCCGGCCCGGATGACGTCGATCTGGGCGCGCTTGGCCATCGCATCCGCGGCCTCGAAGCCGGCCGCGATGCTCGCGAAGTCGATCAGGGCAAGGGCTGGTTCGATCATGCTCCGTCGCTTTCCCTCACACGATCCGGAAGGAGTCCTTGAGCACGCACCGGCGGATGCGGCTGAAGCTCACCGGGCTGGTCAGCCCCTCGCCGGTCGGGCTGGCGATGGTGAACGAGCTGTAGCCCTCGCCGCCGTGCCCGAGCCCGGCGTAGGACGGGCCGTTCTTGACGAAGATGCTGCAGTCCATCTCGCGCGCCATCCGGCTGAGGTGGTCGAGGTTCTTGGAGTGCATGACGGCGGTGTGGCGGCAGCCGTGCTCGGCCGCCCTGGCGAGATCGATCGCCCTCGTCCGCGTCGCGCACCCGGACCACCGGCAGGATCGGCATCATCTGCTCGGTCAGCACCAGCGGGTCGTCGCGCTCGACCTCGACCACGACGAGCCGCAGCTCGTCGCCGGCCGCCACGCCGATCTCGGCGAGCAGGCGTTTTGCGTTCTTGCCGATGAACGCCGCGTTCATGCGGCCGCGCTCGCCCGGTCGCGGGCGGTCGGCGAAGATCGCGTCGCGCAGCCGCTCGAGCTGGCCGCTGTCGATGCGCAGGGCGCCGTGCGCGCACATCTGCCGGATGAGCTCGTCGGCGATCGACGCGACCGCGAAGACCTCCTTCTCGTCGGTGCAGATGATGTTGTTGTCGAAGGAGGCGCCGCGCACGATGTCGCGCCCCGCCTGGCGGAGGTCGGCGGTCTCGTCGACCACCACCGGCGGATTGCCGGGCCCGGCGCAGATCGCGCGCTTGCCGCTCGCCATCGCCGCCTGGACCACGGCCGCGCCGCCGGTGACCACCAGGAGCTTGACGCCGGGGTGGTTCATGATGCGCTGCGCCGTCTCGATGGTCGGCTCGGCGATCGCGCACACGCAGGTTGGCCGGTCCGCCGGCCTCGACGATGGCCTCGTTGATCAGCTCCACGGTCCGGTTCGAGCAGCCGCGCGCCCCCGGGTGGGCGTTGAAGACGACGCGCGTTGCCGGCCGCGACCATGCCGATCGCGTTGCAGACGATGGTCGAGATCGGGTTGGTGCTCGGGATGATCGAGCCGATGACGCCGTACGGCGCGTACTCGACGACCGTCAGCCCGTCGTCGCCGCTCCACGCGCCGGTCGCGAGCAGCTCGCTGCCCGGCGTCTTGTTGGCATTGAGCAGGATCTTCTCGACCTTGTCCTCGAAGCGGCCCATGCCGGTCTCGGTCCAGGCCTCGTAGGCCAGAGGCTGGGCGTTGGTGCGCATGGCGCGCCGGATGTGCGCGATCATCCGCTCCCGCAACTCGAGCGGCAGCGACGCCAGGCGCCGCTGCGCCTCCCGCGCCGCGCCGACCGCGGCGTCGACGTCGGCGAACAGGCTGCTGCCGTGGCGTGGCGTCGCCGCCGGCTGCGGCGGCCGCTCGCCGGCCCGGGCCTCGGGTCGCGGGCCGTGGCGGCCGCGCTGGCCCTGGCGCAGCTCGGCCAGCACCCGCTCGACGACCGCGTCGATCTCCGGAGGCTTCACCGTCAGCCGTCCCGCGCCTTGTCGTAGGCGACGGCGCCGTCCACCTCGAGGGTGTCGACGATGGCCATGATGACGCCGTCGCAGGGCCGCTTGTCGGTGACCGCGGTCTGGCGCGCCGAGCTGCCCGTGGCGAACAGCACCACCTCACCCATTCCCGCCCCCACGGCGTCGACCGCCACCCGGTAGCCGCCGGTCGGCTTCGCGTCGACGTCGAGCTGCCTGAGCACCAGGAACTTCAGGCCCTCGAGCGACGGCTCCTTGCGGCTCGCCACCACCGTCCCGACAACTCGTCCCAACAGCATCGCGGACTCCGTTCTCCGACAGGGGCCCGGGCGGTCAGCGCTTGCCCGGCTTGCCCTGGCGGCCGAGCGGCAGCGCGCTGTCGACGTTGGCGTGCGGCCTCGGGATGACGTGGATCGCCACCAGCTGGCCGACCTTCTCGGCGCCCCGCGCGCCGGCCTCGACCGCGGCCTTCACCGCCGCGACGTCGCCGCGCACGATCGCCGTGACGTAGCCGCCGCCCGTCTTCTCGTAGGCGACGAGCTCGACCCTGGCCGCCTTGACCATCGCGTCGGCCGCCTCCACCATCGCCGGGTAGCTGCGGGTCTCGATCATGCCGAGCGCTTCAACCGCTCCATACTCCTCAGCCATCGTTTCCTCCCACTCCTGCATCCCTGCTCACAGGGTACCCATTGTTCAGGTTCGTCGCTTGGTCTCGACGCTGCGGCCGGTCACGCTCTCGATCGCCGCCACCGCCGCGCCGTAGCCCGCCATGATGTCGCGCTCCTCGCCGCCCAGGTAGACGCGCCCGAAGCTGCCGAAGGCGCGCACGTCCAGGATGTTGATGTCGGCCGCCTTCTCCGCCTCGTTGGCGGCAAGGGCGGCGTAACCGGCCGGCTCGACCTCGAGCACGTAGAGCGTCTGGCCCGCCAGCAGCATGTGCCCGTAGCGCATGCGGTTGACGAGCTGGACCTGGTGGGCGTCGACGTGCCGGATGATCTGGCTCGACACCACCACCGGCTTGATCCGGTCGCTCTCGGCCACGCCGAGCGCGTCGAGGATCGCCGCGCCGGCCGCCCGGACCTCCGCCTGGACCTCGTGGTGGACCTCGAGCAGCCCGAACAGCCGCTCCACGACCTGCATCCCGGGCCGCACCCGGGTCGACTTGAGCGCGATGTCGGTGATCCGGTTGATCTCGATGCCCGGCGAGATCTCGATCCACAGCGAGGCGTCGCCCGGCAGCGGCAGGAAGCCCCGAGCCACCGTCCCGAGGAAGGCCGCGTGCTGCGGCTGCAGGCTGTCCAGGAAGACGTAGGTGCGCAGCTCAACCGCCATCGACAGCCTCCCTCATGGCGCCGCCTCCTGGATGATCTTGACGCTGACGCACTCGCGCCGATCCGGTCGGCGCCGGCCTCGATCATCCGCTCGGCGTCGGCGCGGGTGCGGATCCCGCCGGCCGCCTTGACGCCCATCTCGCTGCCCACGACGTAGCGCATCAGCGCCACGTCCTCGGCGGTCGCGCCGCCCGGGCCGAAGCCGGTCGAGGTCTTGACGAAGTCGGCGCCCGCGACCTTGGCGAGCTGGCAGGCGGCCACCTTCTCCTCGTCGGTCAGCAGCGCCGCCTCGATGATCACCTTGAGAATCGCCCCGCCGGCGTGGCACACGCGGGCGACGCCCCCGATGTCGCCCTCGACCAGCTCCCAATCCCGCGACTTCAGCGCGCCGACGTTGATCACCATGTCGACCTCGGTCGCGCCGTCGCGGACTGCCTTCTGCGCCTCGAAGGCCTTGGACTCGGGCGAGGTCGCGCCGAGCGGGAACCCGACCACGGTGCACACCAGCACCTCGGAGCCCTTGAGCAGCTCGGCGCACAGCTTGACCCACGAGGGGTTGACGCAGACCGACGCGAAGCCGTACTTGCGCGCCTCGTAGCACAGCTGCGCGATCTCGTCCTGCGTCGCGTCGGCCTTCAGCAGGGTGTGGTCGATGAGGTGGCTGAGGCTACCGTCGGTCGGGGCCGCGCCCAGGGTGGCGGCGATCCGGTCCGCGCCGGCGCGCACCACCGGCTGCACCCGGTGGAGGTAGTTGCCGGCGTCGAGGAGACTCCGGCCGGCGCCCTCGCCACCGCCCTGCGCGGCCTGCTCGCGGATCTCGAGCAGCACCTGGCGGGTGACCCGCTCGATGATCCGCTCCAGCGCCGCGTCGTCGAGCTTCATCGCAACCCGTCCGCCGCGCCGCCGATCATCGCGCGACCCCGCCCGGCCGTGAGAAGCGGCGCTCGATCGCGGTGATCTTGTCGACCCGGCGCTGGTGGCGGCCGCCTCCGGCCGGGGTCTCGAGCCAGGTCGTCGCGATCCGCCGCGCCTGCTCCCCGCTGATCATCCCCGCGCCAAGGGTCAGGACGTTGGCGTGGTTGTGCTCGCGGCTGTTCACCGCGGTCGCATCGTCGTAGCAGAGGGCCGCGCGAACCCCGGGAACCTTGTTCGCCGCCATGCACGAGCCGATGCCGGCGCCGTCGATGAGGATGCCGCGGGCCGCCCTCCCGCCGGCTACCAGCTCCCCGACCGCGAGCGCGATGTCCGGGTAGTCCACCGGATCGGGGCCGCCGGTCCCGCAGTCGACCACGCGCCAGCCCAGCGAGCGGAGCAGCGCGGAGAGCTCTGCCTTGAGCGCGACGCCGGCGTGGTCGGCCCCGATCGCCACCGTGCGCTCCGCCGCTGCCGCCGGCACGTCGTCGCAAGCCGTTGGCGACGCCGCAGCGACATCGAGCCGGACCCGGCGCTCGAGGGCCGCCTGCCGGGCGAGCGGCGTGATCAGGGCGCCCGCGGCCACTCGAAGCGTCCCGCCGGCCGGAGCCTCCTGCACGTCGCGCTCGGTCACCAGCCGCGGGGCCGACGACGCGGACTGCGCCGTGGGCTCGGCCCGGCCCACCGTGCGGTAGACCACGCGGCGCACCAGGTCGCGGATCCGCTGCTCGTCCGTCACCAGGCCAGTCCTCGATTCGACGCCCTCAGGTGGGCTGCCAGCTGTCGGCTGCAGAGTTTCACTGCCAGATCATTATGTCCGTGCGCTCCCGGCGATTCAAGCCGAGGCCGCTTCCGTGCCCGCTTCCGCTTCCGCGCCCGACGAAAACCTGCTGTCCAAGGTCGCACCGCATCTACTCCCGTGCTGGCCGTCGGTGTCAGTATGCCGCGCCCTGTGCGACAGATCGCGGGGCCCCTCGATGGCTCATCCAGGTGCTTGCCTGATCTCATTCGGGCTCGGAAGCGGAAGCGGAAGCGGGCGCGGACAATAGCGTGGCGAGGCGATATACTCCAGCTCTCTCCGAACGGGGGTGCCGGCATGAAATCGGCGCAGATACTCAACCTTCTGGCCCTTTGCCTTGTCGTCGCGATCGCGGCACCTGCTCCGGCCGAGGACGACGCCGAGTCGATGCTCGCTGCGCTTCGCGCCCGCGCCGAGGTGCCGCCCGATCCGCCGGTCGAGCGTCCCGACCTGCGCGGCATGCCGGTCCCCGCCCGACTGTTCTCCATGAGCTCCTACGACCATGTGCGCTGCGTGCGGTCGATCGCCGACGTCACCGGCGACGGGCGCGACGAGGTCATCGTCGGCATCGACGAGTCGCAGGCCGACAACATCTTCTGCCTCGACGGCGCGAGCTCCGGTGTGGCGACGGTGGTGTGGGCGCAGCACCCGATCAGCGGCGCCTCCAACGGCTCGCCCTACTGGGAGACGATCGACGCCGATCTCCGACCCGGACGGCAACGGCTACCAGAACATCCTGGTCGGCACCGTCTGGGGCGGCCGCTCGGCCCACAACCTGGACGGCCTCGCCGGCGACATCCTGTGGACCTTCGACACCTACCCCACCCCGAACTCGGGCTGGGTGTACTCGCTGGACGAGCTCAACGACATCACCGGCGACGGGGTGCCCGAGGCGGTCTTCGGAGCCGGGTCCTACTACGACAGCGTGACCATGCTCGACGGCGCCTCGAGCGGCGCCGCCACTCCGATCTGGACCTACTACGCCGGCGACGCGGTCTACACCGTCCGCGACATCGGCGACGTCAACGGGGACGGCGACCACGACGTGCTGGCCGCGCGTCGGCGAGGACATCGACCGCCTGGTCTGCCTGCGACGGCGGCACGGCCAACCCGGCCGGCCACGTGCTCTGGACGTACACCCCGGCGCCAGCGTCTACGCCGCCGGCGTCCTCCCCGACATCACCGGCGACGGGATCGACGAGGCGCTGGCGGTGCTGTGGACCACGGGCGGATCGCCATTCGCTGCGTCAACGGCGCGACCGGCGCCTTCCTCTGGGCGAGCACCCAGGTCACGCGATTACGGCAACATGGTCGACATCCTCGACGACGTCACCGGCGACGGCCACGACGAGGTCATCGTCGCGTCGTGGGAGAACGCGGTGATCGTGCTCAACGGCCTGACCGGCGCGCAGGTGTGGAAGACGACGGTCGGCACCCTCAACGGCGGCGACGTGTGGTTCGTGCACTCCATCGACGACCTCAACGCGGACGGCTTCCAGGACGTGGTCGCCGGCTCCTTCGACACCTACGCCTACGGGATGGACGGCACCGACGGCGACGTGCTCTGGAGCTACCCCACCGGGAACCGCGTCTACAGCATCTACCCGGTCGGCGACCTCAACGGCGACGGCACGCCGGAGGTCGTAGTCGGCAACCAGAACCCGTCGAACGGCAGCCAGCTGCTCGAAGTAGTCCACGTCCTCGACGCTTCGGACGTGCCGGCCGTCCCCGACTTCACGCTCGCCGTCGACTCCAGGCACTGTACAGATCTGCGCCGGCGACAGCGCCGACTACACCGTCACCGTCGGTGCGATCAGCGGATTTGCTCGAGCCGGTGACCCTGGCGGCGAGCGGCAACCCGGCCGGCTCGAGCGCCGGCTTCGCGCCCAACCCGGTGACGCCACCCGGGACGAGCGAGCTCACCATCGGCAACACCGGCGGAGTGGCAGGCGGGAGCTACACGGTCACCATCAGCGGCACCGCCTCCGGCAGCCCGGGCCACAGCGTCGACGCCACGCTCGACGTGCTCTTGACGGCAGCGCCGCCCACCCTGATCGCGCCGCCGAACGGCGCGGTCGCACAACCGCTGCGGCCGGAGTTCGAGTGGTCCGCGGCGACCGGCGCCACCAGTTACTTGCTAGAGGTCGATGACGACCCGGCGTTCGGCAGCCCGGCGATCTCCGAGTCCGGCATCGTCGGAACGAGCTTCACGCCGTCGAGCGACCTCGAGGAGGAGACCACCTATCGCTGGCGGGTGCGGTCGGAGAACGCCTGCGGGCCCGGCACCGCCTCGACCGTGTTCTCGTTCACGACCGGCAGCCCGCTGCCGTTCGCGGACGGCTTCGAGTCGGGCGACACCAGCGCATGGTCTTAGGAGCGTGCGGGGCGAAGACCCCTCGGCGCACGCGGGTCGTAGGCCTCCGGGTGTGCGTGAGGCGTCGCGGTCCCCGGCTGGCCTACGCCCCACGCGCGCCGAGAAGGATGCGCTGCGCGCATCCGAATCGCGGGTCGCACCCGAATACAGCGCCGGGACCTATTTTTCGCGGGGGATCTTGCGTTCGCTGCCGAGACCGTTGATAATATCGGCCCCAGGAGGGAGGCCGGCGGCGGGGCAGCCGATCCGCAGGGTTCGGCCAGAGTCCATGAGGAGCTCTGGAGTGCTCTTGACAACCGCCGGAGAGACGGGGCAAGCCCGCCCCAGGGGCTTGATCCCGGTTCCAGGGGGCGAAAGTCGTGCTAGAGTCTATAACCCGAGACCGGACGGTTCGGTCCACGAGCGTCCGCGAGCTCCGGAGGCACACCGCCACGACGTGGGGTCGGGGAGATGCGCACGAGGGGGCTCTTCGAAAGGAGAAGGAGATGTCTGAGAGTCGACGTGTGATGGTGGCGGTTGGTTTGGTGCTCGCGATGATCGGTCTGGCGGCGTGCGCCAAGCCACCGCAGGCTGCGATCGACCAGGCCAAGGCGGCCCTCGACGCGGCGGGCCAGGCTGAGGCCGCGACCTACGCCGGAGCGGCGTGGGATAAGGCCCAGCAGTCCATGAACGCTGCGATGGCGGAGATCGAGGCCCAGGCGCAGAAGTTTGCGCTGTTCCGGTCCTACAAGAAGACCAACGAGCTCCTCGCCACTGCCCAGCAGGACGCTGCAGCCGCCCAGTCGGCAGCGATCGAAGGCAAGGCGGCCGCGCGCGCCGCTGTCGAGCAGGCGATTGCCGGCCTCGAAGCCAGCTTTGCGCAGGCCGATGCCGCCCTGGCGGCGCTCGACACCTGCCGGAAGCGCCCGAAGGGCTTCAAGGCTGACCTCGAGATCATGAAGGGCAACGTTGACGGGTTGCGTGGCCAGCTGGCCAACGTGCAGTCGACGGCTGCTGCCGAGCAGTACCTGCAGGCCAAGACGATGGCCGAGCAGCTGGCGGCTCAGGTCGCCACCGTGGTGACGGACCTGGAGAGCGCCAGGACCAAGCTCGGATGCTGAGTTCGGTCGACCATTCTTTTGCGCCGGCGGCAGCCATCTGCCGCCGGCGTTTTCGTAACCCTTCCCAGGCTTTCATGGCGCTCGCCCTGGCCGCCGGCGTCGGCTGTGCCGCACCTGGGCCCGACCCCATCACGTGGGACGGCGCCCGCGCGGCCCTCGGGCGCGCGGTCGACGAGCTGCGGCCCGTTGATCCCCAGGCCGCAGAGGAGATCGAGCGCATGGTCGCGAGCGCCGAGCGGGCGACGGCGGCGGAGCGAGCGGCCCCGGTCTGGCGTCGGGAGCCCGGGAGCGGAGCGGCGGCCTGGCTGAAGGCGACCGAGGCTGCTCGGCGAAACCTCAAGGAGGTCCGGGCCCTACGCGCCATTCAGGCGGCGCGCCTCGAGCAGCTGCTCGAACGGGCGGAGGTCCGGATCGCGGCAGCCAGCCGCAGGATCGGGCGGTCCGGGATGAGTGGTCGCGATGCCGGTCAGGTCGCCGCTGGGCGCACCCATGTCGAGACCGCGCGACGACTTGCAGCCCACGGCGACTACCCGGCGGCGATCGACCACGCGGCGGACGCGCTGACCCTCGCCGCGGAGCTCGACGCCTCGTGGAACCGCAACCACGTTCGCTTCTCGGACCCCTCGCTGCTCGCGATGTGGCGCGGCCAGGCCGAGGCGGCGATCGACGAGTCCCGGCGCACCAAGTCCGCTGCGATCGTGGTCGATAAGCTCCGCCGAAAGGTCCTTCTGTACAAGTCCGGTCGCAGAGTCACGCAGTTCGATGCCGAGTTCGGTAGCAATGGCCTCGAGCGAAAGCGCTACTCGGGCGACCGTGCTACGCCCGAGGGCCGCTACCGGATCACGGTCAAGAAGTCCCGCGGCGCCACCAAGTACTACCTCGCCCTGCTCATCGACTACCCGAACGCAGAGGACCAGCGTCGCTTCCGCCAGGGCAAGGCGAACGGGTCGATTCCGAAGCGGGCCGGGATCGGCAGCCTGATCGAGATCCATGGCGGCGGCGGCAGCGGGCGCGACTGGACCGACGGTTGCATCGCCCTGACCAACGAGGACATGGATCGCCTCTTCCCGCAGGTCCAAAAGGGCACCTCGGTTACCATCGTGGGGACGCTGTGAGCACTCCCGACACCCCGCCGCAGCCGCTGGAGCAGCTCGAGTTGCCCGAGGACGATGGGCTTCTCCAACCCGAGCCACCGCGCCGCCGTCGGCGCTGGCCGTGGTATCTGCTCGGGGCCTTCGTCGGCGTTGTGGCGATCGCTGCCGCCACCTTGTTCGCGCTCGGCATCCGCACCACGGTCACGCCCCTCGGCGACGCGGCGCCCTGCCTCGCCGAGCTCGCGGCAGCCGCGGACCCAGTCGCCGCGGAGCGCGCGACGCAGCGACTCGACGAGCTGCGGCCGCGTGGCAGGTACATCGTGATCGACAGCCACCGCAACCGGCTCAAGGTCTTCGAGGACGGCGCGCAACTGCTGGACGCGGTGTGCTCGACCGGCAGCGGGACGGTGCTGGTGCACCCCTCCGGCAAAAAGGTCTGGACCTTCGACACGCCGCTCGGCGAGCGCCGCGTCATCCGTAAGGTGCGCAATCCGGTGTGGTCCAAGCCCGATTGGGCCTTCATCGAGGAGGGCTTCCAGCCTCCCAAGGACCCCAGCCTGAGGATCGACTCGAACTCGCTCGGCGACTACGCGTTGTACCTCGGCGAGGGTTACATCATCCACGGCACCCTGTTCCAGACTCTGCTCGGCCAGGGCGTCACGCACGGCTGCGTCCGTCTGGGCGACAAGGACCTCGAGTATGTCTACAGCGCGATTCCTGTTGGCGCTCGCGTGTACCTGTACTAGCGCCGCGGTCGCGCTGGCAGGCGAGTCCGCGACCGAGCTGGAGCTCGCGCTGGCCCGTGAGCCCGCGCTCTATCTGAGGCTCAACGTCGACACTGACGTGCTGCAGGTGATGGCGCGGGGTCACGAGCTCGACCGCATCCAGGCGCAGGCGGTGCAGCTCCTCGTGCGCCGCTCGCCCGGCCATCCCCAGGCGCAGCTGGAGCCGAGCCTGCCGGTCGTGTGGCGGGTCTCTGGGGTCCCAGAGGTGCAGTGGCGGCGCGTTGTCGCTCCGCCGACTCTCGTGCCCTACCAGGAGGATGCGGAGCCCCCGACCCCGGTGCCGAGCACGACGCCGCTGCCCGATCTGCCGTCGCAGTTCGACATCGAGCTCGACAATGGCTGGTCCCTGCACCTCGGTCCCGAGCCCCCGGGGCGCTTCTGGGAACGGCTCGGCGATCGCTTCGAGTCGGGTTGGCGGCGGCTGACCGGACGCCCCATCGAGGTCCCCCCACCCGCCATCACGGTGGTGGTGCCGGCAGAGGACTCGCGTCGCCTGTTGCACATTTTCCGCGAGGGAACACCTCTCCTGGTGGTGTGCGGCGGTGACGAGCCGGCTCCGCCCTCCTCAAGCCCGGCGGGCGACCCCCCGGCGGCGGCGCCCCGGGCCTCCTCCGGCTGAGCCGCGGGCGTCCGGTCTCGGCGCACGTTCGGGGCTCGCCCCAGTCGCGAGCCCGAACCACGGCACACCGACCGGCACCAGCGGCGGCAGCTCCAACGGCTCGCCCCGGTACAGGACCCTCTCCAGGAACAGGCCCGACGCGGGAGCGGCGTTGTCGGGCGCCTCGATGGCACCGGACAGCCAGCCCTCCACGTCGTCCGGGCGGGCTTCGCCCCGCCCCACCGCCACGAGGGCGCCGACCATTCTCCGCACCTGACCCCACAGGAAGTGGCTCGCCAGGACCCGCACGAGCACGAGCTCGTCGAGATCGACGACCCGGCACTGCTCGACGACGACGAGCGTGCTCTTTTGCCCGGGATCCCGGCGCGACAGTGCGGCGAAGTCGTGCCGGCCGACCATCCGCGCGGCGGCCGCCGCCATCGCCTGGGTGTCGATCGGCTCGCGGACCCACCACGTGAAGCGCTTCCCAAAGGCCGAACGCCGCCGCGCGACCTGGTAGCGGTAGCTGCGGAGTACGGCATCATGGCGCGGGTGGAAGCGCCCTTCGAGCCGGCGCAGCTCCCGCACCGCGAGATCTGCCGGCAGGGCACGCTCGAGGTCCGCGAGCAGACGCTCGACGACAAGGGGCTCGCGGCACTCGAGGGACGCCACCTGAGCGAGAGCGTGCACGCCGGCGTCAGTGCGGCCGGCCCCGCGGAGCACCAGCCCGTGCTGTCCGGTCACGCGGTGCAGGACATCGCCGAGCACGCCTTGCACCGTCCGACCTTGCGGCTGCACCTGCCAGCCGGCGAACTTGGTGCCGTCGTACTCGACTGTCAATCGGTAGGTCGGCATGCCGCCCTCCTTTCCTGCGAGCCGCGCTTGCCGGGCGCAACCCGGCCCTGCCGGTTCGCCTGGTGGTCGCTTCGTCTGACCACGATCGCGGGTGACGGGTGACTCGTATGGGGTGGTCGCGTCAAGGCGGCGCGCCGGTGGAGCCCGCCGGCCGCCACCCGCGCGAGGCACCGGTCCAATCTGCCGCCGGAGCGCGGAAGCGACTCGTGACGGCGGATCGGCGGAGCTTCGGACCGAGCGCGGCTACCCCACCTGGGGCGGGCGGCGGTTCTTCAGAAACCATGACACCAGGACCGCAATACCGGCGACGGCCGCGGCGGTGCCCACCCAGTACCAGAGGTTACGACGCATGTTGCCCTCCTGGCGCGGGCACAGCCGTCGGCCGGTCCGCGTGCCTCAATTATAAGCAAGACACTTGCCAGGTGGTACAGTGCGAAGGAAGGGTCGACTTTGCTATCGTCATGGTCGTGAGTTGTTCGATTCCCCATCAGTGAAGGAGCGCAGCGGCCGCGTATGGCGGGCAAGCAGGACGAGAAAGAGCCGATCACGACGACGGTCGAAATCGACGACTTCGACGAGTTCGACGACTGGCCGCAGCGCCAGCGGGTCGATCCGGGAGAGGCCGCGGAGTACGTCGAGTGGCGGCGCGAGCGCCGCGACCGCGGCCGCAAGCCACGGCGACCCGGCGACGAGGATCGCCGGAACCGACGGGACGAGGACCTCTAGCGATGGAGACTCTCGTGGTCGTCACCCAGCCGGGTGACTGGCCGCTCGAGCTCGAAGGCGCCCGGCTCGTCACCGCGAAGCAGTACCTGACCGACCCCGAGTTCACCGAACTGCGCCACGCCAAGGTCTTCAACCTCTGCCGCCACTACCGCTACCAGTCTTTCGGCTACTACGTGTCGCTGATCGCGGAAGCCCGCGGCCACAAGCCGGTCCCCACCGTCATGACCATGCAGGACCTGCGGTCGCCGGCCCTGGTCCGCATCGCGTCCGACGAGCTCGAAGAGCTGATCCAGCGCAGCCTGGCGTCGGTCGCCGGCGATCGCTGGACGCTGCACTGCTACTTCGGCCGGGCGGCGAGCAAGGAGCACGACCGGCTCGCGACGGCGCTGTTCAAGCAGTTCACCGCGCCGTTCCTCAAGGCGCGCTTCGTCCGTGCCGAGGAGTGGGAGCTCGACCGGCTGTCGGCCATCCCCGCGAGCGCCATCCCCGAGGAGGAGCGGGCGGCGGCCTTCGAATGCGCCCAGGCCTTCTTCACCCGCCGCCACCGGCCGGCGCCGCCGGCGCGTCCCTCGCGCTTCGACCTCGCCATTCTGTGGGATCCCGAGGATCCGACCGTGCCGTCGGACCAGGCCGCGGTCGATCGCTTCGTGGCCGCTGCCGAGCGGATCGACATCGAGGCCGAGGTGATCGGCCGCGAGGACTACGGCCGATTGCTCGAGTTCGACGCCCTCTTCCTGCGCGTCACCACCGCGGTCAACCACTACAGCTACCGATTCGCCCGCCGCGCCGCCGCCGAGGGCATGGTGGTGATCGACGACCCGCTGTCGATCCTGCGCTGCACCAACAAGGTCTTCCTTCACGAGTTGCTCGGCCGCAACGGCATTCCGGTCCCGCAGACCCGGGCCGTCAACCGCGACGACCGCGCGAGCGCCGCCGACGGCATAGGCTTCCCGTGCATCGTGAAACAGCCCGACAGCTCGTCCTCGCTCGGGGTGTTCAAGGCCGACGACGCCGAGGCCCTGCGGATCCACCTCGACCGGCTCTTCGAGATCTCGGACCTCGTGCTGGTCCAGGAATTCCTGCCGACCGACTTTGACTGGCGGATCGGCATGCTCGACCGGCGGCCGCTGTACGCGTCGCGGTACTTCATGGCGCCACATCACTGGCAGATCATCAAGCACGATGCCTCGTCGGGCCGGGTGCGCTACGGCCGCTCGGAGACGGTGCCGGTGGAGGACGTTCCGGCCGAGTGCCTCGACGTGGCCATGCGCGCCGCCAATCTGATCGGCGACAGCCTTTACGGCGTCGACCTCAAACCGGCGCGCGGCGGCTGGGTCGTCATCGAGGTCAACGACAACCCGAGCATCGATCACGGCGTCGAGGACACCGTGCTCAAGGACCGGCTCTACCAGACGGTCATGGAGTCCTTCCTGCGCCGGCTCGAGAAGGTCACCGGGTGATCTCTCGCTGCGGAGCCAGCGTCCGCTCGTAGCGGTAGGCCCCCATGTGGTCCTCGTAGTAGTCCTCGAGCTCTTCGATGCGCCGGTAGCCTCTGCCCTCGAACAGCGCCTGCGACGCGTGGTTGTCGAGCCGGACCTCGGCGCGCATCGACACGCAGCCGCGGCTGATGGCCTCGGCCTCGGCGGCGGCGAGCAGAGCGCGGCCCACGCCGCGGCCGCGGAAGGCAGCGTCGACCGCGATCGAGTAGAGGCGGGCCAGCGTGGTGCCGCGATTGAACGCCACCAGGGCGTAGCCGGCGAGGGCTCCGTCCTCGTCGGCCACCAGGAGACTGGCGTTGGCCCTGGTCAGCAGGTGGCGGAAGCTGCGGCGGCTGATGAGGTCGGCGTCAAAGCTGCGCCCCTCGAGCTCGACCAGGCCGTCGAGGTCGCGCAAGGTGGCGTTGCGGATCAACCGTCCCCTCCCCCGAGCGGGCCGCGACCCGCCGCGCCCGTCAGATCCATCCCCGTCTCCGGAAGAACAGAAGCTGCACAATGGCGATCGTCGCCATGATTGCCAGAGCGATCGGGTAGCCCCAGTACCAGCCGAGCTCCGGCATGTTGAGCGGGCTCGCAGCGCGCTCGAAGTTCATGCCGTAGACGCCGGCGACGAAGGACATCGGCATGAAAATCGTGGCGATGATCGTCAGCACCTTCATGACCTCGTTCATGCGGTTGGAGACGTACGATCTGGTAAAGCTCGATCAGGCCGACCACCATCTCGCGGTAGGTCTCGACCATGTCGACGATCATCGACACGTGGTCGGCCACGTCGCGCAGGAACACCCGGGTCTCCTCCTGGACCAGGCCGTCCTCGGCGCGCAGCAGCCGGTTGACCATCTCGCGCTGCGGCCAGGCGGTCCGCCGGATCATGCACCAGGTCGCGCCGCACCCGATGGAGCTCTGCCAGCAGCTCCGGGCTGGGCTTCAAGTCCATCTTCTCCTCGATCTCCTCCAGCCGCCCGCCGATCTCCTCGAGCACCGGGAAGCAGTGGTCGACCACCGCGTCCAGCAGGGCGTAGGCCAGGTAGTCGAGCCCGCCGACCCGCATCCGGCCCTTGCCGCTGCGCAACCGCAGCCGGATCGGCTCGAAAACGTCGCTCGGGCGGACCTTGAACGACACCAGGAGGTTCTCCTGGAGCACCAGGCTGATCTGCTCGATCGTCACGTGCCTGGACTGCGGGTTCCGGCAGACAAGGTCCGCCACCACGAAGACGCAACCGTCGTACTCCTCCACCTTGGGTCGCTGGCCGAGGTTGACGATATCCTCGAGGACCAGCGCCGGAATCTCGAATCGCCGCGCCAGCTCGGAGATGAGCGCCTCGTCGTGACCCTCGACGTCGAGCCAGGCCAGCTGCCCCGGCTTGGGCTCCTGCGCGAAAATGTCCGGCCGATCGACCTCGATCTCCTCGATCTCGGTCGCCGTGAAGCGGGTCAGGATCGCGCGTGGCGGGACCTCGGCTCTCGCCGGCACCACGATCGTCCCCGGCGAGGTGCCGGGCGGGTGCATTCGTCGCTCGAGTCTCATGGTGCCCTCCCGTCCTACCCACGTGACGGCAAGTGTATCGGATGCGTTCAGCGGGTGGCCACGCGACACCGACCCGAGCAGCGCGACGGTGGGACGCCCGGTGGCGCCAAGCTGCGACAAAGTCTCTTGACCGGCACGCGACTTCCGCCTAGCATGCCGGCATGCTCAAACGCATCAAGTACATCAGCCGCTTCAACACGCCCCTCGACAGCTCCGGGATCGCCGCCATCGGCGAGCAGGCGATCGAGCGGACCGTGCAGCACGAGCTGCGCAGCGGCGACTGACCGGACGGCGCGCGGCCGCACCGGCGACGCACGTCGCTGAAAGGGGCGATGCCATGAAAGGAAAGACCGACGCCACGAGCCCGGCCGAGTACATCGCCCGAGTCGAGGAGAAACGACGGCCCGACATTCAGCGGCTGCACGAGCTCGTGCTCGAGGTCGCGCCCGAGCTCGAGCCGACGATGGAGTTCGGCATGCTCGGCTACGGCAGGATGCACTACCGCTACGCCTCTGGCCGCGAAGGCGACTGGATGAAGATCGGCATCGCGAACAACAAACAGTACATCTCGCTCTACTGCTGCGCTGCGGACGACCGCGGCTACGTCGCCGAGCGCTACCGGGACCGGCTGCCGAAGGCGAACATCGGGAAGGCCTGCGTCCGCTTCAAGCGGCTGGCCGAGCTCGACGAGACCGTGCTGCGCGAGCTGATCCGGGACTGCGCCGACACCACCTTCGGAGTCTGAGGGCCAATTGCTGAGGGCGAGGGCATCCTCGTCCTCGTTGCGTTTCTGGCGACTTCGCGGTTGAGAATGACTCGAAGGGTCCTCTCCGCGTTCTCCGCGGCCTCCGCGGTTCAGACGGCCTCACCCCCCACTGCCCCACCGCCTCACTGCCGAGCCAACCGGGCGCGGAAGCGGAAGCGGGCGCGGAAGCGGGCGGGTGGTCCACTGTCTCACTGCCTCAATGCCGAGCCAACCGGGCGCGGAAGCGGGCGCAGAAGCGGGCGGGCGGTCCACTGTCTCACTGCCTCAGTCCCACAGTTCGCGCTCATTGACCCAGGTCAAGGCGGGGCCGCTCCTCCTCCTGCATGCTGTGGTGCACGGGAGCCGCGTCGACCGCGCGGCCGAGGGGACCGCCGATGAGCGAGCTGATCGACAACCGGGCCCACCGCATCAGGATCCTCAAGGACATCATCCAGGAGCTGCACCGGGGCGCCGATCCGGACGCGGTGCGCGGCGCGCTGAGGACCATGGTTCGCGAGACCAGCTCCTCCGAGATCGCGGCCATGGAGCAGGAGCTGATCGCCGGCGGGATGCCGGTCGAGGAGGTGCAGAGCATGTGCGATCTGCACTCCCAGGTCCTCCGCGAGATCCTCGTCGAGCCGGTCCCCTTCCCACCGCTCCCGGGCCATCCCCTCGACACCTTCGAGCGCGAGAACGAGGCGATCACCGGGGTTTTGGGCGAGCTGCGCGAGCTGGCCCGCAGCCGCGAGCTCCCGCCTGACCTGGCGGCGTGGCGAAGCGCCTACAGCCGCCTCGCCGACCTCGAGAAGCACTACCAACGCAAGGAGAACCTGCTGTTCTCCTGCCTCGAGCGCCACGGCATCAGTGGGCCCTCGAAGGTGATGTGGGGCAAGGACGACGAGGTCCGCGCGCTGCTCTCCGCGCTCGGTGAGACCCTGGCGGTCGACGCCATGACCGCCGACGAGGCGTCGCTGGTCATCGACACGGTGCTCGAGCCTTGCCTGGCCGCGATCGAGGAGATGATCACCAAGGAGCGACGGATCCTGCTGCCGATGTCCCGCGAAACCCTGACCGACGACGAGTGGGCCGAGATCTGGCAGGAGTCGCCGCGTTACGGCTACTGCCTGGTGGAGCCGCGGCAGGGCTATCGCCCGCCGCCGGTCGCGGCGCCGGACCGGGTGGCCGAGCTGTCCCGCGACCAGGCGGTGGTCTTCCCCACCGGCGCCCTCAGCTTCGAGCAGCTGCGTGGTATCCTCGGCGCGCTTCCCGTGGACATCACCTTCGTCGACGCCGATGATCGTGTCCGCTACTTCTCGGAGGGCGCGGACCGGGTGTTCGAGCGCAGCAAGGCGATCCTCGGCCGCGAGGTCCGGCACTGCCACCCGCCCAAGAGCGTCCACGTGGTCGAGGAGATCGTCGAGAGCTTCCGCTCCGGCCGGCAGGACGTCGCCGAGTTCTGGATCCAGCTCAAGGGACGCTTCGTCCACATCCGCTACTTCGCGGTCCGCGACAGCGAGGGCGGCTACCTCGGGACGCTCGAGGTGACCCAGGACCTGACCCGGCTGCGCGGGCTCGAGGGCGAGCGCCGCCTGCTCGAGTGGGCCGGAGAACCCGCATGACCGACCCCCTGCCGATCACTCCCGAAACCAAGGTCGCCGCGCTGCTCGAGGCCTATCCCGAGCTGGAGCCGGTCCTGATCGCCGCCGCGCCCGCCTTCAGCAAGCTCTCGAACCCGGTGCTGCGCCGCACCATCGCCAGGGTGACCTCGCTGCGGCGGGCCGCCGAGGTCGCCGGGATCCCCGTGCGCGAGCTGGTCGCTGCGCTTGCGGGCGGCGGCCGGCCTGCCCGACGGCGAGCTCGAGACCGAGCCGGCGGTCGAAGCCGGCGCGGATGCGGATGGTGCCGCCCCCTGGGTGGACCCGGGGCGCGTCCGCTGGACCATCGACGCGGACCGCATGCTCGAGGCGGGTCACGAGCCGATTTCGGAGGTCTTGCGGCGAAGCGCCGAGCTCGGCGCCGACGACCTCGGCCTGATCCGAAGCTCGTTCCGGCCCGCGCCGCTGATCGAGCTCGTTGAGGGCCGCGGCTTCAGAACGGCCGTCGTCCGCTCGGGCGGCAGCTTCGCAACCTTCATCGGCTTGCGGCCGGGAGGGTGACGGCGACGGAGGGAATCACCGCTGCGACGGCTCGTGGAGAGCGGCAGGGGGTGCGCACGGAAGGAGGAGGACGATGTCGATCGAGAGACTGAAGTGGGCGGCGATCATCAGCTTTGTGGTCGCGCTCGGTGGGCTTCTGATCGGGGGCGTTTTTGCCAAGCGAGAGGCGCCTCCGTACCCCGGAACGGTGGTCGGACCGGACGGTGCGGCCCTGTTCACCAAGCAGGACATCCTGGCCGGCCAGGACGTCTACCAGCGCTACGGGCTCATGGACCACGGCAGCGTGTGGGGCCACGGCTCGCAGCGCGGCATGGAGTTCTCGGCGGTGACCCTGCACCGGATCGGCGAGACCGTCCGCGGCGCGGCTGGCCGAGGAGGGCTTCGGCAGGCCCTACGACCAGCTCAGCGGCGAGGACCGCGACATCGTCGACCTGCGGACCAGCAGCGAGATCAAGGGCAACCGCTACGACGCGGCGACCGACACCCTGCGGCTCAGCCCGGCCCAGGCGGCGGCCGTGATCGAGACCGGCAGCTTCTGGGAGACGACGTTCCGCGACGGTGACCCGCGCTACGGCTTCCTCCCCAACACCGTTCCGACGCGCCGAGGAGCGGCAGCAGATCGGCCGCTTCTTCTTCTGGACCGCGTGGGTGGCCTCGGCCAACCGCCCCGGCGAGGACCACAGCTACACCAACAACTGGCCGCCGGACCGTGCGTCGGCAACGTGGCGACCCCCGAGACCTACATCTGGTCGCTCGGCGGGATCGTGTCGCTGTTCGTCAGTCCTCGGCCTCTTCATCTTCTGGGTGCACCGCGACAAGCTCTGGTACGGCGAGGCCAAGGGGGTCCCGCTGGCCGAGAAGCTGATCGACGCGCCGCTGACCTCGAGCCAGCTCAAGGCGGCCAAGTTCTTCCTGGTCGTGATCCTGCTCTTCCTGGTGCAGACCACCTTCGGCGGGCTGCTGGCCCACTACACGGTCCATCCGGGGACCTTCTACATCTCCGTCGATCGGCCAAGCTCATCCCGTACAGCTGGGCCAAGTCGCTGGCACCTGCAGCTCGCCATCTTCTGGATCGCCACCACCTGGGTGGCATCGGCGATCTACCTCGCGCCGATCGTCGGCGGCCGCGAGCCGCGGCAGCCAGGGCCTGCTGGTCCAGCTCCTGTTCGGCGCGATCCTGCTGGTGGCGGTCGGCAGCCTGACCGGCGAGGTCGCTCGGGATCAAGGGCGATGCTCGGCGACCTGTGGTTCTGGCTCGGCCACCAGGGCTGGGAGTACCTCGAGCTGGGCCGGCTGTGGCAGATCCTGCTCTTCGTCGGCCTGCTCGTTCTGGCTGGTGATCGTCTACCGCGCGGTCGGCCAGCAGACGCGCAGAAGGCACGCGATCCCGCACTTCAGCGCGCTGGTCGAACTTCTACGTCTTCAGCGCGATCCTGGTCGTGTTCTTCTTCGCCTTCGGGCTGCTTCTACGGCCGCGGCTCGCACCTGACCGTCGCCGACTACTGGCGCTGGTTCGTCGTCCACATCTGGGTCGAGAGCATCTTCGAGTTCTTCGGCGTGGCCGTGATCGCGGTGCTGATGGTGGCGATGGGCCTGGTCTCGGCCAAGGCCGCGCTGCGCGTCGCCTACTTCACCGCCGCCCTCGTCTTCCTGAGCGGCATCCTCGGCACCGCCCACCACTACTTCTGGTACGGCGGGCCCTCGCTTCTGGCTGGCGATCGGATCGGTGTTCTCGTCGATCGAGCCGGTGCCGCTGTTCGGCCTGGTCGTGCGCGGGCTGCTCGAGTACAAGTCGATCCGCGAGCGAGGGCAAGGACTTCCCCTACCGCTGGCCGATGTACTTCCTGGTCGCCAGCTCGTTCTGGAACTTCCTCGGCGCCGGCGTCTTCGGCTTCCTGATCAACCTGCCGATCGTCAACTACTTCGAGCACGGCACCTACCTGACCGTGAACCACGGCCACGGCGCGCTGTTCGGCGTCTACGGCATGCTGTCGATCGCGCTGCTGCTGTTCTCCTGGCGCGGCCTGGTCCAGCGCGAGCACTGGAACGACCGCCTGCTCACGGTCTCGTTCTGGGGCCTCAACGGCGGCCTCCTGGCGACTGACCCTGGTGACCCTGTTCCCGGTCGGCATCGCCCAGGCCTGGACCAGCTACAAGGAGGGTCTCTGGGTTGCCCGCGACGCCAGCTTCTTCGAGCGGCCCTTCGTGTCGCTGCTCGGCCAGCTGCGCATGATCCCGGACACCGTGATCATCGTCGTCGGAGTGCTCCCGCTGGTCTGGTTCCTGTTCCGACCTTCCGTCACCTCAAGGCGAAGCAGATCGCAGACGGAGAGTCGGTGTGGAAGCGGCTCGACGTCGAGCTGTGATCGAGTGAGTTCATCGCGGGGCGGCGCCCGCCGGCTGCGGCGGGTGCCGCTCCCAGCATGAAAAGGAGCGACACCATGACCATGGATCCGCTGGAGGCCCTGTCCAATGAGCACGGGCTCATCCGCCAGTTCCTCGACAACCTCACCATCGCGGCCGGCCACATCGAAAACGGCCGCCGCCCCTCCGTCGCCTTCTTCGAGAAGGCCCTCGAGTTCGCGCGCGGCTTCGCCGACGGCTACCACCACTTCAAGGAGGAGCACGTGCTGTTCGTGCGCCTCGCGCAGGAGCGGCGCGGTGAGGTGGACGCCCAGCTCGACGCCCTTCGCCACCAGCACGAGCGCGGGCGCGAGCTCGTGGCCGGCATCGGCCGCGCGCTCGAGGGCTACGCCGCGCAGGATGCCACCAAGACCGCGGAGTTGCTCGAGAACATGGCCGCCTACGCCTCGCTGCTCCGCCACCACATCCACATCGAGGACCACGTGTTCTACCCGATGGCGAGGAAGACCCTGGGCGGGGACGCGATGGACCGGCTGGCGACGGAGTTCGTCAAGGAGCGCGAGCGGCATGGCGGTGACGCCTTCGAACGGCACCACAAGCTCGTTGTCGACATGGGCTCGATCCTGACCCACCTCCACTGAACCGCCGTCCCCGCAGGGTGCGGCCGCGCGCGCCGCGGCGCCGGGCTGGCCAGCGGCGGCCGCTTGGTCTACGATCGCTCGTGAACCCGCGAAGGAGGTGACTGGCATGCACCGCACGTTGACACTCTTCGTCATCACCCTGCTCATCTCGGCTGCCGCAGCCGCGGCGGAGGATCCCAAGGCAGCGGGCGCCTGCATGACCTGCCACAAGGAAAAGTCGCCGGGGCTGTACAAGCAGTGGTACGACTCCGAGCACTCCCGGCACAACGTCACCTGCCTGAGCTGCCACCAGGCCGAGCGGGGCGAGGTCGACGCCTTCGAGCACTACGACGCGGTTATCGCCACGCTGGTGACGCCCAAGGACTGCGGCCGCTGCCACCGCAAGGAAGCGGAGGAGGTCGGCAGCTCGTACCACGCCACCGCCGGCCAGATCCTCGACTCGGCCGACGCCTACCTGGCGCACGTCACGGCCGGCGACCCGGTGGCCGTCCTGGGCTGCGAGAGCTGCCACGGCTCGAAGGTCCAGATCGACCGCTCGAGCCCCAACAAGCTCGCCCGCCGGAGCTGGCCGAACTCCGGCATCGGCCGCATCAACCCGGACGGCTCGCTCGGCTCGTGCAACGCGTGCCACACCCGCCACGGCTTCTCGAAGGCCCAGGCCCGCCAGCCCGAGGCCTGCTCGCAAGTGCCACCTCGGCCCGGACCACCCGCAGAAGGAGGTCTACGAGGAGTCCAAGCACGGCAACACCTACTTCACCAACACCGACGTGATGAACCTCAAGTCCGACTCGTGGGTGGTCGGCGTCGACTACTCGGCGGCGCCGACCTGCGCCACCTGCCACATCTCGGCCACCAAGGGCCAGCCGGCGACCCACGACGTCGGCCGGCGGATCGCCTGGACCCTGCGGCCCCCGATCTCGGAGCACAAGCCCGACTGGCAGGCGAAGCGCGCGAACATGCAGGAGGTCTGCACCGCCTGCCACACCAGGACCTTCACCGATGGCCACTTCCACCAGTTCGACGCCACGGTGCGGCTCTACAACGAGAAGTTCGCGAAGCCGGCGACCGAGCTGATGAAGCTGATCCGGGAGCGCAAGCTGCTCGAGAACCCCGCATCGTTCTCCAACAAGGTCGAGTGGACCTACTGGGAGGTCTGGCATCACGAGGGACGCCGCGCCCGCCACGGCGCCGCCATGATGGGCCCTGACTACACCTGGTGGCACGGCTTCTACGAGGTTGCCCAGCACTTCTACTTCGGGCTGCTGCCCGAGGCGCGCGAGTTCAACGACCCCGAGGTGAACGCCTTCGTCGACCGCATGCTCGAGTCAGACCCGATGCACCGCTGGGTGCGCGAGCAGACCGCCGACCTGACGAAGCAAATCCGCTCCGGCGACATGCAGAAGATCTACGCGAGGTTCTTCACCGAGGAGTGACGATGCTCCGCTCCTACCTCGACTTCATCCAAGCGGTCTCGATCGACCGCCTCGGCCGGATCGGCGTCGTCCTCACGACCTCGTCCTTCGTCAGCTTCGTCGTGCTGCAGCTCGCGATGCTCTCGGGCATCGTCACCAACGCCTACGTCGGGCTGATCGTCTACATGGTGTTTCCGGTCCTGTTCGTGCTCGGGCTCGCGGTCATCCCGGTCGCCTGGTACCGGCAGCGACGGCGCACGGGCCTGTCGGCGCGCGAGCTGGTCGAGCGACGCTTCGGTCACGATGCGGTCGCCGCCAAGCTCGCCGGCGCGCGGGTGTTCCGGACCGTCGCGCTCCTGACCCTGGCGAACGTCCTGATCCTCGGCGCCGCCAGCATCCGGATGCTGCACTTCATGGACTCGGCGCACTTCTGCGGCACCGCCTGTCACAGCGTGATGAATCCGGAGTGGACGACGTACCAGGCCTCGCCGCACGCCCGGGTCGCCTGCGTGGACTGCCACGTCGGCGAGGGCATGGGCGCCCTTGTCAACTCCAAGCTCAACGGCGCCTGGCAGGTCGTGTCGGCGACGTTCGACCTCTACGAGCGGCCGATCCCAACCCCGGTGCACCAGCTGCGCCCGGCGCGCGAGACCTGCGAGCACTGCCACTGGCCGGCAAAGTTCTACGGCAATCGGCTGCTGACCCGTGTCCGCTACGACAATGACGAGGCCTCGACCCCGCACTTCACCACCCTCAACCTCAAGATCGACGCCGGCGCCGCCGGGGACACCGGCGTGCACTGGCACGTCGCCCGCGGCGTCGAGGTCCGCTACTCGTCGGTCGACGACGAGCGCGAGCACATGCTCTGGGTCGAGCTGCGTACGCCGGACGGTGAGTGGCACCGCTACGAGAACACCCGGGCCCCGGCCACAGCGGCCGAGTCTGGCCACGTCCGGGTCATGGACTGCGTCGACTGCCACAACCGCGCCACCCACGTCTACGAGGACCCGGGGCGCGCGGTCGACGCGGCGATCCGTCTCGGCCGCATCGACCGCTCGCTGCCGTTCATCCGGCGCGAGGCGGTCGCCGCCCTCACCGGCGGCTACCCGTCGCGCGACGCCGGCCTCGACGGCATTCGCGCCGCCCTCGACGGCTTCTACCAGCGCGAGTACCCGCAGCAGGCCTCGGCCTGGCTCGACCGGATCGACGCCGCCGTGGCGGTGCTCCACGAGATCTATGCCCGCAACATCCACCACGAGATGAACATCGGCTGGGGCGCCTACCCTACCCTGCTCGGCCACTCGCAGGCGCCCGGGTGCTTCCGCTGCCACACCCGCGAGCTCCAGGACGCGGACGGCGCGTGGATCAGCGACGACTGCACGGTCTGCCACTCGATCCTGGCGAACGACGAGACCGACCCATTCGCCTACTTGAAGCCGGCTGCGGACGACGGCCGTACCCGCGCCATGCACGAGTATCTTCGCGAGGAGTTCCTGAGCTCCTTCTTCGACTGACTCCGACGGCGGCCTCGCCGGCGGCCACACGGGGAGCCGCCATGCACGGATGTCACGCAGCACGGCCTCTGATCGTCATCGGAATCATGGCGGCAGCGCTCGGTCCCGTCCCCGGGGCGGCCGACGAGACCGATGGGACGACCTTCGTCGACGCCGTGACCAAGGGCAGGTTCTCGCTCGGTTTGCGCTACCGCTTCGAGGATGTCGAGCAGGACGGCTTCGACGACTCCGGGCGCGCCTCGACCCTGCGCACGACCCTCGGCTACCGCACCGGCTGGTGGAGCGGGCTGGCCGCCTTCGTCCAGGTCGAGGACGTCCACGACATCGGTCTCGGCAGCGAGCACAACAACAACGGCGCGGGGTCGCTGTGGAACGACGTCAGCGACCGACCGGTCATCGCCGATCCGGAGATCACCGAGCTCCACCAGGTCTACCTCGACTGGCGCCCCGCCGAGAAGCTGTCGGTGCGCGGCGGCTTGCACGAGATCACCCTCGGCAATCAGCGCTTCGTGGGCAACGTCGGCTGGCGCCAGAACCGGCAGAGCTTCGAGGGCGTCCGGGTCGACTTCACCGGCCTTGCCGACACCACCCTGACCTACGCCTGGGTGTCGCGTGCCCACCAGGTCAGTGGCGCCAGCCGGCCCATGGACTCCCACCTCGCCGAGCTCGAGCACGCGTTCGCCGGCATCGGCGCGCTGCGCGCCTACGGCTACCTGCTCGACTGGGACGAGGAGTCCCAGGCCGGCCTCTCCACTCTCAGCTACGGGGCATCCCTCGCGGGCGCGCCGAAGCTCTCGGAGCGCCTCACTCTTCCCTACCGCATCGAGCTGGCGCAGCAAGGCGACGCCGGCGACAACCCGAGCGAGGTCGACGCGATGTACTGGCGCGCCGACATCGGCCTCGGCGTTGGGGCCTTCACAGTCGCGGCGACCTACGAGCTGCTCGGGGGAGACCCGTCCAGCGGCGCCTTCTCCACCCCGCTCGCCACGCTCCACGGCTTCAACGGCTGGGCGGACAAGTTCCTCACCACCCCGGCCAATGGCCTCGAGGACCTGTTCCTGTCCGCGACCGCAACCCTCGGCCGCTGGAAGCTCGAGGGCCTCCTCCACGAATACTCCGCGGACACCGGCGGCGCGTCATGGGGCAGCGAGCTCGACGTGCTCGTCGTCTACACGGCACCGTGGAAGCAGACCTTTGCGGCCAAGGCTGCCCTCTACGACGCCGAGGACTGGGCCACGGACACGGACAAGTTCTGGCTCTACACCGAGTGGGGGTTTTGACTCAGACCGTTCGCTCCGCCCCGCTTCCGCTTCCGCTTCCGCGCCCGCTCCCGATGTTGCCAACATCGGTGAGTGCGGCCACGATCCGCTCGGCGCCGGTGGCAGGGTCCTGCTCGACGTCGACGATCGTCACGTCAGTCGTGAGCAGCGCCGCCAGCAGCGACGGCACGAGCTGGCGGCGGACCACCAGCACCACGGCGGCGAGGCCCCGAGTCGCGAGGGCACGACGCAGCGCCGGCATGTGACCGTCGCCCCGCAGCTCGATCGGCCCGATCTCGTCCACCACCAGCACGCTTCCGGCCGCGATCCCGCCGAGCGCCCTGGCCGCGAGCTCGAGCCCGTCGCGGGAGAAGCGGTACGAGGTCCCGTGCTCGCCCTGCCGCCGCTCGACCCGCTGCGCGAGCACGGCCTCGGCACCGGTCGCGAGGTCGCGCACCACGAAGCCGACCTTGCGACGGTGAGCGAACATGCCCGGCTGAACGATGCCGCGCACCGGGAGGCCCCGCGCGCGCCAGACGCCAATGGCGGCCTCGACCGCAGCCGTCTTGCCGCAGCCGGGAGAGCCGGTGACGACGACCACGGGTGCCGGTGGATCGAGCGCCGGCCGGCGGGGGTGCGCGAGCCCGCTGTGGCCCCGCAAGGCCGCAGCCGCGGCCGCCTCATCGCCGATCCGGGCGGCGCTGGCGAGCAGCACCTCGGCCATCCGCGGGCTGCGCCGGATCGCCGCCCACCGGCCCGGGCTGCGCAAGCGGTGGACCATCCAGACCTCGGACGCGAGCTCGGCCAGCCGCGGCAACGCGTTGAGGGCGAGGCCGAGCACCAACCCGAGCCGCTCGAGCCCCAGCCGCCGGGCGGCGTCGACCACCCCATCGGCGTCGATCCGCCGGCCGACGACGCCGGCCGCGATCCACAGGACCAGCACCCGGCCCACCACGCCGCCCGCGGTCAGTAGCCCGCGCTCCGGTCCCTGAACCAGCGCGACCGCTGCGCCGGCCGCCGCAGCAGCGAGCGCGATCGTCAACACCGCCGCGACCCGCAGTGCCGACCGCAGCACCGGCGGGTCGAGCACGGCGGCCGCCAGCAGCGCCACCGCCGCGGCCACCGCGACGACGCGGAGGTCGTCGGACAGGGTCGCAAGCGCTGCGAGAACCAGCGCGACGCCGCCGAGCCGGCGGCTCATCGCGCGGCCCCCAGCCGGCCCGCCACCCGGCCGGCGAGCCGCCAGGCAAACCAGCCGACCACGCCGCCCGCTGTCGCGAGCAGCGCCGCGAACGTGCCGGCCGCCCAGCCGACACCGACGGCCTCGAGACCGACCGCCGCCAGCGCCCGGCCGGCGAGGGCGACCGCCGCCTCGATCGTGTCCCGGCCCGCAACGATCCGGACCATGACCAGCTTCTGCACCGGCCCCCAGAGAAACACCAAACCGCCGGCGGCAACCGCTCCGGCGGCGCCGCGCGGCAGCGCACTGACCGCGAGCTCGACCAGCAGCGCCTCCGCACCGATGCCGATCAGCGGACCCGGGAAGAGGCCGCCGATGCCGAAGACCTTGACCACCAACGCCACGGCGCCGGCGACCAGGCAAACGCCGGGCACCGGGCTGATCCGGCGCAGGGTGAGCAGGCAGGCGAGTCCGACCGACGCCATGACCAGGCCGGTGAGCGGCAGGCGGCTGAGGTGGAGCACGGAGCCGACCGAGAGCTCCAGCGCGCCCCACAAGCTGCCGATCAGCGCGGCGCGGGTCCAGGCGCGGGCGTCGCTCACCGCCCCGCCTCCTCGAGGCGGCCACCGTCGATCACCAGCCGGCGGTGAGCGGCGTTCGCGAGCTCCTCGCGGTGGCTGATGAGCAGGTAGGCGCGCCCTTTGGCCGCGCGCCGGTGGACGAGGTCGACGAAGGCCGCGAGGTCCTCCGGGTCGAGCCCCTGTGCAGGCTCGTCCACGATCAGGAGGGCGGGATGGGTGACGTCGAGCGCGGCATGGACCAGCCGCTGCCGCTCGCCCCGTGACAGCGACCAGGGGGCGCGGGCGGCCAGGGCCTCGAGGCGATGGCGGCGCAGCACCCGGGCGACCACCTCGCGGTCGCGGCTGGGGCTCGCGAGCTCGGCGAGCACCGTGTCCTGCAAGAGCTGGATGGTCGCGTCCGGCAGCATCAGCCCGACCCGCCCGCTGCACCGGATGGCGCCGCCACCGGGGCGGACCCCGGCGAGTGCGCGCGCCAGGGTCGTCTTGCCGGCGCCGTTTGGACCGTTGACCACCACGACCTCGCCTTCATGAAGAACGAGGTCCACGGGGCCGGCCAGCCGGCGGCCCGCCCGCTCGAGGATCAGCCCCCGCGCCTCGAGCACCACGCCGGTCCCGGGCTCGTGGGAGGGTGCTGGGAGGCGCGGCCGTCGCGGCTCCTCGGCCGCGGCGATCTTCCCCTCGCGCAGCTCGAGCCAGCGTCCGACGGCGCCCTCCAGCCGCCAGCCGGCGTGGTCGGCGATCAGCGCCGAGCCACCGGCCCCGGCGATTTCGGTAAGGGCGGCGATCAGCGCCCGTGCTCCAACGTCGTCGAGGTGCGCGGTCGGCTCATCGAGCAGCAGCGGTCCTGGGGCCGCAGCCAGCGCCGCGGCCAGGGTCACCCGCTGGCGCTCGCCGCTCGACAGGGTGGTCGTGCGGCGGTCGAGCAGTGGGCCGATGCCGAGCCGATCGGCCAGCGCCACGACGGCCGGCGCGCCTCCGTGCAGGCGAGCCGCCGCCGCAAGCTCGTGGCGGGGCGTGGCGAGAAAGAGCTGCGAGTCGGCCCGGTCGAGACACGATCCGAGGAGCGGGGCCCGCTGGCCCGGGTCGAGGTCGTCGAGCGGCGCGCCGTCGAGTGCGATGCTCCCATCGACGGTCGCCGGCTCGAACCACGGGACCAGCCCGTTGATCGCGGCGAGCAGGGTGGTCTTGCCGCTTCCGGAGCGGCCGCGCAGGCAGGCGACCTCGCCCGGCGCGAGCTCGAGGTCGGCACCGGCGAGCGGGCCTCGGCCGCGGCCCGGGTAGCGGACGCCAAGCCCCCGGACCGCAAGCCCTGCTGACGATCGACCGTGCGAGCTTGCGACGACCCGGTCAGCGACCGACATGCAGCGACACCCATAGCCGCCGGCCCGCCGCGGGATAGCCCCACTCCGGCTCGACAGCGGCGTCGAGAGCGTTGTCGAGCGAAGCCTCGACGGCGAAGGCCGGCCAGCGCCAGCCGAAGGAGACCCTCAGCAGCTGATAGGGGTCGAGCTCCCGGCGCTCGGCGCCGTCGTACCACACCCGGGTGCCGACCCAGCTCCAGTGCAGTCGCGCCTCGCCGCGGCGCGCGATCGTCACACCCAGGTCCGCGTCGAGGGTGGCGTCGGGAACGTAGGGAACCTCCTCGAGCCCCTGAGTCGACTCGACGAGCTCGGCCCTCTGGATGGCGGCCGCGAGGCCGAGGTCGACCCGCTGCCAGCTCCGCCGCGCCTCGAGCTCGAGACCGGCGAGCTCGGCCTGGTCCTGGTTCTCGTACGGAAAGTCGCGGCCGAGCCGGGTGATGACGTCGTCGACGCGGTCGGCGTAGAAGGCGGCCGCGAGCCGTGCGCGGTCGTCGGGCCGCCAGTCGATGCCGAGGCTGGCGCCGGTGGCGAGCTGGGGCTGGAGCTCCGGGTTCGGGACATCGCCGCCGTACATCTGGCGCAGGGTCGGGAAGCGGGTCCGCCGGTAGACCGCGCATGATCCGGACACGCCGCGGCCGAGGATCAGGTCGAGCTCGGCCTGCGGTGAGAACCGGGTCGAGGATTCCTCCTCACCCTCGAGGCCGTCCGCGCGCCACGCGCTCGTCACCGCAAAGTCGTCGACGGCCGCGGTCAGCGTGAACGCGCTGCGGGAGCCGAGCGTCACCCGATCGGTCGCGGATATCGAACCTGTGCGAACAGTGTAGCGCTCGGTCGGCTCGGCCTCCCCGCCAGGCGCGGCCTCGAGGCGCTCGTGGCGGTCCTCGCGGTGGTGGAGCGAGGCCGACAGGGCGTGCCGGCCGCGGGCGGCGTCCGCCACCACCCACCCGCCCAGCACGTCGTCGGCGAAGGTCGACTCGAGGCTGAGCTCGTCCAGGTCCTGGTCGGTGTAGGCGGCGAGGGTGTTGTCGAAGCGGTGGCCGTAGAGCTGGGCGCGCAGCGTGGCCGACGCGCCGAGGCCACCCTCCCAGCCCAGCGCCGCGGTTCCCTGCCGCCACTCCGGGAAGCGCGCGAAACGCACGAAGCCGGCGGGCCGCTCGGTCGAGAACGGGATGCCCTTGTCGCTGTCGATCAGCCGCAGGGTCGCGGTCAGCCGGCCAGCCTCGGAGAACTCGTGGCCGACGCGCGCCAGCGCCGACCAGCGCTCGAGATCGGAGTTCTCCCGCACTCCGCCGTCCTCGAACGCCGTCGACTCGAAGTCGTCGCTCAGCGGCCAGCCATCGGACGACTCGTACCCCAGGCCCACGTACCAGTCGGTCGCGCCCGCGCCGCCGCCGGCGGCGGCGTGGGCGCGGACCGTCGAGTGGTCGGCGGTCTCGAGGTCGGCGGAGTAGCCCGCTGCGCCCGCCCCCTGGACGGTGACGATGTTGATGACCCCGCCCATGCCGCCCGGCCCGTACTCCGGCGAGGCGGCGCCGCGCGCCAGCACGATGCGCGCGACGTCGCCGACCGGCACCTGGCCGAGGTCGACCTCGCCCGAGTAGGGGTCGGCGATCGGGATGCCGTCGAGCAGCACGAGGACGTCGGACGGCTCGTAGCCGCGCACCCAGACCCGCTGCTCGTCGCGCGCGCCCACGCTCATCGAGGCCCCGGCGAGGTGCCGGAGCGCCTCGGCCACGGTCGCCGCGCCGAGCTTTCTGATGTCGTCGGCCTCGAGCACCGAGACCGTGCCGATCGTGGCGGCGGGATCCTCGGTTTCGCCGACGACCACGACCTCGCCGACAAAGTACGGCGGCCAGTCCTCTCCCGCCCCGGCGATCGCAGACCAGAGGATCGCCAGACCGAGGAGCGACGTGACAAAACGACTCCGCATGGCCTCCCTTTCCGCGGCCGGACACGCGCGGCTATTGTCACACAATGGCCCCCGGGCGGCGCCGGGCCACGCCGAGGGACGCGCTCGACGCACCGCGGCACAGGCAAAACTCGCTGATCACCGTAACGTGGGGATGCTGTCACCAGGCCAGCCAGCGACCGCGACGCCTCACGCACATCCTCAGGCCTACGACCCGCGTGCGCCGAGGGGCCTATGCCCCACACGGTCCTAGATCGTGATGAAGATCTTCCGGTGGTGCATCCAGGCCAGAACCGCAAACCAGCCCGCCACCCAGGCCAGCGCGTAGGCCAACGATGCCAGGTTCGGCGGCAGCCACGAGGCGAGCAGCGCGCCGTAGATCACCTGCTTCACCGGCACACCGCCGATCGTGGCCAGCGAGAGGGTGCGCGCGAGCGCCCCGCTGCCGACGTAGACCGCGATCGCGTTCATCCCGTAGATGACGAAGAAACGGGACACCGTCCGCTCGCCGCGGAGGTCGACCCACCAGTAGCACAGCGCGAGGGTCGAGAAGGCGAGGCCGGCGGTGAACACCGCGTACGAGCTCGTCCAGATCGGCTTGTTGATCGGGAAGAACCAGCCCCAGACGAAGCCGGCGGCCGCCAGCACCGCACCGGTCACTAACAGCCGCGCCACCCGCTCCAGGGGCTCGATCCGGGCCGCCAGCAGCAACCCGGCGAACACTCCGAAGAGCGTCGTCGCGAGCGCCGGCAGGGTGCTGAGGAGCCCCTCCGGGTCGTAGACCCTGGCCTGGTCCCAGACATGGTCGCCGAAGACCGCACGGTCGAGCCATGCGGAGAGGTGGCCCCCCGGTTCGTCGATATCCGGCGCGCCCTGGCCGGGCACCGGAAGGAGGGTCATCAGCGCCCAGTAGCCGACGAGCAGGGCGATGGTCAGCAGCTTGAGGGTGCGGACCCGGCAGTGGATCACGAGCAACGAGACGACCAGGTAGCAGACGGCGATCCGCTGCAGCACGCCCGGGATGCGCCACACCGCGAGCAGCTCGGCGAACGACCGGGCGCCGAAGAGCCCGAACGGAAAGCCGGACAGGAACAGCCCGAGCCCGAACAGGATCAGCGACCGCCTCAGGATCTTCAGGTGAAGGGGGCGCAGCGGTGCCCCGGCGTCGACGCGGCGCTTGAGCGCGAGCACGATCGCGACGCCGACGATGAACAGGAAGAAGGGGAAGACGAGATCCGTCGGTGTCCAGCCGTGCCATCGGGCGTGCTGGAGCGGCCAGTAGGTCGTGCTCGGATCACCGGGGTTGTTGACGAGGATCATCCCCACCATCGTCAGCCCACGGAAGACATCCACGGACAACAGGCGCGATGGCGGTTCGGAGGTCACTGTGCGCTCAGCCATCGGGTGGGGTCGTCCTTTGGTTGCGAGCAGGGTCGCTCCCCGTGTCGCCGGCGGGCCGGGAGCTCCCGCCCCGGCGCGCCGCGACCTCGAGATCTTCGGCGACGATGCTGCGCGCGAGCCACTCGCGGTCGCCCTGGCTGAAACGGAACTCGTGGCGGTGGGGGCAGAACTCGTGCAGCCCGGCCTCTCCGGGCTCGCCATCCGCGGTGAACCAGATCAGGGGGTAGAGCACGCAACCGTCCGGGCGATCAGAGTACGCCTCGCAGCGACTGCCGGCGAGGAAGAGGCAGCGCCCGTCGGCGTTGCGCAATCGCAGCGCGCCGTCGTCGCCGAGCTCGTAGAAGTCGCGATGCCCAGCCCGCTCGAGCCGCCGGACGTCGGCGAGGGTGAGGCTCATGCGTGTGTCGTGGCAACAGGCCGCGCAGCCGTGGCGCAGGCAGGGTGAAGCCGAGGTCGGCGGAGATGCCATGTCGCGCCGACGGTAGGGCCGACGGCAACAGAAGTCAAAGGCGCCCGGTCCTCCTCCCGCCGCTGCCGACGATGTAGGCGGCCGGCGGACGCCGACACCGGCGGGGGTTCCGCGAGGCGCCGGTTGCGGGGCCGATCGCGGTTACTTTCGCTGGTAGAGAATCTCCATCGACTTGACCTCGCCATCGCCGGCGATCATGTACATCTCCATCAGCTCGTCGCCGCCCGGAAGACGGCGCGTGACGGTACGGGCCTTCTGCACGCCGCCGGTCATGGCGTCGGGATACTCGCCGATGAAAGTGCCGACTCCCGCCGCTTCATCCCAGTCGCCGCGGCTGATCATCATCCCGGTCGACATGGTGTCGACCCAGGTCCCCCACCAGCTGCCGGTGACGTTGTCGTAGCCGGTCAGTCCGATGCCCTCGAAGTGCTCGCCCATCATCATCGCGTGCACGGTTTCCTCGAGGTAGCGCCCGCCGAGGATCATCCTGCGCGACGCCGTTCCGGTCGACACCTGGGGCTCGGTGCCCGGTTCGCCGAACATCTTGACGGTGAGCGTGTACTCGCCGGCCATCTTGGCCAGCGAGGCGTGCTGCGGCCCCAGCGTCGCCGCTCGCTGGTACGCCTCCATCATGGCCTGCTGCTCGGCGCTCGGGGCCGCGCCCTCCTGGGCCAACGATGCGCCGGCGGCGAGCACCACCATCGCGACCGCTAAACAACGAATCGTCATCGCCATGTCGATCCTCCACCGTTGAGAGTCTGTCTCGACCAACCCAGCGCCCCGCGTCCCCTATTCCGGGTGACTGGAGCTCGACCGCTCCGTGGTCGTGCACGCGGCTCACGTCGGAGGCCCCCTGGCCGCCGTCACCACGAATTCCCCGCCGATCGTGCGGGCACAACGGCCGCCGCCGTCGATGGGTGCGCCGCCCTTCCCCTGCCGGGGTAGCATGGGTCGCAGAGAGGGCGCCCAGGGCCCGAAGGGAATGAGCGGGGGTTGCCGATGCGAGCTCGCAGCATCATCCTGATGGCCGTGACGTGGATGTTCACCATGCAGGCGGACGCGTCCGAGGCTCGGCGAATCCTGACGAACCACCTCGGCTACGAGGTCGATGGGCCGAAGCGGGCGGTCGTGCAGGTCACCGACGCTGACGTCGTCAGCGGCTGCGAGATCCGCGACCTGGCGAGCGACCGCGTAGTGCTCAAGGCCGCGCCGTTCCGGGTCGGCCGGGTCGATCGCTGGCGGGACTGGTCGTTCTGGACGCTCGACTTCGACGAGCTTCGCACCCCGGGCAGCTACGTTATCGAGTGCGCGCTGGCGGAGCGGCGGCTGCGGTCATTCCCGTTCGTTGTCGCAAGCGACCTGCTCGAGAGTCACACCATTTCCGACGTGATCGCCTACTTCAAGGGCCAGCGCAGCGACGGCGTCAAGGACAGGGCCGACCGCAGCATCGGCTTCGAGGGCCTCGAGGGCACGCGGATCGACGCCCACGGCGGCTGGTACGACGCGACCGGCGACTACGGCAAGCACCTCTCCCACCTCTCCTTCTCCACCTACTTCAACCCCCAGCAGCTGCCGCTGGCGGCGTGGTCGCTGCTGACCGCTCGCGAGCTGCTCGTCGCGCGCTCCGACCGCAACTTCCGCCAGATCGAGCGCCGGCTGCTCGACGAGGCGATGGTCGGCGCCGACTACCTGGTGCGGGTCCACCGGCCCGGCGGTTCGTTCTACCGGTCGGTCTCGGCGCCGGGCTTCGAGAAGGCGCCCACGGATCGGGTTATCGCCCCCGCGATCACCGGTTTCCGCATCAAGCGCTCCCAGTCCGACACCGGCGACCACGCCGCGATCGCGGCGCCCGACGGCGCCGACCTCCGGGACTACGAGGTCGGCTACCGGGCAGGCGGAGGCGTGGCGATCGCCGCGCTGGCGATGGCCGGCACCGCGCCCGTGTCCGGCGACTTCTCGAATTCCGACTACCTGAAGGTTGCCGAGGAGGCCTTCGCCTACCTCGAGCAGCACAACCTGCTCTACACCAACGACGGCCAGGAGAACATCGTCGACGACGCCTGCGCCTTGCTGGCGGCGACCGAGCTCTTCCAGGCGACCGGCAAGCAGGCCTACCGCGAGGCGGCGGCAGCGCGCGCCCGTAGCCTGACCGCACGCCTGGTGTCGTGGGAGACCTACCGCGACTACTGGCGCGCCGACAGCGGCGACCGCCCGTTCTTCCACGCCGCGGATGCCGGCCTGCCGGTCGTGGCGCTGCTCGGTTTTGCCGAGATCGCTGACGAGCACGAACGTCTGCTCGTGCTGGCGGCCGTCCGGCGCTCCCTCGAGTTCGAGCTCGCGATCACCGGCGAGGTCGCCAACCCGTTCGGCTACCCGCGCCAGCTCGTGCAGGGCAGAGACGGCCGTCGCCGTTCGAGCTTCTTCTTCCCCCACGACACCGAGACCGGGGAGTGGTGGCAGGGCGAGAACGCCCGCCTCGCCTCCCTCGCCTGCGCCGCGCGGCTGGCGGCGCGACAGCTCGCCGACGATCCGGCCTTCGTCCGCCGGCTCGAGGCCTACGCGCTGAGCAGCCTCAACTGGATCCTCGGCCTCAACCCCTTCGACGCGTGCATGCTCGACGGCACGGGCCGGAACAACCCCTGGTACCTCTTCTTCGGCTACTGGGAGTACGCCAACAGCCCCGGCGGGATCTGCAATGGAATCACCGCCGGGATGCACGACGAGCACGGCATCGACTTCCAGCTCTCCTCCGAGGAGACTGGCGGCGACCACGACTGGCGGTGGGGCGAGCAGTGGCTCCCCCACGCAGCCTGGTACCTCGCGGCGGTCGCCGCCCGCTGATGAACGGCGCAGCGGCAACGATGGCCAGCCCGTCGACCCCGACACCACCCGCCCCACGCGTCATCTCGGTCGACGTCATACGCGGGATGACGATCCTGGCGATGATCTTCGTCAACGACATCGCGGGGGTGCCCGACACGCCGGCGTGGCTCATGCACATCCAACCGCCGCACGCCGATGGCATGACCGTCGTCGACGTCGTCTTCCCGGCCTTCCTGTTCATTGTCGGCCTCTCCATCCCGCTCGCCCTGCGCAGCCGGCAGGCCAAGGGCGAGACGACGGGCGGGACGGTGCTCCACGTGCTCACGAGGAGCCTCTCCCTGCTGATCATCGGCGTCTTGATGGTCAACGCCGAGCACCTCTCGCCGGACGGCCTCCTCGACCCGAACGTCTGGACCCTCCTCGCCTACGCCGGCGTCATCCTGTTCTGGGTGCGCTGGCCGGCCCGCAGCCCCGCAGGACACGCGGCTGCAGCGCGCGCTGCAGGCGGCCGGAGTCGTGCTGATGGTCGCCGCGGCCCTCCTCTACCGGGCCGACGGCGGGTCGGGCCTGATCCAGCTGCGGCCGCACTGGTGGGGCATCCTGGGCCTCATCGGCTGGGCCTACCTCGTCGCCACCCTCACCTACCTCCTGGTGCGCGGCAACCCCGGGCTCCTCCTCGGCGCCTCGGCCGGCCTCTTCGCCTTCTACATCGCCATCGAGGGTGGCTGGCTCAGCCGGCTCGCCGAAACGCCGCCGTTCGGCAGCGCCGGCCCGACGCTGGGGTCACACGGCGCGCTGGTCCTGCTCGGCGCCTTCATGGGCCGCATGTTCCTGCCGGATGCCCCTCACCGAACCCCGGCCGCGCGAGCCGCGTGGGGAGGGCTGGTCGCCGCCGGCTTCGCCCTCGCCGGCTGGCTGCTCTACCTCCCGCACGAGCGCGTCCCGTGCCTGATCATCAACAAGATCCTGGCAACGCCGCCGTGGTGCCTGTTCTCGGCCGCGATCACCGCCGCGTGCCTGGTCGCCCTGTCGCTGCTCGTCGACCGCCAGGCTCCTCCGCGTTGGTCCCGATTGCCCGAGCTCGCCGGCAAGAACGCGCTCCTCGCCTACATCCTGGCGCCCGTCATCTATGCCCTCTTCGGCGGGTTCGCCGACCTGACCGGGACCGACAACCTCCTCCACACGCTCGGGTCGCCATTCGCGCTCGGCCTCGGCCGCTCGATCGCGATGGCGCTCCTGGTCACCGGAGTCGCCGCCTGGCTCACCCGCCGCCGGATCACCCTCAAGATCTGACGCCCCTCGCGGTCAGATCCACGCGCACTCGCTCCTCGGGCGCGTCAGTCGAGAGCGCGGATCACGAACGGGCCTTGGTCGCCTTGGCCAAGCTCTCGCAGCGCACCTTGAGCGAGGTCACCGAGTCATTGCCCACCGTCGAGCCGCGCAGGTCGCCGACGTTGGAGTCGACCTCCGTGTACGCGCCCTCGTAGTTGAGGTTCTGGTAGAGCCTGGCCCGGCACCCTCGGCTGATGCTCACCGAGCTCGCCTCGTCGTTGCCGACTGTCGACGCCCGCAGGTCGGGCACGTCGCCGCTGAAGAGCTGGCTGGTCCCGGTGTAGTTCGAGGTCCCGGTGGAGCGTCACTCCCCGCGTGCCCGAGCTCCCCTGGGCGGCCCTCTCCTCGGCCCACTCGTCTTCGGCTTCCTCGGCCTCCTCACCGCTCCAGTCGTCGCTCCAGATCCAGTCCTCACAGTCGACCTCGAGCGAGCTCACCGAGTCGTCGCCCACCGTCGAGCCGCGCAGGTCGGCGACGTCAGCGTCGACCTCGGTGGACGCGCCCTCGAAGCTCAGGTTCTGGTAGAGCTTCGCCCGGCAGCCCTTGCTCGACGCGCACCGAGGTCGCGTGGTCGTTGCCGATCTTGGAGTAGCGCAGGTCGGGCGCGTCGTCGGTGAAGAGCTCGCTGACCCCGGTGAAGCTCGTGTCCCGATACAGCGTCACTCCCCGCGCCGCCGAGCTCTCGTCGTCGACGTCGCACCTGACCCTGATGGACGTCACCGAGTCGTTGCCGACCTCGGAGCCGCGCAGGTCGCCGACGTTGGAGTCGACCTCGGTGTAGTCCCCCCAGTAGTTGAGGCTCTGGTACAGCCGGGCCCGGCACCCTTCGCTGACGGTCACCGAGGTCGCCTGGTCGTTGCCGATCTTCGAGCTCCGCAGATCGGGCACGTCGCCGGTGAAGAGCTCGCTGACTCCCCCGTAGTTGAGGTCCCGGTGCAGCGTCACTCCCCGCGTGACGGCGGTCCCGCTGTCGCCCCAGTCGACACCCTCCCACCAGTCGTCACACTCGACCTCGAGCGAGGTCGCGGAGTCGTCGCCCACCCGCGAGCCGCGCAGATCACTCACGTTGGCGTCGATTTCGGTGGACGCGCCTTGGAAGTTGAGGTTCTGGTACAGCCTGGCCCGGCACCCCTCGCTGACGCTCACCGAGGTCGCGTGGTCGTCGCCGATCCGGGTCCGCCGGAGATCGGGCGCGTCGTCGGTGAAGAGCTCGCTGACGCCCGCCGAAGTTCAGGTCCCGGTGCAGCGTCACTCCCCGCGCCGCCGAGCTCTCGGCGCCTGCATCACACCTCACCTTGAGCGAGGACACCGAGTCGTCGCCCACCGTCGAGCCGCGCAGGTCGCCGACGCTCGCGTCGATCTCCGTGTACGAGCCCTGGTAGTTGAGTTGCCGGTACAACCTGGCTCGACAGCCGCGCGTGATGGCCACCGAGGTTGCCTGGTTATCGCCGATCCGCGAGCCCCGCAGATCTGGCACGTCGCCGGCGAAGACCTCACTGGTCCCGGTCAAGTTCAGGTCGCGGTGCAGCGTCACGCCCCGCGTCGCCGAGGCCGGCCTCTCGGCCGCCTGGGACCCGCTCTGTCCGGAGGCCGGGTTGCAGTCTGCCACTGGAATGTAGAAGAAGCCCGCGAAACGGCCGTTGGCGCTGAGGGCCGACACGCACTTTCCGGTGCCGCTCTCCCTCCAGTAGGTGACCTGGTTCGTGCTGGCGTCGATGCTGCGGACGAAGACGTAGCCTCGCTCGCGGATCGTGTCGCTCCCGTCGGCCCACCGGACTCCGATCAGGTCCTGGAGCTTGTCGACGGAATCACTTGCGAAGAGGGTTGGTGCCGCAGCAAGGGCCACGACGCAGACCAGAATGCTGGCGATCGTCTTCATCGTTCGTACCCCCTTTTCAGTGGCGCGTGCTGAGGCACATCTTACGCCAGCGGCGGGTGCGTTTCACGCCGGTCGACTGGGTGTCCGCCGTCACGCCAGGTGCTTTCGCCGGCCCGAGAGCGGATAGACTTACCACCTGGCCGTGTACAGAGTGCCTGGCGCTAGCGAGCGCCATCGCGGCAGGACTATTCTGAGGGAGCACGAGTTCGAACTGATGGCAGACATCGTTGGCCTGCTCCGCGAGCACGAGCTCCCGCTCGGATGGCTCGCCGCGATCGCGGCGGTCGTCCTGCTGATCGGGCTCTTGGTCCTGCCGGCAATCGTCGTCCAGCTTCCCCAGGACTACTTTGTCCGCGACCGCCGGGTCCCGGTCCGCCACGTCCGGCGCCATCCCCTGCTGTGGTGGATGGTCGCCATCCTCAAGAATGTGTTCGGCCTCGTGCTGGTCGTGGCTGGCGTCGCGATGCTGGTGCTGCCCGGCCAGGGACTGCTGACCATCCTCATGGGCCTCGGGCTGATGAACTTCCCCGGCAAGTACACCCTTGAGCGCTGGATCTTCGGCCTGCCCGCCGTCGCCACCTCGCTCAACCGGCTGCGATCTGCAGCCGGCCGCCCCCCGCTCGCGATCCCCGACCGTCCGTGAGAGCGAGCCTGCCCGCATCTCACCAACTTTCTGCTGCGGCCAGCGATGCACCGCACTCAGCGGTGCTTTCGCCTCGGGGTGCTCGACGTACTGGCAGACGCCTCCGCGCCCCTCGGGTCGAAATCCCCACTGCGCACGGCGCCTCGCCGCCCTCGCGACGAAACCCGGTGAGATATCCGCGCTAGCAGCCTCCTCGGTGCCAGGCGGACGGCCGTGCGGATATCATTCTTGTGGAGGTTTCCATGCGATCTCCAGCGCTCGTAGCTCTGCTGGCCACCGGCGCTGCCGGCATCCTGGTGCTGGCCTACCACCGGCAGCGGCTCCCGGAGGTCGTGGCGAGCCACTTCAGCGCGTCCGGAGTTGCCAATGGCTGGATGCCGAGGGACACCCACATTCTGCTCGCACAGGGCCTCTTCCTTTTCTTGACCGTGGTGTTCTGCTTCATGGGCTGGACCATGGCGCGCATTCCCGCGAAGTGGATCAACCTCCCCAACAAGGACTACTGGCTCGCGGGCGAGCGCGAGGCCGCGACCCGGCAACACCTCGCGGGCTGGGGCTACGGCTTCGGAGCGGTGGTCAACCTGTTCCTGATCTTCGCCTTCCACCTCACCTACCTCGCCAACCTGTCCGACCCGGTCGCCCTCGACAGCACGGCCATGACGGCCGGGCTGGTCGCTTTCGTGATCGCCAGCCTCGGCGCCACGATCGCGCTGCTCTTCCGCTACGGCAAGGCCGGCTGACCACGGCGGGCCGCTCCGGCAGCCGGCCGTCACCACACCTCGCATCGCTGCTCGGGATTCATCGGCGTGCCGGGCTCGCAGCGGAAGGCCTCGGCGAACGCCGGTTGTTGGCCATCGGACCGGTCGCGCGAAACCGGCCGGGAGTGTGGGGGTCGGTGGTCACGATCTGGCGCAGGTACTCCGGCGACGCCACCGTGCACCAGAGCTGCGCCGCGGCGACAAACAGCAGCTGGTCGTCCGTCATCCCTTCGATCAGCGGCTCCGGCGCACCGTGCCGGTCCCGCCACGCCTGATACGCCTTGTGGGCGAGCTTGAGGCCGCCGATGTCGGCGATGTTCTCACCGAGGGTCAGCTCGCCGTTGACGTGGACGCCCGGCTCCACCTCGAGCGCGCCGTAGTAGTCGGCCACGCACTGCGCCTGCTGCTCGTAGCGCTCGGCGACATCGGGCTCCCACCACTCGTTCATGGCGCCTGACGGGTCGAACTTCCGGCCCTGGTCGTCGTAGCCGTGGGTGAGCTCGTGACCGATGCCCAGCCCGATCGCCCCGTAGTTCATCGCGGCCGGGAAGTCGCGGTGGAAGAACGGCGGCTGCAGGATGCCGGCCGGGAACAGCATCTCGTTGCCGATCGGGTTGTAGCCGGCGTTGACCGTTTGTGGCGGCATGCCGGCCCATTCGTTCCGATCCACCGGCTTCCCGACCTTGTCGGCGACGAAAGTCGAGGTCGAGCGCTGCCACGGCTGCGGCGTTGGCGAAGTAGCTCGACGGGGTCAGCCGCAGCGATGAGTAGTCGCGCCACGTGTCCGGGTATCCGATCTTGTTGCGCACGGCCACCAGCTTGCGGTGGGATCGCCACCTGGTGGCGTCGTCCATCCAGGCGACCGAGTCCAGGTTGGCGTCGAAGGCAGCCTCGATGTCATGGATCATCTCGAGCGCCTTGGCCTTGCTGTCGCCCGCGAATGCGCGCTCCACGTACAGCTTGCCGATCAGCTCGGCGAGGGAGTCCGAGGTGTCGTTGACGCAGCGCTTCCAGCGGGGCTCGATCTCCTGCTGCCCCGACAGCGTCCTGCCGTAGAACTCGAAGTTGGCCGCCACGAACGCCGCCGGCAGCTGGTCGGCGGTCTGGTCGACGGCGGTCCATCGCAGGTAGCTGCGGAGCACGCCGGGATCGGTGCTCGCCACCAGCTTCTCCAACGCCTCGAAGAACTCCGGCGTCCGCACGTTGAGGTCGTCCACGTCCGGGTGCCCGGCGGCCTTGAAGTACTCTCCCCATGGCAGCCCCGGCGCGAGCTGGGCGAGGCCGGCACGGTCCATCCGGTTGTGCTGCCGGTCCAGCTCACGCATCGCCGTGCGGTCGCGCGACGCCCTCGCGAGCTCGGTCTCGAAGGCCACCACCTGCGCGGCGTGGGCGGCGGCGGTCTCGGGCTCCTCGCCGAGCAGCGCGAGCATGCGGCCGATGTGCTGCTGGTAGTCCGCGAGCAGCTTCTGCTTGGTCGGGTCGTCGCTGACGTAGTAGTCGCGGTCGGGCAGGCCGATCCCACCCTGCGCCAAGTGCGCGATGTTGGTGCCCGGGTCCTTGAAGTCCGCAAACACACCGAGCCCGAACAGCGGCTCGATCCCCTGCCGGTAGAGCGCTCCCGCGACCCGGAACAGCGACTCCACCCCGTCGACCCCGTCGATCGCATCCAGAATCGGCCGGAGCGGGCTGATCCCGGCTTTCTCGACACCCGCTTCGTCCATGCAGGCGCCGAAGTAGTCACCAACCATCCGGTCGGCGGGGTCGTCAGCCGTGCTGGCGGCGGCCTCCTCGATGATCCCGCGCAGCAGGTCGCGGTTGCGTTCCCGGACCACCGAAAAGCTCCGCACCCACTGCGGCTTGTCGGCCGGCAGGACCGTCTCGGCGATCCAGGTTCCGCACGCGTACCTGTAGAAGTCCTGGCAAGGATCCGCCGTCCTGTCCATCGCCGCCAGGACGTCAGCCGCGATCTGCTCGGCGGTCAGCGCCTTGCCCTCGGCTCGCGAGGGCGCCGGCTGCTCGGCCGCCAGCCGCGGCGGCGAACATGGTGGTCACGCACAGGAGAACATGCGTCAATCGGTTCATGGAGTCTCCGTTGTCTGCGACCGGCTCGTCGCGTGGATCTGAACGACTGGCGCGCCGCCGCCACAGCGGCGCTGCCATTGAGTACGCAGCCGACGACCAGGAGTTCCGTTCCCGCTGGCGCGCCCGTCGCGGGCTCGGCTCAGCCCGGTCGAACTTCAACCGTCACGTGCGCGATTCCGAGGTCGTCAGGAATCAGGCTCTCGACCTCGGACGACTCGCAGATCTGCGCGGACTGCACCGAGACGATCGCCGCGCGGTACCCGGGGCCGATCGACCACACGTGAAGGTCGACGACACGGAACCGGCCGTCGGCTTCGACCGCTCCGGCGATCGTCTCGATCACGGGGTCGGGCGCCTGGCGATCGAGCAGGACCGTGCCGGTGTCCCGCAGCAGCCGCCACGACCAGCGGGCGACCAGCACGCCGCCGACGATGCCCATCGCAGGGTCCATCCACACCGCCCCGAGCTGCTTCGCCGCCACCAGGGCGACGATCGCGAGGAGCGAGGTCAGGGCATCGGCCAGGACGTGGAGGTGGGCCGCCCGCAGGTTGTGGTCATGGTGATGGTGATGGTCCTGCTGACCGCGGTCGTGGCCTGTCGCCGTGGTCGCCGTCGTGGCGGACGCGGAGGATGAACACGCTCGCGCCGTTGACCAGCAACCCGAGCACGGCGACCGCGATCGCCTCGTCGAACGAGATGGCCACCGGCTCGACGAATCGCCGCACGCTCTCACCGGCCATGATCAGAGCGAACACCGCGAGCACGACGGCGCTCGCGAAGCCGGCGAGGGAGTTGACCTTGCCGGTGCCGAAGCTGTAGCGCGGATCGTGAGCGTGGCGCCGCGCGTAGACGTAGGCCATAAGGGCGAGCCCCAGCGCCGAGGCGTGCGACGCCATGTGCAGCCCGTCGGCGAGCAGGGCCATCGAGCCGAAGGCGAGCCCGGCCAGCACTTCGACGACCATGAAGACCGAGGTCAGCGCGACCACGATCCGGGTCCGCGCCTCGCCGCCCTTCGGCTCGGCCTGACCGAAGTGATGCTCG
>CAVWIJ010000026.1:0-53178 GCA_963754985.1 uncultured Holophagae bacterium | reverse complement strand
GGCTGCGCCAAGCCGCGAGAGCCTCTCTTCCCCCTCCGCATTCTCCTGATGACAATCCCGTCGTCTCGGCCTACACTGAGAGGTCTACAAACAAGGGGGAAACCATGAACCGCCAGCAGCGCGTGGCTCACGTGGTGGCGCTCGTCGTGATCACGGTGTGTGTGCTCGCAATGCCCGTGTTCGCTCAGGACTGCCCCCGGCTGCTCGGCCGCTGGCCCTACGGCCCGGCCAGTGCGGTGGCGGTGTCCGGCTCCCTGGCCTTCGTCGGCAGCGGCACGACCATGCTCGTGCTCGACGTGTCGACCCCGAGCTCGCCGCAGCTTCTCGGCGACGTGACCCTGCCCGACTTGGTGCACGGGATCGCCGCCGCGGGCGGTTACGCGTACGTGGCGGACGGCGAGTCCGGTCTGAGGGTGATCGACGTCTCCAACCCGTCGGCGCCGCTCGAGATCGGCTTCCTCGACACCCCGTCCTGGGCCTTCGGCGTGGCGGTGGCCGGCAGCCACGCCTACGTTGCGAACGGCAGTCTCGGGCTGCGGGTGATCGATGTGAGCGTGCCCTCAGTGCCAGTCGTGGTGGGCTCCCTCGACACGCCGGACTATGCCTACGGAGTGGCGGTCGCCGGCAGCCACGTCTACGTAGCAGACGGTGGCTCCGGGCTGCGGGTGATCGACGTCGCGAACCCGGCGGCGCCGGTCGAGGTGGGCTCCCTCGACACGCCGGGCTACGCCTACGGGCTGGCGGTTGCCGGCAGTCACGCCTTCTTGGCGGACGGCAACTCTGGGCTGCGCGTCATCTCGATCGCCAGCCCGTCCTCTCCGGTCGAGTCCGGCTCCCTGGACATTGGCGGCACGGCGCAGACGGTGGCGGTCGCCGGCGGCCTCGCGTTCGTGGGAGCCGAGTGGCGGGACCTCCGCGTGGTGGACGTCAGCAACCCGACGGCGCCGGTTGCCCGGGGTACCCTCGACTTGCGGTGCAAGAGGGCCGACCTCGCCGTCGCGGCCGGGCTCGTCTACGTTGCCAGCGACTACGACGGGCTGTTGCTGGCCGAGTACAGCGACCCGGACGCCCCGACAACGGTCGGCTCCTACCGCACCGCGGGTGGGTCCTACTCGGTGGCAGTCGCCGGCGGCCTCGCGTACGTCGGGGCGTATGCGCCCGGTTTGCTGGTGCTGGACCTCGGCACGCCTTCGTCGCCGGTCGAGGTCGGGTGGCTCGAGATGGGGGACACCCCGCTCGAGATCGCCTTCTCCGGCTCGCACGCCTTCGTCGCCGAGCTCGAGGCGGGCTTCGGAGTGCTCGATATCAGCAACCCCCTCGAGCCCGTGTCGGTCGCCCTGCTCGACACGCCGGGCTGGGCGCGGGGAGTTGCGGTGGCCGGCACTATCGCGTACGTGGCGGACGACAGCGCCGGTCTCGTGTTGATCGATGTCAGCAACCCGGCATCGCCGGTCCAGGTCGGCCTTGTGGACACCCCCGGGGTCGCATACCGCGTGGCCGTCGCCGGAGGCTACGCGTTCGTCGCGGACCACAGCGCCGGCCTCACGGTCGTCGACGTCCACGTTCCCGCGGCGCCGTCCGTGGTCGCCACCGTCGCCACGCCCGACAGCGCCCGTGACGTGATCATCAGCGGAAATCACGCCTACGTGGCAGCGACCGACAGCGGACTGCGCGTGGTCGACGTCTCGGCGCCGGCGGCGCCGCACGAGGTGGGCTTCCTGTCCGGCGTTGTTGCCGAAGGCGTCGCCGTGGATGGGACGTGGGCGTACATCGCTGGGGGGGGCGGGGTCGTGGTGGTCGACGTCAGCGACCCGAGCCAGCCGGTCGAGGTCGGCTCATACGACACCCCGGGAACCCAGCCCGGAAACCTCGCGATATCCGACGGCACGCTGGTGGTCGCGGACGACGACGCCGGCGTGGCCGTCTTCGACGACTGCCAGGGCGGGGCGCCGCAGGGCCACGTCTCCTACATCCCGGCGGCGGCGGTGGCGGCCGGGGCCCAGGGCGCCTTCTTCTCAACCGACCTCGAGATCAACAACACCGGGACCGAGGAGGCGCAGCTGACCTTCCAGTGGCTGCCGCGCGGCGAGGACAACTCCGACCCGACGGAGTCCGAGCCGATCGTGCTCGCCCCGGGTGAGAGCCTGCGCTACGACAACGTGCTGGCCGAGCTCTTCGGCCTCTTACCCGACTCGGTCGGCGCGCTGAAGCTGGTGGCGACCACAGGATCCGTGATCGGGATGAGCCGCACCTACAACATCCCCGGCGGCAAGGCGGCCGGCACCTTTGGCCAGGGCCTGCCCGCGATCCGCTTCACCGAAATGATCTCCGGCGCCGAGCCGCAGCGCATCATCTTCCTGAGCGAGGACCCGGACTCCAGGGCCAACGTCGGCTGCGTCAACGGCTCGGACGAGGAGGTCCAGATCAGCATCGCGATGCACAACGCGCAGGGCGACCTGCTCAACACCCGGACGTTGGCGCTCGGCCCCTACTCCAACAACCAGATCAACCGGATCTTCCGGGACTTCCAGCCGGTCACGGGCTACGTCGATGTCAGTGCGAACAGCGATGACGCGCTCTACTACTGCTACGGCTCGATGCTCGACAATGAGACCTCGGACCCGACCACCATCCTGCCCCAGGTGCCGTCGGCCGATATGACCTTCATCCCGGCTGCGGCACTCGCCGCCGGGCTCGAGGGCGCGTTCTTCGAGACCGACGTCGACCTCAACAACGCCGGCTCGACCGACCTCACCTACGAGCTGCTGTGGCTGCCGCGGGGGGCCGACAACAGCGAGCCGGTCTCGAGCGACACTTTTTCGCTCGCTCCAGGAGCGGGCGTGCGCTACGCCAACGTGCTCGGTTCGGTGTTCGGGCTCGACCCGGACCAGGTCGGCGCGCTGGCGGTCGATGCCAGCGGGATCAGCCTGCTCGCGATGAGCCGGACCTACAACCTGCCGTCGGCCAAGGTGGCGGGCACCTTCGGCCAGGAGCTGCCGGGCATCCCGGCCGACCGCATGATCCCGGCCGGGGAGAAGCAGCGGATCATCTTCATGAACGAGAACGCCGACGTCCGCTCCAACGTCGGCTGCGTCAACGGCGGCGAGGAGGCCGTCACGGTCAGCGTCAAGCTCTTCAGCTCCGACGGCGAGGTGCTTGAGACCAGGGCCATGAGCCTGCCGCCCTACTCCAACAACCAGATCACCCGGGTGTTCCGGAACTACATGCCGGTCTCGGCCGGCTACGTCGACGTGTGGACGACCACGCCAGGCGCGTCCATCTACTGCTACGGCTCGGTGCTCGACAACACAACCTCGGACCCGACCACCGTGCTGCCGCAGTAGCAGCGCCACCGACGCGACTCAAGGGGCGGGAGACTCCTCCCGCCCGTTTCGTCTGTCCACGACTCCAGGAGCTTCCAGTCCTGCAACACCTCCGCACGGGCTGCGCCGGTGCCGCAACAAACGTTCGTGCGCTCGCAGCCGGCATCCGTCAGTCGGGCGCTTCGGGCGCGGAAGGGGAGATCCTGCTTCCGGCTTTGTGCTCCGCACTTTGCCGTGACAAGTTGCCGTGACCACCGTGACGAGGGATGGCTGGCGCGCCGAACAGGATTCGCACTCACCGACCGCAGCGATCTTGAGGACGCAGCCGAGGGGGTTTCCCCGCGCCCACCCATCACTGTCTCGCGGCCCCCACCGCGCCATACCCCCGACCCTTCCCCGCGAGTTCGTAGGCCCGGCAGGAGCCGGGCCGGAGAGGGCGGTGGGTGGCGTACGGCCACCCGCTGGTGACGGTGGGTCGCGTCGCGAGGTCGGCTGAGGTTTGGGCGACGTCACACACACCGGCGGCAGCGATGCGTGGACGTAGCCGTGGGGGTCGGAGGCCCGGCAGCAGACGGGCCGGAGAGGGCGGTGGGCGGCGTACGGCCACTCGCTGGTGACGGTGGGTCGCGTCGCGAGGTCGGAGGAGTGGGGGGCGACGTCAACCGTATGGCGCTGAATGCCAGGAGTAACCGTGGCGCGCCGGGAGGGATTCGAACCCACAACCGTCGGATCCGAAGTCCGAAGCTCTATCCATTGAGCTACCGGCGCGCGCCGGATCAGTCTATCCGAATCGGTAGTGCTTGTGGACCGGTTTGCGGACCTGCCAGGTGCAGGACATGCCCGCCGGGAAGGTGACGAGCTGGCCCTTGCCGATGTGGACGGGGCTGCCGCCGTCCGGGGTGACGACGACGTCGCCCTCGAGGAAGAAGCAGGTCTCGGGCTCGTCGTAGCTCCACGGGAAGCTGGAGACCTCGGCCGACCAGGTCGGCCAATCGCGCACGCCCAGCTTCGCGAGCTGCTCCTCGCTCGGGTTGTCGATGATCGTGATCTCTGCCATGTCCGCTCCTCCGCCACGTCCTTCTACCACAGATGACTGTGGTCAGTTTCCGATTGTCGGGTTCGGAGTCGGAATCGGGAGGGTCGCGGAATGCCCTCAGGGAGGGGCCACCGACTCCGAACGCCGAGAATCGGAAGGCTAGAATAGCCAGCGATGATCACCCTCGATGACGTCCGCGCGGCGATGGCCGGCTTCAGGCCTCAGCTCCTGCCCCACCAGGAGGACATGAAGAAGGCGGCAGTGGCGGCGGTGGTGCGCGAAGGCGGCGAGGGCGCGGAGCTGCTCTTCATCCTCCGCGCCGAGCACCCGCACGATCCGTGGTCGGGCCAGATGGCGTTCCCCGGCGGCCGCATGGACCCCGCCGATCGCGACGAGATGGCGGCGGCGACTCGCGAGACCCGCGAGGAGGTGGCTCTCGACCTGGCCCGGGAGGGCGAGGCGCTCGGCCGCCTGTCCGACGTGGCGGCGGTGAGCCGGGGCCGGCCGCTGTCGCTGGTGATCGTGCCCCACGTCTTCGCCCTCCGCCGGACGCCGCAGCTGGTGCTGAACCACGAGGTGGCGGAGGCCGTCTGGGTCCCGCTGAGCTTCCTCGCGGACTACGACAACCGGTCGACGCTCGACTGGAAGCTGGGCAGCATGACCATCCCGCTGCCGTGCTACCGGCTCCAGGACAAGGTCATCTGGGGGCTCACCTTCGGCATGGTCGACGAGCTGCTCTCGATCCTCGTGCGCTGATCGGGCTGCGCGCCGAAGGTCGTAGGACAGGAGCCGGAGCCGCAAGTCCGCCCGCCCGCGACGAGTGCCCGGTCGGGCTATCATCCCTGCGTGGCTCACCCCGGCGATCCCGACGAATGGTCACATTGACCCTGGCTCCGCTGACGCCGGAGCGGCGCGACCGCGGCCCGAGTGGCGGATCCGGACGCCGTGGGCCGAACGGCGGCTGCTCGGCGGGGTGCTCATCGGCGGGTCGAGCCGGCGGATGGCTCGCCCGAAGCACCTGCTCGAGCTCGACGGGAAACGCTTGCTTGACCGCGCGGTCGAGGCGCTGGCGCCGGTCGTCGCTGAGGTTGTGCTGCTCGGGGCGGGCGAGCTGCCCGCGTCGCAGGCCGGCCGGGTTCAGCTGCTCGATCCACCGGGCTGCACCGGTCCGCTCGCCGGCCTGCTGGCAGGCCTCCGCTGGGCGCCCGAGGCGTGCTGGGTGGTCGCAGCCTGCGACCTGCCGCTCCTCGAGCCGGAGGCGGTGCGCTGGCTGGTCGGGCAGCGGCGTCCCGGGAGGTGGGCGGTGCTTCCGAGCACCGGCAAGGGGGTCGAGCCGCTGCTGGCGCTCTACGAGCCGCAGGCGCTGAAGGAGCTGGAGGCGCTGGCCGCCACGGGAGTGCTCGCGCCGCGGCGGCTCGCGGAGCTGGAGAACGTCGCCACCCCCGAGCCTCCGCCCGAGCTGCGGCGCTGCTGGTTCAACGCCAACACCCCGGAGGACCTGCTCGATCTCGGCAGGCTCTGAGCAACGCGTCACTCGGCCGGCGGCGGTGGGCACCCTCCGCAGTCATCCGGCGGCGACAGGTCGAGCACGGGCTCGGGCGGGGTCGCCGGCGCCTCGACGCCGAGCTCGCGGGCGATCAGCGCCCACGACCGCTCCAGAGCGGCGGCCAGTTGCCGCCAGCCCTCGCCGTCGGCCGTCGCCGCGAGGCGCTCGGTGAAGCCGGGGAGCCACTCGCCGAGGTGGTCGCCGGCGAAGCTGCGCAGCGCGTCGCGGGTGATCTCGGCGCGCTCGGACTCGGCCTCCGCCTCGGCGCGGGCGAGCATCACCAGCAGCAGCGCGACGAACTGGATCTCGGTGGCCACGTGGTCGGCCTTCTCGCCGCTCGCCGTCGCGGGCTCGAGCCCGAACGCGCGGTAGAAGCCGGCGACGTCGCCGAGGATGGCGCCCTTGTCGCGCCGAATGTAGGCGGTCTCGTTGGGCGGACAGCGCTGTGGACCGGCAAAGAGCTCGGCCAGCTCGAGGGCATGGCCGTCGGGCTCGCGCCGGAAGGCCTCGACCGCACCGCGGAGCGCGGCCGGCCCGTCGCCCGCGGCCTCGAGGCCGCTGAGCCGGATCAGGCCGTCGAGCTCGCCGAGCCCGGCGCCGAAGCGGCGCGATGCCGCCGCCGGGTCGGTGAGAAGTTTGGCGAGCAGGAGCAGCAGGTCGGCGCGCGCCAGAGCCACGGCATCGAGCGACGCGGCCGTCATGGGCTCAGCTCGTAGTCGACCCAGTTCGACCAGTGCTTGCGGCCGCCGACATTGCCGGCCTCGCCATCCCAGACCGCGATCGCGACCGTCCCATCACCGCCGAGCCAGAACTGGGCGTCGAGTTGGTCCGCGGTCTGCAGCGGGCGAGTGAAGACGACCTCCCAGCTCCCGTCGTGCCACTGACCGCGCGCCGCCGTCGATGACTCCGCCTGATGGGTGAGGGAGCCGAACCCTTCCGCGACCAGCTCCTCGCACGGAAACAGGCGGTCGAAGACCGACATCGGGTTGCCAGCGGCAAGGCCGACGAACCACGCCCGGGAGCGGGGGTCCGAGAAGGCCTCGGGGATCCGGAACGGGCGGTCGCCCGTGGCGAACCAGTAGAGATCCGCCCAGTAGTTCGGGTGGAGGTCCTGGACATCCTGGAAGTGCTCGTCGAGGTCCTTCTGCCAGAGGCCCTTCCAGTGCAGGATCTGCACTGCCTCGCCGTCGTCGCCCATGCTGAAGGTGGCGCTCAGGCCGATCGGAAACTGGAGAGCCACCGCATCGGAGAAGCGCCCGGCGTCGACGTTCATCGCCGGGCTCGGGTCGGTCCAGGCGACCCGCCACGAGATCCTCTCCCCGTCGGTGAGGGCGCGCAGCTCGGCCGCTGCGACCGTGGCGGTGTCGAGCATCGGCATGGCGATCGTCTGCCGCTGCAGCGGCACCTCGACCGCGGCCGCGGCGGCCCACTGGGGCGACGACGGGTCGACGGCGGGCAGCTCGCCGGTTGCCCTCTCCACGAACAGCCGGCCCTCGGCGCGGGCGGCCGTGCGGGCGGCGTCGATGCGCTCGAGGTGCTTTCGCTCGGCGGTCAGGCGCTCGCTCCGAGCCGCGGCGGCGAGGACGAGGGCGAGCACGGCGACGCTGAGGACGACCGCCGCTGCCGCCCAGACCAGGCCCGCGCGCGTGCCGGCTTCAGGTGGTGTTGTGACGGTAGACATCGTGCTTCGTGTCGTAGTGGTCGCGGATCACGACCGGCTCGGTGAACGGAACTCGCGCGATCTCGGCGCCGCTCTCGTCCCAGCCCACCACCTCGCTGCCGGTGACCGCGAAGCGGCTGATGATGCGATTGGTGGCGCCGAACAGGAGCAGCGCTCCCAGGAGCTGCGGGTCGCTCGGGAGGGCACGGTACAGGGCCTTGGCGGCCTCGACCCCAGGCCCGAAGAGCTGCTCGAGGAAGGGGTCGGGGACATGAACGGGCGGAATGTAGTAGACGTTGGGCCCGGTGCCGTGCTGCGGGTACAGCGGCAGGGCGAGCCGGCGGATCTTGACGATGTAGTCGATCGGGTTGTCGGGACGGGGCTCGGTGCGGGTGGACAGGAAGCCGTGGAGGCGGATCTTGCCGATGCACGACTCGACGCACAGCGCCACCTCGCCCTGCTCGACGCGGGGGTAGCAGCCGATGCACTTCTGGCGAGATCCGCGACACCAGGTTGAAGAAGACCTTCTTGTACGGGCAGGCGCGGATGCACTCCTGGTAGCCGCGGCAGCGCGACTGGTCGACGAGCACGATGCCGTCCTCGGGGCGCTTGTAGATCGCCTTCCGCGGGCACGCGGCGAGGCAGGCGGGGTGGTCGCAGTGGTTGCAGATGCGCGCCAGGTAGAACATCCACATCGGGTGGACGCCGCCGAAGTAAGTGGCCTTGCTCGACCGACCCGGTGATGTCGTCCTCGCCGAGGTTGGGCGCGCGGTAGTCATCCGACCACCGGCAGGTGGCCGTTGGGCGGCCGGTTGTGGCCCTCGGTCTCGAAGATGGTGGGGCTGGCGAGGGTGCCGGCCACCCACTCCGCCCGCGGTGCACGCTCGAGCAGCTTGAGGTCCCACTGCTGGGGGTAGCCGCCGTACGGCTTGGTCTCGACGTTGTTCCAGAAGATCGTCTCCTCGCCCTTGCCGCTGGTCCAGCAGGTCTTGCAGGCGATGGTGCAGGTCTGGCACTCGATGCACTTGTTCGTGTCGAAGATGTAGGCCACTTGACGTTCAGGGGGCGACGCCAGGTAGGGGTACTCCATGTCTCGCCCGATGTGCCAGTTGGGTCGACTGGGCATGGTGACTTCCTCCTCAGGTCCGGCGCGTGGCGAAGGAGCCGGTGATGAAGCGCTTCAGGAGCGGCGACTCGTAGCCGGGCCGCAGGCCCAGCCGTGCCGGGCGCCAGAGCCGCTCGCCGCCGGTGCCCCCGGGCTCGGCGAGCGAGATCTTGACGATCGATTCCCGCGGGGCGCCGGTCGGGCAGTGGACGTCGGTGACGAAGCCCGCGGTGATCCGCTGGCCCATGACCCCCTTGACCGTGAGCGTGTCGGTCATCCAGGTCGGCTTGAGCCAGCCGCGGGTGCAGCTCTGGTGGCTGCCGCTGCGGAACAGCGACTGGTAGTTGGTGTCCGGCGACTTGGCCAGGCCGGTTGGGTTCTCACGAGCACCGCGCACCGATCCCCAGGTCGCGCCGTACATGTTGTGCCACATGCGAGTGATGCCGCGCGGCGTGCCCGGATAGTAGCGGGCGCGGGCCTGCAGCCGCGCGACGCGGTACCACTCCGGGTTCTTCTGCCAGCCCTTGAAGGGGCGGTCGTGCGGGTCGGCGTCGATCCAGACGTAGTCGCCGTCCTCCACGCCGAGTTCCCGCGCGTCTTTGGGGTTGATGTCGAGGAACATCTCGTTGACGAACGGCTTGCGCGGGTCCTCGCGATAGATGTCGCCGAAAGGTCCGAACCAGATGGCGACGATGTCGGTGTCGACCGCGGTGGTGTGGGCGCCGTGGCGGTACTTCGGGCGTGTGGAAGACGAAGCGGTAGCCGTCGGCGGCGAGAGGATGCTGCGATCGCACCAGCTCATCCACCGACAGCACCACGTGGCGCGCCTGGCGGGCATCCGCCGCCGACGTCATGGCTCGCGACGCCGTAGTCCTCGGGCGTTTTCGGGCGCAGCAGCGGGTGGCGGCGGTCGGCGACGATGACGTTGGGTTCGTAGAAGGTGGAGTCGATCGGCTCGCGGTGAACGATCAGGTTCTCGCCGCTGTCCATGAACTCGGGCTCGTCGCGGTAGAACTCGAGCCGCCCCGAGCGGGTGTACCAGGGCACGTCCTCGTTGGCCTGCTCCCAGCCGCCGATCTTGGGGTAGGTGCGGGTCTCGAGGATGGCCGGGATGCCGTCCTCGGCGAGGGCCTCGAGACGCTCGATGCGGTGGCCGCGGGTCGCGTTGGAGTGGTCGAGGATGCGCTGGATGTACGGACGCATCCTGCCGTGGCTCTCCTCGGCGAAGCGCCAGTACCGTGCCCAGCGGTCGTCGTCGGTGGCGCGCCCGATCGCCCGGCAGATCCCGGCCGCCACCTCGGCGTCGCCGCGGGTGTCGTGGATTCGCGGCAGGGGCGAGGTCGGGAAGATGTAGAGGAAGGGGTTCGTGACGCGAGATCGTCATGTCGGGCGCGCGCAGCTCGGCCCAGCTGTCGACCGGGAAGACCACGTCCGCGTACTCGCAGCTCGCCGTCCACCACCAGTCGTTGACGGCGATGAACTCCACCCGCGGGAAGACGTTGACCACGGTCTCGTAGTGCCCCTTGGCGTTGCCGATCAGCGAGTTCGAGTTGGAGACGTGGATCGCCTTGGTGGGGGTAGGGATGTGGCTCGATCCGGTGAGCACGGCCTTGCCCATCCGCAGGATGGTGTCGCCGTGGTTGAAGTAGTGCACCGACTCCGGCCGCCAGCAGGAGCGCAGGCGGGCGGGCCGGTCGGGATCCAGCTCCGGATCGAAGGGGTCCTCGGCGATGTACTGGCCGAGCGCCGTTGAAGAACGAGGCGCGATAGTTGCCGGCGTAGGACCCGACGTTGCCGCCGATCCGGCCGACGTTGCGGGTCAGGGCCGCGACCAGGAAGATGGCGCGGTCCTTGAGGTCGCTGTTGAAGAACTGGTTGGGGCCCATGCCGGTGACGAACAGCGTGCGCTCCGGATTGGCGGCGATCTGGCGGGCGAGCGAGCGCACCGCCGCCGCCGGCGCCCAGGTGATCTTCTCCACCTGCTCGGGCGTGTAGGTGCCGTCGAGGAGCTCGCGGGTGGCGTCGAAGAACGGTCCGGCAGCGCACGCTGCCGCCGGCGGCGAGCTGCACCTCGACCTCACCCTCGAGCTGAGGATCCACGCCCAGCGCCGCGAAGTGGCCGCCGACCTGGTCCCGGTGACACCGCCGCCGGGGCCCCGCTGCGGCGATCCCAGACGACGAAGTCGCCCCAGCTCGCCCGCTGCTCTTCGGTGATGACGGCCGCGGGCTGGAGGTGGATCGGCGGACCGGCGTCGCCCTGACGCGTCACCACCACGGCGTTGCTCAGCGGGCCCGGCTGCCAGCCGGCGACGGCGTCGGCGGCGCGCAGCAAGCGCCCGGTGTCGAGGCGGACCAGGAACGGCAGGTCGGTCGTCGAGAGCAACGCGACCGGATCGTATCGGCGCTCGGCGATGATCACCTGGGCGATCCCGAGGGCCAGGGCGGGCGTCGGTGCCCGGCCGCACGATGAGGACCTCGTCGGCCTTGCACGAGGTCGCGCTGTACTCGGCGGCGATCACGACGACCTTGGTGCCCTTCATGCGCGCCTCGGTGAGCCAGTGCGCGTCGGGCATCTTGGTGGTGATCCAGTTCATGCCCCAGACCAGGACGAGCTGCGCGTGCTCGACGTTGCACAGGTCGAAGTCGACCGTCTGCTGCGCCGGTGACCATGGGGTGTCCGGGCGGCAGGTCGGTGTGCCAGGAGTAGTTGTCCCAGCCGCGGCCCCCGAGCGCACCGTCGGGTCCGGTGCCGCGGAGCGTGATCGTCGAGCAGCGCCATCGAGTTGGCGAGGCGGTACTGGGCCGAAGATCCGGGTCATGCCGAGGGGCGGCATCCCGCCGCGGAACTTGAGCACCTGGGTGCCGGCGCCCTGCGTCGCCTCGACCATCAGCGGGTCGTACCCCTGCGCGAGCAGGCGCCGCTGGCCATCGGCTCGCCGGTGTAGGTGCGGGCGATGTTGACGAGGGCCGCTGCCGAGAGCGCGAACGCCTCGTCCCAGGAGACCGCCAGCCATTTGTCGCGGCCGCGGCTCAGGTACGGCGGATCGACGGCGCCGGTGTCCGGGTCGCGCGGCAGGCCGTCGTCGACCCAGTCGCTTGAAGCCCGGCGCGGACCAGCGGCCGCTTGCACGCGGCGGTCGCCGTAGATGCGGCGCACCAGCGCCAGGCCCTTCTGGCAGCAGCGCGGGTCCCAGCGCTGGCTGGCGCGGTCGCCGTCGAGGTCGGTGGCCTTGTGGTAGCCGTAGGTGGGGGAGATCCGGGTCACGACGCCGTTCTTGACGTGCGCGCGCAGCAGGCAGTTGTGGGTGTCGTTGGGCGCGCACAGGAAGACGAAGGACGAGTCCGAGTGGTAGAGGTCCCGGTAGACGCGCTCCCAGCCGCGCTCCGGGTAGTTGGCGAGGGGGTTGCCGACCCGGATCGCGGTCAGCATGTCGGCCGCCTCGAGGGCTCGGGAAGCGATCAGCACCGAGCCCGCGCCAGCCATCTGGTACAGGAAGCTCCGGCGGGAGAGTGGCCGCGCGGCGTTTGCGGGCGGCGGCTGCGAGTCAGGCGGGAGCGTCGATGCCATGAGCTGTCCTCACGATCTCAAAGGATCATCAGATGCTTTGATCAAGGTAGTTTCAGGACGCCGCGGTGTCAAGGGCGGGGGATGCGTTTGGCCCGAGTCTGAGGCGTGGCGGCGGGTTGACGCGATCGGATTCAGCGGAGTAACGTATCCCCTGAGATGATCAGCCAGACCGGACGCTACGCTCTCAGCATCGTCGGCTATCTCGTCCGGCATCAGGACGAGAGGGTCCGCGGCGAGGTCATCGCCGAGTCCACCGGGGTCCCGGCGAACTACCTCTCGAAGATCCTCAACCAGCTTCGCAAGGGCTGGCCTGGTCGAGTCCAAGAAAGGCTGGCACGGTGGCTTTACGCTGCGAGCCTCCGCCCTCGACCGGCCGATCCGCGACGTGCTGGTGGTGATCGACGGCGAGGACCGCACGCGCCGCACGGACTGCATCTTCGGCCAGCCAGAGTGCGACGAAAGCGATCCCTGTCCGCTGCACGGGTACTGGGAGGCGATCCGGGGCACCTACACCGAGATGCTCGAGCGCTCCCGCATTGCCGACCTCGGCCGTCAGCGGGAAGACTGATCCGGCGCGAGCCCTGGCCTAGTGCGCCTCGTCCCAGTTCTTGCCGACGCCGACGTCGACGACCAGCGGGACGGACAGCTCGATCGCGCCGGCCATCTCCTCGCGCACCATCTCGGCGACGGCCTGCTCGCGGCCTTCATCGACCTCGAGCAGCAGCTCGTCGTGGACCTGCAGCAGCATGAGCTGGCCGGGCAGCTCGTCGCGCAGCCGGCGGTCGATCGCGATCATCGCCTTCTTGATGAGGTCGGCGGCGCTGCCCTGGACCGGGGTGTTGATGGCGACCCGCTCGGCCGCCCCACGGGCGGCGAAGTTCCCGCTTGAAAGGTCCGGGACCGGCCGGCGCCGGCCGAGCAGGGTCTCGACGTAGCCCTTCTCGCGGGCCGAGGCGAGGGTCCGCTTGCGGAAGGCGTCGACCTCCGGGAAGCGCTCCTGGAAGCGGCGGATGTACTCGCCGGCCTCGGCGCGCGAGATCCGCTGCTGCTGGGCGAGGCCGAAGGCGCTCTGGCCGTAGACGATGCCGAAGTTGACCGCCTTGGCGATCGTCCGCATCTGCCGGGTCACGTCCTCCGGGGCGACGTTGAACAGGCCGGCGGCGGTCTCGGTGTGGATGTCGGTGCCGGCGGCGAAGGCATCGGCGAAGCCGCCTTTGCCGCCGCACAGGTGGGCGAGGATGCGCAGCTCGACCTGCGAGTAGTCGGCGGACACGAAGACCCGGCCGGGCGGCGCCACGAAGGCCTGCCGGATGCGGCGCCCTTCCTCGGTGCGCACCGGGATGTTCTGCAGGTTGGGGTCGGTCGAGGCCAGCCGGCCGGTCGCGGCGGTGGTCTGCGAGTAGTGGGTGTGGATCCGACCGGTCGTTGGGTTGATCAGGTTGGGCAGCGGGTCGACGTAGGTGTTCTTGAGCTTGCACGAGCGAGCGGTAGTCGAGGATCGCCTGCGGCAGCGGGTGGTGCAGCGCGAGCTCCTGGAGCACCGACTCGTCGGTCGACGCTCCGGTCTTGGTCTTCTTGACCACCGGCAGGCCGAGCCTCTCGTAGAGCACCTCGCGCAGCTGCTTGACCGAGCCGATGACGAACTCCCCGCCGGCGAGCTCCCAGCACCGGCGCTCGGCGTCCGCAATGCCGACCTCGAGCTCGTCCGACAGCGCCGCGAGCACGTCGCGGTCGACGGCGATGCCGGCCATCTCCATGCGGGCGAGCACCCCGATCAGCGGCAGCTCGAGCTCGCGGTAGAGGCTGTCGAGGCCCTCCTCGGCGAGGCGGGCGCCGAGCTTCGCGTCGAGCAGCCAGGCAACGTGGGCATCCTCGGCGGCGTAGTCGCGGGCCATGCGCGAGCGACACCTCGGCGAACGATGACGCCCTCGCCGAGCGCCTCGTCGAAGGAGATCATGCGGTGCTCGAGGTGGACGAGCGCCAGGTCGTCGAGCTTGTGCGAGCGGCGGTCCGGCGACAGCAGGTAGTCGGCGATCAGGGTGTCGCCCGCGACGCCGGCGAGCTCGACGCCGTGGCGGCTGCAGCACCTTGAGGTCGAACTTCAGGTTCTGGCCGGTCTTCTCGATCTGCCGGGTCCTCGAGGATCGGGACCGAGCGCGCCGCACACCGTCTCCCAGTCGAGCTGGGCCTCGCCGGTGGTGTGGCCGACCGGCACGTACCAGGCGACCACGTCGTCGCAGCAGAAGGAGAGTCCGACCAGCTTCGCGACCATCGGGTCGAGCGAGGTGGTCTCGGTGTCGACGGCGAAGCGGGGCGCCGCCGCGAGCACCGTCCGGAGCTCCTCGAGATCGGCTGCGGTGGTCACCAGGCGGTAGGCGCCGCGGTCGACGGCGGCCATCTCGCCGCCGAAGTCGCGCAGCAGGCCGCGGAACTCGAGCTCGCCGAACAGGGCGCGGGCGCGGTCGGCCGGCGGCGGGAAGCGCAGCGCGAGCTCGTCGAGGGTGACGGCCACCGGCGCGTCGGTGCGGATGGTCGCGAGGTGCTTCGACAGGTAGGCGCTGTCGCGTTGCTCGGCGAGCTTGGCGCGGGTCGCCGGCGGGGTGACCTCGTCGATGTGGGCGTAGATGTCGTCGAGCCCCTGCCAGGACGAGAGCAGCGCCTTCACGCCCTTCTCGCCGATGCCCTTGACGCCCGGGATGTTGTCCGACGAGTCGCCCCAGATGCCGAGGGCGTCGGGCACCAGCTCCGGCGCGCAGCCGAACTTCTCCTCGACCTCCGGCCGCGCGATCCGGCGCTCGTTCATCGAGTCGTAGATCGAGACGTGGTCGGAGACCAGCTGCATCAGGTCCTTGTCCGAGCTGACCAGGACCACGTCGAGTGAGTCCTCGTGGCGCCGCGCGAGGGTGCCCATGACGTCGTCGGCCTCGAAGTCGTCGAGGCACAGGTAGGGCACGTCGAAGGCCTCGGCGACGCGGGCGAAGTGCGGCATCTGGGCGCGCAGGGCCTCCGGCATGTCGGGCCGCGTGCCCTTGTAGGCAGGGAATTCGCGGTCGCGAAAGGAGCCGCCCCTGGGATCCCAGGTGATCGCCAGGTAGTCCGGCCGGTGCTCGCGGATCAGCTTGAGCAGCATGTTCGTGAAGCCGAACAGCGCGTTGGTCGGGAGCCCCTTCGAGTTGGCCATGCCGCCGATCGCGTAGAAGGCGCGGAACGCCAGGTTGGGGCCGTCGAGGAGGTACAGCGTCTTTCGCTTGGGCGTGTCGGTCATGGGGAGAGTGTAGCTGGGAGGGGAGGATGGGGGTTATCGCTGTTCCCCCTTCCGCGCAGCCGATCAGCCCACGTGGTCGGGCGCGTGCCCGTTCCCGCCGTTCCGCGTCCGCGCCCTTCCCCGGTTCAGGACTCGAGGCCACCTGTGCGCGCATCGGGACCCGATCCTGTCAGGCCCCCAACTGCTACCTCGCCAGCGACTCGCTTGCGACTCGCGGAACGGGAACCGGGAAGCGGGCGCGGAAGCGGGGCGGTAGCGGCAAGCCGTCACGGATCTCGCTGCCCATGCTACGCTCGCCCGGGGAGGGGTCGGCGATGCGTCGTGAGCGGTTTGCCTGGTTTCTCGTCCTCTGCTGGTGGTGGTGGGTGCGGCCGGGCCGGCGGACGCGCAGCAGGCGAAGCGGGTGCCGCGAGAGTACCTCGCAACCATCGTCGACGACAATCCGAACCCGCTGCCGCGCGGGCTCACCGACGCCGAGCGCGCGCTCCCGTTGCCGTTGCCGAACCCGTGGATCGAGCTCGCGCCGCCGACCGGCGCAGTGTCGACGCCGCCCGAGTACGCGGTCAACGAGGGGCTGCTGATCAGCTGGGGGTCGTTCACCTCGATCCTGACCGAGCTGGCGGTCGGCATCACCACCGGCGACCCGGACGCGATCGTCTACATCGTGGTGACAGGTCCGTCGCAGCAGGCGAGTGCGACCGCCATCCTGCAGGGCGCCGGCGCAGACCTCGGCCAGGTCGAGTTCATCACCTACACGACGAACACGGTGTGGATCCGCGACTACGGCCCCCGCTTCATCTCCGAGGACGGCCAGCGGGCGATCGTGGACCACGCCTACAACCGTCCCCGCCCGCTCGACGATGCATTCCCGGACTTCCTGAGCACCCTCTGGGGAGAGCCCCAGTACGACCTGCCGCTGGTCCACGGCGGCGGCAACTTCCACCTCTACGGGAATGGCGAGGCGTTCATGACCGAGCTCATCCTCGACGAGAACCCGGGCGTGAGCGAGCAGCAGGTGATCGATCTGTTCGCGGCCTACGAGGGGCTGCAGCTCGAGATCACGCCGGGCTTCCCGACCTGGTACGACTCGACCCGCCACATCGACATGTGGATGCTGCCGGTGCGCGACCACGAGGTCATCATCGGCCAGTACCAGCCGGCGGACGGCCAGCCCTACACGATCACCGAGGCGATGACCACGGAGCTGGCGGCGCGCGGCTACACCGTGCACCGGACCCCGGGCTGGAGCGCCGGCGGCACCCACTACACCTACACCAACGCGGTCGTGTTCAACGACCTGGTGTTCATCTCCGAGTTCGCCGGCTACCCGACCCAGAACGCGGCCGCGCTGGCGGTGTTCGAGGCGGCGTTTCCCGGACCACCAGGTGATCCCGGTCGACTGCTCCGACATCATCCACTCCGCGGGCGCGATCCACTGCATCGTCATGCACGTGCCGGTGGTCCTCGGCGCCGGCGGGCTGCCGTTCGCCGACGGCTTCGAGTCGGGCGACCTCTCGAGCTGGTCGAGCGTCGTGCCGTAGGCCGTCTGCGGCTCCGCACCTGCGCCTTCGCCGGCCGGCGCTCAGCCCTGCACGTGGTGGCGGTCGCCGGCCATGTGCCGCTCGAGCGCGGCCACCGCGGCGCGCCACTCCTCCGAGGAGATGCGGCGCGCGAGCTCCGGGAAGTCGCCCGTGCTGAGCACGCGGTGGGCTGGGTGGTACTGGGCGAGCAGCGAGATCGCGACCCGTCGGGGACAGCTCGCGGGCGACCCAGGCCAGGCTCTCCTCGACGCCGGCCAGGCCCTGCGGCAGCACCAGCATGCGGATCAGCAGGCCGCGCTGGAGCGAGCCGTCCGGGGCGAGGATCCAGTCGTCGCCGAGCTGGCGGTGCATCTCGAGGAGCGCGGCCCGCGCACGGGCCGGGTAGTCCTCGATGCCGGACAGCCGGCAGCCTGCGGCCGGGTCGGCGAACTTGAGGTCCGGCATGTAGATGTCGACCACGCCGTCGAGCAGCCGCAGCACCGGGACCGAGTCGTAGCCGTTCGAGTTGTAGACGATCGGGATCGAGAGCCCGCGACCGGCGGCGATCGCGAGGGCACGCACGAGCTGCGGCACCTGGTGGCTCGGCGACACCCAGTTGAGGTTGTGCGCGCCGCGGTCCTGGAGGTCGAGGAAGATCGCCGCCAGCGTCTCGTCGGCGATCTCATGGTCAGCGAAGTCGGCCGGCCGCTGCGAGATGTCGTGGTTCTGGCAGAACGCGCAGCGCAGGTTGCAGTTGGCCAGGAACACGGTGCCCGAGCCGCGGCGGCCCGAGATCACCGGCTCCTCGCCGAAGTGCAGGTTGTAGGACGCGACGAGGGCTGCGGCGCCGGTGGCGCAGGTGCCGAGCGCGACCCGGCGGTCGACCCGGCACTCCCGCGGGCAGACGGTGCAGTCCGCCAGGAGCGCGTCGAGCGCCCGCGCGCGCTCGCCGAGCTCACCGGAGCGTGCGAGCCGCACGTACCCGGCGCGAAACGGCCTCACCCCACTCACTCCCCTGTCACCTATCACCTATCACTTCTATCACCTATCTATCATTCTTCGATCTTCAATCTTCTCGAGTCTGCCCTCCTTCCACACCCACACCGGCCGGTCCGGGTACGCCGACCACAGCGCCGAGTTGTCGTCGCGGCTGCGCGCGAAGACCAGGTCACCGCCGAGCTGGCCCGGTCATGTAGCGCGAGGCCATCGCCCAGTCCTGCCAGTCGTCATCGGCGAAGACCACGACCGCGCGCTCGAGGCCGGCCTCAGCGATCGCGCGCTCGAGCGAGCCGTCGACGCCGTTGTAGCCGTGGTACAGGCGCAGCCGGTCGGGGAGGGCAATCGCCGCCGGCAGGCAGAGGCCGGCGAGCAGCACCGCCGCGGCCGCTGCGGTGGCGACGTTCCGAGGAGCGCGGCCGCGGGCAGCGTCGAGCCCATCCGCTCCGATCCGCGCGAGCTCCAGCACGCCGCGCGCCGTCAGCAGGTAGAGCGCGAAGAAGGCGTCGAAGAGTAACGGGGTCCGTAGCCGTGCAGGCCGTGGGCCCTGGTCCCGAGGTGGGCGGCGGCGAGACAGGCGACGACTGCGAGCAGGAGCAACTCCGCTCGGCCGGCCCGCCGCAGCAGGAACGGGATCCAGGCGAAGGCGAGCGGGAGCGCCTGGAACATCCACACCCAGGACGAGCCCCATCCCCACCCGAAAAGAGCGGGGACGGTGGAGGCGAGGATCGCGTCCAGGTTGCGGAGGCCGAAGGGGAGGTTGGCGAAGCCGTACATCGTGCCCTTGGCCAGGGTGTACGGGAGATGGAGCGCGTTGCCGGTCACCACCAGGTTCGTCCACAGCAGCGGGAGGGTGCCGACCACTCCGCCGATCACGGCGCCGAGCAGCACGCCCACCCGGCCGGGACCCCGCTTCGGTCGGCGGAGCTCGTCGAGAAGGAGGACCGCAGCCGGGATCGCCACGGCAACGGCGGTCAGCGGGCGGATGGCGAAGGCGAGGGCAAAACTGAGCCCGCCGCATCCAGCGAGCACGGCCGAGCCGCGCCGCTGGGCGATCATGAGCAGCAACAGGGCGAGCACGATCGCGGTAGCGCTCCCGGCGTGCGACAGGTGGCTTGAGAAGACGATCCGGCACATCGGCGACAGCGCGGCGAGCCCGGCCGCGATGAGGCCGGTTGTCCGGTCGAACAGCTCGCGGCCGAGCAGCCAGATCAGCAGCACGTACAGCCCGCCGAGGACCGGCGCCACCGCCCACGCGGCGCCGAGCTCGAGCCCGGCGGCGAGCAGCAGGGGCCATCCGGGCGGGTAGTGAGCGACCCAGCGGCCGGAGGACAGGTAGGTGAATGGGAGGTCGAGGTGGTCCTGGATCGCGGCCACGGCCTGGACCAGGCGGCCCTCGCTCAGCCAGCTCGCCTGCAGGAGCTGCACCGTCTCGTCCGGCAGGTGCGGCAGGCGTTCGAGGATGCTGCCGGCCATCCACAGCGAGCTCACGGCCGCGGCCGCAGCGAGCGTGACGGCTGCCGTCGCGAGCAGGACGCCGCCTCCCGAGCTTTTCGGACGGTCGCGACGCCGCGCCGTCCGGCGCGAGCCGCAGGAGCAGCAGGAAGGCGCCGATCAGGCCCGCCGCGGCCGCCGCGGGGTCGAGGACCATCGCCAGCGCGGCGAGGGCGTCCGCTGCCCGGTTGCGGGTCGATGCTGGTGACCGCGAGCGGTCGCCAGTCGGAGTCCCAGACGAAGAGGTCGTTGTTGATGAGACCGCGGCGGAAGCTGACCGAGAAGGACGGGGTGCCGACGAAGTTGACCAACAGGTGCTGCTGGGGCCGGCCGGTGAAGACGGCGGCGAGCTCGAACGGGCCGGCGAGCGCGATATCGCGGGCGTAGCCGAGGCCGGTTCCGGCGTGATCGTCGATCTCCCAGTCGCCGACTGGCGCCGCCTCGCCCCGCGGCAGCTCGAAGCGCGCCGGCAGCCGATCGACGAGCACGGTGGAGGGCCCCTGCGTCACCGTGAGCGTGCGCCCGCCGGGGGCGAAGGCCGACGTGGTCGCCACGACCTCGATCCGGCGGACGGAATCGACGGTCAGAGGCACCGCGATGGATGAGCTGTCGGCGGCGACCTCGATCCGGCTTCCGGTCGAGACGATCGAAAGGAGGGTGTGGCGCTCGCACGCGCGTGCCGCGAGCCAGCAGGCGGCGGCGACGGCCAGCCAGAGCCCGATGCGGCGCCAGCTCGCCGCGCGCCGCAGCGCGGTGGGGACGGTCATGATGAAAGTGTAGCGGGTGGGGTTTCTGCGCGGGGCACACGCGCCTTCGCTGGTACCCGCTTCCGCGCCCGAGGAGCCTGCCCTGAGCGAGCGGCGCGACAGCGCCGGGAGTCGAAGGGTCCCCATGGTCGCACGCGAGACTTTCCGATCGCGAAATGGCTGGTGCCTGAGGAGATCCTTCGACTCGCCGGCCTGGGGGCGCTCAGGATGACGGACGGAGACGGAGACGGGTAGGCGTCGCGCGCGCAATCGGGAACGGGAACGTGGACGGGTACGGGAACGCGGTGGCGACCCCCTAACCCCCAACCCCTAAACCCTGGCCGGGCGGGGGATCAGGCAGTCGGCTCGACGAACTCGATGCGCTCGATCTGGTGCAGCATGTAGATCAGGCGCAGGATCTGCTCCTCGTCCTTCTCGCGCCGGATGAGATCCGTCGCGGTCGGGCGTTCGGACTCGATGGCCCGGAGCAGCCGCTGCTGGCGGCCGGACAGCTGGAGGTCCGACGGCAGGTCGTTCCCGTCGAGCACCAGGCTGTGGCGCATGAATCCCTCGAGCTCACGGCGGATCACCACCAGCGGCACCCGGTCCTGGACGCCCTTCGTGGATGAGCGTGAAGGTGCGCAGGTTGAGCGGCATCCCGGGCTCGGGCGGGAGCTGGCCGCGATAGAAGGCGAAGGTGCCGCCGGTCCACGCGAAGATCTCGAGGATCCGTTCGCGGATCTGGTCGGCGAGGTAGCGGTACATCTGGTTGGGGGACACCGCCTGCATCGCGAGCGCGGCCTCCATGAAGCGGAGCCCCTCCCGGGCCGCGCGGTCGAGCACCGCCGCGTGCTGCTCGCGGGTCAGCGCGCCGCGGGCCACCAGGTACTCGCCGAAGAACTCGCGCTCGATGTTGGAGACCGCGAACGACGGCTCGCCGTTCTCGAAGAAGATCGTCTTGCGCACCGGGTCGCGGATCAGGTCGAGCTGGCCGGTCTCGCGCGCATTGCGCAGCCGCTGCAGCAGCCGTGGCACCGGCGTCTGGAGAAGATCGCCTTCGAGCTCCGGCTTGCGGACATCCAGCCGGCTCGGCGCGGGCACCCTGATTCTCGGCACGCCCGGCAGGTTGAGGGCGAGCGGATTACCGCCCTCGGAGGGCGCCGGCCGGGCCTCAGCCGCATCTCGGGTCCGGGTCAGCGGCGGCAGGTCCTGGTCGCGCCACAGCTGCTCGGCCCGCCGCTCGGTTTCCTGATCGGCGACGATCTCCTCGGCGCAGAGCGTTGCCATGAAACGCTTGAGCTCGGCGTCCGAGAGTGGTCGGCTGTCGTCGTCGACGCTGCGCAGCAGGTCCTCGCGGAAGGCGTTGGCGTCCGGGTAGCGGTCGTCGGGCTCCGGCGCCAGGGCGCGCTCGATCACCCGCTGGAGCGGGCCCGGCAGACGGGCGATGCGGCTGCGGTCGAACTTCCCCTGGCGGATGTCGAGCAGCATCGCCATGTCGTTCGGCGCCTCGCGGAAGGGCGCCATGGTCATCATCTCGGTGAAGACGACGCCGAGCGAGTAGAGGTCGCTGCGCCCATCGACCCGCTCGCCGGTGGCGCCTTCAGGGCTGATGTAGCGCACCTTGCCCTTGATCACGCCGAGCTCGGTGTGCTCCTCACGGTCGCGGGCCCGCGCGATTCCGAAGTCGGTGAGCTTCACCTCGCCGTTGTACGAGATGAGGATGTTGCGCGGGCTGACGTCGCGGTGGACGATCTCCTGGGGCTGACCGTCGAGCGACCGGAACTCGTGTGCGTAGTGGAGCCCCGCGCAGGTCTCGCTGACCACCCTGGTGGCGAGCCGCCAGGGGCAGCGCTGGCGCTTTGAAACGAGCTTCTGCACGACCCGGAACAGGTCGCGGCCGGGCACGTACTCCATGGCGATGTAGGGGATGCCCTCCTCCTCGCCGAGGTCGTAGATCTGGACGATGTTCGGGTGGACCAGGCGGGAGGCGATCTTCGCTTCATCGGTGAACATGCGCAGGAAGCGCGTGCGCTCGAGCAGGTGCGGGTGGATACGCTTGATGGCCAGGGTCTTGGTGAAGCCGCGGATGCCGACGAGCTTCGCCCGATAGACGTCGGCCATGCCGCCCGTCGAGATCTTGTCCAGGAGGAGGTACTTGCCGAATCGCCTCATCGCCGGTCGCCTGCGCCGACCACTGCCTGCAGTCTAGCCCGGACGTCACCCGGAGTCACCTTGCGCCGGTCCGGGGGGCTGCGGCCTGGCAGCCGGTCGGCATGGCGGCCGGCGGTGGGGACGCTGGGCGGCGGGCCGCGCTACCATGGCTGGGAGGAGGTCGAGCGATGGCCTACCGACGGATCGTGGCCGCGGTCGCACTGCAGCGGTACCTCGACTTCACACCGATCGCCGTGCGTATCCGTGATCTCGCGGCGCTGCTGGCAAGGGCCTGCGGTGCGTCGCTCACCATCCTCTCAATCGACGCCCCGGTGGAGCTGCTGCCGGGGGTCGAGACGACCGCCGACAAGCTCGAGCGCCTCTGCGAGCCCCTGCGCGCCGCGGGCATGGAGGTGGCGGTCGTGCTGCGGGAGGGCAGGCCGAGCAAGGTCATTTCCGAGGTGGTCGCGGAGCTGGGGGCTGACCTGCTGGTGATCGGCACCCACAGCAAACGCGGTCCGATCGACGTCGGCCTCGGCAGCACGGCGTCTGCGTTGGAGCGCGAGCTCGGAGCAACGGTGCTTCTGGTCCGCCCGACGCCGGCCGAGCAGGAGGCTGCCCGCGAGCTGATGATTCCAAGGTACCCGCTGGTGTTCCCGTACGGGTAGAGGGCCTCGTCGAGCACGACGGCGCTGCTCACTGCACCCGCGCCCGCTTCCGCGCCCGCTTCCGAGCCCGAGTTCGAACGCGGTTCTCCACTCCATCGACGTCCGCGTTGGCGACATCGGGGCGCGGAAGCGGACGCGGGGTCGATGCCGGTCGGAGGTGCCACATCGCCCTTCCCGTTCCCGTTCCCGTTCCCGCGCCGGCCTCGCGACGTCCCGCTCATCGAATCGGAGGCCTCTGCCATTCGGACGCGGGCGCGGATCCGGCTTCGCCTTCGGCTTCGCCGTGACAAGTGCGGGCGGGGAAGCGGGAGGACGATCCCAGCCTGTAACCCGAGACGGTCGAGATTGCTACAGTATCGTTCGGAGGACACGGGTGTCGAACTCGAGCCGTGCGCTGATGACCTTGTTCGCGACGCTCGCCGTCGCTTCGTTCGCGACCGCTGCGGCCGGGCAGGCCGACGTGCGGCTGATCAGCCAGGGCCGCGAGGTGACGCTCGAGGAGCACCTGGTGCCCGGTAAGCTCGTGGTCTTCGACTTCTTCGCCGACTGGTGCGGGCCGTGCCGCTACCTGACGCCCCTCCTCGAACGGCTGGCGGAGGAGCACCCCGACCGGCTCGCGCTGCGCAAGATCGACGTCATCGACTGGTCGAGCCCGGTCGCGCGCCAGCACGGTCTCTCCGCGATCCCGCACCTGGTCCTGTTCGGGGCCGACGGTGCCCGGCTCGCCGAGGGCGATGCCCAGCGGGTGCTCGCCATGCTCGAGTCGCAGCTCGGGGGCGCGGTTGGCGACATCCCCGCCGCGCGCGGCGGCTCGAAGGTGCCGGCGCCGGTGTGGCTCGCCCTGGGGGCCGTGCTCGTCACCAGCTCGCTCCTGCTCCGACGCCGTGGCCGCACGGCTGCGGTCGCGGACCGCCGGGAGCCCATGCCCGCGGTGGAGCGCACCGGCGGCTCGCCGCAGATCTGGTTCGCGGTGGTGCAAGGCAACCTCGCCGGCCCGTACTCGGTCGAGCAGCTCGCTGACCTGCGACGCTCCGGCGGGCTCGACGGCAGCGCCCGGGTGCGCCGGCGGGGCGATGCCACGTGGCGAAGCCTCGACGACGTGGTCGGCTCTGCCGGCAACCGCTGAGGCCGTGTCGGATGGCGGCCGATGGCTCCTCGACGCGCGGGTCGGGCGTCTTCGCCGGGATCGGGCCCGGCCTCGTCGTCGCCGCGACCGGAGTCGGCGCGGGAGACCTGCTCGCGGCCATGGTCGCCGGCGCTGACTTCGGTACCGCGCTGGCGTGGGTCATCGTGATCGGGGCGCTGCTGAAGTTCGCTCTCAATGAGGGGGTCGCCCGCTGGCAGCTCGCCACGGGCACGACATTGATCGACGGCTGGTGCCGCCACCTCGGGCTCCCGTTCCTGGTCGGCTTTCTCGCCTACCTCGTGGTGTGGTCGGTCGTGGTTGCCGCTGGATTGATGAGCGCCTGCGGCGTGGCGGCGCACGCGCTGGTTCCCGCGATCGGGATTCGTGGCTGGGCGGTCGTCCACTCGCTGGCGGCGCTCGCGCTGGTGCAGCTCGGGCGCTATGCGTTCTTCGAGCGGATCATGGGGTGGCTTGTCGCGGTCATGGTTGCGACCCTGCTGGGAAGCGTGGCGTTGGTCGGGCCCGACCTCGGGGCAATGCTGCGCGGGCTGTTCGTGCCGACGTTGCCGCCGGGATCTGCCGGCGTGACCCTCGGCCTGATGGGCGGTGTGGGCGGCAGCGTGACCCTGCTGTCGTACGGCTACTGGGTGCGCGAGCACGGGTGGACCGGCGCCAGTGCGTTGCGTCCGATGCGGCTGGACCTGTCGCTCGGCTACCTGCTCACCGGCATCTTCGGAGTCGCAACCCTGGCGCTGGCGACGACCGTGCTCGCGGGCTCGGGAGGAATGCCGGCGGGCAGCGAGGGACTGATCGCCTGCGGCGAGGCGATCCGCGAGGCTGCGTCGCTCAGGCTGGGAGCCTGGGCCGGCTCGTTCGCGCGGCTGGCTTTCCTCACCGGCGTGTGGGGGGCGGTCGCCACGAGCATTCTCGGTGTCTGGCAGGGGGTGCCCTACCTGTTCGCGGACTTCGTGCGCAGCGCCCGGGGGCGACCGGTCCAGGAGGTTGACACTCGGGGTTGGATGTACCGGTCCTTCCTGCTCTTCCTGGCTTTGCCGCCGATGGCGCTGCTGTTTCTGGACCGCCCGATCTGGTTGATCCGCGTGTACACGGTCACCGGCGGCCTGTTCATGCCGATCCTCGCGGGAAGCCTGCTCTGGCTCAACTCGAGGCGCAGTCTGGTCGGCGAGCACCGCAGCCGCCTGCTGTCGACCGCGGCGCTGGTGGCTGCGCTCGCCCTGTTCGTGGCCACGGGCGTTCGTGAGCTGCTCGACCTCGCGGGCGGCGGCTGAATCGGCGGGTTCGGCCAGACCGGCAGCCGAGCCCGGGGGCGAGCGAAGGAAGGAGGCGTCGTGGACACCGCGACCGCGTTGCGCGAGAGGTTCTCCTGTCGGTCGTTTGCTTCTGTTTCGCTCTCCCGGGAGCAGATCGGCGAGCTCCTGGAGGCGGCGCGCTGGGCGCCGTCGGCCGGCAACCTCCAGCCTTGGCGCTTCGTCGTGGTGACCGACGCGGCCTGCCGCAGGGCGCTCGCTGTTGCCGCCTTCGGTCAGGGCTTCGTGGCGGCCGCACCGGTGGCGATCGTGGTCTGCGCAGTCCCCACCGAGAGCTCGCGCGGGTACGGGGCGAGGGGTCGAGACCTCTACTGCCTTCAGGACACCGCGGCCGCGACCGAGAACCTGCTGCTGGCCGCAACCGCCGCCGGGCTTGGCGCGTGCTGGGTCGGGGCGTTCGACGAGGAGTCGGTGCATCGCGCCCTCGGCCTCGAGCCGGGGTGGCGACCGGTGGCGCTGATCCCGGTCGGGGTGCCAGCGGAGGCACCGTCCACGCGCAGCCGACGTTCCCTCATCGAGGTGGCGCGCTGGATCGAGTAGCGCCCTCCGCTGCCGCTTCCGCGCCCGCTTCCGCGCCCGCGCCCGACGGAGCGCGTGTCCGAACACCGAGCCCGGAATCGGAAGCGGAAGGGGAAGGGGAAGCGGAGGGAAGGGAGGCACCTGCGGTGGGATATTGCGAGCGGGGGACGTGCGGCCCGGTCAGCGTCTGTCGCCCCCCGGGCCGCCCCCCTGTCGTCGCAGCAGGATCGGACCCTCGCCGCGGACCACGAAGTCGCGGACCGACTCGAGCAGGGCATCAAGCTCGAAATCGAGCACCCGGCGGGGAAACGGCGCGAGCATCCTTCGGGTCTCGGCGGCGATCTGCCGCGCCCCCCGGAGCTGTCGCGCCTGGCGGGCGCAGACGGCGGTCAGGGCGTTGGACAGCCCCTGGTAGAGGAGCTTGTGAGCGTCTGTGGCCTCGAGCCAGAGGTCCTCGGCCGTCTCCTGGGCGTCATCGAAGCGGCCGGCCGCGACCGCCAGCTCGAGCTGGAGAAGCCGGCGCCGGTCGCTCTCGTCGAGATGGGATCGCCCGGACGGGATGCGGCGGGGGTCCATGAAGGCCATGCGTAGCGCCGGATTGTACGCTAGCCAGTGCGCCGGGAACGAAGCGGCGTAACGTCAGGTTGGCCATTCTGCAAACCTATGTGTGGCCCAGCCGTAATCCTGATCGGGGAGGCGGCGGGCGAGACGGCCGCTGAACAAGGGTGGCGAGGAGACGCATGCTGAACCGGAGCGTGGCTTGGTCCGGGCTGTTGCTTGCGATAGCTGCGCCCTGGCCGGTCCTCGCCCAGCAGGCAACGGGCGCCACTCCGCCGGACACCCCCCCGCCCTCGTTCACGGCCGAGTCGCAATCCGAGGCGCTTCCCGCCTTTCGGGGCGAGCTCGACGTCAGCCTGATCAACCTCTTCGTGACCGTCATCGACTCTGAAGGCGCTTCGGTCGCGGGCCTCAGCAGGGACGACTTCGAGGTGTTCGAAGACGGCGCACCGGTGGAGGTCACCAACTTCGAGGCGCTCGGCAGGAGGGACCTTGTCCCGGTGGAGGCCGCGGTCGACGACGTCGAGGAAACCGCGGTGGCGCCGGCCGAGATGCCGAAAGGCCGCTACGTCGCCCTGCTGTTCGACAACCTCAGCCTGGAGCGGAGGAACCGGAAGCAGGTGCTGGCGTCGCTCGAGCCGTTCATCGACGAGGGACTCGCTCGGAACGACGTGTTCATGATCGCGCTGAACACGGGCAGCGCTCGAGATCGTGAAGCCCTTCACATCCAACGGCCCCGGGCTCAAGGCTGCGCTGCGTGGGCTGGCCGATATGTCGGCCGGCGGTGATTCCCTGAAGAAGGGCAAGCGCTACCTCAAGCGCACGGTCTACAACGAGGAGATCTTCCGGGTCTCGCAGCAGCCGGGCGGGTTCACGTTCGGCGCCGCGGATCAGGACAGCGCCAACGAGCTCATGTACTCCATCAGCTCCGCGCGGCGGCTGCTGGTCGAGATCAACAGCATGCGCCGGCTCGAGTACGACCGGATCCGGCAGGCGCTGCAGGTGACCGATGAGCTGGTGAGGGCGGTGGCCGGGATCGAGGGCCGCAAGGCGGTGGTGTGGTTGGGTGAGGATCTCGCCCTGCGCCCGCTGCTCGACGTCTACAACGTGTGGTACTCGAGGTGCCTGCCCCTCGAGTCGGTGATGACTGTTCTCCAGCCGGAGATCTGGGGCGAGGAGCTCAAGCTCGACCGGGAGTTCGCGGCGGTCGCCGCGTCTGCCCAGGCGTCGGGTGCGACCTTCTTCATTCTCGATGTCAGCGACCGCGACCGCGAGCTGGCGACCGCCGACTTCTCCCCGCCGAACGCGGTTTCGGTCTTCCTCAGCGAGGCGTCGACCACCAACCCCTGGACGCCGGGCGCCAACCTGGCGGAGGTCCGCAGCCTCTCCGAGGGCGCGAACTACATGGCGCTCGCCACCGGTGGCGCGCTGTTCGAGAACACCCGGGACGTCGACCGGGTGCTCGACACGCTCGCTGACCAGGTCGCGACCTACTACTACCTCGGGTACCGGCGTGGCGGGCCGCCCGACGGCAAGCGGCACGACATCAAGGTCCGGGTGCGCGGCGATGGGCTCCACGTGCGGCACCACGAGCAGGTGCTCGATCGGACCGAGCCCCAGCGCCTGGCCGACCTCGCCGTCGCCCGCCTGCGGCTCGACGTCGGCGGCAACGACCTCGGGTTGGAGGTCACGCTCGAGGCGCCGGAGCCTGCCGAGGACGAACGCTACGTGCAGCCGATTCAGCTCGCGATGCCGGTGGACCGACTGGTGCTGGTGCCGGATGCCGACCGCCATATCGGCCAGATCCTGGTGGCGGTGGCGGTGCTCGACGGCGAAGGGAACACGGCGCCGGCCCACCTGATCCGGCTTCGCCTCGCGATCCCTTCGGACCGCTACTCGAACGACGCCATTGCCGTGCAGAGGATCCGACTGCTGATGCGCGAAGGCACGCAGCGCATCGCGGTGAGCGTGCGCGACGAGGTCTCGGGCATCGAGGCCTCGCAGGCGATCACGATCGGCGGGGAGGTGCCGGGTGCCGGGTCGTAGGCCTCGTGGGCGTTCGAGGCCGCGTGACGGCGCGCCGCGGCCGTCCGGTCGCGAGCCGCCGGGGGAGCGGGCCCGCTGCCGGTGGGACGCTCACGACGCAGCGTGGAGGCGTCTCCGGCACGGGTCCCTGTCAGCCCTTCGCGCCCCCCCCGAAGGTCCGGTCGCGCTGGCTCTGCAGCATCCGCAGGTGGTCCTCCTCTGCCTTGGCCAGCGTCCGGAAGAGCTCGACGACCATGGGGTCGCTCGCGTAGGCGACCGCCTCGCTGTAGTACTGGCCCGCCCGCCGCTCGGCCTCCATGCCCAGCTCGAACGCCTGCTCGAGGCCGACCGCCCGCCCGATCCGGTCATAGTCAGCCTGCTCGACCTCCCAGGCCGCTTTGTCGGAGTGGCGCGGCGGCGCGCCGCCGAACAGTTCTTGCCGACGGCTCACGAGTTGCTGGCGGTGCCGTGCCTCGAAGCCCGCCATCCTCGTGAAGAAGTCCGACGCCTCCCGGTTGCCGTCGCTTCCGACCCAGTCCGCGAGCTGGAGGTAGCTGTCCTCGGCCTCCTGCTCGACCTGGATCGCGAGGTCGAGCACGTCCTGCTGGTCCAGCCGGGAGAAGTCCACCTGCAATGCCATGGGATCCTCCGCTGTGCCGGGAGCGCCCGCCGCGCCGCGCGTCCCCCGGGCTCCCGTTTCCCGGGCAACTGTCGCGAAACAAGCCGTCCCTGTCAAGCGACGGAGGGTCGGCGGCTTGACCGTGGGGTGACCACGTGAGGAGGTAGATCTCGTGCAACAAGGGTATACTCCGCAAAGCGGGGACGGTCACCTGCGGAGTGGCACCCGTGGGCTCTGTTTCGAATCGAGAGGAGGGATTATGGTACGGCGTGTTTTCGTCAGTTTCGGGATTGCCCTGTTGTGCGTGTCCGCCGCTTTTGCCGCGAACACCGGAAGGCTGGCAGGGCAGGTTCTGGACAACGACGGCGTGGCCCTGCCTGGCGTCACCGTCCAGATCTCGTCCGCCAACCTGATCGGCGGGCCCCAGTCGGCGGTGTCGGGGGTCGAGGGCGAGTTCGCCTTCAACCTGCTGCCTCCGGGAGACTACACCGTGGAGGCGATCCTGCCGGGCTTCCGGCCGCAATCCGGGGACGTGCGGGTCCAGGCGGACGCGACCGCCTCGGTGACCTTCCGGATGGTCCCGGAGAGCTTCTCCAGCGAGATCGAGGTGCTGGCCGAGGTGCCGGTGGTCGACACCTCGCAGGTCAACGCCCGTCAGGTCTGGGACGAGGACTACCTCCAGAACGCATTGGTGGGTACTGCGAACCGGGGCTACCAGAGCGTGCTCAGCCAGGCGGCCGGCGTCACCGGCGGCTCGAACCCGAACGTGTTCGGCTCGACCGAGGGTGAGAACGCCTACCTGATCGACGGCATGAACACCACCGACACGGTGACCGGCACCTGGGCGACGATGTTCAACATGGACGCGGTCGAGGAGATGAACTTCCAGACCGGCGGTTTCGAGGCGGAGTTCGGCCAGGCGACCGGCGGTATCGTCAACCTGGTGACCAAGTCCGGCGGCAACGAGTTCTCGGGCTCCTTGGACGTGCGCTACCGCGGCGACAACATGACCGAGAGCGGCGACCACTTCGACCCGGACGAGGAGATGTCCGAGCGCGAGCAGTACTCGGGCGCACTCGGCGGCCCGATCCTGCGCGACAAGCTGTGGTTCTTCACCTCGCTCCAGTACATCAAGAGCATCTCCGACGAGCCGACCTGGTACTTCCCCTATAACTGGGAGGGCTGGCAGTTCCTGGGCAAGGCGACCTGGCAGGTCAGCGACGGCAACCGCCTGGTCGGCAAGTTCTCGACCGACCCGGCCGAGATCCCCGGCGTCAACGCCGGCATCAACGCGACCGAGACGGCCAAGGGGACTCAGGAGCAGGGCGGCGACATCTGGCAGTTCGAGCTCAACTCGGTGCTGTCTGCCTCCTGGCTGCTCAATGCCCAGCTCGGAACCTCGAACGGCTTCATCAAGGTCTACTCGACCGACTATCCGGACACCGTGAGCGCTCACTACAACGAGCAGACCCTGCTCTGGTACAACGGCTACCCGAACAACGTCAACGACAAGCGTCCGCGCGACGAGGCGCGGGTGAACGCCTCCTGGTTCGTGGACGACCTGCTCGGCTCGCACGAGTTCAAGGGCGGCCTCGAGTACACCGAGATGGCCTTTGAAAGCGGCACCTACAACAACGGCGGCGCGATCTTCTACGACAACAACGGCAACGCGGGCACCACCTGGGACCCGATCGATCTCAACGGCGACGGCTTCTTCAACAACTACATCGAGGTCAAGATCCCGGAGGCGACGGCCAAGCAGTCGGTCCGGACCTCGGCCGAGATGTTCACCTTCTTCGTGCAGGACAGCTGGCGGGTCCACCCCAACGTGACCGTGAAGCCGGGCATCCGCCTCGACAACACCCTGATGTACAACGCCCTCGACGCGGAGATCGCCGACATGGACCGCTGGCAGCCCCGGGTGGGCGCGGCGTGGGACATCACCGGCAGCGGCAATCATGTGCTCCGGATGTCGGCGGGCCGCTTCATGGACCCGACGACCCTCAACATCGCGAGCTTCGCCTCCGGGGTGCCGATCGAGAACTACATCGAGTACGGCACGCTCGAGTACTACTGCAACGCGTCGCGCGGCAACTGGTGCACGGTCGAGGACCTGCCGGCGAGCCTGCAGGCCCTGGCCTTCGACTGGACCGGCTGGGACGGCCGCACGACGACCGTGATCAACAACCGGGGCGAGACCTTGTCGTCGCCGGCCTTGACCCTGACCGAGTCCGGCCTCGGCGAGCTGATGGCGCCGTACTCGGATCAGCTCATCCTCGCCTACGAGATGCAGCTCGCGCCCCAGGTCGCGATGGAGGTCACCTACGTCGACAAGGAGAGCGGGGATCTCATCGAGGACACCTGCATCGGCAACACCTGGGCCTACGGGCAGGGTGAGCTGCCGGACCTGGACGACCCCTCGACCTGGACCCTGTCCTCCGAGTGCGGCGACTGGCTGATCGTCAACATGCCGACCTACGAGCGCACCTATCAGGCCGGGATCCTCAAGGTCGAGGCGCGCAAGAGCTGGGGCCAGGCGGTGGCGTCAGCTACACCTACTCGGAGTCGGAAGGCAACAACGAGAGCGGTCCCCGGCACTACGCCTACGGTGACGGCGACTACTTCCCGGTCAACTTCTACAACAACTACGGCTACCTCAGTGACCAGCGCGATCACCGGGTGAAGCTGAACGGCTACTTCGTGCTGCCCTACCGTTTCACCATCGGCTACGACGCGTTCTGGTCCTCGCCGGGCCACCAGACCATCACCTCGACCTGCTCGGCCTTCACCGCAGCTCCTGGCAGGCGCTCGACCGCTGACCAGATGGCGGAGCTGGGCATCGACCCCGCGACGATGGCCTACTGCACGACGCCGGACGGATTCAACTTCGGCGCCAACTACACCCTCAACCACACCCCGCGCGGGGCGCTGGAGACCAAGAGCGTGTGGCAGTTCGACCTCCAGGTGACCAAGGGCTTCAAGCTCGGCGCCATGGAGGTCGAGGGGATCCTGACCGTCTACAACCTGTTCGGCCAGGAGTGGGACAACGCCTTCAACTCGACCGCCTTCCGTCAGGCCTCCGAGCCCGATCCCGAGACCGGGTTCCCGATCGCGCTCGTGTACCAGGACGACGACCCCAGCCTCCCGTACTACGACGAGTACTACGGCGCGGACAGCTCGCCCGTGCTGGTGGGTATCGGCCAGCCCACGTCGTACTGGGATCCGCGGCGCTACGAGATCGGCGTTCGCTTCGAGTTCTGATCCGCGTTCCAAACGACCCTCGGCGACCCGCGCTCCGGCGCGGGTCGCTTCTTTTTGGCACGGGGCCAGGGGTCAGGGTTGAGGGGTTAGGGCCCACCCGTTCCCGTCCCCGTTCCCGTCCCCGTTCCCGCGGACCTTTCCGGCCCCCTCCCTCCGCGTCCGCGCCCGCTTCCGCGCCCGTCTCCGTCTTCTTCTCCGAACGGACGATTCCGAGGACCACACGTCACTCGGGCACGGGCACGGGCACGTGTACGGACACGGAGACGGGCACGGGCACGGAAGCGGGCGGGACCCAATCCCCCAGATTCCAGTTCCCAGATCCCAGGTCCTCGTCTCCGCCCGCGCGTATACTAGCTTCGTAGTCTCACCTGCGACTTCACAGAAGCGCAGGATTCTCGACGTCGCTTCAGGAGGAGGGTTCCATGGCACGACGCGCGTTTCTCATGCTGGGCGTTGCGCTGCTGTGTGCATCGGTGTCCCTTGCCGCGAACACGGGGAGGCTGGCGGGGCAGGTTCTGGACAATGCTGGGGCGGCGCTGCCCGGGGCCACTGTCCAGATCTCATCGGCTCAGCTGATCGGCGGGCCGCAGGCCGCGATCTCGGGGGCCGAGGGCGAGTTCGCGTTCAACCTCTTGCCACCAGGCGACTACACGGTGGAGGTGGTTCTGCCCGGCTTCCGGCCGGCGTTGGGCGAGCTGCGCGTCCAGGTTGACACGACCGCGTCGGTGACCTTCCGGATGGTCCCGGAGGCCTTCGGCAGCGAGATCGAGGTGCTCGCCGAGGTGCCGGTGGTCGACACCTCGCAGGTCAACGCCCGTCAGGTCTGGGACGAGGACTACCTGCAGAAGGCGACGGTGGGCACGGCCAACCGGTCGTATCAGTCGGTGCTGAGCCAGGCGGCCGGCGTGGCCGGAGGCTCGAACCCCAACGTCTTCGGCTCGACCGAGGGTGAGAACGCGTACCTCGTCGACGGCATGAACACCACCGACACGGTGACCGGGACCTGGACCACGATGTTCAACATGGACTCGATCGAGGAGATGAACTTCCAGACCGGCGGCTTCGAGGCCGAGTTCGGCCAGGCGACCGGCGGCATCGTCAATCTGGTGACGAAGTCGGGCGGCAACGATTTCTCGGGCTCGCTGGACCTGCGATACCGCGACCAGAGCATGAACGAGAACGGCGACCATTTCGATCGCGACGATCAGCAGTCCTCGAATGAGCAGTACTCGGCCGCCCTCGGCGGCCCGGTCCTCCGCGATCGCCTGTGGTTCTTCACCTCGCTCCAGTACATCCTCACCACACGCGATCAGCCGACCTGGTACTTCTCGAGGGAGTGGGAGGGCTGGCAGGGCCTCGCCAAGCTGACCTGGCAGGCCAGCGACGCCAACCGCCTGGTCGGCAAGTACTCGACGACACCGGCCGAGATCCCGGGCGTCAACGCGGGGATCAGCTACACCGAATCGGCCAGGGGGACCCAGGACCAGAACACGGATCTCTGGCAGCTCGAGCTCAACTCGGTGCTGTCGGAGTCGTGGCTGCTCAATGTCCAGGCCGGGACCTACCAGAGCGACCTCGAGGTCTACTCGACCGACCAGCCGGACACCGTCCCCGCGCACTACAACGAGAGCACGCTGCTCTGGTACAACGCCTACCCCGGAGTCACCGACAGCGGACGTCCGCGCGACGAGCTGCGGGTCAACGCCTCCTGGTTCGTGGACGACCTGCTCGGTTCGCATGAGCTCAAAGGCGGCGCCGAGTACACGGACCTGGGCTTCAGCGACGGCTACTACTACAACGGCGGCGCGATCTTCTACGACAACGACGGGAACGCGAGCTCGTCATGGACGCCGGTCGACCTCAACGGCGACGGCTTCTTCAACAACTACCTCGAGATCAAGATCCCGGAGGCGACGGTCAAGAATCCGGTCGAGACCTCCGGAACCATGTACACAGTGTTCCTGCAGGACAGCTGGCGGGTCCATCCGAATTTGACCCTCAAGCCGGGCGTCCGCCTCGACAAGACCCTGATGTACAACGCGCTCGACGCCGAGATCGCCGACATGGAGCGCTGGCAGCCCAGGCTGGGCGCGGCCTGGGACATGGCCGGCAACGGCAGGCACGTCATCCGCGGGTCGGCCGGCCGCTTCATGGACCCGACGACTCTCAACATCGCGAGCATGGCCTCGGGTGTGGTGACCGAAACCTACGCTCAGTACGGGACTCTGGAGTACTTCTGCAACGCGTCGCGGGGCAACTGGTGCACGGTGGAGGACCTGCCGGCGAGCCTGCAGGCCCTGGCCTTCGAGTGGACCGACTGGGAGGGCACCGAGCACACCCTGATCAACAACCGCAGCGAGAGCACGTCGGAGCCCTCCCTGACCCTCACGGAAACCGGGCTCGGCGAGCTCCAGGCGCCGTACTCCGACCAGTTCATCCTGGCCTACGAAACCCAGCTCGCGCCGCAGATGGCGCTGGAGCTCACGTACGTCAACAAGTCCGGCGAGGACCTGATCGACGACACCTGCATGGGCAACACGTGGGCCTACGGGCAGGGTGAGTTCCCCGTCCTGGACGACCCGTCGACCTGGACCATGATCGAGAACTGCCAGCGCTACCTGGTTGTCAACATGCCGACGTGGGAGCGCACCTATGAGGCCGGAATCGTCAAGCTCGAGGCGCGCAAGAGCTGGGGCCAGATGGTGGCCAGCTACACCTACGCGGAGTCCAAGGGCAACAATGAGACCGGACCGCGTTGGTACCACTACCCCGAGGGTGACTTCTTCCCGGTGAACTTCTACAACACCTACGGCTACCTGAGCGACCAACGCGACCACCGGGTGAAGCTCAACGGTTACTTCCTGCTGCCCTACCGATTCACCATCGGCTATGACGGCTTCTGGTCGTCCCCCGGCAATCTGACCGTCACCTCGACCTGCCAGGCGTTCAACGGTTCCGGCACCCGGCGCTCCACCGCGGATCAGGCAGCGGCCCTCGGCATCGATCCGGCCACCCTGGCCTACTGCGAAACTGCCCTCCTGGGTGCCGGAGGTGTCTCGGCCTACACCATCAACCACACCCCGCGCGGGTCGGTGGAAACCAAGGGGGAGTGGCAGCTTGACCTGCAGGTGACCAAGGGCTTCAAGATCGCTGACATGGAGCTCGAGGGGATCCTGACTGTGTACAACCTGTTCAGCCAGGAATTGGACGCAGGGTTCAACTCGACCGCGTTCCGCCAGGCCACCGAGACCGATCCCGAGACGGGACGGTCGGTCGGGCTCGTGTACCAGGACGATGACCCCAGCGCCCCGTACTACGACGAGTACTACGGCGCCGACAGCTCGCCGGTGCTCATGCCGATCGGCGCGCCGACCTCGTACTACCAGCCGCGGCGTTACGAGATCGGCGTGCGCCTCGAGTTCTAGCCCGGATATCTCACCGACTTTCTACTGCGGCCGGCGATGTACCGCACTCAGCGGTGCTTTCTCGCCTCGGGGTGCTCGACGTACTGGCGAGTTTTCCACCCCCCGCCCCTCACAGACCCGCCGCCCCCTCCCGCACTCCCCCCACCCGCCCCGGCGGGTTCGCCTCCGCGCCCCTCGGGTCGAAATCCCCACTGCGCACGGCACCTCGCCGCCCTCGCTACGAAACCCGGTGAGATATCCGGGCTAGGAGCGTGTGGGCATAGGCCCCTCGGCGCACGCGAGTCGCAGGCCTCGGGGTGTGCGTGATGCGTCGCGGTCGCTGGCTGGCCTCCGCCCCACGCGCGCCGAGGAGGATGCGCTGCGCGCATCCTGACGAGTTCGTGCCGTGGTGGCCGCCTGACGACACTTCGGTCAACCACGTCCGCCGAAAAGGCCAGTGCGGTGCGAACTCCCAGTACCCGCCCGCCCCTGTCCGCGAAGCCGCGTTCCGGATCCGTTCCCGTCCCCGTTCCCGAGATCACTCGCTTCCGCGCCCGCTGTCATCCTGAGCACCCCCAGGGCCCCGGGGGCCGACAAGGGACGGAAATAACTTCAGCGTAGCTACTTGGGCCCACAGGGACCCCAACCGAGCGGACCGTAGTTATTTGGAAGCGAGCCGCACGCCAGGGCGGCGAGTCGAAGGACCTCCCGAAGCTCCACATGGCGCCGCTTCACCCCGGGCTCGGGCGCGGAAGCGGAAGCGGAAGCGGGAGATGGTGGTTGTCCCAACCCGACAGCCCTGTCGGCGGGCGTGGGCGATAATGGTGCGCGATGAACGATCGGCCGTTCCACGTGCAGCTGTGGGAGGAGAACCAGGATCTGGCGAGGGCGTGCCTCGAGCATTCCTTCGTCCGCCAGCTCGGCGATGGCCACCTGCCTGCGGCGGTTTTCGGCCGCTACGTCGCCCAGGATGTCTACTACCTGGAGGCCTTCTTCCGCGCGTACGCCCTGGCGGCCGCGCGCTGCGAGGGACGACACCGGGCCGCGGTCGCCTTCCACCGGCTCATGGGCGGGGTGCTGCGGGAGCTCGAGATGCACGCCGGGCACGCCGAGGAGCTCGGCCTCGAGCTCGCGGCGGTGACGCCTCACCCGGCCACCACGGCCTACGTGAACCTGCTCCTCGAGGTGGCGTGGCAGCGCGGGCTGGGCCAGACCATCGCGGTGATGACCCCGTGCATGCGGCTCTACGCCTTTCTCGGCCGCGAGCTGGCCGCGAGCCGGCGTCCAGATCATCCCTACCGCGAGTGGATCGACGCCTACTCAAGCCCTGAGGCTGAAGAGCTCGCCGGCACGCTCGAGGGGCTGCTCGACGAGCTTGCCGAGGACGATCTCGAGGTCCACGAGCTCTACCGGCAGGCGATGGAGTGCGAGCTCGCATTCTTCGCGGCACCGTTCGACGAGCGCACCGGGTGATGCGTCGCGCCTACGCGGTGTACGGCTTCGAGCTCAGCTACTTCACGCGCAAGATGGAGGCCGCGCTGCGGCTCCACAATCTGCCGTTCCTCCGACGCTCGAAAACCCTGCTGAACTGGCGGCGCCTCGAACGGCTGTCCGGCTGCCGGAAGGTCCCGATCGTGGTGACTCCGGACGGCCGCGTCCTCACGGACACGACGCCGATCATCGATCACCTCGATGCGGAGCAGCCGGCGCGACGCCTGTTCCCGGGCGGCATCGACGGCATCGTGGTCCGGCTGGTCGAAGAGTGGCTCGACGAGTGGTTTCCACGCACCGTGCTCCACTACCGCTGGCAGCACGCCGACAGTGCCGGCTCGGCGAGCACCGCCATCGCCAGGGAGGTCGCGCCGTGGCTGCCGGCGCCGCTGCGGCGCCAGCTGCGTCGGCGCATTGCGAGTTGGGGAGATCGTGCGTGCCGGGCCTTCGGCCTTGACGATGCCGGCGAGCTTCAGGCAGCGCAGACTGACGCGGCGGCAGTGTGGCAGGCGCTCGACGATCAGCTCGGCGAGACCCGGTGGGCGCTCGGCAATCGGCCGACCGCGGTGGACGCCGTGCTACTCGGGGCCCTCCGCGGGCACTACCTGGCCGACCCGGCGCCGCGACGGCTGGTGGAGCGCTGGCCGCGGGTGCTCGACTGGGCCGGGCAGGCGGACGAATGGGACGGCAGGGGCGAGCCGCTGCCCTTCCCCGAGTGCACCGGCTTCGCCGGTACTGTCCTCGAGCGGATGGCGGGGCCCTACCGGAGCTGGGTGCTGGCCTATACCGCGGCGGTCGAGCGCGGGGAGCGGTCATTCACCGCCGAGGTCGGAGGGCGGCAGGTGAGCTTTCGGACCCAGCGCCCGCCCGATGCCGCGGCCTCGCGGCGGCGACTGGTCGAGCGCCTGTACCGCGAGCTCAACGCCCGCGAGCGCCGCGAGGCAGCGGCCTGGCTGGCGGGACGGGGCCTCGCCGAGCTGGTGCCGATCGACGGGGACCGCCACGGCGAGCCGCCGGAGATCTTGGTCAGCAGGGGCGAAGCTGGTCGTTCCTGAGGTGCGCCACGCGGGCCGCGTCGGTGGCAGGTCCGGGAGCGTTCAGGTACCGTAGGCAGGGGAGGCAGCCATGCCGCAACGGATCGGGATCGTGTACTGCGAGCGCATCCAGGACGCGAGTTGCGTGGGCTGCCCGTGATCGTGGGAACGCACGACTACTGAGCGGGGCGCGACACCGCGCTCTCGGCGCCTGCCGCCTCGGCGATCCGCCGCTCGACATAGGGGAAGAACGGGTTGTAGCGCAGGCGGGTGAAGAGATCGATGGGAACCGCCAGCAGGTCCCGCTCGCCGCGCGGCTCCACGCTCCCGAGCGGCACGCCCCAGTCGGGGATCCCTCCGGCTCCGGAGCCGTAGACGGGGTCGTCGGGCGGGAAGGGCACCGACACGTGCGACAGCGAAAAGACACCGAGCGGCCATGACAGGCCGAGCGGCTCGTCGACGGGCCGGCTGGAGCCCGGCGACCAGCGGCGCGCGATCACCTCCTGCGAGTCGCGGTCGGCGTTGGTGACGAGGGTCAGCCGAAACGGCGGACCCGCCGGCACGCACAGCCGCGCCAGCAGCTCCCCGGGGTCGCCCGCGAAGTAGTCCTGCATGTACGAGACCCGGTTGATGTCGAAGGCGACGAGCTCGCTGTCCGTCCCTGCGAGCTTGACGAAGAGGCTGTCCAGCACCGCCGCGGTACGCACGGTCGCGTCGGCGACCGATTGGAAGGCCAGGATCGCCGGCAGCTCGTCGATCCGCCCTGCATCGGCGATGCGGTCGAGCTCCCGGCGCAGCTCGACGATCAGGCGATGGGTCTCGAAGGCGGCGCTCTTGGGAAAGGAGTTGTACTTGAATGGGTCGTGCTCGGGGTAGATGGTGTGCCAGCGGAACTTCTCGAAGAAGGGCAGCACGCTGAGCGGTCGGTGCCAGCGGCCGATGGCGGCGAATGGGCTGACCCCGACGGCGGGCGAGAGCAGGACCAGCCGGGTCGGCCTGCCGAGGGAGGGGTCGGCGAGGGCGGCCAGTGCGTGATCGAGGGCCAGGGCGGCGCCGTTGGAGTAGCCGACGATCCAGAACGGGGCGTCAGGGCCGGCCTGCGCCGTCGCGTGCTTCGCGCCGATGCGCACCGCCGCAAGCCAGTCGCGGCGGGTGACCTCGGCGAGGGAGGCCGGGACCGTGCCGTGGCCGGGCAACCGCAGGCCGAGCACGTAGAACCCGCTTTCGCACAGGATTTCCCCGGTGCGGCGCAGGCTGTACGGCGAGTCGGTGAGGCCGTGCAGCAGCAGGGCGACCCCTCGAATGTCGGCCGGCCGCATCTCGAAGCTGCGGTTCCAGTTGACCGGGAAGGTCGCCGGATCGTTGCGTCCACCCAACCGGTATCGGCCGAGGGGGAAAGCGGCAGTCGGTCGGCGGGCAAGGAGGCTGTCCAGCTCCGAGAAGACGCGGCGCTCCTGGTCGAGGTAATCGGCGAGGCTCGAAGAGGCGGCTGCGTCGCGCGCGTGGAACTCGGCATCGAGGCGGGCAGTGTGCCAGGCCTGAAGCGCCGGCTGGCGCCGCGACGAGATCGCCAGCCAGAGGTAGACGGCTGCTGCCACACTCACGGCGATGGCCGCCAGCCACAGCGCCAGGGTGGGCGTCACTCGCATCAGCCGACTCGGTTCACACCATGCTACCAGAGCCCCGCAGCGCCCCGGCGATGGAGTAGCATGGTGACGGAACGCGTGATGCCGCCGGGCGGGGGAGCTGAGAGCTTCGGCGGCGACAGCTCAACGGCGGGACGGTGGAGGTGACGAGTTGGCGCTGGCCGGCAAGCTCGAGGACGTGCAACCTGCCGAGATCCTCCAGTTTCTGGCGATGTCCGAGAAGACCGGGAAGCTGACCTTCACCACCGGGACCCAGGAGGGTCTGATCGTCTTCCGGAGGGGCCGGATCGTCTACGCCGCGTCGAGCTCGTTGCGCGAGACCTTCGGCAGCATCGTCAGGAGCTTCGACCTGGTCACCGAGGACGAGCTGAACCAGGCATTGCTGCTGCAGCACCGATCGCGATCCGAGAAGCGGCTGGGGAGCATCCTGGTCGACCTGGGCGTCCTTTCGACCGACGATCTGCACCGGCTGCTGCGCCATCAGGTGATGCAGGTCCTGCGCGAGATGTTTGCCTGGGACCGTGGCTACTTCCGGTTCCGAAACCTCGAGCTCGAGGACTCGGGCGAGGTCGAGGTCGACGCCCGGGACCTGCTGGTGGACACGCCCCTCGACGCCCGCAGCGTGGCGATCGATGCGGCGCGTCGCCGCGACGAGGAGGACCGTGACAGCGGGGCGACGCGGGCGCGTGCCGCCGCTCGACTCCGCGACGCTGAGTCGCCTGATCCGCCGACGCCGGCCCACGCCACGCTCGATGCGATGATGGCCGACGTCGCCGCTCCGCTGGTGACAGCGGAGACCGTCCGCGAGATCTTCGAGACCGCCTCGAAGGTGTTCTCGAGGGGCGTCATCCTCGCCGTCCACGGCCACAGCATGCGCGGTCTGGCCCAGTTCGGCCTCGTCGAAGGCGACGACCCGCCGAGCCAGCGGGTGCGGCGGCTCTGGCTTCCGGTCGACGGGCCGTCGATCGCCGCCCAGGTCGTCGCGACCGGCACGCCGTTTCGCGGCACGCCGGACAAGAACCGCTGGAACGAGGCGCTGTTCGGCGTGCTCGGCGGCGGCTGGCCGGACGAGGGCGTCGCCCTGCCGGTCGCGGTGGAAGGCCGGGTGGTGCTCGTCTTTTACGGTGACAACGAGCCGGACGACCTGCCGGTGGGTTCCACCACGATGCTGGAGAAGCAGCTTGCAGTCGTGGCCGCCTCGATCGGGAAGCGCACTTAGCCCGGATCCCTCACCAGCTTTCGTAGCGAGCGGCGAGCGAGCGTACCGCGCTCAGCGGTGCTCTCTCGCCTCGAGGGTGCTCGAGCGTACTTGACGAGTACGCCTCCGCGCACCCTCGAGGTCGACAATCCCCGCTGCGCACGGCACCTCGCCGCCCTCGCTACGAAACCCGGTGAGGTTTCCGGGCTAGTCCGGTCCCCATCGACCCCTTCGGCTTGCGCGCCCGCTTCCGCTCCCGGGTGCTTGGAGAGCTCCACTCGTTCGAAGGCACGCTCGTCCGGCGTGATCGTGCGCACGGAACCTCTCCCCTCGACACGCTAGCGTCGGAAGGTGAGGCCGTCTGAACACCGGAGGAAGGCATGTGGAAGAAGGGTGACAGCGAAGAGACGGGCGTACCGGACAGCAGCCCACCCCGGCCGGCTCCAACCCCAGCGGGCGCGGAGCGGGTGCCGCGCGGGCCGCGCGAGGCGGCGATCATCGGTCCCTCGATTGCCATCCGCGGCGACGTGACTGGCGACGAGGACCTGACGATCCAGGGCCGTGTCGAGGGCACCGTCACCCTCAAGCAGCACAACCTGTCGATTGGTCCGGAGGGCAAGGTCGACGCGAGCATCCACGCTCGCACGGTGACGGTCGACGGCGAGGTCAAGGGTGACCTCCGGGGCGAGGAGCAGGTCGTTCTTCGCAAGACCGCCCGGGTCCAGGGGAACATCCAGTCGCCGCGGGTGACCGTCGAGGATGGGGCTCGCTTCCGAGGTGGGATCGACATGGGAGAGCCTGCGGTCGGCGCGGAGCGGCCTCAACCTGCCCGGCACGAGGCCGCCAAAGCGCCCGCGACGCCGGCCAGACCCGGCGCGGGCGCTGTGGTCGGCGATCCCAAGACGTGAGCCGGTTCCGGCTCAAGGAACCCGCAGCCCACGCTCACGGCGAAGGCGCGGAGGCCGAGCCGGGCGGCGCAGAAGAGCTGCTGTCGCCAGGCTTGCGGGCAGCGCTGGCCGGCCCCTCGGCCCGACCGGGATGCCGAATCCTCGATTTCGGACCATTGCTTCCCGCGAACCTCACCTTCCTGGCCCGCTTCGCGAGCCACGTCGGGATTGCGGATCTCAGCGGGGAGGAGGGCGGTGGCGCCGGCGAGCAGGGGTGGAGGAGCCGGTTGGCCGGCGTCGAGGGGCCGTTCGACCTGGTGCTGGCCTGGGATTTCCTGAGCCACATCGACCGGACCGAGGCGCGGGACCTCGTCGGCTGGCTGAGCTCCGTCACCCGGCCGGGCGGGGCGCTCTTCCTGATAGTCCCCGAGGGTCCCGAGATGCCGGCCCGTCCCGGGGTCTTCGAAATCCGCGGCAACGACCGGATCGCCCGGCGTCCGACGATCTGCGACACTGTCGCAGCGCCGAGAATCCCCCCGGCCGAGGTGGCGCGGCTGCTGGCAGGCTTCCGCGTCGATGCCTCGTTCCTGTTGCGGCACGGGGTGCGGGAGTACGTGGCGCTTCGAGCCCAGTGTGACGACGATCACAATCCGTGATATCGTCATTTCACGGGTGGTGTGTACGCGGAGGACGGTCATGTCCAGCGACGGGTCGGCGCGCGTGCTCGGCGGGATCTCGGGTGGCTCCACCCCGCTGGGGTGTGCACGGCGTGGTCGAACGGCCGGCATCGCTGTCCAGCGCCGGTACACGGCGCCGGTGATAGACTCGATCAACCGGGAAAGCCGCGAGTTCGTTGCGGGACCGGGTCCACGAGGTCGCGGTCAACAGGATGATCTTGGCGTCGCGTGAGCTTGGGGTGTCGCCGGGACGGCGGCGGGGCGGCGGGCGATGAACCTGCTCCCGCCGATTCTGCTCGTCGACACCAACGCGGCGGACCGTGACCTCGCCTCGCTCGTGCTCAACGGCGCGTTCGGCGAGGTCTCCGTCGAGCCGATCGGCGATGCCAGCGCGCTGACCAGGGCGCTCGCCGCACGCCGCTTCGGGCTCGTCATCACCGAGCTCGAGCTCGGCTGGATCGGCGGCACCGAGGTCGTGCGCCTGGTGCGCGAGCTCGAGCCCGACTGCGCGGTGATTCTCTTCACGAGGCTGCTCTCCGCCGAGCTGGTGGACGAGGCGATTCGGCTCGGCGTCGACGCCTACGTGTCCAAGGACAGCGCCGGCTACACGCGGCTGCCGTTCGCGGTCCGCAGCGCCCTCTACCGCGCCCGCCGGCGGGCGATGGAGAATGCACGGGAGGCGCCGTACCGCAGGGTTTTCGAGGACCTTCCGGTCGGCATCTTCGTGGCCACCAGCGACGGTGAGATCCTCGAGGCCAACTCCGCTCTGGCGCGGATCCTCGCCTTCGAGTCGCCGGAGGAGCTGACACGGCGCTCGCTGCGCCACTTCTTCGTGCAGGAGGGCGCCGCCGAGCGCTGGCGCACCACCCTCGAGAAGGCGGGGTCGATCGAGGGTTTCGAGGCGGAGCTGCGCAAGGCGGACGGCGAGCCGGTCCGGGTCCGCTTGCGGACCTCTTTCGTCGAAGGCGAGATCGCGAGGACCCGGCAGCTGCTGGGCATGGCGGAGGTCGTTCCGCCGGCGGCTGCCGACCGCGAGGCGTCGCCGCGAACGCCGGCCCCCGGGTCCCGCGACGAGCTCGAGCAGATGGCGTACGTGGTCTCGCACGACCTCCAGCAGCCCCTCAACGTGGTTGGCCGCTTCCTCGACCTGCTCGCCGACCGGGAGTCAGGGCAGCTCAGCGCCACCGGCCGCGAGTACCTCGAGCACGCGATGAACGGCGCCGCCAACCTGCAGCGGATGATGGATGCGATGCTGCGCTACGCGCGGGTGAACACTGCGGACCAGCGCTTCGAGCTGATCGACCTCAACCGCGTCCGGGATCGCGTCGTCGAGACCCTCGACAAGGAGATCTCCGACCTCGACGCGGAGATCAGCTCCGATGAGCTGCCGCTGGTCCTGGCCGACGAAACGCAGATGGAGCAGCTGTTCCAGAACCTGCTGTCCAACTCGCTGAAGTTCCACGGCGCCGAGCCGCCGAAGATCCACATCGGCCTCGACGAGAAGCCCGAAGCGTGGACCCTCAGCTTCCGCGACAACGGCATCGGGATCGCCCCCAAGGACTCGGATCGGATCTTCCAGATGTTCCAGCGTCTGCACACTCAGGAGGAGTTTCCTGGGACCGGCATCGGTCTCGCGGTGTGCAAGAAGATCGTGGATCGACACGGCGGCAGGATCTGGGTGGAGTCGTCGCCTGGGCGGGGTGCGGCCTTTCTCGTGACGCTTCCAAAGCGCGCAGGGGGCGGTGCGGGGGGTGACTGGTGAGGCGGCGCGACTGGGACCGACCGGTCCGGGTGCTGGCCGTGGAGGACAGCCCCGAGGATGCGGCGCTGGTGCGCAGCGTGCTGGCCGGGGAGGCCGGTGCGCGCATCGAGCTGACGATCCGCGATCGGCTGGAGTCCGGCCTCGAGCACCTCGAGCGTGAGGAGGTCGACATCGTCCTCCTCGACTTCTCGCTGCCCGACAGCAAGGGCCTCGACACCTTCCGCCGCGTGAACGCCGAGCATCCCGAGGTGCCGGTCATCGTGCTCACGAGCCTCGAGGACGACGCCGTGGCGGTGCAGGCGGTCGCCGAGGGCGCACAGGACTACCTGGCCAAGCGCTACCTCGACGGCAGGCTGCTGACACGCTCCATCCGCTACGCCCTCGAGCGGCACCGCAGCGAGGAGGCGCTCCGCGAGAGTGAGGAGCGCTACGCGTTGGCGATCCGCGGCGCCAACGACGGCCTCTGGGACTGGAACCTGGAGTCCGGCGCCCTGTACCTGTCGCCCCGGTGGAAGATGATGCTCGGCTACGGCATCTACGAGGTCGGCGAGCGGCCGGACGACTGGTTCCAGAAGGTCCACCCGGACGACATCGACGAGCTCCGCTCCGCGCTGCAGGCGCACTTCGAGGGTGACGACGAGCACTTCGAACACGAGCACCGGATGCTCACCCGTGGCGGCGAGGTCCGCTGGATGCTCACCAGGGGCGTCGCCGTGCGCAACGAGGACGGGACGGTCATCCGGATGGCCGGGTCGCTCACTGACGTCACCGCGCGCAAGCTTGCCGAGCAGCAGTTGGTGTACGACGCCTTCCACGACGGCCTCACCGGGCTTGCCAACCGCGCCCTGTTCATCGACCGGCTGAGCGTGGTGCTCGCCGCCCGCCGCCGTCAGCCCCACTTCCGTTTCGCGGTCCTCTTCCTCGACCTCGACCGCTTCAAGAACATCAACGACAGCCTCGGCCACACGACGGGCGACAAGCTGCTGCAGGACATCGCGCGGCGGATCGAGAAGACCCTGCGGCCCGGCGACACGATCGCCCGCCTCGGCGGCGACGAGTTCGCGATCCTGCTCAGGCACGTCGAGGATCTCGGCGTCGCGGTCCACGTCGCCGAGCGGATCCAGGAGATCATCTCGACCTCGGTCGTCATCGGCGGTCACGAGGTGTACGTGACCGCGAGCATCGGCATCGCGCTATCGAGCGACGGAGACGCGCGGGCCGGAGGACATCCTCCGCGACGCCGACATCGCGATGTACCGGGCCAAGGCCGCCGGCCGGGCTCGCTACGAGGTCTTCGACTCCGAGATGCACCGCCACGCGGTCCGGCTGCTCGCGCTCGAGACCGAGCTGCGCCGCGCCATCGAGCGCGAGGACTTCGTGATGCACTACCAGCCGATCGTCGACCTGCGCCGACCGGCCGCATCGTCGGCTTCGAGGGTCTGGTGCGCTGGAACCACCCCGAGCGCGGGCTGGTCGGCCCCGGCCACTTCATCGGCCTCGCCGAGGAGACCGGCCTGATCGTCCCGCTGTGCTGGTTCACGCTGCGCGAGTGCTGCCGGCAGGCCAGCCGGTGGCAGGCGATGTTCCCCCAGGAGCCGCCGCTGTTCATGCAGCGTCAACGTCTCCGGCAAGCTGTTCATGCAGCCCGACGCGGTGGAGCGCCTCGTCGCGATCCTCGAGGACAGCCGGCTGCCGCCCGCCAGCCTGCGGCTCGAGGTGACGGAGAACGTCGTCGTGGACCACGGGGACGAGGTCATGGCCAAGCTCACCAGGCTGCGGGCCCTGGGAGTCCAGCTCAGCATCGACGACTTCGGCACCGGCTACTCCTCGCTCAGCTACCTGCAGCGCTTCCAGTACGACTCGCTCAAGATCGACCGCTCGTTCGTGAGCACGATGGGGCTCACCAGAGACTCCCGGAACATCGTCAAGACCATCCTCAATCTCGCCGACGACCTGGGCATCGGCGTCGTGGCCGAAGGAGTCGAGACCGAGGAGCAGGCGATCCGGCTCCGCCAGATGGAGTGTCCGCTCGGCCAGGGCTTCTGGTTCGCGAGGCCGCTCAACCACGACGCCGCGACCGAGCTGATTGCCGCCCCGCCGCGGTGGTACGGCAGCACGCTCGGTCCCTCGGGTATTGCGCAGTAGCTCGACCTGCAGCAGCGCCCGCTTCCGCGCCCGCTTTCGCGCCCGCGTCCGCTTGTCACGGCGGTGCCCGAGGTGTCGATGCGTAGTCCGTGGGACGGAGCCGGAACTCGAAGCCGGATGTCCACTCCTGCCTTTAACTTCGTGTCCTACAGGGTTGCCTGATCTGGGAGCCGGATGCCGAAGTCGGGCTCGGAAGCGGAAGCGGAAGCGGAACCGGGGAGGGATTCCTGCCGCGCATCGAGTGAGCCCGACTCTTGGCCCGCCGCCGATTCCGGGCTACCGTGGCTGCGCTCGGCGTTGGGGGGTCTCGATGGTGATTCTTGAAGGGCGTCCCGCGGTTGTGTGGCTCATTCTGGCCCTGCTCGTCGCGGCGCCCGGCGTGTTGGCCGGCGACTTTCCGACCCTTGACGAGCTGTTCGGAAGCGAGCGCTTCGACGACACCGCGCCGGACCTCGTGCTGTGGCTTCCGGACGGCAGCGGCTTCCTGTTCCGCGACACGCGCGACGGGCGGCTCGGGCTGTTCCGGCATGAGATCGCGAGCGGCACCACGGAGCGGATCGTCGACTGGGAGGCGCTGCTCAGCGACCTCCATCGGCGCCGCCCTGGCTACCTCAAGCCCGCGATGGACGATGTCAATAGCCACCCGGGCAGCGGTTCCGCGCCGAGCCTCGCTCCGGACGGGCGCCACCTGGTCGGGGTTGCCGCCGGCGACCTCTACCTGCTCGAGCTGGCAACCGGCAGCGCCCGCTTCCTCACCGAGTCCGAGGCCCCGGAGCGATTCGCCAGCTTCAGTCCTGACGGCCGCCAGCTCGCCTTCGTCCGCGCCGGCGACCTCTATCGGCTCGAGCTCGAGTCGGGTCGCGAGCAGCGGCTGACCGATCGCGGGGCGAGCACGGCGCTGTTGAACGGCGCGGCGGACTGGGTGTACGAGGAGGAGCTCAACGTCGCCCGCTCGTTCTGGTGGTCCCCGGGCGGCGACCGGATCTTGTTCATCCAGTACGACACCTCGCCGATCCCGGCCTTCCCGATCACCGACGAGCTCGAGGCAATCGCCGGGCTCGAGTGGCAGCGCTACCCGAAGGCCGGCGGCCCCAACGCGATCGTCCGGCTCGGGGTGGTCGGTGGCGCAGGCGCGACCGTGAGCTGGGTCCCGACCGGAGTGGAGGACGGCTACCTGGCGCGCGCGGGCTGGGTGCCGGGCGGCCGCGAGGTGTGGTTCGAGGTGCTCAACCGCGATCAGACGAGGCTCGAGCTGCGCGCCGCAGTGCCTGGCGAGGGCACCTCGCGCCTGCTGGTGGCCGAGGAGGCTCCGGACTGGGTCAATGTGCGCGACGACCTCAGCTTCGTCGGCGACGACCGTTTCGTGTGGTCGTCGGAGCGCGACGGCTGGCGGCACCTCTACCTGTACGGCCTCGATGGCCGGCTGATCCGGAGGCTGACCAGCGGCCGCTGGCAGGTCGAGGCCGTCTACGGGCTCGACAGCGACCGGACCGGCGTTCTCTACCGCGCCAACGCCGAGGACCTCCGTGAACGGCACATCTACCGGGTCGGCCTCGACGGCGGCGCGCCGCGGTTGCTGACCCCGGCCGCCGGCACCCACGAGGCGATGCTCGCGCCGGACGGCCGCCACTTCCTCGACAGCTTCTCGAGCCTCGAGGAGCCGCCGCGGCTCGAGCTGTCCACGGTGGACGGGCGCCGGGTGCGCACGGTTGACGACGGCGCGATCCCCGCCCTGGACGGGGTCGAGCTCGTTCTCCCCGAGCTGGGGACGGTTTCGGCCGACGACGGCGAGCTCCTCTACTCCTGGATGTTCCGGCCACCCGGCTTCGATCCCGGAAAGCGGTACCCGGCGCTGGTGTACGTCTATGGAGGTCCCGGCGATCAGCTGGTGGTCAATGAGTGGGGCGGCACCCGGCTGCTGTACCAGATGTTCCTGGCGCACAAGGGGCTGGTCGTGTTCACAGTCGACAACCGCGGATCGTGGGGCCGTGGCCACGCCTTCGAGGCGGCCGTCCACCGCAGGCTGGGAGCCCTCGAGCTCGCCGACCAGCTCGCGGGAGTGCGCTTCCTCGAGGCGCAGCCGTGGATCGATCGCGAGCGGATCGGGATCTATGGGGGCAGCTACGGTGGCTACATGGCCTTGCTGGCAATGAACCGGGCGCCCGGGCACTTCGCGGCCGGCATCGCCTACGCGCCGGTGTCCGACTGGCGGCTCTACGACTCGATCTACACCGAGCGCTACATGGACCGCCCCGAGGACAACCCCGACGGGCTACCGCGACGGCTCGCCGATCAACTTCGCGGCCGGCCTCGATGGCTCGCTGCTGATCTGCCACGGGACGATGGACAACAATGTCCACCTCCAGCACACGGTGCAGATGGCCGACGAGTACCAGAAAGCCGGCAAGCTGTTCGAGCTGATGGTCTACCCGCGAGTCCGCCACGGAGTGCGGACATCGAACCACCGGCTGCACTTTCACCGGCTGAAGACCGATTTTCTGGAGCGCCGGCTGATCCGCGCCGGCCCTCGCGGCTGACGCCGGCCGCGATCGCGCACGCCGAGCTCGGCGGCGGTGGTGGCGCAGACCGAGGGCGCGCGCTATCCTGGTCGCGATTCCGAACGGATGACGGCGTCTCCGCTGAGGAGACCGGTAGCGACGACATCAGGAGGTGGACGATGCTCAGGACGCGGTCGTTTGTGGCTCTCGCGTGTCTGATGGCGGCGGTGTCAGTGCCGGCGTTCGCTCAGCAGCAGGCTCTGCACCTGGTGGCCTACCCGTCGGACTCTGCGGTCAAGCTGAACCTGGCGCCCACCACCGAGGCGCCGCGCGCCGCCATGGAGGCCAAGGTCACCCTGCGCGAGGGCCAGGCGCAGATCGAGCTGAACTTCGCCGACCTCAAGCCCGCCGTGCTGTTCGGCGGCGAGGTGACCTGCTACGTGCTGTGGGGCGTCACACGCGGCGGATTCGCCACCAACGTCGGCGAGGTGCCGAGCGGGTCGCCCAAGGGCAGCGCCGTCTACACCACCGCCCTCAAGAGCTTCGCCCTGATGGTCACCGCTGAGCCCTACGCCCGGGTCATGCGGCCCTCGTCGCTCGTGATGTTCATCAACGACCCCCCCGAGAAGGGGAAGCCCGGGTCGGAGCCTTTCAGCTTTACGGGCTTCGCGTCGGCGCCCGCCCACGACCTCGACAGCATCCGCGCCGTGGCCTGGGACGACGAACGCCCGGTCGAGCAGGTGCAGGCCGAGCGCGCCATGGCCTACGCGGACCGGCTCGGCGCCGAAAGATACACGCCCGCGATGGTCCAGGACGCCCGCCTCCTGCTCGCGCAGGCCACCAACCTCGTGTCGAGCTCGCGCACGCGTTCCGATGGCGTCGAGTTCGCGCGCCGGTCCTTCGGGGTGACCAGCAACGCGATCGGCGAGGCTGAGCGGAAGATCGAGGCTGAGCGGCTGGATCAGGAGATCGCGAGCCGCAACGCCGAGATCGCGCGCCGCACCGCAGAGCTGGCCGCCATGGAGGCGCGGGCCGCGGAGGCCGAGCGCTCTCTCGAGCAGTCCCGCCTCGAGCGCGAGCAGCTCGACGCGGCGCTCGCCGCGCTGCGCACCGAGCAGGCGGCGCTGACGGCGGCGATGGCGTCGCTGCGGGAGGAGAAGGCCCAGCTCTCGAGCCGTCTGGAGGGGGCCCTCGGCCAGGTCGCGGAGACCCGCAGCACGGCGCGCGGGATGATCGTCAACCTGCCGGACATCCTGTTCGACGTCAACCAGTCGACCCTCAAGCCCGACGCCCGGCTGGTGATCGCCAAGCTCGCCGGCATCCTGCTGATCATGCAGGACCTCAACCTCCGGGTGGAGGGCCACACCGACGCCACCGGGCCGTATGACTACAACCTCCGGCTGTCCGAGGAGCGCGCCCGGTCGGTCGTCCAGTTCCTGTCCGAGCAGGGGATCGCCGGGGAGCGGATGGTCGCCGACGGCTACGGGCCCGACCGGCCGATCGCGAGCAACGACACCGGCGAGGGTCGCAGCCAAAACCGCCGGGTGGAGATCGTGATCGCCGAGGGCACGGTGGCGGAAGCCCCGCCGGCGCCATAGCCAACGCACGCTCGGATCGAGCCCACGCTCGCGCGGCACCATCGGTGAAATTGCGAGTAGGTAACCCGCCAGCTTCATTTAATACATTAATCAAAACTGCGGTTCCGTAAGCATTAAGAGCTCCCTTGGGTTTGGTTAGGGCGTGAGTCTGTATTGAGTCTATCATTTTCTTTTTCCCCTCTTCGAAGAGGGGTTTGTTCACTATCATTACGCCCGGGGCACCTTTACAATCAAGGACAATGAACTTCACTCCTTTGCTGCCCAGGACTGCCCCCATACCACCACGACCGGCATAGCGAGTGGCACGTGCTGCTAAATCGTTAAAGACTACACCAGAATTGCATAACCACGCTCACCAGCAAGGCCACAGCCGCTAATTGATATAGTCTTACCAAAACGTTGATAAACCTTCGGGAATACATCAGAGAGCGGTTTATTAGCATATCTTGTGGCGTTGAAGAATTTCAATTTTGGCTTTTTAACTGCTTTATCCCAGGTGATGTATAGCCCCCAATTAACCCCTTTTTCCTTTGGTTGGCCTTCAAGAACTAAAGCCCTTATATTCATGTCAGCCAGGTCTGAGCCCCAAGATGAACCGGCGTTTGATTTTTTGATTCCACCGGTGAGTGGTGATTCTTGCCCCACAGATGCGAGCTGACGTTGGGGCAGGTGTGCCTGTGACAATACCAGGCGAAAAAACTATTTTATTATTTGGACCTAATGGATGGCACGTTGGCGGGACTTCTTCTGCGACGATAGTGGATGTGAGTGCTCGCCCGGCCAAGTATTTGTACGCTTCAGGTAATTCCTCCACCCTGTATGACTGGTCATTCATATTAACTCGGAGAATCCACATTTTGTACTCCTTTGGTTTAATCATCGATACGCCAGTTAAGTTATTTTGGCGTGGGCTGTACAACAATTAATACATCTATTTATCTACTAAATAAACACCTCCTCCCCATCCAATTAATTATTCAAAATCGGAATACTATGTGATAGTTATTCTATGTCTAATCGTATAGAATGTCAACTGTGCTATCAATTTACTAGATCATTGGCGATCGATTACCCGTTATATATCACCAAGCAATCTGTAATATTATTTAATAGTTACATTAGCGGTAATGGGTCGTTCAATGACTGCGGGGGTATATTCCCATTGTTGGGCAAGCTGTTGACGAATGTGGGCAAAGATCGCTGAGATGGGCAGGTGGTTGGGGCAGGATTGCTCGCACATACCACAACCAGCACATGAGACTAACCAGCGCATGACCCCTGAGCGGTCAGCAACCACCCTCCTCGCTGCGATCAGGCCGATCAACAGAGCAAATCGGACAAACATCCATGCAATTCTGCAGTCGCCACAGCTTTCCAACTGGCGGATGACTGCATCTACATCCACAGGCAACAGGCTACCCAAACCTTCGTTCATTCCATCCATTGTACGCTGGTGAAGTCAGCACACCTTCGATAAGATGCGCTCGTGTTGAGTAATTAGGTCTTTATCCTGGTGAATTCCATCGGTGAGTTTTTCAAGATGGATAGCCTCCGCAATCTTAGGATCACTTACAGATACCAGCACCTGCTGGCGGACCGGCAATCCGAGGACGTGGATATTGATATGGGCTTGTCGCGTGGCGGGAGAAGGTGCAAACCTGGCACGCTGAACGGTATCTATACGGGATTATCCCACCCTGCTGGTGAAATTTAACGCCTCATGAGCTAATTCGTCAGTTATTTCAGGAGAGCTCATTTCATCTGCGGGAAGGTTTTTTTCGAGGTGCTCGAGGCGCCATTGATATTCATCCGCAGGTAAGGTGCCCAGGCAGTCCACACTTATAGTGAGGAAGATGAGCCAAGTTGAATGATGCATGCTTGGACATTTCAGTCAGCGCACGCATTTCGCATGGTCTCAATAATGCGCCAATCCTTGCGTTCGGATGATTATCGAGCAAATCGGGGATGAGCCTGGAAGCATTGATTTCCATGAGGGGTTTAAAGGGATTGATGTTTTCAATGAAGGTAATGTCGGTAATGTATCGAAGGAGTTGCATGAGCTTCATTACCTCCGTTCATGGTGACCAGCATACCATCCAAACCATATTCCAGCCAAACTTGACTTATAAAATCGTGCACCTTACTTAAGGGTCACCATGTGTATTAAGAGACCATTGGTTGTCCATCAAAGCACCTCCCGACTCACCTACTTCTAAAGCGATTCAACCTGATAATTGTCGTTCCAAGAGCTCAGCGATATCCATCACCTGTATCTGCTCACCCAGACCCTTGGAACGGATGGCGTCATCGAACATGAGCAAGCA
>CAVWIJ010000025.1:0-134462 GCA_963754985.1 uncultured Holophagae bacterium | reverse complement strand
CGACTTGAGCGCGAGATTGCGGCAGGCCTCGTCGATCGCATGGCGCGAGCTCACGAGGAGGCGCACGCCCGAGCCGGCGAGCGCGAACAGTGCCGCCGACCGCCCCTCCGGCGAGCAGGCGGCCGTGAAGAGCACATTGGCGTCGAGGAAGAGGCGCACCTACCGTTTCCCGGAACGCTTGCGCACACGGGAGGCCTCGGCGGGGGTGATGCGGTCCTCCTCGAGGAACTCGCGCACCCGGGAATCGCTGTAGATTTCGACGGGGTAGACGGCCGCGGGCCGCAGCAGGATCGCGCCGTCCGCCGTCGACTCCACCAGCAGGACGGTCTCGGGCTCGAGGCCGAGGCGGTCGAGCACAGTCTTCGGGATCGACGCCTGGCCCTTCTTGCCGAGACGGGTCATGTTCATGGTGGCAGGATACCAGGAATCCAGAAATCCGGCAAGCCGGATTTGAGCGCGACCCGCGGGCCGGGAACGGGCACGGGAACGGGAGCGGGCGGGAGAAACGGGCAGGCATCCAATCGTGGGCAGGGTGCGCGGCGGAAGCGTTCGCCGACCGGCACCGGCAGGCGCGTCTCAAAGTGGTACCATTCAACTGGTTATGTTGGTCCGTCTGCAAACACTCCCGGCGCCGCCCGGTCGTCGGTGTGACGCCGGAGGCCGCTGAGCATGCACCTCGGCTACGCGCTGCTGCTCGGCATCCTGCAGGGCTTCACCGAGTTCCTGCCGGTCTCGTCGTCCGGGCACCTCGCGCTCGCCCAGATGCTGATCCCGGGCTTCGACCAGCCCGGCGTCCTCTTCGACGTCATGCTCCACGTCGGCACCGCCGCGGCCGTGGTCTGGTTCGAGCGGCGGCAGCTCCTCGAGTGGGCCAGATCGGCCATCGGACGGCGCGTGCTGTCGCTGCTCGTGGTCGGGACTGCGGCCACCGCGGTGATCGGGTTCGCGCTGCGCGACGTCGCCACCAGGGCCTTCGAGAAGCCGCTCTGGATCGCCGTCTTCCTGGTCGTCACCGGCTGCGTGGTGGCCTCCACCCGCTGGCTGGGCAGCGGTGACCGCGGCGTCGAGCGGACGACCTGGCGTGAGGCGATCGTCATCGGGCTGCTCCAGGGCCTGGCCGTCTTCCCCGGGCTGTCGCGCTCGGGGACCACGATCGCGGCCGGCCTGGGCGCCGGGCTCGAGCGCTCGTGGGCCGCGCGCTTCAGCTTTCTGCTCGGGGTGCCGGCGGTCGCCGGCGTCACGGTTGTCGAGCTGCTCTCGCACCGCCACGAGCTGGCCGTGACGTCGGCGAGCTTCGCGATCGCCTGCATCGTCGGCGCCGTGTGCGCGGCACTCGCCGGCTACGTCGCGCTCGGCATCGTCCTGAGGACGGTGTCGAGCCGGGTCTTCCACCGCTTCGCCTGGTACTGCATTCCGGCCGGACTGATCGTGCTCGCGATCGTCGCGGGGAGCGGCTGATGCGCGACCGGGTGCTCCGCGAGGCCGGCGGCGTCGCGCTCGTGCTCGGCGCGATCCTGGTCGCCGTGGCGCTGCTGTCCCACTCACCGATGGACCCGAGCCCCTTCCACGCCTCGACCGAGCGGGTGAGCCCGGCGAACTGGGCCGGCTGGCTCGGTGCCACGCTCTCCGCCGCGCTGCTCAGCCTGATCGGCTTGACCGCCCTGCTGCTGCCCCCGATCGGCGCCGTGCTCGGCTGGCGGATCCTCCGCCAGCGTCCACTAGAGAACCCCTCGCTGGCGCTGACCGGCTGGCTGATCATCGTGCTCAGCCTGCCCGGGCTGGTGTCGCTGGTGGCGCTCGACATCCCGTACCGGGGCGGAGCCGTCCCCAGCGCCGGCTTCGTGGGCCGGGCAGCGTCCGACCTCCTCGGCGGTTTCGCCGGCCCGGTCGGCCGGATGGTGATCCTGGCCTTCTTCTCATTGATCGGCGTGCTCCTGGTCTCCGGGAGGTCGGCGGCAGCGCTCGCCGAGGCGGTCGCCGCGCGCGTGCGCAACCGTCTTGAGGGTCGCCGACGCGAGCGGCTGCGCAAGAAGCGCGAGCGGCAGCAGCAGCAGGACCGGCGCAAGGTCCTCGAGCGGCAGCTCGCTCGCATCGACACCGAGGGCTCCTACCGCGGCTCACTGACCGTCAAGCAGGTGGAGGGCAAGGGTCGGTTCAGGATCGTGCGGCGGCCGGCGGAAGGCGCCGAGCCGCCGCCACCGGCGGAGGAGCCGAGGCCGGAGCCGGAGGCGACGCCGGAGCCCGTCGCCCCGAAGCGACCGTCGAAACCGCGGGCGAGAGAAGCCGGCCGCCGACAAGGTCGTCCAGGAGGAGTTCGACTTCGTCGAGGACCTCGAGGCCTACGACCTGCCCCGCATCAGCTTCCTCGACGAGCCCACGGAGGCCGTTCAGCGCGACTCCAGCGCCATGATCGAGATGTCGAAGCTGATCACGACCAAGTGCCACGAGTTCCGGGTCCGCGGCGAGGTCGTGAACATCCGCACCGGGCCGGTGATCACGACCTACGAGTTTCGGCTCGAGCCGGGGGTGAAGATCTCGGCGGTCCAGAACCTGGCCGAGGACCTGGCGCTCGCCCTCGCTCCGAGTCGGTGCGCATCGAGCGCATCCCGGGGCGCGCGACGGTCGGCATCGAGGTGCCCAACCCCGACCCCGAGGTCATCCGCCTGCGCACCCTGATCGAGGCGCCCGAGTTCCAGCACGCCCAGCTCGCTGCTCACCCTGGCCCTCGGCGTGGACATCCGGGGCAAGCCGTTCTTCGCCGACCTGGCGCGGCATGCCGCACCTGCTGATCGGCGGCTTCACCGGCTCCGGCAAGTCGGTCGGCCTCAACGCCATGATCATGTCGATCCTCTACAAGGCCACGCCGGACCAGGTGAAGTTCATCCTCGTCGACCCGAAGATGGTCGAGCTCGGCGTCTACGCCGACATCCCGCACCTGCTGACGCCGATCATCACCGACCCGAAGAAGGCCGCCAACGCCCTCGGCTGGGCGGTCGCCGAGATGGACAAGCGCTACCGGCTGCCTCGCCGCCCTGGGGGTGCGCAACCTCGACCCAGTACAACCAGCTGGTCGAGCGACCCGGTGCAGCTGCGCAAGGTCCGCTCGCAGCTCGCCGAGGCCGACGACGAGGAGCTGGCAGCTCGAGCCGATGCCCGTACGTGGTGATCGTCATCGACGAGCTCGCCGACCTCATGCTCGCATCGTCGCGGGCGGTCGAGGAGTCGATCACGCGGCTCGCCCAGAAGGCGCGGGCGGTCGGCATCCACCTGGTCTGCGCCACCCAGCGGCCGTCGGTGGACATCCTGACCGGGATCATCAAGGCCAACTTCCCGTGCCGCATCGTCGTACAAGGTGCGGTCGAAGATCGACTCGCGCACCATCCTCGACGTCGATGGGCGCCGAGCGGCTGCTCGGCCGCGGCGACATGCTCTACCTGCCGCCGGGCACCTCGACCCTGATCCGCCTGCACGGTCCGCTGGTCACCGAGAAGGAGATCGCCACCGTCGTCCGCTATATCAAGCGCTTCGGCAAGCCGGACTACCAGAGGGAAGTGCTGACCCACGCCGCCCTCGGCGCCAACGACCGTGGCGGCCGGCGGACCGTTGTCGAGGACGAGACCGAGCTTGGGGACCCGATGTACGAGCATGCGGCGCGGTTGGTGATCAAGACCCGCAAGGCGTCGGCGTCGTATATCCAGCGGCGTCTTCACCTCGGCTACACGCGCTCGGCGCGGCTGCTCGATATGATGGAACGAGAGGGGCTGGTCGGCCCGCTCGCCGGCTCCAAGGGCCGCGAGGTGCTGGTGCCCGAGAACTTCTTCGCAGAGGTCGACGAGACGCATGAGCCTGGACGGCGATCTCGATGACAGTGAGGTGCCGCAATGAGCTTCGACTTCCTCGACTTCAGTCCGAGCGGCTCGGTGCAGCTGGTCGCCGTCGCCGCGATCTTGATCCTGCTCGCCCTGCTGGTGATCAGCTTCCTGTCGCGGGCGCGGGTCTTCTGCCAGTACCTCAAGCACATGACCGGCATCGAGCTCAAGCCGGCCACGGTGCGCAGGGTGTACCGGCAGAACGGCCGGGGTGGAGTGCGGGACATGCTCATTTCCCTGCTCATCCAGGAGGACCTCGCCGATCCCGAGCGGGTGGTCACGCCCGACTCTGCGCCCGACACCTCGGCCTTCCAGCCCGGGGTCTGACCATCCCCGCTCCCGCCTCTGCGCCCCAGGAGCCTGCCCTGAGCGAGCGGCGCTGCGGCGCCGCGAGTCGAAGGGTTCCCGTCTCCGTTCCCGAATGCCACTCGTCCCACGGCCGGCGGGGCCTCGGCCATGAGGCGCGATGTCGAGACGGCGGTCGCTGCTCTCGAACGGGTTCGCACCGTCGCCACAGAGCCGCTATCATCGTGCCGTGCCACGGATCCGCGTCCTGCCGGACTCGCTCATCAACCGCATCGCGGCGGGTGAGGTCGTCGAACGTCCATCGTCCGCGGTGAAGGAGCTCGTCGAGAACAGCCTCGACGCCGAGGCGCGGCGAATCGGGATCGAGCTCGCCGAGGGCGGCCGCAGCCTGATCCGGGTGACGGACGACGGCTGCGGGATGGACCCCGACGACGCCCTGCTCGCGCTCGAGCGCCACGCGACCTCGAAGATCGCGAGCCCATCCGACCTCGAACACATCGCCTCGCTCGGCTTCCGCGGCGAGGCCCTGCCGGCGATGGCCGCGGTGTCGCGGCTCGTCCTGCTGAGCTCGGCGGACCCCGCCCAGGGCGGGGTGCGGGTCACGGTCGAGGGGGGACGGATCCTCGGCGTCGAGCCAGCGGCACGACCGCGCGGCACGACCGTCGAGGTCCGCGACCTGTTCTTCAATACGCCGGCCCGGCGCAAGTTCCTGCGCGCCCCCGAGACCGAGCTGCGCCACGCCCAGGAGGCGGTGTGGGGCGCCGGCGCTTGCCCACCCGGAGGTGGCCTTCAGCTTGCGGCACGGTTCGCGGACGCTGATCGATGCCGCGCCGACGACCGATCCCGGGCAACGGCTGCGCGAGCTCTGGGGGCGTCTGGAGGGGCCGGTCTATCGCTTCGAGGAAACCGGAGCCGGGGTCGAGGTCTGGGGGCTGCTGGCGGCCGGCGGTGGTGCGGGGCGGCCCTCGTTGACCCTGATCGTCAACGGACGCCCGGTTCGCGACCGGCTGCTGGTGGGCGCAGTGCGGCGGGTGCTCGGCGCTCCGGGCAGCGGGCTCGGCGGTGCGCACGTGGTGCTGTTCGTCGACCGTCCCCCCGGACGAGGTCGACGTCAACGTGCATCCGGCCAAGGCGGAGGTTCGTTTCGCCCGGGGCGGGTCGATCTTTGCGGTCGTCGAGAAGGCGGTCCGCGCAGGCTTGGCCGCGTCCCAGGGGCACGTCGGCGTGGCGCGCCTGGAGACCCCCCAGTGGGTCGCGGAAGCCGAAGCCGGCAGCCTCGGCGAGGGTTCGGCGACCTTCTCCGCGGGCGCCCGCCGGCCGCTCTTCGAGCACCCGGCGTGGGGTGAGGTGGCCGAGCCGGCGGCGCCGCCTCCAGCCTGGCGGGCCGGCGGGCACCCGGCAGGCGCCGGGGCGCGGGCCGCGCCGCCCGACACCCCGTTCGGCCGGCTGATCGGGCAGTACCGCAGCTCCTTCCTGCTGCTCGAGGACGAGTGGGGCCTGGTGATTGTCGACCAGCACGTCGCCCACGAGCGGGTGCTCTACGACCGCATCCGCCGCCGGCTCGCCGGCGAGGCGGCGCCGTCGCAGCGGCTCCTCGAGCCGGTGCTCCTCGATGTCGGCGAGGCCGCGTCCGCCGCCCTGCCCCAGGTCCAGGACCTGCTGGGCGGGGTGGGCATCGAGGCCGACATCTTCGGCGCCGGCACCATACGCGTGTCGGCCCTGCCGCCGGAGACCGATGCGGGGTCCGTGCTCGAGGTGATGGAGCGGCTCCTCGAGCGGGCGACCGCGATGGACGGCTCGCCGGAGACGGTGCTCGACGAGCTCGCCGACGAGCTCGCGGCGTCGCTCTCCTGCAAGGCGGCGGTCACGGTGAACCACGCCCTGTCCGAGGCCGAGCAGCGGGCGTTGCTGGCCGACCTCGCCGTCACGTCGAACCCCTACCGGTGCCCACACGGGCGGCCGATCGTGCTCAGGCTGGGACAGGACGAGATGGAGCGCAGGCTGGGGAGACGATGATGCGACGCGAGTGCTGGCACCTGACCGAAGGCCTGATCTTCCTGCACTTCGCGGTGTTCATCCTGTCGTACACCGACAAGGAGCGCCTGCAGGCGCTGGCGCTGATCCCCGGTGCGGTCGCGAGCCGTCCGTGGACGGTGCTGACCTTCCAGTTCATTCCCCAGTCCGGCATGTTCTGGTTCTTCATCTCGATGCTCGTGCTGTGGGTGATGGCCAAGCCGATCGAGGACGAGTGGGGCTCGCCCCGCTTCCTGCTCTTCTGGTTGGTGTCGACGGCGGGCGCGGCGGGCGCGGCGCTGCTGCTCGGCGCGCCGATGGCCGGTGACGCCTTCTTCAACGGATCGCTCCTCTTCACCTTCGCCACCCTCTACCCCGAGATGCAGTTCATGCTGTTCTTCATCGTCCCGGTCAAGGTGAAGTGGCTGGCGGCGCTCGGCGGCGTCTTCCTCGTGCTCTCGAGCTTCGCGGGCTACGGTCTGGTCGGCGGCCTGGTCAACGTGGCGGGGATGTCGGCCGGCTACCTGTTCTTCCTCGCCACCCGCCGCCTGCCATCGCGGCGCAAGCTCGGCTTCGAGCTGTCGAAGAGGAAGGCCAAGGTGGCGGTGATGGTCGAGTCCGCCTCCGCCGAACGCCGGAACCTGTCGTGGGATCCAAAGGTCCGCGCCGCGATCGCGAGGTCCCGTAGCCTTGGCGCCGTCGCGCCCGAGGACCAGACCCTGCTCGACGAGCTGGACGCCGCGCAGGGACCCCTCGATCACCGTCTGCGCCCCGACCGAGTTCGGGCTCGTCGACGACCCGGTGTGCCGGAGCTGCCCCGGCTTCGCGGAGTGTGGCGCGCGCGCGATCCGGCTGGCCGCGGAGCGCGGCGACCGGGACCATCCCTCGAAACCGAAGTAGCCGTTGGCGCTCCTGCTCCGCTGGGCTGCGGTGGTGTCAGCGCCGCGCCGATCCGCGGCGCCGGATCACAGCGGCACGTGGGTGTCGGTCGGGTACAGCGGCACTTCCTCGCGCTCGCCGGGGACGGCCCACTCCGCTGGCTCGCCGTTGCTGAGGCAGGCGATGGCGTGGGACAGGGTGTCGCGCAGGTAGCGGCCCCAGATCTTGATCGGCAGCTCGCCGACCTTCACCGACGGTGAGATCGCGAGGTGCAGCATGTACTCGATGATCCACGAGGCGTTGAGGGCGATCCGGCCGGAGTAGCTCGCTCGGTCGCGCTGCTCGAGGATCCTCGCCTCGTGGATGCTGCTGCCGAACTCGGACTCGACGAGGTCGCTGAGCGAGGTCAGGATGAGCTCGACGCGGAAGGTGCGGCTGCCCGCGGAGAGGTACTCGTAGACATCGCACTCAAGGTCGTACACCGAGATCCCGCGGCCTGTGGCAAACGACCAGTTGACCTTGCGGAGGTTGGCGGCAACCACCTCCATCGGTGGCAGCTCCAGATCGACCAGGTAGTGGGTCCCGCCGTACGGGCCTTCGTGGACCTCGCGGTGGAAGGCCCAGGTGCCGTCCCGCCGGTCGAGCGCCTCCTCGAGCCTGGGGATCTGATCCGCGCTCGACCACCAGCTTGACGCCGATGAGGTCATCGACCTGCTGCTGGTGGGGGTCCAGGGTGAGTGCGCCGACGCGAATCCGGTCGGCGACCAGCCGTTCCGCCTCCGTGAAGTCCTCCTCCATCTCGGAGCGCGACGACACCATCTCCCGCAGCGGTACTCCCGCCCTCTGGGCGCGCTGCTCGGCGAGCTGGCGCGCCGCCTGACCGATCTCGCTCGCGAGCTGCTCGGCGACCTTCCGCGAGACCTTGTCCGCGATCCGCCGAATCCGTTTGCGGCGCACCATGCCCACCAGCCGCCAGCTCCCGTCCGTGACCAGGCTCATGTGGACCGGAGTGCGGGGGAAGAACTCCTCGGGCTGCGCCCGATAGCGTTCCACCAGCTCGTGCACCCGGGGAGTGGGGTTGGAGACAGCGGCCACGATTGCGTCCCGCACCGCGTCCTTGGTCGTGACCCGGCGCAGCAGCAGGGGCCCGGGCTGAATGACTTGCGCCAGGTCCGACACCAGGGCGCGGACCGATGGCGAAGTGATCGCCCGCTCGAAGATGAAGATCTCGGTGAGGGCACGGCCGTCCCGGGGGTCGGCGCGGTCCGACAGCCAGCGGCGGGCGATGTCGAACATGCGGTCGCGGTGAATGAGGCCGGAAAGGTACACCCAGGCTCTCTCGCGGCCACGGTGCCACGGTCCGCAGCGCGGCGCAAGCGGCGGCCCGGGCGCGGCCACGGCCGGATCGCCTCTCCGGGGCGACGTGGCGGCCGGAGTCCCTGGCCTAGCGCTGCCGGCTGTCGGCGAGGCTGCGACGAGGGTTCGATGCGAGCCCTTGCCTTCGTGAATAGTTTCACATACATTCACAAGCGGGACCGCGGCGGGTTATGCTTGGCATCCGGACCGATCGCCGTTCCGCCACCTGGGAGGGCAGGGAGTGTACGAGAGGCGCATCACCATTCTGGTCGGCAGCTTTGGGAGCGGCAAGACCGAGATCGCGCTCAACGGCGCCCTCGCCCTGGCTGCGACCGGCCGGACGGTGACCCTCGCCGATCTCGACATCGTCAAGCCGTACTTTCGCTCGCGGGCCGCGCGCGCGATCCTCGACGCAGCCGGGATCCGGCTCCTCGCCCCGACCGGCGACAACGCACACTCCGACCTTCCGATCGTGGTGCCCCAGGTGCGTGCAGCGCTGCGCGATCCCTCGTGCAGGCTGGTGGTCGACGTCGGCGGCAACGACACCGGGGCGCGGGTCCTCGGTTCGCTGTCGGACGTGATTCCGGTGGCCGACACCCACCTCTTGGTGGTGCTCAACTTCCGGCGACCGTCGACCTCGGAGGCCGAGGAGGCGGTGGCGATGGTGCGCCAGATCGAGGCCGCCGCCCGGGTCACGGTGACCGGCCTGGTGTCGAACACCCACCTCATGCGCGAAACCACCCCGCGGGTCGTTCTCGACGGCCACCGGATGGCGCTCGAGGCGGCCGGAACGCTGGGCATTCCGGTCATCGCGGTGACTGCGACCAGCGACGTCGCGGCCGACCTCGCCGGTGAAGAGCTGGGCTGCCCGCTGGTCGTGCTGCAGCGGATCGTGCTGCCGCCGTTCGATCAGCCGCCGCAGGTGCGGACGATGGGCCCGCTGTTCGTCGTCAACTGAAAGGGGAGCGAATGCCACGGATCGTCATCTCTCCGGACCTCTGCAAGGGATGCGAGCTGTGCGTTGATGCGTGTCCGCAGCGGATCCTCGGCATGGGACGGAGGATCAACAGCAAGGGCTACTTCTACGCCGAGGTCGTCGAGCAGATGCGGTGCATCGGCTGCCGACTCTGCTGCATCACCTGCCCTGACACCGCGATCGAGATGCGGGTCAACGGCACCATGTACCACTACTTTTCCTACTGACGAGGAGCTGGCATGGTGAGCCGGAGGCGCAGCGAAAACGGGGGGCACCAGAGAGTGGAAAGCTGCAAGCGGATAGCGGATAGCCGGCCGGCACAGGCGCAGCGAGGTCAGTCATGACCAAGAAGCTGATGAAGGGCAGCGAGGCGATCGGCGAGGCGGCGGTGCAGGCCGGGTGCCGGCTCTTCTTCGGCTACCCGATCACCCCCCAGAACGAGATCCCGGAGTACATGTCGCTGCGGCTGCCGCAGGTCGGCGGGACCTTCGTCCAGGCCGAGAGTGAGGTCGCTGCGTCGAACATGCTGTACGGCGCCTCGGGCACCGGCGAGCGGGTGATGACCTCCTCCTCGTCCCCGGGGATCTCGCTGATGGCCGAGGCGATCTCGTACCTGGCCGGCGCCGAGCTGCCGGTCGTGATCGTCAACATCATGCGCGCCGGCCCGGGCCTCGGCGGCATCCTGCCGAGCCAGGGCGACTACTTCCAGGCCACGCGCGGCATCGGCCACGGCGACTTCCGGCTGCTCGTGCTGGCGCCGTGGTCCGTCCAGGAGGCGGCCGACCTGGTGCAGGACGCCTTCGACCTCGCCGACTTCTACCGCAACCCGGTGATGGTGCTCGGCGACGGCCTCATCGGCCAGATGATGGAGCCGGTGGAGTTTCGCGGCGACCGGCAGCCGATCAAGGCCCTCGCGCCCAAGACCTGGGCCGCCACCGGCTGCCCCGGCAACCGCCCGACCAACATCATCAACTCCCTGTTCCTCGACCCCGAGGAGCTCGAGCGCCACAACTTCAAGCTCAAGGCGAAGTTCGACGCCATGGTGCGCGACGAGATCCGGTCCGCGACCTACGGCGCCGACAGCGACTACGACGTGCTGATCGTCGCCTACGGCACGGTGGCCAGGGTGTGCTCGACGGCGATCGACGAGCTGCGCGAGCGCGGCGTCCGGGTGGCGATGGTCCGGCCGATCACGCTCTTCCCGTTCCCGTACAAGGCGGTTCGTGAGGCGGCGCTGCAAGCCAGCTCGGTGCTGGTCGTGGAGCTCTCCACAGGGCAGATGATCGAGGACGTCCAGCTTGCGCTCGAGGGGTCGCGGCCGATCCACTTCCACTGCCGGGTCGGCGGCATGCTGGTGAGCCCCGACGAGGTGATGGAGAAGGTGGATCGCATTCTCGCCGGCAGCCCGGCGGAGGTGAGCCATGGCTGAGACCGTCTTCTCGCGACCCGGGGCCGCTCGCCGCGGTCACCACCCACTACTGCCCCGGCTGCACGCACGGGATCATCCACCGGCTGATCGCCGAGGTGATCGACGAGCTCGGCATTCGGGAGCGGACGGTCGGGGTCGCTCCGGTCGGCTGCGCGGTGCTGGCCTACAACTACTTCACGGTCGACTTCCAGGAGGCGTCGCACGGTCGCGCGCCGGCGGTGGCGACCGGCATCAAGCGCGCCCGGCCAGACCTCATTGTCTTCACCTACCAGGGCGACGGCGACCTGGCGTCGATCGGGATGGCCGAGATCGTCCACTGCGCGAACCGCGGTGAGAAGATGACCGTCGTGTTCGTCAACAACGCGATCTACGGGATGACCGGCGGGCAGATGGCGCCGACCACCATGCCCGGCCAGATCGCCACGACCTGCCCGCTCGGCCGGGACGTCGAGCCACTCGGGCCACCCGATCCGCATGGTCGAGCTGCTGTCGACGCTGCGCACGCCGGCGTTCGTGGCCCGCGCCTCGGTGCACGCGCCGCTGGCCGCCGTCAACACCAAGGAGATGCTCCGGCGGGCCTTCCGCCATCAGATCGAAGGGACCTGCTTCTCGATCGTGGAGGTGCTCTCGACCTGCCCGACCAACTGGGGCGTGCCGCCGGTCGAGGCCAATCGCTGGCTGGCCCAGAACATGCTGCCCTACTACCCGCTCGGGGTCTTCAAAACTCCCGACGGAGGCGACCGGGCGCCGAAACCGGGGGCCAGGAACTGATGCAGAACGACGTCATCATGGCTGGCTTCGGCGGGCAGGGGATCCTGCTCATCGGCAAGATGCTCGCCTACGCGGGGATGCACGAGGGCAAGGAGGTGTCCTGGCTGCCCTCATACGGCCCGGAGATGCGCGGTGGCACCTGCAACTGCACGGTCGTGATCTCCGACCGGCCGGTAGGCTCGCCGGTAATCCGCTCGCCGCGGGCCGTGCTCGCGATGAACCTGCCGTCCCTCGACAAGTTCGAGCGCGACGTGCGGCCTGGAGGGCTGCTGCTGATCAACTCCTCGCTGATCAGTCGCGACCCGGCCCGCGCCGACCTGACGGTCGTCAAGGTGCCGGCCAACGAGATCGCGAACTCACTCGGCAACCCGCGGGCCGCCAACATGGTCGCCCTCGGCGCCTACCTCGGCGCGACCGGGGCGGTCTCGGTGGGCGAGGTCGAGACGGTGATCCGCGAGACCTTCTCGGCGAAGCCGCAGCTCGTCGAGCTCAACCTGCTCGCGCTGCACCGCGGCGTCGAGGTCGGGGCCGCCGCCGTCGGCAGGGCCGTGGATGCGGTGGTGGAGGAGGGTTCATGACCGAGCAACCCTGTGTGGACCTCGCGAAGGCCGCCGACATCCTCGGCAAGTACCCGGCCGAGGAGCCGTCGCTGATCCAGGTCCTGCAGGACGTCCAGCGCGCCTACAACTACCTGCCGTGCGACGTCCTGGTCAAGGTGGCGGACGCCCTCGGGGTGCCGCTCGCGCAGGTCTTCTCGGTGTCCACCTTCTACAAGGCCTTCGCGCTCGATCCGCAGGGCGACACCATCGTCAAGGTCTGCACCGGCACGGCCTGCCACATCCGGGGCGCCGGCCAGCTCGTCGAGGAGCTTCAGCGCACCCTCGGCATCGGACCTGACCAGACGACCGCGGACCTCAAGTTCACGATCAAGACCGTCAACTGCGTTGGCGCGTGCGCGATGGCGCCGGTGATGATCGTCGGCGAGAAGTACTGGGGCAACGCCAAGCCCGTCCGTGTCACCAAGTACCTCGGCAAGGGGAGCGTCGCCGATGAGAATTGAGTCGCGAGCCGGCTTCGAGGCGCTCCAGGAGCAGGCGCGCCGGCGCGCCGCGAGCCACGGCCAGCAGATCATGGTCTGCTGCGGGACCGGGTGCCTGGCGTCGGGTTCGAAGGAGGTGGCCGAGGCCTTCGCCGCGGAAGTGGCGAAGCGGGGGCTCGACGCGTCGGTCGTGCCCTTCGTCAAGACCACCGGTTGCCACGGCTTCTGCGAGCGGGGACCGCTGGTGGCGCTGCTGCCGTCCGGCATCCTCTACACCAAGGTCAAGCCGTCGAACGTCGAGAAGATCATCGACAAGACCGTGCTCGGCGGCGAGGTCATCCCGAGCCTCACCTACAAGAACCCGGCCGACGGCCAGCGCATCGCGGCCTACGCGGAGATCCCGTTCTACAAGAACCAGCTGCGGGTGGCGATGCGGAACATCGGCCGCATCGACCCGACCGACATCCTCGACGCGATTGCCGAGGGCGCCTACGCCGGGCTCGCCAAGGCCCTCTTCCACATGACGCCGGAGGCGGTGATCGAGGAGGTGGCGGTCTCGGGCCAGCGCGGCCGCGGCGGTGCGGGCTTCAACACCAGCCGCAAGTGGCGCTCGTGCCGGCGCGCGCCGGGGGACCGGCGCTTCGTGCTGTGCAACGGCGACGAGGGTGACCCGGGGGCGTTCAAGGACCGCTCGATCATGGAGGGGGACCCGCACTCGGTGCTCGAGGGCATGGTGATCGGCGCCTTCGCCGTTGGCGCTCACGAGGGCTACATCTACGTTCGCGACGAGTACCCGCTGGCGGTCGTCAACCTGACCATCGCGCTCGAGCAGGCGCGAAGCTACGGGCTGCTCGGCGCCAACATCATGGGCTCGGGCTTCGACTTCAACATCAGGATCTCGCGCGGCGGCGGCGCCTTCGTGTGCGGCGAGTCGTCCGCCCTCATGCGTTCGCTCGAGGGCAAGATCGGCGAGCCCCGCGCCAAGTACGTGCACTCGACCGACAAGGGGCTGTTTGACCTGCCGACGGTGCTCAACAACGTCGAGACGTGGGCCGGCATCGGCGCCATCATCGACCGCGGCGGCGCGTGGTTCGCCTCCATGGGCACTGATCGGTCGAAGGGCACCAAGGCGTTCTCGCTGGTCGGCAAGGTCAAGAACACGGGCCTCATCGAGCTGCCGATGGGCACCAGCCTGCGCCGGATCATCTTCGACATCGGCGGCGGGATCCTGAACGACCGGCCGTTCAAGGCGGTCCAGACCGGGGGCCCGTCCGGGGGCTGCGTCCCCGAGGCCCTGCTCGACCTGCCGGTCGACTACGAGCGGCTGACCGAAGCCGGGTCGATGATGGGCTCCGGCGGCATGATCGTCATGGACGACCGGACCTGCATGGTTGATGTCGCGCGCTACTTCCTGAAGTTCCTGACCGAGGAGTCGTGCGGCAAGTGCGTGCCCTGCCGGGAAGGCCTGCAGCAGCTGCTCCACATCTTCGACCGGCTTGTCGAGGGCCGCGGCCGGCCGGACGACATCCCGGCGATCGAGCGCCTGTCGCGAGGGATGCAGCTCGGCAGCCTGTGCGAGCTCGGCAAGTCAGCGCCGAACCCGGTGCTGTCGACCCTGCGCTACTTCCGCTCGGAGTACGAGGCCCACATCTCCGCCAAGGCGTGCCCGGCCGGCATCTGCCGTGAGCTGACCGCCTACGAGATCTCACCCGAGCTGTGCGACGGCTGCCACGCCTGCTTCAAGGCCTGCCCGGTCGATGCAATTACCGGCACGATCAAGGAGCTGCACGTGATCCACCACGACGCGTGCATCTCCTGCGGCGCCTGCTTCGACGTCTGTCCGACCGCGGCCATCCGCACCTTCCCCAAGGTCGAGCTCAAGACGGAGGTGGTGTGATGCCCACCCTGACGGTCAACGGCAAGAAGGTGACCGTGGGTCAGGACGCGGTCATCCTCGACGCGGCCCGCGCCGCCGGAGTGCACGTGCCGACGCTCTGTCAGTTCGACGGCCTCGAGCCGTGGGGCGGCTGCCGGATGTGCGTCGTCGACATGTGGCAGCAGGGGTGGGACGAGGACTGGTTCAAGATGGTGACCTCGTGCAACCACCCGGTGGCGGATGGGATGCGAATCGTCACCAACTCGGAGCGGGTGGTGGATACCCGGCGGGTGGTGATTGACCTGCTGCTCGCGCGCTGCCCGGAGACCCCTCTCGTTCAACGGGTGGCCGCCGAGCACGGGATCACCGAGACCTCGTACGTGCCCAACCCGGCGCCTACGGACTGCATCCTGTGCGGGCTGTGCACCAGGGTCTGCGACCACATCGGGGTGTCGGCGATCTCCTCGGTCAATCGCGGCTGGGGCCGCGAGATCGCGCCACCGTTTCACCAGGCCCCACCCGACTGCATCGGCTGCCTCGCCTGCGCTGAAGTTTGCCCGACCAGCTGCATTCCGTTCTCCGAGAGCGCCGGGGTGCGCCGGATCTGGGACAAGGACTTCGAGATGCTGCGCGACCCGGCCACCGGCGAGGCGGTGATCACCAGGGCGCAGGCCGAGCACTTCGCCCGGCGCAGCGGCGTGCCGGAGAGCTACCTCGCGACCTCGGACAGCTCGAAGCGGCGGGTGATGGCGGCGACCTTTGCGAAGCTCGAGGTGGTGAAGTGATGGGTGGGTTGGTGGCTGGCCGCTTCCGCGCCCCCTTCCGCGCCCGCGCCCGGACGTGGAGGCGCAACGTCGGATACGGAACCGGAACCGGAAGCGGAAGCGGGCGGGGAAGCGGGAGCAGAGCCATGGCGGGTAGGAGCGGCGGATGAACATGATCTACAAGGTCTCGGTGGAGCGGTGCATCGCCTGCGGCAAGTGCGAGCTGGCGTGCGCCTTTGCGCACGGCAGCGAGGGCCGGCCGTCGAAGACCCGGATCAACATCTTCCGGCGGGGGCCCGAGCTCGGCACCCCGATCACCTGCTTCCAGTGCGACGAGGCGGCCTGCGTTCAGGTCTGCCCGACCGCCGCCCTCGTGCGCAGCGCCACGACCGGGGCGATCGAGATGGTCCGGTCTCGCTGCATCACCTGCCGGATGTGCGTCGCCGCGTGCCCGTTCGGAAACATGCTGTGGGACGAGGCCTACCACTGCGTCCAGAAGTGTGATCTGTGCGGCGGCGATCCGCGCTGCGTGCCGTTCTGCCCGACCGGCGCCATCGCGTGGGTGCCGGCAGATCGGGCCGCGATCCCGCCCGAGCCGCTCGATCGCAGCCAGCTCGCGGGATTCAGCGGCGTGGCGGCACGGTAGGGAGGCGAGCTGGAACGGGTACGGGAACGGGAACGGGAATCCGGCTTCGCGTACCGCTTCGCCGTGACAAGAGCGGGCGGGGGCTGACCCCTGACCCCCGTCTCTCGTCGGAAGCGGGCTCGGAAGCGGAAGCGGAGTCGGGCACGGAGACGAGAACGGCTGGGTGGCTAGCCCCTAGATCCTAGCCCCTAGCCCCTTACCCTGGTTGGGAGGAGGAAGATGACGCAGGCGAAAGAGCAGATCCGGGAGATCCTGAGGAAGGCCTACCAGATCGAGGTCGATGGGCACACCTTCTACTCGATGGCGTCGGATCGCGCCGACAAACCAGCGGTGCAAGAGCTCTTCGCCAAGCTCGCCCGCGACGAGGTCCAGCACAAGGCCTACATCAAGAGCGTGATGGGGTCCTTCGAGGACAAGGGAGTGGAGGCGTTCCACCTCCAGTTCCGCGATCCCGATCTCAAGGCCTTCACCGCGACCATCTTCACCGACCGCTTCCGGGAGCAGGCCAGCGCCACCGATTTCGAGCTCGGCGTGCTGTCGATCGGCATGACGCTGGAGAGCAACGCCATCACCTACTTCGCCGGCGCGGCGCGCGGCGCGAGCGAGCAGGAGGTGCGCTCCTTCTACGAGTTCTTGGCCGACTGGGAGCGCCAGCACCTCGATGCGCTGCAGGGCCTGTACGGGGGCGTCCGCCAGGAGTACTGGGAGTCGAGCGGCTTCTCGCCGTTCTAGGCATCGCGCAGCGTCCACTCGGTGCGTCCCCCCGCATCCGCGCCCGCATCCGCGCCCGCTTCCGACGTTGCCCAGCATGTAGCTGTGGTTTCGGGCTCGGAAGCGGAAGGGGAAGCGGAAGCGGGCGGGGGCCCACCTCGGCTAGAATGGAGTGCTTGCAGTAACTCCGGTATTGGCATGAGTGATCATCCAGCGAAGCCACGGTCCCGGCGCGAGGGTGCGCCCACGCTGTGCATCCTCGTGGTGGATGACGTGGCTGAGGACCGTGCTCGAGTCGCCGAGATCGTGGCCCACGACGTGGTGCCGGCCGAGGTCGAAGAGGTCGGCGATCATGTCTCCTTCTTCCGGGCGCTGCGCGACAACCGCTACGACATCGTGATCACCGAGCAGGACCTCCACTGGTCGTCAGGCCAGGAGGTGCTGCTCGCCGTCAAGAGCCTGCGGCCGGCGGTCCCGGTGATCATGATCGCGCGCTGTGCCGACGAGGTCATCGCGGCGGCCGCGTTCCGGGAGGGTCTCGACGCCTACATTCCCAAGGCAGGAGAGCTCGCGGTGCGGCTGCGCGCGAGCCTGCGGTCCGCCTTCCGGCGGTTGGAGTTCGAGGAGCGGATCGACGGTCTGGAGGACCGGATCGAGCTTCTGCTCGACCGCCTCAACGTCGCCGTGTTCCGGACCACCGCCGGCGGCGAGCTGCTCGAGGGCAATCCGGCCTTTCAGCGACTGTTCGGCGCGATCGTCGGAGCGGACGGCCTGCCACGGGCGTTGAGCGGGCTGTTCGAGGATCCCGCGGCGTACCGCGAGCTCGAGGCGCAGCCTCGACACCGAGGGACAGGTTCGGTCGTTCCAGGCGCGCCTCCGGCGCGCGGACGGCGCCGGCGGCTGGGTCTCACTCAGCCTCACCCTGCGCAAGGGCCCGGGCGCGGTGGTCGTCGCCGACGGCCTGGCGGAGGACGTCACCGCTGCCCGCGAGGCCGGGGAGGCCCTGCAGCAGGCGCGCGACGATCTGCGCGCCGTGTTCGAGCACAGCGGGGCGGCGGTGGCGGTGCTCGAGAGCGACGGCACGATCGCGATGGTGAACTCCGCCTTCGAGCGCTTCTCCGGATTCCCGCGGCGCGAGCTCGAGGGCGTGGAAGGCTGGAGCCGGTTCCTGCCGATCGAGGACCGCGACCGAGTGGCCGAACGGCGGCGGGTCCAGCTGGGAGCCGGCGACGGGAGCGCGCGGAGCGGCAGCTTCGACTTTGTCGGCCGCGATGGCCGACGGCGGCGGGTGCACGCCACCGAGGCGGTCCTCCCCGGCGGCACGCGCTCGGTGGTCTCGCTGGTCGACGTCAGCGAGCGCCAGCGGATCGGGGACCAGCTGCTGCACAACGCCTTCCACGATTCGCTGACCGGGTTGCCGAACCGGCTCTCGCTCTTCGAGCGGCTGGCGGCGGTGGCGGATCGCTCCGCCAGCCGGGATGGCGATGGAACCGCGCTCATCCTCCTCGACCTCGACGACTTCAAGGGCATCAACGACCGTGTCGGCTGGCGTGTCGGCGACCTCCTGCTGTGCGCGGTCTGCCGCCGTATCGAGGGCGTGGTCCCGGGCGCGATCCTGATGGCCCGCTGCGGCAGCGACAGCTTCGCCGTGCTGCTCCATCCAGCGGCCGGCGAGGAAATGTCGGCGGCATCGACGGCGATCGAAGAGGCGCTTGCGGCGCCGTTCCACTTCGCGGACCATAGGATCCAGTGCACCGCGAGCATTGGCATGGCGTGGGCGGACGGCCGCTCGGGCGTCGGCACGCTGCTCCGGGACGCCGAGGCTGCGCTGTACGAGGCGCGTCGGCAGGGTGGCGCTCGCATGCGTGTCGTTCGATCCGACGTCGGGCGACGATTCGCTGTGAGGCATTGAGCCGGTCGAGGTGATTGCTGCACGGGCAGATCATTCTGAGAGTGCGGACATCCCACCATCGCTCTGCATCGAGATGCGCGCAGCGCATCCATCTCGGCGCGCGTGGGGCGTAGGCCAGCCAGCGACCGCGACGACTCACGCACAGCCCAAAGCCTGCGACCCGCGTGCGCCGAGGGGCCTATGCCCTACGCGCTCCTGGAAAGCTCGGCGACGAGCGCGATGTAGTCCTGCATCGCCGTCTCGGCGCTGGTTCCGGCGAGCGCCGCCCACGCGTCGTACTTCGCGCGCCCGACCATGTTGAACGCGCCCGGGCGCGGCCCCGAGGCGTCGCCGGACGTCGCTTGCTTGTACAGGGCGTACAGCCTCAGCAGGACGTCGTTCGACTGCTCGCCGAGGTTCCGCGAGTGCGCCGCCGCCTCCTCGAACTGCGATCTGAGGTCCATCTCACTCCCTTCGCCGGCGCCGCGTCCCGTCAACCGCGGGGCGATGCTCGGTCGTCGAGCCGGGCGAGCGCCGGGCCGGCCCGCCGTGTCGCTGGCAGTAGGCTACAATCGCCGCTCGGCGCAGTCGAGGGGGTGCCATGATCGATGTGCTGGTCATCGACGGCCGCAGCCTCGACCTCGAGGACGTCGAGGCCGTGGCCAGGGCCGGAGTCCGCGTTTCACTCGCCGAGGAGGCGCGTCAGAGGGTGGCGGCGAGCCGCGCCGTCGTCGACGAGATCCTGTCCTCGGGGGCCGTGGTGTACGGCGTCAACACCGGCTTCGGCAAGCTCGCCGAGCTTCGCGTCCCGGCCGACCAGCTGCGCCGCCTCCAGCTCAACCTGCTGCGATCCCATGCCTGCGGCGTCGGCGAACCGTTCCCCGAGCGAGTGGTCCGCGCCATGCTGCTGCTGCGCGCCAACGTGCTCGCGTCCGGCTACGCCGGCTGCCGGCCGGTGGTGATCGACCGCCTGCTCGAGCTGCTCAACGCCGGCGTCCATCCGGTCGTGCCGAGCCGCGGCTCGGTAGGCGCCTCGGGCGACCTCGCGCCGCTCGCCCACCTGGCGCTGCCGCTGGTGGGTGAGGGTCGGGCGGCGGTCGGTGGCGAGGTGCTGGCCGCTGGCGAGGCCCTGCGCCGGGCGGGGATCGAGCCGCTCGAGCTCGAGGCGAAGGAGGGGCTTGCGCTGATCAACGGCACCCAGGCTTCGATGGCCGTCGCGGCGCTCGCCGCCGCCGAGGCGGGTCGGCTCGTCAATGCGGCCGACGTGGTGTGCGCGCTCAGCCTCGATGCCCTGGCCGGCACCGACGCCGCCTTCGACGAGGCGGTGCACGCGGCGCGGCCCCATCCGGGGCAGCTCGCGAGCGCGCGGCGGATCGCGAAGCTGCTCGAGGGCTCCGAGATCCGCGAGCAGCACCGCGAGTGCGGCCGGGTCCAGGACGCGTACTCGCTGCGCTGCTCGCCGCAGGTGCACGGCGCCTCGCGCGCCGCCCTCGACCACGCACGCGGCGTCCTGTCGATCGAGCTCAACTCGGCCACCGACAACCCGATGGTCCTCGACGACGGCCGCGTGGTGTCGGCAGGGAACTTCCACGGCGCCCCGGTCGCGGCGGTGTGTGACTACCTGGGGATTGCGCTCACCGACCTCGCTTCGATCTCCGAGCGCCGGCTGGCGCGGCTCGTCGACAGCTCGCAGTCGGGGCTGCCGGCCTTTCTGACCCCTCAGCCCGGGCTGAACTCCGGACTGATGATGGTGCAGGTCGCGGCCGCGGCGCTGGTCAGCGAGTGCAAAACCCTCGCACATCCCGCGTCGGTGGACTCGATCCCGACCTCCGCCGGCCAGGAGGACCACGTCTCGATGTCGACCTGGGCGAGCCGCAAGCTGTCCTCGATCGTGGCCCTGCTCCGCCTGGTTCTCGGCATGGAGTACCTCGCGGCGGTGCAGGCGCTCGAGTTCCACCGGCCGCGGCACAGCTCGGAGACCCTCGAGCGCGCCGCCCTCGCGCTGCGCCGGCGGGTGCCGCGCCTCGACGAGGATCGGGTCCTCGCACCCGACATCGAGTGCGCCGCGGAGCTCGTCGAGGACCTCGCCGAGCTGCTCGGGTAGGACCTGTCTCGATGGTAGCGCCTCCCCACCCGAGCCCGCTTCCGCTTCCGCGCCCGCTTCCGCCGGCACGGAGTTTCAGGCTCGTCCGCCGCTCGCCCGCTTCTGTTTGCTCCTTCATGCCAAGCCCGTCTCTTTTCCCGATTAGAGTGGCCCTACAGCTCTCACGCGTCGTACTTTCTTGGTGAGCGACACGAGCTCGGCACGATCTGAATCTCACCGGGCTCGGGCGCGGAGGCGGACGCGGAAGAGGGTAGTGGGAAAGCCACCGCACCCGTGCGGAGTCCGCGTTCGAGGCCGCGGGGGCCAAGCCCCGACCGTGCTATAACCCGTGTTGAGAGGCCGCACAGCGTGTCACAAGACGCCGATCACGGTTCGGCGCCCGCTCCTGCTGCTCCCGAGGAGTTGGGTGCGCTCATCTTCAAGGCCTGTGTCGTGGCGTTGTGGAGCGACGGCGCGATGGCGGCGGCCGAGCGCGACAACGTCAGCCACCTCATCGACACCATCGCAACCACCGACGAACAGCGCTCCGAGATGCGGCGGATCGCCCTCCACGACGTCAGCCGGCACGCCGTGCTCGCGGAGCTCGGGCGGCTCGACCAGCCGGCGCGGAGGCTCATCTTCGACCGCTGCGCCGAGCTCCTCACCAGCGACCGCCGCCTCGGCCGGGGTGAGCTCCGCTTTCTGTCCGAGATCCGGCGCCGCTGCGGGGTCGGCTGGTGGTCCTTCGAGCGCATTGTCTGGCGGCTGGCGTGGCGGAGACGGGTCGCCGCGCTCGTCGCGCTGGTTGCGCTCGGTGTCGCCGCAGTCGTGGCCGGCTCGCTGTGGCGCGTCCCCTCGGTCGCAGTCGCTCCAGCTGAGCTCCCGGAGCATGAGGAGATCGCGCTGCGAGCGATCCCCGAGGAGTGGGTCGCGCTGCCGCCGGAGCAGCTCTACGAGGCGGTGCGGCACTCGGTGGTGACGGTCAACGTCCTGGTCTCGGGGACGCTCCAGGGCAACGGCTCGGGCGCCGTGATCGGCTGGGATCGACTCGGGCAGCTCTACATCCTGACCAACCGGCACGTCGTCCTCCACGAGCTGCCCGAGGGCGAGAGCCTGGGGCTGGAGGCGGAGCTCGAATCCGGCGTCCAGCTGCCGGCGCTGCTCGACTTCTTCTCGCGACGGCACGACCTCGCCCTGCTCGTCGTCCCCGGCCTCATGCGCTGGGCCGAGCCGCTGCCGGTGGTTCCCCGCCGGCAGCTCAGGGTTGGCCAGCGGGTCTTCGCGGTGGGAAGCCCGATCGGGCTGCGGCACAGCTTCACCTCGGGGGTGATCTCGGCGCTGCGCGGCGACCACATCCAAACCGACGCCACCGTCCACCAGGGATCGAGCGGCGGACCGCTGATCGACGACAGCGGCGGGGTGTGCGGCATCGTCACCCAGACCCACAGCGCGAAGGACTTCACCTTCGCGATCTACGCTGACACCGTCCTCGAGCTGCTGGAGGAACGCCGCGCCGCCACTCCGGCGAATTGAGGATCCTAGACCGAAGGAGTTCGCACCGCTGACCGAAGATCGCAGATCATGAAGAGTGTTCAGTTCGACGCCCCCGCCCCGTCCCGGTAGCTGGGGCAGGGGGATCTTCGATCTTGGTTCTTCGATCTTCGATGCCTGAAACGTCAGCCGGTCCACGAGCAGCCCGTGGTGCCGCCGCACGAGTCGCACTTCAAGCAAGTGCCGTTGCGGACCAGGGTGAGCGCGCCGCACTCCGGGCAAGGATCGCCCTCGTAGCCCTTGTAGCGGGCCTGCTGCACCGCCACCGAGGCTGGCGAGTTCGCCGTGCTCGCGCCGCCGGCCGGCGAGCTCGCCGTCATCCTTGCCCCTGACGCCAAGCGGCCCTGTCCGACCGCGATCGACGTCACCTCCGCGACCTCGCCGACCTCGCGCGGCCGCTTGTGGCGGTCCTTGCCGTCGCCGACCGCGTCATGGCGCACGTCTTCCGAGGACACCTGGGCGAGATCGTTGCGGTCGAGGTAGGTGATGGCAAGCTCGCGGAACACGTAGTCGATCACCGAGGTCGCCATCTTGATGCGGTCGTGGCCGCTGACGATGCCGCTCGGCTCGAACCTCGTGAACACGAAGGCGTCGACGAACTCCTCGAGCGGCACCCCGTACTGGAGCCCGAGCGACACGGCGATCGCGAAGCAGTTCATCAGCGATCGGAAGGCGGCGCCCTCGCGGTGCATGTCGAGGAAGATCTCGCCGACGGTGCCGTCCTCGTACTCACCGGTCCGGATGTAGACCTTGTGGCCGCCGACCGAGGCCTTCTGGGTGAAGCCGGTGCGGCGCTGCGGCAGGCGCCGGCGGTGAGCCTGGTGGCGGAGGATCACCCGCTCGGCGAGGGTCTCGGCCACGGCCGCGACGTCGCCCGACGCGACCGCCTCGGCGAGCTGGCTCGACTCCTCGAGATCCATCGCGATGTTCAATGGCTGGCTCAGCTTGGAGCCGTCACGGTAGAGCGCCACCGCCTTGATCATCTTTCTCCAGCCGAGGAAGTAGGCGCTCTTGATGTCGTCGAGGGTGGCCTCGGCCGGCATGTTGATGGTCTTGGAGATGGCGCCGCTGATGAACGGCTGGGCCGCCGCCATCATCAGGATGTGCCCGTCCGCACGGATGAAGCGGGTGCCTCGCTTGCCGCAGCGGTTGGCGCAGTCGAACACGGCCAGGTGCTGGGACTTGAGGTGGGGCGCACCCTCGACGGTCATCGTCCCGCACGCCCAGACGTTGGCGGCCTCGATGTCCTCCTCCGAGAAGTCCATCCGGCTGAGGACGTCCAGGTTCCAGTCCGCGATGTCGGCATCGGAGAAGCCGATCTTCCGGAGAAAGCCCTCGCCCACCACGTGGGGAGCGAACGCGCTGCGAATCTCGAAGCAGGTCGGAAGCGCCTGCTCGATCCGGTCGATGGTCTCCTCGTCGAAGCCGCGCGTGCGCAGAGCCTCGTGGCCGATGGTCGGACAGTCGACGAGGCTGCCGTGCCCGACCGTATAGGCGACGATCTCGTGGATCTCGTCCTGCGGGTAGCCGAGCCGCTCGAGAGCGTCGGGGATCGCCTGGTTGATGATCTTGAAGTAGCCGCCGCCGGCGAGCTTCTTGAACTTGACCAGGGCGAAGTCCGGCTCGATGCCGGTGGTGTCGCAGTCCATGACCAGGCCGATCGTCCCGGTCGGTGCGACGACCGTGGTCTGGGCGTTGCGGTAGCCGTGGTGGGTTCCCAGCTCGAGCGCGCGGTCCCAGGCGTTGCGGGCGGCCTCCAGCAGATCCTCCGGCGTGGTCTCGGGGTCGACGCCGGTCGGCAGGACGGTCAGCTTGTCATAGGCCTCGGCGGGTGCGTGGTAGGCGGCGCGGCGGTGGTTGCGGATCACCCGCAGCATGCGCGTCGCGGTTGTCAGCGAAGCCCGGGAAGGGGCCGAGCTCGGCCGCCATCTCGGCCGAGGTCGCGTAGGCCTCGCCGGTCATGATGGCGGTGAGCGCGCCGCAGATCGACCGCCCCTCGGCGGAGTCGTAGGGGATGCCGAGGCGCATCAGCAGCGAGCCGATGTTGGCGTAGCCCAGGCCCAGGGTCCGGTAACGGTAGCTCAGCTCGGCGATCCGCCGGCTCGGGAACGAGGCCATGAGCACCGAGATCTCGAGCACGATGGTCCACAGGCGGACGGCGTGGCGGAAGCGCTCGATGTCGAACTGCCCGTTCTCGCCGAGGAACTTCACCAGGTTCAGCGAGGCCAGGTTGCAGGCGGTGTCGTCGAGGAACATGTACTCCGAGCACGGGTTGGAGGCGTTGATGCGCCCACCGGCCGGACAGGTGTGCCACTCGTTGATGGTGTCGTCGAACTGGAGGCCCGGGTCGGCACACTCCCAGCCGGACATCGCGATGTCGTTCCACAGCTTGACGGCCGACACCTCCCGGGCGACCTCGCCGTCGGTCCGCCGCGTCAGCTTCCATGTGGCGCCCACGTCGAGGGCGTCGAAGAAGGCGTTCGGGACGCGGACGCTGTTGTTGGAGTTCTGGCCGGACACGGTGAAGTAGGCGTCGCGAGTCCCAGTCGGTGTCGTACTCCTCGACCGGGTACTCGCGCACGCCCTGCTCGGCGAGCTGGAGGACACGCTTGATCGAGCCGTCAGGCACGCCGAGCTTGCGGGCGGTGGCAATGCTGACCCGCAGCTTGGCGTTGGTTGCGAGGTCGACGACGGCCCGTCGGCCGCCGTCGGCGTAGCAGGCGTCCATGATCTCCTGGAGGTGGCGCCGGAGCAGCCGCGAACCGGCGACCAGGGCCGCCACCTTGCGTTCCTCCACAGCCTTCCAGGAGATGAAGTTCTCGATGTCGGGGTGGTCGAGGTTGAGGCAGACCATCTTGGCCGCGCGCCGGGTCGTGCCGCCCGACTTGATGGCGCCGGCCGCACGATCGCCGATCTTGAGGAAGGACATCAGTCCGGAGGACTTGCCGCCGCCCGACAGCGGCTCGCCCTGCGCCGCGCAGGCTGGAGAAGTTGGTGCCGGTGCCGGACCCGTACTTGAACAGCCGCGCCTCGCGGGTCCACAGGTCCATGATGCCGCCCTCGTTGACGAGGTCGTCGGCGATCGACTGGATGAAGCAGGCGTGCGGCTGCGGCCGCTCGTAGGCGTTCTCTGACTTCGTGATTTCGCCGGTCGACGGGGTCGGCGTACCAGTGCCCCTGGGCCGGGCCGGTGATGCCGTAGGCCCAGTGGAGGCCGGTGTTGAACCACTGGGGCGAGTTGGGCGCCGCGATCTGGGCGGCGAGCATGTAGGCGAGCTCGTCGCGGAACGCGTCGGCGTCCTCGTCGGTGTCGAAGTAGCCGTAGCTCCGGCCCCAGTGAGTCCAGCAGCCGGCGAGGCGGTCGAAGACCTGGCGCGCATCGCGCTCGGCGCCGGTCACCGGCTCGTGGTGCTTGCCGAGCTCGGGGTTGCCCTGCTCGTCCACCAGCTGCACCCCGGCCTTGCGGAAGTACTTCTGGACGAGGACGTCGACCGCGACCTGGGACCAGCCCTCCGGGACCCTGACGCCCTCCATGCGGAACACGACGCTGCCGTCCGGGTTGCGGATCTCGGTCGATCGCTCCACGAACTTGAGCTGCTCGTACGGCGTGGCGCCTGCGCGAGTGAAACGTCGGCTGACCTTCATCCTTCCCCCGGACCCCTTCGCGGTCACACCCCGACGCGAAAAATCCCTTCTCGCGCGCGCTTCGAACCCCTGCGCACCGGGCGGGATTTGTCGGGCTTGGACCACTATATCTTGGGCTTTTGTCGCTTGTCAACACTATATGTTGGGGTCTTCGAGGAAAAGCTAAGTATCTGCGATGGGGGTGTTTGCCCAGGCTTCGCGGAGGCGCCGGCCGTGTCGCACACCGTCATCTCAGGAGCCCTCGGCGAGCAGCGAAACCAACGCCAAACTGGTTTTGGGATCCGGCGCCAGAAACCGGCGCCGCAGCGGCTCGATGTGGAGCCCGGCCCGCGCCCGCTCTCAGTTCCGGTAACGCTCGCGGATGTTCGGGATCAGGTACTCCTCGAAGGCCCGAGCCAGGTCGAAGCGCGGCATGAAACCCCAGTCGCGGCGCGCCGCCGTGTCGTCGACGTCGGCCGGCCAGCTGTCGACGATCGCCTGCCGCTTGAGGTCGGGAGCGAAGCTGATGTCGGCCTCCGGGAAGCCGCCGAGGACGAGCTCGCGGATCTCGGCGGCCGACGGATTGAAGGCGGCGATGTTGTAGACGAGACGGGTCAGGGAGGGCCGCTGCGCGAGCGCCAGGGAGACGAGGGCGTCGACGGCGTCCGGCATCGCCATGAACGGGATGCGGGTGTCCGGGCGCACGAAGCAGGCGTAGGACGCGCCCCTCGCCGCCGCGTGCACCATCTCCGGCGCGAAGTCCGAGGTCCCGCCCGACGGCACCGTGAACGCGGAGATGAGTCCCGGGAAGCGGATCGAGCGGAAGTCGACCTTGCCGTGGGCGACCTCGGCCGCGAGCTGCTTGTAGTGCCCGGCGTAGTAGCGGCCGAGGTGCTCGCAGTAGAGCTTGTTGCAGCCGTACATCGTGGTCGGCAGGTTCCAGTCGGCCTCGGCGATCCGCCCGGCGCGCTCCTTGGTGGCGATGTCGGGCAGGCCGTACGCGGCGATCGAGGAGGGGTACATGAACAGAACGGGCCGGCCGTGGGACTCGCCCTGCGCCTGCGCGAAGTCGAGCAGCTTGAGGGTGCCTTCGACGTTGACCTGGTGCGCGGTCAGGGGAGTGAACTCGGCGCGCGTCGACAGGATCGCGGCGAGGTGGTAGATCGCGTCCACCTCGTACTCGGCGAGGATCCGCTCGAGCAAGTGCTCTTCGAGGATCGAGCCCACGTACTCGCGCTCCACCAAGCCGTGCAACGCCGGCGCCACCGGCTGCAGGTCGATGGTGATGACGGGCGAGCCGCCGTTCGCCGCCAGCCGCTCGATCAGGCCGTGCCCGATCTCGCCGCTCGCGCCGGTGATGAGAGTGACCGACTTGCGGAGCATCCATACCTCCAAGTCGAAACCGTCTCAATTTCGCCGGAGGTCGTGATTCTGTCAAGGGAGGGCTGGGGTGGGATACGAATCCGCTTCCGCGCCCGCTTCCGCGTCCGAGCCCGAGTGGAAGACCTGATCGAGGAGATGGGGGAAGGACCCGCTTCCGCGCCCGCTTCGCGTCCGAGCCCGGGGTGGGAGGCATGGTCAGGTGGACATTGAAAGCGGGAACGGCTACGGAAACGGGCACGGGCACGGAGACGGGCACGGGCGGGGGCCCTATCACCTATCACGTAGGCCGTGGCGCCGCTCGCTCAGGGCAGGCTCCACGGGCGCGGAAGCGGGCGCGGAAGCGGGCGTTGAAGCAGGGGGCCAGGTAGGGTCGAGACCACGATTCACGGTCCAACCATGGCGGGTGATCCGGAATCCAAGCGGACGGGGGCGGGCGAACCGGGGGGCCGCGTTCTCCGTATTGAGGGTTGGAACGAGCTCAGGAGGCGTGCCATGAGGAAGGTAGTCCGGCTGCTCGCGGTGCTCATCGTGATCGCTGGCGCCGTCGGCGGGATCTACGCGTGGGTGGGCAGCCGCAACACCGACCCGAACGGCTTCAAGCTCGTCGCGGCCGAGCTCGGATCGATCACCGAGAAGGCGCTGGCCGTGGGCCAGATCGAGCCGCGCGAGAAGTTCCAGATCAAGTCCAAGATCTCGGGAATCGTCAAGCGCGCCCATGTCGAGGTCGGCGACCAGGTGCGGCCGGGCGACGCGCTGTTCGAGATCGCGCCCGACCCGACGCCGCAGGAGCTGCTCGACGTGGACCACGGCCTGCGCTCGGCCGAGGCCTCGCTACGAGAAGGCGGGCGCCGACTACGAGCGCGGCCAGGAGCTGCACAGTGACGGGCCTCCTGTCGAAAGGCGATCTCGACGCGCTCGCGGAGGCGTTCGAGCTGGCCACCGTGGCCCTCGAGCAGGCCCAGGACAACCGCGAGCTGACCCGCCAGGGGCGGGTCACCGGCGCGACGACCCAGGTCGAGACGATGATCCGGGCCCCGGCGGCCGGCACGGTGCTCAGCCGGGCCGTGAACCCGGGCGACCCGGTGGTGCCGCTGACCTCCTACCAGCCGGGCACCGAGCTCGCCTCGGTCGCCGACATGAGCGACCTGATCTTCAAGGGCACGGTGGACGAGATCGACGTCGGCAAGATCGCGGTCGGCATGCCGTGCCGGATCAAGGTCGGCGCCCTGCCCGACAGCCGGTGACCGGCCGGCTGTCGAGGATCGCGCCGCAGGCGCAGAAGGACGAGGGCGCCACCCTGTTCGACGTCGAGATCGAGCTCGATCCGGGCCAGGAGGTCGTGCTGCGGGCCGGCTACTCGGCCAACGCCGAGATCGTGATCCGCGAGAAGCACGACGTGGTGATGATTCCGGAGCGGCTGGTCGTGTTCTCCGACGACGGCAGCGAGAGCTTCGTCGAGCGGCCGGGCGAGGGCGAGGAGGCGGAGCCGGTCAAGGTGGCGGTGAAGCTCGGGCTGTCGGACGGCCTCAACGTCGAAATCGAGGAGGGCCTCGCGGTCGGAGATCAGGTCGTCCAGCGGCCGCCCCGCGAGGTCGGCTCGATCTTCTAGCGAGCGAGCACCGTGATGAGGTCGACAGCACTGCAGATCTGCAGATCGACAGACAACGCCCGCCCTCACCGGCCGGCGCGGTGGCGGCGTGGGACGGCCGATCTTCGATCTTCGAATCTTCGATCTTCAACCGGGCTGGCGGGAGGGCGGCGTGACGGGGCTCGGGTCCTTCCTGCGGCAGCTCATCCGGGACATCCGGAGCCAGACGCTGCGCACCTTCCTGACCACCTTCGGGATCATCTGGGGCACGGTCGCGGTGGCGCTGCTGCTGGCCTTCGGCGAGGGCCTCCACCGGCAGCAGCTGAAGAGCTTCGCCGGCCTCGGCGACCACATCGTCATCGCCTGGCCGTCGCGAACCTCGCTGCCGTACCAGGGGCTCGGGAAGGGGCGGCGCATCCAGCTGGACGAAGACGACATCGAGTTTCTGAAGGCGCAGGTCGACAACCTCGACGCCATCTCCAGCGAGTACTCGCGCAGCCTGCGGCTGCGGCTCGGCGACCAGGGGAGGGGAGTGGAGGTGTCGGGGGTGTCGCCGGTCTTCGGCGAGCTGCGCAGCATGGTGCCGGCCGAGGGCGGGCGCTTCATCGATCCCGCTCGACATGGAGCAGCGGCGCCGGGTCGCCTTCATCGGCAACCAGCTCGCGACCGAGCTCTTCGGCGACGCCGATCCGGTGGGCCGTGAGGTCGTCGTGCACGGGTCGCCGTTCCTGATCGTCGGGGTCATGGTCGAGAAGGAGCAGGACTCGTCGTACTCCGGCCGCGACCACTCCAAGCTGATCATCCCGTCGACGACCTTCCGGGCCATCACCGGCCAGCGCTACATCGACAACTTCATCTACCGGGCGACCGATCCGCGGCTCAACAAGGAGGTCAGCACCCAGATCACCGCTGTCCTGGGCCAGCGCAAGACGTTCGATCCCGCCGACAGCGAGGCGGTGTCGATCTGGGACACCACCGAGATGTTCGTGTTCTTCGACAACTTCATGCTCGCCTTCAAGATCTTCCTCGGGATCATGGGCGGGCTGACCCTGGTGGTCGGCGGCATCGGGGTGTCCAACATCATGAACGTCGTGGTCGAGGAGCGGACCCGCGAGATCGGCATCAAGATGGCGCTGGGCGCACACAGCCGCTCGATCCTCGCCCAGTTCCTGCTCGAGACCATGGTGCTGACCGCCGTCGGCGGCGCCATCGGCCTCGCCATCTCGTGGGCGATCTGCTCGACCGTGCCGGCCCTCGGGATCACCAAGTTCGTCGGCAACCCGGTGCTGTCGCCCGAGCTCGCGCCTGCTGACCGCCGGCGTGCTCGGGCTCGTCGGGTTGGTCGCCGGCTACTTCCCGGCCCGCGCGGCGTCGCGCCTCGACCCCGTCGTCGCGATGAAGCTGTAGGCAGGCGAGAGATGTGTGTTCGTTCGCCAGTTTCAATTTCCGGGCTCAGAGCCCAGAACCTCGATCGGCAGCCTCCAAAATGCCCGACCAGAGGAGTGCAACGGGCTCTGAGCCCGGAAATTGAAGAAACGGGAACCTGATGCGATCGCGAGACCTCACGGTGATCTGGAGCCTGTTCGTGCGCGCCTCGTCGCTGCAGCGCAAGCGCGCGGCGCTGACCGTGGCCGCGATCGCCTGGGGAACCGTCGCGATCCTCATGCTGCTCGCCTTCGGCGAGGGGCTCGGCCGGCAGATGATGAAGGGCCGGCTCGGGATGGGAGAGAACCTCGCCGTGTGGTGGCCGGGTGAGACGTCAAAGGTCTGGCAGGGTCTGCCGACCGGGCGGCCGATCCGTCCCCGGATCGATGACATCGAGTACCTTCGCAGCCGCCTGCCGGACCTCGAGGGCGTGATTGGGGAGATCGACAGCTGGCAGACCCCGCTCTCCTGGGGCCGCACCAGCCGGAACATCCACGTCGTCGGCGACCAACGCCGAGTACGGTGAGATGCGCCACCACTTCCCCCGCGAGGGTGGCCGCTTCTTCAACGGCCGCGACGAGGCGGAGAAGCGGCGCGTCGTCTTCTTCGGCGACGAGCTCGCACACGACGTCTTCGGCGAGCTCGACCCGGTGGGCCAGGTGGTGGATCTGGCGGGATCGCCCTTCCTGGTCATCGGCGTGCTGCAGAAGAAGCTGCAGATGGGCAACTACGGCGGTCCCGACGCGCAGCAACGCGGTCATCCCGATCACCACCTTCGCGGCGGTCGTTCGGCCGCCAGGAGCTCAACAACGTGGTGATCAAGGTGGCGCGGGCCGAGCAGATGCCGGAGGCCCTGGAGCGCTTCTCCGACGCACTCGCCGCGCGCTACCGTTTCGACCCCTCCGACAAGGAGGTGATGCAGGTCTGGGACACCGTCGAGGGCGCGCGGATCATGGACAACATCATGCGCGGCCTCCAGGCCTTCCTCGGCATCATCGGCGGGCTGACCCTGCTGATCGGCGGCATCGGCGTCGCGAACATCATGTACGCGGTGGTCAAGGAGAAGACCCGCGAGATCGGCGTCCAGATGGCGCTCGGGGCCCACCGCGGCTGGATCACCGGCCCCTTCGTTCTGCAGGGCCTGGCCTACACCCTGCTCGGCGGCCTGGTCGGGATGGTGATCGCGACCGTGATCATCGTCCTGCTCGGTTTCGTGCCGGTGGAGGGCAACGAGGCGCTCGAGTTCCTGGGCAAGCCGACGCTGTCGTGGGAGATCGCGGGGGTCACGGCCCTCGTGCTCGGGGGCATCGGCATCCTCGCCGGCTACTTCCCGGCCCGCCGCGCCGCGTCCATCGATCCGGCGGAGACGCTGCGCTATGAGTGATTTCGATCCCCGCGCCACGGACTCGACTCCACGAGCGGTGAGGCCCCGAAGTGATGAGGCGAATCCGCGGCGCGGGCATCGAACAGAAGGAAGTTGAAGACATGAATTGGCCACTGAAACGACGCGCGAACGGTGACGGCTCCGAATCCAACGGTGCGATCATCCACATGGAGGCGATCACCAAGGTCTACGACACCGGCAAGATCAAGGTCGAGGCGCTGCGCGGGATCGACCTCACGGTGGGGAAGGGCGAGTTCGTGGCGGTGGTCGGGCCGTCGGGCTCCGGCAAGTCGACCCTGCTCAACCTGGTCGGCTGCCTGGACACGCCCTCGGGCGGCGAGTACCAGCTCGGCGGCGAGGCCGTGGCCGGGCTCGACCGCGACCAGCTCGCCGACGTCCGCAACCGGCGGGTCGGCTTCGTGTTCCAGAACTTCAACCTGCTGCCCCAGCTGACCGCGCTCGAGAACGTCGAGATGCCGCTGATGTTCGGCGGCGTCGGCCGGCGCGAGCGCCGGCGCCGGGCTCTCGAGCAGCTCGAGCAGGTCGGCCTCTCCGACCGCGTCGAGCACCGGCCGACCGAGCTGTCGGGCGGCCAGATGCAGCGGGTGGCGATCGCGCGCGCGCTGGCCATGGAGCCGGACATCATCCTCGCCGACGAGCCGACCGGGAACCTCGACACCGGCTCGGGCTCCGACGTCATGGGCCTGCTCGGCGCGCTCTCCGAGCAGGGACGGACGCTGGTCGTGGTCACCCACGACACGACCCTCGCCCGGCGCGCCCACCGGGTGGTGGAGATCCGCGACGGCGTGATCGTCAGCGACGCCCCGGCGGGAGCTGAAGGAGCCGACTCGAGATCAGGCAGGTTGGTCGCTTTCTGGTGCTCCTCGGTGCGATGCTGCTCGTCTACTCGGTGGGTGGGTATCTGGCGTCGATCCCGCAGGGTGCCCGCACGGCGATCAAGTGCGCCCTGCCTCTCGTGTTGCTGCTCCTCACCTGCGCTTCCGCGCGCATTGAACGCCTGCGTCCGTGGATACCGGTCTTGATCGCGCTCCTGGCGGCCTCGTGCGGCTTCCTTGCCGCCTGGCTTTTGAGCGATCGCATCCTCGACGCGCTCAACGTCGTGAGCGAGAGCGCTTCAGGGATCGCGTTGACCAAGCTGAGCGAGTCCACTCTGATCGTCGCTGCGGCTTTGTTGGTGGCGCGCGCCGGTGGGATGACGTGGACGGATCTGTACCTGCAGCGCCCGGGAAGGGCGGGCATGGCTGCCGATCGGCCTCGCGCCTTCGGCGTGTTCTCGGTTCTCTTCCTGAGCCGATCGACCAACGCAGGCCTGACGACGGCCGCGCTGCTTCTCGCGGTTCCGTGGATCATCATCTTCGTCTTCGCGAATGCGTTCATGGAGGAGTTTCACTTCCGGGGCCTGCTGCTGCGCCCGTTCGAAGACCGCCTCGGCCGAGGCGGGGCGAATCTGTGCATCGCCGTGTCCTTCACGCTCGCCCACGCCCCGGTGACGTATGTGCCGGACATCCTGCAGTTCCTGGCCGTGCTCTTCGTGCTCGCGTGGGTTTGGGGCTTCCTCATCCAGCGCACGGAGTCGCTGTGGGGCGCGGTCCTGTTTCATGCCGGCGCCGACCTGCTGGTGGTGCTGGGGATCTTTGCGTCAGCCAGCGCTCCGTAGGCCACCGGCCGCTGGCGCGCCCAGGCACCGCTTGCGATTCTCGGTCAGGATGCGCGCAGCGCATCCATCTCGGAGCGTGGCGGGGAAAGGCCAACCACCACCATCACAGCAGGAGCGCACGCGGAGGTCGTTCCACGACACGCTACGAGCCCCAGTACCAGTCTTCGAAGGGATCCACGGCAACGGCTCGAGCACGAGATCGCCGGGTGGCGGGGAACCACGCGAGCTCGCGGCCGGCCCCGTCCGGCGCGCGGGCGGACCTGGCTCTGACGCCTCGCAGGCCGGCCCGCTTCGCCTCGAGACCAATGGCCTGGCACCCGGCGTGCGCCACGAGCCGGCCGTGCTCATCGAGGGGGAAGCCGGCCGGCAGCTTGACCGCCGCCACTCCCTCGCGGCTGTGGACGTCCGCCACCAGCTGCCGCCGGGGAAGCAAAGCGTGGACGAGCGCGGGACCGGTGGCGTTGCGAAGGTCCTCGGGCTCGTAGGGCCAGCCCTCGATGAAGTGCCGCAGGTTGATGCGGGCGGTGACCACATCCTCGTTGAGGTAGAGGGTCGGGAAGCTGTCGGGCGGGTTCCAGCGGCCTCCGCGAAGCGCTGCGAAGGAGGGATCGAGGGGATCGCCCTTCAGCCAGCCCCTGTCGGCGATGCGAAGCCACTCGTGGCCCTCGGGGAGCAGCTCCGTGCGCATCAGGCGTGGGCGTCGCCGAAGCGGAACATCTCCCGGCATGCGACGAGCAGCTCGCGCGTGCGGCCGGCCGCCACCAGGTCGAGGAGCGACTGGCCGTCCAGCCGGGCCGAGGGACGGCGAACGACCGCTGGGATGCGCTCGCGCTTGAGGTGCCGGATCAGCAGGTCGGTGGCGGCCGCGAGCTCTGCGACGGCCGCGATCTGCCGTTGCGGCACGCCGTGAGTCCGCCACTTCGCGATCGCCTGGCGGGTGACGTGGAAGAGCTTGGCGGCGTCGCTCTGGCTCAGGTTCCAGACTGCGAGAATGCGGTCGAGATCGTCGTGCGCCCGGTACCGGTCGAGCGACCACGCGAACTCGGAAAGCCATGCCTGGTTCGCTGTTTGGATCAGGACCTGCGCGGCCTTCCCCGGTGCGAGATCGGTCAGCTTCGCCGAGTCGGATGCCATGGCTGCCTCCACCGCAACCATATGTCAACCGCAACCGTTTGTCAACCACGTCGACGGGTGCCACCGACTCGATTCCGTGGCTGCCGATCGGCCTGGTCGGCTTTGCTGTGTTCGCTGCGCTCAGACCCTTCTCGTCGGCCAGTGGTATGCTAGCGCTGACGACATTGATTTTTCGATGACACCTCGAAAGAGGGAAGGGAGAGGAACGATGCTTCGCTCTTCAAGAGTGACCCTGGTTCTCGCGATGACGGCGTGTGGGCTCGCTGTGGGTGCAGTGGGTGCCCAGGAGTACGCGAGCTTCAAGGATGCTGCGGCGGCCCGCGGCCTGCCCAATGGGTCGGGAGAGGCGCAGGGTGACGTCCTCGAGCTCTTCGCCAACTCGTGGGCGGTGTCGACAATCGGTGTCGCGATCGACCACGGGAATCCGGCGCGGATGGTGTACTTCCACGAGGCCGATCCGAGCCCGGGGATCTGGTTCGTCGATGTCGCCGCGCCGCACGGGGCGACCGCCTTCACATACTCCAAGCTGGGCAGCCAGAACACTGACGGCGGGTCGGTGCGGATGACCGACGGCTACATTTACGCCTCCGACTACAACGGCGACCTGACGGTGATCGACGACAACATCTACCTGTTCGACCGCAGCGGCAACACGGTGGCGTACTGGCAGACCGACGTTCCGGGCTGCACCGGCGGTGCGGTGAACGCGATTATCGACGTGGCGACCGACCCGGCGAATCCGGCCTTTGTCTACGCTACGGCGGCCGGCGACGGCAACTCCATCTACCACCTCAACCTGTCCGACACCAGCGGCGGCAGCGGCTCGCTGAGCACCTGCGTGATGATCGGTACTGCCACCTCGCCGGGGCCACACAGCGACGTGGTCGGCATCGAGTACGACCCGCAGAACAACGGCTTCTGGCTGAGCGACTTCGGCTCCGCGACCGTCATGCTGGTGGCCAACGACGGCACCTTCGCGACCGTCATGGAGACCTTCACGGCGCAGGCTGGCGGCGGCTTCACGACGGGTCTGTCGCAGCAGACTGGAGGCGGCACGCCGATCAAGCTGTGGGTGACCGACTTCGGCTCAAACTCGACCGCGATCATCGACTCGGGCACGGTGCCGGTCGAGCTGCAGACCATCAGCATCGAGTGACCCTTTCGGCGACAAGCGACGAAGCCCCCCTTCGCGGAAGGGGGGCTTGTCATTGAAGGGCAGCGCATGGCTGCAGGCGCCACCCTCGCCGCTTCAGACTTAGCCCGGATATCTCACCGGGTTTCGTTGCGAGGGCTGCGAGGTGCCGTGCGCAGTGGGGATTTCGACCCGAGGGGCGCGGAGGCGTACTGGACAGTACGTCGAGCACCCCGAGGCGAGAAAGCACCGCTGAGCGCGGTCATCGCTGGCCGCAGTAGAAAGCTGGTGAGATATCCGGGGTTAGAGTCACCCGTTCATCCCACCGGAGCCTCAACCGCTTTCTGGGAGCGGCGGCGCGTGATGCGGGCGCTGAGCCTGTCCATGTAGGCGTAGACCACCGGCACCACGAACAGGGTCATCAGGGTGGAGGTGGTCATGCCGCCGGCGGTGGCGACCGCCATCGGCGCCCGCGCCTCGCCGCCCTCGCCGATGGCCAGCGCCACCGGCAGCACGCCGAAGATCATCGACAGCGAGGTCATCAGGATCGGCCGCAACCGGATCGGGCAGGCCTCGCGCAGCGCCGCCTCGCGGTCCATGCCCTGCTGCTGCCGTTGAATCGTGAGGTCGACCAGCAGGATCGAGTTCTTGGTGACGAGGCCGAACAGCAGGATGATGCCGATGACCGACATGATGTTCATGGTGTGGCCGGTGATGAGCAGCCCGACCAACGCCCCGGTCATCGCCGGTGGCAGCGCCAGCATGATGGTGAAGGGGTGGAGGAACGAGTTGAACTGGCTGGCGAGCAGCATGTAGACGATGAGGATCGCAAGCCCGACCGCGAACACCAGAGCGTTCATCGCGTCTGCGAACTCCTCCGCTTGCCCGGTTGGCCGCGCGTGGTAGCCCTCGGGCAGCTCCTCGGCCAGCACCTGGTTGACGGTCTGAAGCGCACGGTTGAGCGGAATGCCCTCGAGGTTCCCGGTGAGCAGGATCGAGCGCTCGCGGTCGCTGCGGTTGATGTTGATCGGACCGGCGCCATGCCGGATGTCGACCACGGAGTCGAGGCGCACCATCGCTCCGGATGGCGACCTCACCTGCAGCGCCCCGATGTCCTCGGCAGACCTCGCCTGGGACGGCAGGACCTTCATCCAGACCTCGTAGCGCTTGCCCGCGGTCGTGTACGAGCCGATCTCGCGACCCGCCATCAGCGAGTAGACGGTCTCGTAGATGGTGGCCGCGTCGAGGCCGAGGTCGCGGGCCCGCGCGCGGTCGACGGTGACGAACAGCTGCGGCTGCTCGAGGTCGAGGTTGGTGTCGAGGTCGACGAAGCCGGGAGTCGCGGACAGCCGCTCCACGATCCTGCGGCCGATGCGGTCGAGCTCGCCGAGCTCGGGCCCGCGGATCGAGTAGGAGAGGCCCCAGTCGCCGCCCTCGCCGGCGACGTTGTAGAAGGAGAACTCGACGACCCGCGCCTGGACGCCCTCGACTGCCGCCAGATCGCGGCGCAGGCGCTGCACGACCTCGTTCTGCTCCGCCTCCCGGTCTGCCGGCTTCAGCATGCGGATGAACAGGATGCCGGAGTTGACCTGGCCACGCTCCTCGAGGTCCACCGCCGCGAAGGCGCCCATCACCTCGGGCTGCGACAGCACGATGCGCTCGATCTGCTGCATCTTGCCGTCCATGGCCGGCAGCGAGGTGCCGACCGGCGCCTCGACGGAGACCATGAACATCGACATGTCCTCCTGGGGTGCGAACTCGCCGCCGATGAGCGGCAGCAGGCCGAGGCTGGCGCCGAAGATCACGGTGGCGATGACCAGCGTCGCGACCTTGTGGCGAAGCGCCACGTCGAGCCATCGCCGGTACCACTGCTCGAGGGCGCGGAACCCGCCGTCGAGGACCTGGTAGAGCCGGCCATGCTTGTGTCGGACCCGGAGCATCCGCGCAGCCATCATCGGGGTGAGAGTGAGGGCGACGAAGAGCGAGATCAGAACCGCCGCCGCCACCGCGATCCCGAACTCGTAGAGGAAGCGCCCGATCATGCCGCGCATGTAGGCGACCGGCACGAACACCGCGGCAATCGAGAAGGTGGCCGCCATCGCGGCCAGCGCGATCTCCCTGGTGCCGTTGTGGGCGGCGGTCAGCGGGTCCTCGCCCTCCTCCTGGTGCCGGAAGATGTTCTCGAGCACGACGATGGCATCGTCGATGACCACGCCAACCGACAGCGCGAGGGCGAGGGTGGTGAGGTTGTTGAGCGAGAAGCCGAAGGCCCGCATGAAGCCGAAGGTGGCGATCAGCGAGGTCGGGATGGCGAGCGAGACGATCAGCGTCGAGCGCCACGAGCGCAAAAAGACGAAGACCACCAGGATCGCGAGGATCGCACCGTAGGCGATGTCGAACTGGACGTTCCCGATCGACTTCTCGACGTACTCGGCGCCGTTGAACGCGATGTTCCAGCTCACGCCGGCCGGGAAGTCCTTCTCGAGGGCCTTCATGCGCTCGATCGCGCCAGCGTTGACGTCGACCAGGTTGGCGCCCGACCTGGGCGCCACGCCGAGGCCGAGCGACGGCTCCAGGTTGTAGCGGCCGAGGCCGCGCTCGTCCGCGATCCCGAGCTGGGCAAAGCCGACGTCGGCGAGCCGGATCGGCCGGCCGTCGACGCTGGCGATGATCATGTCGTTGAACTCCTCGACGGTCTCGAAGAGCCCGAGGTTGCGCACCGCCAGCTCGTAGCTCTCGCCCTCGATGAAGCCGCCGGGCAGCTCGAGGTTCTCGCGGCCGACGGCGGCGATGACGTCGGTGACCGCCAGCCCGTGCGCGGCCAGGCGGTCGCGGTCGATCCACAGCCGCATCATCGGCTCGCGGAAGCCGGCCACGAACACGTTGCCGACGCCGGGCACGGACTGCAGCCGCGGACGAAGCACCTGATCGGCATAGTCCGACAGCTCGCGGGCGTCGAGGCCTGACAGCGACATCCACAGCATCGGCTGGGAGTTGATGTCGAGCTTCTGAACGATCGGCGGCTCGGCGTCGAGGGGCAGGTTGCCGACCGCGCCCGACACCTTGTCACGGACGTCCTGGGCAGCGATGTCGATGTCGCGTTCGAGCGCGAAGGTGATGGTGATTTGCGAGACGCCCTGGCCCGAGTAGGAGGTCAGCTGCTCGATGCCCTCGATCGTGTTGACCTCGCGCTCGATGACGTCAGTGACGTCCGACTCGACCACCTCCGGCGAAGCCCCCGGCAGAATCGTGATCACGGTGACGATCGGGATGTCGAGCGAGGGCAGCAGGTTGATCGGCAGGGTCTGGTAGCCGAGGACGCCGAAGGCGATCAGCGCCACCATCAACATGATGGTGAACACCGGCCGCCGGATTGCGGTGTCGTAGAGGTTCATGGCGCCACCCTTCGGGTGAGTCGTACGTCCTGAGCCCTCGGTTCTGAGCTGCGTGCGTTCATGTCGTGGGCCTCGCGTGGTCTCGTTCGAATCGAAGTCCAGAGCTCAAAGCGAAGAACGAAGAACCAAGAACTAAGAGTTCGCAGCGGAGGTCTGTCCGACGATGGTCACGGGCACGCCGCGGTGGAGGCCGGCGACCTCCGCGACCACGGCCTGGCCTTCCTCGAGCCCGTCGACGATCTCGATCGAGCCGTCGGCGCGACGGCCGACCTGGACGCGGAGAAGCGTGATCGCACCGTTCTCCACCACCATCACCTGCGACATGTCCGAGGTCGCAACCGCTGACACCGGCAGCCACAGGCTGCGCTGGCTCCGTGGAGCCTGCAGGGTGACGTCGGCAAACATCCCAGGCCGCAGATCGCCCTCCGGGTTTCCGGCCAACCCGACCACCTCGAAGGAGCGAGACGACTCGTTGACCACCGGGTCGATGCTGTACAGCGCGGCGTGGCGGGCGGCTGCGTCCGCGGCCACTGTGAAGTCGAATCCCTCCAGGCCGCTGAGCTGCGCCGCCCAGGCCGCGGGCACTCTCGCCGCGACCTTGACCTTCTCTCCGATCGCCAGCTCGAACAGGCGCTGGCCCACGTCGGTCCACTGGCCGGCGACCGCGCTGCGGTGGGTGATCGAGCCGGCCGCCGGGGCGCGGACGACGCTGCGCTCCCAGTTGCGCTGGGCCAGGCTGCGCGCGGCCTCGGCTGACGCCACGTGGGCCTTCGCCAGGTCGTGGGCGGCCTTGGCCTGATCGAAGGTGGCCTGGGCGATCGTGTTGTCCGACACCAGGTCGCGCTTGCGCTCGAGCTCCTTGGCGGTGAGCTCGAGGTCGGCCTGAGCGGCCTGGAGCTGCGCCTCGGCCTGGTCGAGGTAGATCTTGAAGGTGGCGCGGTCGATCTCGGCCAGCGGCTGACCGCTGCGCACCCGGTCGCCGACCTCGACCCGGACGGCGTCGACCTTGCCCGCCACCTCGGGCGACACGGCGACCGAGTCGAAGGCGCGGACCTCACCCACGAGCTGGATCGAGGGCCGCTCGTCGCGGAGCTCGGGGGTGATCAGCCGCACCTCGCGCGGCGCCAGCGCGGCCTCGCGCACGGCAGCTACGGCCTCGGGGGAGTCCCCGCCGCCGGGGTGGCAGGCCGTCAGGATCGACACCGCCAGGCCGGCGGCGATGATCGTGAGCTGTGATCGATGTCGAACACTCATGGTGTTGCTTCCTCGCTGAGCGGTGATGACGGGTCGAGGTCAGGCAGCGGCGGCAGGCCGATCGCGTGGCGAAGGGCGATCGCCTGGTACTCCCGCTGTGCGGTAGCAATGATCAGGGAATTCGCGGCGTCGGTGGCCTCGGTGGTGGCGTCGAGCAGGTCGACCGTGGTCGCTTCGCCGACGCGATAGGCGCGATCGACCTGCCGGTAGGCCTCGCGCGAGGCCTCGCGGCGCTCGCCGGCCGCCTCGAGGGCCGCCGTTGCCGCCCGGTAGGTGACGGAAGCCGAGTCGACCTGGTCGCTGATCGCCTTGCGAACCTCCACCTCGAGCAGCTCGACCTCGATCTGGTCCTCCCTGGCCCGGGCGACCCGGGCGGCGGTCAGGCCGCCGTCGTACACCGGGACGCGCAGGTTGAGGCTCAGCGACAGCCAGCTGTCCGATGGAAACTCCGACTTCTGCTCCAGGTACTGGACGTTGGCGTCGAGCTCCGGAAGCCAGGCGCCGCGCTGGACCTGGACGTAGAGGCCGGCCGCTTCCAGCTGGTTGCGCAGGGTCGCCATCTCGAGGCGGCCGTCCATCGCCTGCAGGCGGAGCGACTCGTCCTCCCCGGGCGGGACCGGGATCGGGCCGGGAGTGACCAGTTTGCCGACCTCGGAAACCCCGGCGATTCGCGCGAGCCTCCTGCGCGTGATCTCGGCCTCGCCCTCGGCCACGACCAGGCGCTGCCGTCCGGCCGCGACCTCGGCGCGCCAGCGCGCGACGTCGGCCACCGACACCTCGCCGACGTCGAAGCGTCGCTCAGTGACCGTGAGCTGGGTCTCGTTGGCCTCGAGCGCGACCCGCTCCACCTCGACCCGCTGCTCCGCCGCGACCGCGGTGTAGAAGGCGGCGGCGACCGTGAGCGTCAGGTCGTTGATCACGGTCGTGCGCTGCAGCTCCGCGATGTCCTGGGTCAGCTTCGCGATGTCTCGCGCCCGCCAGTCCCGCAGGCCGTAGAACAGGGTCTGCGTCAGGTCGGCGCTCCAGAGCCAGTCATCCGCCGGCCGGATGACGAAGGCCTCTCCCGGAACGAGCTCGATGGCGAGCTCGTCCTGGTACTTCGTCCACGACCCGTTGAGATCGAGACGGGGCAGCAGCGCCGAAGAGGTGAGCTTGATGTCGGCCTGGGCGCGCCGGATCTGGCTGTCGGCGCGCGCGACGTCCTCGTGCGTCGCGATGGCGGCGCGCACCAGCTCGGGCAGGGTCGACGGCGCGCTCTCATCCTGGGCGAGCAGCGGCGCGGGCAGCAGCCCGATGGACAACACAATGCCGGCCACAGCCGGCGTCAGGGGCGACCTGTGCGGCATCGAGTGCCTCCTGTCGGCGACACGTACGGGTTCGCTCCGGGCGGGTTTCACCAGTCTCATCACATCTCCCGACAGGCTCCGCGCGAGAGCGTCTCCGCAACCCGGCCACCGGGAAGGGTTGCGGTCCCTGTTTCGAGCCGCTAATGCCCCCCGAACTTGTCGGCCGCGCTCAGGACCACGGTGGCGGCACCGGCCGGAACGGGGCCGAGCCGGGGTCGTCCTCGTACCGCCGATTGACCCGTTACGATATCGTCACAGAACCGTCCCGTCAACCGACGTCATCGAGGTTGTACCGTGGATCCCAGGCGCTCCCGATCACCGGTGGTCACCCGTCGACCCCCGATCTCTCAGCTCCTTGATCTTCATTCTTCATTCTTCAGTCTTCATTCTTGAGTCGCCGCTGCCGTGCCGTCCTCGGGCACCAGCACGACCTCGACGCGGCGGTCGAGATCGACCCAGCGCGCGGCCGCGTCCCGGATCGACTCCGGCGTGAGCGAGTCGACCAGGGTGTCGAAGTCCAGGATCAGCCGGGGGTCCTCCTCGTTCCACAGCGACGACTCGAGCGCGGCGAGCCAGAAGCCGTTTTCGCGCAACTGGACCTCGCGCTCGCGGCGGTCCTGCTGCTGGACCTTGCTGACATGCTCGAGGTCCGGGCCGGCCGTCTGCAGGCGGCGGATCTCGTCGTACACCACGGCCGTGAGCTCGTCGACACGATCCGGATCGCAGCCGAAGGAGACGGTCAGGCTCGCGGTCTGGCGTGGGATGCGGTCGGCGGAAGCGCGGACCGAGACGCCGTAGCTGCCCCCCTCGTCCTCGCGGATCAGCTCGCGCAGCCGGATCCGGAGCACGTCGGCCATCGAGTGGAGCTGGTAGCGGTTCTCCCGCGACCACTCGAAGTCGTGGGGAAAGGTGATCGACACCCGGCTCTTGGGCTCGATGCCCCTGGCCACGGTCTCCTCGATCACGCCCTCGGGAGCGCGCACGCCGACGTCGCGCCAGCTCTCCCGGCGGCCGGTCGAGGGCAGCGTGCCGAGGTAGCGCTGGACGAGCGGCCGGATCTCGTCGAGGGAGAAGCTGCCGACAAAGAGGAAAGTGAAGTCCGAGGCGTCGGCGAAGCGGTCGCGGTAGACGGCGGCAGAGGTCGCGAGGGACATTCCCTCGAGCAGCTCCGGGCTCCACGGCCGGCGCCGCGGGTGGTCCTGGGTGACGAGCCGGGTCACGGTGTCGGAGAACACGGTTTCGGGCTGGGCGAGCCGGTTCTCGACCATGCCGCGGTAGCGCCCGCGCACCGACGCGAAGGCCTGCTCGGACGGCCGCGGGTCGGTGAAGTAGAGCGCGATCAGCTGGAGCATGGTCTCGAGGTCCTCTGGCGAAGCCGCGCCGGAGATTCCCTCCTGGAGCTCCGAGATCGAGGGGCCAACGCCGACCACCTTGTCGGCCAACATCTTCTGGAGCACGGTGAGGTCGAAGGGCCCGACTCCACCCTCCAGGATCACCGCTCCTGCGGTCATGGCGGCGACCCAGTCCCGATCGTCGACCAGCGAGGTTCCGCCCGGGCTGAAGGCGCTGACCAGTACCTCGTCATTCTTGAAGTCGGTGGGCTTCAGCAGTACGCGCACACCGTTGGCAAGGCGCCAGTCGGTCACCCCGATCTCGTCGAGAGTGGCCTCCGACACGATCTCGGCGGGCGCCGGGACGACGGCCATCAGCGGCTGGTCGGCGACCTCATCCTGGTAGGGAGCGATGTCGGCGGTCTCAACCCGGGCGAGTACCGCGGCGATCGTGGCCTCCTGCGGCGCATCGAGCCCCGCCTTCTCCGGCGCGCTGACCGCGATGACCCGGCTCGGGCCCCCGAGCCACAGGCCGGCCAGCGCGTTGACCTCGTCGAGCGTGATTCCCGGCAGGAAGCGCCGGACCAGCTCGAGCTCGGCGGCGATGCCCGGTGCGGCCTCGGCCTCGAGGAAGTTCCTGACATACTCGTCGGCCAAGGCGCGGGACTCGACGGTGTCCCGCTCCCGGTACGCCTGCTCCATGTTGCGCAGGTAGGCCGTCTTCTCGCGCTCGAGCTCGGATGGCGCGAAGCCGTGGCGGCGAACCCGCTCGGCTTCGGTGAGCAGGGCCTCGAGGCCCTCCTCGAGCCCGCCCTCGTCGACCACGGCGATGAGGTTGTAGGAGCCCTTCTCGCGGACCAGGTTGCCCGAGCCGCCAAAGGCGCGCAGGAACGGCGGGCTGGCCTCGCGGGCCCGCTCCTGGAGGCGCCGTCCGAGCATGCCGTCGTAGAGGTTCTCGACCAGCGACCGGCGGAAGTCCCGCTCGTTGACAAACTCCTCCTTCGGCAGCTTGTGCAGGACCCGAACCATGGTGGAGGTGGCCTCGGGGTCGGTGACGATGGTGGTCAGGGTCGCGTCGTGGTCCGGCACCGGGAAGGCAGCTCGCGGCCGCGGTTCGGTCGCGAGGGTGATCCCCCCGAAGCTGCTGCGGATCAGGCTCTCGACGAGCGCCGGGTCGAAGTCCCCGACCGCCACCACCGCCATGAGGTCGGGCCGGTACCAGTCGCGGTAGAAGCGGCGCAGGGTGTCGTGCGGCGCCGACTCGAGGATTGCCTTCTCGCCGATCGGCAGCCGTTCGGCGTAGCGCGAGTCGTGGAAGATGACGGGCGCCTGCTGGTCGAAGATCCGTGCGCGGGCGCCGCGGCCGAGCCGCCACTCCTCGATGACCACGCCGCGCTCCTTGTCGATCTCCTCGCCCTCGAAGCTGATCCTGGCCGCCCACTCGGAGAGGATCGTGACACCCGTCGCCAGCAGCTCGGGGTCGTCGGTGGGCACGGTCAGCATGTAGACGGTCTCGTCGAAGGAGGTGTAGGCGTTGAGGTCGGCGCCGAAGCGCATGCCGATCGACTCGAGGTAGTCGACCAGCGCCTGGCGGGCGAAGTTCTCGGTGCCGTTGAAGGCCATGTGCTCGACGAAGTGGGCGAGGCCGCGCTGGTCGTCGTCCTCGAGGATCGAGCCGGCATTGACCGCCAGCCGCAGCTCCGCCCGCTGGCGCGGCTCGTCGTGGCGCCGGATGTAGTAGCTGAGCCCGTTGTCGAGCCGGCCGAAGCTCACCGCCGGGTCGAGGGGCATCGGCTGCGCCGCGGCCACCGGTGTCGGTGTCGGCGCCGCAGTCACGGCGGGGGCCGGCGGTGGCGGCGCGGTCGAGCTGGAGCAGCCGGCGAGGGCCGCGGCGAGGACGAGCAGGAGGGCGATCGTTCGCGGTGCAGGCGTCATGTTCAGGACCTCCAGGTCACGGCAGGGACAACGCTGGAACCTGAGCGCAGCGTTCCCGGCTGTTCGTTCATCACATCCTCGGCTGGCGCACGGGCGCCGGATCAGGGCTCGCCGGAGTCCGGCTCCGGACGCGATCCGGGTCCTTGCCAGCGCGCGAAGAGCTCCCGCTCGAGCTCGATGTCGAGCGCGTCGAGGACGCGGTTGACGGTCTGGTCGATGATCTCCTCGATCGTGCGCGGGCGGTGGTAGAAGGCCGGAACCGGCGGCATCACGATCGCCCCCAGCTCGGCGGCCCGTTCCATCAGCCGCAGGTGGCCGAGGTGGAGGGGCGTCTCGCGGACGACGAGGACCAGCCGGCGGCGCTCCTTGAGGACCACGTCGGCCGCGCGCACGACGAGGCTGTCGGCGTAGCTGGTGGCGATCCCCGACAGGGTCTTGATCGAGCACGGGATGACCACCATGCCGGAGGTCCTGAAGGAGCCCGACGACAGCGCCGCGGCGATGTCGCCGGGGCGATAGCAGTGATCGGCGAGCGCTTCGACCGCCGCCGGGGAGTGATCGGTCTCGAGCGCGATCGTCTGCCGGGCCGCGTTGGTCAGGATGAGATGGGTCTCGATGTCCGCGACGCCGCGCAGCACCTCGAGCAGCCGGATGCCGTAGACCACGCCGCTCGCCCCGGTGATGCCGACGATCAGGCGGCGCACCGTCACCTCGACCGGCCCGTCCGGCGACGGACGGCATCGGCCGTGGCGCGGTCAGCGCAGCTCTCGGATGTCATGCAGGCTGCCCGAATCGCCCGGGTAGCTCGTCGATGTGGATCGAGCTGTCATCGTCTTCTCCACATCTGCTATGTCGTGATTCCCACGGAGGATTCCTGGGAGGTCCAAGCATAGCCCTGCTTCGAGGGCGCGCGCAATCGCGCGGTGACGACACGGCACATGAAAAAGGACCGGGCTCGCGCCCGGTCCGGTTTGTTCAGAGTGTTCGCAGATCGATCTACTCGACGTCGAAGCTCTGCAGCTCGACCGGCACCACCACGCCCTCGATGATGAAGGGCATGCCCTGCGGGGTCAGCGTGCCGGTGTCAGTGAGCGCCGCCCACGCAGAGGTGTACTGGAGGGCGTTGCCGGTCGTCGTCTGCCCGAGGATGGTGATCGGCGGCGCCCACGGCCCGGAGGACAGCGCTCCCGTCGGTCGTCCAGTCTAGCCAGTAGGTCCCGGCGGCGAGGGTGGTGCCGATGGTCGCGATGTCGGCCATGATCGGGCGATTGGTCGTCGTCAGGGTGGTGTCGGTCACGCGGTAGATGTTCGACCAGGCGGTGCTCGCCAGCCGGTTGGTCGTCAGGTCGCCCCAGATCACGCTGCCTCCGGCGTTCGGGGCGCCATTCCAGATCTGCACGTAGACGCCGGTGATGGTCGAGGCGGTGCTCGAGCCGGTCTGGTAGGCGAAGAAGGTGATCGCTCTGGACGTCCCAGCCGCCGGCGTCGGTCACCGTGAAGTCGTCGGCCATCCTGTAGCCGAGCAGGAACTGGTGGCCAGCACCCAGGGTGTTCATGCCGAGCGTGGTCTGGAGCGCGCTGGCGTCGGCTCCGCCGGCGCCGCCGCCGGGGTGGGTGACGAGCGGCCCGTTGTCGTAGAGCACCGCTTCCGGTCCCTGCCAGGTCGGGGCGTTCGGGTCCGGCGCAATCGGCACGTACGGCTCCGCCGGGTTGACGATATCACGCTCGTTGTCGGCCAACGTCGGCAAGGCGGCGACGAGCAGGAGCACAGCCACGCTCCCCAGGAACTTCTTCACGGTACGATCCTCCTTCTCCCGTTCTTGCTCGGTTTGCTGAAATCACCATGAGCGGGCACGAGCCCGCGTGCCACCTATGCTACACGCCGAGCCGGCTCGCCGCAAGAACGAGGAGGTGCATCGTCGCGAGGTTCCACCTCATTAAGGAAACGGAGTCTCATCTCCAGCCCGGTGCCGTTAGCGCGTGTGGCAGCTCCAGATCCCGCGCTTTTCCAGGTAGCGCTGGTGGTCCTCCTCGGCCGTCCAGAATGGACCCGCCTCCGCAATCTCGGTGGCGATCGGACGCGGGAACTGCCCGTTTGCCTCGAGCGCGGCCTTGGACTCCCGGGCCGCTGCCTCCTGCTCGGGCGAGCCGACCAGGATCAGCGAGCGGTACTGGCTGCCCACGTCCGGCCCCTGCCGGTTGACCTGGGTCGGATCGTGGAGGCTCCAGAAGGCCTCGAGCAGCTGCCCGTAGCTGACGCGGGCCGGGTCGAAAGCCACCCGCACCACCTCGGCGTGGCCGGTGCGGCCGGTGCAGACCTCCTGGTAGCTGGGGTTGGCGGTGTGGCCGCCGGCGTAGCCGACGGTGGCGTCGACCACACCCTCGATTCTGCGGAACGCCTCCTCGACGCCCCAGAAGCAGCCGGCGCCGAAGATCGCGGTTTCGTGAAGGTCATTCATGGCGATGCCCTCCCGCTCCTGCAGCGACGGGGTACCAGAGGTTATTCCAGCCGGCAGATGCGCCAGCAACGTGCGGGGAGCGGGGCGCCCCGCGTCCGAGCCCCCTTCCGCGCCCGCTGCCACCCTGAGCGAGCCGCCCGGCCCGCGCGAGCCCCTCGGCCCATCCCTGTTCGGGCGCGGAAGCGGCGGAAGCGGAAGCGGGGGGCGGCCTACCGGGGCCCTCCTGTGCCGCGCCACTCCGGCAGGCGGCCCGGAGTCCACGGCCCACCGGCGGCCTCGAGCTTCGTCTCGAGGGTCTCGAGTTCGCGCTCCAGTTGCTCGAGCCGGCCGAGCTCGGTCGTGAAAGCGTCGGTGGCCCAGCCGTAGGCGTCGCGTTGGGTCTTTGTCGGCGCCGAGCTGACGTAGTACTGGTCCGAGGCGATCCGCTCCACCCGGTCCCTGATTGAAGGCGGCTGGAAGACGTTGCGCGCCTCCTTGGTCGGGTCGCCGCGCAGCGCCACGAGGATCTCGTCGAGCGTGTCGCCGAGCCGCTCGGCGTCGGCCAGCAGGGCCGGATCGGCGCCGGGAGTGTCGAGGATCGCCTGCCGGACGTGGGCAACCCGGTCATCGAAGGCCTTGGCCGCCTCGAGCGCGCCGGTCACCGCCCGCCGCAGGTCGCGGAGCTCGGTTCTTGAAGGACTGCGCCTCGCCAACGTCGACGGCGCGCAGCGTCGCGAGATCGAGCGCGGTGACCTGGAGCTCCTGCGGGCCCGCGAGCGCCGCGACCACGCCGTCGACCTGCTGCTCGAGGGTCACCGAGTAGGCGCCGGGCACAACCAAGGGACCGCGCTCCGGCTGCTCCCAGGGCGCGAACTCCTTCGGGGGCGACAGGTTGACCGGGGTCTCGGCCGGGTAGCGGAGGTCCCAGCTCACCCGGTGGAGGCCCTTCTTGCGGTCACCGACCACCCGGCGCACCACCTCGCCGGTGGCGTCGCGCACCACCAGCACGACCTGAGGCTCGACCTGCTCATCCTCGGCGCGCAGCTCGGCCATCGACGGCAGGGGCGGCTCCCGCTTCGCCTCTCCCGCCTCCTTCTCGGCGTCGATCCGCTGCTCCTTGAGGGTCTTCACGCCGTCCCTGAGGTAGTAGGTGACGAGCGCGCCATAGGGCGGGTTGGGCGCGGTATAGAAGGCGTCCCCGCGCGAGTCCTTGCGGTCGGTCATCTGGATGTACAGGGCCGCGTCGCGGACCGGGAAGAGCAACGCTTTCTCGGCGAGCGCCTTCTCGCTGATCGAGCGCAGCGGGGTGTAGTCGTCGAGGATGTAGAAGCCGCGGCCGAAGGTGGCGACCGCGAGGTCGTTCTCGCTTGCGCTGGATGTCGAGGTCGCGGACCTGGATGGTGGGGCAGTTGCCCTGCAGGCGCACCCAGTGCGCGCCCCGTCGACCGTGAAGTAGAGGCCGAACTCGGTGCCGGCGAACAGCAGCTTCGCGTCGACGTGGTCCTGCGGCCAGCGCGTAGACGACCTCGCGGTCGGGCAGGTCGCCGCGCGATCGAGGTCCAGGTGCGGCCGCGGTCGCGGCTGACGAAGAGGTAGGGCGTGAAGTCGCCCATCTTGTGGTTGTCGAAGGCGGCGTAGACGGTGTCGGGGTCGTGCAGCGAGGCCTCGAGGCGGCTGACGTAGGTCCGCTCCGGCACGCCCGGGAACGTCGTCGACTCGCCGCCAGGTGGCGCCGCCGTCCTCGGTGACCTGGATCAGGCCGTCGTCGGTGCCGACGTAGAGCAGCCCCTCGACGAGGGGCGACTCGGAGAGCGACACGATGTTGCCGTAGTACGAGGTCGACTGGTTCTTGGCGACCGCGTCCATGCCCCAGATCTTGCCCATCACCGGCAGCCGGTTGCGGTCGATCTGCCGGCTGAGGTCGCCGGAGATCGGCCGCCAGCTGTCGCCGCGGTCGTCGGAGCGGAAGAGCCGCTGCGACGCGAAGTAGAGCCGGGTGTGCGAGTGGGGGCTGATGATCAGCGGGGAGTCCCAGTTCCAGCGGTCGGCGGGCTCGCCCGGCGCCTCCTGGGGCTGGATCTCCATCGTCTCGCCCGAGGCGCGGTCGTAGCGCACCAGCCCGCCGTACTGCCACTAGCGAGTAGACGATGTCCGGGTTCTCGGGGTCGATCACGGTCTCGTAGCCGTCGCCGCCGACGGTGACGAACCAGTCCTCGTTGGAGATCCCGGACCGGTCGAGGGTGCGGCTCGGGCCGCCCAGAGGCTGTTGTTGTCCTGGGTGCCGCCGTAGACGTAGTAGAACGGGGTGCGGGTGTCGACCGAGACGCGGTAGAACTGGGTGATCGGCAGGTTGGCCACGAACTCCCAGTTCGCGCCGCGGTCGTAGGTCTCGTAGACCCCGCCGTCGCAGCCGACCAGCCAGTGGTCGGTGTTGCCGGGGTCGATCCACATCGCGTGGTTGTCGACGTGCTTGTACTTCTCGCCGACCTTGGTGAAGGTCTTGCCGCCGTCGGCCGAGACGTGGAGCCAGGTGTCCATCGAGTACACGCGTGTCGACGTCCTTCGGGTCGGCGAAGAGCTCGTTGTAGTACTGCCCGCTGACGGTCGTGTACTTGGAGCGCTTGCTCCCAGCTCTCGCCGCGGTCGGTGGACCGGAACACGCCGCCCTCGTCCCGCTGGCGCCTCGACGATGGCGTAGACGCACGTCGGGGTCGGCCGGCGAGATGGCGAGCCCGATCCGGCCGATGTCCACCTCGGGCAGGCCCTTGGTCACCTTCCGCCAGGTCGCGCCGGCGTCGGTCGACTTGTAGATCGCCGACTCGGGCCCGCCGTTGATCAGGGTCCAGACGTGGCGGCGGCGCTGGTAGGCGACCGCGTACAGCGTGTCCGGGTCGCGTGGGTCGAGGCGGACCTCGCTGATCGCCGGTGTCGGCGCTGATCGTCGAGCATCTTCTGCCAGGTGGCGCCGCCGTCGGTGGTCTGTACAGGCCGCGGTCGCCGCCGGCGCGCCACAGCGGGCCCTGCGCGGCGACCCAGACGACGTTGGTGTCGCGCGGGTCGATCGCGATCATGCCGATGTGCTCGGACTGTCCTTGAGGCCGAGGTTGTTCCAGGTGCGTGCCGCCGTCGAGGGTCTTGTAGACCCCGTCGCCGAACGCGACCGAGCGCTGGCTGTTGTTCTCGCCGGTGCCGACCCACAGCACGTTGGGGTTGCCCGGGTCGAGCGCCAGGCAGCCGATCGAATAGGAGCCCTGCTCGTCGAAGATCGGCTTCCAGGTGGTGCCGCCGTTGTCGGTCCTCCAGACCCCACCCGAGGCGGCGGCCACGAAGTAGCGGTGGTGGGCCCCCGGCGTCACCGCGATGTCGGCGACGCGGCCAGAGTTGTAGGCCGGGCCGATGCCGCGCAGCTCGAGGCCCTTGAGGGTGTCGGCCGACATCCGGGTGTCGTCGGCCTTGGCGCCCTTCGCGGCGTCCGCCTTCTCGGTCGGCTTGGCCGCGCCTGCCTGCAGAGCGAAGGTCGAAAGCACAGCCGCGAGCAACGCCAGCTTCTTCATCGAGGTGCCCTCCGTGAGATGAATTCTCATGGCACAAGGCCCAGGGACGGGCCTCGTCGCGTCACGGCACTCTAGCACGGCTGGTATGCTGCGGGGACGATGGTCGAGCGCCGCTTCGAGCATGCCAATAACCCCGGCTTCCGCTGTGCGGAGTCGGCGATTCTCCTGCCCTTCGGCCGGCGCTCGTTCCTGCCCGCGATCGTCGAGCGGGCGGGCGGCGACGAGGAGCCCCTCGACGAGACCACCGATCGAATCGTCTACCACCTCCGGAGCCATCGCGCGACCCTGGTCTACTCGGGCATGGGCTCGCCGGCCGCCGCCAACGCGCTGGAAATGGCCGCAGCCAACGGAGCACGCCGGGTCGTGGTGTTCGGCGCCTGCGGTGGCGTCGACGCCAGCCTCGAGGTCGGCCACCTGCTTGTGGTGTCGGCCGCGGTGCGCGGCGAGGGGACGTCGCGCTACTACGCACCACCGGAGAACCCGGCGGCCTTCGATCCGCTCCTGACGGCCCGGCTCGGGAGCGCGCAGGCGAGCAGCGGGGTGCCGGTCCACGTCGGCGTGGTCTTCACCACCGACGCCGGCTACCGGCAAGGGCCGGAGATCTACGACGAGTACGCCGGGCTCGTGCTCGGCGTCGACTCCGAGTGCGCCGCGGCCGCAGTGGTCGGCGCCAGCCTCGGACTGAGCATGGGCGCGCTGCTCTTCTGCACCGACAACCCGAATCTGCCGCGGGCCGCCGACCAGCGCTACGGCGGCCTGCGCGACGGCCGCGTGCGCCGCGCCTTCGAGGCGGGCCTCGACGCGGTGCTCGGGGCACTTCAGGGTTGACGCCCCACTTGGGAAGCGGACTCGCGAAGGCCGCTTCCGCTTCCGCTTCCGAGCCCGAGCCCGAGCGAACGGCGGTCGCCAGGCTCTGCCCGAGGGGGTCCTTCGACTCGCCGCCTTTGCAGGCGGCTCGCTCAGGATGACAGCGGAAGCGGAAGCGGAAGCGGGGGGAGTTGCTCGCCCCGGATCAGCCTGTCGAGCGCTCGTACATCGTGTACTCGCGGGTCACCTGGCCGAGGCCGCGGTCCCAGAACTGAGGGGGAGTCGTGGGTCCCATCAGGCAGTGCTGCACCCGCGTCAGGCCGGCCGCGATGGCGCGCCGGTAGTGCTCGGCCACGATCGCCTGGCCGAGGCCGAAGCCGGAGACGTGCGGCAGGACGGCAATCGTGCGGATGTTGAGCGTGTCCGCCGGCCCGAGCATCGACAGCCCGAGGCCCACGACCGCCGAGCTGGGATCGAGGGCGAGCACGATGTTCTCCGGGCCGCACCGCCGCAACCAGCGGTTGTAGATGTCGGCAAACTCCTCGGCGGTGGACTCGGAGACGCTCCAGTGGCTCGCGAAGGAGTGCCGGCACAGCTCGTAGACGTGCCGCAGGTCCTGCTCCCAGCTTGCGGCGTCGATGCTGCGGAAGCTGAGGCCCCGGCGCGCGTTCAGGTCGGCGGCCACCGACAGCAGGGCGAGCTGGGCCTCGAGGTCGGAGATGGTCTTCGTAGAAAAGGTGCGGACCGCGGCAAAGCCGCAGGCGTTGAAGAGCTCGGGGTAGTGCTCGGGGTTCCGGGGCTCGCCTGGAAACGGGGCGGTGGTGAAGCCGCGCGTCATGAAGCGCCAGCGGTGCCAGATGTCGCCTGCCATCGGTCCCCGCATCGCGTCCAGGCCCTGCCCGGCGAGCCACGTCGAGGCCGCGTCGACGAGCGACCTTGCGGCCGCCGCATCGTTCTCACAGGCGAACAGCCCGACCAGACCGAACCGCCGGTGCTCGCCACCGAGGAGGCGGTTGTGGAAGGCGGTGAGCCGCCCGACCGGCGCGTCGCCGCGTCGGACCACGAAGCTCCGGCTGTCGGCGTTGCGGTAGTAGGTGTTTCCAGGAACGAGCAGCGCCCGCGTCCCGGCGGCCTCGGCGCGGGCCTGGTGGTCGGAGAGGCCCTCGATGCGCTGGGGCAGCGCGAAGAAGTCCGCGATCGGCGTCTCGCGCGGGGTGAACGACTCCACTCGATACTCGGCCATCGCTGCCTCCGGTCTCCTGCGAGCCTGCACTCGGCGTTGAAGGAGAAGTCATTGTAGCTCGACCGCGCCGAGCGGGTCGAGTGGGCGGACGCACGGCTCGGCATTCGGCCTCCCCTCGGTGCCCGTACCCGATCCCGTTCCCTACCTGCGTCGTGTCTTCTGATGGAGTTGGCTCACGATCCCCCATCCGACCAGTGAAAGCGAACCGGCGAGAGTCAGCGGCTTTCGGGAACGAGGCACGGGAACGGGAACGGGAGCGGGAACGGATGGCGGCCCGAGGCTCGCGCCGCTCGATCGGGGGCTCAACCCTCCCCGAGCTTCTCCTGCACGCTCCGCACCTTGTCCTCGAGGCTCTGCGGCCGGTCGGTGCGGGTGCCGCAGCGCAGGTTGGTGGAGACGCGAGGAGCGCCCATCTCGTGGAGCAGCTCGTGGCAGCGCCGGAGCGCCGTAAAGACCGCATCCCACTCGCCCTCAACGTTGGTGCCGTAGGCGTGGAGCTTGGGTTCGAGCCCCGCCTCGGCGAGCACCTTCTCGCAGGCCGCCACGTAGGGCGACAGCGACAGGCCGACGCCGAGCGGCACGATGCTGATGTCGGCGATCACGTGCATGGCAATCCCTCCCACGCAGCGGCGCTCGCGGCGCCTCGTGGAGCGAGGATAGTATGGCCGGGGGTCGGAAGGGGCCTACCCGCTTCCGAGCCCGCTTCCGAGCCCGAGCCCGACGCCGCGCCCGCTTCCGAGCCCGAGTCCGATGCCACACCTCCCATTTCAGCGGCGTCGGAAGCGGGCGGGGACGGGGAGGGGAGCCGGGCGCCTCTGATCGGCTCACGAATCTGCTTCCAAGCCCGACGAGTGCCTCCCACGACAGAGCCGTCGAAAGCGGGTGCGGATACGGGCATCGCAGCGGAAAGGGCGCCCCGGGCGCACCATCCGGAAGCGGGCGCGGAAGCGGGCGCGGGGACATCCCCCGGCCCTCCGCCACCGTCGGCAGCGGGCGCGGAAGCGGAAGCGGAAGCGGGTGGGGGCGGCACTTGAGTTGACGCGCGGCGTTCGACGCTGCATCGTGGAGCCACCATCGACCTGCGTGAAGGGTTGACCGACCGCACTCGCACGTCCCCGGGGGCGCGACGGGAGGTGTTCCATGGCTGATCGCACGATCCTCGACCTGTACCGCCATGAGCTCGAGCGGCCGCGCGCCGGCCACTACACCCACGTCGTGCCCGGCGGCTCCACGGCCTACGACACCGAGGGCTTTCTCAGCCGGACGGCGGCCATCGCCGACGGCCTCGCCGCCCTCGGCATCGCCGCGGGCGACCGGGTGCTCGTGCTCTGCGACAACCGGCCGGAGTGGCACATGGTCGACCTCGCGGTGCTCGACCTCGGGGCCGTCAACGTCGCGGTCTACGGCACTCTGACCGCCGATCAGCTCGCCTACCAGGCGGCCGATAGCGGAGCCCGACTCGCGGTCGTCGAGACCTCGGAGCAGGCGGCCAAGGTCCTGGAGATCCGCGCCCGCTGCCCGGAGCTGCGCCACATCCTCCAGGTAGAGGGCGCGGCTGCTGAGCCCGGCGTGCGGCCGCTCGCCGAGCTGTGGGCCTCGCCGCGGCTCGGGGCCGACGGCCGCTTCTGGGACCGGGCCGCCGGGATCGGCGAGGACGGCCTGGTCACCATCGTCTACACCTCGGGCACCACCGGCGAGCCCAAGGGCGTGATGCTGACCCACCGCAACATCGTCACCAACGTCCGCGAGTCGATGGAGCGGATCGCCACGACGGCGGACGACTACGGCCTCGAGTTCCTGCCGCTCTGCCACATGATCGAGCGCCTTGCCGGCTACAGCTACATGGCGCTCGGCATGTCGCGGGCCTACTGCTCGGTCTACCACGTCGGCGAGCTGCTGGCGACCGTCAGGCCGACCATCTTCGCCTGCGTGCCGCGGGTGCTCGAGAAGGTCCACGGCACCATCCAGCAGCGGGTGGCGGCGGCGCCGCCGCTTCGGCGTGCGCTCTTCCGGTGGGCGCTCGAGATCGGTGGTCAGTTCGCGCGCCGGGAGATCGCCGGCGAGCCGGTCGGCGGGATGCTCGGCCTGAAGCATCGCCTGGCTGACCGGCTGGTGCTGTCGAAGGTGCGCGGCGCCTTCGGCGGCCGGCTGCGCGGCACGATCAGCGGCGGCGCGGCGCTGCCGGTCTTCGTCAACGAGTTCTTCCAGGCGCTCGGGATCCGGGTGATGGAGGGCTACGGGCTGACCGAGACCTCGCCGGTGATCGCCATCAACGGTTCCACTCCGGGGTTGCTGCGGGTCGGCTCGGTCGGGCACCCGCTGCCGAGCTTCGAGGTCAAGCTGGCGCCGGACGGCGAGCTGCTGGCGCGGGGGCCGTCGGTGTTCTCGGGCTACTGGAACAAGCCGCAGCAGACCGCGGAGTGCTTCGACGAGGACGGTTTCTTCCGGACCGGTGACATCGCGAGAATCGACGAGGACGGCTTCGTCTTCATCACCGACCGCAAGAAGGACCTGATCGTGACCGCCGGCGGCAAGAACGTGGCGCCGCAGCCGATCGAGAGCCGCCTCAAGCAGTCGCCGCTGGTCGACAGTGCGGTCCTGGTGGGCGATGGCCGGCCGTACATCGTGGCCCTGCTGTCGCCGAGCCACGAGAGCGTCGAGGCGTGGGCGCGTGAGAACGGGCTGCCGGCCGGAAACCTCGCCGCGCTCGTCGCTCACCCTGAGCTCGCTGCGGCTGTTCGCGCGGGCGGTCGAGGAGACCAACGCCGAGCTCGCCCGCTTCGAGCAGATCAAGCGCTTCCGCGTGCTGCCCGAGATGCTGAGCGTGGAGAGCGGCGGAGCTGACGCCGACCCTCAAGGTGAAGCGGCGCGTCGTCTGCGAGCGCTACGCCGAGCTCGTGGAGTCGATGTACAACGAGTAGTGCTCGGCGCTCACGTGTTGCCTTGTCCCCGCGCCCGCTTCCGCTTCCGGGCCCGAGGAGCCTGCCCTGAGCGAGCGGCGCGACAGCGCCGGGAGTCGAAGGGTCCCCATGGTCGCACGTGGGACGTACCGATCGCGAAATGGCTGTTGCTTGAGGAGGCCCTTCGACTCGCCGCCCTGGTGGGCGGCTCGCTCAGGGTGACAGCGGGCGCGGAAGCGCGGACTCGAGCGTCGAGCCCTCACCCCTATCGCCCTCCCCTCTCCCCAGCTACACTCCCCACCCGATGGACGAGATCACGGAGCTCTGGCTGGTGCGGCACGGCGAAACCACGGCGAGCGCCGGCCGGCGGGTCGCGGGCTGGTCGGACCCACCGCTGACCGACAACGGGCGGCTGCAGGCCGAGGCAGTGCGCGCGACCCTCGATGGCGCCGACTTTCACTCGGTGTGGTCCTCCGACCTCGAGCGCGCGGTCTCCTCGGCGCAGCTCGCGTGGGGCGAGCCGCGGGTCGACCGCCGGCTGCGCGAGGTCGACTTCGGCGATCTGGAGGGCGTCGGCTACGACGAGGTGGACCTCGGGCTGACCGAGCTCTTCATGGTCTTCCGCGACTTCAGGATCCCCGGCGGCGAGTCGCACGAGGGCTTCCGGCAGCGGGTCCACGACTTCGTCGGCGAGCTGCCGCCGGGGCGGCACCTGCTGTTCGTCCACGGCGGGGTGATCCGGATCCTGACCCAGGACCTCGGCCTCGACCGCTTCGTGTCCACGGGCAGCCTGGTCGTGGTCGACTGGACCGGTCGCCGGCTGGTGTCGATCCGCGAGCGCTCGCGATCGCCCCTCGGCGCACGCGGGTCGTAGGTCTAGCCCGGATATCTCACCGGGTTTCGTAGCGAGGGCTGCGAGGTGCCGTGCGCAGTGGGGATTTCGACCCGAGGGGCGCGGAGGCGTACTTGACAGTACGTCGAGCACTCCGAGGCGAGAAAGCACCGCTGAGTGCGGTACATCGCTGGCCGCAGTAGAGACTTGGTGAGATATCCGGGCTAGGGGTGTGCGTGAGGCGTCGCGGTCGCTGGCTGGCCTACGCCCCACGCGCGCCGAGAAGGATGCGCTGCGCGCATCCTGACGCGTTCGTGCCGCAGTGGCCGTCTGACAGCGATTCGTTCAACCGACTCCGCCGATGAGGTCTGTGCGGTACGGACTCCTGGCCAGGAATTCCGCACCGGGCTGTGGCCTTCTCCGAGTCGTGAAGACTGGATTCGTCCGAGCGTCGCTGGGCGTGTCCTCGGTGTTGGGGGTGGTCTCCGCCGCCGCCGAGCCGCACCCGGTGCGCGCGCGCCTGGTCGGCGACGCCGTCCGGCGGGCCGACGCCGGGACGCTCCGCGTCGGCGTGCTGTTCGAGATCGAGGACGGCTGGCACATCTACTGGAAGAACCCCGGCGACGCCGGGCTGGCGACCGAGGTGCGGCTCACCCTTCCCGAAGGCCTCGAGGCCGGCCGCCCCGCGCTGGCCGGCGCCGTCGCGCTTCACCCAGCCGGGGGGCCTGGCCGGCTACGGCTACGAGGGCTCGCTGCTGCTCGCGTCCGAGGCCCGGCCGGTCGGTCCACCGCCGGCGGCAGGCGCGCCGGTCGCGGCCGAGATGTCCTGGCTGGCGTGCAAGGAGGTCTGCCTGCTCGGGTCGGCGCGGCTCGAGGAGCGCTGGCCGCTCGCCCGCGGCCGCGGCCGAGTTCGAGCGCTGGCGAGCCGAGCTTGCCGCCGCCGACCCCCCGTTCGCGGTCAATCTGACCGGCGGGTGGGCTCCGGGCGCCCGGCGCGCCGAGCTCACGATGTGGCTGACCTGGCCGGCGCCGCCCGGCGAGGTGGAGCTCTTTCCCGAGGCGGGCGGACGCCTCAAGCTCTCGAGCCCCCGGGTGCAGAGCCGAGGTAGCCCTGACGAGGGTCGACCTCGAGGCCACGGTGGTCGGCAGCAGCAGCGCCCCACCGGAGCGCCTGACCGCCGTGGTGACGGCCCGCGCGGCGCCGGGAGCGCGGCGGGCCTGGGAGATCGTCATTCCGCTCGCGGTCCAGTCGTGAGCTCGTAGAATCGAGGAACCGGAAAGGAGAACGACGATGAGGACGATGATTGGATTCACTGACTGATGATGTGGCGGCCCTGGCGCTGGTGCCGGCCGCGTTCGCCGGCGGCGCGTCGGTTGGGGCAGCGTCCCGGACTTCACCCTGCCCGACCTCGCGGGTGAACAGGTCACGCTGTCGAAGATCGAGGGCGTGCGGGTGCTCGAGTGGGTCAACCCCGACTGCCCGTTCGTGGAGCGGCACTACACGGCCGGGACGATGAAGAGGCTGGCGGCCGACTACGGCGCCAAGGGCGTCACCTGGCTGACCATCAACTCGACGAACTACATGGACGCCGCGGCGAACCGCAAGTTCGCGGAGACGCACGGCCTGAGCCAGCGCATCCTGGTCGACCAGGACGGCAAGGTCGGGCACCTCTACGGCGCCGCCACGACCCCCCACATGTTCGTGATCGATGTCAGCGGGAAGATCGTCTACGCGGGCGCCATTGACAGTGACCCGCGGGGGACCGCCGGCGCCGGAGCGACCAACTACGTCGCCGCCGCGCTCGACGAGCTGCTGGCCGGCAAGCCGGTGACGACGTCCGAGACGACGCCCTACGGCTGCTCGGTCAAGTACGCGAAATAGCTTCGCCCTCGCACCGCAACCCGGAGGCCGCGCCAGCGTAGGGTTGATATGTGCGCCGGCTGCGTCACGCATCTCCGTCGAAGCGCCCGCCGGGCCGTCGGAGCGAGGTCAACATGAGAGTCAAGGTCGTGACTGCGATCGTGACCGTGGTGTGTCTGCTGTCGCTCACCACGGCGGGTGCTGCCGCCGAGGATGAGACGGCGGAGCATGAAGCGGTCACGAAGGCCATCGAGCAGGCGATCGGCTGGGCGATCGACAAGGACTTCGACGCCATGTTCCGCCTGTGGGCCGACGACCTCTTCCACTTCTGGCTGACCTCGGACAGCCGGGTGGTCGGGCTCGAGGACTTCAAGACCTACGCCGAGCGCTGGCGGGACCCCGAGTTCCGCGGCACCCGGTTCGAGTTCCGCGACCTGCGAATCGTCTTCTCGGCCTCGGGCGACGTGGCCTGGTACTCCTGCTTCCTCGACGACTGCGGATCGTACCGGGGTCAGGAGTTCTGCCTGCAGGACGTGTTTCAGACCGGCGTGCTGGAGAAGCGCGACGGGAGGTGGGTGCACGTCCTGATGCACGGCTCCTACCCGATCGACAAGGTGCCCGAGAAGTACGTGCGCCGCTACTACTCGGGCCTGTTCAACGACGAAGGGCGGGAGTAGCTCCCGCCCCTCATCGCTTTGCCGGCACGCGTCTTCGCGCTAGCCCTGGTTCTTCTGCTGCTGCTTGAGCTGCTTCTGCAGCTCTTCCCACTTCGCCTTGTTCTCCTTGAGCTCTTCCTTGGTCATGATCCGGAACGGCACGTTGACGGCGCTGTCCGCGAACTGGACGTTCAGGAAGTGCTGCCCGTACGTGATGCCGCCAGGAACGTGAAGTACGCGCGGCCGACGCAGGCCCGCTGCCAGCTCAGCTCGACCTCGTCGTAGGCCATGCCACGGGCAGGCTCAGAGATGTCGGTGAAGAACCCGATCCGACACGGCTTGTCGGCCGTGAGTGGGAAGTAGTTGATCGAGTCGCGGATCATGTTGGCCCTGGCGTCCAGGGCCCGCAACGAGGCCTTGGAGAACTCCTCCTGGCTCGCGAGCGGGATTGAGGCGCCGTCAGGAGTGGTCACTGTGAGGCTCGCGCGCACCAGCTTCTGGTCCTTGACGCCTTCCCTGAGGGTGACTCCGACCTCGAGCAGCAGCCACTCCTCGCCCACGGAGCCGTTGGCCACCCGATACCCGAGCACCACCCAGCCCTCGTCGTTGTACACGAGACGGACGTACTCGCCCTTGACGTCGAAGGTCTGCTTGGCCTCCTGCTCCTGTGCCATCGCCGGGACCCCGGCAAGAACCGAGCAGGCGATGGCCAGGAAGGCAAAAACAACTCTCATTCGTACTGAAGAACTCATCCTGTGCTTCCTTTCTCTGTCGTTGGATCCGGATCCGGTTGGGCGGTCGCGGCGTCGACCGGCCAACCGCCGCCGAGCGCCTTGTAGAGCCGGATCAGGGAGGTGACGTGGTCGCCGATGCTCGACACTTCGTCGATTTCGGCGTTGAACAAGGATCGCTGGGCGTCGAGGACCTCGAGGTAGTCGGCGACGCCGCCGCGGTAGCGCAGCTCGGACAGCTCGAGGACCTTGCGCTCGGCCACGACCCGCTCGCCCTGCGACCCGCGCTGCTCGCCGAACTTCTCGAGGGCGATGAGAGCGTCCTCGACCTCGCGCAGCGCCTGCAGCACGGCCTTCTCGTAGGCGTAGATCGCCTGCCGCTGCTGAGACTCCCGAACCTCCACCCGTCGCTTGTTCTTGCCGGCGCTGAAGATCGGCTGCGTGAGTCCGGCGAAGAGGTTCCAGGCCTCGCTGGTGCCGTCGAGGAGAGTGTCCAGGTCGGTGCTGGCGGCGCCGTAGGAGCCCGTGAGGGCGATCCGTGGATAGCGCATGGCCACCGCCTCGCCGATGCGGGCGTTGGCGGCGATCAGCTCCTCCTCGGCCTGCCGGACATCGGGGCGGCGCTCGAGCAGTGACGCCGGCAGGCCGGCGGGCACCTGCGGCGGGATCGGCTGCTGGTTCACGGTGCGTCCCCGCACGATGGGCGACGGGCTGCGACCGAGGAGGAACGAGATCTCGTTCTCCTTCTGGGTGACCCCCGCTTCGAGCTGGTAGACGAAGGACTGGACCCGATAGAGCTCCGCCTCGGCCTGGCGCATGTCCAGCTCGGGTGTGATGCCGCCCTCGAAGCGGTCGCGGGCGAGCGCGAGGTACTCGCGCCTCGACTCCAGGGTCCGCCGGGTGATCTCGAGCCTCAGGTCGAGGTCACGCAGCTCGACGTAGGCCTGCGCCACGCCGGCCACCACGGAAAGCGCGACCGCCCGCCGCGCCTCCTCGGTGGCGAGGAGGTTCGCGAGCTCGGCCTCATTGGCGCGGCGGATGCGGCCGAAGAGGTCGAGCTCCCAGGCGAGGCCGACGTTGATGTTGTAGATCTCCGTGCTGGTGTCCATCCCGCCTTCAGGGGTGTGGGTCAGGCTGCCTTCGCTGAACTGCAGGGCCCCCGCCGTGGCGTTGGCGTCGATCTGGGGATAGAGGTCGGCGCGGCTGAAGCCGTACATCGCCCGCGCCTCCTCGATGCGCTCGATCGCGATCTTGAGGTCCCGGTTCTCCGCGAGCGCGGTCGTGATCAGGCTCTTGAGCTGCTCGTCCCGGAACAGCTCCCACCAGGGGAGGTTGGCAAGCGACTCCTCGCTGGCGGTCACCTCGCGCCACTGCTCGGGAACTGTCAAGGGTGGCCGCTCGTAGTCCGGGCCCAGGGTGCAGGCCGCGGCGACAGCGCAGAGCACGGCGGCGAGCAGGAGTCGGCGTGCCATCTCAGTGCCCTCCCTCGGTTGTGCCCGGCACAGCGGTTGGTGCCGTCGCCGGCCGCTTTCGCCTCCCCAGTCCCTCGATGAAGACGTAGTTGCCCGGAATGAGGAAGACGCCCATCGCGGTGGCGACCAGCATCCCGAAGAACACCGCGGTGCCCATCACGTTTTGCGCGCCGGCCCCGGCTCCGGTCGCCTTCATCAGGGGGATGACGCCCAGGATGAAGGCGAAGGCGGTCATCAGGATCGGCCGGAAGCGCAGCCGCGCCGACTCGAGGGCCGCGTCCGCGAGCGACATGCCCTCCTCGTGCTTGGCCTTCGCGAACTCGACGATCAGGATCGCGTTCTTGGCGGCGAGGCCGATCAGCATGATGAGGCCGATCTGGACGTAGACGTTGTTGTCGAATCCGAGCAGCCACACCCCGAAGAAGGCGCCCAGGGCGACCAGGGGCGAGCCAAGGAGCACCGCCCACGGCAGCCGCCAGCTCTCGTAGAGCGCAGCCAGCAGCAGGAACACCACGACGATCGCGGCGATCAGGGTCGGCAGGGCCGGCGGCGCGACCTTTTCCTGATAGGACATCGAGGCGTAGGTGTAGCCCAGCTCCGGCGGCATGGTCTGGGCGAACACCTCCTCGAGGGCCGCCAGGGCCTGGCCGGAGGCGAAGCCTCGCCCGGGCACGCCGTTGAGCTCCACCGAGCGCATCAGGTTGTAGCGGTTGGTCAGCTCGGTCCCTGCCTGGGAGGTGATGGTGACGAGGGTGTCGAGCGGGATCATGTCGCCCGTGGTTTCGCTGCGCACCCAGATCTGGCCGATGTCGTCGGGCTCGAGGCGGAAGCCGGCGTCAGCTTGGGTGTAGACCCGGTACAGCCGCCCGAAGCGGTTGAAGTCGTTCACGTAGCTGCCGCCCAGGCTGGTGGCGAGGGTCTGGAAGGCCTGGTTGATCGGCACCCCCAGCTTGCGCGCCTTGTCGCGGTCGAGGTCGACCTTCACCTGGGGGTAGCGCGGGTCGAAGGAGGTGAAGATGTTGCCGATCTCCGGCCGCTTGCGCGCCGCCTCCTGGAACTGCAGGGAGAGCTCGCCGAGCTCCTCGACGCTCAGGCTGCCGCTGCGGTCCTGGAGGATGAAGTTGAAGCCGGACGAGGCGCCGAAGCCCGAGATGGCGGGGATGTTGAACGGGAAGACGATCGCCTCGGGGATGCGGGCGAACGCGCCCGACACACGGGCCATCACGCCGAACACCTCCGACTCCTCGCCGTGCCGCTCCTCCCAGGGCTTGAGCCGGACGAAGATCGTCCCGAAGTTGGGCTGGTAGGTGGTGGTGACCGCGCCATAGCCGCCGATCGTCTGGTAGGACTCGACCTCCTCGAGCGTGCCGACGATCTGCTCGACCTGGGTGAGCACCGCGCTCGTGCGCTCGAGCGAGGCGCCCGGCGGCAGCGTGACGTTGATGCCGAAGATCCCCTGGTCCTCGTCGGGGACGAAGCCGGCCCGCAGGGCGCCGCCGAACAGGCCCGCGCCCACGACGACCACGGCCACGATCACGATCGTGAGGAAGGAGCGGCGCACCAGCATCCGGGCGCCGTGGACGTAGCCGTCCGTCGTTCTCTGAAACACCCGGTTGAACTTGCCGAAGAACCAGCCGAGCGGGCCGCGCGCCGGCTTGGCCGGCTTGAGCACCATGGCCGCGAGAGCGGGGGAGAGCGAGAGCGCGCTGAACGCCGACAGCAGGACCGAGATTGCGATGGTGAGGGCGAACTGCTGGTACATCCGGCCGGTGAGGCCGGGGATGAAGGCCACCGGGATGAAGACCGCGGACAGGATGAGGGCGATCCCGATGACCGGCGCCGACACCTCCTTCATCGCCTGGACGGTGGCGTCCCTGGGGCTCATCCCGCGCTCGATGTGGTGCATCACCGCCTCGACGACCACGATCGCGTCGTCGACCACGATGCCGATGGCGAGCACCAGGCCGAACATCGACAGGGTGTTCACCGAGAAGCCGAGCATCGGGAAGAAGATGAAGGTGCCGATGAGCGACACCGGCACGGTCACCAGGGGGATGATGGTGGCGCGCAGATTCTGCAGGAAGATGAAGACCACCAGGGTGACCAGGATGAAGGCCTCGATGAAGGTGTGCACGATCGACTCGATCGAGGCCTCCACCGCTGGGGTGGTGTCGTAGACGATCCGGTAGTCGACATCCTCGGGGAAGAAGCCCTTCGCCTGCCGCATCGTCTCGTAGATCGTCTCGGCGGCTGCGAGCTGGTCGGCGCCGGGCAGAAGGTACGTGGCCATGGCCCCTGCCGGCTGGCCGTCGAGCCGTCCGAAGGAGTTGTAGTCCTGCGATCCGAGCTCGACGCGGCCCACGTCCTTGATCCGGATCTGGGCTCCGGTTTCGGTCTCGCGGATGATGATGTTCGCGAACTCCTCCTCGGTGATGAGCCGGCCCGGAGCGCTCACCGTGTAGGTGAACTCCTGGTCCGCAGGCGAGGGCCGCATCCCGATGCGGCCGGCCGGGGCCTGCAGGTTCTGCTCCTTGATGGCCGAGATGACGTCGGACGGGGTCAGCGCGAGCTTGGCCAGCTTGTCGGGCTCGAGCCAGATCCGCATCCCGTAGTCGGTGCCGCCGAAGAGGTCGACCTGGGCGATGCCGGGGATGCGCAGGATCTGGTCGCGCAGGTTGATGCTGCAGTAGTTGATCAGGAAGTTGGCGTCGTAGGTGCCGTTCGGCGAGTACAGCGAGATCAACATCAGGATGCTCGGGCTCTGCTTCTTGACCGTGACCCCCTGCTGGGTCACCTCCTGCGGCAGGCGGGACTGGGCTGTGGACACCCGGTTCTGGGTCAGCACGTTGGCCATGTCCTGATCGGTGCCGACCTCGAAGCTCACGTCGAGCTGCATGCGGCCGTCGCTGGTGTTCGACGACTTCATGTAGATCATGCCCTCGACGCCGTTGACCTCCTGCTCGATCGGCGTGGCCACCGACTGCTCGACCGCCACCGCCGACGCGCCGGGGTAGTTGGCGATGATGCGGACGATCGGCGGCGCGAGGAAGGGGTACTGCTCGAAGGACAGCCCGCGCAGGCTGTTGAGGCCGAGCAGCACGATGATGATCGCAATGACGATGGCGACGATCGGCCGCCGGATGAAGAAGTTCGACATGGCTAGCTCCCCGCGGAGGGCACCGCCCCGCCGGCTGCGGAGGAGGCTGCCATGCCGGTGTCCGAAATGGTCACCGTCTCGGCGGCCACCGTGATCCCTGGCCGGACCTTCTGGAGGCCCTCGACCACGATCCGCTCGCCGGCCGCAAGGCCCGACTCGATGACCCACAGGGTGCCGAACCTCTCGCCCGGCTGCACCGGCCGAAGCTCGATGGTGCTGTCGGCTCCCACGACGGCGACGCGATAGATTCCCTGCATCTCGATGACCGCGCGCTGGGGCACGAGGATGGCGTCCTTCTTGAGGTCGACCGCCGCCCGCACGCGCCCGTACTGACCCGGCCGCACGATGCCTCCGGGGTTCGGGAATCCCGCCTCGAGCAGGATCGTGCCGGTCCGCGGGTCGACGGTGCGGTCGACGAACACAAAACGCCCGGTGTGCGGGTGGACCGACCCGTCGGCCAGCAGGAGCTCGATCGGCAGATCTGCGCCGGCGGTGGACTTCCGCTCCTCGTTCCTTTTCGCGTAGGTGAGGTAGCCGCGCTCGGGAATGGTGAAGCGGATGTTGATCGGGTCGACCTTGGAGATCTGGGTCAGGAGGGTGCTCTGCCCTCGCCCCACCAGCGTCCCTGGATAGACCTCGGTCTTGCCGACGAGGCCGGTGTCGGGCGCGAGCACCCGGGTGTAGCTCAGGTCGAGCTCGGAGCTCTGGACCGCCGCCCGGGCCGCCTCGACCGCTGACGCCTGCGCCCGCTCGACCGCCACCGCGGTGTCGTACTGCTGGCGCGAGATGGCGTTCTTGGCGACCAGCGGCTCGTACAGCACGACGTCCTGGTGCGCGCGCTGCAGATCGGCCTCGGCCCCGGCGAGGTTCGCCTTCGCCTGGGCGAGCGCGGCCTCGAAGGGGCGCGGATCGATGGTGTACAGCAGCTGCCCCTTGCGGACGACGGTGCCTTCGGTGAAGTCCACGCTCTCGATGAAGCCCTCGACGCGGGCCCGGATCTCGATCTCGGTGTTGCCCCGGGTCTGGCCGATCGCTTCGAGGTAGATCGGGACGTCACGCACCAGAACCTCGGCGGCCTTGACCGGGGAGGTGGCGGGGCCGGCGCGGGCGCCTTCTGGCAGGCGACGGCCGCGAGCAGTGAGACCAGGATCGTGGAGACGGCGGAGGTTGTGATTCGCTGTCGCATCATTTCCCTTCCTCTCGAAGCGCCACGGGCACCCCATCCAGGGCTCGAAGCTCGGCATGGTGGCGGCCAAGTCTACCCCACCTCGCTCCGCTCGCCAGGCGCTCCTCTGACGCTCGAGCGTCGCCTCACCGCGGAGAGACCTCAGCCGCCATGGGGCGAGGTCGACGGTCTGGACGCGCCGGTTCTCGACATGCCGAGGCTACAGGAGGCGGGGCGGCACCCGCAATATTTACGGGGGGGGTGGAGGCAGGGGGTGCTACGCTCGATTGATCGCGGTCGGCGCGGCGGGCGTGCGCTCGTTCGGTGATCCTTGCGCGAGCTCATGAGGATGCTGCGAGGACCTCGTCGGAGCGAGCAGGCCGGGCACCCGTCGATCGTCCGGGCGAGACGACGACCTCCCGGGGAGTTGAAAGAGGTCGAGACGATGTGGGAACAGGTACGGGATTGGCCGACACCGTTGGGACTACCGCCGCGCGTGGAGGAGCCTGGCGCTCGCCGACCTCGGCCTACAAGGTGGTTGCGTTCGCGGCTGCTGACTTGCCGGTGACCGTGCTGATGTTGCGCTGGCTCGTGTTCAGCCCCCACAACAAGGTCGTCGCGGACGCCGACATCCTGCGCTTCTTCGTGACCACTCGCGTCGGGGTCGCGGCGCTCGTCGTGGGCGGAGCGATCTTGCTGGCCATCACCGCCCTCGAGCTGGCATGCCTGATGGCCATCGGCTTTGCCGCGGCCACGGGGACGCAGCCCGGCGTGAGGGGTGCGCTCGTGTTCGGAGCGACTCGCGCGCTCGACGTGCTCCGCCTCACCGCCCACATGGTGGTTCGACTGCTGGCCGGCGCGCTGCCGTTCCTCCTGCTGATCGGCCTCGTGTACTGGGCATTCCTGCGCCATCACGACATCAACTACTACCTGGCCGAGCGGCCGCCGGAGTTCTGGGCCGCCGCGGTCCTCGCCGGGTTGATCGGCGCCGCGCTGGCCTCCCTGCTGGTGTGGACGGTTGCCCGCTGGGCGCTCGCGCTGCCGCTCGTCGTGTTCGAGCAGGTCAGCCCACGGCGGGCTCTCGCAGCGAGCGCAAAGCGGTCGGTCGGTGGCAGGTCGGTCATCATTGCGGCGATGGTGTCGTGGTTGCTGGCCGGCCTGGCGCTGGTGACCGTCGTCGCCTGGCTTCGCGAGGCCATCGGCCGCGGCGCGGCGCCGCACCTCGCCGGCTCGCTGGCGCTGCTCCTCCTGTTCATCGCGGTGCTGGCCCTGCTCTGGGTGGCGTTCGGTGTGGCGGTGAGCGTCGTCAACGCCTCGCTGCTGGCGCAGGTCCTGGTCCGGCTCTACCTGAGGCTCGGCGAGCCGCAAGATCCCCGGCTGCCCGAGACGCCGGCCTGGGCGCGGCCCGGCGCGCGGGTGCGTGTCCCGCGGCCGGTGCTTGTCGGCGGCGCGGTGCTCGTGGCATTGGCGGTTGTCGGAGTCGCGCTCCTCAACCTGGGCACCTCCCGGCGCAACCAGCCGGTGGCGGTGATCGCGCACCGCGGTGCGTCGGCGGCGGCGCCCCAGAACACGCTCGCCGCCTTCCGCCTGGCCATCGAGCAGGGCGCCGACTACGTCGAGCTCGACGTTCAGGAGTCCGCCGACGGCGAGGTGCTGGTGGTCCACGACAGCGACCTCATGAACGTGGCCGGCGTCCCCATGGAGATCTGGAACACCCCGGCGGCGACGCTCCGTTCGGTCGACATCGGCAGCCACGCGGGCCCGCAGTTCTCCGGCGAGCGGGTGCCCACCCTCGTCGACGCACTCGAGCTCTGCAAGGGCAAGGCGCGCGTCGTCGTCGAGCTGAAGTCCTACGGCCACAACCAGCGCCTCGAGGAGAAGGTCGCCGCGATCGTCGAGGCCGCCGGGATGGAGAACGACTGCATCTACATGTCGCTCGACCACACCACGGCCTGGAAGATGAAGCACCTGCGGCCAGCGTGGCGGGTGGGCGTGCTCGCCGCCAAGGCGATCGGGGACCTCAGGAAGCTCGACGCCGACTTTCTCGCGGTCGAGGCGAGGATGGCCACCCCCGGCTTCGTGCGGCGCGCCCACCGCGCCGGTCAGGAGGTCTACGTGTGGACCGTCAACGACCCCGCCTGGATGCTCAACGCGCTGAGCCGCGGCGCCGACGGTCTGATCACCGACCGGCCGGACCTGGCTCGCCAGGTGGTGGCGCGCCGCGCCGAGCTGAGCGACGCCGAGCGCGTGGCGGTCGCGCTGCTGATCCGCGTCGGCGCGCGCACCGAGCTGCTGGCGGCCGAGGATTTCCTGCAGCCGTAGCTGTCGTCGGCTAGCCGGCCGAGGAGCGTCGATGCCGCTTCACTCATCCCCGCGTCGCACCGCCTCGGCTGCAGTGGGGGCGCTCGCTGCCGTTGTCGTGATGTCGCTCGCCGGGCCGGCCGGCGCCCAGCACGCGCGCCTGGTCGCCCACAGCGTGCTGCCGGCCGCCACCTTCCGGGCCGGCTCGCCGCCGTCCGGAGGCGTTCCTCTCGGCGGCGGAACGCGCGACGGCCGCGGCCAACGGCGTGCGCGGCCCGGCCGATGGGCCGTATCTTCGCCGCGCAGCCGGTCCAGGGCTTCTCGAGCATGGTGCCGGCGGACGCCGGGACCTGGTGGGCGCTGTCCGACAACGGCTACGCCTGGCGGGCGAACTCGGCCGACTTCCAGCTCGTCCTCTACCGGATCGACCCCCGCTGGGCGATCCCGGCGGGCCCGGGTGCTGGAGAGCCGTCGTCCTCCGCGATCCCGACCGCCACATCCCGTGGACGATCGTCTGCGACCAGGAGCGGGGCTCACGGCTGCCCGACTTCTCCTTCAACGTTCTGCCCCCGACGCCGCCGGCGTGCGGCGCCGATCCGGCGGCCCGCATCCTGACCGGCTTCGACCTCGACCCGGAGTCGTTCGTTCGCGCCCCCGACGGCAGCTTCTGGGTGGGCGAGGAGTTCGGGCCATTCCTCGTTCACGTGGCGGCCGACGGCCGGGTGCTGGAGCCGCCGGTGGCGGTGCCCGGTGTCCGCTCGCCCCAGAACCCGTTCCTCGACATCTCGGATCGGGCGCGCGCCGAGGCGCCCACGGTGGCGGCGAGCCGCGGCTTCGAGGGCGTGGCGATCAGCCCTGACGGGGCGACGCTCTACGCGCTGCTCGAGGGGGCCGTCGCCGGCGACGACCCGCAGGACCTCCGCATCTACGTCTTCGACGTCGCGAGACGCGCGTTCGCGGACGGGTTCCTCACGCTGCGGTTGGAGATGCCGAGCCAGACAGGTCAACCTCGCGAGCCTGGTGGATGCCTCGGGCGCCCCGGTCTACCCGGGCGCGGTCGCGCCGCCGGCCGGCCCGGTCTCGATCGGGGAGCTCAAAGCGGTGAACGACCGGCAGCTGCTGGTGATCGAGCGCGACAACCACGGCGACGACCTGACGGCGCCGCGCTTCAAGAAGGTCTTCCTCCTCGACCTGGCGCAGGCGGCCGAGCACGACGGCCACGTCGGCAAGACCCTGCTCCTCGACCTGCTCGCGATCCCGGACCCGGCCGGGGTCGGCGGGGACGGCGACTTCTTCCGCCTGCCCGTTCTACACCATCGAGTCGGTGCACGTGGTGGACGAGCGCACCCTGCTGGTCGCCTCGGACAACAACTTCCCCTTCTCCAACGGCCGCGCGCGCAGCCGGAGCGCCGACCGCAGCGGCCCGCTGGCCGCCGACGACACCGAGCTCATCCTGGTCGCGCCTCGGCACCCCGCTCGACGTCGACCGCGGCTCCTGCCGGCGGCTGGCAGGGAGTAGAGGCATGCACAGCACGCCCTCTTCCCGTTCCCGTTCCCGTGCCCGAGCCGGGTACCGTGCCCGCGGCCAGGCGTTGTTTCAGGGGGTCCTTGGACTCGCCGCCCGCGGGCAGGCTCGCTCGGCCCATACCGGGAACGGGAGACGGAGAACGGGACACCGAAGGCGGACTCGGGGCCGGAGCGGGCTACAATGTCACCGGCACCACGCAGCCGACAGTGCGAAATGCCCTGGTTGCGTCGGGGCGAAAGGGAGTTCATGAACATGGAGCCTCAGACGTCTCGATCTCGATCAGGAAGCTGGTGCTGGGTCACGCATCGCGGCGATCGGCTGCGCGGTCCTGCTGGTGGCTGCCGCCGGCGTGGTCCTCGCACAGGAGGAGGCGCCGCTGCCGCAGCTGAAGGGAGGGATACAGCCGTCCCCGACGCCGACCGGCACAGCCGAGGAGGCCGCAGCCAAGCTCCCGCCGGAGCAGCTCGACTCGCTGGTCGCGCCGATCGCCCTCTACCCCGACCCGCTGCTGGCCCAGACGCTCGTCGCCTCGACCTACCCGCTCGAGCTCGTCCAGCTCCAGCAGTGGCTCGACGAAGAACCCGGACTCGAAGGACAAGGCGCTGGCCGAGGCGGTGGCCAAGCAGCCCTGGGACCCGAGCATCCAGTCGATGGCGGCGGTCCCCGACGTGGTGAAGCGGCTCGTCGACGACATCCAGTGGACCACCGACCTCGGCAACGCCTTCCTCGCCCAGCAGGACGACGTCATGGACGCCGTCCAGCGGATGCGCAAGAAGGCCCAGGACAACGGCGCGCTCGAGTCCACCGAGCAGCAGAAGGTCGAGACCAAGGTCGTCGAGGAGAAGACGGTCATCATCGTCGAGTCCGCGAACCCCGAGGTCATCTACGTGCCGTCCTACAGCCCGACGGTGGTCTACGGCGCGCCGTACTACCCCTACCCGCCGATCTACTACCCTCCCTACTACGCGGGCGGCGCCTTCGTGTCGTTCGGCATCGGGGTGATGTGGGGCGCGGCGTGGGGCGGCTCGTGCTGCGGCTGCGGCTGGGGCGGCAACGACATCGACATCAACGTCGACAACAACTTCAACCGAAATCAACATCCAAGGCGGCGACCGGGTGAATGCCGGCGGCGGGAAGTGGGAGCACAACCCCCAGCACCGTGGCGGGACGCCGTACTCGGACCGGGCGACCGCGAACAAGTACGGCGGCACGGCGCGCGGCGACTCGCTGAACAGCCGCCAGGCGAGCGCCCGCCAGCAGGGCGCCCGGCCGTCGACCGGCACCGCCAACCGGGCCGGGGGCGCCGGCGCCGGCAACCGTGCGGCGGGCGGCGCCGGCGGCCGAGCGGACGCCTCCGGTCTGGCCGCCCACCAGTATGGCGGCTCGGCGAGCCGGGCTCCTCCCCGAGCGCGTCGACGCGGCAGCGGCGGCGGCGACCGGGTCGGCAACCGGAGCGTCCCCAAGAGCAGCGGATCGACGGTCCAGCATTCAGCGGCGGCTCCCGCGGCTACAGCGGCACAGCGCCCGGGCCAGCAGCTCGCGCGGCGCCTCCAGCATGGGGTCCATGGGGGTGGCATGCGGGGCGGCGGCGGACGGGGCGGTGGCGGACGGAGGTGATGTGATGAGCTCCAGGACTGCCGATCGCACTGATTTCGGGCTCCGCGACCGGTGCCGCGCCTCGGGCTCTGCCTGGGCCTCGCTGGTGCGCTTGCGTCTGGCGGGCGGTCGCTGCTCGCCGCCGACACGCCGGCCGCGGCCGATCCAGCAGAAGGCGTTCAAGACGCCCGAGGAGGCGGCCGATGCCCTCATCGCCGCCGCCGAGACCTTCGACGTCCCGGCGCTTGACCGAGATCCTCGGGCCCGATGGCGTGGATCTCGTGGTCAGCGAGGACCCGGTGCAGGACCGCAACAAGGCCACCGCCTTCGCCGCGGAGGCGCGCACGAAGATCGCTGGTCACGCGCGATCCCGAGAACAAGAAGGTCGCCGTCCTGTCGGTCGGCGCCGAGGAGTGGCCGCTGCCGATTCCCGATCGTCAAGGAGGGCGGGAAGTGGCGCTTCGACACCGCAGGCGGGACGGGAGGAGCTCCTCTTCCGTCGGATCGGCAGCAACGAGCTCGACGCCATCGAGATCTGCCTCGGATACGTCGAGGCGCAGCACGAGTACGCCCTCGTCAAGCGCGACGGCTCGCTGGTGAACCAGTACGCGCAGCGCATCGTCAGCACCCCCGGCACGCAGGACGGCCTGGCGTGGCAGGGCTCCGGACGGATCGTGGCAGGGGCCGGTGGGCGAGGGGATCGCCCGGGTCATCGCCGAGGGCTACAGCGACCGGTCCGAGCCCTACCACGGCTACTACTTCAAGGTCCTGAAGGGCCAGGGCCCGGACGCGCCGATGGGCGAGATGGACTTCGTGGTGCAGCGGCGCGATGATCGGCGGCTTCGCCCTCGTCGCCGCGCCGGCGGAGTACCGGGTGACCGGCGTCAAGACCTTCATCGTCAGCCACGACGGCGTGGTCTACGAGAAGGACCTCGGGGAGAAGACGCTCGAGCAGTTCGGGGCGATGGAGCGCTTCAACCCGGACCCGAGCTGGGAGCCGGTGGCGGGCCCGCCCTAGGAGTTCGTACCGCATTGGCCTTTTCGACGGGTGTGGTTGACTGAGGTGTAGGCGGTCGGCCACTGCGGCACGAACTCAAGGATGCGCTGCGCGCATCCTGATCCACCACAACCGCCTTGAGGCCAACGCGCCCGAGGCGCTCGGCGCGGCGGCGACGGTGGGACGTCCTGGCTCATCCAGGTGCCCCACAGCCGGTAGCCGACCGAGAACACGACGGCGCCCACGAACAGCCCGATCAGGCCGTGCAGGACGAGGCCGCCGATGGCGCCGATCAGGATCACCCCGACCGGGATCTCGATGCCGCGGCCCAGCAGCAGCGGCTTGAGGATCGCGTCGCTGAACGCGGCGATCAGGCTCCAGATGGTGAACAGGACGACGGTCGCGGTGCCGGCGTCGGTCGCGACGACATAGAGGATCGCCGGCCCGAGCACCAGGATCGCCGGCAGCTGCGCCACGGAGAGCACCAGCACCAGCAGCGCCCACAGGCCGGCGCCGGGCACGCCCGCCGCCACCAGGCCGACGGCGGCGAGAGCGGCCTGGATCGCCGCCACCCCGACCACGCCCTTGGCGACCGTGCCGATCGCCCGGCCGGCGAGCCGCACCGACTCGATGCCCTGCTCGCCGCCGAGCCTGCCCCCGATGTCGAGCGCGGCCTTGACCGCGGACTCGCGTCGGACCAGGAGGACGGCGGCGATCACCACGGCGACCGGCGGTCATGAGGACGGCGAGGGCGGCCTGCTTGGCGAGTGACACCAGCCACCGGCCGAAGGCCAGCAGCTGCGAGCGGAACGGCTTGAGCACGGTCTCCAGGCTGGTCGCGGCGGCGTTCCAGGTCTCGTAGACCGTCGGCCCGACCAGCGGCCAGTCGGCGACCGTCGCGGGGGCGGGCGGGATCCTGAGCTCTCCCTTCGGCTCCCCGTCGAGCCGTGACGAGATGGTGCGGACGCCGTCGATCACCGAGTCGGAGAGGGCGACGGCGGGGACGACGAGGGCTCCCAGGCCCACCACGATGAGCACGGTCGCCGCGAGCTTCCTCCGCCCGCGCAGCACGCTCTCGAGCCACAGGTAGATCGGGGCGAGCGCGACCGCGAGGACCACCCCCCAGATCAGCGGCATCAGGAACGGGCGGAAGATCCGGAAGCACCAGTAGGCGAGCAGGCCGACGAGAACCAGCCGCACCGTGACGCTCGATCGCCCTGCGCATGGAATCCGGAGGACTGCTCGTCGGACCTGGCCTCGCTCATGGCTGCCTCGCTTTCTCGACCGTTTGCTCGGGTTGCATGCCGCGGATTCTGACTCGCGTGCCGGCATTATCGAGCCGCGCGGCGGTGATGTCAATCATCGGCGACCGTCAGAAGGAGAACCAGAATCCGGCCAGCAGCTCGAACTGCCCGATCCCCGAGCCCGCGAAGGCGATCGCGCAGCCACTCGGGCCGCAGACCCCGGCGGAGCCGTCCAGCGACAGCAGCGCGACGCCCCGGCCCTCGAAGCGAAGCCCGGCCTTCGCCGAGACCGGCACCTTGACGCCGGCTCCCAAGGTGCCCGCGAAGAGGAGGTCCATGTCGTAGTCGCTGTCGTCCGGGCTGAGCAGCGTCAGCCCGGCCGTTGCCGAGACGAAGGGCCGGACCGCGCGCTGCCCCCACTCATAGGTTCCGCCGACGGTCAGGGTGTCGAAGCGGAGCCCGACCTCCGTGCCGCCGTCGTCCGAGGCCGGAACGTCGACCTCCTGATGGGTCCAGACCACCTCGAGGGTGCGGTCGTTGTCGAGCGGGAAGCCCAGGATGAGACCGAACATGGGGCTCTCGTCGGCCGGCCGGTCGTCGCCGGTGTCGACGTCCTCGAACTCGACCGCCGACTCGCACGCCGGCGAACGCGTCAGCTCGGGCTGCTCCGCGCGGGCCGGCGCGGAGGAGGCTGCGAGCGCGCCGAGCGTGACCAGCACGGCCAGGGCTCGTCCGATCGCGCTTCGAGAGGCTTCTCGGTCCACGAAGCAGCCGTTCCGCCGGGCCACGCGCTCACCCGCCGTCCGTGGGCCGGGTCGCGGCGCCGGCCCCGGTCTTCGCCTGCTCGCGGGCCGCTCTCTGCTGCACCATCATCTGGTAGGCGAGGTAGTACTTGTAGATGTTGGCGACATAGGTGACCGTCTCGCGGCCGATGCGCTTGGCCGCGATGAGCTCCACGTTGTTGAACCACCTGTCGGGATCGAGGCCCTGCGCGGCGGCCTCCCTGCGCAGGCTTGCGACCTTGGCCGGCCCCGCGTTGTACGACGCGAACGCGAACATCCCGCGGTTGAGGGGGGTGACGCCGGGCTCGTTGTAGTAGGTGTCGATCATCCACCGGTTGTACTTGACCCCGGCGTGGATGTTGCTCTCGAGCTTCTCGATGTCGGGGATCCCGACCGCCTTGTCGCTCGCGGTCGTGGGCAGGATCTGCATCACGCCGACCGCGCCCATGTGGCTGCGCTTCGACTGGTCGAGCCCCGACTCCTGGTAGGCCTGCGCGGCGATCAGCAGGTAGTCGAGCCCGTACTGCTCGCCGTACTTCTTGAACAGCTCGATCATCGCCACGAAGCGCTGGCGGTCCGCGTCGCTGCGCGCGTTTCTCACCCACTTGGTGGTCTTCAGGTACTTGTCGAGGAGCACGTTGCCGGCGAGCGTGCCCTGCTGGTGGGTCGCGACGAAAGCGTTGACCTCGGCGGTGAGCTTCGGAGAGCTCTTGCGGAAGGCCCACGCGAACGCCATCGGCTGGCTCGCGATGTCGGAGCGTTTTGTCAGGCCGGGGAAGACCTGCAGGTAGAGATCGGCCATGAACTCGTCCGTCACCGTCGCCGGCACCAGGCCCGCGTTCACCATCTCCAGGATGTCGCCATCCTCGAGCACCTCCTCGGCCGGGAGGATGGTGACGGGCGCCTTGCCCGCGGCCTCGAAGTGGGCGTTGAGCTTCTTCAGGTGCTCGGCGTAGCTGCTCGAGAGACGGACGTAGACCTCCTTGCCCGACAGATCCTCGAGGCTCGCCACTGGGGGGGCTGCGGGGCCCGTGACCAACACCTCCCGCACGCCGCTCAGGAAGGGATCCGAGAAGTCCACCTGCTGCTGGCGCTCGGGCGTGACGGTGAGCTGGGCGGCGGCGATGTCACCCTGGCCGGCGAGCAGGCGTGGGATGAGCTCGTCGCGCGCCACCGGGATCGCGATGACGTGGACCGTGACGACCTTGTTGCCGAGCCGCTTGTTGAGCTGCGCTTCGAAGGCCTTGATCGTCTCGTAGGTGATCCCGACCTCGCGCCCCTGATCGACGAAGTAGAGGATCGGGTTCTGCACGGTCAGGACGCGGATCACGCGCCGCTCGATCATGCCGTCGAGGTCGCCGGTGAAGGTCTCGACGAGGGGCGCGAAGCCGACCGGCTGCGGTGTTGGCACCTCGGTCGCCACCTCGGTCGGCTGCGATGCGGCGGTCGCGTCCGGCGGCGCCGTCTCGTCCCGAGCTCCGCAGGCCGCGAGGGCGACGAGCGCCGTCACGACGAGGATTACACCGATCCCGGACGTCGACCAGAAGTTCTTGTTGGCACTCATGACCGACCTCCCTGCAGCTCGAGGAGACAAGAAGTTCGTTCCCGCTGAACCTGGCCACGAGGATAGGGCCTCTGGGAGCGCTGTCAAATCGCGCATTGAGCCTTCAAGGACCGGCCGGCAGGCACCGGGTTGCGTCACGAGGACGAGCCCGCCCATCGATGACTCACGTGATGAGAAGCACCCAGAGTATCGCCAACAGGGGCCCGAGCAGGCCAACGATGATGCCCCCGATCCTGAAGTCCCTCTGTTCGAGGAGTCCCGTGCTGAAAGCGATCGCGTTCGGCGGTGAGGATACCGGCAGAAACATGGCCGAAGATGCCGAAAGTGCGACGATAAGCGCAACCTCTGTTTTGAATCCGGGCAGGATCGCCATACCGAGGGGAATCATCACGGTACTCGCTGCCGTATTGCTCATGATATTCGAGACGAGCATCGTGACAAAAGCAAAGATAAACATCAAGACAATGCTCTCTATCTCCATGGTGATCAGCTTGTGAGCATAGTGACTCAATAGACCGGTATTCTCGAGTGCCAATCCGAGCGACAAGACCACCCGCAACCAGCAGGAGGGTGTCCCACGGCAGGCCCTGAATGTCTTTGCCCTCAAGAACGCGTGTCAGCGTGAGGAAGACCAGGGGAACCGCGCAAACCGCGGCAACGGTCACCCCATGCAAGGAGGTGGTCAACCACAGTCCTACGGTGACGATGATGACGCCGACGACAATCCGGCGCTGTCGGACAAACTCGCGTGACGTGTTGCCCTTCTGGTCTTCAAGGAAAGCGAGGGAGATGGGGGCCCTGTCCTTGACGAAGACCCTGATCAGCACAAGGCAACTGATCGCGGTCAGCGCACATGCAATGGGGACGCCGTACTTCATCCAGTCGATGAAATCGATGCTGATACCTGCGTTCTCCAACGCACCCACGGCAATGGCGTTTGGAGGAGTTCCGATGATGGTGCCCATGCCGCCCGTGGCAGCTGCTATCGGTATGCCCAACAGCAAGGCCTTTGCAAACCCTGAACCTCTACCCAGCGACATCAGAAGGGGCATGATGGCTGCAATCACCATGGCGGTCGTCGCGGTGTTGGACATGAGCATCGAGGCGACCATGGTGGTCAACATCAAGCCGATGAGCAAGTTTCTCGGATTTCTGCCGGAGATCTTCAATGTGAACCGGAAAAGAGCCTGATCCAGCTCAGTCTTGGTCATGGCCGCGGCCAGGAAAAATCCGCCGAGCATGAGCCAGATCACGCTGCTGGAAAAGGTCTGGGCATACTTGTCAATGTTTTCAGGCTCTGAGTTGAAGTATCCATTTCCCAAGGAAAACACCAGAAACGCAATGATGAAGAGGCTGACGGCAAATGCGGGGATCGCCTCTGTCAGCCACAAGCCGATGGCGAAGAACAGGAGAAAGAGAACATACACCTGGGAGTCGGTGAACCCAGGTTCCTTCATGAGGAAGGTGATCCCTGCTGCCACCAGCAGGGACAGCAGGAACATCACGATCTTCTTCAGCCGATTCTTGTCGAACTCGTCCATTCTGATACCTCTCGTCCATACCCGAAGATCCTAGACGCAAGAGGCGAAACAAGCCTCGACTCAACCTGCCGGTTGTGTTCGCTCGCTCTATCAGACACTGGCAGACCCTCGGGTCGATCGGCGGCGCTCGCCCGCCGATTCACTTTCCGGCGTCAACGATGAGCTTCAGGTCGGTGCAGCGGGCGAACACCGAGAAGGTCGTTCCTTCCACCGAGGCGCTGAGCGCCAGCGTGCCGGGCTCGTCGAGCACGCCGGAGAAGGCCCGCCCGTTCTCGTAGCCCCTGATGACGAGCTTGGTCTCGCCGCGGTCGATGATCTCGAAGCTCGACCGGCGGCCGGCGTGCTCCGGCGTCACGGCGTGCATCACGCCGGCCTCGAGGTCGAGTCGAATCAGGCGGGGCAGGTCCAGAGTGTCGAGCGAAGCCTGGTGGCAGCCCTCCGGTGTGCAGATTGTCGGATCGCCGAGCGAGCAGACGATCGCGGTGGGCCAGTCGAGGGTCTGGGCCGCGGCGGTGAGCGGAGCGAGGAGCAGAATCGAGGCGACGAGGCACGAGCGCGTGGACATGTCATTCCTCCCGTCACTTCACCGTGTAGCCCTTGGCCTCGAGGCAGGCGGCCCGTGCCTTGAGGTACTCGCCCTGGAGCTGCTGCACCTGCTGCTGGTACTGCTGCTGCTGGGCCGTCTGCTGCTGCTGGGCGGCCCCCTGCGCCTGCTTCTGCTTGCTGGCCGCCCGGGCGCCACCGACCACCGCGCCGATCGCCGCGCCCTCGCCTCCCTCGTCGTTGGCGAGGTCGCCGACGATGTAACCCGCCGCCGCGCCACGCGCGGCGCCACGCAGACCGGCGCCCTTCTGCGGCGCCGGTGTCGGGGGCCGGTTGGGGCGGCACAGGGGGTTTGGCCGGATCGAAGCCGGTCTGCTGGGTCGCCCAGCTCGAGCAGGCTGCCTCGTCCTGCTGCTGCTGTGCGGGCGACTGGCCCTTGGCCGGGAACACGTACTGGGTCGGCTGCGCCGCCTGCTGGGCCGATGCGGCAACAGCCAAACCCATCCCCGCAACAACCAGCAGGATCGCTGCGATTCTGAAGCGCTTCATGGTGCCACCTCCTTGGCAGCGGGCGCCGATCGAGATCGGCATATGCCCAACTGAATTCTCGGGCGAGAAACCCCTCCGGGCTGTTTCGAGCATAGATTCTCTCAGAGTCGTGTCAATGAGTGTTTTTTCGGAGTCGTGGACCTGTCCGTGGGGGTGCGGCGGTCGTCGAGGGATCGGCTCAGAAGCTCAGGCCGGCTCCCACAACCACCGTGGGGTCGCTCTCGTCCGGGTCGAAGACGTAGACGGTGAGGTCGCCGTTGCTTGTAGGCGACGCCGAGCAGAATCGCCGGGCTCCGCCTCGAAGTCCGAGTCCCGCGAGCCTTGGTGCGCTGGACCACCACGCCCGCGCCGAGCCAGTCCAGCGGCCAGACGCTCAGCTCCGTCCAGCTGTAGAAGAAGCTCTCCTCCGAGCCATCGGTGTCGAAGACGTACTCGCATTGGCTGAAGAAGGCGAGCCGCCACCAGTCGATCGAGAGGTTGAAGCCCGGGGCCACTCCGTCGGTGTCGCCGACGACAGCGGCGACCATCGGCGTGAACACCAGCGTGACCTCACCGTCGAGCGCTCAGGTTGTAGCCGACCCACAGCGAGCCGGTGTTGAAGTCCTCGTAGTTGTAGCGCGCCTCGAGGTGGAGCCTGCCGCGATCGGCGGTGACGGTGGGCTGCAGAAAATTAGCGTCGTCCGGCACGATGTAGGCGTACGCGTAGGCCGAAAACGACCACGCGTTCTCGTCAACCGGCGCGCTGAGACGGGCCGGTGGGTCCGCGCCGTGCAAGGTGGACGGAGCTGGCGTCGATTGGGCCAGGGCGTCGCCGCCGGCGAGAACGACGACAATCACCGAGAGAGCGACCAGGCGCCGTACGTTCATCATCCTCCGAGCGCGATGGTGAGGGCCACCAGGACGGCTCCCAGGACGACCATTGAGGCCCCCATCAGCCAGGGCCGCCGGTACCCGGCGCGGCGTCCGGAGGCGTATCCCATCATGAACAGCATCGCGATCGCGATCGCGTTGGAGACGCGCAAGGCGGCCACGGCGTGCGGCATGACGATGAACGGGATCGTCACCGGGAAGGTCACCAGAAAGACCAGCAGGAAGACGCCGAGCGCGCCCAGCCAGTCGTCCTTGCCCAGGCGTGCGTGGTCGGGCGGCTCGGGGAGTTGGTTCAGGCGCAGGCGCATCGCGTCCAGCTCCGCCGGTTGGACGACCGACGCCACCACCGGCGGCAGCGCATCCGCGAGCAGGCTCTGCGCCTGCTCCGGATCGCGAGCGTCGCGCACCGCGCGAAGGGTGGCGAGGCCGCGGTGCTTCTCCGCGAGACAGCCCATCAGGTAGAAGACCGCGTCGATGATTCCCCACGCCAGGTTGCAGCCGAGGGCGCCGATGAGCATCGCTCGCACGTCGTCGCGGCCGGCCTGGGCGACGCTGAGCGAGCCGGTGAAGGTGAGGACCATGATCAGCCCGAACAGGACCTCGGAGGTGCGGTCGATCGGCTCCAGCACGCGCTTCGGGGATCTGGCGGGATCCGCGACTCACCGGAGTGGCCGCGTGTTCGCTGGCTGTGCCCGGGTGGACCGCCATCTCAGCGCAGTCCCGGCGGCAGCAGGTAGAGCGACATCGCAAAGGTCAGGTACACCATCAGCGTCAGCACCCCGACGAACCACGCCGAGCGCCCGCTGGTCGTCACCAGCGCCGCGGTCAGCGTCGAGATCAGCATCATCGCCACCGCGCCCGGCCAGAAGTCCAGGCTCATCGGCGAGGGGCCGATGACGTAGCTGAGCAGCACCAGCACCGGGGCGACGAAGAGCGCGATCTGCGACGCGCTCCCGAGCGCGATCCCGACGCTCAGGTCGAGCCGGTTCTTGCGCGCGCCGGAGAACGCCGAGGCCATCTCCGCCGCACCGCCGACCAGTGCGACGATGATGAAGCCCGACGAATGCCGGGCGACATCCCGAAGGTCTTCGCCGCTTCCTGCACCGACTCGACGAAGACCTCGCTGACCAGCGCCACCAGCACGGTGACGCCGGCCAGCGTGGCCAGGGCCACTCCCATCGGCCATGACGCCTCGCCAGCCTCGCCGGACTCGGCGCTGGCGAAGAGCTCGCGGTGCGTCTTGAGCGAGAACACCATGCCGAGGCCGTAGGCGACGATCAGCAACACCGCGAGACCGAGGCTCAGCTCCTGCGCGAACGCCGCCGCCGCCGGCGAGTCGACCTTGGTCGTCGCGGAGGGAACCAGGAGTGCGACCGTGGCCAGGAAGAGCAGGCCCGCCTGGAAACGGGCGCCGGCCTTGTTGAACTCCTGAGTGTGGTGCTTGAGCCCGCCGAGCAGGAACGAGGCGCCCAGCATGAACAGGACGTTGGTGACGATCGCGCCGGCGATGGACGCCTTGACCAGCATGTACTGCCCGGCGCGCAGGGCGGTGAGCGCGATGACCAGCTCGGTCAGGTTTCCCAGCGTGGCGTTGAGCAGGCCGCCGACCGCATCGCCGGTCTTGGCCGCCACGGACTCGGTGGCGTGGCTGAGCAGGGCCGCGAGCGGCACGATGGCCAGGACCGACAGCACGAACAGCAGCGTCGGGGCTCGCTGGCTTGAACGCCTCAGCCAGGAACACCACCGGCACGAAGAGGAGCAGCCAGAGCAGAGGATTGTGACGGATCTCGTGAAGCAGGTGTTTCATGGCTTCGATTGTAGAGCACCAGTGACGTCCTGGCCGGTCAGTAGTTTTCCCGGGGGTTGATGGCTTCGAATCGTGGATAATGCAGACAATGAACGAGCGCATGCCGGGCACCACCGACGCCGACGCGGCATCGTCGCCGACTCGAGAGCGGGGGAGCTTCTGGCGCTCGGTCTTCCCCCGGCGCAGTGGCTCCGCTCCTACCAGCCGCGCTGGCTGCGGGCCGACGCCGTGGCGGGCGCGACGCTGGCGGCCTACGCCATCCCGGTCTCCCTCGCCTACGCGACGCTCGCCGGGTTGCCGCCACAGCACGGCATCTACTGCTACCTCTTCGGCGGCCTCCTGTACGCGTGCTTCGGCTCGTCGCGGCAGCTCGCCATCGGGCCGACCTCGGCGATCTCGATGCTGGTCGGCACCACGGTCGCGGGCATGGCCGGAGGCGATCCGGCGCGGTGGGTCCAGATCTCCGCCCTGACCGCCCTCGTCTTCGCGGCCATCTGCGTGCTGGCCTGGCTGTTCAGCCTGAGCTCGCTGGTCAACTTCATCAGCGAGACCGTGCTGCTCGGCTTCAAGGCCGGCGCGGCGATCACGATCGCCACGACCCAGCTGCCCAAGCTGCTCGGGGTCCCCGGCGGCGGAGAGAGCTTCTTCGAGCGGGTCGCGATCCTCGCCCGCCAGCTCGGCCAGACCAACCTCGCCGTGCTCGGCTTCGGCCTTGCCGCGATCACGCTCCTCGTCGCCGGCGAGCAGCTTCTTCCCCGGACGGCCGGTCGCGCTCGTCGTCGTGGCGCTGTCGATCGTGCTCCTGTCGGTGACGCCGCTGGCCGAGCTCGGCTTCAAGACCGTCGGCCTCATTCCCTCCGGCCTGCCGGCGCTGGACCTGCCGGGGCTTCGCGTCCGCGACGTCGACGGCGTCATCCCGCTCGCCTTCGCGTGCTTCCTCCTGGCCTACATCGAGGGCATCTCCGCTGCCCGGACCTTGGCGCAGAAGAACGGCTACGAGATCGACCCGCGACAGGAGCTGCTCGCGCTGGGCGCAGCCAACCTCGCCGCCGGGTTCGGGCAGGGCTATCCGGTTGCCGGCGGCCTGTCTCAGTCGTCGGTCAACGACAAGGCCGGTGCCAAGACACCGCTGGCGCTGGTCTTCGCGTCGGCCGTGATCGCGCTCTGCCTGCTCTTCCTGACCGGCCTCCTGCGCAACCTCCCGAACGTCATCCTCGCCGCGATCGTCCTGGTGGCGGTGGCGGGGCTGATCAAGGTCGCCGACCTGCGACGGCTGTGGCGAGTGCGCCGGACCGAGTTCGCCATCGCGATGGTGGCGCTCGTCGGCGTCCTGCTCCTCGGCATCCTGAAAGGCGTGATCGTGGCGGCGGTCATGTCGCTGGCGATGCTGCTGCGGGACATGGCGCGGCCGCACGTGGCCGCTCTCGGGCGGATCCCGGGAACCAGGCGCTACTCCGACCTCGAGCGCCATCCCGACAACGAGAGGGTGCCGGGCGTCCTGATCATCCGGGTCGAAGCCCCGCTCCTCTACTTCAACGCGAATCACGTGCGCGACGAGGTCCGGCAGCACCTCGGCGCCGCCCCGGAGCCGGTTCGGGCCGTGGTCTTCGACCTCTCCACCTCTCCGACCATGGATGTGACCGCCGGATTGATGCTCGCGCTCCCTGCAGCAGGAGCTGGCGACGGCCGGCATCCAGCTTCGCTTCGCCAACGCCCGCGCGTCGGTGCGCGACTTCATTCGTGCCGGCGGCGGCGAGGCCCTCGTCGGTGGAGCTGAGCCGCAAGCTCTCCCTGGACGGCGTCGTCCAGGCGGTCCTCGCCGAGGCTCCGGATTCGCAGGCGAGCAGGCCGGGTTCGTGACGGCGATGCGATCCGGAGCTGCCAGTTGAGCCTGGATTCCGTGCTACGGTGACGGCCGTCGATCACACGGGAGGCGATTCATGAACACGATCATTCCGCGCTGGGAGTGGCGCACCTTCGGGACAGCGTTCGGAGCGGCCGATGCGAAGTTCGCCGCGCTGGCGACCGAGAAGGTCCAGGAGAGCGACGAGATCTATCTGCTCTCCCCGGTCACCGACGCCAACGTCAAGATTCGCGCCGAGCTGATGGACCTCAAGACGCTGGAGCAGGTCAGCGCTGCCGGCCTCGAGCAGTGGCGGCCGGTGATGAAGGCGAACTTCCCGCTCGGGCAGGCGGATGTGGCCACCGTCTGCGCCGCATTGGGAGTGAGCGCGCCGTCCGGCCGGGACGCCTTCACGCTCGACGAGCTCGTGGCCGAGCTCGGCGCACCTGGTCGCGGGGTGCGGGCGGTGGCGGTTCACAAGCGCCGCTTGCGCTACACGATCAACGGCTGCATGTCGGAGATGACCGAGGTGGTCGCCGACGGCACGCCGGTGCGCACCGTGGCCATCGAGTCGGAGGACGCCGGCCGCGTGGTCGAGGCGGTGCACGAGATGGGTCTCGCCGGCCTTCCGAACATCAGCTACCCGCGCGGGCTCAAGGCCGTCGTCGGGATGAAGGGCTGAGGTGGGCGCCATGCCGGTCTACGCGGTCATCGACGTCGGGACCAACTCGGTCAAGTTCAACATCTCCGAGCGGCGGGCGGACGGCTCGTGGCGGACCATCGTCGACCGGGGCGAGGTGACGCGGCTCGGCGAGGGCATCGCGGAAACCGGCGACATCGCCCCTGCCGCGATCGAGCGGACCGTGGAGGCCATCGCCGGCATGGCCGATGAGGCGAAGCGGCACCAGGCGTCGTCCCTGGTCGCGGTCGGGACCATGGGAATGCGGACCGCAGGAAACAGCGAGCACTTCATCACTCGCGTGCGGGAGCGCTGCGGCGTCGCCATCGAGGTCGTCCCCGGGCAGGAGGAGGGGCGGCTGGCCTACCTCGCCGTCAAGTCCGGCCTCGGTCTCGCCAAGGGACGCCTCACGATCTTCGACACCGGCGGCGGCAGCACCCAGTTCACCTTCGGCCACGGCGACGCGGTGGACGAGCAGTTCAGCCTCAACATCGGCGCGGTCCGCCTGACCACGCAGCACGGCCTCGGCGGCGTGCTGACCCCGGCGCAACTCGAGGCGGCGCTGGCGGCGATCGCCGGCGAGTTCAGCAGCCTTGACGGCCGGCCCTCCCCGGAGGCCCTGGTCGGTATGGGAGGGGCGATCACCAACATGACGGCGGTGATGCACGGCCTGGCCGTCTACGATCCAGAGGTGGTGCAGGGCTCGGTGCTCTCCCGCGCCGAGGTCGACCGCCAGATCGAGCTCTACCGCTCTCGCGACGTCGCGGCGCGCCGACAGATCGTCGGCTTGCAGCCCAAGCGCGCCGACGTCATCCTGGCCGGCGCCTGCGTGGTGCGGACCGTGATGGAGAAGCTCGGCCGCGATACCCTGTCGGTCAGCGACCGCGGCTTGCGGCACGGGCTGCTGGCCGACCGCTTCGCCTGACCCGTTGGCCGGCCTTCGGGGTCTTGGTGCGGGCACGGGCTTTAACCGCAGGCTTCTTCGCCTTTGCGGCGAAGAAGTCGAGCGCCCACCGGGTCTTGGCCTGCTGGTTGTCGTCGCGCTCCGCGCCGACCTCGGCGAGAAAGGCCATGAAGCCGAAGTAGATGACGGCGGCTTGCGCGGCCGGGGCCTTGACCGAGACCTCCATGATCTGCTCGCCGTCCGGACGCCGCCACAGCTCGACCGTCAGCGGCCAGGGCAGGGCCGGCTCCGCGAGCTTCCAGCGGAAGGCCTGGACCGGACCCAGGGCGATCAGCTTTGAGTAGTCGAGCTTGCGGTGGGCCATGGCGAGCAGGAAGATGAGCTGCTCCTCGGTGAACAGGCGGCCGATCCGCTCGTCTCCCGCCGCCACCTTCTTGATCAGACCTTTTTCGACGGGCATGGTCAGCGAGGCGGAGGTCACGACTCCCCGGTCGCTGGCGTCGGCCTCGACCTTGAAGCCCTTGTGGGTGGCCCAGCGCTTGGGAATTTCGCTCGCGACGACCGGGCGGAACTTGATCGTGCTGTCGTGCTTGCCGCCGACCACGCGCCGGGCGCGCGCGATGACCCCGGCGCTCAGCAGGGCGAGGTCCGGGGTGTCGAAGAAGTAGATGTAGCGCGCGTCCTGCGTGGCGGGATCCAGGTGGTAGCGCTTGAGGGCCGCCTTGACCTGTTGCGGCGGAATGGTGGCCTTGACCTCCACGACACCCGCGCCGGCGATCGCCGTGGCCGCGCGCCCTTTGGTTGCTGCTCCTCGCTTCTTCACGATGTCCATCGCGATGTCCTCCGCAGACGGGGCCTCAAATACTCATGGTACGGTACATACGCCGCAGCCGCAATCCGAATTTATACGGGGGGTGAGCAGGTCGGCGGAGGGGTGTCGCCCGCATCCCGGCAACCCACGCGCGCTGGGCCACGCGGGGAGGAAGTCACGGCCGCGGTTACCCGCGGCCGTCGAATGGTCAGCAGTGCAGGCCTTGCGGCCTGGCGCTTCAGTAGCGGTCGAAGTAGCCCTGGATCTCGCTTGGCGTCGCTGGTCTTGGTCAACGCCAGGCGGAGCAGGACCCGCGCCTTCTGCGGGTTGAGCTCGAGCGCGGCCACGAAGCCGAGCTTGTCGTCGTTGACCTCGATGTTGCGGCGCACGATGCCGCTCCCGACCCGGGTGCTGCGGACCACCACCACGCCCTTGGCGGCGGCGGCGGCCAGCGCGTCGATCATCGCCTTGGTCGCGTTGCCGTCGCCGACGCCGGCGAGCACGATCCCCTTGGCGCCGGCGGCGACCGCGGCCTCGACCATCATCGCCGTCCGCGTTCTCGTGGGCGTAGACGATGTCGACCCGCGGCATCGCGGTCACGCCGTCGAGGGAGAACTCGCTGCTGCCGGTGTGGACGGGTCGTCGGCTGTCCGAAGTACCAGGCCTTGCCGTAGTACGCCTCGCCGAGCTGGCCGCGGTTCGGCGAGACGAAGGTCTGCAGGTCGGTGGTGTTGGTCTTCTGGATCTCGCGCGCCGCGAACAGGTCGTCGTTGGAGACCACCAGGACGCCGAGGCCCTTGGCGCCGGGATCGGCGGCGACCGCGACCGCGTTGTAGAGGTTGAGCGGGCCGTCGGCGCTGGTCGAGGTGGCGGGCCGCATCGACCCGACCAGCACCACCGGCTTGTCGCTCTTGATCACGAGGTCGAGGAAGTAAGCCGGTCTCCTCGAGGGTGTCGGTGCCGTGGGTGACGACGATGCCGTCGACGTCCGGGCGTCGCGAGCAGCTCGTTGGCGCGCCGGGCGAGCTTGAGCCAGACGTCGTCGTTCATGTCCTGGCTGCCGATCGAGGCGATCTGCTCGCCGGTGATCCGCGCGAGCTTGTCCATGCCCGGGCGCGGCGGCGATCAGCGAGTCGACGGAGAGGCTGCCGGACTTGTAGCCGGGGTCGCCCTCCTTGGGCTGGGCGCCGGCGATGGTGCCGCCGGTGGCGAGGATGACGATGTTGGGGAGCGCCTGGGCGGCGGCGGCGCCGGCGACCAGGGTGGCGAGCGCCAGGACGGCAACTCCGAACGAATCGCAGTGCCTCTCATGGCAGTCCTCTCGCTTCTGTCAGTTCTTGACTTGGTTGGATAGATGGCTCGGATCGAGGCCGGTCAGCTTCGCGGGGTCGAGGAGGTCCTTGATCTGCTCCTCGGTCAGGATCTTCTTCTCGCGGACGATCTCGAGCAGCCCCTTGCCCGTCCGGTAGGCCTCGGCCGCCAGCTCGGTGGCCTTCTCGTAGCCGATGACCGGGTTCAGCGCGGTCACGATGCCGACCGTCTCCTCGAGGTTGCGGGCGAGGACCTCCTCGTTGACCGTGATGCCGTCGATGCACCTGGTCCGGAAGGTCATGGACGTCCGCTCGAGCAGCCCCTGGGACTCCATGACCGCGATGCGCGGCGAGCGGCTCGTAGGCGTTGAGCTGCAGCTGCCCGTGCGTGGAGCACAGGCCGACGGCGACGTCGTTGCCGATCACCCGGAAGGCGACGACGCCCATCACCTCGGGCATGACCGGGTTGACCTTGCCCGGCATGATCGACGACCCCGGCTGCAGCGGCGGCAGATTGATCTCGAAGAGGCCGGCGCGCGGGCCGGAGGCGAGCAGGATCAGGTCGGCGGAGATCTTCGACAGCTTGACGGCCAGGCTCCTGAGCGCCCCGGAGTAGACGACGTACCCCTGCTGGTCCCAGGTCGCCGCGATCATGTCCGAGGCCGGCACGATCGGCTTGCCGGTCAGCTCGGCCAGGTGCGCGGCGCACCGCTCCGGGTACCCCTTCGGCACGTTGATGCCGGTGCCGATCGCGCTGGCCCCCATGTTCTGCGCGTACAGGTACCTCTCGGCGTCCCGCAGCAGCTGCGATCTCCCACTCGATCGAGGCGGCGAAGGCATGGAACTCCTGGCCGACCGTCATCGGCACGGCGTCCTGCAGCTCGGTCCGGCCCATCTTCACGACGTTCGAGGAACGCGTCCCCCTTCGCGCGGAAGGAGGCGGCGAGGGCTTCCATCTCCCGGATCAGCTTGTCGTTGCGGAGGATGAACGCGACCTTGATGGCCGTCGGGATAGGAGTCGTTGGTCGACTGCGACATGTTGAGGTGGTCGTGCGAGTCGAGGAACTGGTACTCGCCCTTCTTGTGCCCCGCGAGCTCCAGCGCCGACGTTGGCGAGGACCTCGTTGACGTTCATGTTGGTCGAGGTGCCGGCGCCGCCCTGGTACAGGTCGACCGGGAACTGGTCGCGGTACTTGCCCTCGATGACCGCCTTGCAGGCGCTGCTCGATCATCTCCAACTGTTCCTTCGGGAGGGCGCCGACGTCGTTGTTCGCCCGCGCGGCGGCGAGCTTGACGATGGCGAAGGCCTCGATGAACTCGGGGTAGTGCGAGATCGGGATCCCCGAGATCTGGAAGTTCTCCAGGGCGCGCGCCGTCTGCACGCCGTAGTAGGCGTCGGCCGGGATCTCCTTGGCGCCGAGCAGGTCGTGCTCGACGCGCACCGGCTGGCTGGGCGGCGGCGCGACGGCGCGAGCAGCAGAGCCGACTGCGAGGCCGACGAGTGCATGACGAGCTTCCGTGTCTCATGGTTGTCTCCTTTCGGTCCTCACGTCAGCGACGCTCACCCCAGGAGCCACCGCGCGAGCACCATCGCGACGACGGTCGCGGTCACCGTGGTCGACCAGCCCGGGCAGCATGAAGCTGTGGTTGAGCAGGTACTTGCCGATCCGCGTCGTGCCGGTCTGGTCGAACGAGACGGCCGCCAGCACGGTGCCGTAGGTCGGCAGGAAGAAGTTGCCGTTGACCGCCGGGTAGGCGCCGACCAGGAGCGGCGCGGACAGGCCGAGGGCCAGCGCCGACCGGGCACCAGCGTCACGACGGTCGCGGCCTGGCTGAAGAGCAGGATCGACAGCGCGAACAGCCCGAGCGCGAAGACCCACGGGCTGCGACTGGATGACGCGCGGAGATGCCGCCGACGATCGCCGTGCTGGTTGCCCTCGAAGAACGACGAGCCCGAGCCAGGACACGCCGAGGATCGAGATGATGGCGGTCAGCCCGCCCTTCATGATGCTGCCCTTGACCGCCGCCTCGGGGCTGGCCTTGAAGAGGATCATGCAGCAGGCCGGCCGCGGCGAGCATGACGATCATGATCGCGCGGCCCATGTCGACCTGTCCCGTCTCGGTCACGCCCTCGACGAGTCGTCTCGTAGACCGGCCGCAGCGTCGGGAAGAGCGCCGAGCAGCACCACCACGACGATCGCGGCGAGGAAGACCACGCAGGCGCCGACGCGCGCGGCGGCGCGCCGATGCCCTCGAGCGCGCGGCTGCGCGCGCGGCGCGGCGACGTCCCCTCGGCGAGGCGCGCGCTGGTACTCGGGATCGTCGGCGAGCTCGGCGCCCGCGCCACGCGACCGACAGCGTGCCCGCGAGGACGCCCGACGCAGCGTCGCCGGGATGATGACGAGCAGGATCTGCGGCAGGCCGACGCTGACGCCGGCGAGCACGGCCGACCAGCGCCACCGTCGCCGCCGAGATCGGGCGACGCGACCAGCCCCTGCTGCGACGCGATCACGCTGATCGACAGCGGCCGCTCGGGCCGGACGCCGGCCTTGCGCGACACCTCGGCGATCACCGGCAGCAGCGCGTAGATGACGTGCTGCGTGCCGGAAGCGAAGACCAGCACGTAGGTGACGAGCGGCGCCAGGAAGGTGACCTGGCGCGGTCTGCCGGCGCAGGAGCTCGCTCGGCGCCCCCGATCAGGTAGTCGAGGCCGCCGGCCGCCTGCATAGCAGCGAGAGCGCCGTGATGACGGCGATGATCATCCCGAGCACGGTCCCCGGCGGGCTGCCGGGCGGCATGCGGAACACGAACACGAAGACGACCAGGCCGATGCCCGGAGATGGTGCCGAGCCCGATCCCGCCGATCCGGGCGCCGACGACGATGCAGGCCAGCAGCAGCGCGAGCTCGATCCAGAGCAGTCATCGCTCAACTCCTCTCACGCGTCAGTTCTCCGTTCCCGTTCGCTCCGCCCACCGACTCCGCGGCGCCCATCAACGGAAGGGGCCCCCGCTGACGGAGCCCCTTCCTCGCTCTGCACGACCCGCGCCTCGCAGGGGCGTGTCAGCCGGAGCTCACTCGCCCGTGTTGGGCCCGTACACACCGACACCGAGCTTCCCCGCAATGTAACTGATGGCGCGCATCGCACGGATGCTGTTGCCGGCCTCGTTGAGGCGCGGCGAGAAGGCCGCGATCGCGAACTTGCCCGGCACCACCGAGACGATGCCGCCGCCCACGCCGGTCTTCGACGGCAGGCCGGCGCTGTACATCCACTCGCCGGACTCGTCGTAGAAGCCCGCGGTGGCCATGATGGCCAGCAGCTCGGGAACGTGCTCTGCCGGCATCATCCGGCGCCCCGTCAGCGGGTTGACGCCGCCGTTGGCCAGCGTCGCGCCCATCAGCGCGAGGTCATGCGTGTTCACGCCGACCGAGCACTCGCGCGTGTACACTCGCAGGGCTTCCTCGGGGTCGCAGTACAGCCGCCCCCAGTTGTAGAGCAGGTTGGCGATGCCGCGATTGCGCCAGCAGGTCTCCGTACTCGGACTGTGTAGACCTCCTCGAGGACCGGCAGCTTGCCGCCCGCAAACCCCTCCAGTTCTCGTGCACCAGCTTCCAGCGCTCGTCCTCGGAGCCCGCCTGGACCAGGCTGACGGCCGCGATGGCGCCGGCATTGACCAGCGGGTTCACGGAACGCTCAGGGTAGATCTCCGAGCGCCAGCTTCGAGTTGAAGGCCAGGCCGGTGGGCTCGACGCCGATCTTCTCGCGGATCGCCTTGGGCCCCTGCTGGCTCATGACCAGCGCCGCGGTGAAGGGCTTGGACACGGACTGGATCGAGAAGCGGTACTCCTGCTCGCCGGCCGAGTAGACCTTGCCGTCGCGGGTGGCGATGGCGACGCCGAACAGCTCGCTGGGCACCGTGTCGAGGATCGGAATGTAGTTGGCGTTGGCGCCTTCCTTCACGTCCTTGTACAGGTTGTACGCCTCGTCCACGAGGCGCTGAAAGTCCTTGGCAGTGGGATCCGCCGCAGACTGCGCCGACGCCATCGCGGGCAGCAGCAACAGCCCGATCATGGCAAGGCCGACCAGGCCCGCTCCGCTCATGTCACGAGACTTTGCAATCATGAGTTCCCTCCGAGGGTGTGTGAGAAGCTGTACTTGAACGAGAACTGGACCTTGAAGTCGTCGACGTTCCAGCCGTCGTTGAAGTTCTCGCGGTAGCCGTACTGCAGCTCGCCGCCGATCATGACGTTCGGCACCGGGGTGTGGAGCAGGTTGAGGAGGGCGTAGCGGCCGCTGGCAAAGGCATCATCCGACTGGCCGTCGGTGTTGTCCATGTCGAAGGTCGAGAAGCCGACTGAGGTGCTCCACTCGCTCGACCAGTTGTGGTCGAGGAAGGCGACGATGCCCAGCATCGGCAAGGCGACGCCCTCGATCGGGGTCTCCGGGTTCTCGGGGTGGACCTCGATCCCGACGTCGGTCGTGGCGTCGTTCATGTAGTTCTGGATGCCCTCACCGTACACCGCCTGCAACCGGACGGTGTTCGCATCCCCGAGCTTGAGGTTCGAGCTGAGGCTGAGGCCCCAGCCGGTGGCGCTGCCCGAAAGGTCGTACTGGTCGGTGCCGACGTCCTCCCACTCGATCTGGCGCAGAATGCCCGCGATCTCGACGTAGCCCCAGTCGGCTCCGTGCCGGTACTCGGCCGACAGGTCGGGCAGCGGGAAGTGGCCCTTGACGTCCTGGAGCTCGACACGCTCCTCGAACTTGCCGAGGTCGCCGCTGGCGCCCGGCCGCTCGAGGGCGATGGTCAGCCTGGTGTCACCCTTGATCGGCATCCAGCGCACCTGGATGTTGCGGAAGAAGACCATGCCGCTGGGACCCCAGTACTCGAGCGAGTTCGGGAACACGTCGATGTCCATGAACGGGCTCCAGTACTGGCCGGCGCCGAACGCGCCGAGCTCGCCGTAGGCGTGACGGAGGCGGAAGGTTGTCTGCCCGGCGTCCGCGCCGGTTCCGAACAGCTCGAACTCGAACACCGTGAACAGCTCGCCCATCTTGGTCGGGAACCAGGCCTTGGTCCCGAAGCGGGTCTGGCGGACGCTGAAGTAGGTGTTGCCGTCCTCGCCCCACTGGTTCTCGTAGGCCGCCATCTTGGTCGGCCGGATGACGTCGAACCAGTCAGGATCGATCTGGCCGGTACGGTAGCCGGCGTCGGTCATCACGAAGCCGTAAAGGTCGAAGCGGGGCTTGGCCTCCTCGGCGCCCTCCTCGGCCCAGGCTGCCGGGGTCGCGAGCGGAAGCAGCAGCGCGGCGGCGATCCCTGCGAGCGCCAGGATTCTCACGTGTCGTCCACCTTTCATACGATTCCTCCCTTCTCGATCTGCAGTTGAGTTCTCAATTGTGCCACGGAATCCGGCCATCCGGCCGTCGTCAATCTCCATACTGCCCTCCGGTGCCGGAGATCGGCGTCCACGGCGGCACCACGGGAGGCGCCTCCGCGTTGGCCTGCTCCCACGCGCGGACCTTGATTCGAGCAGCGTCGAACAGCCGCTCGTAGTTGCCCTTGCGCAGCTTGTAGCTCGCCTCCGGGGTGAGCTTCTCGAACAGCGGCGCGTACATGTTGTAGACCTTCAGGTAGCCCGCCTGATCGCGCGGCGCCACCTCGTCGGTTCCGAACAGGAAGCGGTCCGGGTAGCGGTTGATGATCGCCGCCGACCGCTCGAGCGACTCCGGGGAAGCCGTGATGTACTTCGCCACCTCGTCCCACGAGATGTCCATGTAGACGTGGCTCAGCGCGGGATCGGTGCAGATCCTCTCCACGATCGCGCCCTGCTGCTCGAGGGGCCGCACGATCCGGCCGACGCCGAGATGCGCCCAGATGATGGTGGTGTCCGGGTGGCGGACGAACAGCTCCTTGAGCTGGGCGAGCATGTACGGCTCCTGGCCCGGCTTCGGGAACGGCATGTTGATGTCGTTGTGCAGGATCACGACCAGCCCGGCCTCGGCCGCGAAGTCGAGGATCCGGTCGAGCGCCGGGTCGGTCAGGCTGGGCGGGCCGCCGGCGATCTTCGCCGACACGAACTCCTTGTGGATCGTGAACTCGCCGATGCCCGAGAACACCCCTGGGAAGGTCAGCAGCACCCGTTTGATGTGGTCGGCCGCGTACATGTCGGCCGGGTTGAAGCCGATGATCATGGGGTCGAGACGCGCCTGCTGCTCCGGCGTCAGGGACCGGTAGGCCATGGCCATCGCCGCGTCGGTGAACGAGTAGTAGTAGAGCGGCGCGTCGGTCTGCAGGTAGTACCAGGGCGCGAAGTCGCCGGTGTTGCCGTACGACCAGGTCTGCTGCAGCGGCAGCCCGAACACCACCGATCGCCCCACTCTGTCGCCCATGATCGCCAGGAAATCGTGGATCTCGGTGCCTTCCTGGATGTAGTTGGTGAGGTGGAAGTGGGCGTCGTTGACGAGGTACGAGTCCGCGGCGACCGGCTCCAGCTGGGCGGCGACGGGGAGCGCGGCGACGAGCGCGAGGATGGCCGCGGTCAGGACCGCGCGGTGGATTGCAGGACAGCGTGACATTGTCATGATCGTGCTCTCCAATCAGAACCACAGCATGAAGCTGGTGTGAAACACAGAACCGTTGCCGCCGACCGGATAGGGCAGGCTCAGGGCGCCGACCGGGGAACGGCTGAGCTCGAGGTACTCGAAGTTCCAGCGGACGACCTGATTGCTCCACGGGAACCAGTTGGCCCCGAGGCGGAGGTCCCAGGGGTCGCCGTACTCCCCGTAGACCTTGGAGCCGCCGACGTACAGCTGCAGCTTCTGCGGCAGCAGCATCATCGAACCCTGGAGCTGGAAGCCGTGGTCGTGTAGGGAGTCGAACGGCAGCCCCTCGGTGCCTGGCCCAGTGAAGCGGTCGAGGATCCGCCAGTAGAACTCGCCTTCGAGCGAGAATCCGCGGTACTTGAGGCCGGCGTCGACGGAGGTCATGCGGTAGGTGGCAGCGTCGATTTGAATTCCCGCTCCGAAGAGATCCGTCGCGAAGATGATGTTGCCGTCGGACAGGCGCAGCTGGACGTTGTCGTAGGCCTCGGTGCCCGGCTGGCTCTGGCGATCCTCGTCGCTCTGGGTGTAGTGGACCCCGATCCTGGTAGCAGCCTCGGCGTGGTGCTCGAAGTCCCCGAACCCGCCGGCCTTGCCGTACTCGCCGGTTGACGGCATCCAGATCAGGGCGGCCGACCAGGTGTCCAGGTCGTTGGACAGCTGCCCGGCGTCGATGCCGAACTGGCTGAGGTTGTTGCCGACCATGGCGCTGTACTCGAGCCCCTCGACGATGGCGCCCTTGGCCCAGATGCCCGTGGTGTAGGACGGTCTGAAGAACTCGTCGCCGATCAGTCGAGCGTCGAGGCCGAGCCAGTAGGGGAAGTTGCCCTCGGTGGTGCGTGCCCCGGGGAGCGTGGAGATCCCGGCGCCCACCGTCGAGTGCTCGTTGAAGGTGTAGTTCAGGTTGCCGCCGACAACCACCTGACTGGCCTGCCCCAGGCTGACGTTCGAGGACCACACGTAGGCCAGGTAGCGGAGCTTCCGGCTCATGATCCAGCCGAAGAAGTTGACCTGCACCTTGTTGAGCTGGAAGTCCTGCCGCTGCTGCACGTCCTTGGTGACCCCGAACGAGTCCGTGAAGGTCTCGTCGAGCCGCATCTGATTGAGGTACCGGACGTAGGACCACAGGCGGAAGTTCAGGTCCCCGTGCTCGGTGTCGACCAGCTTGAACCCACCGCCAGGGGTGTAGCCGCCGAAGCTCGAGGTGTCCTTCCGGCCCAGCGAGAACTCGCCGCCGCAGCCGTCCGAGACCCAGATGCCGTTCGCGTCCCAGCCCCAGGTCCTGCCCAGCTCGCACGCCCCGGGGCCGACGGAGCGAACCAGGGTGACGCCCGTGCTGGTGTCGGCGGCGCAGGTTTGACGCTCGCCGGCCTTCGATCCGCACACGACGTCCGTGGACGGGACGGCCGTCTGCTCGGCAGCCTGGACAGAGGTCGGTGCGCACGACAGCGCCGTGACCAGCAGCACCAAGGCGACGGGCAAGCTACCGACTGCCATGCCTTCCAAATGTCGCGCGCACATCACGCGAGCTCGTCCTCTTCCGGCTTCCGCTGAGCATACATCAGCATCAGAAGAACACCGAAAACGCCGCCGACACGGTCGTGCCGTCCTGGCCGCCCACGTAGTAGCCGAAGGTGCTCGAGACCGGCGAGTGGTTGACGTCCATGACCTGCAGGTTGAGCCGGTGGTTGCGCGTGTCCAGGGGATAGAAGTTCGCGCCGACCAGGTACTCGGAGCTGTTGTCGAAGCCGGCGTCGCTGTCGCCGAAGATCTGCGAGGTCGCGGCGTAGAGCTCGAGCTTCTTCGGCCACGGGTAGAACGCCGCCTGCACGTAGAAGCCCGTGTCCTCGATCTTGGTGACCGGCAGCGCTCCGTCGGCGACGAAGCCGTCGAGCCGCCGCGAGTAGAGCTCGGTCTGGACGAAGATGCCCCGGTACTTCATCCCGGCATCGACGGAGAGCAGCTGGTAGTCCACATTCTGGACCGTGACGCCGGGCGCCAGCGAGCCGGTGTCGAACACGTTCAGGCTGTCCGCCAGCTTGATGGTGGTGTTGTTGGTTGGGCCGGTGGGGGAGCCGTCTGGCGGTTCTCGGGGCTCATCGACCACGAGACGCCGAACCGCGTGGCCACCTTCTCGTGCATCTCCCAGTCGCCGTAGGCGCCGCGCGGGCCGAACTCGTGCGTGGTCGGCATCCACCAGACGGAGGCGCCGTTCCCCGAAATCCCGGTCCAGCTGGGTGGCCTTGATGCCGAGTGCGCTCAGGTTGTTGGCGACCATGGCGTTGTACCAGAGCCCGGGCGTGACCTCGCCCTGCGCCCAGACGCCGTACGCGAAGTAGGGCCGGAAGAACTCGTCGGCCATCACGCGGTCGTGGCCGAGCCAGAAGGGGTGCGAGCCCTGCAGCGAGCGCGTGCCCGGCAGCCCGTTGATGCCGGCGTACAGGCTGAACTTCCGGTTGAACTGGTAGCCGAGGCTCCCGAAGAGGGCATCCTGGTCGGTCGTGTTGACGGTCCAGATGAAGATGTTGTAGATGAGCTTGGGCGTCGCCGAGCCACCCCTTGAAGAAGACCATGACCCGGTGCGGGAAGACGTCCTGCCGGGTGTCGACGTCGTGCTCGTTCCCCAGGTGATCGGTGAAGGTCTGGTCCGCGGGGAGCTGGTTCATGTACCGCACCAGCGCGTAGGCGCTGATCGACAGCTCGCCGGCCTTGCTCCTGCCGACCAGAAAGCCGTCGCCGGGCTCGAACTCACCCCAGGTCTCGATGCGTTGTGGCGTCGGCTCTCGTGTGGCGGCGCCGCAGCCGGCGCCTCCGCGCCGACGGGTGGCGCCGGGGCAGGCGCGACCGTCCCCTCTGGTGGCGCCGGGGCTGGCGCCGCCGTGACCCGAGGCGCGGCCTGGGCCACCACGAACTCGCCGCCGCAGCCGTCCGACACCCAGATCCCGGCATCGTCGTAGCCCCAGGTCTTGCCGAGCAGGCAGGCCGCCGGCCCGGTGGAGCGCGCCAGCAGCACCCCGGCCGAGGTGTCGGCCGCGCAGTGCTGGCGGTCGCCGACCGCCGACGTGCACACCACGGTCGCGGGTTCGCCTGCGGCCGCCGTGACCGACGAGCAGTGCCCCCAGCAGCCAGGTCAGGACGAAGGCGGTTGTTGCGCGTGAAATCCTGGCACCCATCATCTCCCTGATCTCCCTTCGTTGTGTGGCGCTGCGAGGAGGGCCTCGGCGGCCGGCAGCAGCTCGAACGCAGCGTCGCTCATGTTTACCAGGCGGTCCGCCCCGGCCGCGAGAACGACCCGCTCGACCGCGGGGGCGTCCTCGAGGCTGAGCACGATCACGCTCATTTCAGGGGAGCTGCCGCGCAGCCGCCGCAGCAGCCCGAGATGTCACCGGTCCCGAAGGACAGGCCGACAACCGCGAGCTGGGGTCTGAGCCGTTCCGCGGCCTCGACCAGCGAGCCCTCGTCGGACACCACGACGACCGGGTCGTAGACCGACGCCAGGAGGTCGCGGAGCCCCTCGGCGAGGCGCTGGTGCCGGACTGCCAGCACCACGCAGCAGTTGGAGTGAACGGTGGCCGTCGGCCGGTCCTTCCTGGGAGTCCCCAGGTCACTGTGCCAGCGGCCAGGCCCGTGTGTCGATTCGCAATTCTACTGGGATGACACGGCGCCCGGCCACCGCGTCACCGCGCCTCACCCACGGTGCTGGAGTGGCTGCCGCCAGGGGCTACCAGGCGTGGCCGACCTGGATGTACCCGACGGTGTCTTCTGGGCCCCAGGCAACGTCGACACCGACCCACAGGTCGAGATCCGGGAGGTAGAGATAGCGCACCCCCGCGCCGAACGCGTCGACGTCGTTCGCGTCGTCGAAGACCAGGGTGTCGCCGTCGGTGGCGCCCTTGCCGAAGAAGCCGATCAGCGCCCACCGGCGGAGGACGTTCCACCGGCCCTCGACCTCCGCCACGCCGGCCAGCTCGTTCTGGTAGCGCATCGCGGGGACGCCCCGCAGCGTGATCCACGGGTAACCCCAGAACGGCGGGTCGCCGCTGACCGCGGAGGCTTCGAGCCGCAGGCCGAGCACGAAGGAGGGGTGGAGCTGGTGGAAGGACTGCGCCTTCAGGCTCCCCCGCCAGTAGGAGAAGTCGCCGCCCAGCGCCTGGTCGTAGCGCCAGACGTCGAGGGTGAAGAGCTGGCCGCGATTCGGCGTGAAGGTGTTGTCGCGGGCATCGAAGTAGCCCTGCACGGCGAGGCCCACATCCTGGGTGTCGCCCTGCCCCTCGGGCAGGGGAACATCGGGCGGCACGTCGATCCCGAACGCGGTGTCGGCGTCGATGGCGAACAGCTTGCCGCCGAGGAAGAAGTCGCTCGACGCCAGCCGGAGCTTGACGTCCTGGAACAGGAAGCTCCCCCCGAGGTTGAAGCCGACCTCGCGATCGGCCGGGTAGAGGCTGGCGTTGATGTCGGCGTAGGCGACCGCACCCACGTACCGGAGGCGGTCCTTGCGCCACGACGCGCTGTGGCCGACGCCGGCGGCCCAGGTGTCGTTGTCGGTGTAGCCGGCGGCGACGGCGCTGATGTCCGGGGGCCGCTTGCGGCCGGAGCCGGTCCCGCCCACGGTCTGCGGGGTGGCGACGGTCGCCGTCGTGCCGCTCTCCTCCGCTCGCGGGTGGAAGTAGGCGAGGGCGGCGCCGAGGCCGACGCCGATCGCCGGCTCGGTGATGAAGATCGGGATCGGCAGCCAGTGGCCCTTGCTCGGGGTGGCCGGCGTGTCGCTCTCCTCGTCCTCTTCGACGTCGCCTGCCGGTGGCGCCTCCTGGGCCCAGGCCGCGGAGAGGCGCTCCCGCCGCCGCGAGGCACAGGCCGAGCACGAAGGCGATCCACGGCGACGGACTGCGCCGAGGTCGCAGAACATGCCAACGCGCGACCGACATACTTCGCTCCCTTGTCATAGTACGACCAGGTGGCCGGTCTCTGCCAGCGTCCGCCGCCGATCTGGTCCCGCGCCAGAGTGCTTCGAATGTGCCCGGGGCCGAACGAAAGTCACCTGCGATCAGTCTGTTCGTACGGGGCCATCCGCGGTGGGATGGTCACGTGACCTCGGCGGCGCCACGGCCGGCGCTCGGGCCGCCTGGGCGCTGCGCCTCAGCCTTCGACCAGCCCGTGCTTGACCGCGTACTGGACGAGCTCCGCGCTGCGCTCGAGGCCGAGCGCTTCCATCAGCTCGTACTTGTGGCTCTCGACCGTGCGGGCCGAGATGCCGAGGATCGCCCCGATCTCCTTGGCGGTCCTGCCCGCGGCCAGGAGCTGCAGGATCTCCCGCTGGCGCGGGGTGAGTGCCGCGGCCGGATCGTCCGAGCCGCTGCGGATGGCGGGCCACGCGTCCGTCGAGAGCGCCGGCCAGCTCCGGCGTCACGAAGGTCTTGCCGGCCAGCGCGGCATCGACCGCCGTCGAGCAGCTCGTCGGCCGCCGAGACCTTCAGCACGTAGCCCGATGCTCCGGCCTCCAGGGCGCGCCGCGCGTAGGCCTCCTCGCGGTGCATGGTCAGGATGACCACCTTGACCTGGGGCTGCTCCCGCTGCAGGCGGCGAGTCGCCTCGATGCCGTTGACGAGCGGCATGCTGATGTCGGCGACAACCACGTCCGGCGCGAGCGTCCGGGCGGCCTCGAGCAGGGCCTGGCCGTCCTCGACGACCCCGACGACGTCGTAGTGGGCCGCCAGCAGGCTCTTCAGCCCCTCGGCGACGACGGGGTGGTCGTCGGCGAGGAGGACGCGTGGCCGGCTCAAGCCGTACCTCCCCGAAGCGGCACCCACGCCGCAACCGTCGTCCCGTGGTTCGGGACGCTGTGGATGGAGAGGCGCCCACTCAACAGGCGCACCCGCTCGCGCATGCTCGCGTGGCCGAGGTTCGGGCCGCTCCGCTGCTTCTGGGGATCAAAGCCGACGCCGTTGTCGCGGACCACGAGCTCGCAGCCGCCATTCGTCGTCCGCAGCGAAACCTCGACCCGGTCCGCGCGGGCATGGCGGGCCACGTTGTGGAGCGCCTCCTGGGCGATTCGGTACAGGCACAGCGCGGCGTCGGGCGAGGGCTTGTCCCGGAGCTCCTCGAGCCGCGGCTCGACCGCGATCGACTCCGCGCCGGAGAAGCGCTCGGCCTCGGCGCGCAGCGCCTCCTCGAGGCCCAGGTGGTCGAGCAGGGATGGGTGCAGCCGGTGCGACAGCGCGTGCACGTCGTGGCTCATGCTGGCGATCTCACCGCGCATCGCACCGAGATCGATGCCGCTGGCAGCCATCGAGTCAGCGCGTTCGAGGCGGGCGGCGTCGATGGCCAGCCGCGCGAGGCGCTGAGCGAGGTCGTCGTGCAGCTCCCGGGCCAGCCACCGCCGCTCGTCCTCGGAGGCCGTCAGCAGGCGCTGGCTCAGCGCCCGGACCTCGTGCTCGGCCACGCGGCGGCGCGCCCGGTGCACCAGCAGGCCGATGACAAGGCCGGCCAGAATCGCGATGATCGACAGGCCGCCGAGAACCGGCCAGCGGTACTGGACCCACGGCGGCGGCGGTCGGAATCGGATGGTGCTGCCGGGTGGCAGGTCGCGGGCGCGGATGCCCCAGCGCTCGAGCTCGCGCCAGTCGAAGACCGGGGGGCCCGGCGAGACGGCCGGAACGCGGTTCGTCGCTGGCGGCTCACCGCGGAGGATGTTCGAAGCGGCCTCGGCGGAGAGGTGGCTCACGGTTTCGATGGGCAGGAGGGAGCCGCCGACGATGCCCTGGCCGAGCTGGGTGTCGAAGATCCCGAAGATCGGGGCGCTCGCCACCTCGTGCAGTCTCGCGAGAATCGTCGGACTGGCATGGGGAATCCCCGCGCCGTCGATGTGGAAAAGGACGTAGAGGATCGCCGACCGCGAGGGGAGATCCGCTGCGCTGGCCAGCAGCTGTTGTCCAGACAGCCCGTCCCACCAGAGCAGACGGACCCGGCCCTCGAACGGCTCGAGCTCGCGGCCGAGCTCAGCTCGCCAGTAGCGCTCGAGGGGCGAGCTGCCGAGGATGACCGCCACGGTTTCCGTCTGGGGCAACACCCGGAGGATGTTCTCGACCAGCGCCGGGAGGTCATTGGCAATCGGCACCGCGGCGTCTCTGGCAGTGAGCGCGCCGTCGGGGAAGAAGCGTTGATCCACCCCGGCGAACAGCACGGGCGTGGCCGGAAACAGGCGCTCGCGACGCGACAGCGCAAACCGGCCGGCCTGGCCGCCGACGGCCACGACGAGGTCGGGACGACGCCCCGTGTTGAGGGCGTCCAGGTATCCGACCAGCGCGTCCTCCATGATCGGATCGGGTGAACTGGTGCCCTGCACGGAGACCTCGTGAAACTCCAGCGATTCGCCCAAGCTCTGGGCCAGCTCGGACTTGAACGAGGACGCCAGGATGTTGTACGGCGCGAAGTCGCTGCCGAACGACTGCAGGATGAGCACCCGCTTCGGCGCGCCGCCAGCCGGTGGCTCGGCCGCCGCGGCGGTGCCTCCGCGCAGGCACAGCGTGACCGATGCGCACGCGCACGAGCGCGACCCAGGCTCGCGGTCGCGACGCGGCGTGGCGAGACTTCGTCGCAGCAGATGGCAGCAGCGCTCGGCATCGTTCCTGGCGGATTCTCCCTCAACCGACAGCGCGGCGTCCAGCGTCCCCGACGCGCCCAGGGGCCGGCGTCCGGGCGACGGTCCGCTCGGAACCCGCTTGCTCCGAGGAGCAGCGGCCTCCTCCCCGGTGGCTGCGACGCGGGCCGCCGAAGCGGCAGGGCTGGCGCGCACGCCGTCCGGCTGTGCCATCCTCGGCTGTCAGTACCCGAGCGCGGAGACATCGAGCTCGACCTGCAGCGGCGAGCACGACCAGGGAGGACGCCATGAAGTCAATGCCCGTGCAGGGGCCGGCCGTCGAACGGGTGGCGTCCGCGGTGCGCGGCAGCCCGCTGTTTCGAAGCCTGAGCGACGACCAGCTCCGCCAGGCGGTGGCCCGGACGACCCTGGTGCGGCTCGAGCCCGGCGAGACCCTGGTCCGCGCGGGCGAGCCGCCGGAGGGGTTCTTCGTGGTGCTCGACGGTGAGCTGCGCGTGCTGATGGGCGTGGCCGCCGGGCAGGAGGAGATCGAGGTCGCGCGCTTCGGAGCCGGCCAGATGGTCGGGGTCGCGTCGCTGCTGCTCGACCGGCCGAGCGACGCCACCCTGTCGCGCCGGTCGCCGTGTCGACCGTGGTCCGCTTCTCGACGAGCTTCTTCGAGACCATGGTCGAGCAGGTGCCGACCTTCGGGCTCGCGGTCGCCCGCACCCTGGCCGAGCGCCTGGCGATCGCGGTCGAGCGAATCCCGGCTCCCGAGGCGGACCCCGAGCTGCGCCGTCGGACGAGGCGCTGGCGCTCCTGCCCCACGACTTCGTGGTGCGCCATCGCGTGCTGCCGCTCGCCGTCGACGGCGACGTGGTCACCCTCGGCTTCGCCGACGAGCCGACGCCCGAGGTCGTGCAGCGGATCCGGACCCACCTGCCGGCGATGGAGCTGCGCGCGGTGCGGATCTCGAGCCGCCGTCTCGACGAGGTCCTGAGGACCCGGGTCGGCGCGGGCCGGGTGGCGGCCGCCGAGCCGATCGCCGATCGAGGCGCGCTCGAGAAGCTGCTGCGGGCGATGGCGACCGAGGGCGCGTCGGATCTCCACCTGGCCGCGGGCCAGCGCCCGCACTGGCGGATCGACGGCGAGATGCACGAGATCGCCGACGTCCCGGTGCTCGGTCCCGAAACCGTGCTCGAGCTGCTCGGCAGCGCGCTGCCGGACCGCAACCGGGAGGAGTTCGCGGAAACCAACGACACCGACTTCGCCCTCGAGCTGCCCGGCGTGGCCCGGTTCCGGGTCAACCTCTTCCGCGATCTCGGCGGGGTCGGGGCGGTGCTGCGGATGATCCCGAGCACCATCCTGAGCCTCGAGCAGCTCGGCATGCCGAAGGTGGTCGCGGAGCTCTGCGCCCTTCCCAAGGGCCTGGTGCTGGTGACCGGGCCGACCGGCAGCGGCAAGTCGACGACCCTCGCCGCGATGGTCGACCTGATCAACCGGAGCCGGCGCCAGCACGTCGTCTCCCTCGAGGACCCGGTCGAGTTCGTGCACGCCTCCCAGAAGTCGCTGGTCAACCAGCGCGAGGTGGGCTCGCACACCTCGAGCTTCGCGCGCGCCATCCGCGCGGCGCTGCGCGAGGACCCCGACGTCATCCTGGTCGGAGAGATGCGCGACCTGGAGACCGTCTCGCTCGCGCTCGAGGCCGCGAACACCGGCCACCTGGTGCTCGCCACCCTCCACACCGCGACCGCGGTCTCCACCGTCGAACGGATCATCGGACTGTTCCCGCCCGAGGAGCAGAGCCGGATCCAGGTCACGCTCGCCGACGTGATGCGGGGGGTGGTGTCGCAGGTCCTGCTCCGGCGCATCGGCGGCGGCCGGGTCGCGGCGCTCGAGATCCTGATCGTCAACGCGGCGGTGTCGAACCTGATCCGCGAGGGCAAGGTCCATCAGATCGTGAGCTCGATGCAGACCGGCAAGGCGATCGGCAACCAGATGCTCAACGAGTCGCTGGCGGCGCTGGCGCGCAGCGGCACGGTGGAGGTCGACGAGGCGCTGGCCAAGGCGGTCGACAAGGCCGACCTCGCCAGGCGGCTCGGGCGCTCGGCCGGCTGAGCAGGGACGTCCATCAGCTCGCCGGTGCGCACGGCGAGCAGCTTGTTCGGCCGCTTGATGGTCACGTTCGCCTCGAGGTCGTAGTCGACCCGGTGCCCCGACACGTGCAGCTCCTCGATCGTGTTCTGCGTGGTGAGGTCGATCCCCGCCAGCGGCGGACGGACCGACAGCGCGCCCTGCGAGCAACCGTGTGTTAACGATGCCTGTCGGCCCCTGGCTTCGACCTGAGGTCATTCGGGATCCGGGGATCTGTGACCTCTGAATCTTGCGAGGTTTGTCGCTGAGAAGCTCGCGTGCCGACTGGCCGCAGACCTGCCCACCTCTGCCTGTCCGCCAGCGAATTCGGTGTCACCTCTCCCTACTGAACCTTGGTACGGTGCACCGGCGGCCTGGCGCGGCAGAGGGTGACCGCTACTGGACGGTCACAACCTCGTACTGGTTGCCGCTCGCCTGGTAGTACGTGGTACCGCACTGCTGCAGCGTCGTCCCCTCGACCACGACCGTGCTGCATCCCTGGGGCAGAGTGGCGACGTAGACCGAGGTCCGGCGAATCATGCGTCGGGTTGTCCGGCGAGCCACGCCCGCCACCGGCGCCCCGGGTGCTCCCACTCCACCAGCTCCGACTCCAGGTCTGCCCACACCCGCCGCGGACTCGTGGGTCAGCAGCGTGCCGGTCGCGATCCCAGCCCCTACCAGAATCCCGATGACTATGGCTTTCTTCACCGCGCTCATCACTGTGCCTCCCCCGTCCACGGGAAATCGTCCATCTCCTCGATCGGCACGGACTCCAGCTTCCTGGCTTCTTCCGGAACCGCGAACCTGAACTGTCCGGCCTCGATCCGCGGGCTCATGTTCCAGTCCCGCAGGATGACCTCGAATTGCGGAGCTCCCGTCATCCACTTCGTGGTGATGATGTACTTCATCGGCAACGGTCGGTCACCGGTCTGGACCCACAGCTGCAGGTCGACATCGGCCCTGCGGAATGCCAGGTGGTGGCACTCGATGCCGTTCACATAGCCGGTGCCGAGGTAGTTGCTCGTCTCTACCTCTGACGAGATGTTGGAATAGACACTGGTCAACAGCAGATCAGCGCCGGTCGCGGGGATACCGGTCTCGACCTCCCACGCGCGGATGGCGTCATCGATGGTTCCGGTCACCGGTCGTTGCACGTACTCGTTGCGCTTCCTGGCGAACAGGGTCAGCGTCGTCCCGTCGAACGTGAACTCGGCGTCCGCGACCCCGCCCCTCATCTGGATCCGGAACTCCGAGGGCCGTCGCAAGAGAAGAGAATAGGAGCTGCAGAGCTGCAACTTCTGGCCATTGGTGAGGATGACCTCGAGGGCGACGTCCGCGTCCATGCTGAACGCAGTCGCCGTCGTCAGATACGAGGACATCGACTTCAGGATCCTGTCTGCCTCCGGATCGATGGTGTCGGCTCCTATTGCGGGCACCACCACGATCGTCAGCAGCACCCCGAGAGCGATTGTCCGAACTGCGTTGCGACATGAGCTCATAGAGACTCCCTTCTCTGTTGCGACAGCGAGCATTCACAGATCAACAGCGCCGAGGCCTCCGCCAGACGTTCGGGCTCGCGGTCGCCCGCACCCTGGCCGAGCTCGTGCGCGGCGGCACGGTGGAGGTCGACGAGGCGCTGGCCAAGGCGGTCGACAAGGCCGATCTTGCCAGGCGGCTCGGGCGCTCGGCCGGCTGAGCAGGTACGTCACGCTCTCACTTCGGCATCGTCGTCACGTACTTCAGGCTGCTTCCCTCGTACACCGCCTGGTAGAAGTTGCCGCCGCAGTAGTAGTAGTTGACGCCACCCACCGGGGTGGGAGCGCATCCTCCGGGCAGGGTCGCGACGACGGTCCCGAGCGGCAACGGGCTCCCGGCTGCCGCCACCGGTTGTTGGGGCGCGGCCGCCTGCTGCTGGGCCGCCGCGTTCTTCTCCTTCTCGAGGGCGAGCTGCTGCTGCGCCAACGCCGCCTCCTGCTCAGCCGCGGCCGCCTGTTGCTGTGCGGCGGCCGCCTGCTGCTGAGCCGCGGCGGCCTCGGCCTCGGCGGATGATGCACTCGCCGAGCCGCTGGCGGCCCCGATGGCGAAGGCTGCCCCCCGGCCGCGCAGGGCCTCTGCATCGGGCGCCAGTGTCATGAACAGCACGACGAGAGTGACGAGTGCTGCAGCAATCCCGAGCTTGGGCTTCATGGTCTTCTCCTTTCGCTCTCAATGGCCGGGCGTGCCGGTCGTACCGTACGGGATGAAATAGGTGGCGCTGGTCCCCTCGGGCGGCACGAAGGCGAACCGGGCGTCGTCCACGGCGGGGGAAGCGTCCCAGTCGCTCAGGACCGTGGTGATGCTCAGCCGTGCGGGAGTGTCGGTCTCGGTGACGACATACTTGCGCGGCCACGGCCGTTCGCCCTCTTCGACCCAGACCTGGAAGTCGACGCCCGGGCGAACGAAGAGCAGATGATCGCACCGGACCCCGCCCACGATCGCCTTGCCGACCACCGCCGCCACGGTCACATCCTGAATCAGCAGCGGAAAGGCATTGCGGTAGACCAGATCGGCGGCCGGGAGCAGGATGCCGACCGTTTCTCGTGCGAAGTCGATCATCTTCTCGATCGTGGCAGGCGCTGGCTGGGACGCGTAGACCTTTGCGGCGGGGTTGTACAGCGTCAGGGTCTTGCCGTCGTAGTAGAAGCGCTGGTCCATCAGCTCGCCGGTGCGCACGGCGAGCAGCTTGTTCGGCCGCTTGATGGTCACGTTCGCCTCGAGGTCGTAGTCGACCCGGTGGCCCGACACGTGCAGCTCCTCGATCGTGTTCTGCGTGGTCACGCTGAACTGCTGCAGCCCATCCATGTAGTCGGTCATCTGCTTCAGGATCCTGGCAGCGGCCGGATCCACCGCCGGCGCGTTCTCCCCGGCGATTGCAGGAGCGGCCAGCGCCAGGGTCAACGCTCCGATGGCGACCGCGACCGATGCGGCCCACTTCTTCCATGTGCCCATCTCGTGCCTCCTTCTTCGATCGATGTGGTTCAACACTGTGTACCCTTCGCCTTACCCCTGCCGAGGAACCAGCAGCGTGATTCGCGCGATCTCGTCAGGCCATCCCGTCCGGTGCCTGGCGCTGGCCATTGCTGCTGTCTTGCTTCCGTCCATCGGCCGAGTCTCCGGGTTGGCGGCGCCGATCTACTGCGCCGGGATGGTGACCATGGGCAGCTGCCCGCTGCCGCCGGTGTCCGCCAGCGTGAAGAAGAACAGGATCGCGGCGAAAGCGCGCTTCGTCCGCCAGTCGCCGTCGTCGATCCAGAACCAGTGCTGGCGGTACTGTATGGCCACGAACGCAGTCGCGGGTTTTTCCTTGCCGCTGTAAATGTGCACGCTCTCCTGGCCCCCGTCCGTGGCCGCGGGCTCGAGACGCCGTGGGGCTGCGGTTGTCCTCCATGTCGGCGTCGGGCATGTCGACGTTGCTCGCGAATGCGTGCATGATCTGCATCATGGAACGGCTGTTCACGGCCAGCTCATTGTCCGCCCCGCGCACCGGCGAGTAGGTCAGCACGAACTTCTGCTGGTCCGGCGCCATCCTGAGCAATCGCCGGATTTCCCTGGACTTCTCCAGGATGTCAGGGGGCAGATCGTCCCGCCGGAAGAACAGCACGGCGGCCTCATCATCTGCGGTGCCCTCTTCCATGCGCAGTCCCACGCCGCCGGCGCCCTGCACGTCTCGCATCAGCTCCAGCACGCGGATGAACTCCGGGTCGGCCTCCCGTACCGCGACCGAGGTCGCCGAACGGTTTCGCACCCCGTTGAGTGACTCGACGGTCAGGGCGAGGATGAAGTCCGCCGCGTACCCGGACTGGAGCAGGGAGAAGATGTGCTTCGGATCGATCGGCGTGATGAGCCCGCGCAGGAACCTCTCGCCGGTCAACGGCACGTAGGTGATGGTGGGCCGGTCGATGTAGATGGCCTGCCCGCCGACCGTCGCGAAGTCCGCCGTGTTCTGGGAAGAGACGGTGCCGCCGATGCTGACGCCGGTCTGAAGGGAGTAGCCGCTGACGATGGACGCCACGTCCACGAACACCGGAAGGTCCATGTAGCGGAGCTTGACGATGTTGAGGAGCGTCTGCTGCTTCCACGATTCGGCGATGGCAGTGCTGTAGTCGAAGCGGTCCACCACCACGGTTTCAGGGCCGATGTGCGTGCAGCCGGCCGCGACCACCGAGGCAGCGAGCGCGACGGCGAGCAGCAGACTCTCGCGGTTGGTTCTCATGATCGCCCCTTTCGAACGTCCTTCACCTTCCTGTCGTCAGGTTGTCCCCAAGCCGCTATGGGCATCCGTTGCAGGCGGTCCATGACCGTCTTCCCCCGTCGAGGTCCCTGAGGCGGCTGTCCGCGTTCCATCGGCTCAGACCCCGTCCGACCATGGACCGCGACAGCATGCCGCCGGACAGAACCCGGGCCTTGAACCCGTTCTGCATCAGGATGCGCGTCGCCCAGTAGCCGCGGACCGCCGACCGGCAGATGACGTTGATCTCGCGGTCGCGGGGGAGCTCGCCGAGACGGGCGCGGAGCGCCGGCAGCGGGATGTTGACCGCTCCCGGAACGGCCTCGGCGGCGACCTCCGGCGGGTTGCGCACGTCGAGGAGGAACTCCCCTTCGACGGCGTCCCAGTGGGTGAGCGGCATGTCGCCGCGCAGCACGTCGGCGCCGACCATCCCCGCGAAGTTGACCGGGTCCTTGGCGCTGCCGAACTGCGGCGCGTAGCACAGCTCCGCCTCCTCGAGGTCGTACACCGTCGCGCCCATCTGGATCGCCATCGCGATGGCGTCGATCCGCTTCTCGACCCCGTCCAGGCCGAGCGCCTGCGCCCCCAGGAGGCGCCCGTCGGACGTGCGGAAGATGACCTTCAGCACCAGGGTCCTGGCGCCCGGGTAGTAGCCGGCGTGCGAGTTCGGGAACAGGTAGATCTTCTCGAAGTCCTCCTTGCCCGACCGTTTGAGCAGCTTCTCGTTGGCGCCGGTGGTGGCCACCGTAGCCCCGAAGATCCCGAGCACCGACGTGCCCTGGGTGCCGCGGAAGCGTGACTGGCGCCCGGCGATGACGTCGGCCGCGATGCGGCCCTGCCGGTTCGCCGGTCCGGCGAGCGGGATCAGGGTCCACTCGCCGGTCACGAAGTCCTTGACCTCGACCGCGTCGCCCACCGCCAGGATGTCCGGGTCGCTCGTCCGCATGTGCTCGTCGACGCGGATCCCGCCGCGCTCGCCGATCTCGAGACCGGCCGCTCTTGGCCAGCCCGGTCTCCGGCCGCACGCCGATGCCGAGGATGACGATGTCGGCCGGGTACCTCTTCCCGGACTTCGTCTGCACCTCGATCGCGCCGCCGTCGAGCTGCTTGAAGGAGGCCACCGCGTCGCCCAGCGCGAGGTGGACGCCGTTCTTCTCCAGGTGGCGCTCGACGAGGCGCGCGCACTCCGGGTCGAGCGGCGCCATGACCTGGTCGAGCATCTCGACCAGCGTGACGTCGAGGCCGCGGTGGACCAGGTTCTCGGCCATCTCGAGGCCGATGTACCCGCCCCCGACCACCACCGCGCGCTTCGGTCTCTGCAGCGACTGGAGCCCGGTCGACTGGTACTCGTCGGCCAGGTCGCTGGCGCCCCGGTCGAGCCACTCGCGGATCTGCCGCGCGTCCGGCACCGTCCGCACCGAGAAGATCCCGGGCAGGTCGATACCTGGCAGCGGCGGGCGGATCGGCGCGGCGCCGGGCGAGAGCACCAGCTTGTCGTAGTTCTCGGTGGTGACCTCGCCGGTCGTCACGTTCCGCAGATCCACGGTCTTCGTGCTTGGCGAGATCGAGATAGCCTCGGTGTTGGTCCGCGCGTCAACCGCGAAGAACGCCCGGAACAGCTGGTCCGTGAACACCAGCAGGCTCGACTCCTGCTCGATGACGCCGCCGACGTGGTAGGGCAGCCCGCAGTTGGCGTACGACATGTACGGCCCGCGCTCCACCAGGACGATCTCCGCCTTCTCGTCCAGCCGCCGCAGCCGCGCCGCGCACGACGCCCCGCCCGCCACTCCGCCGACGATGATCACCTTCATGTGCGTCTCCCTGTCTTCGACTACCCGAGCCTGACCACGGTGGCCTGCGGCAGCTTGGCCGCGGTCGCCTTCTCCCAGCGTTCCTCGATCAGCTCCCTGCTCGGCTATCGCTTCGCCCCGACGATCTTCTTGACATCCTTATAGGCACCGCCGTTGAACGCCTTGAATCCCTTGGCATCCAGTACTTGCTTCGCTTTCCCGGCCCTGCCGCCCGAGCCGCAGTACAGCACGATGTTCCGGTCGCGCGGCAGCTCGTCCATATGACGCTTGAGCACTGACAGCGGGATGTTCGTCGCGCCCGGGACCATACCCAAGATCGCCCCGATCCTCGAGCGAACGTCAACCAGCAATGCTCCCTCTTTGACCAACTCCGCCACGACTTCCGGCGCCAGCTTCGACTTCAGCATCTCGTCGTGCCATGTCTTGAATCTCGCAAACATCTGACTCCTCCTTCCAGGAGACCGGATCGGTTCGACGGTGCCGCTTCGCCCGCCTCTTGTCTGTTCCGACGACCGACTCTGAATCGACGAACAGGTTGTAGACATGGCACTTCGGATCCTCAGAGAAGCGTCTTCAGCATGCGGTCGATCAGCTGCTCCACGGAGACCATGGTCAGCAGCAGCGGCGCGACCGGCAGCAGGACGAACGCCGCCAGGGAGGTGACGTTCTTCGTGGTGAACGGCAGCAGCCGGACGCCCCGCACGACCTCGTACCCGTTGTACAGGTCGGCCAGCGACTGGAAGTCCGCGTGACCGAGCAGCGGCTCGTCGGTGGGCAGGGTGCCGCGAAGCCACTTGCGGTTGAACTCGCGCGCGTAGACCTGGCCCAGGGCGCCGTACTCCATCATCCCCCGGCGCCGGACCGCCCGGAGCTGCGGGTAGAAGACGACCAGCGGTCCGAGCACGATGAACAGCGCCAGGAGCACCGTACCGACGATCTCCACCTTGAACTGGACCAGGGTCGCGCCCTCCTGGAAGATCCGGTTGGCGATCATCCCGGAAAGCACCGTGCCGAGAGCGAGGAGCAACAGCCGGTAGGCGCGGCCGCTTCGAGCCAGGAACAGGAGCCCGGCGGTGCGGTCGGGATGCGTCGGTTCCAGGCTCAATCCCGTGCGCGCCACCTGCCAGAGGAAGCGCCACCAGATGAACACCCTGAAGTACCAGCGCAGCGCCAGGAACTGGAGCAGGGGCATGCTCACGAGCCCCAGCCACCAGCCGGCCAGGGTTGGCTGCAACCGCCCGCCCGCAGAGCTGGCGAACCAGCTGTGCACGTCGAGCGCAACCTGGTCGCGCCACACGAACGGCACGCCGACGGCGTACACGAACAGGATCAACAGCAGCTCGGCCACGACGGAGTTGCGCAGCCGCAGGGCCGAGGCGATGGCGGCGTCGAACCGCGGGCGCGCCTCGTCGCGGATCAGGCCGTTGGCCTCGAACTGCCGCACGACCTGTGGCAGCACCCGGTGGGCGAGGATCTCCGCCAGGATCAGCAGGGGAGCCGCGACCAGCAGGCGCAGATGCGTTTCGACGTCGTGCAGGAAGGGCAGCGCCACGCCGCCGCCCCAGGCGTTCCCCTCGACGATCGACAGCACCAGCAGCGGTGGCCAGGTGAGGAGGACGGCCAGCAGCACGCGCCGGCGCACCATCTCCAGAGCGTCGCCGGAGAGCCGCATTCGCCGCAGGAGCTGGAAGAGCGGCCCGCCGCTCATCAGGGAGAAGTCGTTCAGCGTCGCCAGAGGCGTCTCGTTGACGCGAGCGGAGGGTTCCTGTCGAGTGTCGGTCATTGGTACTCCTTTCGGCCGCCGCGCCGGCCATTGCCGCGGAGGGTGCCGAGAAGCGCGTCAACGGTGTTGCCGGGCCGGTCTGCTCCCCCCACAGCGCCGCCGCGGTGGGTCACTGTGTCTGCTGTGACGCACCTTCCTCGAGGATGACCCTCTCGGGGTCGATGTCGTAGACCCACGGCGCCGAGTTCTTCCAGCCGTTCTTCATCCGCTTCCCGTTGAAGATGCTCTCGGGATCCTCCACCTTGTCGCCTTCCACGCCGTCGACGATGTTGTAGACGTTGGTGAACCCGGCTGCTGCGAGCTGGTTGACCGCCATCGCGCTGCGGCCGCCGGAACGGCAGGTGACCAGCAGCATGTCGGTCGGTTGCGCGATCTCGCGGACCAGCGCGACGAACTCCGCGTTCATCTTCGGTGCGAACTCGAACTTGCCGCCCTTGCGCCAGTAGCTGACGAACGCGATGGGCACGTTCCAGGCCATCTCCGGATGGCCGACGAAGGCAAACTCCTCCGGGGTCCGCACGTCGATGACCTTCACCTTGTCCGGCGCGGCCTTCCACATCTCGTAGGCCTGCGCGGCCGTCACGTAGAGCCCGAGGGTGGTGCGCTTGGCCTCGGGAAGCTGGCTACTCATGGGCATGACCTCCTGTTTCGGGGACTCCGCCCCGACTGGTCCCGGAGCGGCCGTCAGCGCGACTGCCGTCGCGACGACGTAGGCTACGGTTCTGGTGCCACGGACGGTCCAACTCGACATCCCGGGTCTCCTCCAGGTTCTTGACGATCCCCGCAGGGCTCACGACCGCCTGCCTGCCCCGCCTCTCTCGGCGCCGTGTGTGCCCGGGTGGGGCCTTTCGTTGCTCGCGGAATGCCACCGCGCCCTCAAAACGTCCAGTTCACGCCGAGCTGCGGGCCGTGGTAGATCACGTCCATGGCGAACTGACCCGTGCTGCCGGCGTCGTCGAAGTCCTGGGCGAGCGCGCGATAGCCCAGCCAGATCGTCACCGAGTCATTGGGGTGGTAGCCGAGGTCGAGCATCGCCTGCCACTGCAGGTCCATGCCGACCCCGAAGCCGCCGACATCCCCCCGGCCCTCCACCATCCACTTTTCGGAGCTCGAAACCGGCGCAACGAAGCGGACTCCCACGATCGGGTCGAAGAACTCGTCGCCGTTCTTCACGCTGACCCACTCGCCCGAGATCGAGCTCGTGTCCCCGACCTCGACGCTCAGGTTGGAGTAGCGAACTCCCACGAGGAGCTCGGCGGCTCCGCTGAACCGGTAGCCGGCGTCGAGCTCCACGATCGTGCCGTCGACGTCCATCGAGCGTCCGTGCTTGGATTGCCCGAGACCGACGAAGAGCCCCGAGGCGATGAAGCACCACCGCGGAGTCGCGAGGCGATAGCCCGCGACCGCGGCCATCTCGAGCTTGTCGAGGAGCTCGTCGGCCTCGACGTCGATGTCGGCGGTCGCGTCGCCCACCTGAGCGGTTCCGTTGACCTGGACCGCCGGGCCGGTAGAGCGCGATGCTGTGGGTGACCTGCGCGAGCGCTGTGGCCGGCGCGACAAGCGCCGCGGCCAGACAGATGGCTGCGACCTCGAGCGTGCGATTCACGGTGATCCTCCAGTACGTGGACCGGCCACGTGCAGGGCGAAAGACCGATGGCAGCCGCGGTCGCCTCGTGCAAGTGTCCGAGCCGACACCGCGCCCCTCGATTGTGCCGGGACATCGCTCATCGTCCCGGCACGACTCGGAGCGCCGACAAGCGCTGGAGCGGGGCTCGCCCGGCGGCTCACGTGTCCTCCGCCAGCGTGGTGAACACGGCCTCCCACTCGCTCTCGGTCATCGTCCCGCGCAGCTCGAAGATCCGGTCGAGGACCTGGGCTTGACCCTGCCGCCGCGCCTCGATGCCCTGCTCCATGAACGGGGTCAGCGCGTCAAGCCCGGCCGACTGGTCCTCGTCCGCCGCGCGGAACCCTTTCGCGATCTTCTCGAAACGCTTCGAGACGTTCTCGAGGTCGTTGCGTCCCTGCTTGATGATCTCCACCGCCGCGGCGGCGCGCGCCTCGTCGGCGACGACCTCGGTCACCGCCTTCTGCGTGCCCTTGGTGAACAGCTCCACCGCGAAACCGCCGCCTCCCGACATGAAGAGCAGAAAACCAACGAGGAGTGCAGCAAGCATGGCCTCAGCCCTCCTTGTCTGCGGGCGCCGCCTCGCCGACCGACTGGGAAGCGGCGAACCGGATCATCGACATCTCGAGCTTCCTGAGCTCCTGCCACTCGGTCGCGGTGGCCTGCGCCTTGAGGGAGGCGTGGGCGGCGAGAAAGCGGCGGGCGAGCGACTCGTGGCGGGCGTTGAAGTCGGCGAGCGACCGCTCGACCGCCTCGCGCGAGCTGCCGTGGTCGCGAATCAGGGGGACGAGCGCGGCCCGCTCCGCTGCGAACAGGCGATCGGCCTCGGCGGCCGCCGCCTCGATCTGGTCGACGGCCGCGAGCATCGTGGCCGCGCGCGCCTCGTCAGCCACGATCTCATCGATGCCGGCGCGCAGCTCGGCGGCCGGATCAGGCGGGGCCTTCGAGCTCGAGCACGACAGCGCCACGGCCACGAGCGGTGCGACACCGAGGGTGATCCAGAGCCACCGTTTCGTGTCCATCGCGAGTCCTTTCTTCAGACCGCAGGCGCAGCGACTGGGCGGAGGCGTGGGGAACGGGGCCGTGCCCCGATCCCCACCCTCCTGAGTCGCTGCGGATTACGGCACGTAGTTGGCGCTGGTGTCCGCGCCGTAGCCGCAGCCCTGGTAGGTGCAGTGCAGGTCGTCGCGGATGATGGCCGCCCAGCTGCCGGCGCGACCCGTGTCCAGCACCAGGTCCTCGGTCAGCACCTTGGTTTCGAACTTCCAGCCTTTCGGCAGGTTCTTCAGCTTGCCGCCCAACTCGTTGAGGTTGTCGGGGGTCAGGCCCGGATCGACCGCCTTGGTGTACTCCTGCAGGACCCAGACCGGGCCGCCCGGCTCGCGCAGCAGGAACACCGGTTTGCCCGCCTTGAAGGTCCAGACCGAGTTGCGCCGGATCAGCGAGGGCACGTAGGCGTTCTGCATCTGGGAGACCATCTCGGCCCCGGTCATGTCCCCGCCCCAGCGCAACTCGACGCCGTGGAAGCTCTGCGTTTCGCCGACGACGAACTCGAGTTCGTCCATCATCCAGAAGCGTCCGCTGTTGACCGCGCACATGTCCACGCCGAGTTCGACCGCCAGCTTCTTGGGATCGATCTTCTTGTAGGCCTCGGGGTCGACGGGGATCGATGCCGCCGTGTAGACGTGGGCCCTCTGCGTCTTCCCGATGCCGACAAAGGCCCCCATCCCGTGGAAGGGGAGGCCGCGCGTGTTCTTGAAGCTCATCCTGCTCGTGGGATCCACACCTGTCTTGAGATTCATCTTGATTCTCCTTTCGAGCGTGTCGCGAGCACTCGGTCCGAGCCGGGGCCCGTCCCGCCTGTTTGTGCTCGGGCACGTCGTTGCGCGCTCGTTTGAGTGTCGCAGCCCATGACGTGACAGTGCAGTTACTTCTTCTTCATCTGTTTCGCGACAAACTCCTGGATTCTCTTGCCCTGCGCAGCCAACCCTCCATCGGTGCTGAACTGGAGGATCTCGGCGCCTTCCTTCGACTTGAAGTTGTGCGGAGCCGGCCAGAAGCAGGCGTCCCCAGCGCGGCAAACCTCAATGGTCCCGTCAAGGTAGATGACCTCCACCGAGCCCTTCAAGACGTAAGCCCAGTGTTCGACCCCGCACAGATCGTGCTCCAGTCCCTTTCCTTTCAGAATCTCTGTGAAGTCGGTGCCCGGGGCAAAGACGTGGTAGGCGCACTGCATGCCGCCCCAGCGCTCCTCCCAGATCTTGAGGCCCGGGGTGTTCTGGGTGACGAAGTCGTCTACCGGGTTCATATCCATCAATTTCTTGTGCATTCGATTGCTCCTTCGTGTTCTTGCGCCTCACCGGACCGGCGGTGATGGCGAGTATGTTCGAAGCAGACCCGGTCGCCTGGACAAACCTGGTGATGCACCAACGGCAGAAATTCGGAGCGCGGCCGGCTGCCACGACGAGGCGGGCGGGACGCCGGGGGTCGTGGGCGTGCGGTCATCAGTCCTCCTCCTGGCCGCCGGGCGCGGCGACCGCCGTGGGCACGTCCGTCGCAACGTCCGCCTGCGCGCCGTTGCGGATGAGGTCGATGGCGACCAGCAGGTCGGTCGCGATCGCCCGCTTGAGCACGACGGCGTCGGCGCCGGCCTCCATTGCCGCCCGGCGCACGCTCGGCTCATCGTGGACGCTGAGGGCGATCACCTTGAGGTTGGGGCATCGGTCCCCCAGCTCTCGGATCCAGCCCAGGCCGCTGTCCTGGGTCAGCGAGAGGTCCACGATCGCCATGTCGGGGCGGAGCCGGCCCGCTCCCTCGAGCAGGGACGCCTTGTCGGCGACCATCACCACGGTTGCGAACGACGTCTCGAGCAGCCCGCGCACGGCCTCCGTGAGACCGTGGTGGCGGTCCGCCAGCAGTACGCAACTCGGCGGTTTGATGGCCATCGAGGCATTTCCTTGTCCGCGACCGTGCATGTCGCGATGCAGGTGTCGCCCAGCCTTGAGGGGAGGTTAGTTGGGATGTGGAGGGCGTTGAACTCGGGATCCTACGTGGGTTGTCCCTGGGAAAACCCCGAGGTGCGAACCAGGACCGGTCAGCTGAGCAGCCTGTGAACCGGCAGCAAATCAGTCTTCATGAGGTCGCTTTTGCAGCAATTTCGACTTCTATGGGAGCTGACGGCGTCTTCTCGGGCGGCTGCTTCTCTCCGCGTAGCGTCAGAGCTCGACGAGGCCGTGCTTGATCGCGAAGTGGATCAGCTCGGCGCTGGTGTGAAGGCCCAGGGTCTCCATCATCTGGTACTTGTGGAACTCCACCGTCCGGGCCGAGATCGCGAGGCTCGCTGCGATCTGCTTCGCCGACCGCCCCTCGGCCAGGAGCTGGAGGACCTCCCGTTGCCGCGGCGTGAGGGAAGCGACCGGGTCGACGTCCTGCGCCGGCCCCTGCTTCATCGCCTCCAGGACCTCCCCCGCGAGCTGCGGCGTGAGGTAGGTCTTGCCATCGAGCGCGGCGCGGATGGCAGCGATCAGCTCGACCGACGCCGAGTGCTTGAGCACGAAGCCCGACGCCCCGGCTTCGAGCGCCCGCCGTGCAAAGGCCGCGTTCCGGTGCATGGTGAGAAACACCACCGGCGTCTGGTCTCCGCCCTGCCTCAGCAAGGCCAGCGCGTCGATGCCGTTGAGGCGGGGCATGGTGACGTCGGCGACGATCACGTCCGGTCGCAGCTTCTCGACCGCCTCGAGCAGCGCGCGGCCATCCTCCACGACGCCCACCAGGTCGAACTCCGGGGAGAGCAGGCTCGTCAGCGCCTCGGCCACCATGAGATGGTCGTCGGCGAGGACCACTCGCGGCCGGCGCGAGGAGCTCATCCGGCCCTTCCTTCCGTCGGAACCCAGGCGATGATCGCCGTGCCCCGGCCGGGCGCGCTCTCGACGTCGAGCGTGCCGCTCACCAGCCGCACGCGCTCGCGCATGCTCGCCAGGCCGAGGCTCCTGGCCTTTCCCGGGGTCGCCGGATCGAAGCCTCTGCCGTCATCACGGACCGCGAGCAGGAGACCCCCGTCCATCTGCCGCAGGACGACGCTCGCGGCGTGCGCACCGGCGTGGCGGTTCACGTTGTTCAGCGCTTCCTGCGCCACGCGGAACAGGCAGAGCGCCGCATCCCTGTCGACGACGGCGGGCAGCGGATCGAGCTCCAGCGCGAGGTCGATGCTGCCCTGGCGGCCCAGCCGATCGCACTCCGCTCGGAGCGCTGCGGCGAGGCCGAGCTCGTCCAGGACCGACGGGTGGAGCTGGTACGCCAGGGAGTGGATGTCCTCACTGACGCGAACGAGCCCTTCGCGAACCGACTTCAGCTCCAGTGCCTGCGCCCGGTCCGGCGCGGCGAGCTCGGCGCGGCCGGCGTCGATCGCCAGCACGGCCAGCCGCTGCGTCAGGTCGTCGTGCAGCTCGCGAGCGAGCAGCGCGCGCTCCTCCTCGTGGGCCCGGATCAGCCGCCGGCTCAGGTCGAGCAGGGACTCCTCGGCTCGCTTGCTCTCCGTGATGTCGCGGAGGACGCCGTACGACTTCAACGTGCGCCCTGCTGCGTCGCGCGCTGCGACGCGGGCCACGTGGTGCAGCCACCTCACCCCACGATCCGGGTGGACGAAGCGATACTCGATGGCGACCCGTTCCAGCCGTCCGTCGATGAGCTGCTCGGCCTGCTCGAAAAAGCGCTGCCGGTCGTCGGGGTGCACTCGCTCCAAGTAGAACTCGACGGGCTGGAGACCCTGCTGCAGTCTGCGCGGGAAGGCCGAAGAGGTCGCGAAGCCGGGCGTCGAAGAAGGCGGTTTCTTCGCCGTAGTCCACCTCGTAGAACCCGAGGCCGGCGAGCTCGGCTCCCGCCGCCAGGCGAGCCTCGCTCGCGCGCAGCGCCTCCTCGGCACGCTTCCGGTCGGTGACGTCGATGGAGATGCCCATCAGGCGCTCCGCCCTGCCGCCGGCGTCGACACGGGGACGCCCACGGGAAGCGATCCAGCGCACTCTGCGGTCGCCCGGGAGGATGATCCGGTACTCGACGTCGACGGGGTCGCCCGCGCACTGGGACGCGTTCGATGGCGCCCCGCACGAGCTCCCGGTCGTCGGGATGGACTGACGCCTGGAAACGAGCCATATCGATGGGCTCGTCCGGGGAGTACCCGAAGATCGCCCGGCCCCTCTCCGTGGCCCAGAAAACGCCCTGCTGGAAGTCCAAGACCCAGAGCCCCGCCCGGGCGGAGTCCACCGCCAGGGCCAGGCGCTCCTCGCTCTCCCGCAGCGATTCGTCGGCGCGCCTGCGTGCCAGCGCATTGGTGAAGACCTGCGCGACCAGCGTCAGCCGCGCATCAGGGCGTCGGGCCAGTCGTGATGCGCCTGCCGGGTGTTGAGGCCCAGTGCGCCGACGGGCGGCGCGCCCGCCACCGCGAGCGGCAGGGTCAGGTTCGACTTGATGCCCAGGAGGCGGCAGGACTCCCGGTCGATGGCGGCCTCGGCCGGAAAGTCGTCCAGCGATCGAAGAAGCACCACACGGCCCGCCAGCACCTCCTTTCGCGCCCAGGGGAACAGCTCCTCGCTCAGTCGGCCGGCGGGTGGCTGAGCGTCCTCGCCGGAATGAAAGTGGGTGGCGATGATCACGTCCGGGGCGGTGCCCGACCACTGCCAGAGCACCGCGAGATCGATGCCGAGCAGCTCGCAGACGTGGCGCAGCGCATCGTCGATCTCGCGGTCGACCTGGTCGGGGGGCAGATTGATGAACCGGGAGGACAGGTCCACAAGCAGCGTCTCGAACTCGAGACGGCTGTCGAGGCGCTCGCCGGAAGCATGCTGGTGCTCGGCCATTGGCAATCGCCGAGATTATAGGGCAGCGGGAACGCCAGGCGATGCCGGCTACCCCGGTCGGCCTGGGGCCGTCAGCGTGCGACGATCCCGACCGCATGCGTCGTACCGAGCGCCAGGCGAGGGCCGACCTCCGCCGGTGTACGGCCGGGTGCTGGGGGGCGGCACGGATGGTGGTTCCCGGCGCCAACGCACGCTGAGGACATCCCGTCTGGTATGAGGTAGAATCGCCGGGTCGGCTGCAAGTGCTTACCCCTGGCAGGCTTGACCGTCGAGAGGGCCTGCCGGGAGGAAGCCCCAGAGCCAGGAGGTAGCTTTGACCACGCTCCTCGAAAAGGCGTTCGCCGAGGCGGCGAAGCTCCCACCGGCTGAGCAGGATGTGCTGGCTTCGTGGTTGCTGGCCGAGATCGGTGGGGATGACGAGTTCGACCGGGCGATTGCCGCCACGTCCCGAGAGCTGGCAGGTCCTGCAAGCGAGGCGCTCGCCGAACACAGGGCTGGCCTCTCAGAGGAGCTGCATCCCGAAGACCTATGACCTCTCATGTCACCCGGCGGTTCCGCCAGCTGTTCGCGGAGCTGCCGAGTCAGGCACAGCGCCAGGCCAAACACGCATACCGGTTGTTCTGCGACAACCCGTCGCACCCTGGGCTCCGCTTCAAGCAAGTGCACTCGGATCCGCCAACGTACTCGGTCCGGGTCGGGATCGGCTACCGCGCCATCGGCGTTCGGGACGGAGACCGGTTGATCTGGTTCTGGATCGGGTCCCACGCCGACTACGACAGGCTCGTGGATACCCTGTAGTTACTCTTGGCACGTTGGGGTTTCTTCAATCGTCCCGTGTGGGGCTCGTCCGATCACCTGGAGTCGCACCCTTGCGGCGGAACAGGCGGTCGCGGTCGCTGTCGAAGTAATAGAGCTTGGCGACCTCGATGCGCTTGGCGAGGAAGCTGCAGGCGAGGACGGCCGCGAGCATTCCGGCCAGCGGCGCGATCCAGTAGATCCACCAGCCCTGCCACTGCCCGGAGACGACCGCCGGGCCGAGGCTGCGGGCGGGGTTGGTGGGCCCACACCATGATCGCGTAGAGCGGGGGGAAGATCGCCGGCGTGAAGGGGCGGATGCGCCGGAAGCCCAGGAAGACGGCGAGCAGGGAGACCATCGCAAAGGTCGTGATCGCCTCGCCGAGGAAGGCCGTCGAGAGGGAGATCCCCGGACCCGGCAGCGTCGCCCCGAAGGCCACGCTGTCACCCATCGCCCCCCAGAGCAGGAGCGGCAGCGACCCCACGACCGCGCCGATCAGCTGGGCTCCGACGTAGCCGAGGGTAGTCCGCAGGTCGAGCTTGCCCATCAGCCGGAAGGCGAGCGTGACCGCCGGGTTGATGTGCGCTCCGCTCACCTTCCCGACCGGAGACAGCGCGATGCAGGCGCCCGTCGTCCCGAACAGGAAGCCGGTGATCAGCCGCCGCAGCCCCTCGCTCGGGATCAGGCGCGCCATGGGGAGCCGCTTCCGAACATCAGGATGACCAGCGACAGACCGACCAGCACCAGCAATGCCGTCCCGATCAGCTCGGAGGCGAACCGCCGCCAGGGGAGGGGCCTTGCCGTGCGGACACTCATGGCCACGCGCCATCCCTCGCCATGGGTGTGCTACTCCTCGGCGTTCGGATCGCCGGTCTCTTCGAAGGTGACGAACTCGATGCAGACGGGCGAGACCACAGCGAGCGAGCGGTCCGTCGGCGTCAAGCCGGCCGCTCGTCGGATCGATCCGGAGGAGGTTGATGGTGTCCGAGCCCTGGTTGGCGACGAGCAACCACTGGCCGGTCGGGTCGATGGCGAAGTGCGCGGGGCGTCGTGCCTCCGCTCGGGACCCACTCGAGAGGCTTCAGACTCCCGTTGTCTGGATCGATGCTGAACACGGCGATGCTGTCGTGTCCCCGGTTCGAGACGTACAGAAAGCTGCCCCTCGCATCCACCGCGATCTCCGCCCCCGTGTTGTTGCCGGAGAAATCCGGTCGGCAGGGTCGGGACCGTCTGCACCCTGCGCAGCGTTCCCGGGCCTGGCTGGTACGCGAAGACCGTGACCGTGGACGCGAGCTCGTTCACCACATACACGAACTTCCCCGACGGCGCGAAGGCGACATGCCGCGGCCCCGCGCCAGGGTCCATCGCGACGAACGGCGGGGCTGGCCGGTGTCAGGGAACCCTCGCGGCGTCGAACCGGTGCACGAGCAGCTTGTCGAGCCCGAGGTCCGCCGTGATGGCGAGCCGGTTGTCGTGGGTGACCGCGATGAAGTGGGCGTGCGGCCCCGCCTGGCGCTCCGGGTTCACGCTCGATCCGGCGTTCTGCACGAAGGCCGAGTGCGGGCCGAGCCGCCCGTCACTCCCGATCGGGAACACGGCCACGTTCCCACCGCCGTAGTTCGCCACCAACAGGTACCGCGCCGTCGCATCGAGGGACACGTGCGCCGGGCTCCCGCCGAGCGATGGGACCTGCTGCAGCAGCCTCAGCTTGCCCGACGCTCGCTCGATCGCGAACACGCTGACCGCGCCGGTCGGCTCGCCGCGGAACGCTTCGAGCTCATTCACCGCATACAGAAAGCGGCCCGTTCGGATCGGCCGCGAGAAAGGACGGATTGTCGGTTGCGGCCGACGAGACCGACCGGCTCGTGTTGCACCGGTGGCCGGGTCGAATCGATAGGCGTAGATGCCGTCGCTTCCCTTGCCGGTATAGGTCCCGACGTACGCCAGGTACTCGGCGGGGTACGCTCCAACCGCTGTGATGAGCAGGACGCTCAGCAGGCAGAGAACTTGGAACACTCGAAGCCGCCGCAGGCTCCCTCGGGGATGGCTCGACGTGACCATGGCGGCAACCTCCGTTCGTCTGCTTCAGGATGCGCACAGCGCATCCTTCTCGGCGCGCGTGGGGCGTAGGCCAGTCAGCGACCTCGACCCCTCACGCACACCCCAGAGCCTGCGACCCGCGTGCGCCGAGGGGCCTATGCCCTGCACGCTCCTGGTGCAATCACACCTCGGAGAACTGGATGACGACCTTGATGTCGTCGGGCTTTCGCTCCAGCGCCTGCGTGAAGTTCTCCGGCTTCTCACGGCGCGTGATCAGCCGGCGCAGCCACGTCCGGTCCGCGCGGGCCAGCAGGTTGCCGGCCCTGTACCAGTGCCGCTTGTTGGCGTTGACGCTGCCCACGATCACGTTGTTCTTCAGCACCGCGGCTGCCGCGACATCGGCGCATGGCCGCCGCCGTGACGGCGCCGCCATGTCCGACGCCGGTCAGGCAGACGATCCCGCTCGCGCCGATCGCCTGGATCGAGTCGGCGATCACCTGTCCCACCCCGGTGCACTCGACGATGGCGTCCGGCTCGAAGCCGATCTCCTTCACCGAGCCGGAGTGGTAGGTCGCGCCGAGGGCGCGCACCAGATCCGGCTTGGGGCCGGACTCCATCCGGTCGAGGACATGGACGTCCAGGCCGAACGACCTGGCGCCGAGAGCGGCCAGGAGGCCGATCGGACCCGCGCCGGTCACGAGCACGGTCTTGCGGCTCCCAGAACGAGCGCCGGCCGATCATCGCCACCTGCTCCAGGGCCTTCGCGATCACGGTGGTCGGCTCCAGCAGCACGCCGAGAATGCCCAGGCTGGGGTCGACCTTGATCGCGTACTCGGGCTCGATCCGCCAGCGCTCGGACATGAAGCCGTGGATCTCCTTGATCCCGCGCTCGGTGTACTGGCCGTTGCGGCACATGTCCCACTCGCCGACCGCGCAGTTGGGGCAGGGCACCGGGTCGGGGCGGCGGACGATCCCGACCACGAGATCGCCCTTCTTGAGCCCACCGCTCGGGCCCGGGTCCAGCACCCGGCCGAGGGACTCGTGGCCGAGCACGAGGCGCGTCTGCGCCGGGCGGGGCCCAGCCGTACTTGCCCTCGACGATCTCGACGTCGGTCCCGCACACGCCGACGGCCACCGCCTCCACGAGGACCGAGCCCTCGTGCGGGTCGGGTTCCGGGAAGTCCTCGAATCGGGCTGTCCCGGGCTTCTTCGGTTCGACCGTGATCGCTTTCATCGGCTCACCTTCAGGTCAAAGACGTGGTACGAACAGGGTGGTGCGGACATGGCTCGCTCCTACTCCCCGGCCACCTGCTCGCGGACCAGGCGGGCCTCGAGCCTCTCCTTGGGCGTCTCCAGCGCGTCCTCGGCCGTCACGCGTCCGAAGAGGTCGAGGAGGCGAGCGATGAGGCCGGTCCAGCCCGTCTGGTGGCTGGCGCCGATGCCGGCCCCGATGTCGCCGTGGAAGTACTCGTAGAAGAGGATCAGGTCGCGCCAGTGCGGGTCGTCCTGGAACTTCGCCGAGCCGCCGTGGACCGGCCGGCGGCCGCTCGCGTCGCGCAGGAAGATGCTCGAGAGGCGCCGGGAGATCTCCTTCGCCACCTCGAAGAGGGTCATCCGGTTCCCGGAGCCGGTCGGGCACTCGACCGTGAAGTCGTCGCCGTAGAAGCCGTAGAGATTCAGGAGGCCCCGGACGATCAACCCGTTGACCGGCATCCAGATCGGGCCGCGCCAGTTCGAGTTGCCCCCGAACATCCCGGTGTTGGACTCGGCGGGGAGGTACTGGACGCGAAGCTCCTGGCCGCCCGCGTGGAAGACGAACGGGTGCTCGAGGTGGTAGCGCGAGAGGGAGCGGATGCCGTAGGGGGAGAGGAACTCGTTCTCGTCGAGGAGGTAGGAGAGGATGCGCTCGAGCTTCGCTTCGGGTGAGGGGCGAGAGGAGCCGGCGTCCGGCGTAGCCGATGAACCCGTCGACGGTCGGGGCCACGTGGGCGAGCACCTCGGGGTGGCGCTTCCTGAAGAGCGCGATCAGCTCCATCAGCTTCGGGTGGCGCGTCACCGATGTCCTCCTCGAACACCGTGCTCGCGCAGAGCGGCAGGAGCCCGACCATCGAGCGGACCTTCAGCCGGAACGCCTCGCCGTCCGGCAGCCGGAGGACGTCGTAGTAGAAGCCGTCCTCCTCGTCCCACATGTCGTCCCGCGTGCTCGCCGACCTTGTCCATGGCGTAGGAGATCCAGATGAAGTTCTCGAGGAACTTGAAGGCGATCTCCTCGTAGACCGGGTCGTGGTCGGCGAGGATGACGGCCATCTCCAGCATGTTCTGGCAGTAGAAGGCCATCCAGGCCGTGCCGTCCGCCTGCTCGAGCGACCCGCCGGTGGGGAGCTGGGCGCTGCGGTCGAAGACGCCGATGTTGTCGAGGCCCAGGAACCCGCCGGCGAAGACGTTCCGTCCCTGCGGGTCCTTCCGGTTCACCCACCAGTTGAAGTTGAGCATCAGGCCCTGGAACGAGCGCTCCAGGAACTTGAGGTCCTCCCGGCCCAGGTTCTTCTCGAACTTGTAGAGGAACAGCGTCGCCCAGGCGTGCACCGGGGGGTTCACGTCGCTGAAGTTCCACTCGTAGGCCGGCATCTGGCCGTTGGGGTGGCTGTAGAGGCTCCGGAGCATCAGGAGGAGCTGCTCCTTGGCGAAGTCGAAGTCGACGAGCGACAGCGCGATCGTGTGGAAGGCGAGGTCCCAGGCCGCGTACCAGGGGTACTCCCACTTGTCGGGCATGGAGATGACGTCGCCGTTCAGCATGTGGAACCACTCGGCGTTCCGGACGCCGCGGCTGCGCGCCGCCGACCATGCGGGTGCGCCTGGTGCTCCTTCAGCCAGCGGTCGAGGTCGAAGTAGTAGTACTGCTTCGACCAGAGCATCCCCGCGAGCGCCTGGCGGTGGACCCGGCGCTCGTCCTCGCCGAGCGAGCGGGGCGTGATCCGGTCGTAGAACTCGTCGGCGTCGAAGAGCCGCTGCCGGAGCACCTCGTCGAACGCCGCGCCGAACGTCCCGCCCGCCGTGCCTTTGGCCAGGCGGAGCTGGACGACCTCGCAGCCCCCCGCCGGCACCTCGAGGACGTAGCGCGCCGCGGCCTTCGTCCCGGTCTTCGCCGGGTTCACCGCGTCCCGCTCCCCGGAGATCACGTAGCGGTGGAACGCGTCCTTGACGTACGGCGTCGGGTTCGGCTGGCCCCAGAGCCTCTGGGCGTTCGTCTCGTTCTCCGTGAACAGGAGCTCCGGCGTGCCGTCGCACGAGAGCGTGTACTCGCCCAGCTCGGGATGGGAGGCCACGATCGCCCCGCCGGCCTCGCGCAGGACCGGCTTCTCGCCCTCGTCTCCCCACGACCAGGTGTTCCGGAACCACAGCGTCGGAAGGAGCTGCAGCCGGGCCGCCTCCTTCCCGCGGTTGTGGACCGAGACGCGGATCAGGATGTCGTCCGGACCCGCCTTGGCGTACTCGAGGAAGACGTCGAAGTACCGGTCGTCGTCGAAGATCCCGGTGTCGAGCAGCTCGTACTCGAGCTCCTCCCGCGTCCGCCTCCGGTTCGTCTCGACGAGGTCGCCGGTAGGGGAACTCGCGCTGCGGGTACTTGTAGAGGTACTTCATGTACGAGTGGGTCGGCGTCGAGTCGAGGTAGAAGTAGTAGTCCTTGACGTCCTCGCCGTGGTTCCCCTCGCTGTTGGTGAGGCCGAACGCGCGCTCCTTGAGGATGGGGTCGCGCTCGTTCCAGAGCGCGAGGGCGAAGCACAGGCGCTGCTGGTCGTCGGAGATCCCGCCGAGGCCGTCCTCGCCCCACCGGTACGCCCGGGAGCGGGACTGGTCGTGCGAGAAGTAGTCCCAGGCGTTGCCGTCCTCGCTGTAGTCCTCGCGGACCGTGCCCCACTGCCGCTCGCTGAGGTACGGTCCCCACTTCTTCCAGGGGATGCCCGCCTCGCGGGCGTCGTTCAGCCGCTTCTGCTCGGTGGAGTCCACGATTCCCGTATCGACCGTCTTCTTCGTTGCCATTGACGTTTCCTTTCTCTTCGGTTGCCGGGAGGGCCCCGGGCTCGTGTCAGCCCGCTTCGGCGGGCGAGCATCCTGGCGTCGGTTCGCTGCGCGTTCAGGACCGCCTTCCGGGGCGGCCCCTTTGTGTTGAGAATGCCTGTCAACACCCGGACTTCAGGCGGAGGGTAGTGGAGATTCGGAGGGTTGTAAACCCGAAATCCTACGTGGTTTGTCGCTGGGACGCCCGCGGGGTTGCCGGGCAGGAGACCCCCGGTCGGCGGCACGAGCCGCGAGGTCGGGTGGCGGCAGGCCCGAGGGCCTCCGCTCGACGAGGCCGCATTCGATCGCGAGTTCGGCTCAGCTCGGCGTTGCCGTGCCACCTCCGGCGTTCTTCGGCGTTCGGCGCAACAGCCCGGACCGATCGGTGTCGAAGTGGTAGAGCTTGGCGACCTCGACTTTCAGCGCCAGGGCGTTGCAGAGGAGGATGGCCAGGAGCATGCCGATCAGCGGACCGACCCAGTAGATCCACCACCCGTGCCACTGTCCCGAGATGATCGCCGGGCCGAGGCTGCGGGCCGGGTTCGTGCTCGTGCCCGAAATCGGCGCCTCCCAGTAGGACATGATCGCGTAGAGAACCGGGATCATCAGCGGGCGTGAACCTCCGGAGCTGCCGGAACCCGATGAACACGCACAGCATCGTGATCAGGCAGAACGTCGTGCCGATCTCGCCCCACAGGACGGCCCGCAACGGATAGATCTTGCCCGGCAGGGTGGCGCCGAACGCCACGCTCCGGCCCATCTCACCCCAGGCGAGCAGCGGCACGCAGACACGAGGACCGCGCCGGTCAACTGGCCGAGCACGTAGACCGCGGCGGTGCGCGCGTCGAGCTTGCCCATCAGGAAGAACCCGAAGGTCACGACCGGGTTGATGTGGGCTCCGCTTTCCTTGCCGATCGGCGAGAGTGCTGATCAGCGCCCCGAAGCAGCCGAACACGAAGCCCGTGATCCGCCGGCGGTACCCTTCATTGAGCACGACCGACACGATCGGGCTGCCGGCGCCGAACATGAAGATGACCAGCGAGAGGCCGCACAGGAGGAGCAGACCCGTGCCGATCAACTCGGACATGAAGAGGCGCCACGGAAAGCGCCATCGGTCGTGCTCTTTCCCAAGATCGGTCACGCAACCCCCCTGAGCTCGTGCCATCGGGTTCATCGACTGCGGCATCGATTCCGGTCCTGCACCTCGCTGCCCGTCAGCCGCCGATCATCAGCACGACGACGGTTCCCCACAGGGCCAGGATCACGTTGCCCAGGGCGCAGCCCACACCGTAGCCGAGGGCCGGCACCTTGCTGTCCGCCACCTCCTCGACCGCTGCCAGGGCCGGCGCGGAGGTCCCGGCCCCGCAGCAGACACCGAGCAGGATCGCCGGGTGGAGCTTGAAGAGGTGCTTGCCGAGCAGGATGGTGACGACGTGGGGCACCGAGGTGATCAGGATCCCGGCGGCGATCAGCGCCGGCCCGGACTCGAGCAGGCCGCGGACGAAGTCGGGCCCGGCCTCGATGCCGACCAGGGCCAGGAAGGCGGTCAGGCCGAGGTTCTCGAACAGCCACAGCGCCGGTCCTGGGAACGGTCCGAGACGGCGATTGACCGTGCACAGCCAGCCGGCGATCAGCCCCATCAGCAGCGCGCCCACGAACACGCTCAGGCTGATCTTGATCTGTCCCAGCGCCAGACACCGGGAGCCCGATCAGGCCGCCGAGGACGATCGCCACCGCGACCGTGGGCAGGTTGGTCCGGTTGCTGGGCCACTGCGCAAAGCCGATCCGGTCGGCGATGCGCGCGACGTTGCGTCGGACTCCGACCAGGCGGAGCACGTCCCCAGCCTCTGCCCTCGTGGCCGCGCTAAAGGGCAGCTCGAGGCCGGCCCGAGTGATCTGCTTGAGGTAGACGCCTCGCGCCCCGGCCTCCCGCCCGAGCTCGGCCAGCGAGCGGCCGGCCAGCTCGCCACGGGCAACCACCACGTCCACCTCCACCGTGGGCACTTCGAGCAGCTCGGCGCCTTCGACCTCATGCCCGTGGAGGGGGTTGTCGCTGCCCACGAGCCACTCCCGCCGGCCGGACAGGGCGATCCGGTCCCCGGAGAGCAAGCGCAGCGAGGGGTCGGGCTCGTCGAGGAGCTCGTGGCCACGGCGCAGCCGCTCGACGCACACCCGGCGGTCCCCGAACCGAGCCTCGAGCTCCTCGACCGACAGGCCGGCCAGGGATTCGGGCACGGTGTAGCCGCGAATCACGACCGGGACGTACGCCGAGATGGAGCCCTCGTCCTGCCGCTTGACGCCCATCTCCTCCTCGAGCTTCCGGCACTCGGCGGCCAGGTCGACGCCCAGGAGGCGGGGCCCGAGGCGCGACAGCAGCCAGATCACGATCACCATGCCGAACAGGTAGGTCACGGCAAAGGCGACCGTCCGGTTGGTCAGCAGCGCCTCGGTCGTGGCCGCGTCGGCAGCCATCCGCACGATCGCGTCACCCGCCGTGCCGACCGCGGCGGCCGAGGTCATGGCGCCGGCCACCAGGCCGCCGGCAGCACCCGCGTCGAAGCGGAACAGCCGAGCTGTGCCGTAGGTGGTGGCGAGCGCGGTCACACACAGGATGATGGTGAGCGCCACCTGGGGCAGCGCGGTGGTCTTGAGCCCCCGGAAGAAGAGCGGGCCGGTGCGGTAGCCGATGGCGAACAGGAAGAGCAGGAAGAACGCGTTCTTCAACGGCTGGGACACCGGGATGCCGAGCTGGCCCACGACCACGCCGGCGAACAGACAGCCGACGATCGGTCCCAGCTCGAAGCTCCCGATCCGGATCCGGCCGAGGGCGAAGCCGATCGCCAGGGTCAGGAAGAGCGCCAGCTCGGGGTTGTCACGCAGGGCATCGACGAACCAGTGCATACAGCCTCCGTGGATGTGGGCCGCCGCCGCGGCCGCCGGCGAGGATTCTAGTACGTCGCCACCGCATCGCTGCGGTCACGGGAAGCGGCGCGTTGCGGAGAATGAAGAGATTAATCTCCGCATTCAGAGCGGAATTTAGTTGACACATGAAAGGGAACCAGCGTAATCTACGCGTGTCTTGCGGAGGTTAGGTGTATCTGTGGCAGCAACCGACGTGGCCGGCGTTGACGTGGGACGAGGAGGGCCTTTCATCGCTGCTCGCATCGGTCTCGCGACGGCAAGGCCGTCTGCTGGGGAGGATGGAGGCGCTCGGCTTCGACCTGCGTGACGAGGCCCACCTCCGCACCCTGACCGAGGACGTGGTCGAGTCGAGCGAGATCGAGGGCGAGGAACTGGATCGAGACCAGGTCCGGTCCTCCATCGCCAGGCGACTCGGCCTGGATGTCGGGGGCCTCGTTCCGGCCGACCGGGATGTCGAGGGCGTGGTCGAGATGATGCTGGATGCAACCGGGAAGTTCGATGAGCCGCTGACCGAGGAGCGCCTCTTCGCGTGGCACGCCTCCCTCTTCCCGACAGGTCGCAGTGGTGTGCGCAAGATCATCGTCGGAAAGTGGCGCGACGATCGCACCGGACCCATGCAGGTGGTCTCGGGTCCGGTCGGCCGCGAGAAGGTGCACTACGAGGCACCACCCGCCGAGCGGCTTCCGGAGGAGATGGCGAGCTTTCTCGGCTGGCTCGACGATCCCGGTGATACCGATCCGCTCCTCTCGGCCGGGCTCGCGCACCTCTGGTTCGTGACCATCCACCCGTTCGACGACGGCAACGGACGGATTGCTCGCGCGATTGCCGACATGGTGCTGTCTCGTTCGGAATCGAGCCGCCGCCGCTTCTACAGCATGTCGGCGCAGGTCCGCCGCGAACGCGACGACTACTACGCGATTCTGGAATCGACGCAGAAGGGTGGAGTCGATATCACACCATGGCAGTCCTGGTTTCTCGGGTGCTTGTTGCGAGCCGTCGAAGGTGCAAACGACACCCTCGGCTCCGTTCTTCGGAAGGCGCGCTTCTGGGAACGCTTCGCCAGGGAGCCTCTGAACGCGCGCCAGATCACGATCCTCAACTGGTTGCTGGACGGTGTGGAGGGCAAGCTCACGACATCCAAGTGGGCGAAGATGGCCAGGTGTTCCCAGGACACCGCATACCGCGACATCCTCGATCTGGTCCGGCGCGGCGCGCTGAAGAAGGACGAAGGCGGCGGGCGCAGCACCAGCTATTCGCTTGCGTCAGAATCGGTACCATGAGCAACGACGACAGTGGGGGCCCGCCTTTCGAACGAGCGAGGGAGTCGATCATGCACGAGAATGAGAAGACCCGAAACAGGCATGCCTGGCGCATGGCGGCGATCGCCTGTGCAGCCGCCGTGACCCTGATCGGGGCGTGTAGCTCGGTCTCGACCGGCGGCGTGGTGAGCGGCGGTGCGGCGTACCGGGAGCACCCGGCGACGCCTCCGGCGTCTGAGTCCGGTCCACTGGGTGAGCTGCCCGCGAGCTTCGAGGGCGACCTGCCGTGCGCCGACTGCGAGGGCATCCGGTATCACCTCGACCTCTTCGAGGACGGCTCCTTCTTCTACCGCCTGAGCCTATCTCGGCGCAGGGACGGTGCCGTCCTCGACGACATCGGTAGCTACAGGTCGACGGCGACCGGACCACCCTGACGTTGCATGGTGGGGGCGAGGCGCCGGTGATGTTCCGGATCGTCGACCAGGCAACGCTGCGCAAGCTCGACCTCGAGGGGAGGACCATCGAGTCCTCCCTGAACTACGACCTGCGCCGCACCGCCGCCTTCTCGCCGGTCGAGCCGAAGCTCGTGATGCGCGGCATGTACCGCTACATGGCGGATGCGGCGCTCGTTCGAGGAGTGCCTCACCGGCCGGCGCTTCCCGGTCGCCATGGAGGCCGACAACGTCGCCCTCGAGCGCGCCTACCTCGCGGCGCAGGCCCAGCCCGGCGAGCCGATCCTGGCGTCGTTCGAGGGGCGGATCGCCCAGCGGCCGGCGATGGAGGGCGACGCCACGGTTCTCGGTGGTGCCGGAGCGCTTCATCAGCGTTTCGCCCGGTGGGAGCTGCGGGGCCCGGATGACGACCGTCGAGCTCGCGGGCGTCGACTGGAAGCTGACCCGGCTGGGCGACATGGCGGTGGTCGTGGCCGAGCCGAGACGCCAGCCGAGCCTCACGCTGACGGCGGACGGCCGGGTCGCCGGCTTCGACGGCTGCAACCGGTTCGCCGGCAGCTACCAGGTCACGGGCCGCTCGATCGCCTTCGGTCAGATGGCGTCGACCAAGATGGCGTGCCTCGACGGCATGGAGCACGAGCGGGCGTTTGCGGACGCGCTCGGACGGGCGAGGAGCTTCCGATCCCCGGCACTCAGCTCGAGCTCGCCGACGCTGACGGTGCGCTGCTTGCCCGCTTCGAGGCCCGAGCCACACCCTGAGCAGTCAGGGGCTGGACCGCGAACGGCGGGACCGGAATCACTGGCTCGACCACCGTCGAGGAGCAGGGAAGCAGCGTCGCAGTAGGAGAGGCGGACGACCCCCTGCAATCCCTGCAGGGGTGGGGTACGATGGTGGACGGTCTCCGAGATCGGATCGACTCTCTTTGACAGGAGGAGGTGCGTCATGCTGAAGGAGTTCAGGGATTTCGCGATGAAGGGCAATGTGCTGGACATGGCCGTCGGCATCATCATCGGCGGCGCGTTCGGCACCATCATCCAGAGCCTCGTCAAGGATGTCCTGATGCCGCCGATCGGCCTGCTGCTCGGCGGCATCGACTTCTCGAACATCTTCCTCACCCTCAAGGCGGGGACCCCGGCCGGTCCCGTACGCGAACCTGGCGGCCGCCCAGACCGCGGGCGCGGTGTCGATCAATGTCGGCCTGTTCATCAACGCCGTGATCAGCTTCCTGATCGTGGCGTGGGCGGTGTTCATGCTGGTCAAGGCCTTCAACACCGCCAAGAAGAACGAAGCGGCGGCGCCCGCTGCCCGCCCGAGCCGCCGCGCCAGGAACTCCTGCTCGCCGAGATCCGCGACCTTCTCGAAGGCGAAGTAACCGAGAAGGTCCAAGATTCAAGATTGCAGATCGAAGATCCCCCCACCCGGCACGGCGGGGAGTTGTTGTTTGGCAGGGGAGCGGAGCTGTGCGGTCTGGCATTCGGCGAGAGGTCTGCTGTGCGGCCCGGGACCGGCTGCCGGTGTGTTCACGATCCTGGCCGTGCTGCTGCTTTCGGCCGGCTGCGCGTCGCTGCCGCCGGCGCCGGCGAAGACGCCGTCGATGGCGTTCGATCGGCCGCAGTCGACGGTCGCCGGCGCGCTGGTCGGCGAGGCCGCTGCCGCACATCCTGGCTCGTCCGGCTTCGCCCTCGTTCGCTCCGGCGGGGACGCCCTCACCGTCCGCCTGCTCCTCACCGAGCTGGCCGAGGAGAGCCTCGATCTGCAGTACTACATTTACAAGGGCGACACCTCCGGCCGTCTCCTGACGGAGCACCTGCTCCGAGCGGCGGATCGCGGCGTGCGGGTCCGGCTGCTGGTCGACGACAACAACCTCGCCGGCCACGACCCCATCATTGCGGCGCTCGACGTGCACCCCCACATCGAGGTCCGCATCTTCAACCCGTTCGCCAACCGCACGTCGCACGGGCTCGACTTCGCGGTCGACTCAGCCGCGTCAACCACCGCATGCACAACAAGATCTTCGTCAGCGATCTCGTGCGGTGGCCGTGGTAGGAGCACGAACATCGGCGACGACTACTTCGGCCTGAGCACCGAGGCGAACTTCCGCGACCTCGACGTGGCGGCGGCCGGTCCGATCGGAGGAAGATCGCCGGCGGATTTCGACGGCTTCTGGAACAGCGATGCGGCCTACCCGGTCGCGGCGCTCGTCGAGCGCCAGGCGACCCCGCCGATCTCGAAAAGTTGCGGACGGCGCTGCGCGCGCGCTCGATGCGACCCCGGCCCAGACGCTCGACGACGGCATTGCGGACCTGAGAGCCCCGCTCGACGAGCTCGTCTCGAAGCTGGTCTCGGCGCCTGGTCAGGTCGTTGCGGAACGACCCGAGCACGCTGACCAGAGGTGAACGCGTGAGTGTGGCCCTTGCCCTCGTCGAGCAGATGGCTGCAGCCGAGCGTGAGATCCTGATCGAGTCCGCTTACTGGTGCAGCGGAAGCCCGGCGTCGAGGCTGCCCGGCGCGTCTGCGGCCGCGGCGTGCGTATCCGGCGCTGACCAACTCGCCGCATCCAATGACGTCGCTCCCGCTCACGCGGCTACGAAAAGAACCGCAAGCGGCTGTTTCTAGGCCGGCGTCGAGCTGCATGAGCTGCGCCCCGACGCCCTGACGGTGGTCCGGCAGGTCGCGCCGGAGGCGGCCGGCGCGCTCACCTCGCTGCCGCACCAAGGCGGTGGTGGTGGACCGGGAGATCGTGTTCATCGACAGCTTCAACCTCGACCCGCGCTCGGCCGAGCTCAACACCGAGGTCGCCCTGCTGATCTCGAGCCCCGAGCTGGCGCGCGCAGGTTGCGGCCTTCATGGACGAGCGCGTCGCGGCCGACTCCAGCTATCGCATCGGGTTCGGCAATGACGACGACGTCATCTCGATCTCCGAGGTCGAGGTGCCGAGCGCGGTGGAGCACGAGCCCGAGACCAGCGGCTGGCAGCGCTTCGTCGCCGACCTCGTCAAGCTGTTCCCGATCCAGTCCCAGCTCTGACCACGGTTCCCGCCTGAACTATGACCTCGCACTCTTGCCGGTCTCTGGAGACGCGCATTTCCAGTCATTATCATATAGATAAAGACGTGGATGCGCTGCGGACCGTATCAGACAGATCCGGGCCCGCCGTGAGGAGCTCGGCCTGACTCTCGCCGAGGTCGCGCGGCGAGCCGGCACGTCGCCGGCGACCCTCTCCCGCTACGAGAGCGGGTGGACTCGTTTCGAGGTCTACACCTTGCGCAAGCTCGCGACAGCGTTGGGCTGCGACCTGGCCATCAGCTTTCAGCCGAAGGATAGAACCTCGAGTCGACCATCCCCTTCTGAGGCTGTGCGAAAGCTGCGGCGCCTGTTTTGGGACCAGCGCCTCACGGTGGAGCACCTCGAGGAGAACCTGCTGTGGGTCGTCGAGCGAGTGTTGGAGTTCGGCGACCTTGACGACCTCAGGCTGCTGGTCGCCCTCCTGGGCCCGGGAGGTCTTTCTTCAGCACGTCGCCGAGGCGCGTTTCTCTCGCAGAAGTCCCGGGTGTTCTGGCGGCAGATACTCGAGAGAGAAGGTGTGCCATGCACGACAAGGTCCTTCCGAGACGAAGCCGCACGCTTCTGGCCCGCCTCGAGGCCTTGAGCAGCCCGGAGGTCGAGGGCTGGACTCTCGCCGGCGGAACCGGGCTCGCGCTCCAGGTTGGCCATCGCGTGTCCGAGGACTTCGACTTCTTCAAGGTCGAGCCGTTTGCTGGGGATCGCCTGTACGGTGACCTTTCGAAAGCTGCCGCCGTCGAGACGCTCCAGAGGGAGGGGGGCACGCTGACCGTGCTCCCCGGCGGGATCAAGGTCTCGTTCTTCTCCGTTCCAGACCGTTCCTGTTCGCGAGCCAGAGTTACGCGTTCTTCGAGGTGGCCGACCTAGGGGACATTGCGCTGATGAAGCTCGCAGCGATCTCGAGCCGGGGCAGCCGCAAGGACTTCATCGATCTGCATACGATCTTGCGGGGCGACCTCACGCTCGAGCAGTGCTTCCGCTGGCTGCCGGAGAAGTACGGCAAGGGGCGCGTGAATAGCTACCACGTGCTGAGCAGCCTGACCTACTTCGAGGACGCGGAGCGCGAGCCGATGCCGCGGAGGCTCGAGCCCTTCGACTGGCGGGAGTGCAAGGCCTTCTTCGTCCGCGAGGCCCATGCCCTCGTGCTGCCGTGACGCTCACTTCCTCCCAACGAGACGGGCGGCCGCCGCGCGCGGCTCTCGGCGACTGCTCGGACGGCGGGGAGTATGCTGTGGGATACCAACCGCACCGCGTCAGGAGAATTCGTAGGAGGTGGAGAGCATGAACATCATCGTGACCCTGATCATCGGCGGCATCATCGGCTGGCTCGCGAGCATGGTCATGAAGACCAACGCTCAGATGGGGATCCTGGCCAACATCGTGGTCGGGATCATCGGCTCGTTCCTGGGCTTCTGGATCGCCGGCCTGGTAGGCGTCGCCGCCACGAACAACCTCGTGCGCTGGATCGTCGCCATCGCCGGCGCCGCCATCCTGATCGCCATCCTGAAGGCGCTCAAGATCTTCAAGTAATCGGGTGGCGGCGACACACCGCGAGGTGGATGGAGGTCGCGGGCGCCGAGCTCGCGATGCCGGTCCGCCAGCAGCCGCGCCGTCCTGACGTCCTCCACCTCGATGGGACAGACCTTGGCGATGCAGGAATCGGCGAGTGTGAGCGCGGCGTCGAGCGTCTGGAGCCGGCCGACCGGCAGGTACGCGTGGAGCAGCTCCTGTAGCACCTCGGCCGAGATGCAGAACTCCGGTTCGCGAGGGTA
>CAVWIJ010000024.1:0-27586 GCA_963754985.1 uncultured Holophagae bacterium | reverse complement strand
CTTCCCGGTCTCCATGGAGGCCGACAACGTGGCCCTCGAGCGGGCCTACCTCGCGGCGCAGGCCCAGCCCGGCGGAGCCGGTCCTGGCGTTGTTCGAGGGGCGGATCGCCCAGCGGCCGGCGATGGAGGGCGACGCCACGGTTTTCTCGGTGGTGCCGGAGCGCTTCATCAGCGTTTGGCCCGGTGAGAGCTGCGGGGCCCGGATGACGACCGTCGAGCTCGCGGGCGTCGACTGGAAGCTGACCCGGCTGGGCGACATGGCGCTGGTCGTGGCCGAGCCGAGACGCCAGCCGAGCCTCACGCTGACGGCGGACGGCCGGGTCGCCGGCTTCGATGGCTGCAACCGGTTCGCCGGCAGCTACCAGGTCACGGGCCGCTCGATCGCCTTCGGTCAGATGGCGTCGACCAAGATGGCGTGCCTCGACGGCATGGAAGCACGAGCGGGCGTTTGCGGACGCGCTCGGACGGGCGAGGAGCTTCACGATCACCGGGGACTCAGCTCGAGCTCGCCGACACTGACGGTGCGCTGCTTGCCCGCTTCGAGGCCCGAGCCACACCCTGAGCAGTCAGGGGCTGGACCGCGAACGGCGGGACCGGAATCACTGGCTCGACCACCCGTCGAGGAGCAGGGAAGCAGCGTCGCAGTAGGAGAGGCGGACGACCCCCTGCAATCCCTGCAGGGGTGGGGTACGATAGTTGACGGTCTCCGAGATCGAATCGACTCTCTTTGACAGGAGGAGGTGCGTCATGCTGAAGGGGTTCCGGGATTTCGCGATGAAGGGCAATGTGCTGGACATGGCCGTCGGTATCATCATCGGCGGCGCGATCGGCACCATCATCCGAGCCTCGTCGCTGGATGGCGCTGATGCCGCCGATCGGCATGCTGCTCGGCGGCATCGACTTCACGAACATCTTTCTCACCCTCAAGGCGGGACCCCGGCCGGTCCGTACGCGGACCTGGCGGCCGCCCAGACCGCGGGCGCGGTGACGATCAACGTCGGCCTGTTCATGAACGCCGTCATCAGCTTCCTGATCGTGGCGTGGGCGGTGTTCATGCTGGTCAAGGCGATCAACACCGCCAAGAAGAAGGAAGCGGCGGCGCCCGCCGCTCCGCCCGAGCCGCCGCGCCAGGAACTCCTGCTCGCCGAGATCCGCGACCTTCTGAAGGCGAAGTGACCGAGAAGGTCCAAGATTCAAGATTGCAGATTGAAGATCCCCCACCCGGCACGGCGGGGAGTTGTTGTTTGGCAGGGGAGCGGAGCTGTGCGGTCTTGCATTCGGCGAGAGGTCTACTGGCGGCCCGGACCGGCTGCCGGTGTGTTCACGATCCTGGCCGTGCTGCTGCTTTCGGCCGGCTGCGCGTCGCTGCCGCCGGCGCCGGCGAAGACGCCGTCGATGGCGTTCGATCGGCCGCAGTCGACGGTCGCCGGCGCGCTGGTCGGCGAGGCCGCTGCCGCACATCCTGGCTCGTCCGGCTTCGCCCTCGTTCGCTCCGGCGGGGACGCCCTCACCGTCCGCCTGCTCCTCACCGAGCTGGCCGAGGAGAGCCTCGATCTGCAGTACTACATTTACAAGGGCGACACCTCCGGCCGTCTCCTGACGGAGCACCTGCTCCGAGCGGCGGATCGCGGCGTGCGGGTCCGGCTGCTGGTCGACGACAACAACCTCGCCGGCCACGACCCCATCATTGCGGCGCTCGACGTGCACCCCCACATCGAGGTCCGCATCTTCAACCCGTTCGCCAACCGCACGTCGCACGGGCTCGACTTCGCGGTCGACTTCAGCCGCGTCAACCACCGCATGCACAACAAGATCTTCGTCAGCGATGGTGCGGTGGCCGTGGTCGGAGGACGCAACATCGGCGACGACTACTTCGGCCTGAGCACCGAGGCGAACTTCCGCGACCTCGACGTGGCGGCGGCCGGTCCGATCGTGAGGAAGATTGCGGCCGGATTTGACGGCTTCTGGAACAGCGACTGGGCCTACCCGGTGGCGGCGCTGGTCGAGCGCCAGGCGACCCCCGCCGATCTCGAAAAGTTGCGGACGGCGCTGCGCGCCGCGCTCGATGCCGACCCCGGCCCATGGCCGCTCGACGACGGCATTGCGGACCTGAGAGCCCCGCTCGACGAGCTGGTCTCGAGGCTGGTCTGGGCGCCTGGTCAGGTCGTTGCGGACGACCCGAGCACGCTGACCAGAGGTGAACGCGGCAGTGTGGCCCTTGCCCTCGTCGAGCAGATGGCTGCAGCCGAGCGTGAGATCCTGATCGAGTCCGCTTACTTCGTGCAGCGGAAGCCCGGCGTCGAGGCTGCCCAGCGCGTCTGCGGCCGCGGCGTGCGTATCCGGGCGCTGACCAACTCGCTCGCATCCAATGACGTCGCTCCCGCTCACGCGGGCTACGAAAAGACCCGCGCGGCTGCTCGAGGCCGGCGTCGAGCTGCATGAGCTGCGCCCCGACGCCCTGACGGTGGTCCGGCAGGTCGCGCCGCGAGGCGGCCGGCGCGCTGACCTCGCTGCACACCGGCGGTGGTGGTGGACCGGGAGATGGTGTTCATCGGCAGCTTCAACCTCGACCCGCGCTCGGCCGAGCTCAACCCGAGGTCGCCCTGCTGATCTTCGAGCCCCGAGCTCGCGGCGCAGGTTGCGGCTTCATGGACGAGCGGCGTCGCGGCCGACTCCAGCTATCGCATCGGCTCGGCAATGACGGCGACGTCATCTGGATCTCCGAGGGTCGAGGGTGCCGAGCGCCGGTGGAAGCACGAGCCCGAGACCAGCGGCTCGCAGCGCTTCGTCGCCGACCTCATCAAGCTGTTTCGATCCAGTCCCAGCACTGACGTCCCCCCGGTACCACTGGCCTCCTGAAGGGCGAGTCGAGTGCCGTCGAAGCGCATGGCGGTAGCCGCGCGTGGTTCCTCCCGTCCGTCTGTTCGTCATCTGCCACGGGCTGCCACCAAGGGAGCTGACGACTCCCTGCCGAACCACTTCTCATCCTGAATCTGGCGCACTCGCCGCAGGTATGCCTCGCGGCATGACAAGAGGTCGGAGCCGAAAGCCAGGAGAAACTCCGGCACATCAATCAGCTCTGGTTCGGTTTGGCCGATACGCTCGCGGTGACCGCTCCAGCGATAGTCGGCCGGGTCGTCCACGAGACCAGCTGCAACCGGGTTGAGGTGGACGTATGGCAGCGACCTGGTCGAAGTCGGTAGTGTCGATGACGATTGGGTGTGGCAAACGGGCAGCCGTCAGCCAAGTCCAAGCCGATGAGGGTCAGGAGACGGCGCGGACGGCGCGGAGTATGATGCAGGGTAGCAACCGCCCTGTAATGTCAAGGCCAAGACTTGGAGGAGAGCATGAACATCATCGTGACCCTGATCATTGGTGGCGTCATCGGCTGGCTCGCGAGCCTGGTCATGAAGACGAACGCTCAGATGGGGATCCTGGCCAACATCGTGGTCGGGATCATCGGCTCGTTCCTCGGCTTCTGGATCGCCGGCCTGATAGGCGTCGCCGCCACGACACCTCGTGCAGCTGGATCGTCGCCATCGCCGGCGCCGCCATCCTGATCGCCATCCTGAAGGCGCTCAAGCATCTTCAGGTAATCCCGCGTGGCCGGCGACACACCGCCGAGGGGATGAGGTCGCGGGCGCCGAGCTCGCGATGCCGGTCCGCCAGCAGCCGCGCCGTCCTGACGTCCTCCACCTCGATGGGACAGACCTTGGCGATGCAGGAATCGGCGAGTGTGAGCGCGGCGTCGAGCGTCTGGAGGCGGCCGACCGGCAGGTACGCGTGGAGCAGCTCCTGTAGCACCTCGGCCGAGATGCAGAACCTCCGGTTCGCGAAGGTACGGCTGCGCCAGTTCGGCGGGCACGGTCCGAGCTTAGAATGCCCCGGATCCCCTTCGCGTTCATGTGGGCATCGACGGTGAAACGGAGAGACCCATGACAGCAGTTACCGGGTGGTTTCGGTCCTGGCGGCTGGTGAGCTGGCGGTCGGCGGTGGTGGCCGCGGTCGCGCTGTACGCGCTGATCGGCTTCTTCGTGGTGCCGTGGATCGTCAAGGGCCAGATCGAGAAGCAGTCGCTCAAGATCCTGAAGCGGCAGGCGACGGTGGAGAAGGTGCGCTGCAACCCCTTCACGCTGTCGCTGACCGTCGAGGGCTTCTCGCTACCCGACCGGCCTGGATCGGTGCTGCTGGCGTGGGACCGGCTCTACGCCAACGCCCAAGTCTCGAGTCTGTTCCGCTGGGCGGCGACGCTCAAGGAGCTGCGGATCTCAGAACCCCCACGTTGCGCTGCGGCGATTCGAGGATGGCAAGGTCAACCTGCTCGAGCTCATGGCGGACATGCCGAAGCGGGAGGTCGAGCGCAAGCTGCCGCGGGCGCTGCTGCAGCATGTCGCGGTGATCGACGGCAGCATCGACGTCGAGGACCGGCACCGGCCCGAGCCGCTGCGGTGGGAGCTCGGGCCCTCCCAGGTCGAGCTCGTCGACATCTCGACCATCCCCCAGCGGGAGGGGACCAACGACGTGGTGATCGGTCTGGCGAGCGGCGCGACCATCAAGGCCAACGGCACGGTGGTCGTGGAGCCGCTCGGCCTCGAGGGCAGGCTGGAGATGGTGGCCGTGGACCTGCCGAACGCCTGGCGCTGGATCGGCCACCTGTTCGAGGTCGACATGGCGAGTGGCACGCTCGACGTCAGTCTTCAATACCAGGTCGGCTTGGCGGAGGATGGCCCGCACCTCAAGGTGGACGGCGCAGAGGTCCGCATCACCGACGTCGGCCTCCGCTGGCGGGGCCACGACGTGGACCTGCTGACGACGGAAGCCCTCACAGTCGCCGGCGGCCACCTCGAGTGGCCGGAGCAGAACGTCGCCGCCGACTCGATCGTCGTCGAAAGCGCGACCGCGTTCGCGTGGATCTCGCCCGACGGCACGCCGAGCTGGGACGTGCTCGTCCCCGAGGAGTCGCAGCAGCAGATCAAAGCGCTGTACCGGACCCTGAGGGAGAAGATCCACGCCTCGGCCCACCTCGGCCGCTTCGAGCTGCGCGACGCCGGCGCCGAGTTCGAGGATCAGACCCTCTCACCGCCGGTTCGCTTCAAGGCCCACGACGTCGACCTGGTGGTGACCGAGATCCGCACCGAGCGCGGCAGCAGGTGGCCGTTCGACGCGTCAGCGACCTTGGCGGAGGCGGCGAAGGGCACGGCCAAGGGATCGGTCGGCGCCTCCCCGATGGTGCTCGAGGCCGAGGTGGGCCTCGAGAACCTGGACCTCGGCACGTACCAGCCCTATCTCGCCAAGCTGGCGCCGATCGACCTCAAGGCCGGCGTGCTGCGGGCCTCGGGAACGGCCCGCGCCTCGCTGCCCGAAGGAGACGCCCCACTTCAGGCGTCGTTTGCAGGCGGCTTTGCGGTCACCGGGCTCGACCTCGACGAGACCGTCACCGGCGACAAGCTGATCGGCTGGGGCGATCTCACGGTGGACGGCATCGACGCCCGGCTCGCGCCGATGTCGGCCGACGTGCGCGACGTCGAGATCGACAACGCCGGCCTCCAGATCACGGTCGCCGAGGATGGAACCATCAACCTGCTCGAGTTCTTGAGGGCGCTCGGCGAACGCGAGGAGGCGACGGCCAGCGAGGCCATCGCAGCGGCTGGCTCGGCGCTCCCTCCGATCCACATCGCGCGGGCGCGACTGAACCACTGCTACGGCATCTACACCGACAAGACGGTGTCCGGTCCATTCCGGATGGCGCTGACGCCGATCGACGGCACTCTCAACGCCATCGCGACCGACTCCACAGCGGCGGCCATTGTCGACGTTGACGCCGAGATCGACAGCGGCGGGCTGGTCCGGGTCGACGGCACGATCGACCCCTTTGACTATCAGCGCCTGACCGACCTCGGCATCGAGGTTCGCGACATGCAGCTGCCGGCGGTGTCGCAGATGGCGGTCAAGTTCATCGGGCACCCGATCGCCGACGGGAACGTGGCGCTCGACCTTGACTACAGGATCGCAGACCGCTACCTGACGGCGGAGAATCACATCGAGGCCGATGATCTCACCCTCGGCGACAAGGTGGAGGGGGAGGGTCTCATCGATCTGCCCTTCAAGCTCGGCGTGTCGCTGCTCAAGGACAAGGAGGGCCGGATCGTCCTCGACATCCCCTTCGAGGGCAGCTTCGAAACTCCGGGCTTCGGGATGGCGACCGCGGCAGCCGCCGCCGCCAAGGAGATCATGTCGGAGCTCCTCAAGTCGCCGTTCAAGCTGCTCGGCAAGATCGGCGGTGGTGACGAAGAGGACCTCGAGTTCGTCGAGTTCGCGGCCGGCAGCGCGTTGCTCGAGGAACGGGCGGGGCAGAACCTCTCCATGCTGGCGGGCGGGCTCAACGAACGGCCCGCGCTCGTGCTCGTGATCAACGGCAGCTACGACGTCGAGGCCGACGGCCTCGGCCTGCGCGAGGCGGCGTTCCGGCAGGAGCTGCTGGCTCGCGGGGTGCCCGCCGAGGACGTCAATGTCATCGTCCCCCTCGAGCTGCTGGAGTCGATGTACGTGGAGCGGAACACGACGGCCGCACTCGATGCGCTGCGCCTGCAGCACACCCCCGCTCCGGCCGAGGGTGCGACGCCCGTCCTCGACGAGGTGGCCTACCGCCTCGCGATGCGGGAGGCCCTCGTCGCCTCGCAGCCGCTCGCCGACGGTGCCGTGGCAGCGCTCGCGCCGGCGCGCGCCGAGGCGATCCGCGCCTTCCTCGTGGACCAGGCTGGCATCGCCCCGGCAAGGGTCAGCATCGCCCCCAAGCCCAAGGTGGTCGAGGGCTCCGAGCGCTGGGTGCGCTGCCAGCTCGAGCTGACCGCGGACTGAGGCTGTGCCGACCTGAGCGACTCGTCGAAGCCGGACTTCTCCGCCCCCTGGCGCACGCCGGGCTCAGTCAGGCCGGAACGGATCGACGACCACGACTCCATCGAAGCTCCGTCCGTGCTGGAGGTCCTCGCTGTAGAGCACGCGGCAGCCGGACGATCGGGCCGATCGGACGATCATCGCGTCCCAGATCGAGAGCTCGTGCAGGCGATGGAGGTCAATGGCCGCCAGGAAGTCGTCGACCGACGGCCGCAGGACGGTCAGGGCCGCATAAATCTCCACCCGCCGGCGCGCGGCAGCCGAGGATAGCCCGAGCTTGCGGGTCGCGACCGCAAAGTACTCTGCGAGCACCTGGGTCGAGAGCCTGGCGCGCCCATCGCGGAGCGCACTCCGGATCAGCTCTCGGGCACGATCCCGCTTGACGCCGGCGCTGCGGTCGTCGGCGTAGACGAGCACGTTGGTATCAACGAAGTACGGCGCGGTCATAGAGCTCGCCCCGGCGCCACGTCCGACCCCCGGAGTCGCCCTCGTCGGTCGCCCACAGCCCCTCGAGCTCCTCGACAAGGTGGTCGACGGAAGATGCTGCCGCGGCCTCCTCCAAGAGGTGGCGGATCATCTGGTTGAGCGAGATGCCCCGAGCCGCAGCGAGTCGCCGCGCCCGCTCCACCAGCTTCTCGTCGATGGACAGGGTGACGTTCATGTGCACATAATACGTGCGCACGGATCACGTGTCAATCCTGGACCGAGTCGAATATGACGCCCGTGGCCGGCGGGCCACCGAAGGCGCGCCAACTCGATGACGACGCCAGCCGCGCTCGCGCCCGAGGCCCGGGCTGCCGCCATGGAGCGCGGTCGAGCCAGTCGGCCTATCACGGGCATCGGGGACCGGCCCGCCTCCACTCATCTGCACGCCCGAGTTGCCGCGATGGGGCGGTAGGCGCGCGACTCTCGCGCGCCGCCGCGATGTTCCCTCGCACGACGACTCCCGAAACGCCATGCCCTCGTCGCGCGCATGAGATGCGCGCCTACGCAGGTCGACGTCGCCCCGCGTCCGTGGCCATCGGATCAGCCCGGCGAGCGCGACAGCGCACCAGGTCGCCTCGAGGACCTCAGCAGACCGACGCCGAGCGAGCCGATGACGGTGGCGGGGTCGGTCACGGGGCGGTTCCTTCCGCACGATCCGCTCCACTAGAGCATGTCCCTCCGGGGTGTCGGGGATGATCCCGGGCGCGGTCAGGCGGCGGGTCAGCTCGACCCAGTTGGGGTCGGCGGCGAAGACCTCCGGAAGGCCGGCAGCGCGGCCTCGAGCTCGCCGGCAGTGGCGAGGGTGACCGCGGCCCAGTACTGGACCTCGAGGCTGCCGGGCAGCAGCGCGGCGGCCGCCGTGTACTCCGCCTTGGCGAGGTCGAGGTCGCCCTTCTCGACGGCCAGGTCGCCGGCGTTCATGCGCTCGTAGGCGCGGTGCACCGTGATCAGGCGGCGCAGCTCGACGAGCGGATCAGGGTGGTCCTCGACCCGCAGCTCGAGCACCCGGTCGGCCCATGGCCGGCCGGTGGACTCACCCTTGACGATCAGCATGGCCGCGGACTGGCGGCCGCGGATGTCGCCGCCGGCCCGCTCGGCCGCCTCGAGCGCCTGCAGCATCCGCTCGGCGAGGTCGCCCGTTGCCGCCTCGTAGGCGGCGGCCATGGCGGGCACCACCCGATCGTTGAGCATCATGTTGGCCTGCACGCTGTACCCGTCGCCGACATGGTGTCCGGCCTCGCGGATGCAGCGCGAGCCGGTGTGCGCGGCGACCCGGCCGGCGGCGTCGACGAAGGCGACCTGGCGGACCTCCCGGCCCTCGTCGACCGAGCTCAACGCCGCGAGCGCCTGCTCGGGGGAAAGTCCCCCACGCATGAGCTCGAGGCCGCGCGGGCCGTAGGCCGGATCGACGAAGCTCTGAGTGGCGACGGCGCCGACCCCGGCCTCGGCCCAGCTCACCATCGAGCCCACCGAAAACCAGTGCGACTGCACCGCGACGCCGAGCTGGCCGGTGGCCGGATCGCGGGCGACGATCGAGTAGGTGTGGACGGGCCGTTGCGCGGCGGCCGTGGGCAGCGCGACGGCGAGTGCGGCGAGGCAAAGGGCGATTCCACGCATGATCACCTCCAGGCGGCGCGACCGCTGGCGATTCTACTGATGTTCATTGCTGTGTGCGCGCCGGCCCCCTCCCGCTTCCTTCCGTCAGCCGGATCTCGGCAATTCATGAGGCCCTCCCCGCTGTTGCAGAGGTCGTGGTGCGAAACCACCTCGAGACCTGCGTCACCGAGGGCCTCCAGGGTGAGGGACGGCAGCGGCACTACGACGAGCTGATGGACCTCATCGACACCCTCAGCAAGTGATGGGAGCAGCGATGGAGCTGGTGGTCGACATCCTGATCGGGTCGTGGGCGGTGCTCGCCGAGATGGCGCCCTATCTGCTGCTCGGCTTCTTCTTCGCCGGCGTGCTGTCGATCCTGATCTCGGCCGAGTGGGTCGAGCGCCACCTCGGCGGCCGTGGTCTCGGCCAGGTCTTCAAGGCGAGCCTGTTCGGAGTGCCGCTGCCGCTGTGCTCCTGCGGGGTGCTGCCGGTCGGCGCGTCGCTGCGCCGGCAGGGCGCGAGCCGCGGCGCCACCACCGCCTTCCTGCTGTCGACGCCGCAGACCGGAGTTGACTCGATCGCGGTCACCTACGCACTGCTCGGCCCCTTCATCGCCGTGGTCCGGCCGCTCGCCGCGCTCGTCACCGGCTTCGCCGGCGGTGCGCTGGTCCACGTCGCGGACGCGCACGACGACGACGAGGCCGCCGGCGCGGCGGCCGCTGGCGGCGCCGGCCAGGCGAGCTGCTCCCTGGACGGCTGCTGCGACGAGGAGCCGGCCCACCGCCACTCGTTCCTCGACGCGCTGCGCTACGGCTTCCTGACCCTGCCGCGCGACATCGGCAAGGCGCTGCTGGTGGGAGTCGCGCTGTCCGGTGTGATCTCGGCGCTGATCGCCCCCGACACGCTGCGCGCCTATCTCGGCGGCGGGATCGTGCCGATGCTCGTCGCGATGGCGATCGGGATCCCGCTGTACGTCTGCGCGACCGCCTCGACGCCGATTGCCGCCTCGCTGATCGTCGCCGGGCTGTCACCCGGCGCCGCGCTGGTCTTCCTGGTCACCGGGCCGGCCACCAACAGCGCGTCGCTCGTCACGCTGTGGAAGGTGCTCGGCCGGCGGGCGACGATCATCTACCTGGTGACGGTGGCGGTCGGGGCGCTGGCCACCGGGATCGTGGTCGACGCCCTGGTCGGCTCCGGCCTGGTGCCGCTGTCCGCACTGGTCGACGCGGCGGCCGCCTCGGCGTCCGCGCACGAGCACCACCACGCCGGCGGCCTCGGCTGGTGGATCGGCCAAATTTCTGCGGTGGTGCTGCTCCTGGTGGTGGCGTACGCCCTGTGGTGGCCGCGGCGGCAGCCCCCCGAGGTGGAGGCCGCGGTGGACGCCGACCTCGACGTGCTCACGCTCGAGGTTCGTGGCATGCACTGCCACAGCTGCGTCGCCAGCGTGACTCGCGCACTCGCAGGCATCGCGGGGGTCGCGGAGGTGCGGGTGCTCCTCGACGAAGGCACCGCGACGCTGCGCGGCCGGGGGTTCTCGACCGAGCAGGCAGAGGAGGCGGTCCGCTCGCTCGGCTTCGAGGTCAAGGACCCGGGGGCAGCCGCCCCTCTTCCCGTTTCCTGAATCAGGATGCGCGCAGCGCATCCTAGGGAGTTCGTGCCGCAGGGGCCGTCTGGCAACACCTTGAGCAACCACTGCCGCCGAAAGGCCAATGCGGTACGAACTCCTACGTGACCAGCGCCACCGCGCCCCAGACCAGGCCGCCCAGGATCAGCACCGGGATCGCCAGGCCGATCAGCACCAGCAGGATCACCGGCGCAGCCACCAGCAGCAGCGCCCCGACGACCACGAACCCGGCCAGCCCGAAAGCGAGCGCGAGGGCGAGCTTGACAGGCAGCAGCGCGAGCTTGAGGACCAGGATCACCAGCTTGAACGCCAGTACCAGGCAGCCGATGACCAGGCCGCCGACGATCAGGACGCCCGCGAGACCGATGAGCTCGAGCATGTCGACTCTCCTCGGCGAGTACTACGAGACTCCGCGTCGGCAGGTTCTGCCGTTGCGCGGCAGGGGAGGGGATTCTCCCGTCGCCCGCGCCCGCATCCGCGCCCGCTTCCGACTGGTCGGGTCTTCGGCCGCACGTCGGGCGCGGAAGCGGAAGGGGAAGCGGAAGCGGAGTCGAGCGAGAGCCGCCGGTATTCTGCTAGCCGCCTTCCACGATTTGCTGTCCCTACTTCAGCCGACGCCAGAGGTACGCCCACTCCAGCGCCGAGGCGGTCGCCTTCTGCTCGTTGGTCGAGCCCGAGCCGTGGCCGCCCTCGACGTTCTCCCAGTAGAGCACCGCGTGCCCCTGGTCGATCATCTTGGCCGCCATCTTGCGGGCGTGACCGGGGTGGACACGGTCGTCACGGGTGGTGGTCCAGATGAAGACCTCGGGGTAGGTCGCGTCGGCCCGCACCAAGTGGTACGGCGACCAGGTCTGGATGTAGGCCCACTCCTCCGGGAGGTCGGGATTGCCGTACTCGCCCATCCAGCTCGCGCCGGCGAGCAACTTGTTGTAGCGCTGCATGTCCATCAGCGGCACCTGGCTGACAACGGCGTTGAACAGCTCCGGCCGCATCAGGAAGGTGGCTGCCACGAGCAGCCCGCCCTGCGAGCCGCCCATGATGCCGAGGTGCTCGGGCGAGGTGATCTTCCGCGCGATCAGGTCCTCGGCGACCGCGATGAAGTCCTCGTAGACCTTGTGCCGGTTCTCCTTGAGGACGGTCTGGTGCCATCTCGGACCGAACTCGCCGCCGCCGCGGATGTTGGCGAGCACCCAGACCCCGCCGCGCGCGAGCCACGCCGAGCCGACGGTCCCGGAGTAGTACGGAAGCTCGGGGTTCTCGAAGCCGCCGTAGCCGTACAGCACCGTGGGGGCGCGGCCGTCGGCCTCGAAGCCCGCCGGTGTGACCACGAAGTAGGGGATGAGGGTTCCGTCCTTCGATCTCGCCTCGTACTGGACGGTCGCCATGCCGGCGGCGTCGAACCACTCGGGGGTGCGCTTGACGAGCTCCGGCGCGCTGTCGCCCTCGACCAGATACAGGCTCGAGGGAGTCAGGAAGTCGGTGTAGCTGAAGAAGAACATCTCCTGCTGGTCGGTCGTGGCCTCGAAGGACGCTGAGCCGGGCCCCGGCAGCGGGATCTCCTGCCGGGTCCAGCCCTGCTCGCCGATCCGGAGGCGGTACAGGCGGCCGCGCACGTTGTCGAGGGTTGCCACCAGCACCGAGTCGCGGGTGGTGGCGACGCCGCTCAAGGACACCCGCTCGGAGGGCTCGAAGAGCATTCTCGAAGTCGCGGCTGCCTGCCAGGAAGTCGTCGAGGTCGATGGCGAGCAGCGCGTCCTGCGGGTAGGTGGCGCCGCCGACCGTCCAGTCGGTGCGCAGCGAGATCAGCAGGCGGTCCTTGAAGATCCCCTGCAGGGAAACGTCCTCCGGCAGGTCGAGCTTGACCTTGCGGTCGCCCAGGATCAGGTAGTAGTGGCCGCGGAAGAACTCGGGGACGGTGGCGATCAGGTCGTAGCGGCCCTCCGGGTTGTGGAGGCTGGAGGCGCTCAGTCCGACCCAGTCCTCCGGGACCTCCCAGACTGGGGTCGCCTCGGCGAGCGGCGTGCCGCGCGTCCACAGCTTGGAGAGTCGCGGGTAGCCCGAGCTCGTCATCGTGCCGGGTCCGAAGTCGGTCTGGACCCACAGCGAGCTCGCGTCCCGCCAGGCCACGCCACCCTTGGCCAGCGGCACGGAGAAGCCGTCCGCGACCCAGGTCCTGGTCGCGACGTCGAACTCGCGCTGCACCGCGGCGTCGCCGCCGCCCGGCGACAGCGCGACCATGCACCGCTCGTAGGCCGGAGGCAGACAGTCGGCGCCCTTGAAGACCCACTGCTCGCCGTCGGCTGCGGCGAGGGCGTCGACGTCGAGCAGGGTCTCCCATGCCGGCTCGGCCTTGCGGTACTCCGCGAGGGTGGTGCGGCGCCAGATGCCGCGCGGGTGCTCGGCGTCCTGCCAGAAGTTGTAGAGGAAGCTGCCCCGGATCGACACCGAGGGGATCCGGTCCTTGGAGTTGTAGATCTCGAGGATGCGGTCGCGGATCGGGGCGAACTCGGGCGCCTTTTCGAGCACGCCGGTCGAGCGCGCGTTCTGCGCCGCCACCCACGCCATCGCCCGCTCGCCGTCGATCTCCTCGAGCCAGAGGTAGGGATCCTCGGTCGACTCGGCGGCGGCGACCGGAGCAGCGGCGAGAGCGACGGCGAGGACGACGAGCACGAGGCGCATTGTGGAACCTCCATCGGTCTGGCGACGCCGTCGCAGGATTGACGGCGACGGTGGTTGATTGTACGGCGCGCGAGGCGCCCCCGGATGTCGTACGGGGGAGGTTGAGGTCCGGTTCTGTCGGGAGCTGCGGAGGAGGGAGGTCGGGAGACCCTTCCGCCCCGCCCGGTTGAGAGTCGCAAGTTGAAAGTCAATCGTCCCACCGCCCGCCCGAATGGAACCGCGACGCGGACCGCGGAGCTGATCGAGAACAGGTCGAGAAATGCACTCCGCGTCCTCGGCGCTCTCTGCGGTTCACCTCGGCCGGGCCCGCCGGACTTGGGTGAGACTTCAGATCACGAGGCCCGCACCGGGCGGGCGGGCTTTCGACCTTCAACTTCCAACTGCAGGGACGGGGCCCGGGGCCATGAGCGGCCGCACGAGGAAGCACAGCTCGGCGACCGGGCGGCCGGCGATGAGGTGCTCCTGGATGATCCGCTCCAGCGCCTCGGGCGTGCAGTGCCGGTACCAGGTGCCCTTCCGGGTAGACGACCGCGATCGGCCCGTCGGTGCAGACGCGCAGGCAGTTGGCCTTGGTGCGCAGCACGCCGCCGGACTCGGACAGGCCGAGCTCGCGCAGCCGTCGCTTGAGGAACTCCCAGGAGTCGAGCGAGCGCTCCCGGTCGCAGCACTTGGGCTCCGACTGGTCGCAGCAGAGCAGGATGTGGCGGCGGGCGGCGGGGACGCCGGCCGCGGTCGCGGCGCGAACGGCGGGATCGTCCGGGTCCGGCGTGCGGTCGGCCACCGCCGCTACCGCCGGTAGGTCCCGATCAGCTGGGCGCGCGCCAGGACGCGCCCCTCCATGGCGTCGATCAGCGCCGCCTTGTCGGCCGTCCTCGGCAGCTCGAGGGTGCGGTCGAGGGCGTAGAGCTTGAAGTGGTAGTGGTGGGTTCCCGACGGCGGCGACGGCCCGCCGTAGCCGGTGCGGCCCCAGCTGTTGCGTCCCTCCACCGAGCCGGCGGGGAGCTTGCCCTCCGGGATCGTCGTGGTGCCGGACGGGATGTTCCACGCCACCCAGTGCACCCAGGTCCCCATCGGTGCGTCCGGGTCGTCGACGATCAGGGCGTAGCAGGCGGTTCCCGGCGGCGGGTTGGCGATGGCCAGCGCCGGGCTGAGGTTGGCGCCGTCGGCGGTGAACTTGGCTGGGATCGGCTGGCCGTCCGTGAAGGCCGGCGAGCTGATGGCGAGTTCGCTGCTCATGGCCTGGTCCCCTTCCTCGGCGGCGCTCGGGAGCGCTGCCGCGAGCCACGCGAGGGCGACGACGGCGACGAATCGCGACGAGCCCATGCCGACACTATCGTCCCGCCGTGATCGACGCGCAAGCTCGAGCGGGCGATCTCGCTCCGTCCTCACTTACTCGGAGGCTGGCATGTCGCCCTCGGTTCTGCTAAGACGGAGCCGATCCGGGGAGGGTCGCCATGAGCCAGTCCGCGGGTTCGTCCCGTCGCGTCGTCGTCGTCGACGGCTGCCGCACTCCCTTCTGCCGCTCCGGCACGGCCTTCAACGACCTCACGACCTACGACCTCGGACGGATGGCGGTCGCCGGGCTGGTGCAGCGCACCCGCGTCGACCCGGCGGCGGTGGACCTGCTGGTGATGGGCACGGTGATCGCCGACCCGCGGACCTCGAACCTGGGGCGCGAGGTCGTGCTCGGCACCCAGCTGCCGAGGAGCTGCCCTGCCCACACGGTGAGCGTGGCCTGCGTCTCGTCGCTGCAGGCCTTCCTCGACTGCGCCCGGGCGATCGCGACCGGCGCCGCCGAGGTCGCGATCGCGGCCGGCGCGGAGACCCTGTCCGACGCACCGATCCGCTTCCGGCGGCCGGTGCGCAAGCGGCTCATCGCCTCACAGAGGGCCAAGGGTCTGGCCGGCTACGCGAAGCTGCTGAAGGGGCTCAAGCTCCGCGACCTGCTGCCCGAGCCGGTGGCGCTCGCCGAGTTCTCGACCGGCGAGGTGATGGGGGCGAACTGCGAGCGGCTGGCCAAGCGCCTCGGCATCTCGCGCGAGGAGCAGGACGCGCTACGCCCTCGCGTCGCACCACCGCGCCGCCCGCGCCGCCGAGCAGGGGCTGCTCGCCCGCCAGATCGTCCCGGTCAGGGTGCCGCCGAAGTTCCTGTCGGTCAGCGCGGACAACGGGGTCCGTGGCGACTCGACGCTCGAGCGGCTGGCCTCGCTGCGGCCGGCCTTCGACCGCCATGTCGGGACGGTCACCGCCGGCAACTCCTCGTACCTGACCGACGGCGCCGCGGCGGTGCTGCTGGCCTCCGAGGAGGGCGCGCGGCGTCTCGGCCTCACGCCGATCGCGGCGCTGCGGGGCTCGGCCGTCGCGGCCCTCGATCCGCTCGAGGAGCTGCTGCTCGGCCCGGCCCTGACCCTGCCGCGCGCGCTCGACGACGCCGGCTGCGAGCTCGCCCGAGGTCGAGGTGCTGGAGCTCCACGAGGCCTTCGCAGCCCAGGTCCTGGCGGTGCTCCAGCTGCTCGAGGACGAGGAGTTCTGCCGCGACCGGCTCGGGCGCGACCGGGCGGTCGGCACGGTCGACCGTGAGCGCCTCAACGCCTGGGGAGGCTCGCTGTCGGTCGGCCATCCCTTCGGCGCGACCGGCGCGCGACTGATCACCACCTGCTGCCACCGGATGCAAGCCGAGCGGCGCGCGCTACGGAGCGGTGGCGGCCTGTGCGGCCGGCGCCATCGGCATCGCGCTCGGTGCTCGAGGCGCGGCCGTGAGGAGGACGGCATGAAGGCGTCGCATTCGCGATCGGAAGTGGCGGCGCGAGGACGGGGTCGCGATCGTGTGGCTCGATCACCCCGAGAAATCAGTGAACACCCTGTCGCCGGCGCTGGTGCGCGAGTTCGAGGCCACGGCGCTCCCCCTGCTCGACGATCCAGCCGTCCGCGCCATCGTGGTCGCCTCGGCCAAGCCCGACACCTTCATCGCCGGCGCCGACCTCGAGGTGATCGAGGGCCTCACCGCGGCCGAGATCTCAGGGATGTCCCGCGACGGCAACGCGCTGCTCGAGCGCATCGCGACCCACCGGAGGCCGGTGGTGGCGGCGGTCCACGGCGCCGCCCTCGGCGGCGGCCTCGAGGTGGCGCTCGCCTGCCACTACATCCTGGCCTCGGACGACCCGGCCACGGTGCTCGGCCAGCCCGAGGTCCAGCTCGGCCTGCTGCCCGCCGGCGGCGCCACCCAGCGCCTCGTGGAGCGGGTCGGCGTGACCGGCGCGCTGCCGCTGCTGCTGACGGGCAAGCGGGTGCGCGCGCGCAAGGCGCGGCGGCTGGGCATCGTCGACGCGGTGACCACGCCGGGGGGCATCGTCGAGACCGCCTGCCGGACCGCCCTGGCGCTCGCCGACGGCTCGCTGCGGCGGGCACCGAAGAAGCTGAGCCTGCTCGACCGCGCCGCTCGCCACGCGCCGCTGCGCGGCCGCGTGCTGAAGGCCGCGCGCGAGCAGGTGCGGCGGCAGACCCGCGGCCTCTACCCGGCGCCGGTGGCGATCCTGGACTGCGTCGAGACCGGGCTCAAGCGGGGCAGGAAGGCCGGCCTGGCCAGGGAGTCGGAGTACTTCGGCCCGCTCGCGGTGGGCCAGGTGAGCCGCTCGCTGGTGTGGATGTTCCACGCGATGAACGAGGCCAAGAAGCCGCTTCCCGACGGCGAGCCGCGACCGGTGCGACGGCTCGGCGTGCTCGGCGCCGGCTTCATGGGCTCGGGGGTCGCCTCGGTGTCGCTCGGCCTGTCGCCGGTGGTGGTCCGCGATCTCTCCGACGAGGCGCTCGCCGCCGCGGCCAGGAGCATCGACGAAGGCCTGCGCAAGCAGGTGCGGTCCGAGGCGGTCTCGACGGATCGAGGCTGACCGGCGGCGGTCGTGGCTCGAGCTGACGACCGAGGTCGGCGGCCTCGCGGGCGTCGACCTCGTGGTCGAGGCGGTGTTCGAGGACCTCGAGCTCAAGCGCCGGGTGCTCGCCGAGGTCGAGGCGGTGCTCCCGCCCCGAGGCGGTGTTCGCCTCCAACACCTCGGCACTGCCGATCGCCGAGATCGCCGCGGCGGCCCGGCACCCGGAGCGCGTCCTCGGCATGCACTACTTCTCGCCGGTGCCCAAGATGCCGCTGCTCGAGATCGTCGTCACCGAGCGCACCGCGCCGTGGGCGACCGCGACCGCCCGCGCTCTCGGCCGCGCCCAGGGCAAGACCCCGATCGTGGTCCGCGACGGCCCGGGCTTCTACACGACCCGGATCCTCGCGCCCTACCTCAACGAGGCGATCCTGGTCCTCGAGGAGGGCGCCCGGGTCGAGGACGTCGACCGCGCGCTCAAGGACTTCGGCTTCCCGGTGGGCCCGGTCGCGCTGATCGACGAGGTGGGCATCGACGTCGGCGCCCACGTGTCGCGCGACCTCGGCGCCGCGTTCGCCGGCCGCGGCCACGTCTCGAGTGACGCGCTGCAGCGGCTCAGCGAGGCCGGCTTCGGCGGGCGCAAGAACCGGCGCGGCTTCTACGTCTACCCGGCGGCGAAGCGCAAGGGCCCGAAGCGGGTCAACCAGGGGGTGTACGCGTTCTTCGGCGGGTCGGCGCGCCGCGGCGTCGACCCCACGGCGGTATCCGACCGGCTCGCCCTGATGATGGTCAACGAGGCGGTGCGCTGCCTCGAGGAGGGCGTGATCGCCTCGCCCCGGGACGGCGACCTCGGCGCGGTGCTCGGCCTCGGCTTCCCGCCGCTCCGCGGCGGGCCCTTCCACCACATCGACGCCGTCGGGCCCGCCATCCTGGTCGACCGCATGGAGAAGCTCGCGACGCGCTACGGGCCGCGCTTCGAGCCGGCCGTCCGGCTCGTCGAGATGGCGGAGCGGGGAGCCCGCTTCTACCCTGCGCGACCGGCGTGACGGTGACAGGCCGGAGCGGTCTGGCCCGGGGTAGCAGCGCGGCGGGGCGAGCTGCAACAACGAGCCGAGCGCTCGCGCGTGTCTTCGCCACGGCCGCAGCGGCCGCGGCACTGCTGTGGGCGGTCCCCGGGCCACTGCGAGCCGCCCCCGTTGTGGTCGCCGCCACCGCTCGATCCGCTGCGCGCCGCCTCGTTGCCGCTGCGGCTGGCCGATCTGATCCCGCCCGAGCCCGGACGCGTGCGCGTCGAGGCCGCGGTCGGGTACTTCAACGTCCAGGAGAGCAGCTGGCACGCGCCCACCCTCCACCGCGACCTCGGGCTCGCCGGTCAGCCGCTGTCCGCGGGCGAGCTGGCCCTGCTCGAGCGCGCCTACCCTGATGACGAGATCTACCTGCTCGATCTCGAGGGCTGGCAGGTCGATCTGCACGCCTCGCTCGGCCTCGGACGGGGCTGGATGGTGTCGCTGCACCTGCCCTGGCTGGAGCTCGGGCGGCCCCACTGGGACGACCTCGCGAGCTCCCTGCACGATCTCGTGGGCGCGGAGCAGGACGGCTTCGAGGTCTTCCCCTACGGCCAGACCGTGGCCCACGCCTACGGGAGGGCAGGCCGGGTCGAGCGGCTGGGCGATCTGGACGGGTCCGGTTGGGGGGATCTCAGCCTCGCCGTGAGCGGATCGGTCGGTCGCTGGCTCGGGGCGGAGCACCGCTGGGCGGCAGTGGTCGAGGCTCCGACCGGCGACGAGACGACCCTCGCCGGCAGCGGGGGCTGGGACCTCGGCCTGCGCTGGACGGGTCGCTGGGACGGCCGGCGCAGCATCTTGCTCGCCGGGATCGGGTTCGCCCGCCTCGACGCCGACGGCGGCTGGCTCGGGCTGCCACGCCGGGACAGCTGGCAGCTCCTCGTCGCCTCCCACCACCGGCTGGGCGCGAGCTGGTCGCTGCGCCTTGCCGCCCGCGCCGACAGCTCGCCCCTCGAGGGCTTCGACGACAGCGACCTCGGCGAGACGGCCGTGCTCTTCGACGTCGGGGTGCGCCGCGAGCTCGGCGGCGGCGCGTGGCTGGGACTGTCGCTCGGCGAGAACCTGCCCCAGGTCGGGGTGACCCCCGACTACACGCTGCAGCTGCTCGTGGGTGGGGTGCTGGGTGCTCCGGCCGTGGCCGTCGCCGCGCCGGGTGTACCCTGAGCCGGTGAGTCGCGGCCCGCTCGGGGCCGCGGCAGGAGGCGGAGGCATGGCGGAGGCTCCACCGACGGGACTGCCGCTCGCCGGGATGGTCGTGCTCGACCTGTCGCGGATGCTGCCGGGCGCCGTCCTGGCGCGGCAGCTTCTCGACCTCGGGGCGCGGCTCATCAAGGTCGAGGAACCTGGCATGGGCGACCCGATGCGGCTGGTGCCGCCCCTGGTCGGCGGCATCGGCGTCGGCTTCGCCGCCCTGTTGCGCGGCGCCGAGTCGGCGGCGCTCGACCTGAGAGACCCGCGTGACCTCTCGCGGGTGCGGGCGCTTGCGGGACAGGCCGACGTGCTGGTGGAGAGCTTCCGGCCGGGAACCATGGAGCGCTGGGGGCTCGGCTGGGACGAGCTGTCGAGCACCAACCCGCGGCTCGTGTGGTGCTCGCTGTCGAGCTACGGGCGGACGCCGGCGGTCGCGGCGCGGATCGGGCATGACCTCAACTTCATCGCCGAGTCCGGGGCGCTGCGCGAGCTGCGCGAGGCCGGCGTGCCCGGCCTGCAGCTGGCCGACGTCGCGGGCGGGCTGCTCGCCGCGTCGGCGGTGCTCGCCGCCCTCCTCGATCGCGAGCGGCGGGGAAAGGGCCGCTTCCTCGACCAGCCGCTGGCCGCCGCGCCGCTGCCCTTCGTTACCTGGGCGTGGGCCGAGGCCGCAGTGGGAAGCGAGGGAGCCCGCCAGCAGCTGCTGTCCGGACGCTGCCCGTGCTACCGGTGCTACGCCTGCGGCGACGGGGCGGAGATCGCGGTCGCCGCGCTCGAGCCGAAGTTCTGGGCGATGCTGGTCGAGGCGCTCGCCGTGCCCGAGCTGGCTGCGGCCGGCTGGGACCCCGGAGAGGAGGGCGCGGCGGCCGCCGCCCGCCTGGCCACCATCTTCGGCGAGCGGCCCCGCGAGCACTGGCTCGGCCTCGCCGTCGAACGCGGCCTGCCACTCAGCGCGGTCCGCAGCGTGGCCGAGGCCCACGCCGCCGGGACCCTCGCCGCAGCTGGCGTGCTCGAGGCCACGCCGGCGCCCGGAGGCGGCAGCTTCGCCTCTCCTGGCCCCTTCCTTCCGGCGCTCGGCCGGACGCCCGCGACTCCGGTCGGCGCGGTGGGCGAACACACCGAGCGGATCCTCGAGGAGTTCGGAGTGCACTAGCCGATCCGCTTCCGCGCCCGCGTCCGCGCCCGCTTCCGAGTGCTGTCCACGCACGAATCCGGGCTCGGACGCTGGAAGCGGAAGCCGAAGCGGCAGGAGCGCTACACTCTTCGCCGTGAAGCGCCTCGCCCCCTGGCTGCTCGCCGCTGGATCCGGAGCCGCCTTTGCCCTCGCCCTGCCCGGGGCCGGGTGGCAGCCCCTCGTCCTGCTTTTCCCGGGACTGCTGCTCGAGGCCATCGAGCGCACGCCCGGCGGCCGGCGTCCCTTCCTCGTCGGCTGGTTCGCGGGCATCGTGCACTGGGTCATCGCGGTCAACTGGGTGTTGCCGGTGATGGACCACTACGGCGGCATGCCGACGGTCGCCGCCCTCGGCTGCCTGATCGGCATGGGCGCGATCCTTGGCAGCTGCTGGGCGCTCGCGGCCGGACTGACGTCGCTGGTTCCCGGCCGGCTCCGGGTGTGGCTCTTCCCCGCCGCCTTCATCGCGCTCGATGCCTGGCGCCAGTTCTGGCCGCTGAGCTTCCCCTGGAACCCGCCGGCAGCGGTGGTCGCCGACGTGCCGGCCCTGCTCGGCTCGCTACCCGTGTGGGGCGCCACGGGGCTCGGCTGGGCCATGGTCGCGGCCGGCGCCGCGCTGTGGGCGCTGTTTCGGCCGGCGTCCCGGCGCGCGGGCCTCGCTGCACTGGGGACCGCCGCGGCGCTGACGGTCGCGGCCTCGGTGCTGGCGCCGCCGGCCCGACCCGCGGGCGAGCCGCTCCCGGTCGCCGTGCTCCAGCCGGGCAGCTCGCTCGAGGAGAAGTGGGACCCCGACGAGTGGCAGGAGATGGAGCGGAAGGTGTGGGCGCTGACGGCCGAGGCCGCCCAGCGAGGCGCGAAGGTCGTGCTGTGGCCGGAGAGCGCCCTGCCCTTCCGCTTCGACACCGACCCCGAGTACCAGCGGACGGTCGCCGAGACCGCCCGCCGGTTGGGGGTGGTGATCGTGCTCAACTCGGTGGCCGGCAGCGCCGAGGAGGGCTTCACGAACTCGGCCTTCGCGGTCGGCCCCGACGGGCCGGTGGGCGAACGCTACGACAAGCTGCGGCTGGTGCCCTTCGGCGAGTTCGTGCCGTGGTGGGCGCGGCTCGCCTTCACCCAGTCGCTGGTCCGCGAGGTCGGGATGTTCGAGCCGGGGTCGCGGACGGTGCTGCTCGACGCCGGCGTCCCGGTCGGCATGTCGATCTGCTACGAGGTGGTGTTCGCGGAGCTCGCCGCGAGCCAGGTCCGCGGCGGCGCCGAGCTGCTGGCCACCCTGACCAACGACGGCTGGTACGGCTACTCGTGGGCGCCCCGCCAGCACCTCGCGCAGGCCGTGCTGCGGGCGGTCGAGACGCGGCGCTGGCTCGCGCGCGCGGCGCTGACCGGGATCTCGGCGTTCGTCGATCCCTCGGGGCGGACGATTGCGAGGCTCGAGGTCGGCGCCAACGGCGTCCTCGTCGCCGCGCCGGTGCCGTGCCGCGGACTGACGCCGCGCGCTCGCTTCGGCGACTGGTGGGCGGTGGTGGCGGCGGTCGCGGCGCTGGCGCTGCTGCTCGCGGCGCGGAAGCCCCGTCGCCGATCCGCTGTTTTGATGGTAGGATGAGGGCCCGCCTCGGCGGGCCGCTTTGTCTGCCGGCCTGTCTGCCAGACCGGGCCGTTAGAGGAGACCCATGCGCGAAGACGTGATGCAACGCGGTGTGAGCGAGATCGAGCGCGTCGAGCGCCTGCGGGGGTACCTTTGACGAGGAGGCGCTGACCGCCCAGCTGGCAGAGCTCGACAGCCAGGCTCAGGCCCCCGACATCTGGTCCGACCAGGAGCGTGCCCGCGAGCTGATGCGGCACCGCTCCGAGCTCCAGCAGTCGGTGTCGACCGCCAAGGCGCTGCGCGAGGCCGCCGACGAGCTCGAGGTCCTGCTCGAGATGACCCGGGAGAACGAGGCCGGCGCGGTCGAGGAGCTCGCGGCAGCGCTCGAACCGGCTCGAGCCGAAGCTCGACCGGATCGAGCTCACGACCAAGATGACCGGCGAGCACGACGCTCGCCAACGCCTACCTCGAGATCCATCCCGGGGCCGGCGGCACCGAGTCGCAGGACTGGGCGCAGATGCTCGTGCGCCTCTACCTGCGCTGGTGCGAGCGGCGCGGCTTCGAGGTCGAGCTGATCGACGAGCAGCCCGGCGAGGAGGCCGGCATCAAGAGCGCCACCCTGCTCGTGAAGGGGCGCCTACGCCTACGGCTACCTCAAGTCCGAGAACGGCATCCACCGGCTGGTGCGGATCTCGCCCTTCGACGCCCAGTCGCGGCGCCACACCTCCTTCGCCTCGGTGCACGTCTACCCGGAGGTCGACGAGGAGGTCGACATCGCGATCGAGGAGAAGGACCTGCGCGTCGACCGCTACTGCTCGTCCGGGCCGGGCGGGCAGGGCGTCAACACCACCTACTCGGCGGTGCGCCTCATCCACCTCCCGACCGGCATCGTCGTCACCTGCCAGAACGAGCGCTCGCAGATCAAGAACCTGGCGCAGCGCGATGAAGGTGCTCAAGGCGCGCCTGTATGAGCTCGAGCGTGGCAGAGGCGCGAGGAGGAGCTCGACAAGATCAAGGGGCCCAAGAAGGACATCTCGTGGGGCAACCAGATCCGGTCCTACGTCCTGCAGCCCTACCGGATGGTCAAGGACCTGCGCACCGGCCACGAGGTCGGTGACGCGGACCGGGTGCTCGACGGCGACATCGACGGCTTCATCGAGGCCTTCCTGCAGGCGCGAGCCCAGCAGGCGGCCGGAACCTAGCCGTCGCGGTGGCGCTCCACACGGATCGCACGACTTCCCTGGGAGGAGATCAATGACCAAGGCAAGCGAGTACATCGAGCTCGAGGACCGCTACGGCGCCCACAACTACCACCCGCTGGACGTGGTCGTGGAGCGGGCCGAGGGCGCCTGGGTGTGGGACGTCGAGGGCAAGCGCTACCTCGACTTCCTCGCCGCCTACTCGGCGGTCAACCAGGGCCACTGCCACCCGCGCCTGGTCGAGGCGCATGGTGCGAGCAGGCGGGCCGGGTCGGCCTCACCTCGCGCGCGTTCCGCAACGACCAGCTCGGACCGTTCTGCAAGGAGGTCACCGAGCTCACCGGCTTCGAGCGCGTGCTGCCCATGAACACCGGCGCCGAGGCGGTCGAGACCGCGATCAAGGCCGCCCGCAAGTGGGCCTACACGATCAAGGGCGTGCCCGACGGCCAGGCCGAGATCCTGGTCTTCGACGGGCAACTTCCACGGCCGCACCACGACCATCGTCGGCTTCTCCTCCGAGGCCGACTACCGCGACGGGCTTCGGGCCGTTCACGCCCGGCTTCAAGCTCCTGCCCTACGGCGACGCCGAGGCGGTGGCGGCGCGCCATGCACCCCAACGTCGCGGCCATCCTGGTCGAGCCGATCCAGGGCGAGGCCGGGATCGTCGTGCCGCCGGACGGCTACCTCCGCCGGCTGCGCGAGCTCGCCGACCAGCACCGGGTGCTGCTCGTGGTCGACGAGATCCAGTCCGGCCTCGGCCGCACCGGCAAGCTCTTCGCGTACGAGCACGAGGGCATACGGCCGGACATCGTGATCATCGGCAAGGCCCTGTCCGGCGGGCATGTACCCGGTGTCGGCGATCCTCGCCGACGACGAGGTGATGGATGTGTTCCAGCCCGGCCACCACGGCTCGACCTACGGCGGCAACCCGCTCGGCATGGCGGTGGCGCGGGAGGCGCTGCGCGTGCTCGTCGACGAGGGCCTGGTGGAGCGCTCCGCCGAGCTCGGCGACTACTTCATGGGCAAGCTGCGCGCGATCCGCTCGCGGCACGTCGCCGAGATCCGCGGCCGCGGGCTGTGGATCGGCATTCGAGCTCCATCGAGGCCGCCGGCGGCGCGCGGCGCTTCTGCGAGGCGCTCCAGCACGAGGGGCTGCTCTGCAAGGAGACCCACGCGACCGTGATCCGGATCGCGCCGCCGCTCGTCATCACCCGGGACGAGATCGACTGGGCGACCGAGCGCATCGCCAAGGTGCTGACGACGCTGTAGCGCTGCGCGGGCGCTGGGTACCAGCGCAGCATTGGAGGACGCATGGCCCCGGCCAGATCGGACGAGCCCAACAAGGTCATCTACTCGATGGTCGGGCGTGGGCAAGGTCCACGGCAAGAAGCAGGTGCTCAAGGACATCTACCTCGGCTACTTCTACGGCGCCAAGATCGGCGTCATCGGCCTCAACGGCTCGGGCAAGAGCACGCTGCTGCGCGATCATGGCCGGGGTCGACACGGAGTATCATCGGCGAGGTCGCGTGCTCGCCCGGCTACATCGGTCGGCTACCTCGAGCAGGAGCCGCGGCTCGACCCGGCCAAGACCGTGCTCGAGGTGGTGCAAGGAGGGCGCCGGGCGAGGCCGTCGCGCTGCTCGCCGAGTTCGAGGAGATCAGCGACCGCTTCGCCGAGCCGCTGGACGACGACGAGATGGACAGCGCTGCTCGACGCGCCAGGGCGAGGTCCAGGAGAGGCTCGACGCCCTCGACGCCTGGGACCTCGACAGCCGCCTCGAGCTCGCGATGGACGCGCTGCGCTGCCCGCCCGGCGACACGCCGATCAAGGTGCTCTCCGGCGGCGAGCTGCGCCGCGTCGCGCTGTGCCGCCTGCTCCTCCAGAAGCCCGACATCCTGCTGCTCGACGAGCCGACCAACCACCTCGACGCCGAGATCGGTGGCGCTGGCTCGAGCAGCACCTGCAGCAGTACGAGGGCACCGTCATCGCGGTCACCCACGACCGCTACTTCCTCGACAACGTGGCCGGCTGGATCCTCGAGCTCGACCGCGGCCACGGCATCCCGTGGAAGGGCAACTACTCGTCGTGGCTCGAGCAGAAGCAGGAGCGGCTGCGGCGCGAGCAGAAGAGCGAGAGCGAGCGCCAGAAGACGCTCGCAGCGCGAGCTCGAGTGGATCCGCATGGCGCCCAAGGCGCGCCACGCCAAGGGCAAGGCGCGCATCAACGCCTACCAGCAGCTGCTCGACCGCGCAGGCCGGACGAGGTCGCGCGCGACCTCGAGATCTACATCCCGCCGGGCCCGCGCCTCGGCGACGTCGTCATCGAGGCCAAGGGCCTGCGCCAAGGGCTTCGGCGACAAGCTGCTCATCGAGGACGCCTCGTTCTCGATCCCGCCGGCCGCGATCGTCGGCGTCATCGGCCCCAACGGCGCCGGCAAGACCACGCTGTTCCGGATGATCGTCGGCGAGGAGAAGCCCGACGCCGGCACGCTGCGCCTCGGCGAGACCGTGCAGCTCGCCTACGTCGACCAGAGCCGCGCCGACCTCGACCCCGACAAGACCGTCTACGAGGTGATCTCGGAGGGCCTGGACGAGGTCCAGCTCGGCAAGGTCAAGATGAACGCCCGCGCCTACTGCGGCGCGCTTCAACTTCTCCGGCGGCCGACCAGCAGAAGAAGGTCAGCGCAGCTCTCCGGGCGGCGAGCGCAACCGCGTCCACCTCGCGCGCATGCTCAAGTCGGGCGCCAACGTCCTGCTGCTCGACGAGCCGACCAACGACCTCGACGTCAACACCCTGCGCGCCCTCGAGGACGCGCCTCGAGCAGCTTCGCCGGCTGCGTCGTCGTGATCTGCCACGACCGCTGGTTCCTCGACCGCATCGCCACCCACATCCTCGCCTTCGAGGGCGACAGCGAGGTCGACCTTCTTCGACGGCAACTTCTCCGAGTACGAGGACTGGCGCCGGCAAGACGCTCGGCGAGGCGGCGACCCGGCCGCACCGGATCACCTACCGGAAGCTGACGAGGTAGTCGCCCGCCCTCCCCGCCCAGGATCTAGGCAGATCCCGGATATCTCACCGGGTTTCGTCGCGAGGGCGGCGAGGTGCCGTGCGCAGTGGGGATTTCGACCCGAGGGGCGCGGAGGCGTACTTGACAGTACGTCGAGCACCCCGAGGCGAGAAAGCACCGCTGAGTGCGGTACATCGCTGGCCGCAGTAGAAAGTTGGTGAGATATCCGGGCTAGGGGCTAGGATCTGGGGCCCCCCGCCCGAGGAGCCTGCCCTGAGCGAGCGGCGCCGCAGCGCCGAGAGTCGAAGGGCGCCCGCCTCCGCTTCCGACGTCCGGACATTGCCTCGACGGTGTCGGTTGGGCGCCGAGATTTCCGCTCACCGGTTGGAGATCACCCTGCGGTGTCGGCCAACGGTGGTGGGGCACTCTCCTGTGTCGATCCGCGCCGCACGAGCCCGCGATCGCGCGCCGGACGCGGGCGGGAAAGCGGAAGGCAACGGAAGCGGGCGGACGGCCTACTTCTTCGTCGACTTCCCCTCGACGACGGTCTGCCAGGTTCCGTCATCGCCGAGCAGCTCCCACCTGAAGGTGTAGGCGCTGGGCGAGGTCTCGTTGATCAGGTAGCGCGACTTCACAACCTTGCCGCCCATCTTCGACTGGTCTTCGTAGACCCAGGCGCCGCCCTTGACGGTTCCGCGGGGCACCGAGGTCATCGCCATCGGGGAGTTCTCGGTTGCGAGGTAGGTGTAGACCTTCTCCTCGGCGCTGTAGCCCATGATGCCGAGCGACACCGCCGGACCCATCGGGCTGGTCCCGGCGGAGTTGCAGACGACGGAGAACCCGCCCTCGAACCAGGAGCAGCGGTCGTTGCTGGAGAACGAGCCGGCGGGCATGAAGCCGTTCGGGTTGATCTTCCCCTCGCTGTGCCAGTCGCCGACGAAGTACCCGAGTCGCTGGTGCTCGGGACCCGGCTTGGGCGGCGCCATCGGGGGCTCGGCGACGGCGATCGCCGACGACAGTGCGACCAGAGTGGCCATCACGCGAATCGAAGCGTTCATGGCGTACCTCCTTGTTGCGACTCAATCTAAAATAGGCACGGAAGCTCGATCGTCCAGTGTCCTCGGTCACACGAGGGTCGCCAACGCGCGCGGGAATGGGAACGGGGACGGGAACGGGGACGGGTGGGCCCCATCCCCCAGATCCCGGATCCTATCCCCTGGAAGGGTGGGC
>CAVWIJ010000023.1:0-12940 GCA_963754985.1 uncultured Holophagae bacterium | reverse complement strand
TTTCCACTGGAAGCGTCACGGCACCGGGCCGAGGTGCTGGTCGAGCCAGGCGAGAGACTCCCGGGCGCGGTCCGTGTTCGGGAAGGAGTGGCTGGCCTTGTGGATTACGGCTTCTTCAGCCCCTCGGGCGTGCCGAGCAGCTCGAAGTAGGGGAGCTGCGAGGTCTCGTACGGGAAGAAGAAGTCGTACTTGCCGTTGAGCATCAGCATCGGGATCCGGACCCTCCGGATGTAGTGCACCTCGTCGACCTCCGGCAGCGAGGTCTGGAAGTTGAGGCCCGCGACCACGACGATGCCGGCCTTGATGCGCGGCTCGATGGCGATCATGATCGGCGCCATCGCCGCGCCCCAGCTCAACCCCTCGAAGGCCAGGCGTTCGCAGTCGATGTCGTCGCGCGTCTCGAGGTAGTCCACCGACCGCCGCAGGTCCTTGCCCCACATGATGATGTGGTCCTTCCAGTTGGCGGTTTCGTCCGGGTAGTCCGAGGCGAGACCGTCGCCGCGCTCGTACGTGCTCTTGTACACCGGCTGCAGGAGGGCGCGCCCGCTCTTGACCACCCAGAGGCTCGAGCCAAGGGCGAGGTCCGCGCTCGAGCGGTTGTGGATCGCGCTCGACCCCGGAAAGCGATGACGGTCTGGTACGGAGGCCGCCCCTGCGTGGGGAGGAACAGGTACGCCATCATGCGCTCGCCGCCGTACGCGGCGTCGAAGGCGACCTTCTCGCGGATGACGTCGTCCTCGACGCGCCGTTCCACGACCCCGCGTTCAGGGGCGAGGGGTCGTAGCGGAACTGATCGAGGTAGACGGCGAAGGTCTCGTCGGAAACTGTCGGCTCGCTGTGGAAGTCACGAGACGGGAGCTCGATCATGTGGGCCAGCCGATCCCGGTCCGTGTCCGCCGTCTCGGAGCGGATGCAGCGGACGCCGTTGGTCGGCGAGCGGTCCCACGGGGACTGCGCGTAGACGTCGTTGAAGGCGTACGCGGGGTCGTTCCAGCCGCCGCCGAGAATCAGGCGGCCGCCGCGGCTGCTCTCGTTCGCACACCACTCGCGGGCGTTGCCGGCCAGATCGAAGGCGCCGTAGCGGTGCATCGCGCGCGTGCTGCCGACCGGCAGGATCGAGTCGCCGCTGAGGTTTGCGAGCGGCACGATGTCGCCGCTGGCCCAGGTGAGCGCGACCCGGTCCCAGTGGTAGATGGTCGGCAGGCTCTTGCCGGCGAACGCCGCGTAGGCCGCCGCCTCGTACCAGCTGACGCCGGTGACCGGCAGCTCCGCGCTGCCGGGTGGAAAGTCGCCCACCTCCCAGGTCGCGGGGCCGGGCCGGCCCGTGGTGTCCGTGAAGCGGGCCATCGCCTCGCGCCAGGCCAGCGTGCGGCCGTCGTCGTCGATGAACGGCTCGCGCCAGTGCTCGGCGCTGGTGTAGCCTCCCGCGTCGACGAAACGCTGGAACTCGGCGTTCGTCACCTCGTGGCGGTCGATCGAGAAGTCGCCCGAGCTCCTGGGGCGGTAGGTGCTCGACCCCCGGCATGTGGATGCCCGCCGGTGCGCCCGTCGACTCGTAGCTGGGGTGCGCGTGCCGATGCCCATACCATCCCCGCCGGCACATCGCCCGCTGGCCGAGGATGTAGCCGGGCCGTCGACATTCGCGAAGCGTGGAGTTCCAGTAGAGATCGTCGACCGGGTCGACCCGTCCTTCTCGATCGTCAACCGAAGCACCCCGGACGCGAAGCGGAGATCGTCGATCGGCGTCACACCGAGCAGCTCCCAGTCCTCGCCCTCTGCTCCAGTAGGGTTGGGCGAGCACCTGCGCGCCCGGCGGATCGGAGTGCACCGTCACGGGGCCCGAGTAGCGCTCGCGCAGTCGATCGAGCAAGGGGTCGCCCGGGAGCCAGCGTTCAGCCTCGCGTCCGAGCTGGAAGGCGTGCCATCTGCTGAGGTCCCCGGACCCTGGAGAGGTAGTCCAACAGGCGCTCGATTTCCGGAAGGGCCTCCTGCCGCGCCCACCGTTGCCGGGCCCCGCGGTGGATGAACCAGGCGGCAGCCAGGAAGAGCGCGAGCGCGAGCAGAACCGCCGGGATCGCCACCCGCGGCCGGCGTAGACGACTGGCAATACCGGCAACCCCCGTAGCGGCGCTCGGCCCGCCGGTCATTTTCGCGCCTGCAGCGTCGCGAGGTCCTGTCTCAGCTCGGCCGCAGACGGATACCGGTCTTCGGGGGACCGCGCCAGACAGCGCGCGATGACCGCACCGAGCTCTGCGGCAAGGAGTCGTTGATCGTGACGACGGGCGCCGGCGTGGCGGTCAGGATCGCCGACAGGGTGGAGACGTTGTTGTCGCGCTTAAAGGGGTGCTTGCCCGTCGCCATCTCATAGAGCAGGACGCCGAGGGAAAAGACGTCGGACCGGTGGTCGACGGCGCGACCCCGGCCTGCTCGGGCGACATGTAGGCGAGCGTCCCCAGCACTTGACCGAGAGCAGTCTTGTCATCGAGCCTTCGGTCAGGTCTCGCCCGACCCCGTCGCGACGAGCTTGGCGAGGCCGAAGTCAAGGACCTTCACGCGGCCCTCGTCGTCGAGCATGATGTTGCCCGGCTTGATGTCGCGATGAGTGATGCCTCGTGCGTGCGCGGCGCCATGGCGTCGACGATCTGGCTCGCGAGATTCAGGAGGGACGGCAGGGAAACCCTCCCGCCGGCATCAGGTCGAGCAGGGTCTTCCCGGACACCAGCTCCATGGCGATGAAGTGGAGAGCCCCGTCAGCCTCCAGTGCGTAGATGGTGACGATGTTCGGGTGGTTGAGGGCGGCGATCGCGGACGCCTCACGCTCGAAGCGCATGCGGCGCTGCGGGCTGCGAGCCAGCTCCACGGCAGCACCTTGATCGCGACCTCGCGTCCGAGCCGTTCGTCGACTGCCCGCCACACCACACCCATCCCGCCCTCGCCGAGCTTGGCGGTGATCCTGAAGTGCGACAGGCGCGAGCCGACGTTAATCACGGGGTTGAGTTCTCATCCCTGTAGGGAGCACCAAGTATAGTCTGCTGGGGTGCGGGTCGCGGCTCCCGGAGCCACCCTGGCCCGTGGCGTCCGGACCGCGCGGTGCTGCCACTCGTTGGAGAGTCCGGCGCGGCTTCCCGCTGATCTTCATACTGGCGTGGAGAAGATCGCCACCGGCCGGGTGCGAGGGTCACGCCTCCAGCTCCCGGACCATGGCCGAGATCTCCTCCGGCGACCACCGCCGGAGCTGGATCACGCGAGCGTCGGCTCGCAGCGGCGGCGGCACGATGAGCTCGGCCTCGTTGCGGTCGCCCACCTCGACCACGAGCCAGCCGCAGTGGACCCCGTCCTCGCAGCCGAACTCGGCGTGCGAAACGAGGTGCGACCCGAGCGTCGAGAGCACATCCAGGGCCCTGACGCAGCCCTCGTAGTCGTCGGCGTGTCTGAACTCGATCAGGAACTTGGGCATGGTCTTTCCTCTCATCCTCGACGGTTCTGCGGCCTTCAACACCCGCGACGCCGTCTCGATTCCTGGATGTCCCCGTGTCAGCACGCCACTGCTGTCGACGCCAGATCGCCTCAAGAAAACCTCGGCCTCGTGGGGTCCCGCCGTTCTTGACAAGCGACTACGTGTGGCAGATATTTATCTCAAGAAGCTCTCAAAACATCCGATCTGGCTCTGAGTGGTTTCGCAGGACGTCCGTCGTAGGAGCGAGGCTGGGGCTGGGAATCGTGGGCGGCTGGTCGTCAGCAGTGTCACGACGATCGTACGGGGGGTGTCGGATGGTCGGCGCGGCTGGATTCTGGCGGTCGTGGCGTCTCACTCTTTTCGCTCTTGCGATCGTGGGCGCACCGGGGCCCTCGTACGCCGTCAACACCGGCACCCTGGCGGGAATGGTCGTGGACAGCGGCGGCGGGCCCTTGCCGGAGCCACCGTTCAGATCTCGTCGGATGCTCTGATCGGAGGTCCACAGTCAGCGATTTCCGGCCCGAATGGCGAGGTCACGTTCCAGCTCCTGCTGGTGGGTACCTACACGGTCGAGGCGAGCCTCGAGGGATACCAGACCACCTCGGCAGAGGTGCGCATCCAGTCCAATCACGTCGGCTCGGTGACCTTCTTTATGGTTCCCCGGAGTTTCAGCGACGAGATCGTGGTGTCGGCCGAGGTGCCGGTCGTGGACACCTCCCAGGTGAACAGCAGCGTGGTGTGGGACGACGACTACCTCCAGAACGCGGCCGTTGGCACCTACAATCGGGACTACCAGACCATCCTGGACCAGGCGCCCGGCGTGTCTCCTGGTAACAACCCGACCGTCTTCGGCGGCACCTACGGCGAGAACTCCTACCTGATCGACGGCATGAACACCACCGACCCCAGCTTCGGCACCTGGGGCACCATCTTCAACATCGACGCGGTGGAGGAGCTCAACTTCCAGACCGGCGGCTTCGAGGCCGAGTTCGGCCAAGCGACCGGCGGCATCGTCAACCTGGTGACCAAGTCCGGCGGCAACGAGTTCTCTGGATCGTTGGACGTCCGCTATCGCGATCAGGGCTTCAACGAGAACGGAGATCACTACGACCGCGATGACCAGGCCGAGTCCAACGTCCAGTACTCCGCCGCACTGGGGGGCCCGCTCGTCAGCGACCGACTCTGGTTCTTCTCCTCGGCCCAGTACATCGATGGATCGAGCCAGGCGGTGGACACCCACTTCCCATTCGAGTTCGAGGGCTGGCAGTTCTTCGCCAAGGCGACCTGGCAGGCGGGCGCCAGCACCCGGCTGATCGCGAAGTACACCACTGACCCGGCCACCATCCCAGGCATCAACTCGGATCCGCTGGTGCTCGCGTCCGCCAGGGGAACGCAGGAGCAGGGTGGGGACTTCTGGCAGTTTGAGTTGAACTCGGTGCTGTCCCCTGCCTGGTTGCTGGTGGCCCAGGTCGCCACCAACACAATCTTCACGAACGGTGGGCCCACCGACAATCCCGACACTCTCAGCGGCCACATCAACGCGGACAGTGGTCTGCAATATCACAACTACGATTGGTCCTGGGACGGCCCGCGGGGTCGGGACGAGTACCGGGTCAACGCCACCTGGTTCGTCGACCAGCTCGCCGGCTCCCACGAGCTCAAGGGAGGCGTCGAGCGGAACGAGATCTTCGAACGCTGGTTGAGCTACCGCAACGGCGGCGCGACCGTGGTCGACTACAACCCCGCCGTCGGCGCTTGGGACCCGTAGATCTCAACGGCGACGGCTACTTCAACTACTACGTGATGATCTCCGAGCCCGAAGACCGCGCGATGGAGAGGGTCAGGAGCTTCGGCACGATGACCACCTTCTTCCTCCAGGACACCTGGCGCCCCGTGCCGAACCTGACCGTCAAACCCGGGCTCCGCTACGACGCCATCGAGTCAGAAAACACCGTTGGCGAGGTGGTGGCCGACATGGGCCGTTGGCAGCCGCGGCTCGGGCTGGCGTGGGACGTCACCGGCTCCGCGCGGCACGTGCTTCGCGCCTCGGTGGGTCGTTTCATGGATCCGACATCCCTGGGGATCCCCTGGTTCGCTTCGGGGCGGGAGGGGGTCGCGACGCACTACTACTACCTGCTGGAGTTCCTCTGCAACTACTCCGAAGGCGAGTGGTGCGACCCCGCCAGCGTCCCCGCCGATTTCGGAGCTGCCATTCCCTGGGCCAACTGGGCCGGACAGGACTACATCCTGTACGACAGCGGCAGCATCGACTGGCCGGCCTCGGCCGAGACCGTCGATCAGGCCGAGGTGGGGGAGCTGAGGGCCCCGTACGCGGACGAGCTGATCGTCGCCTACGAGACCCAGGCCGGACAAGACGCGTCGCTCGAGCTGAGCTACGTTCACAAGCGGAGCGACGACCTGCTCGAGGACACCTGCAACGGCAACGCGTGGGCGTGGGGTGCCGCGCCCTACCCGAGACTGGACGATCCGGAGACCTGGACCCGGGCGGCGGACTGCGGCGGCTGGATGCTGGTCAACATGCCCGGGCTCAGCCGGGACTACGAGGCCTGGATTCTGAAGCTCGAGGGCCGCAAGAGCTGGGGCCACCTGATGGCGAGCTACACCTACTCGGATGCGCAGGGCACCAACTACAGTGGCCCGCAGTCCTACTACTACTCCTCGGGGGACTTCTTCCCGTTGAGCTTCCACAACGACTCGGGCAAGATGCCCGACCACCGCTGGCACCGCGTCAAGCTGAATGGCTACCTCGAGCTGCCCAAGCGTTTCACCCTCGGTGTCGACGGCTTCTGGATTTCACCGGGCCACGAGACTCTGGTGTCGACCTGCTATGCCTTCCAGGATGCTTTCGCCTACCGGTCAACCCTGGACCAGATGGACCAGCTCGGCATCGATCCGGCGACAGTGGACTACTGCTTCACTCCGGACGGCGCCAACCTGGGCGGCTATCAGATCGCTCACTGGCCGCGGGGATCGCTCGAGACCAACTCGGCGTGGCAGCTCGACCTCCAGCTCACGAAGGCGTGGCGGATCGGGCACGCCGACCTCGAGCTCATCGCCACCGCGTACAACGTCTTCGGTCAGGAGCTCGTGGACGGCGTGAACACCGAGGCCTTCCGGCAGGACACCGACGAGGAAGGCAGCGGCCTTCGCTACCAGAACACCGACCCGTCCGCGCCCTACTACGACGAGTACTACGGCGCCGACAGCTCGCCCGTGCTCGTACCGGTCGGCGAGCCCATCAGCTACTGGCCCACGCGGCGGTACGAGGTCGGCATCCGGATCGAGTTCTGACTGCCACCAGCTCTCCCAACTGTCGGCCGGTGGCGCAATCATGATTCGATGGGGTAGGGCCGGTTGTGCCCGTCACGGCTTCGCCTCCCCTCGAGATGACATGCCAACCTGGCGGGCGGAGGCGAGGTTCGACGTCGGAGGTGCGGGTGGCTGGGGGTGGGAAGGCACTACCACGTGGGCACGGTCGCCCAGCCCGGGAACGGGCCGAGCTCGATCGTCCAGCCGGTGTCGGAGGCCGGGTCGCGCACGGCGCGCAGGTTGGTCAGCGAGTGGAGCTTCGCCAGCAACTCGTCGTGCGGCAGGGTGTGCAGCGGCGGCGTGGAGAGGTCCGGCACCGGCCACAGGCGGAGGGTGTTGTCCTCGCCGGCCGACGCCACCCAGCGCAGATCGGGAGAGATTGCGAGGTTGAAGATATCTCCGGCGTGGCCCATGAGCAGGTGCGGCTCGCCACCGTCGAGGCGTCCGACCCGGATGCTCCCGTCCAGGCTGCCGGTCGCAGCGACGGCGCCGGTGGGGTCGATGTCGGCCGATTCGACGTCGTCACCGAAGGTCAGTAGCGGCTGTTGTGATCCGGAGGCGAGGTCGGTCAACGTGAAGGCCACGCCGAGGTCCGAGCCATAGGTCCAGGTGATCGCGGTGCCGGCTGCCGAGCTCGCCCGCGTCGGCCGCCTGGAGGTCGTGCCGTCCATCTCCACCACCAGCTCGTGCGTTCCGGTGGCGAGGTCCCAGCGGCGGAGGCCACCCGAGCCCATGGTCAGCAGGGTCTGCTCGTCGAGGAAGTCGAGGCTGATGACGCCGCCCGGCAACCCCCCCTTGTTCTCGGGGCTGGGCAGATCGAAGCTCGTGCGGTCGCCGGTGGCGACGTCGACCACGTGAAGGGTGCACGGGCCCTCACCGAGGAAGGTGGCGGTCGCGACCCGTGCGCCGCTGGGCGAGACGGCTCCGGACTCGAGCTGGCGGTTGCCTGGAGGGGACCACCTGACGGCACGGTCCGCCGTCGAGCGGCACGACCCAGGCGTCGATCGTCGAGATGACGAAGAGGTAGCGCCCCTGGGGATCGAAGCGGATGTCGGCGACCGATTCGAGGCTCACGGCAAGCGAATCTCCCGCACCGCCGACGGGTCTCCACCCCCCACCGGCAGCAGCCGGATGCCCCCCATCCCAGCCCGTCGCCAGCCAGCGGCTGTCCGGGCTGAAGGCGAGCGCCTTTCGGTCGAGCGGGAACTGGTAGGCCTCGACGACGCTGGGGTAGGGGCGCGCGAGCGGCCAGAAGATCAGCCGCCGATGCGAGCGGAGGGTCGCGACGCACCAGTCGCCACTCGGGTGGAAGGCGAAGACCGGGAAGAACCAGGAGCCGCTGCGGCGCAGCTCGAGGGGCCTCGCCCCGGGTAGACCCGCGAGCTCCCACAGCAGCAGGGACTGCACTGTTCGGGACCAGGCTCGCGAGCCGACGACCTGCCGGGTCCGGCAGCGCCTCCTGCCGCGCCGGGGGGAGCGCGGATCGCCCAGACCCGGCTCGGCCCGCCGTCGCCGAAGGACCACAGCCGGACGTTCGCCGCGCGTCGTCGCTGACGAGGACGCCGGACTGCCCGAAGACACGCCAGCGACACTTCCGCCTCGAGCTCATCGAGCGGCCTCTCCGGCCGCTCCTCCCCGAACGGGCGGAGCGACACCGCGCCGCCCCTCGCCACCATCCAGCCCGAGGCGTCCGGTGCGGCGACGAGCTCCGTCATCCCGGCGAGATCCGCGGCCGACAGGCGTATCGAGCAGCTCCTCCGGGCCGTCCGGCAGTCGCCAGGACTTGAGCTCGACCCGCCGCTCGGTGCCCTCCCCATGCCCGATCAGGGCGAACAGGCGACCGCGGCCCACCTGCCAGTGCGCGGGCGATGCGAAGTCGATGGTCCGTAGCAGCTTTCCATCGGGGATCGACCAGAGCTGCACGCGATCGCCGAACGCTGGTCCGTAGTATCCGCCCTGCCGGTGACGACCAGGTCCTCCGCGGCCCAGATCGAGGTGTTCGATGGTCTGGTGGAGTGCCCGCCGAGCTCGGCGGTCCCTGCCCGTCCTCGGACCACACCCGCACCGCGTACGCGTAGCCCGGCCACGGCGACGTGGCGGCCGTCCGGGCTGAAGCTCGCGGCTCGGCAGCTGCTCCGCGCCCATGTCGAGCTCGAGCGCCGGCGGCGCGGCCCACAGCGCCCGCATCACGAACTCGCGCGCCTCTCGGTGTCGGCGACCTCCAGGCTCGCGGTGGTCAGGGCGAGCGCCTCGGTGGGGTCGTCGACGAGCCGCGCCTGGGCGAGGGCGAGCAGCTTGGCCGCCTCGGCGCGGCGGGTCTCGCTCGCACGCTGCGGTCGCCACGAGCGCCCGGTCACGACGGCGAGGACGGCCAGCAGCACCGAGAATCCGCCGCGCACGAGCGATCCGCCGCCGCCGGCGACGACGGGTCGCGAGCGCGGTCATCGCCGCTGCGAAGGCCTCCTCGAGCTCGGTGAGGCCGCCCGGGTAGCGGGCCCGCCACACCTCGTACTCCCGGTACGAGGTGCCGGTCCACAGCAGGTCGTCGGCCTGCCCTTCGCTCCTCCCAGGTGCGCCGCCTGGCGGAGCTGGTCGCGGAGCTGGGCGGCGTCCGCGTCCTGGGTCTGCCAGCGCACGAGCCGCGGCCAGCTCGCGAGCAGCGACTCGTGGACGATCTCGACCCGGCGTGTCGGCTCGCGATCCTCCTCGTGGACCTCGAAGGAGGTCAGCAGCCGCGCGTCGATCAACGCGTCCAGCACCTCGCCGCCACCCCCTCCTGTCATCCTGAGCGGAGCGGCCCTCCGAGGGCCGCGGAGTCGAAGGATCCCCCGACGCGTGGAGAGACTCTGAGGAAGCAACGCCGTCTGTAGCCGGTGGGATCCCTCGACTCGCCGGCCTTCGGCCGCCTCGCTCGGGATGACAGGGCATGCGTTCGCGTCGAACACCGACAGCAGCTCGTCCCACGTCGCGCACCGCCCGCGTCCCCTGCGCCGTCACCAGGTTGCGGAACAGCTCGCGCACCACCGGCAGCCGATCGGGCCCGATCGCCTCGAGCGTCGCCTCCGCGTGCTGCGCGAGCGCCCCGCCCACTCCGCCGATCTGCTCGTACGCCTCCCGCGTCAGCAGCCGCCGCTCGCGATCCCGCAGCTCCCACAGCCGCGACACCGCGAACGCCAGCAGCGGCAGCGCGCCCCGCTCCGCCTCCACCTCCCCCACCATCTCGTCGACGATCGACTCGCTCTCGAAGGCGTAGAGCCGCCGCGCCGCCGGCTCGGTCAGCGCCCGGCGCAGCTCCCTGCCGGCCGGCGGCCCGAGCGGAGTGAGGTCGCTGAAGATCGGCTCGAGCTGCGGGTAGCGGTGGCACTCGAGCAGGAAGTCGTCCCGCAGCACCAGCACGACGTGGATCCCGGCGGCGTCCACCAGCCGCCGCAGCAGCCCCGCGAAGCGCTCCCGCACCGGCTCCGGGTTGAGCGTGAAGAGCTCCTCGAACTGGTCCACCACCAGCAGCGCCTCATCCCACCGCCCTCGCCACCGCGCCGCCACGGCCAGCGCCATGTCCGAATCGTGGAACGCGAGCAGCCGCCGCATCTCCTCCGCGTCGTCCATGAGGTCCGGGGCAAGCGCCCTCGCCACGTCCAAGAAGGGCTCCTCGCCCGGCTGGCACACCACCGCCCGCCATCCCGGCGGCGGCCTGGCGACGATCCCAGCCCGAAGGAGCGAGCTCTTGCCGGCGCCCGAGGCGCCGATCACGGCCAGCAGCCGGCGGCTCGTGATCTTGCGCCACAGCGCCGCGATCTCGGCCTCGCGGCCGAAGAAGTCCTCGACGTCGGACTCGTCGAACGGCGCCAGCCCCGGGTACGGCGGCCGCTCGTCGGCTCGCTCCCGCGGCACGTCCGCAAACGCCTCGACGTCAGGCTCGGCACTGGCGCCGAAGCTGACCTCCGCGATCAGCCGGTAGCCGCGCTTGGGGACGGTCTCGATGTAGCGGGGGTCCCTCGCGTCATCCTCGAGGGCCTCGCGAAGCTCGGAGATGCGATTCGTGACCGTGTTGTAGGAGACGAACTCGGTCTGCCAGACCGCGTCCTGGAGCTCCGCGTGGCTCACCACCTCGCCCGCCCGCCCGGCGAGGTAGACAAGGACGTCCATGGCCTTGCGTTCGACCTGAACCGCGGTGTCACCGCGCGACACCCGGTTCAGGCTCGGCTCCACCTGCCAGTCGCCGAGCCAGAACCGCGCCCCGAGCTCGGAGACCCGCTCTGCTTTGGTGGACATTCTCCGTGCGATTATACCCGGAGGCGACCGCCCGCGCGGGCCAAGCCGGACCTCGGCCGCCGCCACGACCCGGGAATCGGACGATCTTCGCCACCTGTCATCCCCCTACCAACCGACGACGCCCGGCCCCGGCCGAGCCCCGTCCTTCGCTGCTTGGTCACATCGGCGGGATCGTGGTCGAGTCGTCGTGATGTTGTCGAGCACCGAGCCGTAGCAGTAGAAGACGCCCCCCTGACCGGCGTTGACACCTCGACGTAGCCGGTGACCGGCGCGAAGTCCTCGAAGACCCGGTTGATCTGGTCGTTGCCCCAGGGCCGCAGGACCATCGTCTCTGTCGCGAGCGCGTTGCCCTCCATGTCGAAGAGCTCGAGATCGACCGGCACGACCCGTTGGTCGCGTTCTGGCAGCCGACGTTGGTGCGCATCGCCGCGTCCTCGGTGGCGAAGAGGATCCGCTCGTTCGCCGATTCCGGAGCTGCTCCGGAGCGATGGCCGGAAGCGACTGGCCGTAGGTGCCGGAGCCTCCGTCGCCGGCAGGTTGTAGGTCCGGCTCATCGCCAGCAGATGCGGGCTCGACGATGTGATCGCCAGCGCGCCGACCGCGTCCGGCTCGAGGCCGAAGACCTCGGCGAGCACGTTGGCGTAGCGCACGCTCTGCCGGCGCCGAGCCAGAAGGTCTCGGACCTCCGGGTCGATGTTGTCGGCGCCACGGGGCAGCCACCAGAGCTCGTACTGGCGGCGACGGTGTCGGCGTTGCTGAGGTCGAGGTCGGTCTGGAAGAACGAGCCCTCGGCGCCGGCGGCAAGGGCGGCGGCCGGGATGAACGAGACGTACACCGTCGAGCAGCAGGTGGAGGTGGCGTGGCGGAAGCAGTCGGTTGCGGTGCCCAGTGGGAGTACCACACGATGGTACGTCGACCCACGAAGATGACGCCGATGCGACACCGGTCCGTCGCCCTGAAGAACGAGCACTGGGTTGCCCGGGAACCGTGCCAGTGGACGCCGTCGCCCGAGGAGGCATAGCCGATGTGTCCACCCCACAGGTGGGCAGGGCTGTGGCCTCAGTACCACATGTGGTAGGTCGACCCGTCGAACGATGACCGACGGGGCGAGAGTGCCGGCTTCCCAGCCCGGCCCGGGGCGAGCACCGGGGAGGGGTGGCTTGGTCCAGCCGAGGCCGTCGCGGACTCGGCGTACCCGATCCGCGCGACCCGGCCGAGCTGGCGGCGACGTACCACATCCGGTAGGGGCCGCTGCCTGAGATCACCGGGCTGGGGAGCACCACTCGATCGTCCCACGATCCGGTCGCCGACGTCGATGGGAGCGGGTTGCCAGCGTCCTTGATCCAGTCACAGCCATCCATCGAGGTGGCGTGGGCCAGCCCGCTCGATCCGTGATACCCGCCCGAGTACCACAGGTGGAACCCGCGCCGTCGGACACGACCGCCGCTCCGAAGCGCCCCGTAGTCCCAGGCCCCCGGCGCCCCGCGGTCAGACACGGGTTGCCGGGTCCATCGTCCAACCACGCCGTCAGGCGAGGTGGCATGACCGATGTCGGTGGGGCCTGTGGTCTGGTCGGTGCCGGATAAACGACATGTGGTAGATGGATCCGTCGAAGATGACGTTGCTGAGCCAGTGGCCACCCTCGTCCCACGACCCGGGATCGCCCGGCCCGATGATCGGGTTTCCCGGCCACTGGACCCACTCCGTCTGAGCCATGGCCATGCCGGCGCTGCACAGGGTGATCCACAGAACAACCGCGACTCGCTTCGCACTCATGTCCGCCGTCCTTCTCCAGGTGTTCGCGCGCCAACTGATCTGCCGTCAGTGTGGTGTTCCGGCCGCGAGAAAACCGTGAGGAAAAGATCCGGAAAAGATCCGGGA
>CAVWIJ010000022.1:0-28148 GCA_963754985.1 uncultured Holophagae bacterium | reverse complement strand
GCCGGAGTCGATGCCGGACTTCGAACGGCTCACGGCGCTCCTCGCGGTTGTACCCGAGGCCAGCCCGGCGATCGTGACGTGGGCCGCGCAGCACGGCCTGCCGGCCAATGATGCGCCGGTCCTCGCCGCAGCCGTTGCCGCCGGGATCGACCTCCTGGTCACCGGCGACCGCAGCCACTTCGGCCACCTGTTCGGCGCCACGGTCGGCGGCGTCACCATCGCGCCTCCCGGCGACGCCCTCGCTCGCGTGCTCGAGGCCAAGCCCGTCCGGTAGGTGGTCCTTGTGGGGTAGCCATCTTGGCTGCCTTGTAGCGCGACCTTCCAGGCTGAGCCTCATCCCAGCCAAGATGCAGGCTGGAAGCCTGCGCTACAAGGAGGGCAGGATGCAGGGTGAACGTGATCGGACGATGCGAGGGTGCCTCGAACGACCGAGCGAACGCCTGACAGGATGGCGCGAAGAGATCCCTTCGCAACGCGACGGTTTCTGCGGCCGACTCGAGGTGCCTCGGTCGTCGTCATAATTCGTAGTAAAATGACGGCATGGTAGTCAACCGCTTCTACCCGCGGATCACACGCCCCCCCGAGCAGTCCTTCTTCCTCTTCGGCGTCAGGGGAGTGGGAAAGAGCACGTGGGCCCGGACCCGGTTCCAACGGGCTCAGCGGATCGACCTCCTCGACGAGGGCCGCTACCAGAGCCTGCTCGTCGATCCCGAGCTGTTCGCCGACGAGCTGCGCACGCGACGCCCGGGCGATTGGGTGATCGTGGACGAGGTGCAGCGCATCCCAGGCCTTCTCAACTACGTGCACCAGTTCATCGAGGACCGCGGCTTGCGCTTCGTGCTCCTCGGCTCGAGCGCGAGAAAGCTGAAGACGAGCGGCACCAACCTGCTCGCGGGCCGAGCACTCTGGAACATCATGTACCCGCTCGTGCCCGAGGAGCTCGGCGACGACTTCGATCTCGACACGGTGCTGAGGTACGGGACGATCCCCCTCGTATGGACGTCGCCCCACCGTGAGCAGACCCTGGAGTCCTACGTCCACCTGTACCTGCGGGAGGAGATCCGGGCCGAGTCGCTGGTCCGCAACCTGCCCGGGTTCGCGCGCTTCCTGCCCATCGCGGCCCTCTGCCACGGCCAGGTCGTGAATATCTCCGGCATCGCCAGGGACTCGGGCACGGCCCGAACCACGGTTTCCGGATACCTCGAGATCCTTGAGGACACCCTGCTCGCCTCTCGGCTGCCCGCGTTCGAAGCCCGCCTGCGGGTCCGGGAGCGGAAGCACCCCAAGCTCTTCTGGACCGACCCGGGTCTGGTGCGCGCCGTCAAGAAGCAGCTCGGTCCGGTGACCGAGGAGGAGAAGGGTGGGCTGCTCGAGGGGTGGATCTTCACTCTCCTGAAGGCCTACGCCGAGGCGCGGGGCCTCTACGACGAGATCTTCTACTGGGCGCCGAGCCAGTCCCGCGGCGTCGAGGTCGACTTCCTCCTCCGTCGTGGACGAGAGCTGCTGGCGTTGGAGGTCAAGGCGTCGCGCCGGTTTTCACGGTCGTGGCTCGGGGGATTGAGGGCGATCGGCGACCTGGGCGGCGTCGTCCGCCGCGTGATCGTCCACCCCGGTCCACGGGCTCTCGAGACCTCCGGTGGGATCGAGGTGTGGTCGCTCACCGATTTCCTCGAGCGCCTGGCCGACGGCACCCTGTGGCCGTGATCGGGTTCGCCCCGCCGCGAGAAACCCGCCTCACGCTGAACATCAATGAGGGTCGCCGCCGGCCGCCACGCGGAAACCGGCGAGTGTCACCAGGTCGGCACTTTGGCCCAGCCGGGGAAGGGGCCGATCTCGATCGTCCAGCCGGTGGAGGAGGCGGGGTCGCGGACGGCGCGGAGGTTGGTCAGCGAGTAGAGCTTGGCCAGCAGCTCGGCGTACGGCAGGGTGTGCAGGGGCGGCTTGGTCAGGTCCGGCATCGGCCAGAGGAGGATCTCGTCGCCGCTCGCCGAGGCGAGCCACCTGCCGTCCGGCGAGAACGCCAGCGCGGCGACCTGCTCGCTGTGACCGATGAGGAGGTGTGGCTCCTCGCCGGTGGCCCAGCCAACACGCACCACACCCCTAGCGTCCCCGGTGGCGATCCGTTCGCCCGCCGCGTCGATCGCCACGGCGACGACGCCCTTCTCGTGGGTGGTGACGCGATGCTGGGCGCCCGTGGTCAGGTCCATGACGATCACCGGGTCGGACGGGTTGTTCCGGTCGCAGACCGCGATCATCGTGCGGCCGGATCTGCTCACCGCCACGTCGCTCCACGTCCCCTCACCGCAGATCCTGGTGCGCTCACCGGTCGAGAGATCCCACCGGTAGACGCCTCCGTCCCCACCGGACATCAGGCTGCCGTCAGCCGTGAAGCCGAGTGAGGTGAGGCTGCCCTCGAACGAGTCCCGGCTCTGCGGGTCGCGCAGGGGAGAACGACCGGGTCGCACCCGACCCCAGATCGACGACATGGAGCGCACCCGGCTCCGGCGCCCATCCATCGGCGGCGGCTGCGAGACCCAGCCGGGTGTCGAGAGCGGCCGGCTGGAGACACCTCGGCGGACGCCATCGAGCCTGAGCAGTGCCGCACGATCCGGGTACGCGACAAAGGCCCCGCTCCCAACCGTCGCCACCAGCAGCCCTTGGCTCGTCGCGTCGGCCGCGATTCCCTGGCAGAGGTACCTCTCGCCGAGCGCGATCAGGCGCTGGTGCCCGTCCTCGGGCGACAGCGGCCACAGGCGGGCACCGTCAAAGCCGCACGAGGCGAGGAAGCGGGAGTCGGCGGTGAACGCCAAATCGAACACCATCTGGGTATGTCCCTTGAGGACCCTCGAATAGGCCGATGTCAGCGACCACAGCGCCAGCTCGAAGGAGTCCCGCCCCGCGACAGCCCAGCGGGCCTCGCGGTCGAAGCCGACCGCACCAAACGTAAACTCGCCCGGGACCCGGAGCAGCCCGGGCCGCTGCGTCCGGAGGGTCGTCGAGGCTCCACACCTGGGCGCCGCCCGTCGAGCCCCACCCGAGCTTCGACCCGGAGGCATCGAAGCTGAGGCGGGAGTACCTCGAGAGGGCTGGAGCGTCGAGGGTGCGAGGGGCTGCGTCCCCCGCCATCGACCACACTCTGAACCCGCCGCTCTCGTCGGCCGAGGCCAGCCGGGAACCGTCGGGTGGGAAGGCGAGATTGCGTGACCCTCGCCGGGTGGTTCCCGAGCGCGCGCTCACGCCCCACATCCGGTCCGGCAATGCCGAACAGGTGCACCGCGGTATCGTCGCCGTGCGCGAGCCAGCTCAGCTGGAGATCGATCGCCGCCGGCGGCAACCCGGGGAGGCTGGACGTGAACCCAGAGGGTGGCTGCCAGCGCGCGACGAGCCGCGACGACCGGTCGGCGAGCGACCAGACGCGCACCGCACGTTCGGTCTCACCCAACTCGAACGGCCCGATAGTCGCAACCGTGTCCTCGTCAAGCACCCGGAGGTCGGTCGCATCGCCCGGCAGGATGCCGAGCTCCTCGCCTTCGACTCCGAAGATGCGGATGCTCGGGTCGCCTTCGAGCCAGCTGAGAAGACGGTTCCCGGAGGGAGTGAAAGCGACACCGCGCATGTCGAGCTTCTCCGGTAGATCCCGAATGCGAATTGGCTCGCCGCCGTCGCTGCGAAGAACGGTGACATCCGGAGAGAAGCCGCCGCAGGCGAGCCGGCGGCCGTCCGGGCTGAATGCAGCCTCAAGGCACTGGCTATCACCGAGGCGTGCCACGAAGAAGGTTGGCGGCCCGGCCCACAGGGCCTGGACGGCGAGCATCCTCGCCTCGGCGGAATCCGCCACCTCGAGGCTCGCGCGGGCAAAGGCGAGGGCCGCCGCCGGATTGCGGTCGAGCTCGACGCGGCCGAGGGCAATGAGCTTGCGCGCCTCGGCGCGGCGGGTCTCCTGCACGCTGCGGCGCCAGAGGCCAGTCACCACGGTGAGGACGACAATCAGCGCCGAAACACCAGTCACGGCGACAATCCGCCGGCGGCGGCGGCGGCGCCCGGCGAGCGAGGTCATCGCCGCGGCGAACGCCTCCTCGAGCTCGGTGCAGGCCACCCGGGTAGCGCTCCCGCCAGACCGCGTACTCCCGGTAGGCCGAGCCCGGTCCAAAGGAGGTCATCGGTGCGCTCGTGCTCCTCCCACGTCCGCGCCGCCTGGCGCAGCTGGTCGCGGAGCTGAGCGGCGTCGGCGTCCTGGGTCTGCCAGCGCACCAGCCGCGGCCAGTTGGCGAGCAGCGACTCGTGGATGATCTCCACTCGCCGGGTCGGTTGGCGGTCCTCCTCCTTGACCTCGTACGAGGTCAGGAGCCGGGCGTCGACGAGCTCGCGGAGCACCTCGGCGGCCGATTCGCGTCGCGAATCGGCAAACACCGACAGCAGCTCGTCCCACTCGCGGACCGCGCGAGTGCCCTCGGCGGTGACCAGGTTGCGGAAGAGCTCGCGCACGATCGCGATACGCTCCGAGCCGATGCGGTCCATCGTCGTCTCGGCGTGCCGCGCCAGGGCGCCGCCGACGCCGCCGATGTCGACATACGCCTGCCGAGTCAGCAGCCCGGTCTCCCGGTCCCGCTTCTCCCACAGCCTCGCCGCGGCGAAGGCGAGCAGCGGCAGCGCCCCGCGCTCGCCCTCGACCTCGGCCAACATCTCCTCCACCAGCGCATCGTCCTCGAAGCGGTAGCCGCACTGCAGCGCGGGCTGGGTCAGCGCCCGCCGGAGGGCCGCTCCGGAAAGGGTCGGCAGCGCCGTCAAGTCCGCGAAGAGCGGCTTCATTGGCTCGTGATCGCGGCAGCGCATCAGGAAGTCGTCCCGCAGGCTCAGCAGCACGTGCACGTCGGCGACAAGCACGAGCCGGTTGAGCAGGTCGGCGAAGCGCCGCTGCACCTCGACCCCGTTCTGCGTGAACAGCTCCTCGAGCTGGTCGACGATCAGCAGCCCGTGCTCACCGCCCCGTCGCCAGCCCGCGACCGCCGCCACCGCCACCTCCGGCTCGTCGAAGCGCAGCAGGCGCTCGACCGCCTCGGCGTCGCCCGACAGCTCCGAAGAAAGCGCACGGCTCAGCGACAGCTCCGGGTTGCTGCCCGGCGTGCAGACCAGGCAGCGCCACCCGCTGCCCGCCCGGGGGATCAACCCGGCCCTCAAGAACGAGGTCTTCCCCGCCCCCGACGGCCCCACGAGCCCCAGCAGCCGGGCCGGCCCCTCGAGCTTGCGCCACATCTCCTCGACCTCGGCCTCCCGGCCGAAGAAGTACCCCGCATCCTCCTCGGTGAACGAGGCGAGCCCAGGGTACGGGTGGAGATCCTCCGCCCCCGCCACCCGCAGCGTCACCTCCTCCAACGCCCGGGTCAGCGTGTGCGCGGTGCGATAGCGCCCCTCGCGGTCCTTTGCCAGCGCCCTCTTCAAGACCGGCGCCCAGGGAGTGTCCGGCAGCTTCGGCGGCTCGCTCTTCACCCCTTCCCACAGGCTCTCCCGGCTGTCCCGGTCCTTGATCGCCCTCCGGGCTCACCATCTCCGCCAGCACCACCCCCGCCGAGTAGACATCCGCCCGCGCGTCCACCTCCTCCCCACGCCCCTGCTCCGGCGCCATGTACGCCGGCGTCCCTGACACCCTCCCGCTCCCCTCGGACTCCTGCCGCGCCAGCCCGAAATCCATCACCACCACCCGCCCGGCGCGGGTGACCATGATGTTCTCCGGCTTGAGGTCGCGGTGGACGAGCCCGGCCTGTGGATCGCCTCCAGCCCGGACAGGAACTGCGAGGCGATGTCCTGGGCCTCCTTCAGCCCGAGCGGCCCCCGCTCCCGGAGCACATCGAGCAGCGTCTGCCCGTCGATGTACTCCATCGACACCAGCTCGCGGCCGTCGATCTCCTCGAGGTCGTAGATCCGGCAGACGTTCGGGGACACGACCTCGCGCGCGGCCCGCACCTCCCGCCGCAGCGACTCGAGTCGACACTCGCTCCCGACCACGTCCGGCCGCACCGCCTTGAGCGCCACCTCGACCCGCAGCTTGAGGTCCAGCGCCCGCCACACCTCGCCCATGCCGCCGGCGCCGATCCGGGACACGATCCGGTAGCGGCCTCCGAGCTCGGCGCCCGGAGAGAGCGCGCCCCCGGCCGCCGGAGCGCCGGCCGGCTCATCCCCGAGCTCGGTCAGCGTCCCGTCGGCGCGCAGCTCGTGGCCGCCCGGGTTCCCTATCCTCCATGTCGCTGATCCTGAGAGGATTGTATCAGCGACGAGAAGCCTCGACGCGACGGTTCACGACGGCGACCCAACTGCGGCAGCGCCGTGCCGTCGACAGCTCGGTCACAGACGCCTTCGCCCCAGACCTCGAATGGGGCAACGAATGCCGAGTAGCATGTTTGTGCTACTCTGGTGATGCCGCGAGGGACCTCGCGTTGATCCAGGAGTATCGAACATGGTGCGACAGACCCGAATCCGGCGTGCCGGCGGCTCGCTTGCTGCAACCCTCCCCAAGGAGATGGTGGACCGGCTCCACCTGGCAGCCGGGGATCCCGTGTTTGTCGTGGAAACCGACCGCGGGCTCCTGTTGACGCCCTACGATCCCCGTTTCGAGGAGGCCCTCTCTCTGTATCGGCGCGGAGCGCAAAAGTACCGGAACGCGCTGCGCGAGCTCGCGAAGTGAGCTCGCCGATCTGGCTCGACCGGCTGATCGTCGAGGCCATCCACTTCGACCAGCTCCGCCTCCACGGCGGGCTGCCCGGGCTACGGGACGAGAACGCCCTCGAGTCCGCCCTAGCGAGGCCTCGGAACCGCAGCGTCTATGACAGCCGCTCCGACCTCGCGGCACTGGCCGCTGCCTACGGCTACGGGCTGGTCACCTCGCACCCGTTCGTCGACGGGAACAAGCGGGTCGGGTTCCTCGCCATGTACGTGTTCCTGGGGCTCAACGGCTCGGGAGTCGAGGCCGAGGAGCCGGAGGTGGTCGAGCTGATGGTCGCGATCGCCGCCGGCCGGCGCTCCGAGCAGGAGATCGCGGCCTGGCTGCGACGCCACCTTCCATAGCACCACCCAGAAAGCTCGGGGCGGCCTTCGCCGGGGCGGATGGGGATCTTCAATCTTCGTTCTTCGTTCTTCAATCCGCGACCGCCGCAAGGCGGATCCAGCCCGCGAGGTCGACGGTCGCCGGCCGCGCCTGCGGGTCGAGGCCGGCCGCGATGATCCGGTCGGCGTCGCACAGCGGGCGCAGGGCGTTGGCGAGCATCTTGCGGGAGTGGTTCAGCGCGTGCGACGCGAGGCGGAGGCCACCTTCGAGCGCGACCGTGTCCGTCGGCGGCGGGTGGAGCTGCAGCATGATGACGCTGGAAACCACCTTGGGCCGGGGCCGAAAGGCGCCCGGTCCCACCTGGAAGGCGATGTGGGCGTCCGCCCAGGCGGCCCGCTCGAGCGCGAGCAGGCCGTGGTGACGGTCGCCCGGTCGCGCCACCACTCGCTCCGCCACCTCGCGCTGCAGCATGACCACAAGCCCGGTGAAGAGATCGTGCCGCGGCAGCAGCCGGCGCAGGATCGCTGTGCCAACCGAGTACGGCAGGTTCGACGCGACCTGCCACGGCCCCTCGCCGGCCAGCAGCGGCTCGAGTGGGTCGTGAAGAGCGTCGGCGTGGACCACCGTGACCGCGCTGCCCCGGAAGCGCCGCTCCAGCTCGTCGGCGAGCCCCGCGTCGAGCTCGGCCGCCAACACGCGACCGAATCGCGCGCCGAGCAGCTCGGTGAGCGCGCCCCGGCCGGGACCGATCTCGAGCACCCGCGCCGGCTCGTTGTCGAGCAGCGACACGATCCGCTGCGCGACGTTGCGGTCGACCAGGAAGTTCTGGCCGAGGCGGCGGCGTTTCGGACGTCCCATCAAATCCAGGGTCGCAGCGGCGTGCACACGCCAGGAGGACTGCTGCCCGGCTCCCAAACCCGTCTCCGGGCGGCAGTGGCGCTGCGACCCGGGATTTGAATTGAAGAGAAATTGCGCAGCGGCACGTCGGCCTCCGACCGTACGCGTCATTCTGCCTGCAGGCCCGGCCGACGTCCAGGGGTGGGGCGGCGAACCGGACATGGCCGTGGAGGCGGAGGCCGGGAACGGGAACGGGGACGGGAACGGGCGGGGGCCCTCACCCCTGATCCCCAACCCCTACCCCCTGGCCGGGCGGCAGCCCGGCCCTTAGCTACAATCCTCCCTCCGGGGAGAACACCGATGCCGCCAGCCGTGATCACCATCGCCGAGCTTGCCGCCCACGCCGGGGACGCCGTCACCCTGCGGGGATGGGTCTACAACTGGCGCAAGAAGGGCAAGCTGCGCTTCATCATCCTGCGCGACGGCTTCGGCTACCTGCAGTGCGTCGTCTTCGAGCCCGAGGTCGACCCTGCGGTCTGGGAGGCGGCGGTCGCGCTGACCCAGGAGTCGTCGGTGATCGTCACCGGCACCCTGGTCGCCGACGAGCGCGCGCCCGGGCGGCTTCGAGCTCAAGGTCACCGGTATCGAGACGGTCCAGCTCGCGCCCGAGTACCCGATCGGCAAGAAGGACCACGGCCCCGACTTCCTGCTCGACCACCGCCACCTCTGGCTGCGGTCGCGCGCGCCAGCACGCCATCATGCGGGTGCGCTCCGAGCTCGAGCAGGCGATCCGCGACTTCTTCGACGCCCGCGGCTTCACCCTGATCGACTCGCCGATCCTGACGCCCGCGGCGTGCGAGGGCACCTCGACCCTGTTCGAGACCGACTACTTCGGGGACGAGCCAAGGCCTACCTCTCGCAGTCCGGCCAGCTCTACCTCGAGCCGGCGGCCGCGGCGCTCGGCAAGGTCTACTGCTTCGGGCCGACCTTCCGCGCCGAGAAGTCCAAGACCCGCCGCCACCTCACCGAGTTCTGGATGGTCGAGCCCGAGGTCGCGTTGATGCGACCTCGACGGCCTGCTCGACCTGGCCGAGGAGTTCCTGTCCGGAGCTCGTGGCCGCGCGTCCTCGACCGCTGCCGCGACGACCTCGAGCGCCTCGAGCGCGACATCGTCCAAGCTCGAGCCCGCGACCCGCCGACCCTTCCCGCGCATCGACTACGGCGACGCCGATCGCCAGAGCTGCAGGCCATGGGACAGCAGATCGAGTTCGGCGGACGACTTCGGCGGCGACGACGAGACCGTGCTCGCCGAGCAGTACGACCGGCCGGTGATGGTCACCCGCTACCCGGCGTCAGATCAAGGCCTTCTACATGCAGCCCGACCCCGCCGACCCGAGCCGCGCGCTGGCGTCGACGTGCTCGCGCCCGAGGGCTACGGCGAGATCATCGGCGGCTCGCGAGCGCTCCGCGACTCGCTCGACCTCCTCGAGCGCGCGGATCGCAGCAGCACGAACTGCCGCGCGAGGCCTTCGAGTGGTACCTCGACGTCCGCAAGTACGGCTCGTTCCCGCACTCGGGCTTCGGCATGGGCATCGAGCGCTGCGTGGCCTGGCTGTGCGGCGTGCCGCACCTGCGCGAGACCATCCCCTTCCCGCGCCTGATCAACCGGCTGTATCCGTGATCCTCTCACATTGCATCCTGCGCCGCGTTCTCCGGCGGAAACCCGGCGCAGACACCAGGAAATGATGAAGACTGACTTATCGGACCATCCTTCAAGGCGCGCGATGGTGGCGCCCCAGCCGCCGCGATCGGGAGGGGCGTCGTGGTACTCCGCCACGAGGGGGTGCGTCGAGAGCACGCTGCGCACACTCTCGCGCTGGACTCCGATGCCACGGCCGTGGATCAGCCGCACCTCGCGAAACCCGCGCTCGTGGGCGGCCCGCAGGTAGTCGCCGACGACGCTCGGGATGTCGCGCGGCGGGAACGAGTGGAGGTCGATCCAGTCCTCGATCGGCAGCGCGACGAGCTCCGCCGGCCCGGTGTCGGTGTCTTCGCCCGCCCCTTCGCCGTCACCAACCACGTCGCCCGTCCGGGCCGCCGGCATCCCCAGCACCGCGGCGCCGAGGGCGAGCAGGACGACGCCGAAGACGGCCAGGCCCCACCACGCCTGCGGACCGATGGCCTCGGCCAGCGGCCAGGTGAGCAGCGCGGCCACGCCGAACACCACGACCTTGGTCGCGACGTAGGCGCGGCGGACCTTTGGATCACGCAGCATGCGGCCGGGCATGGCAGGGAGTATAGACGAGGGGTGACAGGTGATAGGTGATAGGTGATACGCGGCGCGAGTCGAAGATGGGGTGATGGGCCCGCGCCCGCTCTCGTATCGGCGGCTGTGACGGCGAAGCCCATCGGGCGAAGCCGCAAGCCAAGGGCGAAGCCGGATCCGGGCCCGCGCCCGTTCCACCACGAAGGCACAAAGCCACGAAGAGAGAGCCTTATGTTTCGCGTCCGGCAGTCGTCGCATTCGATCCTGCTGAGTGTGAGTCCGTCAGTGCGAATCGTGTGCGGCGACAGCAGGGGAGGCGTAAGTCTGGGGATCCCCCTTCAAACCGAGCGCGCATCCCGTCGAACATCGTCCCGGACCGCAGCGGCGGCACCATCGCACTCAGGTGATTCTCTTCGTGTCTTTGTGTCTTGGTGGTTCAGTCTTCCGCGCGAAGCAGCCCCTCTCGGACGTCCCGCTACCGATTGCCGTTCCGCGCTGGGTCGCGCCTCAGCTTTCGACTGGCGTGGTGGTCATCGCCGTGACCGTGTAGCCGAGCTTCTCGATCGCGGCCTCGAGCGTGCCGGCCGACACCTGCTTCGGCCGGTACACTGCCGTCGCTTGGCCCTTCGTGTAGTCGGCCGACGCCTCGACCACACCCGCCATCCCCTGCAGCGTTCCTGCGATGGCGGCGTTGCAGCTGTCGCAGTGCATGCCGCTGACCGTGAACACGGTCCGCTCGAGCCCGGGGGACTCGCCTTCCGGCGCCGAGCACGCTGCCGCCGTCACCACCGCGAGCACCAGCAGGCCAGCCAGGAACCTCATGATCCCGGTCATGGATCAACCCTCCTCGCCGGTCAGCACCGGCACCGCCGGGGGCGTTCCGGACGAGCCGCAGCATCGGTAGAAGGTGGTCATGCCGTCGCGGCGAGCCTGCACGAGCCCACCGGCGCGCAGCCTGGACAGGTGCTGGGAGACCGCCGCCGGCGTCATCTCGAGCACCGTGGCCAGGTCGCAGACGCAAAGCTCACCGGCGTGGCGAAGCACGGCGAGGATCTTCAGCCGGGTTTCCCCGGCGAGCAACGCGAAGTGCTCGGACGCACGCCGCAGTCGGTCGCGGTTGCTCGCCAGGGCTCGCTGCAGCGCCACCAACTCCTGGGGCGTGCGGTCCGGGTCGATGCAGTCGATCTGCTCGGGCTTCAGAACCACGGCCTCTCCTCTGCCGCCAGCCACTCAATCTTCATATCGGGAATTTAGCATTTGCTTAAATATTGTCAACACCTGGAACGAGGCGACCGCTGCCCCGGTTGTACCGACGGGCGGACGAACGATGGCGCACGGCCGAGCTCTCGAGGTGTGGTACGACGGGCAGTGCCCGGTGTGCCGCGCGTCGCGCGACTGGTGCGCGGCCCGCGACCCGGACGGGACGGCTCGAGTTCCGCGACGTCCGGGCCGCGACCGAGACCGAGCTGCCGGTGTCGCGGGCGGCCGCCGAAGCCTCGATGTGGGTGCGCGGCGCCGACGGCGCGTTGGCCGCAGGCTTCGCCGGCTGGCGCCGGATCCTGGCCGAGCTGCCCCGCTGGCGCTGGCTCGCGCGCGTCTCCGGAGCCGCTCCACTGCGCTGGCTCGGCCCGCCGGCCTACCGGTTGATCGCCCGCGCGAGGCGCTTGCTCCCGGGGTACGGCCGCGACACGACTATCGGCCCGGGGCTGACGAGGAACGAACCCGCCAGATCCCGGCCCATAGCCTCTGGCTGGGTGGGAGCGCGGAAGCGGGCGGGGCCCCGAGACCCCCGCCCCGAGACGTGGGCGAGGGCAGCATCCGGCTTCGGGCAGCTCCACCGCACGCGAGAGTCACCAGCTGGGAGTCGACGAGCAGCAAGATCAAACTGCGCTTCGTCAGGATGCGCGCAGCGCATCCGGATCCGTAGGAGCGTTTCGGGCAGAGGCCAACCACAATCACCTCATCAGAAGCGCACTCAGGGGCCTCTGCCCGACACGCTCCTACGGATGCCAGTCGTCGACCGGCACCGGCTCCCCGAGGCGGCCGCTGCCGACCCACCGCGCCACCCAGAGGTCCTGGTCAATCTCCACCGGCTGGTAGGAAGGCCGGCACAGGAAGACCCACTCGCCAACCGTCGCCGGTGCCACCTCGGTGACCACGGCCCGGTGCGGCGTTGGGATGCGGACCTGCCGCAAGGTCCCCTCGAACAGCGCGAGCTGCCGGTCACCGCGGACGAACAGCAGCTCGTTGTTCGGGCCAACCCGCGCGCCCCACTCGCTGGCCGGCGTGTTGATCGGCGGCGTCAGCAGCTGGGGCGTGTCGGAGACGTTCGGGTCGAAAAGCACGAGGTCGGTGTGGGTGTTGCCGGCCCAGTTGGCCGTGAACACGATCTTGCTCGCGCTCCCGGCCAGATAGACGCCGTCCTCGGCGCTGCCCTCGCCCAAGGCCTCGACGCGAGCCACCTCTCCCCACGACGCGCCCTTCGACGACCGCTCCGACCGTCCAATCCACGAGCTCCCCTCCAGCGATGCGACGGTCACCAGGCAGACGGTCTCTTCCTCGGATACCCACGAGACACGAGCGACTGCCGTCTCGTCGAGCCCTGGGAACCGGACCAGCTGCGGCGCCGTCCAGCCGCTTGGCGAGAGCTCCGTGCGGTAGCTTCGCTCCATCCCCGGCTCGCCGGGACCGGGCTCGACGAGGCCGTCGCGCCGCGCCCCGAGCCACGGCTCTCCGTCCCGCACCGGCGGCCGCAGGCGCGCCGCGAAGTAGAGCACCGAGCCGTCGCCAACGGGTACCGCGGCGTGCTCGACGCCGGCCGAGTTGATCCGCGCAGGGTCGTTGCGACGGTCGAGCTCGCCCTCCGGCGAAGGCAGGCCCGGCAGCTGCCAGCGGCGATAGGTGGTGAAGTCGGTCAGGTAGCTCGCGTCGACAGTCAGGTTGGAGGTGCCCATCATGCGGGTGGTGCCGGGGACCGGCAGCACCACGACCTCCGATCCTGGGTTGACATCCTCGACAAAGGCCGGGCGGCCCTCGACCAGGACCACGGTTTCGGTGGTGACGCGAACGTCCGCGATCAGCCCCTCCTCGAGGGTCGGGGTCGGCTTTCCGCCTGCCACCTCGGCCTTGGCGAAGGCGCGCGGGACGCTGACCCTCACCCTCACCTGCCACGCCTCGTCGCCTCCCTCCACCCGGCCCACCTCGAGCAGGTTGCCGAACAACGTGGTGTCGCCCTGGATGGTCGGCCGCGCCGGGTCGAGCAGGTCACAGCCAACCGCCGCACCCACTGCCAGCAGCACGCACACGAGCTTCGAGCGTCGCAGCATCGCATCCTCCGTCCGGCAGGTCATCTTACCCACCTACGAGGCTGGGATCGTGCCTGCCCGTCCGCTTCCGTGCCCGCTTCCGACCGTTCCGCCCCATTCCCGTTCCCGACACTCTACCCGCTATGCCGCTTCCGCTTCCGCTGCCCGACGAGCCGACATCGTCGCGGGCGCGGAAGGGGCGCGGAAGCGGGGTCCAGCCTCTCGGCACGCCATCTCCGCCGCCGAGGTCCGCGAACTCTCGGCCGCCTCCGACCCTCACAGCAGAAGGCCGGCGATGGTCGCCGTCAGGCACGAGGCCAGTGCGCCAGCGAACATCGCCCGCAGCCCGAGCCTGGCCAGGTCGGACCTGCGGTTCGGAGCCAGCGCCGAGATGCCCCCGATCTGGATGCCGATCGACGAGAAGTTGGCGAAGCCGCACAGGACATAGGTGGAGATGATCACGGCGCGCTCGCTGAGGACGCCGTCCCTGATGTAGTTCGAGAGCGCACTGTAGGCGACGAACTCATTGAGCGAGATCTTGACGCCGATCAGGTTGGCGACCGTCGCCGCGTCGGCCCGCGGCACGCCCATCAGCCAGGCGAGCGGTCGCAGCAGGGAGCCAAAGAACGTCTGCAGCGAGCCTGGAAACACGCCCTGGTACTCGCCACGCGCCGGGGACCACAAGGTCTCGAAGGCGTAGGCGGCCCACGTGCCGCCGAGCATGCGGCCGTCGATCAGGCGGTCGAGGAAGATCAGCACGGTGTCGACGACGGCGATGAGAGCCATGAAGCCGATCAGCATCGCAGCCACGTTGAGGGCCAGCTTGAAGCCGTCGAGGATGCCGTTCGAGGCCGCCTCGATGACGTTGTCGCCGACCTTGATGTCGGGCAGCTTGACGTCGCCGGCGGTCTGCGAGTGCTCGAGCTCCGGGAAGACGATCTTGCCCACCACCAGGGCGGCCGGAGCGGCCATCACGCTGGCGGCGATCAGGTACCCGGCGGGAATGCCCATGGCGATGTAACCGGCCATGACGCCGCCGGCGATGGTCGCGAACCCGCCGACCATCACGGTCAGCAGCTCCGATTGCGTCAGGTCGTCGATGAAGGGCTTGATGAGCAGCGGCGCCTCGGTCTGGCCGACGAAGATGTTCGCCGTGCACGACAGGGTCTCGGCGCCGCTGGTGCCGATCGTCCAGCGCATGAAAGCCAGCCATCCCCCCGATCACGCGCTGCATGATGCCGAGGTAGTAGAGCACGCTCATGAAGCCGCCGAAGAAGACGATGGTCGGCAGCACCTTGAACGCGATCTGGAATCCGAAGCCGGGCCACCCGGACTCCGAGTCGGGGAAGAAGTACCGCGAGTCGGCGAGATGGCCGAACACGAACTTGGAGCCGTAGTCGGACAGGCTGAGGAACTTCGTCACCTGGTCCGAGACGGCGGCGATGACGTGCTGTCCGTGGTGCCCGCCCGCGATCAGCGATGCGACGCCCGAGACCACCAGCAGCGCCGCCATGTAGCGCTGCGCCGGCTGCACGAGCCGGAACCTGCCGTTGATCAGCAGGGCCACGACGAGCAACGCGAGCAGGGCCGGCAGGATCGCCGGCAGCCAGCGCACGAGCACGAACCCGACGCCGATGCCGGCGGCCGACAGCAGCGCCGTCGCGCCCCAGCCTCGGCCGAGGCGGGCATGGTCGGACTGCAGCAGGTAGACCACCAGCAGCAGGCCGAACACGGTCATGCCGGCGAAGCTCCAGGCGTCCTGGCGCAGGACGATCACGGCGAACAGCACCTGGAGGGCGATCCCCCACGCCACCGTGCGCAGCCGCACCGCAGTGCGGTGGTAGGACATCGCCCAGGCGATCGCCAGCAACACCAGGAGCCCCAGCAGTCCGATCAGGTGCATCGATGGATCCCCCCACAGTTGGCGGGTGCCACTGTACACCGCTCGCCCCTCGTCCGGACCGCCGCTGCCGCCCGGGCTGTATAATCGCAGCCACGACGAGGCGCCACAGCGGCGCGCTCGCCGACGGAGCCGTCACATGTCGCTGGACTTCGAAACCGTTCGCTTCCTGCGGGTCATCTTCGCGGTGGTCTTTGCCGTCGTCGGCGGCGCCGCCGGCATGAAGTACCTCCCGCTGCTGCTCGGCCCGCAGCAGAGCCCGCTGGTCGGACCGGCCGTCGGAGCCGCGGTCGGGGCACTCGTCGGCTGGAACGCCGTCGACTTCGTCAAGGGCCGCGCCCACAAGTGAACCACGGCCGCGCCTGATGGAGGTCTCCCGCACACAGTTCGAAGAGCTCGTCTCGGAGGCTCTCGACCGTCTTCCCCACCACTTCGCCGAGCTCATGAGCAACGTGACGGTTCAGGTCCGCGAGGAGCCTGACGAGGCGACACTCCGCGATCTTGGCCTCGATCCCATGCGCAGCACCCTGTTCGGCCTCTACACTGGGATTCCACTCGACCGCCGGGGCGGCTGGTACGGCAACGTCCTGCCCGACGTCATCGTGCTGTACCGGCAGCCGCTCATGGCCGCGAGCCGCGGTCCCGACGAGCTCATCCGACGGGTGCAGCTCACCCTGCTGCACGAGATCGGCCACCACTTCGGCTTCTCCGATGCGGAGATGGCGGGGTGGGAGAAGGAGCTCGACTCCATCCGTCCCCACTCCAGCCCGCCCAAAGGGGAGTAGGGACCAGGGACTAGGGGCTGACTGCGAGGAGGTGCATGATGACCGTCGCCGCCCACCTACCCAGAGAGGGCGGCGTTCCACATTTCACATCTCACAGCCGCCACCAATGCTACGATCGCACCGCGCCATCGCCCAGGAGGCATCCATGAAGAAAGCGCTGTGGACCGTGCTCGCCTTGCTCGTTGTCGCCGTGCCGGCGCTCGCCCAGGAAGTGCACATCGACTACGACCGGTGGGCCAGGTTCACCACCTTCAAGACCTTCGCATGGGTGGACAGCCCCGAGACCTCACTCCAGGAGGTCTCACCGCTGATGCACGATCGCATCAAGGCGTTGATCATCGAGCAGCTCGCGAGCGGCCGGCTCGACCTGGCGGAATCGGATCCGGACCTCTACGTCACCTACCACGCCGAGGTGAGCGAAGAGCTTCGCCTGCACACGATGTCGCTCGGTTACGGCTACCCGGCGAGCTGGTACTGGGATCCCTACTGGGGCGGCGCCTACTCCACCACCACCGCGACCACGTACACCCAGGGCACGCTGATCGTCGACATCTGGGACGCCAGGGCCGGCACGCTGGTGTGGCGCGCAACGGCCTTGGCAGTGATCTCATCGGACCCCGAGAAGAACGCCAAGAAGATCGAGAAGATGTGCAAGAAGATGGCCGAGAAGTGGCAGAAGATGAAGCCCGGCTTCTAGCCCGGCCACTCATGCTCGACCAGGGCTGGGGCGTGGGGGATAGGGCTCGGGCTCCTGCCGCGTCTCCAGTCTCCGTGCTGGCAAGCCCGGTGTCCAGATATCCGCGCCCGCTTCCGACTCCGGTCAGAACCGGTAGATCCCTGACACCACCGCGTAGTGGAACCAGCCGAAGCTGTAGACGTCGTCGGTGTCGGCCCCGCCCTCGACCGTGCGGTAGCCGGCGGTGATCGACCAGCGGTCGTTGACGTCGTAGGCGAGCTTGGCAGCGAAATCCTCGGCCCGGCCCGGCCCGCCGGCCAGCGCGTCGAGGTCGAGCAGCAGGTGCCAGCGCTCGGCCAGCCGCCAGTTGGCGCCCAGGTGCAGCAGCGGCACGAAGCCGAGGTCGGTGTCCCGGCTGGTGACGCCGCCCTGCACGAGCTTGATCTCGGCGTCGCGGATCTTGGCCGTGGCGCCGATCCACCACGTCCACCGGTCGCCGTCATGGAAGCGGTAGCGGTAGGTCAGGCGCCACGAATCGAACTGGTAGGTCGCCTCGGTCGGGACCCCGGGCAGGTAGCTCGCGCCGGCGAACTCGACCGGCTCATCCAGAGTGCCAGTCTCGGTGTAGGACAGCGGCGCGGCGAGCGCGCGCAGCCCGTGGCGCTCGCTGACGTTCCAGGTGAGGTACAGCCGGCCTGCCGGCCACGGCCCGTTGCCGGCGACATCGACCAGCGAGAACCGGGTGCCCTCGGCGTCGTTGGGAATCTGGACGTCGTTGCGGCTCTGCCAGACCGGTCCCAGCTCGAGCTCGGCCGCGAAGCGGCTCGGCTCCTGGCCGGACACCGCTGCCGCTGTGGCCAGCTCGACCACTGCGAGCAGCATGGCAACCCGTGCAAGACCCTTCAGTGTCATTCCTTCACCTCGAGAGCGCTCTGTCACGCGGCCACGGTCACTCGGCCACGGGCTGGAGGGTGCGGACAAGCCGCGCCGAGTCGTATCCCCTGGCCTGCAGCCGGCCGACGATGTCCTGGTAGAGGTCGGCGTCCATGCTCCGCGAGCGGCTCAGGATCCAGAGGAACTTGCGGCTCGGCACTCCGACGACCGCCCAGCGGTACTCCGGATCGAGGTCGATGATCCAGTAGTCGCCCCAGATCGGCCAGAAGAACGAGACCTTGAGCTTGGCGTTGTTCGAGCCGTCAACGACCTTCGCCCGTCCGGTCGACTGCTTGAGCTTGCCCTCGAGCGAGCCCTGGTTGCAGCTGTTGACGACCCGGATCAGGCCGTCGTCGCGCCGGCTGTACTCCGCGGTCACCGCCGTGCAGCCCCTCTGGAACCAGGCCGGATAGCTGGCGATCTCGTACCAGATGCCCAGGTAGCGCTCCAGGTCGACCGACGGGACGACCTCGAGCGGCGGCTCCTCGGCGTTCAGCGCGGCTACCGTACCCATCGCCGCGAGGCACAGCAGCATCAGCTTCAGCATGGTCGATCACCCTCCATCCGCGGCGGTCAACGCCGTCTGGCCGAGAATCCTTCCAGCCTCTGGGTATCCAGCTACTTCCCAGGATCCTCGCCGCAGCCCGGGTGGAGGCAGCGGTAGTCCGCAGCGATCGGGTAGCGCCGGCCAACCCCGAAGGCCTTGCTGGTGATCTTGATCCCGGGGGCGGCCTGGCGGCGCTTGTACTCGCTGCGGTCGATGAGCCGCACGACCTGGTCGACAACCCCACGATCGAGACCGGCGTCCGCGATCTCGGCCGGCGAGAGGTGGCGCTCGACGTAGAGCTCGAGCACTCGATCGAGCTGATCGTAGGGCGGCAGGGTGTCCTGGTCGGTCTGGCCCGGCCGCAGCTCGGCGGACGGCGCCTTGTCGAGGATGGCCTGCGGGATCAGCTCGCGCTCGCGATTGATGAGCCGCGCCAGCCGGTAGACGAGGGTCTTGGGCACATCGGAGATCGGCGCGAGGCCTCCGCACATGTCGCCGTAGAGGGTCGCGTAGCCAACCGCGAGCTCCGACTTGTTGCCGGCCGCCAGCAGCAGGCGGTTGAACTTGTTGGACAACGCCATCAGCACGCTGCCGCGGATTCGGGCCTGGATGTTCTCCTCGGTGACGTCCTCCTCCAGCCCCTCGAAGACCGGGGCGAGGCGATCGAGGTAGGCCTGGAAGATGTCGTCGATCGGGACGATGCGGACGTCGATGCCGAGCCGCTCGGCGAGTACCGTGGAGTCGGTCACGCTCGCCGCCGACGAGTAGCGGGTCGGCATGGTGACCCCGAGGACATTGGCGGGGCCGAGGGCCCGCGCCGCGATCGCCGCCACGAGGGCCGAGTCGATGCCGCCGGACAGCCCGAGCAGCACCTTCTCGAAGCCGCACTTGTGGGCGTAGTCCCGCACCCCGAGCTCGAGAGCGGCCAGGGCCTGGCTGTCGATGTCCTCATCGACCTCGCGAATCTCGCCGACCGGCCCGGCGAGCCCGGTCCGCTCCGCCAGGGCCTCGGCAGGGATGTCGTAGAGCAGCAGGTCCTCGGCAAAGGCATGGGCGCGGGCCACCACCCGGCCCTGGCCGTCGACCACCAGCGAGTGGCCGTCGAACACCAGCTCGTCGTTGCCGCCGACCTGGTTGGCGTACACGAAGAAGCGTCCCGACTCGGCGGCGTAGCGCCGGACCAGGTCGCGTCGCAGCGCGGCCTTGCCGAGCTCGAAGGGGCTCGCCGAGATGTTGATCAGCAGCTGGGCGCCCCGCTCCACGAGCTCGGCCACCGGGTCCCGATGGTAGAGGCTGAAGCCGTCGCGGTCCGGGTCGGCCCACACGTCCTCGCACACCGAGACGCCGATCCGGACGCCGTGGACCTCGAGCAGCCGCGCCTCGACGCCGGGCTCGAAGTAGCGCGCCTCGTCGAAGACGTCGTAGGTCGGCAGCAGGCACTTGAGGGAGCGGTCGGCGACCCTCCCCCCGACGCACAGCGCCGCCGCGTTGTGCAGCGCCCGGCCGGTGCGTCGGGTATTGCGCTCCACGTAGCCGACCAGGATCGCCAGCCGGTCGTCCGAGAGGGCGGCGATCCGCTCGAGCTGGACGAGGTTGCGGTCGACGACGTCGTCCCGCTCGAGCAGGTCACCCGGCGGGTAGCCGATGGTGGCGAGCTCCGAGAACACCACCAGCTGCGCCCCGGCCGCCCGGGAGCGAGCCACCGCCTGGCGCATGGCGTCGAGGTTGCGGTCGAACGCGGCGGTCGTGTAGTCGAGCTGGGCGATGGCGATCCGCAACGGGAGGCTTCCTCTCGCGGGCGAGTGTATACCGACTCGCCGGCGCGGAGGACCGATTGCCAGGGCAGCACGCCAGCGAGCGTTGCAGGGAACATCAGCACCGCCGCACCAGGCACGTCCGTGTTTGTATTCTATTCATGGGAGTCTTATCGCGAAGCGCATGCCAAACCGATCGAAAAGACGCATCAGCGCGCTGATTCATTCAGGCCATGCGAGACGCCGGGGGGAGCACAACATGAGGAGCTCTGTGTCGACCATAGCTCTGCTAGTGGTCACCGTCCTTGCGCCCGCTGCAGAGCGATCAACGATCTTCCAACGGGAGATGTGGGTCGCTCCGCCCAACGAGCCAGCCCTGATGACGTATGACGGTGAACGCAAGCGAGTCATCCTGTTTTCGGAGCCGGACATCAACAGCACGAGGGTCGGGGCGAAGGACCTCATGCCGCGGCACGAATACCCTCTGTTGCTGACGATCGAAGCGACAGTCGTACCGGGAACGGGAGAGGTTCAGAAGAGCCTGGCGTTGGAAGGTCGAAACTTCGGTGCGGTGCAGTACATCTCGTCCGAAGACTACTACGTCCAGTCGAAGGGCCAGCGCCTCACCATCGAACTGAAGCAAGGAACGGCGATCGAGATCCTCAGCTTGGACTCACGGGAAAACTTCGTGACATGCTACTTCAGGATCACCAACGAGGTGTTGGAAACCAGCCATCGCGATGACACCTTGAGCTGTCTGCCTCCTCCGTTTGCGCAGAAGCAAGAACCGACAATTCAGTCGTGGAGCAAGACACCGGTCGGAGAATCTGAAGGCTGGTTCATGCATGAGCGGGGAGCGTTTCATCCGGTCGATGACGTGAGGCGTCTCACCACCGGCTGAACCGGTCGCTGCCGCACCGATAACAACCGGAGTTGGCACCGTCACCGTGATTTTGATCGTCGGAGTGTCTCGCTCGTGGTGTCCTGCCGCGTGGATCTGCTGCACCTGCGGGACTTGCCAGTCTCGCTTCCGATGAAGCTCGAGCGACCGCGTGCCGGGCGCGCCCATCTTCCCCATCCCGGATCTTTTCCGGATCTTTTCCTCACGGTTTTCTCGCGGCTGGAACCCACACTGACGGCAGATCAGTTGGCGCGAGAACACCTGGAGAAGGAGGCGGACATGAGTGCGAAGCGAGTCGCGGTTGTCCTGTGGATCACCCTGTGCGGCGCCGGGATGGCGATGGGCCAGACGGAGTGGGTCCAGTGGCCGGGGAACCCGATCATCGGGCCGGGCGAACCCGGGTCGTGGGACGAGGGAGGTCGCTGGGTGAGCAACGTCATCTTCGACGGATCGATCTACCACATGTGGTTTTCCGGTATAGGCCTGGACACCAATCCCACCGACATCGGTCACGCGACCTCACCAGACGGCTTGCCGCCGTGGACGATGGACCCGGCCAACCCGGTGCTGACCCGAGGGGCGCCAGGGGAGTGGGACGCCAGCGGTCTGCTGGGCGTCGGGGTCATCTACGACGATGGCACCTTCCACATGTGGTACTCGGGAGGGTTCCCCGGCATCGAGCGCGCCGGCTACGCCACCTCACCCGACGGCAGCGTCTGGATCAAGGATCCCGGCAACCCCGTGATCGACGTCGGCCCGCCGGGGTCGCCGGACGACCAGGTCGTGCGGCCGCACACGGTGCTCGTTGACGGTTGGGGATTGAGGATGTGGTACGCGTGCAGGAGCTCGGACTTTCAGTTCACGAGGATCTGTACCGCCGAGTCCCTCGACGGCATCGTCTGGGCGAAGCACCCGGAGCCGGTGCTCTGGGCTTCACAGGGCTGGGAAACCGGGACCTGTGCACCGTACGTCATCGCCGACGGGTCGGCCTACCACATGTGGTACGTGGGGACTCAGGCCCCATACTACTCGGGCGGCAGCATCGGCTACGCCACCTCGGCGGACGGGCTGACGTGGACACCGTACTGGAAGAACCCGGTGATGGAGCGCCTCGCTGGAGACTGGCTCTTTGCTTCGCCCGTCGCTTGCCGAGGGAGCCACGTACCGCATGTGGTACGACCAGTGGAACGGCGACTTCGACCGAGTTTCGTACGCCGAGTCCACCTGCTGCGACCCCGGCCTGTTCGCGGACGACTTCGAGACCGGCGACACGTCGTGGTGGTCGGTGACGGTGCCGTAGGCCAGGATTCTGGAGGCCCTTCGACTCGCGTCCCGGCGCTCGGACGAGTGCCGGGACGCTCGCTCAGGGTGACAGGGGGGGGTAGTCGGGCTCGACTCACCCCCTCACCTTCTCGCCCTCTCAACTGGGAGGTAGGGGGAGGCCGGTGGCGCAGATCCTCCGATTCCCGGTCCGTGGCGCCGGTCCGACGAATCCCGGGCGGGCGGATGCGGGCGGCCGCCTCGCCGTATAATCGGACCAGAATGGCCACGAAAACCGAGGGGATCGCCGAGGCTGGGTCCAGCTTTCGGCTCGGCGACTGGCTGGTCGAGCCGAGCCTGAACCGGATCTCGCGCGGCGGCGCTGCGGTTCAGATCGAGCGCAAGGCCATGGACATCCTCGTCTACCTCGCCGAGCGCGCTGGCGAGCTGGTGGACCGGCGCGAGCTCCTGGATGCGGTCTGGCAGACCGAGTTCGTCTCGTACAACACGATCGTGGGGCGCATCTACGAGCTCCGCGAAGCCCTCGAGGACGACGCGCGAGACCCCCGCTACATCGAGACCATCCCGAAGCGCGGCTACCGGCTGATCGCGGAGGTCGGCTTCGCCCCGGCGCGCAGTCCCGAGCCAGTCGTACTGGCGGAAATGCCGCCGGAAGGAGCTGACGAGCGGCCGCCATACCCGGGGCTCGCGTCGTTCAGCGAGTCCGACGCCGAGGACTTCTTCGGCCGCGAGGCCGAGATCGCGGCGCTGTGGCGCAAGATCGCGAGCCGCCGGCTGCTGGCCGTGATCGGCGCCTCGGGCGCCGGCAAGAGCTCGCTCCTTCGGGCCGGTGTTGTGGCCCGCGCGCCATCCGGGTGGCGGGCGGTGGTGTGCCAGCCCGGTGAGGATCCCTTCCTGGCGGTGGCGCGGGCGCTGGCGCCCGACCTCATGGACGACGCCGAGGAGATGCGGCGGCTGCTCGCCTTCCACAACGCGGACATGGCGCTGGCGGTGGCGGCGCGGTGGCGGGGGCGGTGGGACGAGGCGCTGCTGGTGGTGGACCAGTTCGAGGAGCTCTTCACCCTCAACCCGGAACCGGTGCGCGAGCGCTTCGCGGAGCTGCTGCGGCGGCTGGTCGACGCCGCCGGGATCCACGTCGTGCTCGTCCTGCGGGACGACTTCCTGATCGAGTGCCACCACCACCGCGAGCTCGAGCCGATCTTCAGCGATCTCACGCCGCTCGGGCCGCCGGCCGGAGAAGAGCTGCGGCGGGCGCTGGCCGAGCCGGCGGCGCGCCGGCTCGTACGGCTTCGAGAGCGAGGCGATCGTCGACGAAATGGTCGGGCGAGGTGGAGGCGGAGCGAGGGGCGCTGCCGCTGCTGGCCTTCGCAGTGTCGCGGCTGTGGGAGCTGCGGGACCGGGAGCGGCGGCTGCTGACGCGGGAGGCGTACGAGCGGATCGGCGGCGTCGGCGGGGCGCTGGCGCAGCACGCCGAGGCGACGCTCGAGAGGATCGGGCGCGAGCGGCTGCCGATCGTGCGCGAGCTCTTCCGCAACCTGGTGACAGCGCAGGGTACGCGAGCGGTGCGCGACGTGGGCGAGCTGCTCTCGGTGTTCGACCGAGCGCCACAGCCCATGTCATCCCGAGCGACGCGGCCGGAGGCCGCGCGAGTCGAGGGATCCCCACCGGGTTCAGACGGCGTTGCTTCCCTCAGAGTCGCTCCCTGCGTCGGGGGATCCTTCGACTCTCGCGGCCCTCGGAGGGCCGCTCCCGCTCAGGATGACAGCGAAAAGGGCGGCCGCCGAGGTCCTCCGGGCGCTCATCGACGCGCGGCTGCTCACCTCGTTCCAGGACGACGCGGCCGAAGGGTCTGCTGGAGGGGCGGGCCACCGAGTCGAGATCGTGCACGAGTCGCTCCTGCGGGCCTGGCCGCGCCTCGTCCGCTGGCAGACCCAGGACGCGGACGCCGCCCAGCTCCGCGACCAGCTCCGCCAGGCGGCGCGGACCTGGGACGAGCACGAGCGCACCGACGACATGCTGTGGACCGGCTCGGCCTACCGCGAGTTCGCGGTCTGGCGGGAGGGCTACCCGGGAGGCCTGACCGAGCTCGAAGAGGCCTTCGCGGCGGCGATGACCTCGCTCGCGACCCGGCGCCGGAGGCGGCGCCGGATCGCCGCGGTGGCGGGCATGTCGGTTCTGCTGGCCGTCCTCGCCGTCGTGACCGGCCTCTGGCGACGCAGCGTGCAGGAGACCCGCCGCGCCGAGGCGGCCAAGCTGCTCGCCCTCGCCCAGGTGCAGCTCGACACGGACCCCACCGAGGCGCTCGCCTTGACCACCGCGAGCCTCGAGGTCGCGGACACCGACGAGGCGCGCGAGCTCGTGATGCGGGCGCTGTGGGCCGCGCCACCGGCCCTCGAGCTCGACATGGGCGTGGAGCAGCTCCCGAGCCCGAGCTTCAGCCCGGACGGCCGGCACGTCGCCGTGGCCGGGCTTGCGTCCGCGGTACGGGTGTGGTCCGAGGATGGTCACGGTCCGACGATGCTCGGGGGTCACACCACCAGTCCTTGGAACACCTCGGCCTGGGCCACAGAGAACCTTGTCGTCACCGGCAAGGGCGGATGACTACCAACCGCTGTTCGGCGAGGGCGTGCAGCTCTGGTCGATCCCGGGTGGAAAGCTGGTACGGGCCATCGATTTCGCATCGCCCGCGCACTGGCAGGTGGGGCGCGGTCGCCTGTTCGCCCTGATCGGGCATGGCGAGGGCACCGAGCGGCGGAGTCGAGCTCAAGTCCTGGCGACTGCCGGACGGCCCGGAGGCGCTGCTCGACACGCTGTCGGCCGCGGATCTCGCCGGGATGACGGAACTCGTCGCTGCTCCGGACGGCTCAGGTTGGGTGGTGGCGAGGGGCAGCGCCGTGTCGCTCCGCTCGTTCGGTGGGAGTCCGGAAAGGATGCTCGAGGAGCTCGAGGCAGACGCGTCACTGGCGGCCTTCGGGGAGTCCGGCGTCCTGGTCCTCGACAGGGCCGGCGCCGCGCGGCTGTGGTCCTTTGCCGAAGGAGCACTTCGAAGGGTCTGGGCGATCCGCGTTCCCCCCGGCGCCACAAACGCTCTGCCGGACCCGACGGGGCGACGGCTCGCGAACCTCATCCCGCACGGTCAGAACCTGCGGCTGTGGGAGGCTGCAGGCCTACCCGGGGCGAGGCCCGCTCGAGCTGCGCCGAAGCGGCTCGTGGTTCTTGCCGTGCTTCGGTTTCCACCCGAGCGGCGAGTGGAGCGTTGCGACCCTGCGCTCCCACAGGCGGCTCGTCTTCTGGCCGATCGTGCATCCCTACCCGAGCATCGTCGACGCCTACAAGTTCCCTGTTAACCGGAAGGCGCTCGCCTTCAGCGCCGACAGCCGCTGGCTCGCCACCGGGTGGGAGGACGGGGTCCGGCTGCTGCCGGTGGGGGGCGGCGATTCGTCGCAAGCGCGGGAGATTCGCTTGCCGAAGCCTCGGCTGGTCGCCGATCTCCGTTTCGATCCCCAGGGCGGCTACCTTTTCGTCGTGTCGTCAAACGACGCCTGGGTCGTGCCGCTAGACGGTGGTCCGAGCCGTCAGGTGGTTCCTCTCCAGGACCGCCAGACCGAATCCGGGGCCGTCTCGCCCACCGGCGCACGGGTCGCGACCGCCACCTTCCTCGGCGAGGGCCCGTGCAGCTTGCACGTGGTCGACGTCGCCACCGGCGAGCGCACGAGCTTCGACCTGCCCAGCCCCGAGAACAAGGGGGGGTTGCCGGGCGGCGTCATCAGCCTCGACTTCCTGGACGAGCAGACCCTGCTCACCATGGGCTCGGGCGGCCTCCGCCGCTGGGACCTCGTCAGCGGAACGCACGAGCTGGTGGCGGAGGGGGAGGGGATGTCCAACAGACGGCCGACGCGGGCGAGCTGGGCTGGCGGCAACGCGATCACCTGGGCCTACGGCTCGGACCTGGGCGCGGGCCTCACGGTGACCGACCTCGCCACCGGCTCGCAGCGTCGGCTGCCGGAGTTCGGCGACGACGTCGAGTCCGCCGACCTCGATCCCACCGGCGCCGTCGCTGCGGCCGGCAGCGTGGACGGGAGCATCCGGGTCGGACGCCTCGACGGCGGCGAGCCACACCTGCTGATGGGCCATGACGGAGATGTCTTCAACCTCGCGATCTCCCCCGATTTGCGCTGGGTGGCCTCGGCCGGTGAGGACGGCACCCTCCGCCTGTGGCCGGTGCCGGACCTCTCCAAGCCGCCGCTGCACACCCTGCCCCACGACGAGCTGCTGGCGAAGCTCAAGTCGCTCACCAACCTGCGAGCCGTGCGCGACCCGGCCTCCGACACCGGCTGGACGATCACGCTCGGCCCCTTCCCCGGCTGGGCGACCGTGCCCACGTGGTGAGCCGCGCCGGCCGTCCTCGGCACCTCGCGTAGGTAGCGATGCAGGCGGGGACCTCGGCCTTCAGATCCTGGATCCGATTCTCCTGGTCGGACGGTGGCAGTCAGAACTCGATCCGAATGCCGACCTCGTACCGCCGCGTGGACCAGTAGCTGATGGGCTCGCCGATGGGTACGAGCACCGGCGAGCTGTCGGCGCCGTAGTACTCGTCGTAGAAGGGCGCGGACGGGTCGCTGTTCTGGTAGCGAAGGCCGTTTCCTGGCCTCGTCGGTGTCCTGACGGAAAGCCTCGGTGTTCACACCGTCCACGAGCTCCTGACCGAAGACGTTGTACGCGGTGGCGATGAGCTCGAGGTCGGCGTGCCCGATCCGCCACGCCTTGGTGAGTTGGAGGTCGAGCTGCCACGCCGTGTTGGTCTCGAGCGATCCCCGCGGCCAGTGAGCGATCTGATAGCCGCCCAGATTGGCGCCGTCCGGAGTGAAGCGGTGAGTCCACCGTCGCCGGATCGATGCCGAGCTGGTCCATCTGGTCCAGGGTCGACCGGTAGGCGAACGCATCCTGGAAGGCGTCGAAGTCGACACCAGAGTCTCGTAGCCGGTGAAATCCAGAGAAACCGTCAACACCAAGGGTGAAACGCTTGGGCAGCTCGAGGTAGCCATTCAGCTTGACGCGGTGCCAGCGGTGGTCGGGCATCTTGCCCGAGTCGTTGTGGAAGCTCGACGGAAGAAGTCCCCCGAGGAGTAGTAGTAGGACTGCGGGCCACTGTAGTTGGTGCCCTGCGCATCCGAGTAGGTGTAGCTCGCCATCAGGTGGCCCCAGCTCTTGCGGCCCTCGAGCTTCAGAATCCAGGCCTCGTAGTCCCGGCTGAGCCCGGGCATGTTGACCAGCATCCAGCCGCCGCAGTCCGCCGCCCGGGTCCAGGTCTCCGGATCGTCCAGTCTCGGGTAGGGCGCGGCACCCCACGCCCACGCGTTGCCGTTGCAGGTGTCCTCGAGCAGGTCGTCGCTCCGCTTGTGAACGTAGCTCAGCTCGAGCGACGCGTCCTGTCCGGCCTGGGTCTCGTAGGCGACGATCAGCTCGTCCGCGTACGGGGCCTCAGCTCCCCCACCCCGGCCTGGTCGACGGTCTCGGCCGAAGCCGGCCAGTCGATGCTGCCACTGTCGTACAGGACGTACTCCTGCCGGCCCAGTTGGTCCAGGGAATGGCAGCTCCGAAATCGGCGGGGACGCTGGAGGGGTCAGCGCCGGCTTCGCCTTCGGAGTAGTTGCAGAGGAACTCCAGCAGGTAGTAGTAGTGCGTCGCGACCCCCTCCCGCCCCCGAAGACGAACCAGGGGATCCCCAGGGATGTCGGATCCATGAAACGTCCCACCGAGGCGCGAAGCACGTGCCGCGCAGAACCGGTGACGTCCCACGCCAGCCCGAGCCGCGGCTGCCAACGGCCCATGTCGGCCACCACCTCGCCAACGGTGTTTTCTGACTCGATGGCGTCGTAGCGGAGCCCGGGTTTGACGGTCAGGTTCGGCACGGGGCGCCAGGT
>CAVWIJ010000021.1:0-117582 GCA_963754985.1 uncultured Holophagae bacterium | reverse complement strand
ACAACGCAAGGAAAGCCAAGAAGACTGCTTCGCGCACTTCGCGCCTTGGCGGTTCAAATGGCCAGCCAAGCTCCTCTGCGTCCTCCGCGTACCCGTCGGTTCAGATTCCGGTTCTGCATTGCAGAAGCGGCCGCGGAAGCGGAGTGGAGCCACTGCCCCACTGCCGGCCATCCGCGATCCGCTATTCGCTATCCACTATCCGCTCCCAAATCGCCGGCATAACGTTGCCGCCGCACACCGGGATGAAGGCGCCGGTGATGAAGGAGGCCAGCTCCGACGCCAGGAACGCCACCGCGTTCGCAACGTCCTGATCCGACCCCCGCCGCCGCAGCGGGACCTCCGCCTCGTACTCAGGCTGGCGCTCGGTGCCATCTGTGCGGTGGCGGTCGGAGACCATCCACCCCGGCGCCACCTGGTTGACCGTGATCCCGTGCGGGCCGAGCTCCCGGGCGAGCACCCGATAGAGCCCGTCCATTCCGCGCTTCCCGGCCGCGTAGGCGGCCTGGGTTTCAAAACACTGCATGGCGCACTCGGTGTTGATCCCGATCACCCGGCCGCGGCCGAGCGCGATCATCCCCGGTGCAAAGGCCTTGACCATGTGCACGTTGTGCAGGACGCAGGAGGCGAACTGGCTTTCGAAGTCCTCGATCGGCTGCTCGAGGACCGGCTGCCAGCGGTACTGGATCACGGCGTTGGCAACGATCACGTCGGCGGTCCCGAGCTCCACCGCCACCGCGTCGCGCATCGCCTCGACCGAGTCCATCGAGGTGACGTCCGCCTGGACCGTCATGGCCCGCACGCCGCTCGACCGCAGCTCCGCGAGCAGGGCCGCGGCCCGCTCCTCCCCCCGGAAGTAGTGCAGCGCCACCGCGGCGCCGGCCCGGCCCAGGGTGCGGGCGATGACCCGGCCGAGCTCGCCGCTCGCCCCCGTCACCACGGCCACTCGATCCGTGAGGTCGATCCCGAGCGTCATGTGGCTCCCTTTTCACGGCCTACCTCGTCGTGCCCTCGGTCCCATTCTCGCCCTGCGGGCTGCGATGCACCACCAGCGCTGGCGCGGTTCCGAGTGCCAACGGTGTCCTTCTAGGATCCCTCCCTTTGCCACTTGTCCGCGGTTAAAGGCGCCGCCCCCTCCGCCTCATAGCGTGAGTTTCCATCCGAGCGTCGGGCCCTGCGTGAGGACGTCGTAGCGGAAGTAGCTGGCGCCCGAGCCGCTTTCGTAGTCGACGTCCAGTGCACGATAGACGAGCACCAGCGAGCTTCGTGGCGAAAACTCCACTCGCACGCCGGCGGCCGCTTGCCAGGAGAGGTCCGAGCCGATGCCGAAGCCGCCGACGTCACCTCGTCCGACGAACATCCAGGAGCCGCCGAGAGGAACCTTGACCTGGAACCCCACCACCGGGTCGACCCAGTCCTTCGTGGTGCTGGCCTGTCGTGTTTCGAGTGGGCCACGCAGCGCCACGTTGGTGCCGAGCGACATGTATCTGGCGCCGCCGAGCACCTCGAAGCCCGGGCTGAGCCGCCACGCCCCGTCCGCCTCGACCAACCACTGGTCAACGTCGACATCGGCCTTGACGTCGGCTGGACCGTGCCCGGTGGCGCCGAGACCCATGTAAATGAGGTCGCCGAGGATGGCGAAGTTCCCGTGCTCGCCCCGGTACGACGCCATCGCCCCGAACTGGAGGTTCTTCATGATGTCGGAGAAGCTGGCGTCGACGTCGACCGCCACGGGGCCGACGGTCACCTTGCCGCCCATGCCGGCGCCGAGCATGTAGATCAGCAGCGAGTGATCCCAACCGGCGGGCGCGGTCTGAGCCGCCAGTCCGGCCGGAATGAGCACTATCACGCCTGCCACAGCGAGCACTCCACACGTTCTTCTCTTCATCTCACCAACCCTTCCTCTCTTTCGCGGCCCGTTCCGTTTTTCGTTTCAACTCCCGGCGCGGAGACTCCAGCCGATCATCAACAGGCCCGTGGCCGCGATCCAGCTTCCCAGCACCCGCACGGCGACCCGGGCCCAGAACGCTTTGATCGACGTCACCAGCCCGGCGACCAGCGTGACAACGACGATCAACGCCACCAGTATCCCCGTGAGTTCGAGCGCGGCGGAAGGCGCCCCGGCGAGCGCCGCCCCGGTCAGGAAGCCGTGAACCCCCCCGATGACCGCCGCCACCGTCGCCACGACCGGCAACGGTAGATCGCGGTCCGCCGCCACCAGCCCTCCTGCCAGCAGGAACGACACGCCGGTCGCCCAGCCCAGGCTCGCGTTGATCGGAAGCATCAGCCCGGTCAGCCCGCCGATCAGCCACGCCGCCGGCAGCAGCGCGAGCAGCCAACGGCCATGGCGCGGCCCGCGCATCGCCGCGAGCAACGTGAGCACCATCACCACCGCCAGGTCGGCGGGCGAGAGAGCCAGGTGAGCGATGCCGTCATAGACCGGACCGAGACCCGTCGTGACCAGATGCGCGTCGGCGCTCGGGCAGCGAGCCACAAGCCATGACCGCGGTGGCAATCTTGCTGAAGCGAGTGCAAGTCGGTTGGAGTTTCGTCAGTCTCATGAGAGCGCCGAGAAGAGGAAATAGATGCCGGCCAGCGCCACCGTCGCACCCGGCCACCCGGAGGATGACCCGGCCCGCCGCCCAGCGATGGATCAAACCGATGCCGATGCCGACGCCGTGGAGACAGCCTGTGGCCATCACGAAGCCCATGCTGTAGAGCAGGCCGCTTTGACCGGCGGGCAGCTCCGTGCCGTGCGCGTGCCCGTGGAAGATGGCGAAAACCCCGACGATGGCCGCCGCGACCCACATGGGCGGGCGTTTCTCCGCGAGCACCATCGCCCCGAGCACCAGCGCGGACAACGCGATGCCGATCTCGACGCCGGGGAGCGGAATGCCGAGCAATCCCATCATTCCTCCCAGCGCCATGACCATCGGGAAGGTGACCGGCAGGAGCCAGATCGCCGGAGCGCCGAGCTGTGCGCCCCACAGCCCGACCGCGACCATCGCCAGCACATGATCCCAGCCCGAGGTCGGGTGATGGAAGCCGCGTCACGAAGCCGCCGACTTCCCCGGCCTGGACGTGTGCCCACGCGCTTGAAGGCGTGCCGAGCGCGGCCAGCGCCACAAGCCAGGCAAGAGCCTTGTGCGAAACCATCGTCATGTCTCGTGACATCGGCTTCATCGGATGACTCCCAGCAGCATCGCGGTTCTCTGAATGGTCCAGAACGCACCCAGCGTTCCGACGGCGTAGCCCGGCAGCGCCAGTGCCCAGCGCGGCCAGCGGATCTCGAGTGTGCGATACGACCGTGCCATCGCCAGCATCAGGAACACGAAGAACACCTGCCCGATCTCGACCCCGACGTTGAACAGCAGGAGCGCCCACGCGATGTCCGTCTGCGGCAGGCCGGTAGCCTTCAGGCCGCTGGCGAAGCCGAAGCCGTGCAGCAGGCCGAACGCGAAGGCCACCACCCAGGGATACCGGATGGTCAAACTCGTCTGGCCGCGCCAGACGCGGACGATCTCCGGTCCGAGGAACAGGATGCTCATCGCGATGGCGGCGTTCAGCGGCGGCAACGGCGCGCTGGCGTAACCGAGCGTGGCGACCGCCAGCGTGATGCTGTGCGCGACCGTGAAGGCGGTGATGGTCTTGAACAGCGTCCAGCGGTTGCCGACGATCAACAGCAGCCCGAGCACGAACAGCAGGTGGTCGACGCCGGTCAGGATGTGGTCCGTGCCCAGTCGCAGATACGTGGCGGCCAGGCGCCACCGGCTGGGCGCGGCTTCCACGACGAACGAGGGGGTGGACGGAAGTAAGGCGGACGACCTGCGTGCGACCGTCGAGCTGCTGCAGGCGCACGAGCACGTCGACCACCGTCCCGCTGAGGCCGGCGATGTGAATCGTGCCGCCGCCGAGCCCGCCCGCGCACTGCACGGTCCAGCGTTCGGTGTAGGCGCTGTTGGCCACCGAGCCTTGCGGCTCGGTGACGTTGGTGCAGCTCGTGGGCAGCTCCACGTAGAGCCCGAGGCGCAGATCTCCCTGGCCGGGCACCTTCCACAGCACGTCGTAGGTTTCGGCTCCGGTCTGGCGTAGCTCCAGATACGCGGGACGTACCTCGTGCGCGAACGCGCCGGGCGGGAGCGTGACGAGGAGAGCCAGGACGAGGAGCGCCCGCCTCATCGTGCCCCTTGCTGCACACCCAGGCGTCCGAACGAGAGGCGGACCAGCCAGTGGTGCCAGCGGAAATCCCCCACGAATTCCGCGGGACGACGATAGGCCCGGCGCATAGATCGTGGTGTCCGTCCGTCCATGCCAGTCTCAGTTCGCCTCCGCCAGTTCCTTCCCTTCCTCCCCCGCCGCCGGTTGCTCGATCGTCACCGTGTAATGCTTGAGCAGCTCCCGGTAGAACCTCTCGTTCGCTTCCAGCCGACGGGCGTCGTCCCACTCACGGCGCACGGCGTCGCGCACCTCCGCCAGCGCGGGCACCCGTCCGTCCGTGCGTTCGCTCACGAAGCACCAGATGCACGCCGTAGGCGGACTCGACCGGCCCTTGCCATCGGCCGAGCGGAAGTCCGCCCAGAGTCGTCGCGAACTGCTCGCCGAACCTGCCTGGCGACCTCGCTGGCCGGCAGGCGCGGCGACGGTTGTGTCCAGCAGGAACGGATCGCCCATCGCCGCGAAGCCGGCATCGCCGCCGGCCCGGTTCAACCTCGCGAGCAGTCGCGCGGCGTCGCGCGCAAGGTTCTCGCCGTGCTTGTCCGGGTTGAGATACACCTGGCGGAAGGTGAACCGTTGCTCCAGGCGAAACATGTCGGGGTGCGCCTCGCAGATACGCGTTCAGCTCGGCGTCGGTCGGCTGGGTCGCCTGGGCGGCAATGTCGTCGGAGATGAATTCCATCTTCTGCTGCAGGCGGCGGCGGATGATGGTGTCGTCCTTGTCCAGGCCCAGCGCCAGCGCCTCGCGGTAATAGACCTCCTCCCGCACCCGGGCCCGGATCAGCCCGTCCCACTCCTCGGGGGTGGGCGGCCGTTGCCGGGTGCGGGTGAAGCTCTCCATCATGGACGCGAGCTGGCCTTGTGAGACGACGATCCGCCCGGGCGCGGGCGCGCCGCCGCGGCTCAGCACGGCGTAGGCGGCGAAGAGCAGCGCACCGAGCACGAGGAAGTGAAGCAGCGGTTCCTTGAGCAGTCGCTTCATGCGTTCTGGACGGAAGTCAACGGAGGAAACGGAGAGTGGACTTCCTCGCTCTCTCCGTTTCCCCCCGCTGATTCACTTCGCCGGCGTGTACCAGATCGGCGACGTGTAGGCGCGGTCGGTGACCGTCATCGGAACGTAGTCGGGCATCTTGATGCCGTAGCGCTTCTGGTCGTAGGCCGTCCAGCGCGGCGACGGGATCTGGATCACGCGCACGTAGTAGAACGCGCGCTGCGTCGCATCGAACGCCGGGTCCTTCCAGTACGCCGACAGCGTACGCGGCGCCGATGGTGTTGGTGTAGGTCGCGTTCGCCACGTCCACCGTGCTGCCGACCGGGGTCTTGCAGCGGCCATCCGGACCGATCGTGCGCCCGCCGGAGACGGCCACGTCGAAGATGCGCTCCTGCGTCTTGCCGTCCTTGCCGAGCCAGCCCTTGATGATCTGGATGCGGTCGAGGTTGGGGCCGTCCGGATCGCGCAGCGCGTAGACCATGAAGACGGGCGCGCTTGCCGGCCGGCGCCTTGCTGAGATCACCGCCCATGGGCACGCCGTGGGCGTAGCCGTTCGCCGCGAAGTCGGGCCCGATCGAGGTCCGCCGGCAGCGAAGTCCCAGCCCGCGAACACGCGCACGATCGGCCGGTCGCCCGTGGTGGCGTAGACCTCCTTGCGCTTGAGCGCGTCCCAGATCCCCTCGCGGGTGTTCTCGCGCGCCCACACGCCGCCCAGGCCCGCGGCCTGCTCGCCCCAGACCGACACCAACGGCCCTTTCTTCGGATCATTGTCGACCATGCATGAGCGGGGTCTTCCAACGATCCGGCGACGGCAATCCGTTGGCAAACTCGCCGAAGAAGTTGTCTTCCCGCGTGGTGACCACGCCGACATGGGCGTCGCTGCCGCCGATCAGGCCGGACTTGTAGGGGTTGGCTCCGAGCTTGGCGTCCAGTTCCAGTCCCAGCTTGAGCGCCGAGCGGACGTAGTTGGCGTGGAGCACGCTCTTCTGCGCCGGCTCCATCTTGTTGAAATTGACGTCCCACCGTCTCGAAATTGGCGAATTCGTCGTTCGGCGAGAGGTAGGGATGGGTCTCGCCGTCGCCCTTGATCTGCGTCGCCTCCAGGAGCGGCTCGTGGCTGGCGCGCGCCTCGGCGTAGGCCCGGTCCATGGGCTTTCCGTCGAAGGTCTCCGCCGTGTACATCATGCCGTTGCTCAGGTTGCCGTTGTGCGGGATGGCGAGCACCTGGCCGCCGGTCTTCTTCGCGTACGCGTCCATGTACTTCCAGAGGTCCGCCGGATCCTGGCTGTCGAAGGTGGAGAAGGGAACGACCTGGTTCACGCGGTCCGCGCCGTCGCGGAAGATGACGGTGCGATGAAGGTTGTTGCCGCCGGGCGCGGAGGTCCACTCGAAGCCGTGCAGCGTGGTGAACACGCCCGGCTGGTTCCACTTCTCGGCCGCCGCGGTGGCGTGCGCCCAGGCCGCGGCCGTGAGCTTGCTGGCGTCGAAGACAGGCTTGCCGCTCTGCATGGAGACGACCGCTTCGATGGCGGCCTTGACACCCTCCTGAGGGCTCGTCTTGGACATCTCGTACCAGCGCTTGCCCTGCGGGTTGGCGAGGAGCTCGGGGCTGCCGGCGCGAATCTGATCGGAGATGCCCATGTACTCGGCATGGTCGGTGATGGAGACCCAGTCCAGCGGCCGGTCCTGCTTGAAGCGCTGGCCGTTGTCGAGGACGACTTCCCCGCCCCTGGCGACCCTGAAGAGGTCGTCGGGAGTCGTCGTGACCCCGAACATTCCCGAGTCGAAGGAGTAGCCGGTGTGGACGTGGGCAACGCCCCAGATAGACGCGGTTGGGGAACTGCTGGTCCGGGTAGGGCGAGTAGTCGGGCTTCTTCGGCTCGACCTTTCGCGTGCCGAGTCGCTCGGAGGCGGCAGCCTGGGCCGCGGCGATGTGGCTGAAGCCGCCGGTCACCAGCGCGAGGCCGATGGCCGCCAGGCCCGCGAGGGCTGCGTGATGTCGTCGCGTGTTTCGTCTCATGGTTGCTTCCTTCCACTCTTAGCGTTGCTCTGCAAGAAGCGGTGCAAGTCTCAGGCGTTTCGATCTCGCCCGGACGCCGCGTCGTGTCGAACCATGGCTCCAAGGGCCGCAAAGCCGGAAGAGCATGCTCCAGCCCTTGCCGGGGACGGTCGGCACCCAGTTGTTCTCCTTAGCCGGAGGGGGCCGCGTGGCGCCGACCAGTTGCCAGGACACCCCTCAGATCACCCGCCCAGCTTCTTGTGCCCGGTGTTCTCGATCGCCACGGCGAGGTTCTGCGCGGCGACGTCGAGGTGGATCGTCGCCGCGTACAACGTCCCGTCCGTGAGCGACCCCCACGAGACCTTCATCCCGACAGCGTCCTTGGTGCTGTCGGTGAACGTCGCGACCGTCAACGAAGAGATCACGTTGGTCGCCGCGTTCAGGCCGATCGTCAGCGAGTCGCCCGGCCTTCAGGTAGTCCTTGATGACGACCTGCACGCCGCCTTGGGGGTCGGGTGGAGTCACGGTGAGCTTGCCGGCGTCCTTCGCGGCCTGGATGCGCGCAGGATCGGGAGGCACGTACTGCTTGACCAGCGCCACCGCCTCCTGCATCGACGCGCTCATCTCTTCCTTCTTGTTCTCGACGATCTTCCCCCGAACCCCGCGCATCTGCTTGTCGTCGCCTGCGGGTGCGGCGGCAATTGGGGTCTTCTGCACCTTCCCGTCGGCGCCGTAGTAGCAATTGGCCTGCGTTCGCGATTTCTCATCGCCTCTGATCGAGACGGCCGTCGTCTCGACCCACTGGTACTGCCGCAGCGCCGCCGCGCTGGTCTGCAGTGACTGCTTGACCGCGGCGACGTGGTCCGTGCCCCCCGCCGGCGCAGCGGGCTGCTGCGCCACGATCGCCGAGGCAACCAACAACGAGAACGCTCCCGCAGTGACGAAGCCGCGGACGCTCATGGTAGCTCCCTTCCCGGTGCCGCACCTGTCTTGGGTTCGGATCATCGCACGAACCGTGGCAGCCTGTCACGCCCCCGGCAACACCCCATATCCGCCTCATGCCTCACGGGATCGAGGCCGCGCGAGGCGGGTGTTGATCCGATAGAGGACGGGATAGCGAAGCGCTGCCACGACCGTTGCCTACTTTTCCCCCAACCGGCGCGCCAAGCGTGTCGTCAGTACTCTCGACAGTGCGTAGGGGACGCAAATGAGAATCGGCCCAACCACCAGGGCTGCGCCCGGGTGCACCGCCTTGTAGATGACCAGTTGAAACACGACGTCCAGGATGATCCCCATGGCAACCAGAGTGCTGATGGCCGCCGCGCCGCTTCGCAGCAATTCTCTTCGGCGTCCGACACCGAGGAGCAGACCGAGCAGATAGGGAGCGTTTCCCGCCTTGGCATCGGCCAGGCCTCCGCGCACCCCCAGCAGGACGGCGAGCATCGGCTGCAGGATGAAGCGGAAGCGACCGGGCCCTGTGAACCGCCGCGACAATTCCTCCAGGAACTGTCGTGACAACAGGTACACGCGGCCCGTCTCGATGGTATCCAGGATGGCAAACGGCAGCGCGGCCACGATGACGAGGAGCGCCAGCGCCGGCACGATGGTTTGGCGTTGCAGCTTCATGCCCTTGGCCTCGCGAAACGCACTTCCCTGCCCACTGGACGATGTGCGACTTCAGCACGGCATCATCTATTGACAATGGGCGATCCGCACCGGCCCCGGTCCCTCAGCGGTCCTCTTCGAAGACCGCCTTCACCTTGCCCTTGCGGACCGCGCGGTCGAGGGCGGCGTGATCCTTCTCGTTCTGGTCGGCGTAGGCCATCGAGAACGCCACCATGGCCTTGTCGAAGGCGTCGCTCTTGCCCATGTACCCGCTGAGCATGGCCGAGTCCCCGTGCCGGGCATGGGAGAGGGCGAGGGCCCGTGCGCACCATCCGGCGTAAATCTCCATCTCGACCGGGCCGAAGGTCTCCACCACGGGGCCGAGCTTCATGTCCCTCAGCTGGCGCATGAAGAAGTGGCGCCCGTTGGGCGCCTGGCTCCACCCGAGGAAGATGTCGCTGGCGGGCTGCATGCGCCGGTAGCCGTCGACGACCCGCTGGCCGTGGTTCGGAAAGACGCTCGCGCCCGCGAACGGCTCCAGGACCGAGGCGCGCGCCTCCTTGACCTGGAGGAACAGGGGGTCGCCCTCCCCGGCCATGAAGAGGAGCACCCAGCACCTGGTCCCGACGCTGCCGACCCCGACCACCTTGATGGCGGCGTCCCGGAGCTGGTAGCGGGCCAGCAGGGAGTCGTAGGAGCGGGGAAGAGTCGCGTGGTACGCGGCGAGCATGTCCCAGACCGCCTGCTGGATCTCACCGGGTGGGTAGCCCTCGAGGTGGAAGATCGTGGGCAGTTGGTCCTTGATGACGGGCATCTCCCCCTTGTGCTCCACGAGCTTCGGGAACATCTCCTCGCCGCGGCTCTTCGCCTGCTCCTTCTCGATGCGCTTGATGACCCGCTTGCGGAGCTTGGGGCCCAGGCCCGCAATGATCTCTTCCGCCTCCAGCGCCCGGTACCACAGCTCCAGCGTCTTCATCTGGCTGTACTCGGCCATCGACTCGCGGTAGGTGCGGACGCAGGTCATGACCGCATCACTGGCCGCGCTGTCTTTCAGGCCTTGGTCCCTGCAGGCCACGACAAAGCTCGCGGCGAGGCGCTTGACGTCCCACTCCCACGGCGCCGGGAGGGTCTCGTCGAGATCGTTGATGGCGAAGATGATCTTCCGCTCCGGGGTGGCAAACCCACCGAAGTTGCAGAGGTGGGCGTCCCCGCAGCACTGGACGCGGACCCCGGTGGTCGGGGTGGACGCCAGGTCGGTCGCCATCGTGAGGGCCGCGCCCCGGTAGAAGGTGAACGCGGAGCGGACCATGCGCCCGTGGCGCATGGGAAGCAGCTCCGGCATGCGTCCCTTCTCCGCCTCCAGGACCAGTTCGACCGCGTCCCGCCGGTCGGAGGGGGCCTTCCAGGCGGCGTGGGCCTCCCGGGGGCAGGTCGCCCGCAGGGCCTTGCCCGCGGCGTAACGCTCCTTGAAGGTCCCGGCGGAATGCACCACCGGGCAGCCGAGCGCGGCTTGGGTTTCTTCGTCTGTATGGGTTTCCTGGCCGCAACCATGGGTTCTCCTCTGCCGGGTCGTTTGGGGGCGGGGCCGCACCCCATGGCCCTGGCGCCAGCCATGATGACGGACCCTCTCGGTGATGAACAACTAGTAGTATTCCCGGGGTTTCCGAAGCGTCGAACGCCAACGAGGCAGGCTCCAGCGCCGCGAGCCGAAGGGTCCCCCGTGTCCGTCTCCGCCCACGACAGCGGTCACGATCTCCGAGATCCGACCCCAGCCCGGTGCTACACTCGCCCGGCGTGCCCCTCAACGAGTCCCTCGCCCTGATCCTCACCGCCCCGTCCGCCGAGGCGGTGTGGCGCCTGCGCGGCGACCTGCTCGCGTCAGGGCGCCGGCTGATGGGCGGCTGCTCGAGCTCCTCGGCGCCTTCCACGACTACCTCGACCGCCTCGCCACCGGGATGTCGTCGCGGGACTACAGCCAGCTCGCATCCAAGCTCGACATCTCGGCGATCAGTGGCGTCATCCTGGAGCGCCTCACCGAGGCCGGCGATCCCTCGAAGCTCGGCCTCAACCTCACGGCGGGCGCGATCAGCGAGGGTCTCATGGCGCTCGCGACCCGCCAGCACATCAAGGCCTGGGAGGGCGAGCTCGCCGCAGTCCACCGCGGCGCGGCCTGGGTGCTCTTCGACGACCTGTGGCGCTGGACCACCGAGCGCAATCCGGAGATCCCTGCGCTCGAGCGGCGCGAGCTCCTCGATCAACTCCTCGCGCCCACGCTCGATCCGAGGCAGCCCGGCCTGCTGCGAGCTGCCCTGATCTGCCGCCTGTTCCAGATCCTCATCGCTGCCAGTGTGGCCGTTGAAGCACGGACCGTGCTGTCGGGTCGTGACGGTTAGCCATGACCTGTGCCGGAATCCGCTGATCACATTCCGCTCTACTCCCGAACGCGAATACGACGCTCGTCGACAATCCAGAGACGACCTGCAACCTCTTCTGCCCCCAGCGACGTGACCAAGCGACGCATCACGGACACGACGTTCGCCTTGTCCTGTCGTGACAACCTCAGCACCACGATCCCGGGATGCGTCCCGGGGGCGTGAGCTACGAATATCAGCAGAAGTCGACGTCAAGACTGATCAGCACTCTCCCTTCCGACCCGCAGGCAGCAGCGAGGTCGGCATCGCATGCGCCTCCGAGGCCCTGCTCGTTGACAGTCAATACGTCATGGCCTTCTGCGCGGAGGATGTCCGCCGCCTCAACCGGCAGATTTTCGTCCGTCTTGAGCTTCACAGGTCAGGCCGGCAGCGCCACGACGCGTTCCCGGGCCAGGTCCGCCGCATAGCTGATGGCCGCGCCGATCGCCTCTCGAGGAAGGGAGGGGTAGCTCTCGAGAATGGACTCGGCCGGCTCACCCGCAGCGAGATTGTCCAGAACCACCGACACGAGGATCCTCGTGCCCCGGAAGCAGGCCTTTCCGTGGCAGATGGTCGGATCGACGACGATGTGAGCACGCCAGTCCATGGGTACGCTCCTCTGTCAGTATAGCTAACGGCCGCTTGGTCAGCGACCAGCCGGCGCAGGGGCTGCCCCGTAAGCGACAGGGCAGGAAGGGTTGTCACATTCATCGGCTTGTCATCCGAACCAACAGGCGCTCAAACCAGTTCTCGCCCAACGAGGTCCGAATCGACACCTTGATGGGTTCCATCTGAACCGATCCTGTCCACGACTCGGCCCCCGCGGGGTCCGCAAAGTAGGCGAGCGCGACGTCGTAGTCTCCTTCGTTCCATAGGTCGGGGAAGTGGTAGTCAAGGCTGAACGGCCACGATGCCACCTCGCCAGGACCGATCGAGATCTTCGGTCGCTCCCAAAAGTCGTAGTGGACTCCGGCGATCCTGAGTTCCTGACCAACTGCTGACGAGACGCGGACGTTGTTAGGTGCTCGTCGTTCCGGCATGAGGCATGATCATGGGAACCGGAAAGGCCAGCTCACGAATGCAGTTCGGTTTTGAATCGTCAATGCGCAGAGAAGCGGTGACTCACCGTAACCGCCGGACACGGCAAACCGGAAGCCCGCGACCTCGTCAGACCACTCGCGTGAGTCCCCGCGGGGGAAGTCGATTGTCCGCACGACCTCGTGGCAGCCGCTCGCCATTGCGATCGCGATCACGGCGGCTGCGATCCTCATCCGATCAACCATCAAACCGCCCCTCACCAAACACGCTAGCACGCACGAGCGAAGAGGCGCGCGCTAGTTGGCGTACTCCTTGCCGAGTGTGTAGGCGCGCTCGAGGTACCCACGCCTGGTCGCGGCGTCGCAGACCGGGACCCGGTAGAAGTAGACGTGCTCGACCTTCTTGATCGCCCGGGTAGCGCAGCCCCCAGTCGTCGATCATCCGGGTCATCGGCTCCCGCAGGTAGGCGTCGTAGTCCTCCTCCCGGAACAGGGTCGTGCTGATCACCAGGGCCTTCTCGTGGTGCAGCAGCGGCACGCGGCCTCGCATGTCGCCCGTCCACCCCTCGGGCGTCAGGGCGTAGGCGTCACCGTAGGCGAAGACCCGCTCGAACCACCCCTTCAGGATCGCCGGGAAGTGGAGCCAGATCACGGGCGAGATGAACGCCAGGCCATCGGCGCGCTGCGACCTTCTCCCACTGGGCGGCCGCGTCCTTGGGCCGGTGCGCGTGGATGAACCGGGCCACCTCGCCTCGTGTCCTTGTTCTTGAGCCAGCGCGCGGCGAGGAAGCGCGTGACGGGGTTCCCTGCGGCCTCGAGCACGCGCTTCTTCAGCTCCATGCGCCTCGAGGATGTCCGGCGGCATGCTCTCGTGCACGTAGCTCGCGGAGTCCTGCATGCGAAAGACCGGGTCGAAGCGGATCGCGTAGAGGTCGACGACCTCGCTCGCGTGCCCGGCTTCCTCGAGCCCCCTGGTGAACTCCTCGAGGACGGCGTGGCAGAAGGACTTTGGATCCTGGTGGGCGTAGACGGTCAGGACTCTCACGGGACGCTCCCTCCTGGTGCGGCGCCGCTCGCGACGCTCAGTACACGAAGGGGACGAGCCTCCGCGTGTCGCGCTGGTAGGCGGCGTAGCTCTCTCCGTACGCGTTCAGTAACCGGTTCTCCTCGATCGGGATCAGCAGGTGGATCAGCACGAGATAGACGACGAGCACGGCGATCCCGGTCAGCGACTGCGTCAGGCAGGTGAGCCCGAACGAGATCATCAAGCACCGCCGCGTACATGGGATGCCGGATCACCCGGTACGGGCCGCTCGTGACCATCCGATCGCCTGGCCGGGGAGCGAGGCCCCCGAGCTGGTAGCTTCGCCGCAGCGCGATCAGCGCCCAGGCCATGACGGCAAAACCGGTCACGTAGGTCGCCAGGCCAGCGATCTGCACGGCCGCCCGAATCCCGGGCTCGAGAATGTCCACGTGACCAGGATCGACCGCCGCCACTCGGCCGGTGAGCAGCAGCACTCCGGCCAGGGGATTCACGACGAGCAGGAAAGACAGGTTGAAGACGTTGACGACCTGCACCAGCAGGCTGCCCTCGGGCCGGTCCAGGATGCTGCCCGTCGTCACCTGCTTGACGGTCACAAGCGCAGCCAGCAGGACGAAGATCAGGATCCCGATGGTTCCGTCGTCGAGCATGGATTGTGGTGCCCGCTCACACTCTAGCGGATTCGAGCCTCGACGGCTCCAAACCGGGGATATCTGCCGACGACGACAACGCAGACCCTTCAAGGTGCCAGGGCCGACACTGGCGTTGGCAGTTTCAATTCCGCCCAACGAGAAGTGCACGAGTGTCGGCCCTGGCACCTCATGTTGGGCTACGGCGAGCACGTTCTATGTACTCACACTGGGCCAGCACCCGCTGGTGAGGCATCACCGAATGTGCAAACTCGGCGCCTTTCATCTGGCACCGCTGCGTTCTCTGTCCTGACCATCAGCAGGAGAGCGCCACGGCAAGGGCGGGTATGCTGCGCGCGGAGGTGCGGCGATGGATCAACCGAGCTGGGTGGACGAGATCGACATGGCGGTGACGGTGACCGACGCTGAGGGCAGGATCCTCGCCATGAACCAGAGGTCGGTGAGGACGTTCGCCGAGGACGGGGGCGCGGCGCTGGTGGGAACGAATGTGCTCGACTGCCACCCGGAACCCGCCCGCTCGCGCCTCGCCCAGATGTTCCTCACCCAGAGCGCGCACCATTACACGATCAGCAAGGGCGGTAAGCGCAAGGCGATCCACCAGCTCCCGTGGTATCGCGACGGCGTCTTCTCCGGCTTTGTGGAGCTCGCCATCCCCATTGGCGACGACCTGCCGCACTTCGACCGCGACTGAGTAGGTCGCAGGTTCGATAGCCCGGCACCGGTGGCCACGCCGGCCTAGCCCGGATACCTCACCAACTTTCTACTGCGGCCAGCGATGTACCGCACTCAGCGGTGCTTTCTCGCCTCGGGGTGCTCGACGTACGGTCAAGTACGCCTCCGCGCCCCTCGGGTCGAAATCCCCACTGCGCACGGCACCTCGCCGCCCTCGCTACGAAACCCGGTGAGATATCCGGGCTAGGCGTTGCAGCACCCTCCCGGGTTCACGCCGTCCGGCAGCTTGGATACTCCCCATTTGGGGGTAGCCAACCCTCCTAATTGCGACCGATACTCAATTGTGACGATGACACGTTCGAATGTAACCGCTCCCCGTGCTTCGGTCCAAAGCCGAGGCGCATCCACCTTGGACTGCCGAGGTCAGCCAGAAGACCGGGAGCGTTTTCGGGTCCGTCGGGGCTTGAGGACCGGTAACTCTGCCTGTCAGGCGCCGACGAGATGCAGGAGTTCGGCATGACTCACGAAGTCACGGCCGATTCGTTCAACGACCCACCCGGCGTTTTCTGCCGGTGGGGCCTCAACTGAGGAAGGATGAACACATGATGAATCGAGCAACCGTTGCTGGAACATTGATTGCCGGCTTGTGCCTGGCGGTTCCCGGCACCGTCCGGGCACAGCAGGACATTCTGAAGGCGGGCGGGGTCGACGATGCGGCGGTCGCCACCGCCTACTACCAGACCATTGATCCGAACGACGAGAGGTTGACCCAGGATGCCTGGGAGGAGGTCAACGGCTTCAACGACCCGATGAACCAGGTCATCGTCGCCAAGGGGTACTTCAACAACGGAGACCTGTCGTTCTTCCGTTCGATCGAAATGGTCAGGGACCGGAGGCCGGGCTACGCAGGCAACATTGCCTTCACCACCGTGAATTACGCCACCGAGGCCGACGCCCTCGCCGAGGTGAACAAGGTCTCGATCGTCAACATGGAGTACTCCCCGGGACCCGACGGCGATCGGATCGTCAAGTTCTACGTGTTCTCCCCTGACGGTGCCCGACAGCTGAGCACGACCTTCGACCGTCGGGGCGAGGAGATCTACCTCCCGGCTGCCTGCTTCTCGTGCCACGGCGGCACTGACGACGCCACGTCCCCCCTGCCGCCAGGAGGATATAACGGGGGTTCCGGCGAGACCGGCGCGGCCTTCCTTGCATTCGACATCAACACCATGACGTTCTCGGCCGATGTGCCACGGGCCAGCCTGGAGGCTGCCTTCAAGGAGTTCAACAAGGCCGTGCTCCGGACCGACCCAACGAGCGCGACCCGAACACTCATCAATGGTCTCTATGGTGGCTCGGGGCTTCCCAGCGCCACCCAAGTCGACTACCTGCCCGCGACCTGGGCCGCTGAGGAGCAGCTCTACCGACAGGTCGTCGTCCCCTCGTGCCGACTCTGCCACACGGTCGCCGATTCGAAGGTCCTCAGCCTGGCGTGGGTGAAGTCGAACACCGCGGCGATCAGGGAAGAGGTGTTCCACGCGCACAGAATGCCAAACTCACTACCGAGTCACGAACGGTTCTGGGCCGGTAACCAGCCGGACATTCTCCTCGACGCCCTGGAGCGCTTCGAGAATCCCTGAGAACCGGTGACGTAGAAACAACAGAGCGAACCGGGGCTGTAACCCGTGTCGTGTTCGACACGAGCGGGTTACAGCCCGTTTCTCTTCGGTGGGTGCGGGCGACCACCTCCCGCGCTTCGACCGCGACTGAGTACGTCGCAGGTCCGATAACCCGGCGCCGCCCGCGTTCCCCTCAAACCAGAGTCGCCACAGTGTGCGGCGCAACCCTCTCAACCGGGCAGCAACGAGTTCTCGAGAAACACCGAATGTGTGTACCCGCCACCATTCCGCCGCACCATTCCCCGCGTCGCGGCGGTCCAGGCCCTTCAGCCGGGCCCTCCTCGCCCGCCGGCCACCCTCCCGACGGGTAGTAGACTCGAGCCGTGGAAAAGGAAATACCGATCCCTAATCATGATCAACGTCGAGGCGGCCTCCTCCCGGGTGAAGCAACGTGGATAAGGGGGTGACCATTCTGGGGGCGGGCTTGGCGGGCTTGAGCGCGGGACATGCGCTTGCCAGGGCCGGGGTGCCCGTGCGGGTGATCGAGAAGGAGCCCTACGTGGGCGGCCTGGCCGCGAGCTTCCGCTCCGGCGCGTTCACCTACGACCTGGGACCGCACCGCTTCCATTCCCACAACCCCGCCGTGTTGGACCATGTGAAGGGGATTCTCCGGGAAAACTACGATTACCGGGAGCGCCGCTCCCGGATATTCATGCGGGACCAATTTTTCGATTACCCCTTGAAGGCCTCCAACGTCCTGCGGAACCTGCCTCCCGCCTTCCTCCTGAAGGCCTTCGCCGATTACGTTGGAATCCGGATCTACAATGCCATCCGGCCCATCCCCGATGACTGCTTCGAGAACTGGGTGAAGAAGCGCTTCGGGCACACCCTCTACCAGATGTTCTTCGGCACGTACACGGAGAAGGCCTGGGGAACGCCCTGCTCGCAGATCTCGGCGGACTGGGCCGCCCAACGCATCACCCTGCTCAACCTCTGGGACACGGTGAAGAAGACGCTGTTCAAGCCCAAGAACGTTCCCCGCACCTACGTTTCGAGATTCATCTACCCCAAGGAGGGCGGAATCGGCGCCATCTCGAGGGCCTACACGGAAGGCATCCGGGAAGGAGGCGGGGAGGTCGTGGTGAACGCGCGGATCCACAGGATCGACGTCCAGGGAAAGAGGGCCACGGGCATCTCCTTCACGGCCGGAGGAAAGGAGTACGCATGGCCCGTGGACCAGCTCATTTCCACAATTCCATGCACCACGCTGCTCCACTACCTCGAGCCCGCCGCCCCGGAACCCGTGCGCCGGGCGAGCGCGGGGCTGAACCACGTGGCGATCGTATTCGTCATCCTCGACGTGGCCAAGGAGCGGGTCACCGGCGACCACTGGATCTACCTGCCCTCCAAGGATCTCACCGTGCACCGCATCTCGGAGTGCAAGAACTTCTCGGAGCGGAACGGACCCAAGGATCGGACCATCCTGTGCGCGGAGATCACCTGCCGCAAGGGCGACCGGATCTGGAACGCCGACGCAGAGTTCTTGAAAGCCACGGCCGTGTCGGACCTCGGCAAGCTCGGGCTGGTCCAACCCGGTTCCGTGGGCCGGGCGCGCATCCACCGGGCCAGCCATGCCTATCCCCTCTACGATCTGACCTACAAGCGAAACTTGGATGTGCTCCTCTCCTATCTGGACGCCTTCGAGAACCTGAAGACCGGCGGCCGGCAAGGCCTGTTCAAGTACAACAATATGGATCACTCCATCGAGATGGGGCTTCAGATGGCGGAAGCCGTCCTCTCCGGAGAGGGAATGGACCACCGGCAGATCGCCTCGGAGCGCCGGTATTTCGGATAGATCGGTGCGGGGCCAAGGCGCCCGCAAACGCCCCGCGGCCCGGGTGAAAACGGCGGCGGGCCGAAGCCGTTCTCGAAACACATTGATGGCCCTTCCGTTGCCAGGAGAGCGCCACGACGAGGGCGGGTATGCTGCGCGCGGAGGTACGGCGATGGACCAGCCGAGATGGGAGGACGAGATCGACATGGCGGTGACGGTGAGCGACGCTGAGGGCGGGGTCCTCGCCATGAACCAGAGGTCGGTGAGGACGTTCGCATTGAACATGCATGCAAGGAGCCGAGCATGAGCGACGGACGGTTGACCGGCGGGTGCCTGTGCGGCGCGGTGCGCCTGACCGCGACCGGTGCACCCTATCGCGTCGGCATCTGCCATTGCCTCGATTGCCGCAAGCATCACGGCGCGGTGTTCCACACCTCCGCGATCTTTCCGGAAGGCGCCGTGACGGTCACCGGCGCGACGGCGGAGTACAAGGGCCGCCATTTCTGCCCGGTCTGCGGTTCGCCCCTGTTCGGCCGCAGCGGCGATGAGATCGAGATCAATGTCGGCTGCCTCGATGCGCCGAACCTCGTGAAGCCGACCTACGAGCTCTGGACGATCCGGCGCGAGGATTGGCTGCCGCCCTTCGATGTCGCGCGCCGCTATCAGCGCGATCGCGAAGGCACCGGCCGCACCGAGCCTTGAATCGGGCGTGCCAATCGGCCAACGAAGAACTGGGAGTCGCCCTGATCTGGAGGCTCCTCATGGTGGCCGAGCGCACTTTCCGTCGCCTGGACCACCGAGAGATTCTGCCCGACGTCGCTCTCGGCGTGCAGTTCCACAATGGAGTCAGAGTCCTGGAGCAGAGTCAGCAAACCCAGAACGAGGAGGCCGCCGCCTGAACCCGTTTACACACCTATTGACGCGACGTCCACCCGAAACTCCACGAGCTACAGAGGTACTGTGACGGCGTCCTCGCCGCCTTCATGGAGCTCGCACCGAAATCGGCACTGAGTTTTGAATTCTCTGACGGCGGCACGTTGCCGACTGACGACAATGCGTATACAATTGACGACGGGATGTAGTCACTGATGCTGACGAAGCTGATGCCTGTCGCGCGTGTCAAGGTGCTGGCGTTCCTGTTGTTGAACGCATCGGAGGAGTACCACCTGCGCGAGATCGCACGACGAGCCGGGGTTCCTTTGAGAGCCGTACAGCGAGAGCTCACCCTGCTCGAGGAGATTGCCCTCGTCGAGCGGCATCGGCGTGGACGACAGGTCTTCGTCGCCGTTCAGACGTCTCACCCACTGTACGAGGACCTGCGTTCGCTGCTCGTCAAGAGCGATGGGCTCGTGGTCCCCCTTCAAGAGGCGTTGAGTACCGTCGACGGCGTCGAGGCCGCCGCGGTGTACGGCTCCGTGGCCGCCGGCTCCGACACCGGCCGCAGCGACATCGACCTTCTCGTGGTGGGCACCCCGGGCGAGCTGGCATTCCACGATGCCGTCTCTGCGCTCGAGGAAATTCTCGGCCGGTCGATCAACTACACTCTGCTCAGTCGCAAGGAGCTGGATGACAGGCTTCGGTGCAAGGACCCTTTTCTAGGACGGGTGCTCGCCGGCAGCTTGATACCGGTGATCGGAGACATCGGTGCAGCTCGACGACCTCGTCCGGAAGCGGAGGATCCATAGACACCGGGCCTCACCGGAGGAGATCGACCGCCTCGTCGAGCTCGCTGACCGCGACATTCGAATGGCCCGGCGGACGATCGCCGAAGATTGGGACTGGGCATTCTCGATCGCGTACAACGCCGTTCTCCAGGCTGCCCGCGCGTACATGTACTCGCGCGGGTATCGACCGGCCGCTTCGTAACCGCCGACCGCGGGTCGACGCCGCGAGCAGGGTCACAAGAACACCTTCGCGTTTTTGCAAGCGACGCTCGGAGATCACCTCGCATCGACGATCGGGTACTTCGACCGCATGCGGAAGAAGAGAAACCAGGCGATTTATGACATCGCCGGCTTGATCACAGAGAGCGAGGCGCGGTCCATCCTCGAGCATGCCGTGAGCTTCGTGGACATCGTCAAAGGCCGCATCGATCACGAGCAAACGTCTGGCTGATCTGCCTCGACTCACATTCCGAGCACTTCAACCCGTGCCTGGCGTCACGACGGGCTACGGCGAGCACGATTTATGTACTCACACTGGGCCAGCAGCCGCTGGTGAGGAATCACCGAATGTGCGAACCCGGCAACCTTCGCCCGTACTCGGCGCGTAGGTGCTCGTCGGAGCCGTCGCTGTGCGCCTTTCTAGTACAGCGCGCGCAGCTGAGCGATATCGTTGTCCGATAACGGCGAACGCTCGCGCATGTCCCCAGGGTTCTTCACCCGCTTGCGGTAACGCAGGAAGTACTTCTCGATGTCGCCACCGTACTGGAACGAGTACATGATGTCGGCGAAGTTGTCGGTGTGGCTGAGGCCGATCGCGTGACCGATTTCGTGGACGCAGGTCAAGAACACGACGCTGTCGCGGAACAGCCGGTCGCGCTCGGCACGCCTGTGGATGTCGTCACCGAGGCCGTCGGTGGCCGTGTTGATGTAGACCTCGGCGCCCGGTCTTCCGTCAACCTCGATTCTGCGCATGCCGCCGTACCTGGCGATGCCCGCCCCGACCCAGAAGACGCGGATGACGGCGTCGCTCGCTGTCTCGGTTTCGACAAACGTCAACGCACCGTTGGATCCTCTGGACCAGGCATCGAATGCCCAGCGCGCGAACTCGGCGTCCGGGTGCGCCTCACCGCCGTCGGTTTTGGCCACGTAGAACGTGACCGCGTCGCTCGCGTCGAGCGCGTCGCCCTGCGCGGCGGCCGGCGATGCCAGCCCGGCGGCGACAACGGCGGCAGCGACGGGCGCTAGCCTCATGAAGGCAGACTAGCACCTCGAACGGGCAGGAGCCGGTTCACGAGAATCACCAAATGTACGGACCCGACGGGCGACGGCGAGCACGGACTCAGCTCACGACGAAACGTCAAAACCACCGCACCTGGCACGGTTTCGCTTCCGGGAGGCAGCCCCAGTTTTCTGTGGTTGTAAAGCCCGGCACCGGACCGTCCGGCAACTCTCCGTCCGAGGATCGTCAGAGGGTGCAGTACCGCCGCATTCGGGGTCGAGCGTGATCCGCCCACGGCATCGGTGCGACCGGGAATCAGCCCGCTGAACGACGCAGTTGCAGAGGTGGATGGTCACCGCCACGAGTTTCGAGGAGCATCGCGCCGCCCTCACCGGCCACTGCTACCGGATGCTCGGCTCCGTCACCGAGGCGGAGGACGCGGTCCAGGACACCATGTTGCGGGCGTGGCGCAGCCGTGGCCGCTTCCATGGCCGCTCGTCGCTGCGGACCTGGCTCCTGCGCATCGCCACCAACGTCTGCCTCGATGAGTTTCCGCCGTCGCCGGAGTCCCTAGGGGTGATGGACACAGAAGGAGTGCCGACATGACAGACGACAAGCACAAGCTGACGACCTGCCTGTGGTTCGACCATGGCGAGGCGCGCAAGGCGGCCGAGTTCTACGCCGCCACCTTTCCGGACAGCACGGTCGGAGCGCCCATGCACGCGCCGTCCGACTTTCCGGGCGGAGGCGAGGGCACGGAGCTCACCGTCGAGTTCACCGTCCTCGGAAGGTCCTTCGTCGGCCTCAACGGCGGCCCCAACTTCAAGCCCAACGAGGCGGTCAGCTTCATGGTGCTGACCGACAACCAGGAAGAGACCGACCGCTACTGGAACGCCATCGTCGGCAACGGCGGGCAGGAGAGCGAATGTGGCTGGTGCAAGGACCGCTGGGGCTTCTCCTGGCAGATCACGCCGCGCGCACTGCTCCGCGCGAACAGCAATCCAGACCGGGCGGCGGCGAAGCGTGCGTTCGAGGCGATGATGACCATGCGGAAGATCGATATCGCCGCCATCGAGGCCGCCGAACGGGGAGAGACCGGCCATGCGTAGGATCACCGGCTCGCTCTTCCAGTCGCTCGATGGCGTGATCCAGGCGCCCGGCGGGCCCGAGGAGGACCAGACCGGCTTCGCCCACGGCGGCTGGGTCTTCCCCTACTTCGACGAATCGCTGGACGAGCCGATGGGCCGGCTGCTCGGCGGAAGCTACGAGCTCCTGCTCGGGCGGCGGACCTACGAGATCTTCGCTGCGTACTGGCCCCACAACGGCGAGCAACCCATCGGCGCGACGTTTAATGCCATCCGCAAGCATGTCGTGACGTCTTCCGACCGTCCGCTGACCTGGAACAACAGCGAACGCCTCGTCGGCGATCCGGTCGAGGCGATCTCGCGCCTCAAGGAGACCGAAGGGCCGGACCTGCTGATCCAGGGCAGCAGCATGCTCTACCACGCGTTGCTTCCTGCCGGGCTCGTCGACCGGCTCGCGTTGATCACCTTCCCGGTGATGCTGGGTCGCGGCAAGCGCTGGTACGCGGGCCATCCGGCAGCTGCCCGTTCCTGGTCGCTGGTCGAGCAGGCGCAGTCACCGAAGGGAGTTCACTTCGCCTCCTATGCGCGAGACGGGGAGATCATGACCGGCACCTTCGCCACCAAGCCTCCGAGCGAAGACGAACTCGCGCTTCGCCGCCGGCAGGCGGACGGCAGCTGGTGACGCTGCTAGAGCGGTGCATTGAGAACCCTGGAAAGTCGCCGCCTCTGCCCTCTCGCATCAGCCGTGTCAAGAGGTGCCCGTCAGACTCTTCACAGGCGCCACACGCCAGGTCTTCTTGATAACGGCTCGGAGGTTTCCATCAACTTTCTAAGGTTCTAAAGCCCGGCACCGATCGTGCGAATCACCGAATGTACGAACCAGGTACCGTTGCCGTAGAACGTGACTGCGTCGCTCGCGTCGAGCGCGTCGCCCTGCGCGGCGGCCGGCGATACCAGCCCGGCGGCGACAACGGCGACAGCGACGGGCGATAGCCTCATGAAGGCAGACTAGCACCTCGAACCGGCCCGAGCCGGTTCACGAGAATCACCGGATTTACGAATCCGACGGGCGACGGCGAACACGAACTCAGCTGACGCCGAAACGTCAAAAACACCGCTCCTGGCACGGTTTCAGAAACGTCGATCAGATTGTGAGGTCGTGATACCTGGCACGCCTCCGCCAGAAATACAAGATACACCGCTGCCGATATAATCCGCCGATGGACGCCCTCACCGAACTCGTGCTGCGCTACGGGCTGACGCTGCTGTTCCTCAACGTGTTCCTGGAGCAGGTCGGTGTGCCGATCCCCGCGCTGCCGATGCTGGTCGTGGCCGGGGCGCTGGTGGCCGACGGGAAGCTGTCGGGCGCGTCGACCCTGGCCGTGGTCTTGGCCGCCTCGCTGCTCGCCGACTCGATCTGGTTCGGCCTCGGTCGCGGCTACGGGCGGCGCGTGCTCAAGCTGCTCTGCCGCATTTCGCTCTCGCCGGACTCGTGCGTGCGGCAGACCGAGGGTGCGTTCGGGCGCTGGGGGGTGTCGTCCCTCCTGGTCGCGAAGTTCGTACCAGGCTTCTCCACCGTCGCGCCGCCGCTCGCCGGGGCCACCGGGGTCGGCTTCGGGCGGTTCCTGCTCTTCTCGGCCGGCGGAACGCTGCTGTGGGCCGGAGCCGCACTCCTCGCCGGCATCCTGTTTCGCGACGCGATCGACGGGCTGCTGGTGCGGCTCGCGGCGCTCGGGACGCGCGCTCTGCTCCTCGTGTTCGTCGCGCTGGCCCTGTTTGTCGCGGTGAAGTGGTGGCAGCGGCGCAGCTTCTACAAGGCATTGCGCATGGCGCGCATCTCGGCCCAGGAGCTGCAGCTCCTGATGCACGGAGACCCCGCCCCGCTCGTCGTCGACGTCCGGACGGACGCCGGGCGGATGCAGGATCCGCGGCGGATCCCCGGGGCGATCGTGATCGACGTGGAATGGCTCGACGAGGAGATCCGGCGCCTCCCGACCTCGCGGGAGATCATCCTCTACTGCACGTGACCCAACGAGGCCTCGGCGGCCCGGGTGGCGCGCCTGCTGATGGACCGCGGATTCACGCTCGTCCGGCCGCTTGCTGGTGGCCTGGACGCCTGGGTGCTCGAAGGTTTCGCCATCGAGGCGCACGACATCGTCGCGCGCCGCGACACGGCCTGAGCCGTCGCCGGCGCCCCAGAAAAGGTGCCGAAAAGGTGCCAGATCCGCCTTTATGTTCTAGAGTCGCCACGTTCCACAGACGCCCGCCTACTCCTCTTCCGTCGCGATCAGTGCGCAGCTTCTGAGGATTGGCGCGGAAGGGACGATGGTCCACCCTGCACCTGATTCCCACGGCAAACGAGGGCGACCAAGCGAGCTCTCAGGCCCCTGTTCGAGACAAAGGCGCAATTGCGTGTCGGACACCCTTACCTTTCCACGAGTTGACGATCGGGTCGGTATATACTTTTCTATGAGCACAACGTCGGACTCTCGCCTTCTGAGGCTGGCTGTTTTGGTGGACGGGCACTAAGGCAACGGCGAGACCGAAGGATATTGAGATAGGCAGAGCGAGATGAAGTCCTTGCCGTCGTTGATGCTGTGCACTTTCGTACTCGGATTCAGCACGTGTACTGTCACGACGACCGTGGCTGGCGGCCAGGACGAATCAAAATCGGCGCGCCGCAATCAAGCCGGGCCCCTGAACTCGAATGACGACGCCGACTGCGCGGCTGACGGAGTCGGTGACTCCTATTTGATGTTCTACGTGAGGGTCTGGGACGGGACCGTGTACTTCGCGTACAGGTGGCCGTACGTTATTCGCCGCTATCATCTCGACTCGCAGCAGTGGCTTCCTGATATCCCGTTGACTGAAGGGCCCTGGACCCTGTGGGTGGATGAACAGGGGATGTACGTGGGGTTCGAAGACCGTGTGTCGCTGATCGACGACCTTGGAAACGAAACGGTGCTGTTTGCGACCACCGGTCCAGATGCACTCATCACGATCGGCGATTTGCTCTACGTTTCCAGCGGCCGTCTGGTAACCAGCTTGGATAAGCACACGGCGGCAGTTATCGACTCCAGGTGGTTCGACCACGGGGTGACAGGATGGGACGCGGCGCCAGACGAGGGGAAGATTGTCGGCCGGGATTGGGGCTGGAGCCCTGAGGAAATCTGGGCTTTTGACGTTTCCTCGACTGGTATTATCGGTCCTCAGTACGAAAGTCCCTACCACGGCCACTTTCCTGGCGCGGATCGATGCATCGTACTGCCCAACCAAAGCTGGGTCACCGACGACTCCGGGACCGTTTACTTGCTTGACGACCTGACCTATCTGGGGAGTTTCGGGGGAGCATTCACGGATCTCGCTGTCTTCCAGGACCGGCTGGTGGTTGCCAGGGGACAGTCGCTGGTCGCGTACTCGATGCTGATGCACCGCACGGGCGAGTATGACGCAGAAAACGAGTCCGTCGCGATCGTCCCGTGGGCCAACAACGTAGTCTCGTTCTTCGAGGGTCCATCGGGGCTCGCGGCTGAGACGATCCCGCTCAACGATTTCGTGCTCCCGGAGCCGGCCGATCCTGTCGAGCCGAACGGGCTCACAGTACCAGCCCGATCAGGTTGTGCCAGGGCCCGCAGGGACGGTGCTGTTGTTGAGCACCGATCAATCCGCGGTCTTTTCATGGTCCATGACCGAGCGGCGATACCTCGATTCGATCCCGCTGCTGGAGCCTCCGCTCCAAATCGACTACTCTGCTGACAACCAGGCCTTGTACGTCATGCACGACTCGGTCGAAATGACCACCGTCCAAAGGGGACTTGGGCAAGGATGGGCCCCCGAACGGCCATTCTTCAATACTCCCCTTCCTGCGCACGGTTTTGCCGCGGCCGATGACTTTGTGTTCGTGTGCGATCCCACTCCCTTCGATCGCCACTATGTCCATGATCGATTTGGAATCGTCCTGTCATCTGACGGACAGGGGACTGAGCCAGTCCAAGACTATTATTGGAGCTCCGCAAACCGAATGGTCTACTACATGTCGGACGGGTCGCACGATGACCTGAGGGCTCGCACGGTCAACACCGACGGTACCCTTGGGCAGATCACATACGGGCTGAGCGAACCGGGCACCTTCGACGAGCCGATTCGGGTCCACCCGGATGGTTCGGTCCTCGTCTCAGCCCCGGGCCATGTGTACAACGCACATGATCTGCAGACATTTTTGGGGAGTCTGGCGAACCCCGTTCTCGATGCCGTGTGGCGTTCCGATCATCTCGTGACGATTCGCGAACAGGCAGGCTCGAGCCAGCTCCAGAAGTGGAACGGGTCGTGGAATGAGGTGGCGACCCGAAGTCTCGAGGGACAGCCGGTGGCGATCACTGGGACGGATCAGGGCGTGCTGGCCATTGCGGTTCGAAACGGGAAGCCTTGGTTTTCGGAGTGGGATTCAGATTTGAATGGCCTGAGCTTCTCCGTTGCAGTCGACGACGGAGAAGACTGGGTCATCTCCGGCTCCGAGATCGAATACACACTTGTGATCACTAATCTGAAGCCGGTCACGGTTGCGGGTGCGCAGGTTGAGGACCAGTTCCCCGTGCTGCTGCGAGACGTTTCTTGGATCTGCTCCGCCACGCCCGGATCATCGTGCGGCGCCGGACAGGGCTCGGGTGATATCAATCAGCAGGTCATCGTTGCACCTGGGGGGACGCTCACCTACAACATCGCCGCGACGGTTTGGATCTGGGCCTCGGGTCGCCTCGCGAATGAAGCGTCCCTTACCGAGAGCACCGGGGAGCGTTACACCGACACCGATGTCACGACGGTGTACCAGAGCATTGACCTGTTGTTCTTCGACGACTTTGAATCGGGCGACACATCGGCTTGGTCGACGACGGTGCCGTAGCCGGTAGAAACACCCCAGAAGGAATTGCGCCAGACAGGTGCCGCCCAGTAGAAGGCGCGGGTCAAGAGGGCGTGGCTTCCCCAGGCGCGGGCCGGGGGAGCTCGGTCTTGGCGAGGGTGGTTTGTAGGTCGCGCTTCCTGCTCGTCGCTGTGCGGCCGGGCCTAGAATCCGGTTGATGTCGGTCGACGATTGCACCAGCCACCCATCGGGATCAGGCCGGTGATGAGCAGAAACCACATCGCTCTCGAGCAATCGTCTGGCTGACCTGCCTCGACTCAGATTCGAAGCACTCCGAGTCGTGCCTGGCGTCGACCGGGGCTCGGCCGAGGGCGGAAGCACAATCACGTTTTCATTGGGCCTGACACCCTCAAATCGAAGGTCGTCCAGTATACCGGGCACGTCACTGCGATCTACGCACCCCAGAACGTCAGGGCAGTCCGCTACAGTCGCGATTCCGAGAGCTATACTGGAGATGTCCGCACGAGGGAGCAACCCATGTACCGAAGGCAGCAACGGATGCCGAAGGTCTTCAGGTCCCCGCCGCGTGGAGCTACCTGGATCGCGTCGTCGGCCATCGTCTGGGTCGCACTGTTCACGGTCGGGACGGCGTCCCCACGCGCCGAGGTCAACCCACTGATCCTCGCTGCGGAGCTGACGGGGGAGTTCGAGGGTGGCCAGGGGAACTACACGGAACGTTTGGGCAAGGCGATGGCGATTGACGGCGACACGTTGATCGCCGGGGCGGCCAACGGCTCGCTCGCGTACGGGGACAATGGCGGAGCCGCCTATATCCTCACTCGACAACACGGTGTCTGGGTCCATCAGGCATCGCTGATTCCCTCGATCGGCTGCGCCTGGGGACACTTTGGCGTTTCGGTGGCGGTCGAGGGCGAAATCGCCGTCGTCGGCGAGACCCAGGTTGATTACCCATCGGGACCCGGGGCTGCGTTCGTCTTCGCGCGCGAGGGACAGGAGTGGCGCGAGATTCAGATACTGTCGCCCTCGGACTCCGGATGGGGCGATCGGTTCGGCTCGTCGGTTGCCATCGACGGCGACACGATCCTGGTCGGCGCCACTCCCTCCGGGCTCGGTGGAGCAGTGTACGCGTTCGAGCGTTTGGGCGACACGTGGACCGAGACGGCGAGATTCACCGCCCTCACGCCGGGGCAGGACGATGAGTTCGGCGCCACTGTGGCTCTGTCCGGCGGGATCGCTCTCGTCGGAGCGAGCGGCGACGGGACGCCCGCCGGGACGGCCTACGTCTTCCGCCGCAGCGCGCCTGGCGCATGGTCTCCGGAAGCACAGCTGACCGCGTCAGATGCTGCGCCGGGGGATCTCTTCGGCTGCTCGGTGTCACTGGACGGCAACACGGCGATCATCGGCGCCTACGGAGATGATGATCACGGATCCGCCTCGGGATCGGCGTACGTCTTCGTGCTCGAGGGGTCGAACTGGATCGAGCAGACCAAGCTGACTGCGCCGGATGCGGCTCCCGGTGACTACTTCGGACGGGAGGTCTCGATCGATGGCGCAACGGTTGCCATCGCCGCTCCCTACCGAGAGGGCGGCGGGAATCCCTATGGGGGAGGAGCATACATCTTCCTGCGGCAGGGCTCTTCCTGGCTCGAGCAGGCGATCGTGGAGCCTCCGGAACCGGGCGCCGGGACCCTGTTCGGTTCAGATCTCGCGCTGAAAGGAGACGACCTCATTGTCGGAGCGCCGACCGACGACCTCGACTGCGCCAATGGTGGCTCGCTCCGGGCGTTCGTACGCAGCGGCGAGAACTGGAGCTACACGCAACGAGTCAGCGCACCGCGCAACGGCGCTCAGGGGCACTTTGGTAGCGCCGTCTCGACATCGGGCGACCGGCTGCTCGTGGGCGCCTCCTGGGACGTTTTCGGGACCATGCGCGAGGGCACCGCCACGGTGTTCGCTCGCGACGGAGCCGGGTGGCTTTTCGAGGCTCGGCTCGGCGCCACGGACGGTGAGGGCAACGACGAGTTCGGGCGATCAGTGTCGATATTCGGGACCACCGCCGTCATCGGGGCGCCGGATGGCCAGACGGGAACACTCGAGACCGGCGCCGCATATGTCTTCGCATCGGCGAGAAGCTCCTGGTCCGAGGCGGCGAAGCTCACCGCTTCGAACGGGATGGGAGGGGATCGCTTCGGCTCGGCGGTCTGGATAGGGGCTGACACGATATTCGTGGGTGCCGAGTACGACGACGACGTCGGCGTCAACTCGGGCTCGGTGTACGTCTTCGTGTGGGACGGGATCGGGTGGATTCAATCACAGATGCTCCATGCCTCAGACGGAGGAGTCAGGAAACCTCTTCGGGTGCAGCCTCGCCGCCTTTGGCGACACGCTGCTGGTTGGCTCGCAGCACACAGCCGACTACGTCTTCACGCGCTATGGTGAAGTGTGGCTCGATCGACAACTCGTGCCGTCGAGCGGCTGGGCAGGCGGTCCGGTCGCAATTTGGGAGAACACCGCAATCGTCGGGAGCCCGTTAGAGGACGATGGCAGTGCCACAATCTTCGTGCGCGCTGGAGACACGTGGACCGAGACGGCTCGCCTCACCCCGGACCCTTCGAGCTGGGACAACCGCTTCGGCTTTTCGGTGGCCGTGCGCGACGCCATAGCGCTCGTCGGTGCGAACCAGGATTCGACGTACCGCGGAGCCGCGTACCTGTTCGGGCTCGACGGCACTGGATGGACCCAGATTCAGCGCCTGAGGGTAGCGGACGGAGCCGCCTACGACCAGTTCGGATACTCCGCCGTCTTGGGTGATGCATTCGCCGCGATCGGGGCCTCCGAGGACGACAACCACTGGGGAGGGCGAGGCCGGCTCGGTCTACGTCTACGCGTTCGCCGTGTTCATTGACTGCGTTCGAGTCAGGTGACACCTTGGCATGGTCGGCTACCGTCCCATGATACGGCGCAGTGGCTTTCCGATCCCGGGGCAGGCAACAGCCGAATCCCGGCTTCCTCGGGTGGCTGGAGCCGCAACGATGCTTTGAGTTTCGTTCGGTCATGCGCGTACGCGCAGGGAGGTTCGCGATGACCAGCAAACGAGCGACATTGGCTCTTTTCGACTCGATTGCCACCTTGTCCGCCATGCACGTCCCGACGTCCGCTCAGGTCTGTCCCGAACTCCTTGGGGGCTGGCCATACGACGGCTCCTACCAGATCGAGCTGGCAAACGGATATGCATACGTTGGCGGCGAGCAGATGCTGTTCATCGTCGACGTCGGCATCCCCGAAAGCCCCCGGACCGTCGGATCCGCTGATCTGCAGAGCTTCGTGCTCGGTATTGCCGTCAGCGGCGGCTACGCCTTCATCGCCAACGGTTCCCGGGGATTGAGGGTGTTCGACGTTTCGGACCCTCTCAGCCCACGAGAGGTCGGCCACCTCGAAACCGGCGACTGGGCAATCGAGGTCGCCGTTGTCGGCAGCCACGCATTCGTCGCGATGAGCTATGCAGGCATGTTGGTAGTCGACATCTCCGATCCGACGACGCCGATCCCGGTCGGAGCCTTCAGTGCCAACGACCTCGTGTACGACGTGGTCGTCTCCGGTGGCCTCGCCTATCTCGCCGCCAACGACGCCGGCTTGAGGATCGTTGACGTTTCCGACCCCACCTCTCCGGTGGAGCTCGGTTTCGTCGACACGCCGGTTGCACCGTCAGCGTGTCTGTCGCCGCAGGGTTCGCTCACGTTGCCGACCGCGGCTATCGCCTCCGGCTCATCGATGTTTCGGTCCCGACGAATCCGGCCGAGGTCGGCACCTTCGATCCCCAGGTCAGCCGGCCGGCGTCGCCGCAACCGAGACCGTCTCGTTCCTTGCAACCCGCGACGGCGGACTTCGGATCATCGATGTTTCGAACCCACCGGCACTCTTCGAAATAGGCTACGTCCTCTCGCTGGATTCCACGGAAAGCGTGGTGGTCGACGGCGGCTACGCATACATGGCTGATGGCGAGGGCGGCGTACGAGTGGTCGACGTGGACCCTCCCTTTCTCCCCAACGTGACGCCGCCAGCCACCAACGGCTCGGCCGCTGACGTTGCGGTCACTGGCGGGCTTTCACTTCGTCGCTGACGATGACGACGGTCTCCGGGTTCTGGATGTGGGCATTCCGCAATCTCCGTCGAGGTCGGACGCGTCAACGCGGCCGGAGGGAGCGCTCGAGCCACCATCGCACTGTCCAGGCAACCTCGGCTTTGTCGCAGCGGATGACGCCGGGCTTCGGGTGTTCGAGCCTCGACGCCGACGTCTCCCGTTGAATCGGGAACCCCCGACTTCCGATTCAGCGGCCGACGTGGCAGTGCGGGAAACCTGGCGTTTGTCGCTGCCTCGAGCCAGGGTCTCCTCGTGATCGATGTTGCAGTACCGTCGAATCCTGTCGAAATCGGCAGCACCGGGACGTTGGACTTCTCTCGGGGCGTGGACGTCGGGGTTGGCTTCGCCTACGTCGCCGAATACAACGACGGGCTGCGCGTCATCGACGTCTCCTATCCGTCGGCCCCGGTTGAGGTCGGGATCCTCGAGCTGCCGCGGGTCGCGTTCGATGTGACCGTGGTCGAGCAAACCGCGTACGTGGCGTGCCGCTCGTACCTGTACGCTGTCGACGTCTCGACACCGGCGAGCCCGACCCTCATCGGCTCGATCTTCACGGGGGGCTACGAACAGGATGTTGCGGTGGCGGGCCGGTACGCATACGTAGCGGCCCACGACATCGGCGGCCTTACGGTCGTAGACGTCAGTGATCCTCATTCGCTCACCCTCGTAGGTACTGCTGACACCCGAGGCAGCGCGCAAGGAGTGGCCGTCTCGAATGACCTGGTGCTCGTCGCGGATGGACCTGGTGGGGTTGAGGTCTTCGCCGAGTGTGCGTGGATCTTCACCGACGGCTTCGAGTCCGGCGACCCGTCTGCGTGGTCGGCGACGGTGCCGTAGTGATCACCGTTCGGTGCCAGGACCGACACTCTGACAAATCCGCGAGGCACACCGTGTAGACCATCCTCCGCGAGAGTTTGGGAAGGTGCCACCCATGAGAAGGCGCGTGACAAGTGGACATAGGTTCCCGAGTCGCGGGCCGAGGGAGCCCGGTCTTGGTGAGGGTGGTTTGTAGGTCGCGCTCTCTGCTCGTCGCTGTGCGTCCCGGCTTTGAATCGGTTTGATGTCGGTCGACGACTGCACCAGCCACCCATCGGGATCAAGACGGTGATGAGCAGAAACCACATCGCTCTCGAGCGATCGCCTGGCTGATCTGCCTCGACTCAGATTCCGAGCACTCCGACTCGTGCCTGGCGTCAAGACGGGCTACGGCGTACACGCGCACGCTACCCAAGGGACCGGGCGCTCTCCTTTGTCGCTCGATCCCCTCCTGCTAACTTCGCCAACAGGAGGTCCCTCACAATCTCCGCAGAACTGCGGAGGGCTTCCCTGAATTCCTGTTCGCTGCATTCGCGGATCTCCGTCATGCAGCATTCTGCTCCGGATTCCGTAAATGTCGGTAAAGAACGAGGCCCTGTCTCCTCCGACATGACGGTCAATTAGGCCCTTTATGCTGTGGGAAATGGACTCCCTCTTCAGGTCACCTAGGCGATCGAGGAGGCGGTCCCTTTCTTCCTTTTCTGTTTCGGATACCATTAGCTCTCTCACTCGTCCCTTGAGATCATCAATCACTTCAATGACCCGTGTTGGCGAATGTTCCTTTTCCGCCAGTACCTCGAGGGCGGTCACGGTAGTCACGAATCTCGCAGAATCCGTCCCCTCAAAGAACGATGAGTTGAAAACTTCGAGTGCAGTCCTGGTTCTCGCACCGATTGAGCCGCTCAATTGGTAGGCGCGATGAATACCGGATTCGAATCGGTCCTTGCTATACCTCAGAGAGAGGCTGGCAGGGTGACCAGTCACATGTGAAGTGGGAATATCGTCCCGGTAGATCTGGATGCCGTGAATGTCGTTCAGGATTTGGAATCCGTGTTTCTCGGCCATCTCGCGGATTACATTACCTAATCCGACAATGGTCTTACCTTTCCCAACATCGACTCCGATTTGAAGGTCTACTCCACAGATCGAGAGTGCGTCCCGCACTCTCTCGGCCGGCGATTTCGCCGCCGCCTCATCGGGGAAGCCACCGCATCCAATAGCGAGTGAAGAGGTACTGTGAATTGGTTCTGTCTGAACCGTCTTGAGAACGGGTTGGTAACCCGTCACCTTCGAAAAGGGGAAGAACGACGGACGAGTCTTCGTAGCCAATCGACTGGCCCTTGGGAAGGATGAATCGAATTCGAAAGGCATACGTCTTCAATCCGGTGCTCTTTCGCGCCTTGGGCCAAACGGCATGGGGGGCCGCCCTCTCAGCTTCCAGAATAGGCGGCGAAGAGCCCTCTGCAGGTGCTCCACCCGCTCCACGACCTCGCCCTAGTGATGGCCCAGAAACTCAGAAGGCCCAAGAACCATGCGATGACGACAGACCCATTGACCATTCCCGACCCCCAGTAGCTTGATTGGTGCCAGGGCCGGAATCTCGGCATTCTGTGCTGCGTCGCTTCAGGATCGGCATCGGCCGGACGATGGCTTAGGCCATGGTCGAGTTGATCGTACAACTCTCGGAAGTCCAAGTCCTCCATCCGGTGCTGCACGCCCCGTCTCAACCTACGAGAGGGCACTTCATTGCGGTTGTTGAACAGGTGTGCGAGCTCCGATGGCAGCAGACGCTTCGGACGACCCTGGGTTAATCAAGGCCCTCGCCGCGGATGCGCATCTGGCGGCCCGTGGCAATCCACTCAGCCATCTTCTTATCTGTGAACCACGGCGTCAGGCTTCCCCGCCAAAGACCCACGCTCCTCAGGAGCGTTTCAGCGAGACGATCTTGTCAGATAGGTCAAGCAAGCAAGCAGCGCGGACCGCTGGCCCGTCGCCGACGTAAAGGCGCCCGACATGCCTTTATGCCTTTGTCGACATCTGGACGGCGACGGGAGTCCATGGCACGGAGCCGGCCCGGGTTGCTCGTCACGAGATGGGAGAAGACTCTCGAATCTCGCATTCCGCATTCCGCAAGCCGGGCAGGTCGAGCATCTCCCCTCTCCCCCTACCTGTACTTCCCCACCAACCCCACCCGGTCGTTGAACTCGCGGATCCGCTCGTCGAGCTCCTGCCAGGCGTGGTACTTGGAGGTCCAGTAGTCCGGGTCGTCCCACTGGGCGTCGAGCTCCTCGACCGTCTTGCCCTGCTGCTCGACCCAGGTGAAGTACTTCAGGTTGTGCAGCCGCTTGCGGTCCCAGTAGGAGAGCTCGAGCACGTGGTCGATGCCGGCGCCGAGCAGGTGGCGCTCGTGGTCGACCGCCGCCTGCCGCTCGCCGTACTCGCCGAGCCGCTCGCGCTCCTCGGCGAGCCGCGACCCGTAGAGCTCCATCGAGTCGGTCGCCACGGTCAGCAGGACGTCGTCCGGCCCGAGCTCGAAGTAGTGCGCGGTCTTGACCGCGACCAGCAGGTTGGCGATCCCCGAGATCCCGAGCAGGTCGAGGCGGCCGACCAGCACCGGGTCGACACCCTGCATCACGAGCCACTCCCGGCCCGCCGGCTCGTTGAAGAGGCGCAGCAGGGCCATGCAGGCGTTGTCGTCGATCCCCGCCACCACGTCGGTGGTGCGCAGGTTGTGGATCCACGGCACGTGCTTGTCGCCGATGCCCTCGATGCGGTGGGCGCCGTGGCCGTTGTAGAGCAGGGTCGGGCACTGCAGGGCCTCGCCGGCGACCACCTTGATCGATGGGAAGAGCTCGCGCAGGTAGTCGCCGCAGCCGAGGGTGCCGGCCGAGCCCTGGGTCAGGCAGACCGCGGCGAGCCGCTGCCCCGCGGTCCGCTGTCCGAGGAAGACCTCCTCCATGGCGCGGCCGGTGCACACGTAGTGCCACATCGCGTTGCCGAACTCCTCGAACTGGTTGAGGACCACGACCTCGTCGGGCCGCTCCGCCTTGAGCTCCTTGGTGCGGTCGTAGATCTCCTTGACGTTGCTCTCCGAGCCGGGGGTGGCGTGGATCTCGGAGCCGAGCTTCGCGAGCCACTCGAAGCGCTCCCGCGACATGCCCTCCGGCAGCACCGCGATCGACGGGCAGCCGAGCAGGTAGGCGTCGTAGGCGCCGCCGCGGCAGTAGTTGCCGGTCGACGGCCACAGCGCCTTCTGGGTCGTCGGGTCGAAGCTCCCGCCGATGAGCCGCTCGACGAGCGGCACGAAGGTGGCGCCGACCTTGTGCGCGCCGGTCGGGAAGAACTTGCCGAGCAGCATGAGGATCCGCGCCCGCACCCCGGTGAGCGCGGGCGGCAGCTCGAGGAAGTTGACCCCGCCGAAGCCGCCGCCGAAGCTCGACCGGCTCGTTCTTCCAGGTGATGCGGAAGAGGTTGCGGGGGTGGAGGTCCCACAGCCCGATCTGCCGCAGCTCCTCGACGATCCCGGCCGGGATCGACTCCGGCTGCAGCATCTCCGCGAGCGTCGGGATGATGATGTCGCGCTCGCGGCAGCGCCGGATCGTGTTCTCGAGCACCTCATCGGCGTGGTGCGGCCCATTCGGGGTACCTCCCGGAGCAGCGGCGTTCGTCTATAGTACACACGCCGGCGGGCGCCGGGCGCGACAGCCTCGGCGCAGCCCGCACGGCATCGGGAGTACGCCCATGACCACCGCCCGGGGTGCCGCCGCCCTTGCGGCCGCCCGCAGCCACGAGCCGGCGATCGTCGACTTCCTGCGCGGGATGATCGCGATCCCGGCCGAGAGCGGCCGCGAGCGGGCGCGCTGCGAGCTCGTGGCCGCGACCTACCGCTCGCTCGGCTTCGACGAGGTCTGCTTCGACGAGCTCGGCACCGTGGTGGCGAGGATCGGCAGCGGGCCGTTCACGATCCTCTTCGACGGCCACGTCGACTGCGTCGGCGTCGGCGACCCCGCGGCCTGGCCCCACGACCCGTTCGCGGGCAAGCTTCGAGGACGGCACTGATCTGGGGCCGCGGCGCGGTCGACGAGCTGCCCGCCATCGCCTGCCATGGCGTACGGCGCCCGGATCCTCGCCGACCGGGGCCTGCCGCCCGGCGTCACGCTCTACCTCACGGCGTCGGTGATGGAGGAGGACTGCGACGGCGCCTGCCTGCTCCACCTCATCGAGCGCCGAGGCGATGCGGCCCGACGTGGTGGTGCTCGGCGAGCCGACCGACCTCGACGTCTTCCGCGGCCACCGCGGCCGCCTCGAGGTCGACGATCACCACCCGCGGCGTCTCGGCCCACGGCGCGCACGCCGAGCGCGGCGTCAACGCGCTCTACGCGATGGCGCCGATCATCGCAGGACGTCGCGGCGCTCGACGGCCGGCTGCCGCGACGACGCCTTCCTCGGCAAGGGCTCGGTGATCGTGTCCTACATCGACTGCACCACGCCGTCGCTCAACGCGGTCCCGGACGGCGCCACCATCGTCCTCGACCGCCGGCATGACCGCCGGCGAGACGGCCGACAGCGCGCTCGCCGAGCTGCGCGCCCTCCCCCACCTCGGCGACGCCGAGGTCGCGCGTGCTGCGCTACGAGGCGACGGGCTGGAACGGCGGCACCGTCGCGCCAGGACAAGTTCTACCCGACCTGGGTGCTGGACGAAGGCCACCCGCTGGTGCAGGGCGTCGCGGCCGCCGCGGCCGAGGTGCTCGGGCGCACGCCCGCGATCTCGCGCTGGCACTTCTCGACCAACGGCGTCGCCACGCATGGGCCGGCTCGGCATCCCGACCGTCGGCTTCGCGCCCGGCCGCGAGGAGCTCGCGCACACGACCGACGAGTGGGTCGCGGTGGACGACCTCGTGAAGGCGACCGCGGTGTACTACGCTGATCCCCGAGCGTGCTGTGGCGAACGCGCCCGGACGAGCCGCGCGGCTCGATGCTCGTCTGACTCGAGCTGCGAGCCGATCGCTCGAGACGAACGTGAACGACTCGCGATCGGATCGCGGCGAGCGAGCCTGCAGGAGGACAGATGCAGACCAGCTTGAAGGGCAAGCACTTCATCACGACGCAGGAGTGGACCGTCGACGAGCTCGAGACGGCTCTTCGCGCTCGCCGGCGAGCTCAAGGCTGGCGCAAGCGCGACGGGCCAGCCGACGCCGCTGCTCGCCGGCCAAGACGCTCTACATGATCTTCTTCGACTCCTCGACCAGGACCCGCAACTCCTTCGAGACCGGCATGACCCAGCTCGGCGGGCACGCCATCTACCTGTCGCCGGACAAGATGCAGATCAGCCACGGCGAGAACGCCAAGGACACCGCCAACGTGCTGTCGCGCTACGGCGACGGCGATCGCCATCCGCCACTGCGCCTTCGGCGAGGGCAACGCGCTACCTGCGCGAGGTGGCGCGAGCACGCCGCGGTGCCGGTGCTCAACATGCAGTGCGACGTCTACCACCCGTGCCAGATCCTCGCCGACCTACATGACCATCCGGAGCACTTCGGCGGCAAGACCCGGGGCCTCAAGCTCGGGGTCGCGTGGACCTCGGCGCCCAACTACGTGCGCCCGCTGTCGGTGCCGCAGAGCCTGATCCTGCTGATGCCGCGCTTCGGCATCGACGTCACCCTCGCCTACCCGCCCGAGTTCCGGCTGATGCCGGAGATCGAGGAGCAGGCCCGCCGCAACGCCGCAGCAGGGCGGCGCGCGCTTCGAGATCTCCCACCGACTTCGAGGACGCCTTCGAGCGACGCCGACGTCGTGATGCCCAAGTCGTGGGGGCCGCTGATGACACACCAGCGACAAGCCGCGAAGGCCTGCAGCTCATCGAGAAGTACCCGTCGTGGCGCTGCGACGCCCGGCACATGGCCCTCGGCAAGAAGCACCTGATCTACATGCACCCGCTGCCGGCCGACCGCGGCCGCGAGGTGACCGACGAGGTCATCGACGGCCCGCAGTCGGTGGTCTACGACGAGGCCGAGAACCGGCTCCACGTCCAGAAGGCCCTGCTGGCTCTGACGATGGGCGGAACGCAGGGCTAGGTGGAACGACTCCGCAATGGTCCGACGCTCGCTTCCGCTTCCGCTTCCGCGCCCGCTTCCGAGTAAGGAGCGGCGCGGTAATGCCATGTCCTCGACGCTCGCTCGCCCTCACGAGGCACTCCATCGCCGCAAGCGATTGGAAACCCGCTTCCGCGCCCGCTTCCGCGCCCGCTTCCGAGTGGTCCCTGGCGTGCTCGGCTGTGTTCCCGTTCCCGTTCCCGTTCCCGTCCCCGAATCGGTGGCGGGCGGCTGATTCTCAGGAGGTTCCGCATGCGTCCCAAGCTCAAGCTCCTCGACGACTCCCTGGTCGAGCGGATCGTGGACGAGGCGCGCGAGGTCCTGTGCACCCTCGGCGTCGAGATCCACAACCCCGGCGTGCTCGACCTGCTCGCCGGCCACGGCGCCACCGTCGACCCGGCGCGGTCGCACGCGGTCCTCACCCGGGACATCATCGACCGCGCGGTCGCCAGCGCCCCGTCGTCGTTCGAGCTCTTCGACGTCGCCGGCGCTCGCACCCACCGCTTCGAGGGCGACGCGGTCTACTTCACGCCGGGCTCGGCCGCGATCACGGTCCTCGACGGCGCAACCGGCGAGGTGCGGCCGCCGACCACCGCCGACTACGTCCGCTACGCCAAGCTGGTGGCCGGGCTGCGCCACATCGCCTCGCAGAGCACGGCGATGATCCCGGCCGACGTGCCGGAGCGGATCTCGGACAGCTACCGGCTCTACCTGTCGCCTGCTCTACTGCGCCAAGCCGGTGGTCACCGGCGCCTTCACGATCGAGGCGTTCGAGATCATGAAAGACCTCCAGCTCGCGGTGCGCGGCAGCCGGGCGGAGCTCGAGGCGAAGCCGCTGACCGTCTTCTCCTGCTGCCCGACCTCGCCGCTCAAGTGGAGCGACGTCACCAGCCAGAACGTCGTCGACTGCGCGCGCTGCGGCATCCCGATCGAGTTCATCTCGATGCCGCTGTCCGGCTTCATGGCGCCGGTGACCCTGGTCGGGACGCTCATCCAGCACACCGCCGAGACCCTGAGCGGGGTCGTCATCAGCCAGCTCACCCGGCCCGGGGCGCCGGTGCTCTACGGCGGCTCGCCGGCGATCTTCGACGTGCGCTACGAGACGACGCCGATGGGCGCCATCGAGACCATGATGATCGACTGCGCCTACAGCCAGATCGGCACCTCGCTCGGCCTGCCGACCCAGGCCTACATCGCGCTCTCCGACGCCAAGCTGCTCGACGCCCAGGCCGGGCTCGAGTCGGGCATCGGCGCCGTTCTCGCCGCGCTGTCCGGCATCAACACCGTCTCGGGGCCCGGGATGCTCGACTTCGAAAGCTGCCTGAGCCTCGAGAAGCTGGTGGTCGACAACGAGATCTGCGGCATGACCGAGCGCCTCGTCGCCGGCATCGAGCCGCGCGACGACTTCCCCGCCGGTCCGCTGCTCGAGGAGCTCCTGCGCGAGCACCACCTGCTGATCGCGGACCACACCCTGCGCCACCTCAAGGCCGAGATCAGCTTCCCGGGCCCGATCATCGACCGCGCCAACCGTTCCCGCTGGCGCAGCGAGGGCGCCCGCACTCTCGGCCAGCGCGCAGCCTCTGAGGTCGAGCGCCTGGTGGCGGCCTGGCAGCCGCCGCCGCTCCCCGCCGGGGCCGCCGACGAGCTGACCCGCCTGATGGCGGCCGAGGCGCGACGCTCGGGCATGGAGAAGCTGCCGGAGCGTCCAGCGTGAGGGAGGTCGCGCGCCTCGAGCCGGCGGCGGTGCTCCCGACCGGCACCGACGTGCTGCGCGCCCAGGGCGTCCCGGCCGAGCGCCACGCCGGACGCCAGGGTGCAGGCGGTGCTCGACGCCGCGCTGGCGCGGGTGCTCGAGCTGGCGCAGCCGGTCGCGGTGCTCGAGGAGGTCCCGGCCGAGAGCTTCGCGGCCATCTACCGCGGTGACGGCCGCAACGCCGATCGCACCCCGCTCGAGGAGGTCTTCCCCCGGGCCAAGGGGCTGTGGCTCTTCGCCGGCACGGTCGGCGAGCGGCTGAGCGCCGAGATCCAGGTGCTCTTCGATGACGGCGATCTGCCGGCGGCGGTGATGCTCGACGCCGCCGCGTCCGAGGCCGCCGAGCTGATGGTCGCGGCGCTCGAACGCCGGCTCGCGGCCCGGCCGGGCGGGCGCGCCCGCAGCGCGGTCCTCGCCTACAGCCCGGGCTACTGCGGCTGGCACGTGAGCGGCCAGCGGGCGCTGTTCGCGGCGCTCGCCCCGGAGGAGATCGGCATCACCCTGAACTCGAGCTGCCTGATGCACCCCCTGAAGTCGGTCTCCGGGGTGCTGGTCGCCGGTCACCCCGACATCCACGACTTTGACGACGACTTCCCGTTCTGCTCCGAGTGCTCGACCCGCGACTGCCGAGTGAGGATCGCGCGGGTCCAGGAGGTCTGATGGAGCCCTTCCTCGCTCGGGTCGCCGCCGGGCCCACCATCATCGGCGACGGCGCCCTCGGCACCTCGCTCATGGCACGCGGCCTGCGCGTCCAGGACTGCCTCGAGTCCGCCGTCCTCTCACGCCCCGAGCTCATCGAGGAGATCGCCGCGGGCTACCTCGCCGCCGGTTCCGAGGTCCTGACCACCGACAGCTTCGGCGCCTCGCCGCTCAAGCTCGACGCCTACGGCCTTGCCGGCCGCACCGAGGAGCTCAACCGCCGGGCAGTCGAGCTGCTGCGCGGCGTGGCCGGGAACCGTGCCTGGATCGCCGGGTCCGTCGGTCCGACCGGGCGGATCCTGACACCCTACGGCGACACCGAGCCCGCCGAGGTCGCTGCGGCCTTCGAGCGCCAGGTCGGCGCCCTCGCCGAGGCCGGCGCCGACCTCATCATCGTCGAGACCATGATCGACCTCGCCGAGGCCCGCCTGGCGGTCGCCGCGGCGAAGCGCCTCGCACCCGCCATCCCGGTCGTGGCCACCATGACCTTCGACGCGACCCCGCGCGGCTTCTTCACCACCATGGGGACCACGATTGCTCAGGCCGCGGCCGGGCTCGCCGATGCCGGCGCCGACCTCGTCGGCTCCAACTGTGGCAATGGCATCGAGGCGATGGTGGCGATCGGGCTCGAGTTCTCCCGGTCCACCCGCTGCCGATCGCGATCCAGAGCAACGCCGGCCTGCCGCAGCTCGCCGCCGGAGTGCTGCACTGGCCGGAGACGCCCGATCACCTCGTGGAGCATGCGCGGCCGCTCGTCGAGCTGCCGGTCGCGCTGCTCGGCGGCTGCTGCGGCACCGGACCGGACCACATCCGCGCGCTGCGACGTCTGGTCGACGACACGGCAGGCCGCGCCTCGCGCTGACCGCATCCATCTGCGGTGCCACGTATCTCAGAGTTGCGAGCTCTCAGCGACCACCAGCGTCACGATGCACGAGTGAGACACGTGGTACCCAGAGTCCATTGAAAAGCACTGCGGCAGGGCGTAGATTCAGTGGCCAAATGACCACGCGCACGCAGCATCGGTCGGACTCCGCAGTCGCTGGAGCACGGTCGTGCTGCGCTTCCCCAGGGTCCACGAGGAGGAGCCCCATGATCTCCCGCGTCGCCATCTTGCTCGTCGTCGTCGTGACCGCCGCAGCTCCCGCGCTCGCGGCTGACGCCCCGACACTGCCGCCGCCACCACCGGATCCTCGAACCGTGCCTGCGTTGCAGGCCGTGCATCCTGCCCTCAGCCCAGTGCTGAACCAGCTCTACGACAGCTACTTCGGCAGCGCGGACCCACTCCGGCGCGCTGGGCTGCGCCACCTCGTCGTCGACGAGAGCTCGGTCGAGATCGTTGTCGTCGCCCGCCCTGACGGCGCGTTCGCCGCAACCGACCGTGTCCGCCAGCTCGGCGGGCGTGTCGAGCGCAGCTACCGCGACCTGGTCTTCGCCACCGTGCCGATCGCCGAGCTCCCGTTGCTCGCCTCGGATCCGATCGGTGCTGCGGGTTCGAACGCCCTACCGCAGCCAGCCCGAGGTGGTCAGCGAGGGGGTCGCAGTCCACCACGCCGACGTCCTCCACGGCCAGGGCATCACCGGCCAGGGCGCCAAGGTCGGCGTGCTCGACTGCGGCGGCTTCTCCGGCTACGAGGCTCTGCTCGGCAGCGAGCTACCGCCCGCGATCACGCTGTGGACCGGGGGCTCGCAGCCGGTCGGATCCGGGAACCACGGCACGGCCTGCGCCGAGGTCGTCTACGACATGGCGCCGGGAGCCGAGATGTACCTGGCCCACGACTCCGGCGAGGCGGAGTTCTACGCCGCGATCGACTGGTTCATCGCGCAGGGCGTCGACGTCATTTCGTACTCCTGCAAGTGGATGGGCGGTTTTCCCGGGGACGGCGGCGGCGACCCCCACAACTCGATCAACCAGAAGGTCTCCGACGCCCGGGCGGCCGGAGTGCTGTTCGTGACCTCGAGCGGCAACTACGCCAACGGCGCCAGCTACCGGGCGTGGTACGTCGAGTACCCGGGCTACGGCTGGCACAGCTTTGACGGCGACTGGGGCGACCGGTGCGGCTACCTCAACGCAGGAAACAGCTACTACATCACCCTGACGTGGAGCGACTGGCCGGCCGACCCGCTGACCCAGGGCTCGACGCAGAACTACAACTTCGCGCTGTACTACTGGGACGGCGCCGCCTGGCAGATCCCGGCCACCTCCATGAACCCACAGAGCGGCCTCCCCGGACAGCTGCCCTTCGAGGAGATCTGGTTCACGCCGTCGGTCAGCGAGTGGTACTACGTCGTGATCTACGACGAAAGCACGACCGCCCCCCGCTTCCTGAGCCTGCGCAGCTTCAGCTGCCAGTTCCAGTACTTCGACCCCGACTACAGCGTGTACACGCCGGAGTCAGTGGACTCGGTGAACGTCGGCGCGGCGTTCTGGAACGGCCTCGGCCTCGAGCCGTTCTCGAGCCAGGGCCCGCTGTTCGGGCCCGGCGGCGTGCCGGACGGCGCCCTGGCGCCCCAGCTGGTCGGTGCCGACGGCGTCAGCGGCGTCACCTACGGCCCGAGCAACGGCGTGCCGTGGGCCAGCGGCGGAACCGGATTCTGGGGAACCTCGGCCGCCTGCCCGCACGTCGCCGGCGGCGCGACGCTCGTGCTCTCGGCGAACCCGGGCCTCACCGTTGACCAGCTCGAGAGCCTGCTCTTCGCCGCCGCGACCGACATGGGCGTCGTCGGACCGGACAATCAGTACGGCTTCGGCCTGCTCGACGTCGACACCGGCGTGCTGTTCGTGGACGGCTTCGAGTCCGGCGACACCGCCGCGTGGAGCACGACAGAGCCGTAGCCAGGTCGCGGCGCGGGAGATCGCCGGCCGGTCCACGAGGGTCGTGCGCACGCATCCCGGGTCGCGAGCGACGTCGGGCACATTCCGCGGTCGCCGCTGATGACATTCGCGCGGCCCGGACCTAGATTGAGAGCAACTGCACCGTCCTGCAGAGAGGGGGCGATCCATGACGTGCCAGCAGCGCATGGCCCACGTGGTGGCGATCGTCGAGGTGGCTGCGCTTCGTATTCGCGGCGCCCGCGCTCGCCGCAAGACTGCCCGGACCTGGTCCACCACTGGCCAGGGCCCATCTCCGCGCTCGCGGTCTCGGGTGACCATGCCTACCTTTCCGACCAAAGCGGGCTGTTCATTGTGGACGTCTCGGATCCGTCGGCGCCGCGGGTGGTCGGTGAGCTCGCGCATGGCGAACATCGCAAGCTCCATCGCGGTGTCAGGCGGCTACGCCTACATCACCTGGGGCCAGTCTCGCCAGGGCGGTCTTCAGGTGATCGACGTGTCGACGCCGTCAAGCCCGGTGGAAGTCGGCCACCTCGGCATGCCGGCCTACGTCACCGGCGTCGCGGTGTCCGGTGAGCCACGCCTACATCACGTGGGACCAGCTCCTCGAGGGAGGTCTCAGCGTGATCGACGTGAGCACTCCGGCGGCGCCGGTCGAGGTGGGCTCCATCGACACGCCGACACGACTCCAGCGGTGTCGCGGTCTCGGGCGCCTACGCGTACGTCGCGAACGGGCGTGCTGGTCTTCGGGTGATCGACGTGAGCACGCCGTCCTCGCCAGCCAACGTGGGCTCCGTCGACACCCCTGGCGACGCCTCGGATGTCGCTGTCTCGGGCAGCCACGCCTACGTGGCGGACGCGCCTCGGGAGGTCTCCAGGTGATCGATGTCAGCATGCCGGCCGACCCCGTCATCGTGGGAACGGTCGACCTTGAGGGTGACCCCTCGCATGTCGCGGTGTCGGGCGGCCATGCCTACGTCGCCTCTGACTGGGGCTGGTCTTCGTGTGATCGACGTGCAGACACCATCGGCTCCGGTGGAGGTGGGCTTCGTCGACATGCCCGGCTACGGCAGCGGTGTTGCGGTTGTCGGCGACCATGCCTACCTCGCGACCGGCGAGAGGGGCTTCAGTGTCGTCGACGTCAGCCACGCCGTCGGCGCCGGTCGAGGTCGGCTTCCGTCGGCACGCTGGGCCCGGCCCACGATGTCGCGGTCTCGGCGGCCTCGCGTATGTGCCGGGCGATAGGCGGCCTGCAGGTCGTCGACGTGAGCGTGCCCGTCGTCCCCGGTCGAGGTGGGTCTCCTCGTCGCCAGCGTGGCGGGGTGACCCGATCTTCGGGTGGAGCAATGATGTTGCGGTCGCGCGGTGACTACGCCTACATCGCGCGGACCATCTGCGGGCGATTCAGCTGCGACGTCTACCTCTGGGTGATCGACGTCAGCACGCCATCCGCGCCGGTCGCGGTGGGGTCCGTCGGCGGCTGGAGAGGCCGGGGGCGCGGGTTGCGGTCTCGGGCGGCTACGCGTACGTCGTCGCGTACGAGCACTTCCCGTCCGTCGAGGGCGGTCTTCGCGTGATCGACGTCTCCACTCCGTCGGCGCCGGTCGAGGTCGGCTTCGTCGACACGCCGGGCGATGCCAACGATGTCGCGGTGTCGGCCAACTACGGCGTTCGTCGCGGACGGCGATGCGAGGGTCTTCGAGTGATCGACGTTCCGACTCCGTCGGCTCCGGTCGAGGTCGGCTTCGTCGACACGCCGGCTACGCCCTGGGAGTCGCAGTCTCGGGCGATTTCGCCTACCTTGCAGACTGGACATCAGGTCTTCGCGTGATCGACGTGAGCAACCCAGCCGCGCCGGTCGAGGTGGGCTTCCTCGACACACCGGGCGACGCCTACGCGTGTCGCAGTCTCGGGTGCCCTACGCGTACGTCGGCGGTGGGTCGGCGACTCCTTCGCCGAAGGAGGTCTGCAGGTGATCGACGTGGGCGACCCGTCGGCGCCGGTCGAGGTGGGCTCCTACGACCCAGCAGAGCAGCGCCAACGGCGTGGCGGTCTCGGACGGTTCCGTGTTCGTCACCACCGGGACGCCGGACTGTACATCTTCAGTGAATGTGGTCCATTCCCGGATGCCCACGCGTCCTTCATCCCGGCGGCGGCGTTCGCGGCCGGGGCCGAAGGGGCGTTCTTCCAGACCGACGTCGAGATCAACAACCGCGGGGCCCGCGAGGCGGAGGCGTACTTCGAGTGGCTGCCCCGAGGCGAGGACAACTCGGCGCCGATCCGATCGGCGACCTTCAGCCTCGGGCCGGGCGAGAGCCGGCGCTTCGAGAACGCCCTGGCCACGCTGTTCGAGCTGGGCCCGGACTCGCTCGGCGCGCTCAAGCTGGTGGCGAGCACCGAGTCGGTCATCGGCATGAGCCGCACCTACAACACACCCGAAGGTGGCGCCGGCGGCACCTTTGGCCAGGGCCTGCCGGCGATCCGGGCGACCGAGATGATCGCCGGCGTCGAGCCGCAGCGCATCATCTTCCTGAGCGAGAGCCCCGACTTCAGGGCCAACGTCGGCTGCGTCAACGGATCGAGCGAGCCGGTCCGGATCAACATCCGGGCCTTCGACGACCAGGGCTCCGTTCTCGGAACCCGGACGATGAGCCTCGCGCCCTACTCCAACCAGCAGATGAACCGCGTGTTCAGCGGGTCGCTCTCGACCAACGGCTACGTCGATGTTTGGGCCGACAGCAACGACGCCGTGTACTACTGCTATGGCTCGCTGCTCGACAACACGACCTCGGACCCGACGACCGTCCTGCCCCAGGTGCCGCTGGCGAGCAGGACGTTCATCCCGGCCGCGGCGCTGGCCGTTGGGCTGGAAGGGTCCTTCTTCGAGACTGACGTCGACCTCAACAACGCGGGCCGCCGCGACATCACCTACGAGCTGCTGTGGCTGCCACGCGGCGCCGACAACAGCGATCCGATCCACAGCAGGACGTTCTCCCTTGCCCCTGGAGCCGGGGTGCGCTACGCCAACGTGCTCAACGAGGTCTTCGGACTCGAGCCGGACCAGGTCGGCGCGCTGGCGATCGAGGCGAGCGGAACCGAGCTGCTCGCAATGAGCCGGACCTACAACCTGCCGCCCGTCATCACCGCCGGCACCTTCGGCCAAGGCTTGCCTGCCGTCAGGGAGACCGTGATGATCGGGTCGGGGGAGAGGAAGCGGATCATCTTCATGAACGAGAACGCCGAAGCCCGCTCGAACGTCGGTTGCCAGAACGGCTCGCAGGAGACGGTGCGGGTCTTCATCGAGCTGTTCAGCGCGGAGGGAGAGTCGCTCGAGATCAAGACCATGGACCTGCAGCCGCTGTCGAACAACCAGATCACCAGGGTGTTCCGCGACTACTCGCCGATCTCAGCCGGGTACGTCGACGTGTGGACGAACGCGCCGGGCGCCTCGATCTACTGCTACGGCTCGGTGCTCGACAACTTCACCTCGGACCCGACCACCGTGCTGCCGCAGTGACCTTCGGCCTCAGCCGAAGGTCACCCTGAGCGAGCCCGCGCAGCGGGCGAGTCGAAGGGTCTGTCGAGGTTCTTGTGTGGCGAGGAGGCCGGGCCGTGGTCGACGGCCCTGGCCGAACTCACCGTCGGCAGCGATACGTGGCCGTGTCCGAGGGGGTCGCATGCACGGTGCCAGCCGGCCAACTGCCGGCCAACTCCGGTGCCAGGGCCGACACTTTGGCAGTTTCATGGATGAGCCTCTCGGGAACGTGTACGGGAACGTGAGCGAAGCCGGCAGGATGCCGACGCTACAGCGCGACGCCTTGACGCTCCCCTCGGCGCGGCGATAATCGGCGGATGCCGGCACGGCGTGCCCGACCGGGCCTCATGGCCGTCGGTCGAGTTGGCCCGCGGCCCGGGGAGGCATCGATGCCGATTACGATCACCGGCGACACGCTCACGATCGAGCAGGTCGAGGCGGTGGCCCGCCGCGGCGAGCAGGTCCAGCTCCACCCCGACGCCAGGCTGCGGATCCAGCGCTGCCGCGCCTTCCTCGAGGAGCGGCTCGCGGCCGGCGAGGTCATGTACGGCGTCAACACCGGGATCGGCGAGTTCTCGCGAGGTCGCCCTCGACGACGGACCGGCTGCGCGACTTCCAGCGCTTCCTGATCTACAACCACGCCGCCGGCATCGGCGACCCGACCCCGGTCGACCACGTGCGGGCTGCAATGTTGCTGCGCGCCAACGTACATGCCAAGGGCTTCTCGGCGTGTCGCCTCGAGATCACCGAGACGCTGATCGCAATGCTCAATGCCGGGGTCACGCCGGTGGTGTGCGAGAAGGGCTCGGTGGGCGCGTGCGGCGACCTCGCGCCGATGAGCCAGATCGCGCTGCTGCTGCTCGGCGAGGGCGAGGCCTTCGTCGACGGCCAGCGGATGCACGGCCGCCGCGCGCTCGAGCGCGCCGGCATCCCGGTGCCCGGCCTCGAGGCCCGCGACGGTCTCGCCACCATCAACGGCTCCAATCTCACCAACGGCATCGGCTGTCTCGTCGTTGCCGACGTCGAGCGCCAGCTCAAGCAGGCCGAGATCGCGGCCGCCATGACCCTCGAGGCGCTGCTCGCCAACATGAAGCCGTACGATCCCCGCCTCCACCAGCTCCGCGGCTTCAAGGGCGCAGTCACGTCGGCCGCCAACATCCGGCAGGTGATGGACGGCTCCGACCTGCTGACCGGCGCCCACAAGGTGCGGGTGCAGGACGCCTACAGCATGCGCTCGACGCCGCAGGTCATCGGTGCCGCGCGCGACCAGCTCCGCTGGACCCGCGAGCAGCTCGAGATCGAGGCCAACGGGGTCGGCGACAACCCGATCTTCCTGCCCGACGACGCGATCGTGCTCACCGGCGCCAACTTCCAGGGGACGCCGGTCAGCCTGCCCCTTGACACCCTGGGCGCGGCCGTCGCGATGGTGTGCGTCCTCTCCGAGCGGCGGCTCAACCGCCTCACCAACCCCGCCCTGTCGGCCGGGCTGCCGCCCTTCCTGACCAGGGGCGCCGGCATGTTCTCGGGGCTGATGCTCAGCCAGTACACCGCCGACACCCAGGTCGTCGAGCAGAAGATCCTGTCCGCGCCGGCCTTCATCCAGTCGATCCCGGCCGCGGCCGACCAGGAGGACTTCGTGTCGATGGGCATGAACTCGGCGCTCAAGACCCGTCAGATCGTCGACATCTCGTGCGGCGTGCTCGGGATCGAGCTCATGGCCGCGGCGCAGGCGCTCGACTTCCGCGAGTTCACTCCGGGCCGGGGGACCCTCGCCGCCAAGGCCGAGGTCCGCCGCCACGTCGACTTCCTCGACGAGGACCGGCCGCTCCACCGGGACCACAACGCCATGCTCGCCGTTGTTCGCGAGAACCGCATCCTCGACGCCGTCGAGTCGGAGATCGGCCCCCTCGCGACCTACTGACCTCGCCGGTGCCAGGCGAGTCATCACCGTTCGCGCGGGCAACGTCGCCCGGCGAAGCGAGTCGGAAGACCACAAAGACACAAAGGCACGAACGGAACTACCTGAGTCGTCCCATACCCGCTTGCGTGGACCTGTCAGAGTGCGACCCGACGGATACCCTGCTTGATGAGAGGCACGTTGAAATTGATCAGCAGGCCTAGGCGGTGACCGGTGAGCTTGAGGTACGTGAGGATCTGCGCAATGTGAACCGGCAATACCACGTCGATCGCCTTCACTTCGACGACGACGCAGCCACCCGCTAGAACGTCGAGCCTGAATCCAGGGTCGATCCACAGGTTTTGGTACCGGATGGGCACGATGAGTTGGCACTGCGTGTCAACATTGCGCGCCTTCAGCTCATGCACCAGGCAGCGCTCATAAATCGACTCGAGGAGCCCCGGTCCCAGCTCGGAATGGACCATGAAGGCCGAGTCCACCACCGCTGCAGCGATTCGCTCGACTCCTGAAGGTATCGGCTCAGGGGAGTCTCTGCTTCGTGTCTTGGTGTCTTGGTGGTTCACATTCCCCCCCTCCAAGAAAGGAGCTCTGACTCCGAAGGTGGCTACAATGGCGCTGAGGGGTCCTGTGGCGAGATTCCACTTCCGCTGCAGCGAGTGCGGGGCGAGCTACTCAGAGGACGAGCTGCGGTACACCTGTCCCGCGTGCACACGGCTGCAGAAGCCAGGGCGCGAGCTCCGTGGCATCCTCGAGGTCGAGCTCGACGAGCTGCCACGGTTGTGGCCGGAGGCTGACCTCGCCAGCCCCGCCTTCCTCGAGGCCTTCCTGCCGATCGCGTCGGGCGACAGCCTCCCTCCCCTGCCGGTGGGCGGCACGCCGCTGCTCGAGGCGCCGCGACTGCGCTCCGAGCTCGGCATGCCGCGGCTGTGGCTCAAGGACGACACCCGGAACCCCTCGGGCTCGACCAAGGACCGCGCCTCGCAGCTGGTGGTCGCCAAGGCGCGCGAGTATGGGCTCGCCACGATCGCCACCGCGTCGACCGGCAACGCGGCCTCCGCGCTCGCCGCCTGCTGCGCGGCAGCCGGCCTGAATGCCGTCGTCTTCGTGCCGGCTGCGGCGCCGCAGGCCAAGCTGGTGCAGATGCTCGCCTACGGCGCCCAGGTCATTCGGGTGGCGGGCAGCTACGACCAGGCCTTCGAGCTCTGCTGTGCCGCCTGCGAGCGCTTCGGCTGGTACAACCGCAACACCGCACTGAATCCGTTCACGGTCGAGGGCAAGAAGACCGCGGCGCTGGAGATTGTCCGCCAGCTCGCCGGCGCCCCTCCCGACGTGGTGATCGTGCCGTCCGGAGATGGCGTCATCATCAGCGGCGTTGCCAAGGGCTTCGCCGACCTCGTCGAGGCCGGCCTGCTCGAGCGGGCACCGCGGCTGCTTGCCGTCCAGCCGGCGGGCTCCAACGCCCTCGTGGCCGCCCTCGCCACCGGCGCCGAAACCGTCGAGCCGCTGCCCGGTGCGGCGAGCGTCGCTGACTCGCTGGTCGTCGAGGCGCCGCGCGCGGCGCGCCTCGCGTTGCGCCAGATTCGTGCACGTGGCGGAGCCGGCATCGCTGTGGACGACGAGGCGATCGTCGCCGCGATCGGCCGCCTTGCGGCCACGACGGGCGTCTTCGCCGAGCCGGCCGCGGCTGCGGCGCTCGCCGGGCTCGAGGCCGCGCTCGAGCGAGGGCTCGTCGACCGCGAAGAGCGCGTCGTGCTTCTCGTCACCGGTTCCGGCCTCAAGGACGTGCCGGCAGCCGCACGATCGATTGCGATCCCCGAGCCGGTCGAACCCAACCTCGACGCAATCATGGCGAGGTTGAGCATCGCAGACTGAAGGTCTGATCAGGAGAGGGAGCTCCCATCCCTCGCTACGGCACCCTCGTCTCGCGGATCTCGAGCCGGACCGGCCCTCTACTCCTGCCGACGTCGACCGCGAGACCATCGAGGAGCGCCGCGCCGGCGAGCTCCCGCTGAACGCCGGTGACGAGGTCCGTGACCAGGTAGCGAGCCACACTGTCGATCGCGAACCACTCAGGCTGGGCGTTCCGGCGCGGGTAGTCGAAAGGCATCGACCAGTGGAGGCGGTGCCGCGGCGGTTCGAAGACCAGGCGTCCCGACCAGGGCGAAGCCGCGGCGAAGTGGAGAATGATCCCCGACCCGTCGGGCGACCGCTCGGCGCCGAGCGCGAGGTCCTCGCGCGGCGGGCGCGGCGAGACGCCCGCCGACTTCCAGCCTGCGTAGAGCAGCGCCGTTCGGATCACATTGCCGTCAAGGTAGCCGGCTCCCGCCGAGCCGTCGCCGTCTTGGAGCGCGAAGATCGCGGGTAGCTCGGCGTCGACGAAGGCCTCGCCGTCACGCGAAGGGGAGAACGGCAGCAGCAGGAGCATCGACTCGATGGCGTCGGCCGGGCCGTCCGGGTGGCCGTGCTCCCAGGCATATCCCGCGCGCGCCGCGGCGGCTCCGACCATCTCCGAGACCGTCGGTTCCCAGTCGTGCGTGCCGTCGGCGAGGTCGGTCATGACATAGGCCGCGAGCACGTAGCCCCAGGTGTCGACGACGCCGCCGGTCGCGGCGCCGGTCGAGAGATCGACGGTATCGCGCCAGAGCCCGTCCGGCGCGCGCTCGACGGCGAGCGCCCGGGCGAGGAGCCGGCGCAGAGGATCGCAATGCCGCGCGGCGGCCGGCCGGCCGAGGGCGCGCTCGGCGACGTAGACCTCGGCCAGGCCCGGCAGGATCTCGGCGCCGTGGTCTCGGAAGCGAAAGCCCGACAACACGGGTGCGCCCCGGTCGAAGTCCCAGTTGCGCGGCGGCAGGCCGCCCGCAACGGGGATCCACTCGAGCAGGTAGCGATCGGCCATCCGCTCCGCGGCGGCGACGATCCGCTCATCGCGCGTCGCGTGCGCGAGGCGGGCGAGCGTCTGGAGCAGATTGCCGTCGGTCTCCGAATCGCCGGCCGCCGCGCGCGGACCGATCTCGGCGACAACAGCGTTCGCGACCTCGACCAGGCGGTCGAACCAGGGACCCTGGCCGTAACGCTCGACCGGCGGCAGCAGGCCGTCGGCAGCGTACTCGGCGGCCTGTGAGAGCCGGAACGGCATCGGCGGTCGCGCCGCCCGCGGCGGCGAAAGCAGAACCGTGCAGGGCAAAGCACCGCACACCGCCCGCTCGCGCGCCAGCGCCGAGGCCACCGTTGCAGCGTGCTCCGGCGCGAGCTCGCGCGCCGCCGAGAGCAGGTGCGGCCAGAGGTCGGCGCCGGTGTTCTGCGGCACCCAGCGCGGCCGCCCCTCGGTATGCGCCCAGAGGCCCGACTCCGGATCCCGCTGCGCCAGCCAGTAGTCGAGCACGCGCCGCGCGCGCAGCCGTGCGTCGCGAGCCAGGCGGCCGTTCACCGCGGCCGCGGCACTCGCATCGCCAGCTGTCCGCGCCTGCGCCAGCTCGTCGAGCGCCCGCGCACGCTCCTGGGCGGTGAGCGGAGCCGGATCCGGAGGACGCGGTGGCGTCGTCGATTGCCCGCAGCTCGTCGATGCGCACGCGGCAACGGCGGCGAGCGCGAGCACCGCCAAGGGCACGACCGGCGATCGACGCATCGACTCCTCCGGATCGAAGTGTAGTCGACCCCGGATGACCGTCCCATCTCCCGTCCATCCGTCCGTCGTGCGAGAGCGGAGTCGCTGCGCGAGCGGAGTCGCATGCCCGCGCTCGGCGGTCGCGCGGCTCCGACTTCTGCGTCGCGTGTCGTCGCCCGGCGACAGCGCGCGCGGACGCCGGGCGAGCCGACGCTCGACGTGGTCGCAAGGAAATTCCGCATCAATCTCTGACGTTGGGACATACGATTCACAGTCGACCTCTGGCGCGGCCGCGGGGCGAGCCGGGCAGGGAAGGAGCACGCGATGCGTACAGCGAGGGCAAACAGAATCGCGACGGCAGCGGGAATGCTGCTGGCGGTGGCGTTCACCGCCCCGATCCTCGCGCAGACCCGGGAGACGCTGCCGGTCCCCGATCCGCCGTTCAAGGGGAAGATCGGCCTCAGGGCCTCGGACTCGGTGAAGGACTTTCCCGCGGAGGCGAAGGCGCCCGAGGGGGCTCCCAACGTCCTGCTCATCCTGACCGACGACGTCGGCTTCGGGGCCACCAGCACCTTCGGCGGTCCGATCCCGACGCCCACCTTCGACCGGCTCGCGAACATGGGGCTCCGCTTCAACAACTTCCACACCACCGCCCTGTGCTCGCCGACCCGGGCGGCGCTGCTGACCGGGCGCAACCACCACAGCGTCGCCACCGGCGGGATCATGGAGATCGGCGTCGGCTATCCCGGGCTACAACACGCTGATCCCGCAGTCGAAGCGCGGGATGGGCGACATCCTGAAGCTCAACGGCTACAACACCTCGTGGTACGGCAAGAACCACAACGTCCCCGACTGGCACACCAGCCAGGCGGGACCGTTCGACCTCTGGCCGATCGGGCTCGGCTTCGAGTACTTCTACGGCTTCATCGGCGGCGACACCAGCCAGTGGGCGCCGGCGCATCGTCGAGAACACGCGGCCGGTCGAGCCGCCGCACGGACGATCCGGACTACAACTTCGACCGCGACATGGCCGACCGCGCCATCCGCTGGATCCGGATGCAGAAGGCCGTGGCGCCGGACAAGCCGTTCTTCGCCTACTATGCCACCGGCACCGCCCACGCCCCGCACCACGCGCCGAAGGACTGGATCGCCAAGTTCAAGGGCAAGTTCGACCACGGCTGGGACACGCAGCGCGAGCTGACCTTCGCGAAGCAGAAGGAGATGGGCATCATCCCCGCGAGCACGAAGCTGACCCAGCGCTCGACCAGGGGATCGACGCGTGGGACTCCCTGAACGCGGACGAGAAGAAGGTCTTCGCCCGCATGATGGAGGTCTACGCCGCGCGCGCTCTCTCACGCCGACCACCAGATCGGCCGCGTCGTCGACGCCGTCGAGGCGCTCGGCGAGCTCGACAACACTCTCGTCATCTACATCCATGGGCGACAACGGCGCCTCGGCCGAGGGCAGCCGCCAGGGCCTGCTCAACGAGATGACCTTCTTCAACGGCATCCCCGAGGACTTCGATGAGGTGCTCCGCCGCATGGACGAGCTCGGCGGGCCGATGACCTTCAACCACTACCCGATCGGCTGGGCCCACGCCATGGACACGCCCTTCCAGTGGACCAAGCAGGTCGCCTCGCACTTCGGCGGCACGCGCAACGGGCTGGTCATGGCCTGGCCCAACGCGGATCAAGGCGCGCGGTGAGGTCCGCTACCAGTTCCACCACGCCATCGACATCCTGCCGACCGTGCTCGAGGCGACCGGGCTGCCGGCGCCGCAGCGGGTGTACGGCGTCGAGCAGGAGCCGATCGAGGGCGTGAGCATGGCCTACTCCTGGGACGACCCGACGGCGCCATCCCGGCGCACCACCCAGTACTTCGAGATGCTCGCCAACCGCGCCATCTACCAGGACGGCTGGGTGGCCGCCACCACCCCGACCACGCCGCCCTGGGTGGCCGTCGCCGAGTTGGTCGACCCCATCGACGGCTACCAGTGGGAGCTCTACAACGTCGCCGAGGACTTCTCGCAGGCCGACGAACCTTGCCGCGTCCAATCCCGACAAGCTGCGCGAGCTGCAGCGGGCTTTCTACATCGAGGCGGTCAAGTACAACGTCCTGCCAATCGACAACTCCAAGGTCGAGCGGCTCGACATCAGCAACCGCCCGAGCAACATCCGCGGGCGCAACGAGTTCACCTACTACGAGGGCATGGTCCGGATCCCCGAAGGCGGGGCGCCGGACCTCAAGAACACGTCGTTCGGCATCAGCGCAGTCGTCGACGTGCCAGAGGGCGGCGCCGAGGGCCTGCTGATGACGCAGGGCGGCCGCTTCGCCGGGCTCGGGCTCTACCTGCTCGATGGCCGGCCGGTCTTCCACTACAACAACTGCGGCGTCGAGCGGTACGAGGTCGCCGGCAAGGAACCCGCTCGCCCCGGGCCGGCACGTGGTCACGCTCGACTTCAACTACGACGGCGGCGGCGTCGGCAAGGGCGGCACGGCGACCCTCACGGTCGACGGCAAGCGGTGGTCGGAAGCGGCAAGCTGCCGAAGACCATCCCGTTCCGGATGTCGCTCGACGAGACCCTCGACATCGGCGAGGACACCGGCACGCCAGTCAGCGAGGACTACCACGTGCCGTTCAAGTTCACCGGAGAGCTCGAGAAGGTCACCATCAACATCGCCGACCACAAGCTCACCGAAGAAGAGCTCCGTTCGTACCGCGAAGGCCGGCTCAAGGCCGCGATGGCGCAGTAGACCGTCGTCGACATGAAGCGGGATTGGAACCGGGTGTTCCCGTTCGAAGTTCCCGCGACCCGTTAGCCCGGACTATTCATGGGGTTATCGTCGCGAGGGCGGCGAGGGGCCGTGCGCAGTGGGGATTTCGACCCGAGGGGCGCGGAGGCGAACCCGCCGGGGCGGTTGGGGGGAGTGCGGGAGGGGGCGGCGGGTCTGTGATGGGTGGGGGGTGGAAAACTTGACAGTACGTCGAGCACCCCGAGGCGAGAAAGCACCGCTGAGTGCGGTGCATCGCCGGCCGCAGCAGATACCTCGTGAATAGTCCGGGCTAGGACCGAGGGCTACTTGCCGGTCAGGATCTTGCTCGTGACCTGGGCGCTCGGGGCGACGATTCGCGACATCTCGCGCCGCTGCATCTCGCGCGCCTCGGACACCAGCTCGTCGACCGCAAGCTTGATGGCCTGGGGGAAACGCTCGATCGCCTCGGCCAGCGTCGCGGCCTCGATGTTGCACTGCACGGGCAACGGGCCGAGCTGCGACATCAGCTGAGTTTGGCCCACGAAGCGCACCGGCCGCGTCGGATCCGGGCTGCCGTCAGTGGTCACCGGCACCAGGCGCCGGATCGAGCCCACCTTGAGATCGGTGAAGCTCTCCTCGCGATACAAACTACCGGTGTCGAGCCGGATGTCGTCGATCATCTGAGTGTTGGAACTCACGCTGTGCTCCTTCCGGCCGCGTGGCCGCAGCCTCTTCAACCGTCAACCGGCGGCCGGAATTTCTCCGGCGCCGACCGCCGCCTCCCGCGCCCGTGCCGCCAGCGCGACGAGACGTTCCTCGAGCGAGAGCCGCTCCCGCTCCTGCTCCTCGCCGGAAAGCTCCGAGGCGACCGCAATCGGCTCGCCGAGCACGATCCCCACCCGGGTCAGCGGCAGCGGCACGAAGGCCCGGTCCCAGGTTCTCAGGTGGATGGCCCGCCGCGGCCAGCTGCCGATAGGCACGATGCGTGCGTCCGAAAGCTGGCCGAGCAGCACGGGCCCGGCCTTGCAGTAGTAGCGGGGACCCTGGGGCCCGTCGCACAGCAGCAGGGGCGATCCGCCCTCGTTCGTGATCGCACGGTAGAGCCCGTGCAGCGCGCGCACCCCGCTGCGCGTCGCAGAGCCGCGAACGACGCGGCCGCCGATCACCTCGAGCATCCGGACCACGAGATCGCCGTCGCGCGACGGGCTGACCAGGTAGGTGACGCGCGCGCCCATCCGGTTCAACCGCAGTGAGTACCACGCCATGACGAACACGCTCTCGTGCCAGGCGGTGAGGATCAGCGGCTCACCCCGCTCGATGATCCGGCGAACCGGTTCCTCTCCCGAAATCTGGAATCGGTAGCTCGCCCACAGCAGCTTCACGAAGGCCACGATCAGCGGGGCGAGTACCACGGCGATCGTGCCGAGCAGCGACCGAGGCCTGCGCTGCGAGCGTTCCGCCATCGGGTTCGGTCCGCCCACCAGCGGACCGGGTCGGGTCGGTCGGTTGGGTGACATCGTTGCTGTCGCCGTTCGCCGCGCGGACGCGCAGCCCGCCGGATGGTAGCACGGGAGATCGCGGTCACGCACTGGTCGCGACGGCGGCCGGCTCGTTCAGCCGATGGTGACGCGGCGCGAGGTACACTGTGCCGTCGCTGGAGGCTGGCATGGTGCTCATGGAGACGAGAGTGTGGATCGCGGCGATCGTGCTCGCAGGCCTGCTCGCGGCGGTCAGCGCGGCCGCCGGTGACGATCGCAGAACGGACCTCGAGGGGGCGGCGCTGCTGGTGATCGACGTCCAGGCGTTCTATTTTCCGGGCGGTAAGATACCTCTGGTCGAGCCGGAGAAGGCAAGTGCGAACGCCCGCCAGCTCGTGGAGCTCTTTCGCGCGGCCGGCCGCCCGGTAATCCACGTCCAGCACCTGCCGAAGGACGTCACGGCGCCCAATCCGACCGGGATCGATCCGCAGTACCGGATCCATCCTGACGTGCTTCCCAGGGTCGGCGAGGTGGTGATCGGGAAGCACCACGCGAACTCGTTCCGGGACACCGAGCTACTGACGACGCTGCGCAGCCTCGGCGTGACCAGGCTGGTGGTCTGCGGCATGCAGACCCATATGTGCGTGGAGGCGGCTGTTCGCGCCGCCGCGGACCTCGGTTTCGAGGTCATCGTCGCACGTGACGCGTGCGCCACTCGGCCCCTCACCCACGATGGCGTCGAGGTGCCGGCAGCGCAGGTTCACGCCGCCGCGCTCGCGGCCATGGCGTCGAGCTACGCGACGGTCGAGTCGACCGCCGAGCTGGTTTCGCGAGGCCTGTCCGTCGACTGATTCCCGGGCCCTTGCCAGGAGGGCGGAACGACCCGTGCGAGAAGGCGCTTTGCGCGGCCGGGAGCCTGGGACGTATCGGCACTCTGTGCCTTGTACACCCAGTGGGCGGCACTGCCCTGCTCCGCCGCTCGGTGCATGGCGAGCGACCGAATCTGGATTTCCAGCACGCGGCCATCCTGGTCCCGCACCGTGGTGTGGAGGCTCCGGTAGCCGTTCGATTTGGGGCTCGCGATGTAGTCCTTGAAGCGGAACGGATCCGGCTCGAAGGCGCCGTGCACGGCGTGCAGCGCCAGATAGCAGTGCTCCTCCTCGCGCACGATGACCCGCAGGGCATAGAGGTCGTGCACCTGATCGAGCTCGAGCTCCTTCTCCTGCATCTTCCGCCAGACTCCGGCAATGTGCTTGACTCGCTGCTGGATCTCCAGGTGGGGCAGGCTCGCTTCAGTCAGAACTCGCGTCACTTTGTCGCGCTGCGCGTTCAACCACGCTCGTCGCGCTGCGGCGCTTGCGGCCAGCCGCCGTTGGAGCCTGGAGAACTCCTCGGGCTTGAGGATGCGAAGCGCCGAGTCCTCGAGCTCCGCCTTGAGATCCATGGCACCCGCCTGCTCGGCCTCGAACGCGGTTCGATCCCACGCCTCCTGCGCCAGCGATTGCGCCAGTGGATCGTCGAGATCCAAGGATGAGAGCAGGCGGCAGGTGTCCTCGAAGTACTGCCGGAGGAGCACGTCCCGAGGGCTCGCATCCTCGTCGCTTGAGGCGTGCTCCGCGAGCCACCCGTCGTCTCCGGTGAAGACCTCCGCAGGATCAGGATACGTGCGTCGCTGCTGGAGCGCTCGACGCTCGGCCGCGACCATGCGGCGGACCGTCTGCTGCAGCTCCGCCGCGGTGCGCTCGAGCCGCGACACGACCCAGCGCAGCTCCCACGCACCCCGCGGGACCTCGATCGGGCCGAGGTACCCCATCTCCATCCGGCGCAGGCTTCGAACCAGAAGGCCGAGGGGTCGACTGATGAGCAGGAAGATCGCCACCTGCAGCACGGCCACGATGATCACGGCGGTGAGGGCGATGTTGAACCACCACAGCCGCCACCTCGCGGTCGACTCGGCGAGAAACGCGCTGGCGTCCTGCCAGACCTCGAGCTGCCCGATGCCGCCTGTGAGCAGTGCTGTCTGCACTGCCACGGACGCTCGCAGAGCCTTCTCCGGCGGTGTGGCCGCCGCGGGGGCGGACGCGGTCACAACGTCCCCTGTCCCGTCGAGCAACGCCACTTGGTGATCGGGGTAGCCGCGCCAGACGTATGCCTGCTGGAACGACGAGAGCTGGCCGCTGATCTCCTCGAGCGTCGCCGCGGCCTCGATCTCGGACGCCAGCGGTACGAGCGACTCGGCGAGCAGTGCTTCCCGATCTCGCCACTCCCGCGCCATCTCCCTGCGCTGTTGGAGTGCGGTGACCCCACCCAGCACGAGGACGACGGTGGCTGCGACCATCAGGCCGAGGCGGAGGCCGAGGGGGAGCCCGCGGGTCGGCAACGCAGTGGCAGGCCCTCGCTCGGGCACGGGGCGTGACTCTGCGGCACCTCTGCGGTGCCGATCTGGCGCCACGTTGCCTGCGAATGCCGCGCTCATCGCCAGCCCTGACCCCCCAGGTGAAGACCTGAGGCGATCCGAAGTCGTTGTCTCTCGCGACCTTCATCTCTGACGGACGCCGCAGACGGCGCCCGCTGTGGTGAGACTGTAGGCAATACACATGCCAGGCGGCGTCAGGCTTTCGACCCCGGCGCCCCGCGCCCGTCGCCGACGTGAACCTCACCGTGTGAGCGGCGACGGGCTGCGGTCCGCCCCCTACACGCCCATCTTGCGCCGGATGTGATCCAGCACCGGCGTGTGCTCGTGCTGCGGGCTGAAGAGGACGAACTCGGCGTCGCGGTTCACGCGCACGGTGTGCCCGGGCGGCCAGTAGAAGAGGTCGCCCTCCTGAACCGCCTCCTCCCGACCGTCCTTGTAGGTCGCGACCACCTCGCCAGAAATCAGATAGCCCCAGTGGGGCGCCTGGCAGAGGTCGCCCTCGAGCCCCTGCAGCAGTGGTGCGAGATCGGCGCCGCCGGCGATGCGGAAGTGCTCGGCGCCCATGACGCCGTAATCACTCGCATCGCCGAACCCGGTCGCCTGGCACGCGCGCGCACCGGGTGCGTCGATCTTCACCGGAATCTCACTCGTCGAAATCCGCATGGCTGGAAGCCTCCCGCTTGTTAACTAGCCTTAGCATACCACGAATATGCAATCGATTCTCAGTTTTGGCACCGACACGACGACCGAGCTCACCTGCCGCCGTACATGCTGATGCGCATCAGCGAGTCCCAGTGCGCGTCCCGGTCGTGCATCTGCATCCAGCTGGCGTCGAGGGCATCGTTCACGGCCTCGCCGCGCGCTTCGTCGGCCGCTTCGAACGCCTGGTCCACTGCATCGAGCTGGGACAGGTCCGAGAACATGGTCCACATGGTGTGCGTCCAGCCGCCACCGATGTGGATGTCCGGCACGGCCACTCCGTACCCCGCGATAACGCCGTCCTGGAGCAGCTTCTGGTACACGGGCACGTTGTACTCCTTGTACATCTTCACCGCCGCGCTGCCTTTGCCAGGGTTGGCGTTGTAGACGTGGCGCATCAAGTACTTCGGCGTTGCGCCAGGAGCCCCGTTGAAGACGACGTGGCGGACGACGAACGACGTCTCCTTCTCAGGCACGGTCACGCCGAGAAAGGCGTCCATCATCTCCTTGAGCTCGGTCTCCTTCATCCCCTTCCGGCTGTCGTCGAAGGCCTTCTCGACCTTGCCCATGCCGGACCAGTCGGCAGCGGTCGCCCAGTACAGGCAGGACTCGGTCGGCGGGCCCACCATCTGGCAGGCAAGGCCGTAGGAGCTGATCGACCCGTCGGCCACCAGCTTGTCGAAGACGGGCTTGTCGTACTTCTGGGCCGCTTTCTCCAGGTCCCCGGCCTTGCCGGGCTTGACAGTGACGCTGAGAACCCAGGTGAGCGGCTCGCCCATCTCCTGGGCCGCTGCGGGCATCGCCGCCATCGCCATTCCGATCATGACCACACACGCTACAAGACCACTCCGTTGACGCATCTTCTCTCCCTTTGGTCGGGCCATTCCGCCCAGCTTGGATTAGATTCTGCAACTGAGTATCAATTATGGTGCACGCCTTGTCAAGTCCGATTGACAAGCAGCTCGGACGCGCCGTGGTCTCTGCTGCCTGCCCCTACCAGCGGCGCAGCCAGCTCTCCCGCCAGTCGCTGCGGCCCTCCGCGGCGACCTCGCGGATCAGATCAACGAGCCGGGCGCGCAGGCGCTCGGTCCGCACCGCCAGAGCGACCATCGGCGGTCCAAACCGCCCAGCGCGCCAGGAATGTCCGAGCGCGGTTGAGTGGTTGGCTCGAAGAAGCCACCACGGCGTTCGCCGCCGTGAAGCGGAGGACCAATGTCCGTTCGACCCATCAAGCGGCTGATCGAGTCCACCCCCACCATCGAGGGTGCAGGCGTCCGGCTACGGCGCGGTTTCGGCTTCGGCGACACCGGCGACTTCGACCCCTTCCTGCTGTTCGACGACTTCCGCAGGCGACCGGCCGGAGGACTACCGGGCCGGGTTCCCGTGGCACCCCCACCGGGGCATCGAGACCATCACCTACGTGCTCGCCGGCACGGTGGACCACGGCGACAGCATGGGCAATGCCGGCACGATCTCGGCCGGCGACGTGCAGTGGATGACCGCCGGCTCCGGGATCATCCATCAGGAGATGCCCAAGGGCGACCCCGCCGGGAGGATGCACGGCTTCCAGCTGTGGGCCAACCTGCCCGCCGCGCTCAAGATGACCGACCCGCGCTACCAGGAGGTGGCGTCGGCCGACATCCCCGAGGTGACGGACGACGACGGCACGAAGGTGCGGATCATCTGCGGCGGCTTCTGGGGGAAGCGCGGCCCGGTCGACGGGATCGCCGCCGAGCCACAGTACCTCGACGTCTTCGTGCCGCCGCTCCGACGCAAGACGCTGCCCGTGGAAGGCACCCGCCACGCCTTTGCCTACGTGTTCGAGGGGGCCGGGCGTTTCTGCAACGCCTCCGAGCCGCTCGCGGTGCCGACCGTGGCGGCCGGATGGTCCGAAACTTCGATCCCCGAGCGGATCGGCAACCGCTCGCTGGTCGTGTTCGACAGCGGCGACGAGCTGACCGTGGAGGCGGGCGAGGAGGGGATCCGCTTCCTGCTCGTCTCCGGTCGACCCCTGCGGGAGCCCATCGCCTGGTACGGCCCGATCGTGATGAACACCCAGGAGGAGCTTCGCCAGGCCTTCGCCGAGTACCGGGCGGGCACCTTCCTCAAGCACCGTTAGGAGCGTGCGGGCAGAGGCCCCCAAGCGCGCTGCTGACGCGGATGTTCTGGGTGGCCTATGCCCGCACGCTCCTCGGGATGCGCTGCGCGCATCCCAACGAACTTTTTCTCACAATCGATCGTCCATGGAAATTCCCTTTGCCGCGAGTCGGAGACGGCCACAGCGGGGAGAAGGGAAGCGGCTGAGGGGGAATCGACGCTCGGGATCAGACCGGCACGTGAGGGCGGACGGCCGTCACCATCAGCCGCGCGCCGGCCCTCGCCCTGTCGGCGTCCGCTTTGGTGTAGAAGCCCGAGGGCGTCAGGTCTTCGGGGCCGTCGAACTCCGAAAACGCCGACGACACGACCGCGCTCAAGCAGAACAGCGCCCGGAGAAGAGCCCTCCGGGCGCCGGAAGTTCAGGATGGACTGACTGGAGCCCGATTTCCGCCTAGAACATCCAGCCGATCTCGAGACCGATCACGTCAAAGCGCGGGGTGCCATCGGAGTTGTCGAGGTCCAACCACTGGCTGGTGTAGCCGAGCCGCATGAAGGTCGTGTCGTTATCGAAGTCGTAGCGGAGGCCCAGCGTCGCCTGATAGGAAAGTGCGTCGGTCGACTTGGTCGGGTAGTCGGTGTAGCAGATGTAGCCGTACCACGGGTCCCACCAGCAGCCGGTCGTGGGCAGGCCGTTGGGGACATTGGTGTCGATCCACGTCCAGCCGATGCCGGCGCCGACGTAGGGCGTGAGCGGTCCGTCCATGAGGTTGAGGATCACGTTGGCCGACAGGGCCCAGTTGTCGTAGGAGCCCGAGATGCCGGTGATGTCGCCGTCGTCCTGGACCACGTCGGCGTCGTAGCCGATGCCGCCGTACTGGAAGCCGAAGCTGGTCTCGAGCTTGTCGCTGAAGTTGTAGCCAGTCGTCAAGCAGGAACCCGAAGTCGTCGTCGGTGGCCACGGTCGAGCCGCCTTCGAAGTCGAGATCGGCGCCGAGTTGATAGAAGGTCCCGAGGGAGAACTCCCACCGGTCTTCCCGGCTCTGGGCGTTGGCCGCCGTGGCGCCGGCGAGCAGCGCCAGCGTCAAGCCGGCGAGCGAAATCGTCCGAATGATGGGCAACCTTGTCGTTCTGGTCACAGGATCCTCCATTGGTTTGGGCCCATCCGGGGGCCGGTTGATGTGGACTGCCCGAAGCGGACAGCTGCGTCTCGACGCAACGCAAGCCGCCCACAGGGCGGCTTGCACCCGCTCCACTACCGAAGGTCGAAGATAGCCGAGACTATTCCGAATCGCCACCCCGGACTTTTTCGGGTCTCTCCCTCCGTGGCGGACTGCCTGTCGACGAATCTTCACGCTGAGGGCTTGGCCCTTCCAGTTGGGGCAGCCCACAGGATGCCGACGTGCTGACCTCGCGCGCCGCGCGCCGGAGCGCCATCACTTCACCTCGATCGTCACCCTCGGGATCTCCCCGTTGAAACGCGACTTCGCCTCGGAGCCGATCGCCTCGACCACGGGTGTCGCCAGGTCGATGCCGACATCCGCTGTCTCGTCCGCCGAAAAGACCATCGGCTGGGTGTGGTCGATGCGCCCTTCGGCGACCTTCCGATCGTCCACAAACAGCGTGCCCGTTCCACCCTTCCCGAGCCCGCCGCCGTCGTAGGCGAACTCGAAGCGGATCGTCGCCTTGCCGGGGGCGAGCGGCTTCGTTGCGGCGACGGTGAAATGCTGAAGGCCGAGGAAGTTGTAGTCGTAGGCCGGAACGCCGTCCTTGACGTACAGCGCCCAGCCGCCGAAGCGGCCGCCCTGCACGAGGATGGCGCCGTGCGCCCCGCCCTCGGGCACCTCGACCTCGGCCGTGATGGTCTTCGACTTGTTCTTGATGTTCAGGAACACGTTCTCGGTCATCCCGGTCATGCCTTCGGCGAGCACGAGCGTCGTCCGACCCGCCATGAGGTCGGGTCGACCGGCAATCTCCGGGTTCATGCGCTCCATCACCCGGTCGTCGAGCGGCAGAGCATGGTTCTTCGCCGCTTCGTTCATGAACAGAGCCTGCAGCTCGGCGAGCCTCTCCGGGTACTTCGAAGACAGGTCATTGACCAGGCTGAAGTCACTTCGGGTGTCGTAGAGCTCCCAGATGTCCTCGGCCAGCGGCCGCCGCGGCGTCGACTCCCAGGGCGCACGGTGGATGGTCCTCGCGAGCCAGCCGTCGAGGTACATCGCCCGGTTGGCGAACATCTCGAAGTACTGCGTTGTGTGCCGGTCCTCAGCCTTCGCGTCGCCGAAGGTATAGACCAAGCTGACCCCGTCCATCGGGCGCTGCGGCACCCCGTTGACCACCTTCGGCTCGGGCAGACCGGCCGCCTCGAGGATGGTCGGCGCAACGTCGATCACGTGGTGGAACTGGGACCGGAGCTCGCCTCGCGCCACGATCCGCTGCGGCCAGTGGATCGCCATGCCGACCTTCGTTCCACCAAAATCCGACGCGACCTGTTTCGCCCACTGGTACGGTGTGTCGAAGGCGACCGCCCATCCCGCCGCCATGTGGGGGTAGGTCTCGGGGCCGCCCCACCGGTCCATGACCTCGAGCATGTCCTCCACGGTCTCCTGCACCCCGTTGAAGTAGGTCATCTCGTTGACCACGCCGTTGCGGCCGCCTTCAGCGCTCGTGCCGTTGTCGCCGTAGATGAGGAAGATCACGGTGTTGTCCAGTCCACCGGACTGCTCGACGGCGTCGATCACTCGGCCAATCTCGTGGTCGGTCATCTCGATGAAGGCCGCGAACACCTCGGCTTGCCGGGCGAACAGCTTCTTCTCAGCAGCGCTCAGGCTGTCCCAGTCTGGGATTGCCTCTGGCTTGGGCGCGAGCCGGGTGCCCTGGGGCACCACGCCGCGCTCGATCTGCCGCGCCAGAATCTGCTCGCGCAGCGCGTCCCAGCCCTGGTCGAACCTGCCCTGCCAGCGCGCGATCCACTGCTCGGGCACGTGATGCGGGGCATGCGTGGCGCCCGGGGCGAAATACACGAGGAACGGCTTGTCGGGCGTCAGGGCCTTCTGGTACCGGATCCACGCGACCGCCTGGTCGGTCATGTCGGTGAGGAAGTGGTAGTCCGGGTCGTCCGGCAGCTCGACCGGGTGGGTACCGTCGTAGATGAAGGGCGCCCACTGGTTGGTCTCACCGCCGAGGAAGCCATAGAACTTGTCAAAGCCCTGGCGGGTCGGCCACCGGTCGAGCGGACCCGCAATGCTCGCCTCCCAGGCGGCGGTCTCGTGCCACTTGCCAAAGGCCGCCGTGCTGTAGCCGTTCAGGCGCAAGCATCTCGGCGAGCGGCGCCACCGCGTTGGGAATCTGACCAGTGTTGCCGGGGAATGCCGTCCCCGACTCGATGACGCCACCCATGTTGTTGACGTGGTGATTACGACCGCTCTTGAGCGCGGTGCGCGTCGGCGAGCAGACCGCCGTGGTGTGGAAGTTATTGTAGTAAAGCCCCCCGCTCGCCATCCGGTCGAACGCCGGGGTGGCGACCGGCCCGCCGAACGTGCTCGTGCCGGCGAATCCAAGATCGTCAACCAACACGATGAGGACGTTTGGCGCGCCGGTGGGGGCCTTGACTTCGAAGCGCGGCGGCGGTGTCGCGTTGCGCGCGTCGAGCTGGGTGTAGACCGGCTGCGCTGGCTCCGGGATCGGCAGCACCGTCCGGTCGAGGGTGTCGGCCGCGGGTAGCGCGGACGGGGACGCGAAAACGCCCAGCGCCGCCACCAAGGTGAGCATCATGAGCCTCGAGACGGTGTCGGTTTCTATCATGCGATCTCTCTCCTTCCGCTTGCCACGTGGCAAGATCCCTGTCTCATCATTGCGGTTGCCTGCACAAGGCGCCCATTCTACGTGTCCCCAATCTGTGTGCCGTCGATCCTGGTGTCGCCGAGGACCTCCACGACCAGGTCGAAGCCGCGCCGCGAGGAGATCCCGTCGATCTCCACGGTTGGCGCGGTGGCGGCGAGATCCATGACGGCGAGGATCGTCCGGAAGGTCGGCGCCCGGAGGTGGCCCTCGAGGCTCGCTTCGTTCCGCCACTCCTCAACGAAGGTCAGGACACCCCCGTCGTCCACATCTCTCAGCAGCCGGGTCGCGCTGCACCCGGGCTCTGCCCGGACCGGTCCGAGCAGGGATCGCAGCACCTGGACCGCCTCGCCCACCAACTGCGGCACGAACTCCATTCGAACTCGGAGTCGCTGCATCTAAGGGCCTTCCTGTGCCGTCGATCCGCCCATGACCGTCAAAAGCGGAAGGCCACGCCGAGCTGCGGCCCCGCCATCAGCAGGTCATAGTGAAAGTACTCGAGCCCGCTGCCGTCCTCGTAGTCGATGTCGATCGCGCGGTAGCCGAGGATGACCGTCACCAGGTCCGAGACCTTCCAGCCGATGTCTGCATACGCCTGCCAGGCCAGCTCCGAGCCGACGCCGAAGCCGCCGATGTCGCCGTGTGCGCCAATCCACCAGTTGTTGGAAAGGGGTGCAGTGATGTGAGCGCCCACGAAGGGGTCGACCCAGCTCTTGCTCGCGTCCACGCTGCCCTGGACGACCGGGCCGGAGTACTGCAGCGTGCTGGACAGATCCACCCAGCGCCCGCCGACGAGGAGAGTCACCGCCGGTGAGACGCGGTAGCCGCCGGCGACCTCCCACAGGGTTTCCTCCACGGAGGCGGTTCTTGTCCCCTGTGCCACCTCTTCGCTGTCCTCGAGGTCCACGAAGATCATGTCCGAGGAGAGCACCCAGCGCTCGTTCCGCATGTCAAAGTGGCCCATGAGGGCGAAGTCGAGGTTGCTGATGACATCATCGAACGCAACGTCGACGTCCGCCTCGATGTTCGCGACGGTCAGCGAGCCGTCCAGCCCAGCCGCGACCAGGTACGGGGCAACGGTGAACTCCCAGCCGTCCGAGCCGGACTGAGCAACCGCCTGTGGCGCTGCCAGAATCACGATAGACGCGGCGGCCAGTGCGCACAGAGCCTTGAGCCTCATGCCTTCCTCCGTTTCTTCGCCTCCGGCGTGGGTCAACAGACGAGCCGGACGCCCAGTGCGGGCTGAAGCTACCGCACGAATCGTGCCATCGATCGCCCATCCGGGCGTAGGAAGCGTATCTGGCTGTCGTGTTGAGGTTTCAGTCATCCGGCCAACGACAAATCTGGCCGGAACCTGTGCGCGCCGTTGACGAAATGTCGTCAGGCTCGCGCTCGATCGTGCCGACGGATCAGGACTCGTCCTTCAACTTCACGAACACGGCGTTCCACTCGTCCACGGTGAGGATCTCCCGGAGATCGAATATGCGGTCGAGGCTCACCCTCTGGACGTTCCGCCGCTGCTCGGACGCCAGCTGCATGTACGGGAGGAGCTCGTCGAACCCGGCCGACTGGTCCTCGTCGGTCGCGCCAAAGTTCTTGGCGATCTTCTCGAACTGCTTCCCGATGGCCTCGAGGTCCTGCTGCCCCAGCTCGAGGGTCCGGGCCGCCTCATCTGCGCGAAGTGGGTCGGTGACGACCTGCCGAACCAGCGCCCGAGTGTCCTTGCCGAACATCTTCGCCGCGAAACCACTGCCGCCCGAGAAGACGAGGAACCCCACGAGAAGTGCTGCGAGCATGGTGTCAGCCCTCCTTCCCGGCTGGCTCCGCCTGGCCGAGCGTCCTCGTGGCGGCGAAGGTCATCATCTCGAGCTCGAGCTTCCTCAGCTTCTTCCACTCGGCCGCCGTGGCCTCGGCCTTCAGGGCTGCGTGGGCGGTGAGACAGCGCCGCGCCAGGGACTCGTGATTGGCGTTGAACTCGGCGAGCGACGCATCGACGGCCGCCCTCGAGCTGCCATGGTCGAGGAGCAGAGCGCGCAACGAGGCGCGCTCCTCGTCAATGAGGCTGTTCAGCTCGCCGATCGCCGCCTCGATCTCGTCGACCGCGGCCAGCATCTTTGACGCTCGTACGGGGTCGGCGACGACCTCCTGGATGCCGGCGCGGAGCTCTCCGGCCGGGTCCGGGTCATTCTTCGAGCCCGCCCAGAGTGCGATCGCAGGCAGGAGCAGCACCGCGCACGCGACCGCAGTCAGCTGATACGAACGGCGAACAGTCATGGTCGTCCTCCTCCGGCTAACGATACACCCCACAAGCACTCCTCGGCAGGCCCTGCTGCTGGCGTCCTCAACCGTCTGGCTCTGCGGTCGCGGTGCCGCCATGAGCGCTCCACATCGCACAAGGAGGAGGGACGGCTGCCCGCCCCTCCTCCGGACATCGCTTGCGAGCAGATCGAGCGTCAGAAGGTGTAGCTGCCGCCGATCGAGTACATGTACAGCGCGTCAGCGCCTTCGACGTCGAAGTACTCGACCTCGGCGCGGACGGCAAAGGACTTGAACCGGAGCTGGAATCCGAGACCGTAGAACGGGTCCTCGCCGTCGTCGGTCACCGACTCGGAGATGTCGCCGGCGTCGAGGTTGAGCTCGGCGTCCCATGCGGCCATCCCGGCCTTGGCGAAGATGTCGGCGATGCCGAGCGGCAGGAAGCCGACCGCGGCCACGTCGTAGCCGGTAAGGTCGGCGGTCACGGTGCCGTCGAGCGCGACCACCTCATCCTCGGGCGCGCCGAAATCGCGATAGCTGCCCTCGAGCCCGAGAAAGGTGATGAAGCGGAGGCCGGCGAAGACCTTGTAGGCCATGTCATCGCCGGAGAAGTCAGCGCTGTCGATGTCCTCGCCGAGCTCATCAATCTCGAGCTGGGTCTGGCCGACGCTCCCGCCGAGGTAGAAGCCGTTGTCGGCGGCGATGGCCGGAATGGCGAGCAGGGCAAGGAGACCGGTCAGGGCGATTGAGAGTCCGAAACGACGCATGATTCCCTCCTCTGTTCAATCATCGATCCTGCGATCACAACAGCTCGTGCCGGCTCGAACTTCCACACGCCAGGGCGGGGGTCGCTGGGCCGCAACCTCCGCCTTGCAGCGACAGAGAGTCGTCAAACGCTGGCCTTGCCATCGATTGACATGCGGCTGTTCATCGCGGCATCCTCACCGGCGGCGGCGACAAGGTCATTGCGTTGGCTCAGCTCGAAGCGGTTGATCGCGTTCGGCACGAAGAAATAGTCGGTGTCGTACAGGGTGTCGGCGTTGGGGGCCGCGCAGCAATGGTTGTCCTCTGCCGGGTAGCTTCGCATCGTGATCGGCTGGCCGACGGGAGCATGCTCCCCCTTTCTCGGTCCGGCCGCGACTGACGCCAGCCGCGAATCGGTCCGCATCGTCCGGGGCGCCTCGCTCAGCCGCCGAGCTTCTCGTACCCGGAGTTCGTGATCGCCACGTCGAGGTTCTCCGCCGCCACGTTGAGCGTGGTCGTCGCCGCGTACACGGTCCCGTCGGGGAACGCCGCGAACGACACTTTCAGCCCGACCGCGTCTTTCGCCGTGTCGGTGAAGCTGGCGACGGTCACACCGGCGATGCGGTTTGCGGCGGCGTCGAGCTCGAGCGTCAGGGAATCTCCGGCCTTGAAGTAGTCCTTGATGACCACTCGAACCCGACCCTGCGCGTCGGGCGGGGTCAAGGACAGATTGCCCGCGTCCTTCGCGGCCTGGATGCGCGCCGCGTCGGGTGGGACATACTGCTTGACGAGGGCCAGCGCCTCCTGCATCGAGCCGGTGATCTCCTCCTTCTTGTTCTCGACGATCCTGCCTCGCACCCCACGGGGCTGCCTGGAGTCGCTCTCGGGTGCAGCTCCGACCGGGGTCTTCTGCACCTGACCGTCCGCACCGTAGGAGCAGCTGCTCTGGGTCCGCGATTTCTCCTCGCCCTTGATCGAGACCACGGTCGTCTCGACCCACTTGTATTGGCGGAGCGCCGCCGCGCTCTGCTGGAGTGACTGTTTGATCGCCGCGACGTGGTCCGTGCCCCCTGCCGGCGCCGTGGCCTGCTGTGCGAGCAGTGGGGCCGCGAGGACCACCGAGAAAAAGCCGATCATGCTGACCTGAAGTGTGCGCATGGGATCTCCTTTCGCTATCGTCTCCGACGTCCCTGGAGGCACAGACCATGCCACCTGGTCGCAGGCCTGGGAAATGTGCCCTATCTGACTACCTACCAGTGGTTTGGTGGCTGCCGAGCCGTTGTTGCTCGTGGGCTCCGGTGAACGGACCTGACGAAATACCGTCACGATGCCCTGCCTCCGACGCGAATTCGGGCGACGCCCGGTCGCGTCTATTCTCGTGCCCCGCAATGTCCGGCCATACGCAACAGCCGTCGTCCCGGGCAGACCAGGAGATCATCCCGGCCCGACCCTGTTGACGGGAGCGCCCGCGTTGACGCCCACCCCTGCCGTGGGCGTGGCGCCGACTCCCGGCGCCCCCACGCCGACTCCGGGTGTGGCGCCCACTCCCGGCGTCCCCGCTCCAACTCCAGCTGTGGCGCCGACTCCCGGCGCCCCCACTCCGACTCCGGGTGTCGCGCCAACCCCCGGCGCCCCCACCCCGACTCCGGGCGTGGCGCCCACTCCCGCCGCCCCCGCCCCGACCGTGGAGCGTCGGGCCACACCGGCATAGCTCACGGGTGTCGCCGGCGCGCCGACAACCGCCTCTGCGACGGTGCCGGCGCCGCTCAGCAATCCGGCTCCAACCACGCCGACCGCGCACAAGAAACGACTGGTGCTGTGTGTCATCTGCTGCCTCCTGCTGGCGCCCCTTGCGGCAGCTCGTCGAGACCGATGAGGGCATCGGGCCTGAGCAGCCCCGCTCCTGCCGGGGGGACGAAGTTGAATGCGTCCGCTGCCGGCTCGACGCCGGTCTTCCAGCTCTTGACGCGAAGCGTGTATTGGGGCGCGCTGTTCAGGGTCTTGCTGGTGATCACCATCTTGCGCGGGACCGGCCTGTCTCCCACCTCCACCCACAGCTGCCAGTCGGTGTCGGCGTTGCGGAAGGCGAGGTGCTCGCATTCGACGCCGTCGATGACGCCGCGGCCGATGTGCTTGGCTTCAATGACGCCGGCAGCGAGGACGTCGTACGCGTTCGACCGGAGAAGGTCTGCGCCCGGCAGCGCGACACCGTGGCCCAGCCGCAGAGCCTCGATGAGCTGGTCCAGAGTCCCTGGCGCATCGAAGCGCGCGTAAGCGTTGATGCTGCGTCCGAAGACGCTGACGGTCGTGCCGTCGAAGATCAGCTCCACGTCCGCATATCCGCCCAGGCGGTGAGCGCGCAGCTTGTCCGGGCGGCTCACCAGCGCGCTGCCAGAGTTGGTGAACTGGATCTTCTCGAGCTCGGGCGTGATGACCTCGATGTCGCTGTCAAACGTGAGGTCGATCATCGGCTGGCTGCTCACGTAGTCCGACATCGCCTTGAGGATGAGCATGGCGTCGCCGTCCTGCGGCTCGGCGCCCATCCCACCCGATGCCAGCCCCACCGCGAGGAGAAGCATGCAGGCGAGTGGTGCACGCCGTGGATCCGCGGCGTGCTTTCCGGTGTTCACTTTCATTCTTGGACTCCTTTGTCCTCCCGTGAGGCGGGAACATTCAATCGTTGATCGGGGCGGCCGGAACGCACTGAGGGCGGGCTCCAAGCGCTTCACTGCAGGCCTCCGCCCCAGAGATGCTGCCAGGTCAACCCGACGGCGTCGTAGTCGGCGGCGGTGCGGGCGGACAGTCCGCTGCTCCAGGCGAGCTTGACCGAGTTCCTCGGATTGATGGGAAGCGAGAGCGTGAGGCCGAGCCGCGAGCCGCTGAGAGCCTCGCTGATCGGGACCCCGTCAACCGTCGCCGCGGCCCCTTCGTAGTAGGTCCCGTCGACGGCGATCCAGATCCGCGAGGCGAAACTGCGAACCACGTGGGTCTGCACTGCGTACAGCGGGTCCTGCTTCCGGGTCTGCGTACCCAGAAAGTCGTCGTTGTCGGTGTAGATATTCACCGCCGCCGCCAGCTCGACCGTCCACCGCCCGAGCGCCTTCGAGACGCCGAGCTCCGGTCTGATCGTCCATCGGTTTGTGCCGAGGTTCACCAGCCGCGTCTCGTCGTACTGACCGAGCGGCAGGCCGATCAGCACACTCGCTCCGACGATCCAGTCCTGGCGGTAGCCCGCGAACTCGCGCGGCTGAAGCGCTGGCGCGCCGAAGAAGTTCATCGAGAACCGGACCTTCGGATCCACGAGACCCGAGATCTCGCGCGACACCGGCTCGCCGGCGAAGGTGGCGGTGCCGGAAAGAAACCCGTACGGCAGGACCCCGGCAATCTTCGCCGACTTGCCGGCGACACCCAGCGAGTAGGCGTAGCCGAACACCGGACCGTGGAAGTCCAGGTCCACGTCGTCGACCGGCAGCGACGGATCCGACGCGAACCCGCCCTGGCTGAAGTCGTAGCCGACGAGGAGGAAGTTGAGCCCGACCGGAGCGTTGGCATAGGCGCGCGGCTCGAGATCCTGCGCCCCGCCGCTCGCAGACACCAGGGTTGCAACAATGACAACCGCGACGCACGTGACGAACGAGCTGAACGATCCGCTCACGCTCGTCCGGTCGGCGGTTTGTCGATGAGCGGTTGTGCGGATCACGGGGCAACCGGCACCTATGGCCCGGCGACGACGGCGTAAACGACCTGAGTGCCCTGAAGGTACGGCTTGTAGTACACGGTTCCGCACTGGAACACATCGCCCGCCGAAATGCACCCGGCCGGAAGCGAGGCGACCATCGCCGTCGGCGCTAGCGCCGGAGCCGCAGCGGCCGCGGTGGCAGCCGCAGCGGCCTGATTCGCCGCGGCCGCGGCCTCGTTCGCCGCGGCCGCGGAATGCGCGGCGGCTTCGTTGGCGGCGGCGGCCTGTTGACTCGTCGCTGCCTGCTGGCTCGCCGCGGCCGAGGCGGTTGCGGTCGAGGTGACCGCCACCGTGCGGCGGCAGGTGCGGCGCGCGACCCCCGCGGCGCTCACCGGGGTGACAGGCGCACCGACGATGGCTTCCGCCACCCGTGGAATCACGAGCCCCGCCAGCGCAAGGCCGAAGACGGCAGCGAGCACGACCCGGCTTCTGCGTCGATTCATCATGATTGCTCTCCTCTTCATTGGGCTAACCCGCCGGTTGGGGCAAGGTCATCTTGAGAAACTCGATTCTCCGGGCGCCGGGTGGCGGCGTGAAGGTGAACACCGCATCGTCGACTGTGGGTGAGAGGTTCCAGTTCGTGAGCTCGACGCCGAACTGGGGAGCGGCGGTGGTCCACTTGGTGGTGATGATGTACTTGTAGGGAAGGGGATGGTCACCCTCACCCACCCAGACCTGGAAGTCGATGGACGGCGTCCGGAACGCCAGGTGGTGGGTTTTCACGCTGCCGATGCTCTCCAACCCCACGTACATGGCCTCTGTCAGATCCCAGGTCATGCCGTCGTAGGCGTCGCTGTAGAGCAGATCCGCCCCCGGAATCTCGAGCGACAGGGTGGTGCGCACGGCATCCAGCGCCGCGTCCAGGTTGTCGCGCATCGGCTCCGTCGCGTAGTAGTTCGATTTCTTGGAGTAGATCGTGATGGTCCTGCCGTCGTAGTAGAAGTCCGCCTCATCGAGCACATCGATCCGATGCGAGCGGACGCGGTTGGGCCGCTCTACGGTCACCTGGCTCGAGGCCTCGAAGTCCAGCTTCTGGCCATCGACCAGGAGCACCTCGGTCATGCTCCTCACCGAAACCGTGAACGCCTGCAGGCTCGCCACGTAGTCGCACATCTGCCGAAACAGGCGGTCAGCCTCTGGGTCGATCCGGCGCTCGGATCCGGCGGCGACCGGAACCGCCCCCGAGGGCGCAGCCTCCTGTGCCGCAGAACCCGCCGGGATGCCCGCCAACGCCACCAGGGCCAGAAGCATTGCCATGGCTCCCACCTTCCACAGCCCTTGAGCGAACCGCTGGAGTGTCGTGAACATCGTCTCCTCCTTCAACGTCGTCCTCCTCGAATCGGCCGCGCGCCGCCACCCACGTCGGACCGGACCTTGCATTCCCCTGTGACGCGGCCGGGCGTCTCGACGGAACCAACCCGCCGAGAGTCAGCCCACGCGACCGCACAATCCGTGCCACCCGAGCCGCCCCCACTCGAGTACAGCGTGACCGTTTGACAGGCGCCGACTTAGCTTCGAGAACGGGGAGCAGCGGGCGAGACCGCGGCTCTCAGCCGTGACGAAATGTCGTCAGGATGACGAGCCGGCGTCTCGGACACGGCGTGGTTCGAGACCCAGCCGCTGCATTCTCGAGCGCAGCGTGGTGGGCTTGAAACCCAGCCGCTCGGCCGCGCCGCCGGAGCCGCTGATGCGACCGCCAGCGGCCTCGAGGGCCTTGGTGATCTGCCGCCGCTGCGCCTCGTCGAGGGACATCGTGGCGTCGGCATCTGCAGTCGGCGTGGTGGGAGGATCCAGGTGCAGCACGGGGCCGGAGCTCAGGATCATGCACGCTCGACAACATTGCGGAGCTCGCGCACGTTGCCTGGCCAGTCGTAGCTGCTGCAGCCGCTCCAGGTCCTGGCGGCGAATGCTCTCGACCGATCGGTTCATGGAGCGGCTGAACTCCTCGACCGCCGACCACACGAGCAGCGGGACATCCTCTCGCCGCTCGCGCAGCGGTGGCACGCGGATCGGGAACACCGCGAGGCGGAAGAACAGGTCGCGGCGAAAGCGCCCGGCCTCGACCTCGGCCCGCAGGTCCCGGTTGGTGGCGGCAACGACCCGCACGTCGGTTTGCAACGTTCGCGAGCTTCCGACGCGCTCGAACTGTCCCTCCTCGAGCACCCGCAGCAGCTTCGCCTGCAGCTCGAGCGGCAGCTCGGCGACCTCGTCGAGGAAGAGCGTGGACCCGTTGGCCACCTCGAAGCGACCAGGCTCGCGGGAGACCGCACCCGGTGAAGGCCCCCTTCTCGCGTCCGAACAGCTCGCTCTCGACCAGGGTCGAGGGCAGCGCCGCGCAGTTGACCTTGACCATCGGCCGGTTGCGGCGCGGGCTGAGCTCGTGAATCCGCTGCGCGATGAGCTCCTTGCCGGCCCCGGTCTCGCCCTCGATGAGCACGGTGCTGGTCGTCGGCGCGACCTGCTCGACCAGCGCGAGGACTCGAAAGATCGCTGGGCTCTCGCCGACGATGCGCCCGCTGCCGTGGTGGAGCTGGTACTCCCGCCTCAGATAGATGTTCTCCAGCTCGAGCTGGCTGCGGAGCTGCTCGACCTCGGCGAAGGACTGCCGCAGCGCCTCCTCGGCGTGCTTGCGCCCCGTGACGTCCACCGAGACGCCCAGAATACGCGATGGCTTCCCTGGCGACGGGGGCTGCATCCGACCACGGGAGTGGATCCAGCGGACGGTGTCGTCCGGAAGCAGAATCCGGTACTCGAGGTCGACCTCGGCTCCCTCATCCGCGGCTCGCCGCACCGACTCCCGGACCATCTCGCGGGACTCGGGGTCTACCAACCCAAGAAACAGCTCCATGTTGATGTCGACGTCCGGGGAAAAGCCGAAGAGCTCGCGCCCGCGGTCGTTCGCCCAGAAGCGTCCGCTCGCGATATCGAGCATCCACATCCCGACGCCGGCAGACTTGGCGGCCAGGTGCAGACGCTCTTCACTCTCGCGCAGAATCGCGTCCGACCGCCCGCGCACGAGCGCGTTGGCGAAGATCTGCGCGACGAGCTGCAGCCGCTGGACGAGCTCGTCAGGCCAGCTTCGCTCCTCACGCATGGTGTTGAAGCCAAGGACGCCGACGATCGGCTCGCCCCCCGCCGACAGTGGAAAGGTGAGCACGGATTTGACGCCGAAGTGGCGCCACACCTCCCGGTCGCGGGCCGCTTCCGGAGGCAGCTCCTCGAGCGATGAGAAGGCAACGATCGCGCCCTCCCGGAGCTTCGCGAGACACCACGGGAAGTACTCCCGCGCATCCATCGGCTCTGGACGAGGCGGGCCGCCCAGGGGTCGATAGAGGTGGGTCATCGTGAGGTCGTGGGGAGCTTCAATCGACCACTGCCAGAGCGCCGCCAGGTCGAGGTCGAGGTGCTCGCAGACCCGGTGCAGGGCGTCCTCGATCTCGCCGTCGAGCTCGTCGGGAGCGACGTTGACGAAGCGCGACGACAGGTCGGCGAGCAGCGTCTCGAAGCGTAGGCGCCCCTCAGGCCCGAAGCCGAAACCGTTGTTCTCGGAGTTCACCGCGTCATTCTCCCACCGTCTCCGGCTCACTCATACTCGCGTGCCTGACTTCTGAGCCTGCGAAAGTGACTTTGGGCGGCCATTCCGGCTGCTCAAGCGGCCGAGTCCGACTCACTGTCCGAGCGCGAGCGGCCGTTGCGAAGCACTTCATACACCAAAGGGAGGACGGACAGGATGATGATCGCGAGGATGACGAGCGAGAAGTTCTCCCTCACCACCGGCAGGTTGCCGAAGAAGTAGCCGGACAGCACGAACAGCATGACCCACAGGCAGCCCCCGAACACGTTGTAGGCAAGGAAGCGCGGGTAGGACATGGTTCCAATCCCCGCGACGAACGGGGCGAAGGTCCGGATGATGGGGATGAAGCGTGCGAGCACGATGGTCTTGCCGCCGTGCTTCTCGTAGAAGCGGTGTGTCCGCTCCAGGTACTCCCTCTTCAGGAAGCGCACGTCCTCCTTGAACACGCGGGGCCCGACCTTCCGGCCGATCCAGTAGTTGGCGGTGTCGCCGAGGATCGCGGCCGCGGCGAGCAGGACGAGCAGGAGCTTGACGTCGAGCGCGCCGAGGGCTGCAAACGCGCCCGCCGCGAACAACAGGGAGTCGCCCGGGAGGAAGGGCGTCGCGACCACCCCGGTCTCGAGGAAGATCACGGTGAAGAGGATGAAGTAGGTCCAGGTGCCGTAGGTCTGGAGGATCTCCCCCAGATGCTTGTCCAAGTGCAGGAACACGTCGACCAGGTACCTCAGGAGCTCCATCCAGACCCTCCGGCAATCGTGCTCGGGCGACCGTTCGCGCGAGGTGGTCCGGCATTGTAGCCCTTCCCGGTCGAAGCACCGCCCGGGCGACCACATGCTCGTCGCGCTCGCCGAGCATGCCCTTGGCCGCATCGTGGCTGATCCGCAATCTCACCTACTGAGATCGGTTCTGAGATATTTCAGCCCTCGAAATGGTTTGAGACGCGCAAATCAGCGATAATACAAACGTGCCGGACGCGAAGTTGGCCCCCCCGAGGCGAGAGTTGCTCACGCGCTTTGCGTGGCTGTCAATCGCAGCTGCTCTTTCCACCATTGGGCTGAAGGTCGGCGCCTACCTGCTGACCGGCTCCGTTGGCCTGCTCTCGGATGCGCTCGAGTCGGGCGTCAACCTGGCCGGAGCCGTCATGGCCCTCGCGATGCTGACCGTCGCTGCGCGGCCGGCGGACGCGGGTCACGCCTACGGGCACAGCAAGGCCGAGTACTTCGCCAGCGGTGTCGAGGGGCTCCTCATTCTCGTTGCAGCGGCGGGCATCGTGATGATGGCCGTTGAGCGCCTGCTCGATCCCCACGAGCTGGCGCAGGTCCCGCTCGGACTGACCGCGTCCGTCGTTGCTTCGCTGATCAACCTCGCTGTTGGGCTCACCCTAGTGAGGGTCGGAAAGCAGCGGAACTCGATCACCCTCGAGGCCGACGGACAGCATCTTCTCACCGACGTGTGGACGTCGGCAGGCGTGATTGCGGGTGTCGGTCTGGTTGCACTGACCGGCTGGACCGTGCTCGACCCCCTCGTCGCACTCGCGGCGGCGGCGAACATTGTCTGGATCGGTGTCCGGCTGGTGCGGCGCTCGGTCGCGGGACTGATGGACGCCTCGCTTTCGCCGGCCGACCGGCAGGCCGTCGAGGCGGTACTCGCGCGCTATCGCACCCAGGGGGTCGACTTCCACGCGCTGCGGACCCGCCAGGCGGCGGCGCGGCGCTTCGTCTCGGTCCACATGCTCGTGCCGGGAGATTCCTCGGTCCACGAGGCGCATCAGCTTGCCGAGGATCTCGAGCACGACATCCGCGCCGTCCTCGGCGATGCGGACGTCACCACTCACCTCGAACCGGTCGAGGACGAGCTCTCAGGGAACGGTATCGAGGTCCGTTAGGCCAGCGCGCGGTCGAGAATCGCCTGGACGTGGACCCGCACGGTGTCGATGACCGGGACCTCGAGGTCGTCCTGGGAGATCGCGAGCGGCAGCTCGGTGCAGCCGAGGATCACGCCATCGGCGCCCCGGCGCTCGATCGCCCCCCGGCACAGCTCGAGCAGCCGGTTGCGCAGCTCTGGCCGGACGGCGCCGAGCGCGAGCTCGGTGTAGATCGCCCGGTCGACGAGCTCTCTCCCCTCCTCGTCGGGGATGAGCGCCTCGATCCCGGCAGCGGCCAGCCGATCACGGTACATCGGACCCTCCATCGTGGTCCGGGTGCCGAGCAGCAAGGGTCGCCGCAGCCCGAGCCCGGCGACCGCGGAGCTGGTCGCCTCGACGATGCTGACCAGCTCGAGACGGGTCCCCGCCTCGATCGCCTCGAGGTACAGGTGGGGCGTGTTCGCGGTCAGCGCGCCGATCTCGGCCCCGGCCCCCCGCAGGAGCTCGCAGATCCGGGAGAGATGGGCCGCCAGCTCGTCCGTGCGGCCGGCCCTCTGAAGTGCCGCCACCACCGCCAGGTCGAGGCTGTAGATGATGACCACCGGGTTCCGCAAGGGGTCCGGGTCGCGCAGCCGCTCGCGCGCGGAGTGGATCAGGAGCCGGTAGTACTCGAGAGTCGACTCGGGCGTCAGGCCGCCGACCAGTCCGATGGTGCGCATCACGGTCCTCCTCGCGCTGGCGAGCCACCGTCGCAGACCATCCTACTCCGCGCAGCGACCCAGCGCGCACGCCGGGCGAACGCCACGCGACGTCGGCTGGGATTCGCGACCCGCGCGCACAGCATCGCTGCGTGCCGTGTCGAACCTGCGCCCTCGCCGGGGCCTGGCTCGCGACGCCGTCGAGGACAGCTCACTCCCTGCCGGCTGGATGGGACTCGGTGCTCAGCGCCTCGGGGCCGGAGGGTCCCTCGAAGGAGCCCATCTTCCGCGGCCGCAGGACGGACGCCACGATGGACGCGGCGATGATGCCGACGACGACCGCGAGCGAGACCAGCGTGTCGATCTTGTAGGGCGAGTGCGCGAGCATCATCTTTACGCCCACGAACGACAGCACCACGCCGAGCCCGATCTTCAGGTAGTGGAACTTGTCCATCACCCCGGCGAGCGCGAAGTACAGCGAGCGCAGGCCGAGGATTGCGAGCACGTTCGAGGTGTAGACGATGAACGGATCGGTCGTGACCGCGAAGATTGCCGGAATGCTGTCGACGGCGAAGATGAGGTCCGAGAACTCGATCAGGAGCAGGACCACGAACAGCGGTGTCGCGTGGCGCAGGCCGTTTTCACGGACGAAGAACTTGTCACCGCGGTAGTCGCTGGTGACCGGCATGATCTTCTTGAACCACCGCACCACCGGGTTGCGTTCCGGATGGATCTCCTCCTCCCGTTTGAGCACCATCTTGATGCCGGTGAGGATGAGGAAGGCGCCGAACAGGTAGATGATCCACGAAAATCGCGAGATCAGCGCCACCCCGAGCGCGATCATCGCCGCCCGCATGACCAGCGCGCCCAGCACGCCCCAGAACAGCACCTTGTGTTGGTAAAGCGGCGGAACCGCAAAGTAGGAGAACAACATCGCAAATACGAACACGTTGTCGACGCTGAGCGACTTCTCGATCACGTAGCCGGTGAAGAACTCGAGCGCCTTCTGCGACCCGGAGAAATGCCAGATGCCGGCGTTGAACAGCAGGGCCAGCACCACCCAGACCATCGTCCAGGTCATCGACTCCCTGAACCCGACCACATGGGCCTTGCGGTGGAAGACACCGAGGTCCAGCGCCAACATCGCCAGCACGAAGACGTTGAAGCCGACCCACAGGAGCGTCGAGTCAGTCATGCCACATCTCCCCAGCTCCCGTCAATGCAGGTCGCCGGCGCGGAATTCCAACCCCTGAGCGTGTCCAGGAGTCGCGAACCGGCAGCACGCCCCGCTCACACCAGCTCCTCATGCCAGATTGGTGGGTAGGGATCCGACCCGCACACCCTCACGGCACTTGCCGGCCGCCGAGCTCGAAGTAGGTGGGCGATGGCCCCAGCGTGACGCGCCTCCCGGGCCGCGCCGACATGGGCGCTCCGTCGCGGTCGAACGCCGCGTGCGGCGGCCGCGGCAGCTCGGCCTCGATCGGTTCGTCGAGCGACCACCCCACAACCGCCTCGTCATCACCGCGCGTGAATCGATAGAGGTACGCACCGGCCGGCGCCGGCAGCGGCCCGTGGAAGATCGCGCCATCGAGCCGGCGGTTGAGCTCACGCAGGGCGTGGTAGCCCGGCCGTGCGGCCAGTGACCCGTCGGCGCCCGCGACCATCAGGCCATAGCCGCGCGCCACCAGCTGCCACCAGTAGACCCGCTCCACGAGGCCGGTGCCGAGGGTGAGCAGGTCGTAGCGAACGAGGAAGCTCGCCTGGCTGTCCTCGTCCACCGATACCGACCTTCCCGCCGGCGAGTGCGGCCCCTCCGACAGCGGCCAGTTCATCTCGGTGATCCAGCAGCGCTCGGTGGAGGCACGCCCGAGCTCGGCGATTGCCCGCAGCAGCACGACCTTGTCGACGGTGTCGAGGCCGAGCTGTCGGTTCTCGGGCGCGCCGCGCCGGTCGACGTAGAGCAGGCTCGACAGGATGTCGTAGCGCAGGCCCTCGACCGGTCGATTGACGAGCGCCAGGGTCGCGTAGAACTCGAAGTCGATGACCGCCGGGCCCATCAGCTCGACCGGTCCTGTCCGGCGCAAGATCTCGGCCGCGTCGAGATAGAGCGCGAGGTACTCGCCGCGGGTCCAGGCTCCCCACTTGCTGCGGTTCGGTGCCTGGCCCACCTGGAAGCGGCGGCCGTACGGCGAGAAACGGGCCGCGATGCTCTCGATCGCCGCCCGCCAGCGCGCCCGGTCGCGCACCAGCTCGCGGTTCTGCGGCAGCGCGAAGCCGATCTCGTAGCCCCGCGCCGCCAGCTCGCGCGCCAGCCGCTCCTCGTCGGAGTGATCGTCCTGCCACGGATGGAGGCGCACCAGCACCCTGCGCACGCCCAGCGCGTCCACCGCCTCGAGCAGGGCGTCGGGGTCGGCCGGGTGTGGCCGCAGGCAGATGCCGAGGCCGCCGAAGGGAGCCGGCGTGCTGTAGAGCCCCCGCCGGAGCTCGCGGTACCGCCGCCACACCGCGGGCAGCGATCCGGCCACCATCGCCAGATCGCGCGCGTGCTCGGGCGCGTCGGCGAGGCGGATGGCCAGCTTCTCCCAGCGGCCGGCGTGCTGATGCGGCTGGTCGGACAGGCGATCCCACACTGCCTTGTTGCGCGGCGCCGCGTCGGCTGGCGCAGCCGGAATGTGGTCGTGGTGGCTGCGCCTCATGAAGCGCGACAGGGACACCGCCCGCAGCCGGTTCTTCAGCGCGTGCTTGAGCAGGTATCCGCGCACGCTGGCGGTGAAAAGCCACCAGCGTGGATCGAGGCGCGACGGGACCGTCCCCCAGTAGCCGCGCGAGAAAGGCCGCTCGGTGATCACCGCTCGACGATCGGGAAGCGGCAGATGTCGCGGCTGCGACGAACCACCCCGAGCCTGACCCCGACCCGGGCGCGGTTGCAGTCGACCACGAGCATCTCGAGACGTCCGCCGTCTCCTGGCTGCACCAGCACGTTGCCCATCGAGAGATCGCGGTACCAGATTCCGGCGTCGTGGAGGCTCCGGCAGAACGAGCCGAGCTGCTCGAGAAAGGGACCTTCCTCCACCTCCGGAAAGGAGCCGGCATCCTCGCGCCCCTCGAGTCGCCGGAAGAACTGGCGTACCTCGAAGTGCCGCCTCGACCCGGCGCGTGACGAAGAAGGACGGGCCGTCGGGACTGGTCCGACTCGACGAGCAGAATGGGCTCCGGCGTCGCCACCCCGGCCGCCGTCATCGCCAGCGCGGCGCGCCAGCTCCGCTCGGCCTTGCTGCCGCGCAGCCGGCGCTCGACGACCTTCCGCCACCCCTGGTTGCGGAACTGCTTGACGACGACCGGCAGTGGGCCGGAGGCCGTCCGCAGATCAACCGCGTACAGGTAGTTCCGGCCCCAGTGAATCGTTGCGACGGCTTCACCCGGGTCGGCCAGCCGCACGATCTCCTCAGCGAGCGGCTCGGGACGAAGGTGGGCCGCGACCTCACCGTGCCAGCCCGCCACTGCGTACGCCTCGGTCACCGGCGCGCCCGATCGGTTGGCGTCAGCCAGACAGGTGGCCTGCCGCGACGAACCTGACCTGCGTGCCGCACCCACCCGTGAAGCATAGCAGCCGGAGGACGTCCGGCCCGATCGACGGCGACGACGGCTCTCCCTGCCCGCGCGGCGCGCCCTCGGGCGGCTGCAGCAGCTTCTCGGACGGCGGCGATCGCGATGACCCAGCCTGACCGCGTCCTCGGGGTGTAACCTGCAACCTCCACCGCGTGAACGGGCCACCGTGCTACGGTGGAATCGTGAATCCCAATCAGCGTGACGCGCCGGAGGTGGTGGTCCTCACCCACAAGCCGGACGCGCCGTCGTTCCGGCACCGGCTCCGCCCAGTTTTTCCCGAGCTCGAGGCGCGAGGCTACAGGCCATCGTTCGAGGTGATGCCCTCCGGACCCGTCATGTTCCGCGTGCTCGCGCGACGACGCCGGCTGAGCTCCGCAGCCGCGGTGGTCCTCGCCAAGACCAAGCTCCACCCCCCGGAGGTCCGGCTGCTGCGGCGCTCCTGCCGGGCCATCGTCTACGACTTCGACGATGCGGTGTACACCGTGCGTCCGCGCGGGGCCGGCCATCGCCCACCCCAGTCACCACTGCGTCGGTGGCGCTTCGCGGCCCTCTGCCGAGCCGCTGACCTCGTCCTGGCGTGCAACGAGGTCCTGGCGGCAAGGGCGCGGCCGTATGCTGCACGGGTCGAGGTCGTGCCGACGCCGGTGGACGTGGCGCGCTTCCCGAAGGATGCGCCGCGGGGATCACCCGGTCGCACACTGGTCTGGATCGGGATGCCCGAGAACCTCCGCTACCTCGAGCTCGTCCACCCCGTCCTGGTCCGTCTGGCCGCCGAGTTCCGCGACCTCAGGATGCGCATGGTCTCCTCGGGCACACCCCCCTGGACGGACGTCCCGGTCGAGTTCGTGCCCTGGTCGGAGGAAGGCGAGGTCGAGGCCCTTCGCAGCGCCGACATCGGCATCATGCCGCTGTTCGACGACGACTGGTCGAACGGCAAATGCGCCTTCAAGATCATCCAGTACATGGCAGCCGGGCTGCCCTGCGTCGCCTCCCGAACCGCCATGAACTGCGAGGTGGTCAGCCATGGCCACAACGGTTTCCTCGCAAGCACCACGAGCGAGTGGGAGGACCGGCTGCGCACCCTGCTGGTCGCGGACGACCGCGGCAGGTCGCTCGGCCGGGCCGGGCGCCAGCTCGTCGAGCAGCGCTTCGACCGCCGGCTGGTCGCCCCGCACACCGCCGAGCTCATCGCCTCGGTCGCCCGAGCCCGCTCGCCCGAGTGATGCCGCCGGCAGCAACCAGCCCGCCCGCACAGCTCTAACAGTAACTCACCGTGAATCACCAATCATGAGAAGCCACTTCCCTGCGTCAGGATGCGCGCAGCGCATCCTGCTCGGCGCGAACGGGGCGTAGGCCAGCCAACGACCGCGATGCGCCACACACTCAGAGATCTTCGACCCGCGCGCGCCGAGGGGCCTATGCCCTTCAAGCTCCTAGCGAATCAGGCGCTCGAGCTCGTCGGGTCGGACGGCCCGCGCGCGGGCCTCCTCAACGGTGATGGTGCCGGCCGCCACGAGCTCGGCCAGGGACAGCTCGAGCAGGCGCATGCCGACGCCGCGGCCGGTTAGCATCTCATTGGACAGGCGCTCGATGGCGCCGTTGCGGATGGTGTTCCGAACCGCGTAGGTTGCGAGCAGCAGCTCGACCGCCGGGACCCGGCCCCGCCCGTCGGCGCGCGGCACCAGCTGTTGGCAGAGCACGGCGTGCAGCGACAGCGCGAGCTGGTGCCGGATCTGGGTCTGCTGGGCGGCCGGGAAGACGTCGACGATGCGGTGCACCGCCTGGCCGACGTCGCCCGAGTGGAGAGTGGCCAGGATCAGGTGCCCGGTCTCGGCGGCAGTCACCGCGGTCGCGATCGTCTCCAGGTCGCGCATCTCGCCGACCAGGATCACGTCGGGGTCGCGCCGCAGCGCCGACCGCAGCGCGTGAGCGAAGGACGGAGAGTCGGTTCCGACCTCCACCTGCTCGAAGATGCAGCGCCGGTTCGCGTGGACGTACTCGATCGGGTCCTCGATAGTGATGACGTGGCGCACCTCGCTGCGGTTCAGCGAGTCGAGCAGCGCGGCGAGGGAAGTGGTCTTGCCCGAGCCGGTGGGGCCGCAGACCAGGATCAGGCCTTTCGCGGCGCGAGTCAGCTCCGCCAGCCGCGCCGGCAGGCCGAGCTCGGTCAGCGCCGGGATCCGCCGCGGCAGCGCCCGCACCGCGGCCGCCAGCCCGCCATGCTGCCGCTGCAGGTTGACCCGCAGCCGCCAGCCGCCGTCCTCGTCGGCGCTGTCTCCGTAGCGCAACGACAGATCGGCGCACCCGGTCTCGGCCAGCGCCTGCCGGGTGCGCGGGCCGAGGTGGCTCTCGAAGAGCATGCGCACCGTTTCGGTGTCGACCGCTGGTTGCGCGAGCGCTCCGAGGCGGCCGTCGACCCGGAGCACCGGCGGCGCTCCGGGCAGGAGCAGGAGGTCGCTCGCCTTGCGCCGCACCATCTCGGCGAGCAGGCGGTCGAGCGGCTCGCCCTCGGCGACCACCGCCAGGGTGGGCGCATCGATCCCGGCGAGCGCTCGCCGCCGCTTCCTCGCCGCCTCGGGCTCGTCCGGCTCGGCAAGCAGGTTCATCTCCTGAACCAGGCGGTCGAGCTCCGGATTGATGAGTCGCTTCGGCTCGGTCATGTCGACCTACAGTGTACGCGTGCGACGCGCGCACCGTCTGCCTCGATGTCCGAGCCCGCTTCCGCTTCCGCGCCCGCTTCCGGATTCGTTCCCGTTCCCGTCCCCGTTCCCTTTCCCGACAAGCCTCGGTCCGCTTCCCCGCCCGGATGTCTTTCACCCCCTCAGAGTCTTCATTCGGGCACGGGCGACGGAAGCGGGCGCGGAAGCGGGGCAGAACCAGCCCCAGAACCCCTCATCCCGCCACCTCCAGCGAGCGAGCCAGAGTGTCCGCGATCGCAAGACCCGACAGTGTCGGCCGCAGTCGCCCGGACATCGAGCACGAGCTGGCCGCTCTCGCAGTAGCGCTCGATGATCCGCCGGTTGAGCTCGACCAGGTCGACCCCGTACCGGGAGCGCAACGCCTCGAGGTCGATGCCGTCCGCGGTCCGCAGGCCGAGCATCACCGCCTCGAGGGCGAGCTCGGCGTCGCCGAGCTCCTCGACCCCGTCCACCGGGCCGGCAGCCAGCGTCCACCGCGCGCTGCCAGGCCCGCAGCGTGCGGTGGTTCCAGAAGCGGCGGCGGCCGACGAAGGAGTGCGCCGAGGGGCCGAGGCCGAGGTAGGGCTGGTGGCTCCAGTACTTGAGGTTGTGGCGCGAGCGGTGGCGCGGGAGCGGCGGCGAAGTTCGAGACCTCGTAGCCCTCGTAGCCGAGCTCGGCGAGCACCCGGTGGGTCAGCAGGAAGAGCTCGGCCTGGACCGGCTCGGCGGCCTCGGCGAGCTCGCCGCGCGCCTGCCGCCGGCCGAACACCGTGCCGTGGTGGATGGTCAGCTGGTAGCACGACAGGTGGTCGGCCGACCGCGCCGCAGCCTCCTCGAGCTGGCGCCGCCAGCCGTCGGCGGTCTGGCCGGGAAGGCCGTAGATGAGGTCGACCGAGACCGTGTCGAAGCCGCCCTCGCGCAGCCGCTCGACAGGCTCCGCGCGCGCGTCGTCGGCGGTGTGGCGCCGGCCGAGAAAGGCGAGTGCGGCGTCGTCGAAGGACTGGACGCCGAGGCTCACCGTCCGCACGCCGAGCTCCCGCCAGGCGCGAACGCTGGCGCTCGACACATCCTCCGGGTTGATCTCGAGGAAGGTCCAGGCGTCCTCGCGAATCCGCAGCCGGGCCCGCACCGCGCCCAGGATCTCGGCAAGCTGGTCCGGCGCCAGCGCTGACGGTGTGCCGCCGCCGAGATAGACCGTGTCGAAGTCGAGGCCGTCCGCGGCGGCCATCGCCGCCTCGCGGCCGATGCCGGCCAGGTAGGCCTGCCGCCGCTCCTCCCCCGCCAGAGTTACCGCGAAGTCGCAGTACGGGCAGACCGACGCGCAGAACGGGACGTGGACGTAGAGTCCCGCGAGAGTGGCCGGCGGGCTTTCGCCATGGTCGCCACTCAGATGGCTCTGCCTGGTTGCAGATCGCAGACTCGAAGAACGGGCGATGGGTCCACCGATCGATCCCGCACCGCGTTGCGCGCTGCTGCACCGCGTCGGGCGCAGCGCGGCGCGGGTGAATCTGCGTTCTGCAATCTGCAATCGCAATCCGCGCTAATCCTTGTCGGTCTTGAGGACCGCCACGAAGGCCGACTGCGGGATCTCGACGCTGCCCACCATCTTCATCCGCTTCTTGCCCTTCTTCTGCTTCTCGAGCAGCTTGCGCTTGCGGGTGATGTCGCCGCCGTAGCACTTGGCGGTGACGTCCTTGCGGAAGGCGTTGATGGTGGTGCGGGCGATGATCTTGCCGCCGATCGCGCCCTGGATGGCGATCTTGAACTGCTGGCGCGGGATCGTCTCGGCCAGCCGCTCGCAGTAGTGCAGCGCGCGCGGCCGCGCCTTGTCGCGGTGCACGAGCTGGGAGAGAGCGTCGACCGGCTCGCCGTTGACCAGGATGTCGACCTTGACCAGATCGGTCTCGCGGTAGTCGAGCAGCTCGTAGTCGAAGGAGCCGTAGCCCTGGGTGACCGTCTTGAGCCGGTCGTAGAAGTCGAAGAGCACCTCGGCCAGCGGCATCTCGGAGACGAGCTCGACCCGGCCCACCGCCAGGTAGTGGAAGCTGGTCTTGACGCCCCGCCGCTCGCGGCACAGCTCCATCACCGGACCCAGGTAGCGCTCGGGCATCATCACCGACGCCTTGATGAAGGGCTCCTCGGCGCGCGCGATCGATCCCGGGTCCGGGAAGTCGCTCGGGTTGTCGATCCAGCGCACCGCGCCGTCAGCGAATGTGACCCGGTAGCGCACCGACGGCGCGGACAGGATCAGCGACAGGTCGTACTCGCGGCGCAGCCGCTCCTGCACGATCTCGAGGTGGAGCAGCCCGAGGAAGCCGCAGCGGAAGCCGAAGCCGAGCGCCGCCGACGAGTCCTTGTCGTAGGTCAGCGCCGCGTCGTTGAGCTTCAGCTTCTCGAGGGCCTTGGCCAGCTCCGGGTACTCCTCGTTGCTCATCGGGTAGATCGACGAGAACACCACCGGCTTGGCCGCGCTGGTACCCGGGGAGCGGCTCGGCGCCGGCCGGTCGGCCTCGGTGATGGTGTCGCCGATGTCGATGTCGCGAGACCGCCTTGATCCCGGCGATGACGTAGCCGACCGCGCCCGCGGCGAGCTCCGCCGCCCGCACCCGCCGCAGCTGGAGCAGCCCCACCTCCTCGACCTGGTAGTGGGCGTCGGTGTGCATGAGGCAGCACCGCTGGCCGGGCCTGATCGTCCCCTCCATGACCCGCACCAGCAGCACCACGCCGCGGTAGGGGTCGTACTGGGCGTCGAAGATGAGCGCCTTGAGCGGCGCCTCGGGGTCGCCCGGTCGGCGGCGGCAGTCGGTGGACGACGGCCTCGAGCACGTCCTCGATGCCGATGCCTTCCTTGGCCGAGCACAGGACCGCGCCGTCGGCGTCGAGCCCGAGGTCGTCCTCGATCTCGGTCCGCACCCGCTCGACGTCGGCCGCCGGCAGGTCGATCTTGTTGATCACCGGCACGATCTCGAGGTCGTACTCGAGCGCCAGGTAGAGGTTGGCGACGGTCTGCGCCTCGACCCCCTGCGAGGCGTCGACCAGCAGCAGCGCGCCCTCGCAGGACATCAGCGAGCGCCGCACCTCGTGCGAGAAGTCGACGTGACCGGGGGTGTCGATCAGGTTGAGATGGTAGCTGCGGCCGTCGCGCGCCACGTAGTCCAGCGTCACCGAGTTCGACTTGATGGTGATGCCGCGCTCGCGCTCGATGTCCATCGAGTCCAGGATCTGGTCGCGGAAGTCGCGCGCCTCGACCGCCCCGCAGTGCTGGATCAGGCGGTCGGCGAGCGTCGACTTGCCGTGGTCGATGTGCGCGATGATGCAGAAGGTGCGAACGTTGTCCAACAGCGGTGTTCCTCACGCCGCGCGCGGCGGCGCGGCTCCATATTATGGGCGATACCTTCGCTTCGCGACAGCGGTCGGGTTTCCACCGTGCCCGCTTCCGCTTCCGCGCCCGCTTCCGTCTCTGAGGAAATCCGAGCCGGCACACACCATCCGGGCTCGGAAGCGGAAGGGGAAGCGGAAGCGTTTGAGCGAGCTGAACCCTGCCCTTTACACCTTCGTGACACCTGCCGCGCCACGTGTTCGCTATGCTTCTCCCTGGAACGATGAGGATCCTGATCGTCGAGGACGAGCAGCCGCTGCGGTCCGGGCTCGAGGACCTGCTGGCTGCGGCCGGGCACGAGGTGGTGGCGGTGGCTGACGGCCGCGCCGCGCTCGACACGGGCCTTGCCATGCCCTTCGACCTGGTGGTTCTCGACCTGATGCTCCCCGGCGTCGGCGGGATCGAGGTCTGCCGGCGGCTGCGCCAGGCGAGGCCCGAGATCGGGGTCCTGATGCTGACCGCCCGCGGCGCCGAGGATGACAAGGTGGCCGGCTTCGCCGCCGGGGCCGACGACTATCTGGCCAAGCCCTTCGGTGTCCGGGAGCTGCTGGCACGGGTCGAGGCCTTCGCCCGGCGCGCCGGGCGCCAGCCGCAGCCGCCGGAGGTCGTCGAGGCCGCAGGCTGCCGCATCGACCTCGGCCGCCACGAGGCCCGGCGAGGCTCTCAGGCGGCGGCACTGACGCCGCGCGAGGTCGGCATCCTGCGCTGGCTCCACCGCCACCGCGGCCGGGCAGTCAGCCGCGCCGAGCTGCTCGAGAACGTGTGGGGCGCCAGCGCCGACCTGCAGACTCGGACCGTCGACATGACCATCGCCAAGCTGCGCCAGAAAATCGAGCGCGACCCGGCCCAGCCTGAGATCGTGGTCACCGTCACGGGCGCCGGCTACGCCTGGGGCGCCGACGATGAGGGCTGAGCGGGCCCTGGCGCCGGGCTCCAGGCGCACCGTGCTGGCGGCGACACTGGTCGGGATCGCGGTGCTGCTGCCCACGCTCGCGTGGTATCTCGCCGGATCGCGCGAGGCTGCCGGGCGGGCGCGCGGGCTCGAGGAGTCCGCCCTTGCCACCGCCACCCGCGCCGCGGCGTCCGCCGCCGAGCGCCTCGGCCACCGCCTTGATGCCCTGCGCGAGGCCGAGTCCGCACGGCCGTTCTACCACTATCAGAACCTTTACCACGACCCGCGCGGCGCGGCGCAGGGCCTGGCGGTGCTACCGTCGCCGCTTGCTGGCGGACCCTCGGACCCGATGGTGTGGGCGCACTTCCAGATCGACGAGGCCGGGCTGGTCAGCCTGCCCACGGTCAGCGAGCGCTTTCCGGAGCTCAGCACCGACGCCGACTTCGGCCGATTTTGCGAGGCGCTGGCCGAGCTGCAGAACGGCCTCGTGGTCGAGGGCATGGATCGCGGGGGCCTCGCGGCCAGCGCCGAGCAGCTCACCGTGCTTGACCGCAGCGCGTGGCGGCAGATCCAGCTCGCAGACTCCGTCTACGCCGAGCTCACCGGCCGCCGCAATCCTCCGACAACGCCATCGGCGAGGCAGGATCTCGACTCCGGCGGCGACGTCGTCATCCGCGTCGGCCCGATGCGCTGGCAGACGATCGTGCTCGGGAGCGGGCCACTGCTCGCAGCTCTGCGCGAGGTGACGACGCCGGCAGGGGTCAGGGTGCAGGGCTTCGCCGTGACCCCCAATACCCTCGCCGAGTGGCTCGACCCCGGCACCCAGATCGGACCGGTGGCCCGCGATGGCGAGTGGTCGGTGGCGACCGCGGTCGCCGACACTGGCTGGTACCTCAACGCCGATGCCGGCGCCACCGTCGCCGAGGCCGCAGCCGCCGGCCGGCGCGTGGTCGCGGAGTTCCGCCGCACCTTCATCCTGAGCTCGACCGCGGCGCTGCTGGCGGCGATCGCGGTCGTCGCGCTGGTCGCCCAGACCGATCGCCTCGCCCGCCAACGCGCTCAGTTCGCGGCGGCCGCCGCCCATGAGCTCAAGACGCCGCTCGCCTCGCTGCGGCTGCACGCCGAGATGCTGGCCGAGGGGCTCGGGCGGCCCGACCACGCCGCGAGCTACGCCGCACGGATCGTGCCCGAGGTGCGCCGGCTCGGCCGCGTGGTGACCAACATGCTCGACCTGTCGCGGCTCGAGCGCGGCGCACCGCTTGCGAGCCCGGCCGCAGGCGATTCCGGAGAGGCGGTTTCGGAGTGCGTCGAGCGGCTGCGGCGGGCGCTGGAGGGTGCTGGGATGGAGCTCCGCGTCCGGATCGACGCTGCCTTGCCGCGCGCCCTCTTCGATCGCGACGCCCTCTGCCAGATCCTGGACAACCTGCTGGACAACGCCGAGAAGTACAGCCGCGGCTCGGCGCTTCGAGCGGTGACCGTCACTGCCACTCGCGGAGCCAGCGGCGGCGTGGAGGTCAGAGTGGCCGACAGCGGACCGGGCATCCCACGCCGGCTGCGCCACGCCCTGTTCCGTCCGTTCCGCCGGCCGGAGGACGGTGACGCCCCCGCTGGCCTCGGCCTCGGCCTCGCCCTGGCCCGGTCGCTGGCGCGCGCGCAGGGCGGGGATCTGCGGCTCGCCGACGCCGCGCCGGGAGAGGGCGCGACCTTCGTGCTGACGCTGGCGGCCGCCTAGGAGCGTGTGGGGCAAGGGCCCCTGCTCGCGCTCCTGATGTGGTCGTTGTGGTTGGCCCCTGCCCCACACGCTCCTCGGGATGCGCTGCGCGCATCCTCACGATGGAAGGTAGCTTCTCGTGATTCGTGGCGTAACCAGTCTCGCTTTCCGGCTTCGCCCGCGGATCCGGCATACGCGAGACGGCGAATCCCCACGCTATACTCCGCTTCCGGAGCGCGCCGACCGCTCCACGGCCCGCCGAGCAGATGAACGCCAAGCGCCGAGCCCTTGCCCTGATCGCGGCCGCCGCCTGCATCGTGGCGACCGTGCTCGTCGTGTGGCAGCTGAGACAGCCGCCGTCCGGTGCCGGTCCGACGGATGCGGCGGTGCCGCTGCACTACTTCACGGCCAGTACCGAGGAACACGTCGACGTTCATGAGTGCCGGCTGACCGCGGTCGAGTCGTCGCTATGGGAGATCTGGAATCGGCCGCTGCAGCCGTGCCTCGCCGACCGGGGGTGGACCGGGTCCGCCACCTGGGGCGCGTGGTCCTTCGGGGCCTCGTCGTCCGTCGCATTCTGGCTCGGCGCGACCGACTGGGAGCGCATCAGCGTGCGCGCCAAGGCCTACGACGGCCTGCCGAAGGATGCGGAGCAAACGCTCCGTGTCGAGCTCCCCGGCCACACCAGCGAGCCGGCCGTGGTGCCTCGCGGGTGGACTGATCTCAGCTTCGACATTCCTTCCGGCGTGCTGCGACCCGGCGCCAACCAAGTGGTGCTCCGCTTCGCCCACCGCCTCTCGCCGGCCGAGGCCGGGCGGGGCAAGGACGAGCTCCCGCTGGCCGCGGCCGTGGAGCGGATCTCGCTGTCGCGATCGACACCGCGCGGAGCCTCCCGCCGCGATGCGGTGCGAGGGCAGGTGTTCGATCGGGCCTCCGGCCGCTTCCGCATCGACCGCTCCGGGACCCTCGTCCTGCCGGTCGCGATCCCACCTGGCACGGCCGAGGTCGCGGTCGAGGTCCAGGCACGGCAGATCCCCGCCTCGCAGCCGGCAAAGGTCGCCATCACCCTGGCTTCAATCAACGACGACCGGGTCGAGCGCGACGCATTCGAGGCCGGGGCCTCGGCGCTGCGCGGCGCGGCACGGCCGGTCCTGCGCCGAATCCCTGCCGCCGCGCTGGCCGGAGCGAGCTGCCTGCTCACTATCGAGGTCGACCTGGCTGATGGCGGAGCGCTCGAGGTCCTGCCCCCGAGGCTCGAGCTCAACCTCCCTGCGGCCTCGCCTGCGTCGCCCACGGTCGATCGGCCGCAGCGGCCCGACATCATCCTGATCACCCTCGACGCAGCCCGCGCCGACCACCTCTCGTGCTACGGCTACCCGCGACCCACAACGCCCAACATCGACCGCTTCGCCGCCGGCGCGCTGCGGTTCGAGTCGGCCTTCGCGCTCGCCCCGTACACGCTCTGCTCGGTGCCGACGATGATCACCGGCCTGTCCTTCTTCGACCACGGCGTCACGTTCCGGGACTCGACGCTCAGCGAGCAGGCGACGACCCTCGCCGAGTACCTGCGCGACGCCGGCTACCGCACGGCCTGCTTCTCGGCCACTCCCAACAACACTGCCGCGAAGGGATTCGACCAAGGCTACGACGAGTTCTTCGAGCTGTGGCACGAGGTACCGCACGTCAAGGCCCGCCAGCCCCACTACGTGACCGGCCGCGTCAGCGAGTGGCTCGACGCGCTCGGCGACGACCGGCCGCTCCACCTGCAGATCCACTACGTGCCGCCGCATGGCCCCTATGCGCCGGGGAAGCGCTTCGATCGCTTCACCGACCCGTCGTACGACGGCCCATGCCGGGGTCCTTCCGACCCTGACCGGCCTCGAGGTCGGGAGCATCGACCCCGGGGCCGGCTGCCTGGACGAGGTGATCGGGCTGTATGACGGCAACCTGCTCGCCGCCGATGACGCCGTCGCTGTGCTGCTGCGGTCGCTCGAGGGCCGCGCGCGCTGGCGCGACACGGTGGTGCTCATCACCGCTGACCACGGCGAGGCCTTCCTCGAGCACGGCCGAATGCATCACAACAGCACCCTCTTCGACGAGATGCTCCGGGTGCCGTTCATTCTCCGGGTGCCGACGTGGATCTCGACCACCGGGATCGACGTCGCCCGGCTAGTGACCCTGGCCGACATCGTCCCGACCCTGCTCGGCACGGCCGGAATCCGGCCCGTCGCCGGGCTCGAGGGCGTCGACCTGCTCGCCGATCCCGGTGCACCCCCGAGCCCCCGTGTCGTGATCGCCACCAACACCGACAAGCCGCCCCTGCTCGGCCTGCGCACGCTGCGGTGGAAGGCGATCCTCAGCCCGTCGGGCCAGGGAGCGCTCTTCGACCTCGAGCGCGATCCAGGCGAGCTCGAAAACCTGGCGTTCGAGCAGGGCCCGGCATTTGCCGGCCTCGGGCTGATGCTGACGCAGCGCGCCTCACAGCCGGCCTCGATCGGAGCGTCGGCCGAACAGGCCGAAATCACCGACGCCGACCGCGAGATGCTGCGCGCGCTCGGCTACGTCGACGACGACCAGTAGGACCGCGCAGTCTCTCGTCATCAGTCCTGGTCGGCGGTCCCGCGCGGCGACCGTGGTTGCGCGTTCCCGTCCCCGTTCCCGTTCCCGTTCCCGAACGCGACCTGGCGCGTCCCGGGTCCGCTCGCCAACGCGCTCGGCAACCAGCCCACTTTCGTGAGCACGCCCACGCCCGACCAAGTTTCTATCGGTCAGAGCGCGTTCCCAGTGCCTGCGCTGATCACTGGATATACCCGATCGCCCGCAGCTGCTCCTCCCGGAGACGCTGCTCCTGCTCGCTGAGCTGCTCCTCGGTCCATTGGCGCGGCAGGGTCGGCCGGTCGCCGGCCCACACCCGCGGATTTTCGATGACCACGGCCGGCCGCTCCGGGTCGCTGCCGCTGCCTCCCCGAATTGCCAGCTCGAGGCACAGCTCGACCCTCGTGAAGTCGAGGCCCGGCAACGGGATCCACAGCTGGCGCCAGGGCTCGGGATCGTCGCCCCGCACGGTGTCGTCGACCAGCACCCGGCGTTGGCCCGTGTCGAGCCGGGTGACGGTGAGACCGACGTCGGCGTCAACCGCGGCGGCTCCCGGCGCCTTGAGGTCGACGCCGTAGCCGACAGCGAGCGCCGGCTGGGCCGGGATGACCAGCTCGCGACACGAGTTGGGGTCGCGCACCAGCTGCCGGCGCTCGCCGGCGACCGGCCGGCTCCGGTACTCTCCCGACACCGCGAAGAAGTGGAGCTCCTGCGAGACGTACGGGTGCTTGCGTTGCGACCGCACCGCCCGCTCATCGGGCCGGCCGAGGCGCTCGAGCTGCGGGCAATGGTCGTAGGGGTAGCGATCGAGCCGCATCGGCTGCCAGGGCGGGACCCACTGCCAGACGATCTCCTTGCCCGGCGTCAGCTCGAAGGCCCGGCCGCCGTGGCTCGACGTGATGAGCAGATTGCCGTTGGGCAGCGAGACCTGGCTGCCCGCGAGCGACGAGTAGAAGAACGGGTCGGAGTACTCCCAGACCACCGACCGCGCCGCCGGGTCAATGGCCACCACCGAGCTGCGGCGGTAGGCAAAGCGGTTCGCGAGGCCGTTGTTGAAGACCAGGAAGAGCCCCTCGCCGATCCGTCCTTGCGGCACCATGATCGCCTCGTGCTGGCGATCGAGGCCCTCGGACCAAGTCCAGACGATCTCGCCGCTGCGCCGGTCGACCACCAGGATGGCGTCCAGGGTCCGGGCGCTGAGCAGCAGGTTCCCGGGACGGAAGCGCGCGTCGCCGGCGTCCCACCAGCGGTTCGGTCCGAGCTCGTGGACCGAGTTGACGTGGGTCGGGTCCGGGTGCCGCCGGTCGCGCTCCGGGAAGGCGGCGTCGAGATGTTCGGAGAAACGCCACTCCCAGACCACGCGGCCGCGGCGGTCCACCTCCTGCAGGTAGTCGTCCCGCGTTTCCTCGACCTGGGCGAGCACCATGACGTTGCCGTTCGCGAGCCAGATCAGGTCGTGGTGCGGCAGGTCGCGCTCGGAGGCCAGCCGGTAGCGCCACACCAGGCGCCCGTCCCAGTCATAGATCTTGAGGGCGTTGTCGATGCCCATCACCAGCAGGCGGCCGGAGCGGTCGAGCCGGGCCCGCGCGGTGGTCCGCACCAGCGGCCAGGCGTGGACGATGCGGCCGTTCATGTCGACGAGGATCGGGATCCGGCGCTGGTAGAGCTCCAGGTTGTAGCCGCTCGAGGCGCGGTCCGGCACGTAGCGCTCGACCCAGGGCTGGGAGTCGAGGACCGGCAGGTCGAGGTGCATGTCATCGCCGGGCGGCGCCTCGTCGAGGACCACCGGCCCGCACGCCGCCAGCGCGAGCAGTCCGAGCAGCGCGGTGACGGCGTGAAGGGGGCGAAGTGGGCTCATCGTCGCTCCGTTGGCCCGCGGTTCAGTGGACGTAGCCGAGCGCGCGCAGCCGGTCGCGGTCGGCCTCGCTCAGCTCGACGGCCACCGCCGATCCCTGCGGCGACGACGCCAGCCGGTCCGCGAGCGACGCGCGGAGACGGTCGGCGACCTCGCCGCGGGAGGTGATCAGGTCAGCCAGCTCGTCCGGGTCGCGCTCCAGATCGTAGAGCTCCTCCCACTCCCGCTCCGGTGACCAGGAGTGGATGTACTTGAAGCCGTCGCTGATGATCGCCCGTTTGTCGGTGAAGGCCTCGGGACGGTAGGTCGCGGCCAGCACCGCGCGGGGCGCCATCGGCTGCCCGCGCAGCAGCGGCATCAGGCTGCGGCCGCTCGCTGGGGCAGGCGCCTCATTCCCCAGCAGCTCGGCCACGGTCGGGAAGACGTCGATCAGACTGACGACGTCCGGAATCCGCTTCCCCGCCGGCACGACACCTGGGTAGCTCACGACCAGCGGCACCCTGAGCAAGGTGTCGTAGACCTGGTGAATGTGGCCGACGTGATTGTGGTAACCGAGACCCTCCCCGTGGTCCGAGGTGATGACGATCAGCGTGTTGTCGAGCAGCCCACGGGAACGCAGGGCCTCGAGCAGGCCGCCGATCTGGCGATCGGCGTACTCGACCTCCTGGCCGTAGCGCACGCGAACCTCGGGGATGTCGAGCCGCTGCTTGAAGTTCAGGTGAAGCTCCGCGGCGCGGCCGGCTCCCGAGCTGTTGACGAGCGAAAGCGACGCCGGCAGCCGTGACTGGTAGGTCGGCGGGCTCCCTGCGCTCGCCAGCAGCTCCCAGCTGCCGCGGCCGACCGCCAGGCCATCGCCTTCGAGCCGCAGCGCGTCCATCTTGTAGAACCGGGCGGGCTCCGCCGCGGGCTGCCGCGCCCGGAAGCGCAGGGTGTGGGCCCCGGGGGCGAGCTCGAGCGGCACGCTCGAGCTGCGGCCGTCGGCCTGCACCTCGCCCACCGGCCGACCGTCGAGCTCGAGCTCGACCCACGGGTAGTCGAGGTCGGGCGGCGTGTAGGGCTCGTGGGGGTCGGAGTAGTGGGCGAACAGGAAGTACGGCTCGGCGAGCTGGTCCGAGATCAGCGCCGTGGCCTCCGCGGTGACGTCGCCGGCGTCCTTCATCCAGTCACTGCCGAAGTCGTCGCGGTAGTGGTCGAAGCCCTGGTCGAAGCCGAACTCCCGCTTGAGAACGCCGAGGCTGACGACGGCCGCGGTCATCCAACCGTGGTCGCGAAGTGACTCAGCCATGGTGCGTGCCGAGCCGTCGAGGATCTGAGCGTTGTTGCGCACCCCGTGCTCGAACGGCAGCAGCGAAGTGAACAGGCTCGCGTGGCTGGGGCCGGTGATCGCGATGTGGGCATACGTCCGCTCGAACAACGTGCCGGTCGCGGCCAGGGCGTCGATCGCCGGCGTCCGCGCGCCCTCGTGGTACGCGCCGACGAAGTCCGCACGGAGGGTGTCGACGACGACCAGCAGCAGGTTGGTCGGGGTCCGCACCCGCGCATCGCGGCCCAGCAGCCGCGGGCGCACGACGACCGCCTCCCCGAACCGGCCGCACCCGACGCCGCGAAGCCGATCTCGAGCGGCCGGCCGTCCGGCCACCGGATCGCCACCGGCCGGTACCCGCCGCGGCTGCGGCCCACGATCTGCTTGTCGCCGCCCGGCGCGCCGAACCAGGCCACCACCCCTTCGGCGGCGTCGCCGGCGCCGAGGTCGAGGATGACCTCGCCCTCCGGGACCACGGTGAACGCGAGCCCGGTCCCGGCCGGCAGTACGAGCCCGCCCGGGCCCGCGACGGGGGCGGCGGTTCTCCGCCGCGCGAGGCCGGCGCTTGCGCATCGAGCTCGAACTCCTCGAAGGCTGCCGCCAGGGTCCGTTGGTCGTCCGAGCCTGGGTCCAGGCGGCTCGGCGACTCCGCGTAGGCGAAGCGTAGCTCGAGCCGGTTGCGCCCCGGCCGCACCCGCTCCGCCGGGATCTCGACACTGTACGACCTGGTGCGTCGGGCCAGGGTGACGGTGCCGACCGGCACGCCGTTGGCGACCACCTCGACGGTCTGCGACGGTGCCCCCTCGACGACGAACGGCCGGCAGACGAAACGGAGGGTCGTCGCAGCGGGCTGCAGCAGGTTGACCTCGAGGGTCGCGGCCGGCGAGATTGCCCACACGAAGGCCGTGCCGGTTCTCGGATCGACCTCGGGCCGTCCCCAGCCGGCGACCAGCAGTCCGCGGTCGGCCGCCGAGCCAGGGTCGATCCGTCCCGTCTCGCGCAGCACGCGCGCCGACCGTACCCTGGCCGCGAAGTCGAACAGCGTGTCGAGGCCGTCGAGCTCGCCCGAGTACGGCGCGACGACGCGATCACCGCCGCCGCAACCGATGGCCGCGAGCAATGCCAGGGCCACGGCGCACCGCCCGGTGCGCGAACCGCGCCAGCGCACACCCCGTGGCGTGGCAGCCCAGCCTCGAACGCTCATGGACGGGAGTTTACTCGGGCTGGTGCGCCACGACGAGGTGGGCGACCGAGATGCCCCGTGCCCGCTCTCGTCACGGCGTAGTTCGCAGGACGAAGCCGGATCCGCGCCCGCTTCCGCCTCCGCTTCCGCGCCCGGTGGGTGAGGCGCAAGGCGCATCAGCTACCATGCCTCCATGACGCAGACTGGATCACGACGCCACTCGTTCACCCTCGTCCTGCTCCCCGACCGCCTCGCCATCTGCCGGCTGGAACCGGAGCAGGCCGACCTCGACTGGGAGCTCGGGGAGGGCCTGCTGTCCGTCACCTTCACCGACGACGAGGTCTCGGTGGTCTGCGAGGAGGCGTTCGCGCCGGCCGACGCCGAGGTGTCGCGCGGTTGGCGCGGTCTTCGCGTCGCCGGGCCGCTCGACCTCGGGATGGTTGGCGTGCTGGCCGCGCTCGCGGGCGTCCTCGCCGGCGGCGGCATTGCGATCTTTGTGCTGTCGACCTTCGACACCGACCACATCCTGGTTCGCGACTCCCAGCTCGCCGATGCGATCTCCTGCCTGCGCGCCGCCGGCCACGTGGTGCAAGCCTGAGTAGCGTCGCTTCTCGGGGCCTGCGGAACATCCCTCCGTCCCTCTTCCGCGCCCGCGGAGCCTGCCCTGAGCGAGCGGCGCTGCGGCGCCGCGAGTCGAAGGGTTCCCGTCCCCGTTCCCGTTCCCGTTCCGATCGAGCTGCCAACCACCCGGACGCTGGGCTTTGGGGCAGTGAGGCAGTGCGGCAGTGCTCCCCCTCCCGCTCCTGTCACGGCGAAGCCGAAAGCGAGCCGAAGCCGGGCTTGTCACCGCGCAGCCCGCTGGGCGACTTGTCACGGCGGAGCTGAAAGCGAAGCCGGAAGCCGGATCCGCGCCCGCTTCCGGGGCGCCTCCGCCTCGATGAACGGTCGAAGCAACGGACATGAAAACGAATCGCAAGTGAATGTTCTTGCAAGAAAAGATCAGTCTGCCGAATTCTATTCGACATTGATCCGATCACTCCGTTTTCGCCGAACTCTGTTCGGCAGCTTGAACTGACCCGCTCTTTGGGGTATGACAGGCTCCGACCACTTGAGAACACGGGGTCGACGCACGACCCCCTGACCACCGGGAGGAAGCGATGGCGACGACGATGTCCCGATCCGGGGTCGAGCGATATGTTGCGCAGGCGAAGGAGGCCCTGGCGAGGCGCGCCGCCCACCGCGCCCGCGTCCGGCGCCTGAAGTTCGACACCATCGCCGTGCACGGCATGTACAGCGTCGAGGAGGCCTTCTCCGGAGGCCAGGGCGGGATCATCGAGCCGATCTTCCCCTCGACCTCCCAGGCCTACCGCGACTCCGACGAGATGGAGGCGGCGCTCTCCTACCAGATCCCGACCTGGTGCTACTCGCGGATCCACAACCCGACCGTCTTCTACCTCGAGGAGACCCTGGCGCTGCTCGAGTCCTACGGCTGCGACGGCGATGCCACCGGGCTGTGCACCTCGTCGGGTATGGCGGCGATCAAGCAGGCGACCGAGCCGCTGCTGGCGAAGCGCGAGCAGGGCGCCGAGGACATCAACTTCGTGTCCGCCTCCCAGGTCTACGGCGGCACCTTCCAGCTCTTCAACCTGCGGATGGCCGAGCGCGGCGCCCAGGTGCGCTGGGTGACCGAGCCGTGGCGGATCGAGGCGTGGGAGCCGCTGGTCGACGACAGCACCCGCTTCCTCTACGCCGAGATGCCGTCCAACCCGCAGCAGGCCTGCTTCGACGTCGGCGGCGGTCGCCGAGCTCGCGCACGCCCACGGCATTCCGCTGATCGTCGACGCGACCATCGCCACGCCGGCGCTGATGCGGCCGCTCGCGCACGGCGCCGACATCGTCGTCCACTCGCTGTCCAAGACCGCCGGCGCCGGCGGCGACGCCATCGCCGGCGGCGATCATCGCCCGCCACAACCTCGTCTCGAGGCACCTCGCCGGACGAGGTCACGGCCGACTACGCGCTGTGGCTCAAGCTGTGGCCGTTCCGCGACTCCGGCCCGTGCATGGCGCCGCAACACCGCGCTACTACCTGCTCAACGAGATCCGCACGCTGCGCCTCAAGGTCGCGCAGATGTCCCGCAACACGATGATCGTGGCCGAGTTCCTGTCGCAGCACCCGCGGATCGACCGGGTCGACTACCTCGGCCTGCCCCACCACCCTCTGCACGGGCTCGCGCAGCCGCTACATGTGCCTGGTCGACGACGGCACGCCGGCCTTCGGCCACCTGATGTCGTTCGACATCAAGGGGACGGCCGCCGATGCCCGGCGCTTCTTCGATGCCCTGGAGCGCACCTACCGCGCGACCGACCTCGGCCGCATCAAGTCGGTCGCCACCATCCCGGCGATCTCGACCCACCAGCAGCAGGGCGAGGAGGGCCGCAAGCTCGCCGGCATCAAGCCGACCATGGTGCGGCTGTGCGTCGGCGCCGAGCATCCGGACGACACCATCGCCGACCTTGACCAGGCTCTGGCGAGAATCTAGGAGGACACCATGCGACTGCTGTTCGTCGGCTTCGGCACCGTCGGCCAGGGGCTGTCCGAGCTCCTCATCGAAAAGCGCGACGAGCTCGCGGCGAGCTACGGCTTCGACGCCGAGGTGGTCGGCATCGCCGACATGCTGAAGGGGAGCGCCTACGACCCGGACGGGCTCGACCTCGCCGAGGCCCTGGCCCGCGTCGGTCGCGGCGAGTCGCTGTCCGACTGGCCGGGAGCGGGCCGCTCGTGGGACGCGCTCGACCATGATCGACCGAGGCCGAAGCCGACGCCATGCTCGAGGCCACCTACACCGACATCACGACCGGCCAGCCCGCCACCAGCCACATCCGCGCCGCCCTCGAGCGCGGCATGCACGTGACGACGACCAACAAGGGCCCGCTCGCCCTCTACTCGCGGGAGCTCATCGCGCTACGCGCGAGAGCGCGGCCTGCAGTTCCTCTACGAGGGCACGGTGATGGCGGGCACGCCGCTGCTCAACCTGATCCGTGAGACCCTCGCCGGCGCCGCGTATCCGCGAGATGCGCGGGCATCCTCAACGGCACCACCAACTACATCCTGACCCAGATGGAGGGCGGCATGGACTACGCGGCGGCCCTCGCCCAGGCGCAGCAGCTCGGCTACGCCGAGGCGGTGCCGGACGCCGACGTCCTCGGCTGGGACGCGCTCGCCAAGGTCACCATCCTTGCCAACGTCGTCTTCGGTGCGAGCCTCAAGCCGTCCGACAGCCCGTGCCAGGGCATCACCGAGATCTCCTCCGGCGACATCGCCCGCGCTGCCGCTGACGGCGAGCGCTACAAGCTGATCGGTCGCGTCTGGCGCGACGGCGACGGCGTCCAGGCCTCGGTGGCGCCGCAGCGGCTTCCGCAGCACGCATCCGCTCGCCGGCGTCGGCGGCGCCACCAACGCCATGACCATCACCACCGACGCCCTCGGCGAGGTGACCATCATCGGTCCCGGCGCCGGGCGGCGGCAGACCGGCTTCGCGCTGCTCAACGACCTGCTCACGATGTGGAGGCACTCATGAAGAATGCTGCTTGCCGGCGAATGGGTCGACCGGCCGAAGACGATCGACGTCCGTGATCCGTTCGACAACTCGCTCGTCGACACGGTGCCCGCGGCGACCCACGACGACGTCGAAGCCGCGCTCGCGGCAGCCGCGGCGGCGACCGCCACCGCCCGCCGGATGACCACCTACGAGCGGGCCCAGATCCTCTTCAAGACCGCCGCGATCGTCGCCGACCACCTCGAGGACTTCGCGCGCACCATCGCCCGCGAGGGCTCCAAGACGATCCGCGAGGCGCGCAAGGAGGCGCGGCGCTGCGTCAACACCCTGACCATCTCGGCCGAGGAAGCCAAGCGGCTCGGCGGCGAGGTCATCCCATTCAACTCCTTCCCCGGCGGCGAGCAGCGGCGCGGCTACTACACGCGGGAGCCGGTCGGGCGTCGTGCTCGCGATCACGCCCTTCAACGACCCCCTCAACCTGGTCGCCCACAAGCTCGGGCCGGCGATCGCCGGCGGCAACGCCGTGATCCTGAAGCCCGCGACCGTGACCCCGCTGTCGGCGCTCAAGCTGACCGAGGCCCTGCTCGAGGCCGGGCTGCCGGCCGGCGTGCTGCAGACCCTCACCGGCTACGGCGCGGTGCTCGGCGACGCCCTGGTGGCCGACCCGCGGGTCCGCATGGTGTCGTTCACCGGCGGCGTCGAGGCCGGCGAGCGGATCATGTCCAAGATCGGGCTCAAGAAGGTCGGCATGGAGCTCGGCTCCAACTCGCCGGTCATCGTCTGGCGCGACGCCGATCTCGAGTGGGCCGCCGAGACCTGCGTCTCGGGCGCCTTCTGGGCGGCCGGCCAGAACTGCATCGGCGTGCAGCGGATCTACATCCACCGCGAGGTCTACGACACCTTCCGCGACCATTTCGTGCGCTTCACCAAGCGCTACGTGATCGGCGACAAGATGAACGAGGCCACCGACATGGGGCCGATGATCAACGAGGGCGAGGCCAAGCGGCTCGAGTAGCTGGATCCGCGAGGCCGACGAGCTCGGCGCCACCGTGCTCACCGGCGGCGGCCGGCGCGGCGCGCTGCTCGAGCCGACCGTGCTCGAGAACGTGCCCGAGAAGGCCACGCTCCACCGCGAGGAGGTCTTCGGGCCGACCGTCAACCTGTATCCGGTCGACGACCTCGACGAGGCGATCGCCAAGGCCAACTCGGTCAACTACGGCCTGCACGCGGCCGGCTTCACCCGCGACCTCGCGACCGCGTACAAGATCGCCGAGGGCCTCGACTGCGGCGGCGTGATGATCAACGACTCGACCGACTACCGGCTCGACTCGATGCCCTTCGGCGGGATCAAGAACTCAGGGTTAGGCCGCGAAGGCATCAAGTTCTCGCTGCAGGAGATGACCGAGCCCAAGGTGGTGTGCTTCTATCTGCCGGAGCTGAGGGCTAACGGAAGCTGAGGGCGACACGCCGAACGGGCGCACGGGAGGGGATTGACGCCTCCCGCGCCCGTCTCCGTGTCCGTCTCCGTGCTCGAACGGAAACCCGGAGGCTGGCGCCTCCCGTTCCCGTTCCCGTTCCGACGATTATCCGTCCACTTCCGCTTCCGCGCCCGAATGGCACCACGGAGGCGGGCGCCTGCCAGTCAGTTGACGCGTCGGGGTACGATGTGGGCCGCCAGCTACGGCACGGTGGCGGACCAGGCCGAGGTGCTTCCGGACTCGAAGCCGTCCGCGAAGACCACCCCATCGCACCAGTCGAAGGCCGCCTGCACCGCCGCGACCGCGCTGATCGTGCCGAAGCCCCAGTCGTTGTTCGGGCCGGCGGTGTAGTCGCCGCCACAGCTCGAACCGGTCTGACCGGTCAGCGGTACCGCCGTGGCGCGGATCAGATTGATCGTGGCCGCGACGTGGCCCCGCATCTCCGGACACGCCGACCACATCAGCGCGACCAGACCGCCGACATGCGGTGTCGCCATCGCCACCCCGGACCATGACTGATAGCTGCCGCCCGGGAGCGACGACCGGATGTTCTGGCCAGGCGCCATCACGTCCGGGAAGTAATCCGGCGGCGAGGGATCGAGGATCGATGGACCGCGTGCCGAGAAGGAGGAAACCTGGCCGGGGTGGGGCACCGCCTGGCTCACCGAGCCCACAGTCAGGACCTCCTTGTAGTCGCCGATCGACCGGAGCGTCGCGCAGTTCGGCCCCTCGTTCCCAGTCTCGGCGACCACCAGGATCCCGGCCGCATTCAGGGCGAGAACGATGTCGCGAAACACATTGTATCCACCACCCCAGTACCCCCAGGACATGTTCACGACGTCAGGCGCGAGCGCGGGGTTCGGGTTGGCACCGGCCAGGTTCCACGGCGCGAGGTCCCACTGCAAGCACTCGACAACGTCAGCGTCTGTGACAGCTCCCCCGTCGGTCAGTACCTTGCAGTGAATGGTTTGCGCGCCCGGCGCCATGCCGATCTGATTGGCGCCGCCGTCGTCACCAATTGCGATGCCGGTGACGTGGGTACCGTGGCCATGACCGTCGAAGGGGTCTGCCGGATAGGTGCCGGTGGCGTCCCACCAGTCGAAATTGTGGTCCTCGACAGTGCAGCCCGGCGGATTCAGGCAGCCGCGATAGTGGCCGCGGATCGCGGGGTGGTCCTCGTCGAGGCCGGTGTCGTTGACGGCGACCACCGTCCCCTGGCCAGTGATCCCCATGGACCAGACCTCCGGCGCCCTGACAAAGACCAGGTTGGGTTCGACGGCGCGGCTATCGGCGGAGGCTGCCGAGCCCGCCAACGGATCGATGGCGACGAGCTCGTGGTTGGCGCTGATCCGCGCCACGTCCGGACGGGCGGCGACCTCTTCCAGCAACGCGAGATTACCTCCGCGAACGAGGATCAAGTTCGCGATGTAGTACGGCTGGTATACGACCCCCCGGCGATCGAGCAGGTCCCGCAGCTCGCGCTGGGATCGCGCCGCGGTTTCCTGGAGCGCGGCCAGGACGAAACGGCCCCTGCCCTCCTTTGAACCGAGGCTCGCGGCCGGCGCCAGGTCGGCCCTGTCCACGAGCTCAATGAAGAAGTCCGCGCGATCCGAGCCCTCGAGCTGCTGCAGAACCAGCGGTTCGATCTTGTCAGCAGCGATTCCTCTTGGGTCGGGCTCGGTCGCACCCCCCGAACCCGCGGCGGATACCCCAAGGACGACAATGGTGACCGTCAGGACCCACTTACGACACATGAGGCACCTCCACGGCTCCGCGACCGGTGGCTTCACCGCCTGCCGCTGTTCTTGGATGTCATGACTGATCCAGGACCACATCCTATCCTGCGAACGAGGCTGCGTCCACTCGCAACCTCCGCCGGATTGTCAACCCCAATAGCCCGCGTGACCGGCTCACGCAGGCGCCCGCCGTCCGAGCCGCCTTCCCCACCAGGAGGTCCTCCGGTACGATGTGCCGACCCCCTTGGAGGTGGAGCGCCATGGAACAATTCGACGGTCAGTGCCTTTGTGGAGCGGTGTGCTTCGCGATCACGCCACCCAGCCTGTTCTGCGCCCACTGCCACTGCCGCTTCTGCCGCGCCGCCCACGGCGCCGCGTTTGTCACCTGGGTCGGCGCCCGGGAGGAACGATTCTCCATCACCGCCGGGGAGGAGCTCGTCCGCTGGTACCAGTCCTCGCCGCAGAGCCGGCGCGGCTTCTGCTCGGTGTGCGGCACGACCATGCTCTACGTTTCGACGCTGTCCCCGGGCGAGGTGCACGTCGCGCGGGCGTTGATCGGCGGTGACATTGACCGCGCACCGCAGGCGCACGTCTTCTTCGACCAGCGGTCGCCGTGGATCGAGGGTGCGGACGAGCTTCCGAAGATTGACAGCTCCAGCCCGAAGCTCGCGAAGTACGAGGCGGTCAAGTCGAAGGATTAGGGGTTGGGGCCCACCATCCGCCCGCTTCCGCTTCCGCGCCCGGGTCCGGGTCTGCAACCACTGCTGACCGAATGGTCCCACGCATCGGCGGCCGGGGAACCGCAGCGTTCGTACAGGAAACCGGGCCCGGGAATCGGAACTGAGAGAACGCAGGACGCATGAGATCATTCCCGCGTGGAATCGATCTCCGTCCTCGCGGCGCGACGGCTGGCGCTCGCCCGCTGCGGGCTGCTCAAGCCCGAGTGGACCGGCCTTCCCCACCGGGCGTCCGGTCGCGGCGCCAGGGCCAGGGCTGCTGCCCATCGGATCATCGAGGGCCACGGCTACCTTCAGCTCGACACCGTGTCGGTGGCCGGCGCCCGCAGCCACGCGATCGTGCTGCTGTCCCGGCTCGAAGGCTTCGACCCGGCTCTCGCCGAGGAGCTGCTGCAGCCCGGCGAGCCGCTCTTCGAGTACTGGGGCCATGAGGCGAGCTGGATGCCGCTCGAGCTGTACCCGGTGTTCGAGTTCCGGCGCCGGGACTTCGAGCACCACCCGTGGTGGGGCGACCTCGTCGGCAAGCACCCCGAGGTGGCGGCGTCGCTGCGCCGGCGGATCCGCGACGAGGGGCCGCTGCGCTCGATCGACCTGGAGGGCGGCGGCAGCCGCGGCTGGTGGGACCTCAAGGTCGCCAAGAAGGTCGCCTCGGCGCTCTGGTCATCCGGCGAGCTCGCCATCCGCGAGCGGCGCAGCTTCCAGCGCAGCTACGACCTCGCCGAGCGGGTGATCCCCGAGCACGTCCGGACCGCGCCGCCCGTGCCCCGCGGCGTGGCGATTGAGACGCTGCTGCTGCGCGCCCTCGCCTGCCACGGCTGGGCCACGACGGCGACCCTCGCTCAAACCTGGCGATTCGACCACCGCCGCCACGATCTCGAAGGCGCCCTCGCGCGGCTCGCAGGCAGCGCGCGGATCGTGCCCTGCCGGCTGGTCGACGGCGAGGAGAGGCCTGCCGCCGGCTGGATCCGGCCCTCGGACCTCGAGCTCGCGGCCCGGCTCGAGAGCGTGCGCCCTCGCCGCGACCGGGGCATTCTGCTGTCGCCCTTCGACCCGTTGCTCTTCGATCGCGCCCGCGTCCAGCGCCTGTTCGGCTTCCACCAGGTGCTGGAGATCTTCAAGCCGCGCCCCGCAGCGGGTCTATGGCTACTACTGCCTGCCGGTGCTCGCGGGCGACCGCCTGGTGGCGCGCTTCGACCTCAAGGCCGATCGCCGGCGCGGCCGGCTGAGGGTCCTCGCTCGCCACCTCGAGCCCACGGCCGGAGCGCGCGAGGAGCGCGACCAGGCCGAAGCTGCGCGGACGGCGCTCGAGCGCTACGCCGAGGCGCTCGGGTTGCTCCTCGACTGAGCCTGGCGCCGGCGGCCAGCTGCCTACAGCGTGGTGTCGCGCGCCGCGCGTTCGTTCGCCTCGCGCAACGCGCTGTGCCGGTATCCGTAGCCGAAGTAGATCGCGAAGCCGATCAGCAGCCAGACCGCGAGGCGCAGCCAGTTCTCCGACGGCAGCGAGAACATCAGCAGCAGGCAGATGACGATGCCCAGGATCGGGACGAGCGGCGACCAGGGCACGCGGAACGGCCGCTCCGCCTCCGGGTTGGTCCGCCGCATGATCAGCACGGCGGCGCAGACGATCACGAACGCCAGCAGCGTGCCGATGTTGACCAGCTCGGCGAGGATGCGCAGCGGCAGCAGCGCCGCCATCAGCGCCACGAACGACCCCGGTGAGGATCGTCGACTTCCACGGCGTGCGGAAGCGCGGGTGGACGGCGCCGAAGAAGCTCCGGCGGCAGCAGGCCGTCGCGCGCCATCGCCAGCAAGCACGCGGGGCTGGCTCAGCATCAGCACCAGCAGCACCGACGTGATGCCGGCGAGCGCGCCGAGCGAGATGATGAACTGCGCCCACGGCAGCCCGACCTGGCGCGAAGGCGTTCGACACCGGCGCGTCGATGTCGATCTCGTCGTAGGGGACCATGCCGGTCAGCACCGCCGCCACCGCGATGTAGAGCACGGTGCAGATCAGCAGCGAGGCGATGATGCCGATCGGCACGTCGCGCTGCGGGTTCTGCGCCTCCTCGGCGTGGGTCGAGACCGAGTCGAAGCCGATGTAGGCGAAGAAGATGATCGCCGCGCCGGCGAGCATGCCCAGCGGCGCGCCGCCGGCGCTCGGTCTGCCCGATGAGCGTCTTGCCGAAGAAGCTGATGCCCGGTGTAGCCGTAGGGCGCGAAGGGCTGCCAGTTCGCGGGATCGACGTAGAAGGCGCCCGACGGCGATGACGAAGAGCACGACCGACGAGCTTGATCATCGACCATCGCGGCGTTGAAGGAGGCGCTCTCCCGGATGCCCTTGACCAGGATCGCGGTGACGACGGCCGTGATCACGATCGCCGGCAGGTCGAAGATCGACCCCGTCGTCACGAACGCCCCGGTCAGCGGGTCGAAGTCGAAGGGCGCGATCGTCAGCGCGCTGGGGCAGGAGCACGCCGAACATGCCGAGGAAGTCCTGGAAGTAGTGCGACCAGCCGTGGGCCACCGTGGCCGAGGCCACCGCGTACTCGAGGATCAGGTCCCAGCCGATGATCCAGGCGAACAGCTCGCCCAGCGTGGCGTAGGCGTAGGTGTAGGCCGAGCCGGCGACCGGCACCATCGAGGCGAACTCGGCGTAGCACAGCGCGGCGAAGATGCAGGCGAGCCCGGCGACGACGAACGAGAGCATCAGCGCCGGGCCGGCCTTGTCGTGGGCGGCGATGCCGGTCAGCACGAAGATGCCGGTGCCGATGATGCAGCCGATCCCCAGGCTCGTGAGCTGAACCGGGCCGAGGACCCGGCGCAGCCGGTTCTCGCCCGCCATCTCCTCGAGCAGGGTTTGCAACGACTTCTTGGCAAAGAGTTGACTCATGGCCCGGTATTCTGCCGTGAATGGTGGAAGGAAACAAGCGCGCGATGGAATCAGCACGCTTCGTACCGTGGCGGCGACCCGTCGCAGGACCCGGCGCAACCTTGCGGTCACGGGACGCACGCATCTCGATCAACGAGGTGCGGCATGGCCCCCTCCCCCGCCCGTGGAGCCTGCCCTGAGCGAGCAGCGCTGCAGCGCTGCGAGTCGAAGGGTCTCCGCCTCCGTCTCCCTCTCCGTCGCCGAATGGACGACCCCGGGCGCGTGACGTCACACGGGCACGGAGACGGGCACGGGCACCGAAACGGGCGCGGTCGCGGAAGCGGAAGCGGAAGGGGGCGCGGTTGATCGCGAGTCGGGCACGCCGCGCGCGAGGGCTGTGAGAGAATCGGCCAGGCTCGCGGGAGTCGATATGGCCTCAGACACCAGCGCTGCGCGCTTCCTCAACGAGTGCGAGCGCCCGGACCGCCGGCACTTCACCATCCTCGCGATGTCGTGGGCCGGCTGGCTCTTCGACTTCTACGACCTCATGATGTTCTCCTTCCTCCTGGTCCCGATCAGGAAGACCCTCGGCCTCGACGCAACCTCGCTGTCGCTGCTCCTCGGCGCATCGCTGGCCGCGACCGCGATCGGCGGCATCCTGTTCGGCAACCTCGCCGACCGCTACGGCCGGAAGGTGGTCCTGTCGTGGACCATCCTCGTGTACTCCGTCGGGCACCTTCCTGTGCGGCTTCGCCCAGGGGGCGCTGTGGCTGCTCGTCTTCCGGGTCATCACCGGGCTCGGGGTGGGCGGCGAGTGGGCCACCGGCCAGACCCTGGTCGGCGAGACCTTCCCGGCCCGCATGCGCGCCCGCTTCGCCGCCGTGATGCAGACCGGCGCGCCGATCGGGATCGCCCTGGCGGCCGTGGTCGGCGGCTTCGTGGAGCCGGCCCTGGCCGCGCGCTTCGGCGAGGAGTGGGGCTGGCGCGGCTGCTTCTTCCTGTCCCTGCTCCCGGCGCTGCTGGTGGTGGTCATCCGCCGCCACATGCCGGAGTCCGACGTGTGGCAGGAGCGGCGGCAGCGCCAGGTGGCGCCGGAGAAGGGCCACCTTCGAGAGCTCTTCGTCGTCCCCAGCCTGCGCCGGATCTTCCTGCTCGGCCTCGTGCTCGCCGTGACCGACATGTCGGCCTACTGGTTCACCTACTCCTGGCTGCCGAAGTACCTCTACGACCAGCTCGGCTTCTCGATGGCGAGGTCCGGGCTGTGGATGCTCGTCACCCAGGCCGGCGGCCTGCTCGGCTACCTGTCGTTCGGCGTGGTGGCGGACTGGCGCGGGCGGCGGGTCGCCTACACCGGCTTCTCGATCGTGTGGGCGGTGGGCCTGCTGGCGATCACCTGGTTCTGGAGCAGCATCGCGGTGTGGCCGGCCCTCACCCTGGTCTTCATGTTCATGGTCGGCTTCGGCACGGGCAACTTCTCGGGCTACGGCCCGATCTTCTCCGAGATCTTCCCCACCAAGGTGCGCAACACCGCCATGGGCACCGCCTTCAACCTGGCGCGCGGCGTGCAGTTCTTCACGCCGCTCGTCATCACCCAGGTGGCGTCACGCCACGGCCTCGGCGGCGGGATCTCGCTGGCTGCCTTCTTCGCCCTGTTCACCGGGGCATGGGTGTGGATGCTCCCGGAGACCCGGGGCACGAAGATCATCGCGGAACCGTGAGGACGGAGGACGGGATGAGGGGACGCGGCGACACGGGCGAGCAGCGAGGCTTCGTCCGCGGGCTGGGACTGTTCGACGCCACGATGGTCGTGGCCGGCTCGATGATCGGGTCCGGGATCTTCATCGTCTCGGCCGACATCGCGCGCCACGTCGGCTCGAGCGGCTGGCTGCTGGTGGGGTGGCTCGTGACCGGCGCACTGACGGTGATCGCGGCGCTGTCCTACGGCGAGCTCGCGGCCATGATGCCGGAGGCGGGCGGCCAGTACGTCTTCCTGCGCGAGGCCTACTCCCCGTTCTGGGGCTTCCTCTACGGCTGGACGCTGTTCCTCGTGATCCAGACCGGCACCATCGCCGCGGTCGCGGTGGCCTTCTCCCGCTACCTCGGCGTGCTCGTGCCCGCGATCTCGCCGACGGCGTGGATCGTCAAGCCGGTCAACATCTCGTCGAGCTACGCGCTGAGCCTGTCCACCCAGCAGCTCGTCGGCATCGCCCTGCTCCTGCTGCTGACCGCCATCAACACCCGCGGCCTCGCGATCGGCCGCCTGATCCAGAACGTCTTCACCTCGACCAAGATCCTGTCGCTGGCCGCGCTGATCCTGGTCGGCGTGATCGCCGGTGCCTCGAGCGGCGTGATCACGGCGAACTTCGGCAAGCCCGTTCACGCCGGCCGATGTCGTCACCATCCAGCCCGAGCTGCCCCTGGTGCCGGCCACCGCCGCCACCGCCGGGTTGTTCGGGCTCTTCGTCGCCATGTGCGTGGCCCAGGTGGGATCGCTGTTCTCAACCGACGCCTGGAACAACATCACCTTCGCCGCCGGCGAGGTCAGGGACCCGCGGCGCACCATCCCGCTCGCCATGGCCGCGGGCTGCGCCCTGGTCGTGGTGCTCTACATCCTGGTCAACGTCGCCTACCTGGTGACCTTGCCGCTGTCGGCCATTCAGAGCGCCCCGGACGACCGTGTGGCGACCGCCGCCCTGCAGACCATCTTCGGCGGCGCCGGGGCGGGCATCATGGCGATCGCCATCGTCATCTCGACCTTCGGCTGCAGCAACGGCATGATCCTCGCAGGCGCGCGCGTCACCTATGCCATGGCCCGCGACGGCCTCTTCTTCCGCGCCACCGGGACCCTCAACCGCGCACCACGTTCCGGCGGTCAGCCTGCTCCTCCAGGGCCTGTGGGCCTGCCTGCTCATCCTGCCGCGCACCCGGCTCTACGACGCGAGCGGGGCGCCGCTGACCGACCCGGCCACCGGCCTCCAGCGCTACGGCAACGTCTACTCCAACCTGCTCGACTACGTCATCTTCTCGGTCCTGATCTTCTACGTGCTGACCCTGGTCGGGCTGTTCATCCTGCGCCGCCGGCGTCCCGACGCCGAGCGACCGTACCGCGCCTTCGGCTACCCGGTGCTGCCGGCCCTCTACATCGTCGTCGCGTCGGCGATCGCGGTCATCCTGCTCGTCTACAAGACCCAGACCACCTGGCCGGGCCTCGCCATCGTCCTTTCCGGGATCCCGGCCTACCTGCTGTGGCGACGATTCTCCCGCCTGCCGGCGGCGTCGAGCGGGGGCGGCTGAGCCGAAAGCCGGCCGGCGGTCCGCCTCGGTGTCGTTGTGGGGCCCGCGTTCGCATACAATCGCGCCATGCGCGCCGGCGACGACCTCGACCGCCACGACCTGGCGATCCTCGCGACCCTGCGCAGGAACGCCCGCGATCTCCAACAAGCGGCTCGCCGAGACGGTAGGCCTCGCGCCGTCGACCTGCCTCGAGCGGGTCCGCCGCCTGGTCGAGCTCGGCGTGCTGCGGGGCTTCCACGCCGACCTCGACCTCGCGCCGCTCGACATGGGCATGCAGGCGATGATCGCGGTCCGCATGCGCGAGCACTCGCGCGAGCTCGTCGACTCGTTCCGGGCCTACGCGCTGACCCTGCCCCAGGTCCTCGGTGTGTTCCACGTGTCCGGCGCCGACGACTTCCTGGTCCACGTCGGGGTGCGCGACGCCCAGCAGCTGCGCGACCTCGCCCTGGACGCCTTCACGACCCGCCCCGAGGTCGACCGCATCGAGACCCGGCTCATCTTCGAGCACATGTCGAGCTGGACGCCTGCCGGACCCCCTCCCGCCCCAGGGGTTAGGGTGTCACGGCGACCGCCGGCTATCCGCGCCCGCTTCCGCGCCCGAGGAGCCTGCCCTGAGCGAGCAGCGCTGCAGCGCTGCGAGTCGAAGGGTCCGCGTTCCCGACCGCCGGCTTCGCCGAGCGCGAGGGGTTTCAGGACCCCGAGCGCTTCGCGGCCTCGAGGTTCTCCGCGCGGTTGCGGTACAGGTTGGGGTCGACCGCCTCGGCCATCCGGCGCTCGTCGAGCTTTCCGCCGAGGAACTCGTTGATCTTGCGAGCCGCGCCGGCCGGATCGGAGAGCACCGATCGGTGGTCGAGGTAGAGGGCGTCGAACCAGGGCCGGAAGCGGAGCTGGAACTCCACCTTCTCGAGGTGGCTCTCGAACATCTTGATCAGCTCCTCGTCGCTGGTCTGCGGACGCCTCCCCCCGGCGGTCGAGCATCTTGGACTGCGACGCGAGCACCTCGTGGAGGTTGCGCCGCATGAAGATGACCTTGTAGAAGTTCTCGTCGGGCAGGTGCTGCAGGAGCGACGACACGACCTTGATGACCTTGCCGCGCGCTGCCCGCAGCCAGCTCCGGTCCTCCATCTGGCCGAGGTCCTTGACGCGCTCGTCCTCGAAGTAGCCCTTGGGGTTGTCCTCGTCGGCCGAGCGCAACTCGTCGGTCACCGGCCGAGCCCGCCGGCATCGAGCATCTTCATCGTCATCGACGTTCCGGATCGCGGCAGCCCCGACACCACGACGACCGGAGCCCCGCGTCAGACGCCGCACGAGCCGTCCGAGCTTGCGACATGCCTGCCTCGCCTCCCAGAAGCCGCGCCTGGACACGTAACCGGCTCGAAAATCGACGTTTCCCTGTCCGCGGCGCGGCCGCCTGCCTTGCCAGGGTGGCGACCCGACGCCTATACTACACGCCCGTTGACCGACTGTCGCGACCGTCCGGGCGAGCGCCGGTCGCCCGCGCGTCGGCGTCGGCGGCGATCGGCGCGACCAACCCGGCGACGATCACGGGGAAAGGAGCGAGGGTGACCCAGCGAGCGACATCTCTCCGGTGGCGACTGGCCGCAGCGGCCGGCCTGGCCGCCGTCCTCGCCGCCTCCTCGCCGGCCGATGCCTACATCGGCCCGGGCGCCGGCTTCGCCGTTCTCGGCTCCTTCGCCGTCCTCTTCGCGACCACCCTGATCGCCGGCTTCGCGATGCTGGCGTGGCCCTTCCGCATGCTGTGGCGGATGATCCGCCGCCGCTCGCGCACCAAACCGCTGGTCCGGCGCCTGATCTTCGTCGGCTTCGACGGCCAGGACGCGACGATCACCGAGCGGCTGATGGCCGAGGGCAAGCTGCCCGAACTTCTCGAAGCTCGCCGCGCGCGGCGGCTACCGGCGCCTGCGCACGACCTTCCCGTCGGTCACGCCGGTCGCGTGGTCGAGCTTCACGACCGGCACCAACCCCGGCCGCCACAACATCTTCGACTTCCTCGACCGCGATCCGCGGACCTACCTGCCGCGGCTGTCCTCGACCCACATCGGCTCGGTCGACCGGGTGCTCAAGCTCGGCAAGCTGCGCATCCCGCTCGCAGAAGCCCGCCATCCGCCTGCTCCGCAAGTCCAAGCCCTGGTGGACGATCCTCGGCGAGCACAACGTGTGGAGCACGATCATCCGGGTCCCGATCACCTTCCCGCCGGACGCCTTCTACGGCGCCCAGCTCGGCGCCATGTGCATCCCGGACCTGCTCGGCACCCAGGGGACCTTCCAGCTGTTCACGCACGACGGCCAGAGTCGACCGCCTTCCAGGAAGGCGGCATCCGGCGGCCGCTCGCGCGCTCCGGCGACACCCTCACCGGATCGCATCCAGGGGCCCGACAACAGCTTCCTCGACGGCAGCCCGCCGATGGAGCTGCCGATCTCGATCGAGATCGACCGGCGCGCCCGCGTCGGCGCGGGTCGCAGTCGACGGCGAGGAGCTCCAGCCTCGAGCCCCGGGCGAGCTCAGCGGCTGGGTCACGCTGCGCTTCCCGGCGATCGCCTCCGTCAAGGTCACGGGCCTCGCGCGGATGATGGTCACCGAGCTCGACGAGCACTGCTCGCTCTACGTCTCGCCGGTCAACATCGAGCCCGGAGAAGCCGGCGATGCCGATCTCCCACCCGCAGCTACTACTCGGCCTACCTGAGCAAGAAGATCGGGCCCTTCGCCACCCTCGGCCTCGCCGAGGACACCTGGGCGCTGAACGAGAAGGTCACCGACGACCGCACCTTCTGGACCCAGACCGCCGACATCGACGCCGAGCGCGAGGCGATGTTCCACACCGCGCTCGACCGGCTGCGCAAGGGCGCCCTGGTGACCGTGTTCGATGCCGCCGACCGAGTCAACCACATGTACTGGCGCTACACCGAGGACGGCCACCCGGCGGCGCGAGGCGGCGGCGACCCCGAGTACCGCGACGCCATCGAGCGGCAGTACCGGCGCAACGACGAGATCGTCGGGCGGGCGATGGCGCGGCTCGGCGACGGCGACCTGCTGATCGTCCTCTCCGACCACGGCTGCACCTCGTTCCGGCGCGGCGTCAACCTCAACGCCTGGCTGCTCGAGAACGGCTACCTCGCCCTGAAGGAGGGCGCGGACGGCCGCGAGCAGTGGCTGCGCTCGGTGGACTGGTCGCGGACCAGGGCCTACGCGGTTGGCCTGGTCGGCATGTTCCTCAATCTCGAGGGGCGCGAGGCGCAGGGCATCGTCGCGCCCGGCGAGGCCGACGCGCTCAAGCAGGAGCTCGCCGGCCGGCTCGGCGGGCTGCGCGACGGCGACACGGTGGCGATCAACCAGCTCTGGGACACCGACCGGCTGTACGTGGGGCCTTACAAGGGCAATGCGCCCGACCTGCTGGTCGGCTACAACCACGGCTACCGGATCTCGTGGGACGGCGCGAGCGGCGTCGTCGCCGGTGAGGTCTTCGAGGACAACGTCAAGGCCTGGAGCGGCGACCACATCGTCGACCCGCGGATCGTGCCGGGCATCGTCCTGGCGAGCCACCCGATCGCGAGCGACGACCCGCACATCGTCGACCTCGCGTCCACCGCGCTGACCCTGTTCGGCGTCCAGCCGCCCAGTTACATGGAAGGTAGACCGATCTTCGACGCGGCGGCCTTCGCGGCTGCCAACACGAGGTGAGCGAGATGTCGCGCCGACCTCGGCCTGCGGGGCGGCCGATGAGGTGTCAGGATCATCGTCGCGCCCGCGGCAGCGCGCCGTAGGCGGACGGGAGAGGACGGTAGCCATGTTCGGAACCACCAAGGTCAAGCTCGACTCGGCGCTGGTCGACAAGATCAAAAAGTTCGCCGAGATTGCGGGCTACTCCTCGGTCGAGGAGTTCATCACCCACGCCCTCGAGAAGGAGCTCGCCAAGATCGGCGACACCGACGACGAGGAGGAGATCCGCAAGCGGCTCAAGGGGCTCGGCTACATCTCGTAGCGCCCGGCCGATGTTGCTCCTCAACGACGTCCTGCGTCCGATATTCGACCTGCTGCAGGCCCCCCTGCGCGGTCTTCCCCCGCTGGTAGGGGTCCTCATCTGGTCGATCCCGGTCGGCGTGTTCGCGCTGTGGGTCTTCAAGAAGACCTCGAACCAGCGCCGGATCGCCGAGGTCAAGCGCAAGATCCACGCCTGCCTTTTCGAGATCCGCCTGTTCAACGACGACCTGGCGGCGATCTTCCGCGCGCAGGGCGAGATCCTCCGCCACGTCGTTCACTACCAGGCGCTCGCGCTCAAGCCGATGATCTTCATCCTCCCGCCGCTGGTCCTGCTCATGGTGCAGCTGCACGCCTTCTACGGCTTCCGCGGCTTCGAGCCGGGCGAGCACACGCTGGTCCGCGCGGTCTTCGCTGAGGACTGGAGCGAGCATTCGGATCAGGCGCGGCCTCCGGTGACTCTCGAGCTCCCGGCCGGGCTGCGGGCCGCACGGCGGCGCGGTGTGGGCGCCCGACCTCGGCGAGATGCTGTGGCAGGTCGTGGTCGAGAAGCCCGGCGACTACGAGCTCGCCTTCAGGGTCGGCGACGAGACGGTCGGCAAGACCCTGCGCGCCACCGACGCGGTCGTCCGCCTGTCGCCGACCCGGCCCGAGCACTCGTTCATGGATCAGCTCGAGCGGCCCTCCGAGGACCCGCTGCCGCGCTCCAGCGGGCTGTCCGAGATCTCTGTCGCCTATCCCGACGGGAGCGTCGCCTTCGCCAGCTGGGACTTCGAGTGGCGCTACGCCTGGATGGTCGTGTTCTTCGTGCTCACCATGGTCGTCGCCGTCGCCCTGCGCAAGCCCCTCGGCGTCGAGCTGTAACCCCTGCCGCGCGGCTCCGCTGAGGGGTTGTGGACGATGCGCTGCGCGCCTCGTCCTGGGAATTGCGTGGCGCCTCCAGGGACTCTCACCCCCAAGCCACTTCCCGATTCGCTTTCCCTCCCCGGTCGCAACCGACATGACCACGCCAGTCCTGTCGCTTCGCGCCATGCCTGGCGCAGACAGAAAAGGGGGAGAAGGCGGACTGGCCCCTCCCCCAGATCCCAGCCCCTGGGGGCGGGGGCGTTACTGCGGCAGGACGGTGGTCGGGTCGGAGCTCTGGTTGTCCAGCACCGAGCCGTACGCCGATGAACGCGGCGCCCGGCGTCTCGGTCCAGACGTCGATGAAGGCGGCCTCGACCGGGGCCTCGCCGGCAAAGACCCGGTTCAGCTGGACGTTGCCCCACGGCGGCAGGTCCGCAGAAGCCTCTTCCACCATGGTGCCATCCGCCACGTAGCGGGCCCAGCTGATCGTCATCGGAGCACCGGTGCCGTTGAGGATGCCGATGTTCGAGCGGAAGCCCGCGTTCTCGGTGAAGAAGAGAATGCGCTTGCGCTCGCCCTCCATGATCAGGTCGTCGGCGAAGCCGGGGATCGCCTGGCCGAAGGTGCCCTCGTCCGACACGTTGTAGGTCCTGGAGAAGAGCTTGAGGTCCGAGCTGTCCGCAAACCACGGCGAGCGCGCCGACGGCGTTCGTGCCGTCGCCGACGCCAAAGACCTCGCCGAGCACATCGGCGTAGCGCATCGCCATTCCAGCGCCGAGCGGAGCACGCCCTCGAATAGGCCAGCGGCGACGAATTGTCGGTGTCGCGCGGCAGCCACAGGAACTGGTAGTGCGCGGTGTCGCCCTCACCATTCTGGATGTCGACGTCGGTCTTGAAGAACGAGCCCTGGGCGCCGCTCGCGCGGGCGGCCGCCGGTATGAAGTAGAAGTTGTCGAGGGAACCGATGTCGGCGACAAGTCCCGTCGCGTACGCGGTGTAGACCTGACCCTCCTGAAGCTCGATGCCGGCAGCGCAAGAGCGACGTTCATCGTGCCCGCGATGCGCGCCTCGAGGCTGAGCTTCCAGCGGGCACCTCGAGGTACTGGTTCGGACCGAAAGACAACGTTGCCGAAGAGCACCGGGCCGCCGGTGACCGCGATATCAACTGCGGGAGCATCCGGAGAGCCGTGGAAGAAGCGCACCCAGACGTTGCCGGCCGCCGGACCGCCGCCGGTGGCGGTCAGCACTACGGGCGTGATGTTGGCGAGAGGTTGGTGGCGATGACCGTGTAATCGGTCGCCGCCATCTTGAGGGTGAGGTCGGCCTCGATCACGACCGGCTCGGTGGCGCCGGCCGGGACTACCTGCACGTCGTAGGTGCCAGCCGGCACCTCGACGAAG